>NZ_JAHLPT010000075.1 GCF_018918025.1 Oscillibacter sp. MSJ-31 | reverse complement strand
CGGCGGGATCATGGCCTGTCCCTTTCGCACGGCTTTTCCCTTTCGGGCTGCACATCAAACGTATCCGGTTGACCTATTCAGTTCTCGGCTGTCGCCAGCTCGCATGAGCGCATTGTTCATAGTGCGCCCATGCCAACCGGCAGCAACATCGAAAGGTCCTATCGGGAAAGGCGGCAGGATGCCGCCTTTCTCCCTCCTATACCTCAGTTGCGGAGATATGCCGCCAGCATATCAATAAACTGCGTATTGGTCGGCGCCTGCATCAACGGAGCGCCTGTGATGAGGTCAAGAAAGCTATGGTCCGGATACTTCCAGCAAGTCTGGATCAATGTTCGCAAGTTGCGTTCCACGCAGCTGCTCGACGTATCAAACTTTTGCGCGGTCTCACGATAAAGGCGCTTGGTAATGAGCTGCACATATTTGGGATTCTCCCGCACCCGCTCGATCATGTACGCCGCTTGGCGAAAGCCAGCCAGCTTGCCGGAGGCACCGAGCATCCGCAGCAGGCGCTCGGCATCCA
>NZ_JAHLPT010000074.1 GCF_018918025.1 Oscillibacter sp. MSJ-31 | reverse complement strand
GTGCGCGAGCGGGTGGCGTCGAAGTGCGCGTCGCCCTCCGCCTCGCCGCTGAACATCCAAAACGGAACATAGACGCCGCTGATCTCCTGCAGATGATTTTCGCTGGAAAAGCTCTTCGGCAGGAATACCTTACCCTTATAATGCTGCTTGAGCCTTTGGATCGCGTCCTCGCGGCTGAGCTTAAAGGGAATCACGAAATCCGGCTTCAGCGTGCCCGCAAACTGTCCCGGCACGACCGTGGGGTTGCCGCAGTAGGGGCAGGAGGTCGCGGCGGTGGTCGCGTCACAGATGAGCTGCGCGCCGCAGCTCGGGCAGTTATAGGCCTTCATGCCCTCGCCCTCCGCACCCCAGTCGGTGCTCAGGTCTGACATATCCCACTCGCTCCCCTCGGCGGTTTTCTTTTCCGCGGCAGCCTTTTCCTCGGCGGACTGCTGCGCTGCCGCAGCCTTGCCCTCCTTCTCCGCGTAGAGCGCCTCGATCTGCGCCACATCGTAGCTCGCGCCGCAGTAGTCGCACTCCAGCTTGCCGGA
>NZ_JAHLPT010000073.1 GCF_018918025.1 Oscillibacter sp. MSJ-31 | reverse complement strand
TTTGGTCTGCTCGGCTCTACGCCGAAGACTCTGAGGCGGAGTACTATGTCGCCCTGACGGACCGGAACACCCTGTACCTCCGGCAATACGATGAGCTGGACAACGCGCCGGCAGCCCGCGCCGCCATCTATACGCGCGAAGAGAGCCTCCTGCCGGAGCCGCTGACGCTGGCTCTGGCGGACGAACCCAACAAGTCGCTGATGTTTTACTGGCGTGACCCACCTATGGAGGTGGCGCAGCCGCTGGCGGCGATCCCCATGACCGCACTGGAGAAGGGCGGGCAGAACAAGCTGCTGCTGGTGGGACGCTGGTACGAGACGGATATCCGGTTCTGCACGGGAACGCCCCAGCTGAACGCGGACGGCACCATGCGGGAGTGGATCACGGATACGGTGCTGTATGAGGGAACGATTCGGATCAACGAACCCCAGTGGTTCTCTCTTACGATTCCGGAGAAAACGGCAAAGCTGTGCCTGTTCATGAAGCGGCCCTGGGACGAGAGCTGGTTTACCTGGCCCATTACAGATCAGGA
>NZ_JAHLPT010000072.1 GCF_018918025.1 Oscillibacter sp. MSJ-31 | reverse complement strand
TCCAACCGCCGCGTGTGGTGGCGCTGCGAACAGGGACATTCCTATCCGGCTGTTATAGCTCACCGCGTGCGGAGTGGAAGCGATTGTCCGTATTGCTCCAACCACAAGGTTCTGCCCGGCTTCAACGACCTCGCGACGATAGAGCCGGTCGTTGCCTCGCAATGGCACCCGACGCGCAACGGCAGCCTTACACCGCAGCAGGTGACGCCCGGCAGCCGCCGCAAGGTCTGGTGGCTCTGCGATAAGGGTCATGCGTGGCGGGCGGTCGTCAACAGCCGCACGGGAAAACAGCGCTGCGGCTGTCCAATCTGCGCAGGCAGACCATTGAGCCAATGCACAGCGATTCTAAGTGAATCTCCGGCGGAGCCGGTGAAATAAGTATCCCAACCGCGGGGAGCCGCGGAAAAAATACATTAGGAGGACCAAAATGAAACGCAAAATCTTATCCCTCATTCTTGTGTTCGCCATGACAGTTAGTCTGCTCACGGTCGGCACAGGAGCGGTCGAGCCGGCCTACGGCGACACCGCAGGCC
>NZ_JAHLPT010000071.1 GCF_018918025.1 Oscillibacter sp. MSJ-31 | reverse complement strand
GTGCGCGAGCGGGTGGCGTCGAAGTGCGCGTCGCCCTCCGCCTCGCCGCTGAACATCCAAAACGGAACATAGACGCCGCTGATCTCCTGCAGATGATTTTCGCTGGAAAAGCTCTTCGGTAGGAATACCTTACCCTTATAATGCTGCTTGAGCCTTTGGATCGCGTCCTCGCGGCTGAGCTTGAAGGGGATCACGAAGTCCGGCTTCAGCGTGCCCGCAAACTGCCCCGGTACGACCGTGGGGTTGCCGCAGTAGGGGCAGGAGGTCGCGGCAGTGGTCGCGTCACAGATGAGCTGCGCGCCGCAGCTCGGGCAGTTATAGGCCTTCATGCCCTCGCCCTCCGCACCCCAGTCGGTGCTGAGGTCTGACATATCCCACTCGCTCCCCTCGGCGGTTTTCTTTTCCGCGGCGGCCTTTTCCGCGGCGGCCTTTTCCTCGGCGGACTGCTGCGCTGCCGCAGCCTTGCCCTCCTTCTCCGCGTAGAGCGCCTCGATCTGCGCCACATCGTAGCTCGCGCCGCAGTAGTCGCACTCCAGCTTGCCGGA
>NZ_JAHLPT010000070.1 GCF_018918025.1 Oscillibacter sp. MSJ-31 | reverse complement strand
TTATGCCTTCTTATTCTTGTCACCCGTAAACGGGTCTGCATATTCTTTGATGCTGATCTGATCCGCAGCGTAATCCTCCTCAAGTTGATTTCGGATATACTCCGCTATGATCTTTTTGTTGCGCCCCACAGTATCCACATAGTATCCTCTGCACCAAAAATTCCTCGACCCATACTTGTACTTCAAATTCGCGTGCCTGTCGAAGATCATCAAACTGCTCTTTCCCTTGAGAAATCCCATGAACTGTGCTACACTTAAGTACGGCGGAATGCTCACCAGCATATGTATGTGGTCTATGCACGCCTCTGCCTCCAGTATTTCCACGTTCTTTTGCTTGCACAAGGTCCGCAGTATTTCTCCTATGTCTTTCTTCAACTGCCCATAGATCTCTTTTCTGCGGTACTTCGGTGCGAATACGATGTGATACTGACAACGGTATCTTGAATGTGATGTGCTCTTTATTTCGTTTCTTTCGTCTTTTTTAAATTGCATAAAACCTCCTATTGCTCTGGTAATGCGGTCGCCAAACCTTTACCAGTATACCGCAATAGGAGGTTTT
>NZ_JAHLPT010000069.1 GCF_018918025.1 Oscillibacter sp. MSJ-31 | reverse complement strand
TTGTATACCAAAACCACGCGTTAGACGCGTGGTTCGGTAAGAATTAAATAGTTGAGGAGAAAAAACTCCTTCTGGTAAGATAAAGATGCGGTCTGCCAACTGCAACTTATAAACCAGAAGGAGGCCACTCAATGGGAATGAATGACATCAATAGTTTAGCGCACACAAAATGGAATTGCAAATATCATATTGTGTTTGCGCCAAAGTATCGGCGGAAAGTATTCTACCAAGAGAAACGAGAAGCCGTAGGAAAAATTCTAAGGCGGCTGTGCGAATGGAAGGGAGTACGCATAGTAGAAGCGGAAGTTTGTCCGGATCACATCCATATGCTGGTAGAAATACCTCCTAAAATCGCAGTATCAAGTTTTATGGGGTATCTGAAAGGAAAGAGCAGTACGATGTTGTATGAGCAATTCGGCGAATTGAAGTATAAGTATCGCAACAGGGAATTCTGGTGCAAGGGGTACTATGTAGATACCGTGGGAAAGAATGAGAGCCGAATTGCGGAGTATATAGAGAACCAGCTAAAAGAGGACGAAATGGGTGAGCAACTTACCATGAGTCAGTACGGCCCGTTTACGGGCGGCAAGTAACAATCCTGCGCAGCTGGCAGACCGTACTTACGCGTTTGACGCGTGCGCGAGGAACATAGGGCTTTGCCCGCATAAGCAAAACCACCCGCTTGGCGGGTGGATGCTTAT
>NZ_JAHLPT010000068.1 GCF_018918025.1 Oscillibacter sp. MSJ-31 | reverse complement strand
TTTGGTCTGCTCGGCTCTACGCCGAAGACTCTGAGGCGGAGTACTATGTCGCCCTGACGGACCGGAACACCCTGTACCTCCGGCAATACGATGAGCTGGACAACGCGCCGGCAGCCCGCACCGCTATCTATACGCGCGAAGAGAGCCTCCTGCCGGAGCCGCTGACGCTGGCTCTGGCGGACGAACCCAACAAGTCGCTGATGTTTTACTGGCGTGACCCACCTGTGGAGGTGGCGCAGCCGCTGGCGGCGATCCCCATGACCGCGCTGGAGAAGAGCGGGCAGAACAAGCTGCTGCTGGTGGGACGCTGGTACGAGACGGATATCCGGTTCTGCACGGGAACGCCCCAGCTGAACGCGGACGGCACCATGCGGGAGTGGATCACGGATACGGTGCTGTATGAGGGAACGATTCGGATCAACGAACCCCAGTGGTTCTCTCTTACGATTCCGGAGAAAACGGCAAAGCTGTGCCTGTTCATGAAGCGGCCCTGGGACGAGAGCTGGTTTACCTGGCCCATTACAGATCAGGATCCGTTTTTTGTCAGCGGAGACACCTTCCTGACAGAGGTAGATTAGTGCTCCGCCGCTCTGACGGCGAAGCGGCAGTCATTGCAAGGAAACCATTTCAAACAAAACCAAACAGAAAAGGAGAAAAGACCTATGGGACTGATTAAAGCGATCGCGGGCGCGGCAGGCGGCGTGATGGCCGACCAGTGGAAGGAATACTTCTACTGTGAAGCGATGCCCGCAAACATTCTGGCGACCAAGGGCCATAAGAAGGTCACGGGCCGTTCGAGCAACTACAAGGGCGA
>NZ_JAHLPT010000067.1 GCF_018918025.1 Oscillibacter sp. MSJ-31 | reverse complement strand
GTATGCAGGAGCTCATGAACGACCATGCAGGGCGGCACAAGCTTTCGGACTTTGTCCTGCGCTATCATCACACCACTCACATCCTCGAAATGGGAGAAACGCGCTTTCGGAAGGATTATTGCAAATGGGCGGAAAAAAAGGGATACCGCAATTGCGAACGTATGGCAGTGCTCATCTTTGCCACAGCTCAAAACGGTATCCCTGTGCTTCCCAATGCACCATCCACGCAGATCGTCATTACGGAAGCGATACGGGTCCTCCACACAGTGGAGGCGTCCCGTGACGCTATTTTAACACAGATGCAGGCTCTCGCCAAGACTCTGCCGGAATATTCTCTCGTGCGCGAAATGCCCTGCATCGGGGACACGCTGGCTCCGCGCCTGATCGCGGAGATCGGAGATGTCCGACGCTTTCACAGCAAGCGGGCTCTCATCGCATACGCCGGCATCGATGCGCCGCCGTACCAGTCCGGCAAATTCTGCGCGAATAACCGCCATATCTCCAAGCGGGGAAATCGCTATCTGCGTAAGACCGGGTACGAAGTCATGCAGAGCTATGTGATGCACAAACCGGCAAACGATCCGATTTTTACATTCATTGAGAAAAAACGCAGTGAAGGGAAATGCGGTAAACTCGCTATGGTGGCAGGCCTGAATAAGTTCCTCCGAGTCTATTATGGCAAGGTCACAGAGCTCTACCGCAGTTTGCCGGCAATAGAATGAGCTGAGATCTCCAATACTTTATTTGAGGCGGCCAGGCGATCCACTTTGCCGCCTCTGTTTTGCTATGCTCTTTTTCTGCCGATAACTTTTCTTTGAATTAGGACTTGACTTTTTAGCAGGTTT
>NZ_JAHLPT010000066.1 GCF_018918025.1 Oscillibacter sp. MSJ-31 | reverse complement strand
GAATAGGTCAACCGGATACGTTTGATGTGCAGCCCGAAAGGGAAAAGCCGTGCGAAAGGGACAGGCCATGATCCCGCCGAGAAAGGAGGAAAAGGGGGAGCGGTCCATTGGCGCACAGCAGGCCGTGGCGGGCCTGTGGCGACGATCTGCACATCAGGATAATGATACATTCGCCCAGCCACAGTCCGAGCGTGAAGCGGTCCTGACGGACCGTGAGCCGTCGCAGGCAATGGGGGCGATCTGCGAGAACCGCAGGGGGTGAGAGTCCCGTGCAGGTGGTGCCAGCCGCCGTCCGGTTTGTTCCTGAAACCATGTTGAAATTTTACAAACAATATTTCAGAACCGCGTCCGCATGAGGACGCGGTTTTTGTCGAAAATTGCGTCTCACCATGAGACGCGATCCAATACCTAATCAGGAGGTTTTTTGATGGATAAAAACGAAACCGCTCCGCGCGTTGAAACGACACACAAGCTCGGCAATACCACCTATGTTGTAAATGGTATTTACGCTTCCAAGGGAGCTACTGCGACCGAAAAAATCAAGCGTTTACTTGACAGAGAAACGAAGAAGTAGACGTGCGAAAATTTGACGCTTATTTTTCCCCATCGTATAATATAAGTGTCAGTTTGGTCACACGGTAGCTGCCGGAATGGAGGCTTCAAATGAATAGGCAGCAGGAAAAAATCACCGCGCTTTACCGGGGAGAGGGGGGTGCTTTGATGGCGAACTACACGAGATCACCTATCGAAAAGTGGGTAGCCCTCTATGTCCGCCTTTCCCGCGATGACGACAACGAGGGCGACAGCAACAGCATTTCCCATCAGGTCGAGATACTGACGAAGTACGCCAAGGAGCATGACATTGAGAACTTCAAGATATACAAGGACGACGGCTTTTCAGGAACGGACTTCAATCGCCCCGGCTT
>NZ_JAHLPT010000065.1 GCF_018918025.1 Oscillibacter sp. MSJ-31 | reverse complement strand
GGAAACACCTTCGACGGCGCGACGCCCGCCTTTTGGCATAGGCGCTTCATTGCACTCCATATCTGCCGCCGGTCCATACTCCTCCCGCCCGTGGTGAGAAAGATCTCGCCGTGGGCGATTTTTTGCTTCCTGGCATATTTCAGCAGCTTGCGGCAGAGCTTCGCGGGCAGCAGGATCGTCCGAATTTTCCCTTTCAACGAAACCTCGGCACGGCCTTGACTGGCGGCCTCGACGGTAAGGTATTTGACCTCGCCCACGCGGATGCCGGTCGCACAGATGCTCTCCATCAGCAGCGCAAGACGGGCATCGCCGGTGCTCTCCGCGGCGGCGAGCAGACGGTCATACTCCGTGCGCGTCAGCTCGCGTTCCGGCTCACGAAAAATGCGGCGCTGGACCTTGAGAAACCGCGCGCGGCAATCCTCCCAGCCGAGAAAGCGGAACAAGCCGTTCAGCGCGGCAAGCGCGGTGTTGATGGTGGATGGGGCCTGCCGCCGCTCGGCCAGATGTGCCTTCCATTCGGTCACGGCTTCTTTTGTGACTGCCGCACCGTCCAGCCATACGGCAAAGGCGCGGACGCTGCGCAGGTATTTCTCCCGCGTCGCCGCAGCGTGCTCGTCCTCCTTCAGCTTGCGGTCGTAAGCCTCGACCATGGCCACTGTGATTTTCCGCTCGTTCATAATCTACCTCCTGCAAATGATTTGTGCTTATTTTACCTTGCAGGAGATAGGCTATGCGGTTTTACGTCCCACGGTGGGATCTATTTATAGGCCCAATTCGTCAACCCTGGTCATCGTCAGGGCATAGGGATCAAGATTGAAAACGGGCTTATGCTGATTTATGGCATAGAAGAGCGCGTGATCCTCGGTGCGGCCTGTCGGCAGAGCTTCCGTGTCAAAGACCGTCAGCATCATGTCCGCAAGGTCGATAATCCGCTTGTAGGCCAACAGCTGTGCACCGGTCTGCGGAAATGGGACGGCATACTCCGTGCGCGTGCAGTTCTCCAGCATCTTAAAATACCGCTCCCGCAGATACGGTGCCCATTTGGTGGATTGCTCCTCATGCGGCGCGGTGCAGAAGAGCTTCATGTCGCGATCCCTCTCCATCAGGACATTGATCTGCTCAGCGGCATAAAGGCCGATGCCGTGGTCACAGGCCGTATAGAACTGTGTTACATCCTGCTGCCGCAGCTCCATGATTTTCTGCAAAAGCTCCTGTTTCATGGCAAT
>NZ_JAHLPT010000064.1 GCF_018918025.1 Oscillibacter sp. MSJ-31 | reverse complement strand
ATCGCCCACGGCGAGATCTTTCTCACCATGGGCAGAAGAAGTATGGATCGACGGCAGATATGGTCAGCGATGAAGCGGCTCTGCCAAAAAGCGGGCGTCGCGCCGTCGAAGGTGTTTCCACACAATTTGCGCCACCTGTTTGCTACAGCGTACTATCGTGTGTATCACGATATTGTGAAGCTCGCGGATATGCTCGGCCACAGCTCCATCGAGACGACGCGCATCTATCTCATTGAGAGCGGCGCGGAGCACCAGCGGCAGCTGGAGCGGCTGGGATTGGTCAGTTAGGACAGAATCCGTATTCCGTCTAAATTATATCTCGGTGTACATCGTATTTGTGTCGTTTTCTGCTGAAAATATAACATAATCGTCGCTCAAAATCAATAGGTAACGGCTCGAGCGCATAGAAAAGTCAGTCTCAAAACGATGTGTTTTTGAGACTCGAGCTTTTATACGCAAATTTTCCGCTTTCTCGGCTCTTCCAGCTGTTTTTGAGGCAGCTCCTATCTGCTTTTTCCGCTTTTGGCAGCAAAGCGAAGAACGGAATACGGATTCCGTCCTATACGGGATGTGAAAGAATGGGGAAGAGCCTGCGCGAGTTCTGTACCGAAAACGGCCGCGACACGCTGCTGCATGAGTGGGATGCCGCGAGGAACGGCGGCCTGACGCCATCCGACGTTTCCTTCGGAAGTCATCAAAAGGTATGGTGGCAGTGCTCCAAGGGTCACAGTTGGCAGGCGAAGGTCTACTCCCGTTCGGCGGGCAGTGGCTGTCCGTACTGTACCGGACGCAAAGAAGTGCCTGAAAACTCGCTGGCGATACAGGTTCCTGCCCTTGAGGCCGAGTGGGATGCGGAGAAAAACGCCCCGCTGAAGTTCGCCGATCTGACCGTAGGTAGCCACAAAAAGGTCTGGTGGCGGTGCCCTGCGGGACATTCCTACGATTCGGTCGTCAAGAGCCGTGTGCTGGGCACCGGCTGTCCCGTCTGCGCGGGGCGTGTTGTTCTGCCGGACGAAAACTCCCTCGCGGCAAGGTATCCCGCACTTGTTGCCGAATGGGATACCGAGAAGAACGCTCCTCTATTGCCGACGCTGGTCGCCCCGGGAACGGTGAGAAAGGCCTGGTGGCGCTGTCCCAAGGGGCACAGCTACCGTGCCGCCATCTCATCCCGCGCGGGTGGTGGAACAGGCTGCCCATTCTGCGCAGGGCAAAAGGTCATACAGGGCGAAAACGACTTCGC
>NZ_JAHLPT010000063.1 GCF_018918025.1 Oscillibacter sp. MSJ-31 | reverse complement strand
GAATAGGTCAACCGGATACGTTTGATGTGCAGCCCGAAAGGGAAAAGCCGTGCGAAAGGGACAGGCCATGATCCCGCCGAGAAAGGAGGAAAAGGGGGAGCGGTCCATTGGCGCACAGCGGGCCGTGGCGGGCCTGTGGCGATGATCTGCACGTCAGGGTTAAAGATACACTCGTCCAGCCACAGTCCGAGCGTGAAGCGGTCCTGACGGGCCGTGAGCCGTCGCAGGCAATGGGGACGATCTGCGAGAACCGCAGGGGGTGAGAGTCCCGTGCAGGCGGTGCCAGCCGCCGTCCGGTTTGTTCCTGAAACCATGTCAGAACTTTACAAACAATATTTCAGAACCGCGTCCGCATGAGGGCGCGGTTTTTGTCGAAAATTGCGTCCCACCATGAGACGCAATCCAATACCTAATCAGGAGGTTTTTTGATGGATAAAAACGAAACCGCTCCGCGCGTTGAAACGACACACAAGCTCGGCAATACCACCTATGTTGTGAATGGTATTTACGCTTCCAAGGGAGCTACTGCGACCGAAAAAATCAAGCGTTTACTTGACAGAGAAACGAAGAAGTAGACGCGCGAAAATTTGACGCTTATTTTGCCCCATCGTATAATATAAGTGTCAGTTAGGTCACATGGTAGCTGCCGGAATGGAGGCTTCAAATGAATAGGCAGCAGGAAAAAATCACCGCACTTTATTGCCGCATCGACAGCGGCAAGCAGAACGAACTCGACGCTCAATATGGGCAAATACAGTCCCTTTTGGACTATGCCCGCCAGCACGGACTTCCCAACCCTCATTTCTTCTGTGACTGGGGGTATAGCGGCACGACAGCCGACCGACCGGAATACTGCCGTATGCTTCAGGCTGTCACAAGCGGTCATGTAGCAAACCTTGTTGTTGCGAAGCTCGACCGCCTGATCCGCGGCAATGTGCTGGATTGTGGGAGAGCCGTTAAAATGGTGCTGGATAACAATGTGACATTGTATTCCATCGAAGAGGGCGCAGAAGCAGCACACCAAGCTATATCCCTCGCAAATGCCATAGAAGCGGCATATCAAGAGAGGGGGAGAATGTGATGGCAGGCTATGCGAAATCCCTCATTGAGAAATGGACCGCCCTATATGTCCGTCTTTCCCGTGATGATGACAACGAGGGCGACAGTAACAGCATTTCCCATCAGGTCGAGATACTGACGAAGTACGCCAAGGAGCATGACATTGAGAACTTCAAGATATACAAGGACGACGGCTTTTCAGGAACGGACTTCAATCGCCCCGGCTT
>NZ_JAHLPT010000062.1 GCF_018918025.1 Oscillibacter sp. MSJ-31 | reverse complement strand
ATCGCTGCTGCGTAGAGCCTTTCTTGAAAATGGAATCCTTTGCTTTCTGCTTTTCGTCCATCTGACGGCAGCGTTCCAGCTTGCCGTAAATGTCCTCCTCGATCTCGCGCGGTGTCATGCTGACGTCGGGATAATATTTTCGCAGGCGGTCGCCACTGAGAATGACTTTGGTATTTTCAGCGCGTTCCTGCTTTCCCTTGAACGGATCGTCCTCCTGCTCCGGCACAGTGCCGGACGGGGCATCTCGATTCACAACGGAAACAGGGACCGCCGTGGTCGGCACCACATGAGCAGGCGGGACCGCCACATCAGGGGACGATGGGATCACGGACGAGGGGGACAGCTCTGTAGCTGCGACCTGCGGGGCGGGATGCACTGCGGCAGGTGAATTTTTCTCCTGCTTGACCGGCAGGGGAACGACTTTGGGCGGATCAAGAATATTTTCCCCTTCAAGAACCTTACGCATGGCGTCCTCTGTCAGCCTGCCCGCTTTCTCCACGCGCTTGAGGTATTCCACACGCTCCGTCGAGAGCCTATAGCCGAGGTCGGAAAGGCGTACCGCCATATCCTGATTTTTGGGCTTCAGGAATGAGAGGGCAGATGCGATGGATAATGCGAGCGTGCCATCGTCCACCTTGCTGCACACATCCTTGGTCGCCTCGGACATACGCAGCATACGGTTGAATTTGCTGACAGTGATACCCATTTCCTTTGCGATAGCTTCATCCGTATTCAGCTTTTCGCCCAGCTCGCCTTTCTTTTTGCGGCCGGCTTTCTGCTTCATGCCCTCCATCTTCATTTTCAGAGCGCGGGAGAGGTCATAAGTGCTGATCTTATCGCGGTGCAGATTGCTGTCCGCGACGAGAATTTTTGCGTCGGCGTCATCAATACGCTGGATGATGGTGGGAATGGGATAGTTCAGCTCTGTGCCGATCAGGTGGCGGCGCTGGCCGGAGAGAATTTCAAGTCCGCCGCCCTCCTTGGGGCGCGCCAGCACGGGGTCCTTGATACCGGTCAATTCCACCGCCTTGTACAACTCTTTGAAGTTGTCGCTGTCCTTATCGACGGAAAAATTGTTGTACTTTGAGCGTTCCAGATAGGCAGGATGCAGCGTGATGAAGTAGCTTTCGCCCTCTTTGGGGATCGGCAGGCCCTTGAGCGCCTTTTCGTCCGGTGGATTCAAGCGTGCATCAAATACCTGTGTGATGGCCGTTCCGGTCGGACCGACGGCGGCGGGACCGGCAGGCATTGCCGCGGGCTTAGCCGGTGCCGCTTTGGTCGAAGCTGCGGGAGCGGACTTCTCGGCTTCCTTGCCCTTATCCATTGCGGCAGGC
>NZ_JAHLPT010000061.1 GCF_018918025.1 Oscillibacter sp. MSJ-31 | reverse complement strand
GCCAAGTGGCGCGACCTGCGCGGCATCGAGGTCGTCTCCTTCGGCGTTTCCTCCGTCACGGCGAACGAGGAAGACGAGAAGATGATCAAGGAGATGCAGCGCAACGCGGCGTTTATGGACCCGACCCGCGCAGCGGCGCACCTTGCGGGCGCGACCGGCGACGCGATGAAGACGGCGGCGGCGAACCCGAACGGCGCGGTCGGCGCATTCATGGGCATGGGCATGGCCGGCGGCATGGCAGGCGCGCAGATGGGTAATCTCTATCAGCAGGGCGCGCAGCAGCAGGCGGCGCAGGCGCAGGCGGCGCCCGCGGCGGCAGGCTGGACCTGCGCGTGCGGACAGGCGGGCAACACGGGCAAGTTCTGCGCGAACTGCGGCAAGCCCGCCCCCGCTCCGGCGAATGAATGGACCTGCGAGTGCGGCACGAAGAACACGGGTAAGTTCTGCTCCAACTGCGGCAAGCCCTTCGGAGGCTGAGATAGAATGAAGCGAAAATTGATCTGGCTGTTTATCGCCGGCATCGCGGTCGGCATCGTGCTCTCGGGACTTTATAGGCACTTCGTGACCGATCAGATCATGGACGGCGGCAATATGGAAAACCCGGACTACATCCTGCATCAGCACGACGGCGAAAACGCCGACTGACAGGGCTTTCCCTGAAAATTAAGAAAACGGAGAATAAGAGCATGGGACTGTTTGATAAAAAGTACTGCGACATCTGCGGCGAGAAGATCGGCCTGCTCGGCAATCGCAAGCTCGAGGACGGCAATCTCTGCAAGGACTGCGCGAAAAAGCTCTCGCCTTGGTTCAGCGAGCGCCGCAACTCCACTGTAAGCGAGATCAAGGAGCAGCTTGCCTACCGTGAGAAGAACCGGGAACGGGCGGCGCAGTTCCGCACCGCCCGCTCCTACGGTGAGGGCTGGAAGCTTCTGCTGGACGAAGAGCACCGCTGGTTCACCGTCACCCGCGCCCGCGACTTGGCGGACGCCAACCCTGATATTCTGGACTACACGGCGCTGACCGGCTGCCGCGTGGACATCGACGAGAGCCGCACCGAGCAGATGCGCGAGGACGCGGACGGCAAGGAGGTTAGCTACGTCCCGCCCCGCTACGAGTACTCCTACGACTTTGACATCATCATTTCCGTCAATCACCCCTATTTTAACGAGATGCGCTTCCGCCTCAACGACAGCTCTGTGTACATTGAGCCGCAAAGCACCGTGCAGCGCCCGATGATGGGGCAGCGCCCGATGGCGGGCCAGATGCAGCGTCCCATGCCGGGCCAGATGCAGCGGCCCATGGCGGGGCGTCCGCAGCCCATGGGCCGCCCGATGATGGGGCAGACGATGAATGTCGCACCTGTCAACTTCGACCCGGAGAACAGCATGGAATACCGCAAGTACCGCGAAATGGGCGACGAGATCCGCGCGGCGCTGCAGCAGGT
>NZ_JAHLPT010000060.1 GCF_018918025.1 Oscillibacter sp. MSJ-31 | reverse complement strand
ACGATGCAGTTCCGTTGATTCAGCAGACGTCCCTGTCACCCCGCACCATACCGCTTGCGGTATTGAAGCGGTGAGGCGCCATAGCGCAGGCGAAACTGCTCGATAAAGTGGCTGAGCTGATTGTAGCCCGTTTCTGCGCAGATCTCGGTGATCGGCCGGTCCGTGCCGACGATCATGCTCTTGGCCATGTAGAGCCGGTATTCATTCCGGTACCGCGTCGGCGTCATGCCGGTGTACTTTTTGAACAATACACTAAGCATGGTGCGGTTGACCGCCGCAGCGGAAGCAAGCTGTCCGGCAGACAGCGGCTCGCTGTAATGCTCGTGCAGGTAGCGGAGCGCGGTTTGAAAAAGCCGCGCGTCCTCGCCGTCTTTCTCCGTCCCGCCGCGGAAGCTGCGTGTCAGCTCGCGCAGCACCTGCACGAGCAGTTCATATACAGCGAAGCAGTCCGGCTCGCCCTCCCACGCACAGCAGCCGCGCAGGATCTCCGACCACTCTGCGCGCAGCGGCAGAACGGCGTGGGAAAAGGCTGCATCCTCCAGCAGCGGACAGATATAGCGCCGAAGCAGCGCGGGCGGGAAAAGCTGCTCCGACGCGAAATTGATACACAGCGTTCGCGTGTCGCCCTGCACCGTTCGGGAGCCGTGCAGATGCCCCGCGTTGACAAGCAGGAGGTCGTCTGGTGTCAGCGCCAGGCTCCCGCCCTCAACGGTGTAGTCAAGCGCGCCCTCATAGACCCATGTGAGCTGCACGTCGCTGTGCCAATGGAGCGGGATATGCTCTCTTGCGGCATGGCGGTAGCTCTGGGTATACACCGAGAGCGGAAGGTCGTCCGAAAGCGGCGCGACATGCTCGTGCAGCTTATCGTCCACCGTCAGATAGAATTCGCCCTGTATGCCCTCGCATTTCGGAAACGGTACAGTCATTCTCTCGCCCCCTTTTTCTCTATCCTACCACATCCCCTCGCAGCGGAAAAGCAAAAAGTGACAGTTTTTGTTTGATATCTGATAGAATTCACTTTTTCGATCCCGTATACTGGTACCATCACAGAGCAAAACCGATAGTTTGAAGCAGAAGGGAGCAGACTATGCTGATCATCAACGAAGAACGTCTTTTGAAGCGTATCCACACGCTTGGCGCGGTCGGTCTTGACGCCGACGGCCGCCGTACCCGCCTTGCCGCCTCCGATGAGGATAAGGCGGGGCGCGATCTCGTGTCCCGCTGGATGAGCGAGGCCGGTCTCACGGTCGTGACCGACTACATCGGAAATCTCTTTGGTATTTGGGTGCCAGAGGGCTGCGCCGACGCCGCGCCGCTCATGCTCGGCTCACACATTGATACCGTCATCAATGCCGGACAATTTGACGGCTGCTACGGCGTTCTTGCGGCGCTCGAGGTCGTTGAAACGCTCAAGGCGTCGGGCTTTGTGCCCGCGCGTCCCATCGCCATCGGCGCGTTCACCAACGAAGAGGGTGTGCGCTACGCGCCCGACATGATGGGTTCTCTCGTCTACGCGGGTGGCTACCCGCTCGAAAAGGCGCTTGCCTCTGTCGGCACGGACGGTACGGTGCTCGGCGAGGAGCTCCGACGCATCGGGTACGCGGGTACGGTCGAGCCGGGCTTTCTCAAGCCCTGCGCCTTCGTGGAGCTGCACATTGAGCAGGGACCTATTCTTGACGCCGAGGGCATTTCCATCGGCGCGGTCGAAAACCTGCAAGGCATTTCCTGGCAGCGCGTCACCATCGAAGGAGAGCAGAACCATGCCGGCACCACGCCGACCGCCTACCGCGTGGACGC
>NZ_JAHLPT010000059.1 GCF_018918025.1 Oscillibacter sp. MSJ-31 | reverse complement strand
GCGGGCTGCCGGCGCGTTGTCCAGCTCATCGTATTGCCGGAGGTACAGGGTGTTCCGGTCCGTCAGGGCGACATAGTACTCCGCCTCAGAGTCTTCGGCGTAGAGCCGAGCAGACCAAAGCTCGTTTGGAAGGCCGTACATCAGCGGCTCATCCAGCTTTTCCGTCAGCAGATCCTCCTCCGTCTTGTATTCCGGAGCATCTGTATCCAAAAGGTGGGCGCTGTAGTAGTCGGCACGCAGGGTATAGCCGCCCTCATCGTCGGACCACCAGCGCTCAATGTTCAGAAGAGAGGCCATGTGCATCTCCTCCGGACTGAACTCGTCGCCCTCCGCTTCACCGGCGCTCATCCGCCAGGTCCCCTTCAGGTCCGCCATACAGAGCTCCCCGCCGGAAACCGGCCGTTCCGCCGGCTCAAAATAGAAGCGATTCCCGTAAGGGGTCTCCAACATCACGGAGCCGTCCTTCTCCTTGCGTCCGTCCATGGAAATGAAGCTTCCGTCAAGGTCTTCTCCGGTCAGCCGCAGGGCATTGTCCGCCCCCAGCCACCATTCGGCGTTTATCAGGTAAGAGGCGTAGCCAAAGCCCAGCGCCTCCCGGAACAGCGCGGTTCCATCCTCATTGAGGTAGAGGTCCGCCCACCATTTCTCCGTGGGCATGGCGCTGACCTCCGTGCGGCCGAAGGAGGGATTGTAGGACTCGTACCGCACGGCAGTCCAATAGGTGGTGTCATGCGATGCAGGTGTGGGCGATGCGCTGTCGTTTTCTCCGCCGCTGCCGGTGGGGGGAGTGGTGCTATCCGGCTGGCTGCCGCAGGCGCTCAGGCTGAGTGCCAGCAGCAGCGCCAGCACCAGCGCCAAACATCTCTTTCCCATCGCGTCATGCCCACGGATCCTGCGCAGCGGGGATGCGGATGCCGCTCAAGGGGCTGGAATACTCCCACAAAAACCATTCCCCGGTAGAGGGCTTCTGCCGCAGCTTGATGGGACGGGGAGAATCTGCGCCTGCCGTCCGGAGAAACAGCCGGAGATAGCCCGGCTCCATGTCCTGGGGGCGGGGATCCGGCAGGACGTTCAGCACATAGGGCTGTGCAGGGGTATAGCTGTTTTCCGGCGCTGCGCCCTCAAAGTAGGCCAGAGGCAGATACTCCTTGCCCCGCAGACGGTCCCGCAGAAATTGGGCGTCATAAGGCGTCATGGGACGCGGCCCGCGCAGCAGGTCCATGGCGGCCACACCCGCGTCCTTGTCCTTTATGTATAGGTTCAATGCGCACAGGAAGCATGCGCAGACCTCCTCCGGCGTGCGGCGGGACAACGCCTCAAATTCCGCCGCCGTATCCGGCAGATGGGTGAGTGTTACTTGCATGATACGTTCCTTTCTCCCATAATTTGTGTTTGCCTTGCGGAAAGAGTATTCTCTCAGCAAACTTCCGTTTTCTCATGTCGTTTTATCTTCTTCTGTTGAAATCCTTCCGGCTGATTCGGCAGGAAGCTCCCGTGGGGAGGAAGTTTCTCCTGCCACGACATCGCCGCGCACCTGCAATGCTTTCGCGCAGGCAACGCATAGATCCAGATCCTCGCAGATCAGGAAGCAGCGGTTGCACACCAGCCTGCCGCAGACAGGGCATTGGCTGAATATCTCTAAGGCCTCCGCCGCGGCTTTTTCCCGGGCAGCCTCCCGTTCCCGCTCGTAGAGCGTCCGGAACACCGCACGCATCCCCTCTGTCTCCGGCTTCGTGCCGGCCTTGGAAAAGTGGACGGGGCTGCTGTGCCATGTTCTGCCGCACTCCTGACAGCGAAGGAGAAATCGAAACTCCCCTATGGTAGAGCAAT
>NZ_JAHLPT010000058.1 GCF_018918025.1 Oscillibacter sp. MSJ-31 | reverse complement strand
TAATGATGATGCGAGAATATGTTTTGCGGAGTGTGATTCGATGGATCGGGAAGAGCTGAGACAATTCGTATTGAGCAACTACAGCGCAGAGCCGGACCGCCCGTGGCTCAACCATCCCCACTTTGAGGTGTTCCGTCACAGCAATAACCAAAAGTGGTTTGCCTTGGTAATGGACATACCGAAAAGCAAGCTCGGCTTGCCGAGCGCGGATATGATAGATGTCGTCAACCTCAAGTGCGATCCCATTCTGGTCGGATCGTTTCGGGGCGATGCCGGTATCTTTCCCGCGTATCACATGAGCAAGGCGAATTGGATCACGGTCGCTCTGGACGACAGTGTGCCGGACGAAAAGCTCAAGGTGCTGCTGGATCTGAGTTACGAGCTGACGGCGACAAAGCCGAGAAAGTGATAAATGGGTACAAATATCAGTGCACCGGCGTGAAGTGAGATAAAAGCCGTTTTACTTTGCTGACATCTGCGTTGCAGCATCCGGCACAAAATATTTCCGCCACGGAAAACGGTCGCAGAACGTCCAGTGCTTTTCATAGAATGCGGAGAATCGTCCGATGACATAGCCGTTGACCAGCGCGCACAGGATCGTCCCCCACTTCACGCCCTCGAAGTGCCAAAGCCCAAAGGTAAGAAAGCTCATCGCCACGCCGATCAGACAGCTCACACAGTCATATCCGGTTTTGAACCGATTGATATTTGCGCCGAAACGGTCAGAGACCTCTTTCACAAAAAGCTCGTAGACCTCGGGTGAAATGTAGGTGTGGAACATGGCGGAAACACCAGCAGCGCAAAAAAGCATCCCCAGCACATAGTAGATCGCGCGCAACCAAACGCTGCCCGCCGGAAGTATGGCGCCAAGCAGCATGAAGGCGTCCAGTACAAAGCCGTAGACGACCGCCGTGACAAAGGAGAAGAGATACGACACGCGGAAGCGCCGCAGCAGCAGGCACATGGCGAGCAGCAACACCGCCTGCAAACAGTATTCCGCCATGCCGAAGGTGACGAAACTCCACGCAGGAGACAGCCAACGGTAAAGAAGGTATGCAGGCGCTACCACCATGGAAACGCCGAAGTCGGCCTTTTCCATCAGGACAACTCCCCATGCAACAAATACGATGCCGAGTACATAGGCAAGCTCTGTACTGAATGTTCTCTTCATTTTTGATCCCCCAAACAAAAAATGAGCTTTTTCCGTTTGGTATAGAAACGGAAAAAGCTCATTTGTATTGTACCACGCTTGTCAAGCGATACAGAGCTTCGACGGCGCCATGTCTCGCAGCTTGGACAAACCTATTGGGGAAAAAGATTATGTAACGGCATGGCGGCAGAAATAGAACTTCCAGTTTGCCGAGCCAAATAAAAAAGCCCCTTTTGGGGCCTGTAACAGCAAAAAAGATGAGCCTTGACTACCAATCGAAGCAGTCAAGGCTCATCCTTGGTTCTTGGTATCTAACATCAATTTAACCTCGCTTTCTTGAGTTGAGAGGGGGTTAGCTGTTCATTGGACTCACCCTTTCTGTATCTATAAGATAGCATAAGAAAGCAAAGAAATCAATGCAAGAAACAAACAGCTTTTCTTTCAGAAATATGTTTATTGCAATGAAATTAGGTACAGGCGTGCAAGATTGGATTGACGCCTCTGCATAATTGCTGTATCATAGGATTGTTGAGGGCTTTTACAGCGTATGTGAAGGCCCTCAATCATTTGTATAGTATTCAATTTCTGTCGTGGAGCCGTAGCGGAGATAGATCGTTTTCAGCTCAGGGTCGAGCACATAACCGTCCGCCGCTTTGATCTCACGGAGATAGTAGCGGCCATCAGCCAGTCCGTCG
>NZ_JAHLPT010000057.1 GCF_018918025.1 Oscillibacter sp. MSJ-31 | reverse complement strand
CCGAAGAGCTTTTCCAGCGAAAATCATCTGCAGGAGATCAGCGGCGTCTATGTTCCGTTTTGGATGTTCAGCGGCGAGGCGGAGGGCGACGCGCACTTCGACGCCACCCGCTCGCGCACATACAAAAGCGGCGACTATCGGATCACGGAGACGGATCACTACGATGCCTACCGCGCCGGAAGTCTGGCCTTTGAAAAGATCCCGGTGGACGGATCGGAAAAGATGCCGGATGAGCACATGGACTCCATCGAGCCGTATGATTACAGCGAGCTGAAGCCCTTCTCGACAGCCTATCTTCCGGGCTTCCTTGCCGACAAGTTCGATGTGACGGCGGAGGACAGCCGCCAGCGCGCCGATTCGCGCTGTGCAGGTACGCTGAGAAGCGCGCTGGAAAAGACTGTGTCGGGTTATGAGACCTGCTCGGCACGGGAGAGCAATACAACGATCAAGCGCGGCAAGGTCCATTACGCGCTCATGCCCGTGTGGATGCTCAATACGAAATGGCACGGCAAGGACTTCCTTTTTGCCATGAACGGACAGACCGGAAAGCTCGTGGGCGACCTGCCTGTGGATAAGGGGCGGTATTGGGCGATGTTCTTCGCCATTGCCGTGCCGCTGTCCGCCATCGGCTCGTTTTTGGCCATGACACTGCTGCGATAGGAGGGCGGACATGAAGAGAAAAATTACAGCCTTGCTGCTCTCGCTGCTGCTCCTGCCTGCATTGTGCGTTCCCGCCCTGGCGGCGATCGAGTATGGGGTGTTCTACGATGAAACGGAGCAGCTCGGCTCCGTGGAGCTGAGCTACGCGGCGGAGCAGACGCTCCCTCGGCTCACGCAGGAGCTTGGCGTCGATCTGCGGGTGGATGCCTTCACCGACGAGGGCGTGGAGGACAGCAGCGTCTCAGATATCGCGGTGTATGTCTATGAGAATTCCGGCTACGGCTGCGGTGAGCGGAAGGACGGCGTCTCGCTGACGCTGCTGCTGCGCGGCACGGAGAATGGCGCCTACACGCTCTCGGAGACGGATTGGTGCGTGTATGCCTTCCTCGATGAGGCGCGGGGCAGCGCACAGGAGCTGTCCGACGCTGTATACAACGCGGTAAAGCCTTATATGGTCGAGCGCGCGTGGAACGGCGAGGACATGAACATGAGCGCCACAGCGCTCTCGCAGGCGGTAAACGCGATGGCGGAGAGCGTGGAGGACTATATCCGCGAAAACGCCTCGCCGGATGTCACAGGCGGTGCGGACGCGCCGGACGAGACGGAGACCTCGCCGCCCGAGATCACAGAGCTCCCGGAGCCGGACACATCGTCCATGCGGTACATATTCGACCTCGCCGGCTGCCTCTCATCCGATAGCAGGACGAAGCTGGAGGCACGCGCGGAGGAGATCTCCACGCGCCACAGCTGCGGCGTTTATGTCGCTTTCGTGGACGATTATAAGGTGTACAGCCAAGGAGGCGACGTCTACGAGGGGACCTATCGGTTCTACCACGATAAGCAGCTCGGCATGGGGGATGGGCGTGACGGCGTGATCGTCCTGCTGAGTATGCAGAACCGCAAATATGCCATGTTCATCTATGGCGAAAATGCCGCCTACGCCATCAATGAGTATGGCGCGGAGCAGCTGGAGGGACGCTTTTTAGGCCAGTTCAGCGACGGCAACTGGTACATCGGTGCTGCCGAGTACCTGACCGCCTGCGACGAGTATCTGAGCCTTGCCGAGGCAGGCAAGCCCGTGCGGGAAAGTCCGTGGGCGGTGATCGCGATCATTGTGATCGTCTCCTGCCTGATCGCGAGCGGCGTTTGCAAGGTGCTTAAAATGAACATGAAGACCGTCCGGCGCGGCGCGGCGGCGGATGAATACGTCACCGGCGAGGGGCTGGCGCTGACGGAAAGCAGCGACCGCTTTATGTACACGACCGAAACACGAACGAAGAT
>NZ_JAHLPT010000056.1 GCF_018918025.1 Oscillibacter sp. MSJ-31 | reverse complement strand
ATAATCCTTCCGAAAGCGCGTTTCTCCCATTTCGAGGATGTGAGTGGTGTGATGATAGCGCAGGACAAAGTCCGAAAGCTTGTGCCGCCCTGCATGGTCGTTCATGAGCTCCTGCATACACGATTCCCCGCATCGGCAGCATCAAACTGACAAAGTTGACTGCCCATGACTTACAAAAGCTCTACAAGGATCTGATGGAAAATGGTCGCATCGACCGCAAGAGCGGTCACGGCAATCCCGGTCTCAGCAGCACCACAGTTCGGAGCCTGCATCTCATGCTGCACAGCGCCTTGGAACGGGCGGTCAAGGAGCGCCTGATCCTGCGGAACCCGACCGAGGACTGCATCGCGCCGAAGGTGCAAAAAATCGAAATGCAGATTCTTCCGCCTGAGCACATCAAGGATTATCTGGAAGCCGCTGACAGGAGAGGACTGCTCCCCATGTTTTATCTGGAACTGGTCACGGGCTTGCGAAAGGGCGAGATCACGGCGCTTCTCTAGAGCGACCTCGACACCCAAAACAAAACCATCTCCGTCAGCAAACAATATGTGAAGAATCCCAATGGCGAACTGACGCTCTCCCGTCCCAAAACGGAAACTTCGGTTAGAAAAATATCCATTCCTCAAGATGCCATCGACCTGCTGATGGCGGAACACGGCAAGCATCCCGAGAATCCCTACATGTTCCCCTCGCCGGCAACCGGTGAGATGTACTACCCAGACTCCGTCGTAAACCTGCACAAGAAGATCCTGAAGGACGCTGGGCTGCCGCACATCAGATTTCATGATCTCCGACATACCTTCGCAACGATGGCACTGCAAAACGGTGTGGATGTGAAAACCGTCAGCAGCATGCTGGGTCACTACGACGTCGGCTTTACGCTCCGCACCTACACCCACGCTACAAGGCAGAAACAGGATGAAGCCGCACAGACCATGGGCAGCTTCATGGCGCAAGTCATGTAAGCAGTAAAAACGCAAAAATACCGGAGAGAAGGCAAAAGCCTCCTCTCCAGTGCTCTTTAAATCTTTCTACACATTTCGTTGTGTGGGTCACGGTGTGGGTCAGGCAGTTGACCCGCATTTTGACCCACAGCATTTTCAGCGTTTTTGCAACAAAAAAGCACCGAAAACCAAAGTTTTCGATGCTTTTTGGAGCTGCTGGGCAGATTCGAACTGCCGACCTCATCCTTACCAAGGATGCGCTCTACCTACTGAGCTACAGCAGCGAGTGGCGACCACGAAGGGACTCGAACCCTCGACCTCCGGCGTGACAGGCCGGCGTTCTAACCAACTGAACTACATGGCCGTATACGCACGGTGTCGAGTCACTTCGACTCAACAAATTAATTATAGCACTTACAACGTTTGTTGTAAAGAGTTTTTTCTGGCAGGGGCAGAAAGATTCGAACTCTCGACACGCGGTTTTGGAGACCGCTGCTCTACCAGCTGAGCTATACCCCTGTATGGTGGGCCTTCGGGGACTCGAACCCGGGACCGATCGGTTATGAGCCGACTGCTCTGACCAACTGAGCTAAAGGCCCGTTTGGACTCCCTGAGCCAAATTTAAAAGGAAACAGCGCCGCCACCATGTGGCGGCGCTGTTCTGGCTCCCCCTGTTGGGCTCGAACCAACAACCCCGCGGTTAACAGCCGCGTGCTCTACCATTGAGCTAAGGAGGAGTGTTGGCGCTACCTATCTTTCCGGGCCGTTTCCAGCCAAGTATTGTGGGCAGAAGCGAGCTTAACTTCCGTGTTCGGGATGGGAACGGGTGGACCCTCGCCCTAATCAGCACCAACTATTTATGTCATCGGGTCGCCCCGAAAACAACTTGTATTATATCTACAGGCTCATGCCTTGTCAAGACCTTGGTGACCCGTACCGGATTCGAACCGATGTTAAAGGCGTGAGAGGCCTCTGTCTTAACCACTTGACCAACGGGCCGTTTTGGTACACCTTCAGGGACTCGAACCCTGGACACCCTGATT
>NZ_JAHLPT010000055.1 GCF_018918025.1 Oscillibacter sp. MSJ-31 | reverse complement strand
GTTTTCCGCAACATCGGCAAGCGCTTCACCTTCGGCGGCGAAGCGCCGAAGGACCAGCGCGTCTACTACTTCAACACGAAGGAGCTCATCGGCAACAAGTACGGCACGGCGTCTCCCGTTCCGTTCCGCGTCGTGGATCAGCGCGCGGCGATCGACATCGACGTGGGCATCCGCTGCTTCGGCGAGTACAGCTATCATATCGCTAACCCGCTCCTGTTCTACACGAACGTCTGCGGCAATGTGAGCGAGGACTATGACCGCTCGAACCTCGACAGCCAGCTCAAGACCGAGCTTTTGACCGCGCTCCAGCCCGCGTTCGCGAAGATCAGCGAGATGGGCATCCGCTACTCCGCGCTGCCCGGCCACACGGTCGAGCTGGCGGACGCGCTCAACGAGGCGCTGAGCGCCAAGTGGCGCGATCTGCGCGGCATCGAGGTCGTCTCCTTCGGCGTTTCCTCCGTCACGGCGAACGAGGAAGACGAGAAGATGATCAAGGAGATGCAGCGCAACGCGGCGTTCATGGATCCCACCCGCGCGGCGGCACACCTCGCGGGCGCGACCGGCGACGCGATGAAGACGGCGGCGGCGAACCCGAACGGCGCGGTCGGCGCGTTCATGGGCATGGGCATGGCAGGCGGCATGGCAGGCGCGCAGATGGGCACCCTCTATCAGCAGGGCGCGCAGCAGCAGGCGGCGCAGGCGCAGGCGGCTCCCGCTGCGGCCCCCGCCGTACAGGGCTGGACTTGCAGCTGCGGACAGAGCGGCATCACCGGCAACTTCTGTCCCAACTGCGGCAGCAAGAAGCCTGAGCCCAAGCCCGCGGGCGACAGCTGGAAATGCGCCTGCGGTGCCACCGCCACCGGCAAGTTCTGCCCTGAGTGCGGCAGCCCCAAGCCCGCTGTCGCGGACGATGGCTGGACGTGCGCCTGCGGCGCGGTGAACAAGGGCAAGTTCTGTGCCGAGTGCGGCGCGAAAAAGCCCGCCGGCGTCCCCCAGTATAAATGTGACAAGTGCGGTTGGGAGCCTGCCGACCCCAAGCATCCCCCCAAGTTCTGCCCCGAGTGCGGCGATCCCTTTGACGATGGGGACATCGTTGGATGAAGCGCCGGATGATCTGGATCCTTATGGCGGGGATACTCGTGGGTTTAGCCCTTTCCGGGCTATATAAGCACTTTGTCACAGACCGGATCATGGACGGGGGCGACGGCATGGAAAATCCGGACACCGCTTTCCTGCTGGACGGCGACCACACCTATGCGGACAATTCCGCCCTCTGGCCCGTGCTGGAGGGTACATGGGAAAGTGAAGACGGCCGCTGGCAGGCGAGCATCGGCGAAGAGAGCGGCATCGTTCTCAGCGCGGACGGCGAGACCGTCTTGGCGTCCCCCCTCGATTTTACCTATCTCCGGCCGGGCAAGGTCGTCTGGACGGAGCTGGAAGTGGAGGAGCGCGAGCTTGTGACGCCGGAGGGTGTCTCGCTTGGCAGGATCAGGGAATTTGGCTATGAGGCAGCGGACGGCGAGGGCAGCGGAACGCTGGAGCTGACGCTGGAACGACCGGACGAGAGCGAAGAAACGGTGATATTCCAAAAAACACAGGAACAGGAGCAATAGATCATGGGCTTATTTGATAAGAAGTACTGCGACATCTGCGGCGAGAAGATCGGCCTTCTCGGCAACCGCAAGTTAGAGGACGGCAATCTCTGCAAGGACTGCGCGAAAAAGCTTTCGCCGTGGTTCAGTGACCGCCGCCGCTCCACAGTGGAGGACATCAAAGAGCAGCTTGCTTACCGGGAAGAGAACCGGGGCAGAGCCGCCCAGTTCCGCATCACCCGCACCTACGGCGAGAGTTGGAAGGTGCTGATAGACGAGGAGCATCGGTGGTTTACCGTTACCTGCGCCCGCGACTTGGCGGACGCCAACCCTGATATTCTGGACTACACGGCGCTGACCGGCTGCCGCGTGGACATCGACGAGAGCCGCACGGAGCTGACGCGCGAGGATGCGGACGGCAAGGAGGTTAGCTACGTCCCGCCCCGCTACGAGTATTCCTACGACTTTGACATCATCATTTCCGTCAATCACCCCTATTTTAACGAGATGCGCTTCCGCCTCAACGACAGCTCTGTGTACATTGAGCCGCAAAGCACCGTGCAGCGCCCGATGATGGGGCAGCGCCCGATGGCGGGCCAGATGCAGCGTCCCATGGCGGGGCGTCCGCAGCCCATGGGTCGCCCGATGATGGGGCAGACGATGAATGTCGCACCTGTCAACTTCGACCCGGAGAACAGCATGGAATACCGCAAGTACCGCGAAATGGGCGACGAGATCCGCGCGGCGCTGCAGCAGGT
>NZ_JAHLPT010000054.1 GCF_018918025.1 Oscillibacter sp. MSJ-31 | reverse complement strand
TGTTAGTGTCGGGAGTTCACGACCCCGTTTTGTCGGGAGCAACGAACCGCTTTTTGTCGGAAAACCGGAAGCCAATCGATAGAATTTCATAGTACCAACAACCCAGATTGGCAAATAAATATTATTCTTCTTGCTGGTCAGCCAGCAGCTCAACGGCCTTTACTTTGCCAGTCTGTACAGAAACTGTATCCAGTTTCTTCCCGCGGAAGCTCTCGCCCCGCAGCTTGAATACCGTAGCTTCATCAAAGATGCGGTCCAGCGCACACAGAAGTGTAGAGTCCTCATCAAAGTCCTCACGCCAGAGAGCCGGATTCTTGTTGCTGGTGAAAACCATGTTAAAATTGCCTTCCTTGTTGTAGCGACGGTCGATCAGGTCAAAGAACAGCCGCGTATTCTCTTTATCGAATTCGCAATGACCGATCTCATCAATGATCAAGCAGGATGGGCGAACTAAGCTCTTGAGGCAGGAATCCGTTTTCCCCACGCGTCTGGCGGCCGTAAAGCGGTCACGCAGCTCGGAAGCCTTAATGAAATAGGCCCGCATTCCATGCTGGCAGCAGGCATAGCCAAATGCCTGCGCCAAATGCGTTTTTCCTGTTCCAGGCGGTCCAATAAAGGCCAGATTGCGGTGCGAATAAACCGCACCCAAGGAGGGCAATGCCCGGATCCGGTCCAAGTCTCTGCTCTTTAGCAGAGAAAAATCAAAGTTTTCAAAGGTTTTCGGCGCCTTTTTCGGCAGCCGACTCAGTTTGAGCAGCGTTTGGACGGTGGTCTGCTGTTTCTTTTCACTGATGTAGGAAAAGACAGTTTGTACCGCCTCAATGGCTTCTTCTGAGAGTTCCTGGTCATCAGCAAAAGTGGCGAATTCTTCGGTTGTGAAGTCCAGCTTCAGCACCGAGATCGCGGTCTTCATCTTTTCAAAAACGGTCTGTGTCATACTGGTTCCTCCCCGTCAAAATCAAATTTGGCAAAAGAGAGTTCGCCAGATGGCTTTGGAAGTTGGCGAATCCGCGTCATTACTGGAGCAGTCGGCAGTTCCTCAGGCTGCTGAAGTGCCTCGTACTGCCCTTCGCAGAAGCTGTCTCTGCGGCTCCAGGTCACATCATGAGTCGTCAAAAGAGAACTCAGATCCGCAGAGTAAATGTAGAGTGTATCTCCGCTGCGCATGATCCGAGCTGTTGCACCCGGGTAGCTATAAGGAACGCCAAACCGTCGGCCCTCGTAGTTTACGAACCCGTCAAAAGAGATTTTTCGTTCCGGACAGAGATAAAAGCGCACCGCGTCCAATTCCGGAAGCGGCCGAAGTTGTTCGCCGCATGCCTCCATGTGGAGCCGCTGAGGCACACCGTCCACAGCACGATGGTAGGTTCCGTTCTGTGAATTGCACCATTCTAGTGCGTGCCAGTTTAGATCGGTAATGTTGTAAAAAACTCTGTCGGCGAGGAAATTCTCTTTCACGAACCGCACCAGCCGTTCTACTTTGCCCTTGGTAAACGGATGCCGTGGCTTGCAGAGTTTTGTTTCAAAACCAATGGTTTTCATGAAGGTCTCGTAATCCTTCTGCCATACAGGGCGTCCTTCCAAGTCACGATGGAGAATGACACTTTTCATGTTGTCGGTAAGAACGAACCTAGGGATCCCCATGTATTGGAAGGCATGGATCATACCGATGAATAGATTTTCCTGCTTGGCATTGGGGAAAAACTCAATGTAACATTCTCCGCAGTGATGGCAGATCATGGCGAAGCAAGCCACTCGGTAAACCTGTTCGTTGTAATCCAGGACATCCGTGAAACCCCAGTCCATCTGGTAGGTTTCACCGGGACCGGTCGTATAGCGGCGCCCGCGGTTGCCCTGCGGTGCGATCTGCTGTCGCTTGGCGGGGATGAGATGCTTGTGGGAGGCGATGTATTCCTTTACGATTGTTGCGCCGCCGTCAAACCCGGCCTGACGCAGACGATCCCGTATGACCGAAGAGTTCTTGATACCCTGCCGGAGCAAACTGTCGATAATGCCGGTGTAGCCACTGAGCTTTGTGGCAGCGTGTTTTCTGCCTTTTGAACTGCGAGGCAGATCCTGAAATCCGTTTCGCTTGAGCCGCCGCAGTTTCCCTCGAGATACACCGCTCCGCCGCTCCAGTTCCGCCAGGTTGATACGATCCAAGGAAAAACCATCTCCCTGTTCGGCTTTCATTTCTTCAATGGCTTGTGCTATACTTGATGCAAAGCCATTACTGTATAACTCTTTCATTGCACATCCTTTCCACTGGGTTGTTGGTACTTTCCAGTTTACAAGGTTTGAAAGAGCTGTGGTAGTGGCTTTTCCTTTTCCGACTATTTTCGGCTGTGAACTCCCGACATCTGGCGGTTAGTTACGCCCGACGCGAATAC
>NZ_JAHLPT010000053.1 GCF_018918025.1 Oscillibacter sp. MSJ-31 | reverse complement strand
GGTCGCATCCATCGTAGAGAACGACAGTGCAAAATGGGCGGTATTTGCCCTTTCGAGCAACCGCAAAAATCAGTCATTTTTCAACTACTATGGCCCGCGTGAGCTGGTGGTAAAGGATAAACCGCAGGACGGTGATGATTCTGCTCCGCCGGCTGGGGACGCTGATATTACGCTGCGGAAGGTTGCCGCAGGAACGACCCGTGGTTTGGATGGCGCAAAATTTAATATTTACCGCGACGGTCAGATCGTCGGCAGCGATGTGACCCGAAATGGCGGAATCATTGAGGTCAAGGATGTCACCAAGGGCCTGTGGTCCTTCGTGGAAACCGAGGCCCCGGAGGGCTACTGCGCCGACTCTACGCCCATCAGCGTCTATGTCGATACCACCGATGGTGACAAGCAGTACACGGTCACTGCCGAAAATTACGCACTGCCCGATATGAAGATTACCAAGCGGGACGCCATGAGCGGTAAGCCCATCGCCGGCACAGTGTTCTCGGTGAAGTCCGTCACCGGCAGCTATTCCACCTCCGTCACGACCGGGACGGACGGTTCCGCAACGCTCTCGGCCATTCCTGCCGGTGTCTATGTTGTGCGTGAGGAATCCGTTCCCGAGCCGTACATCGTAACCAATACCGAGCAGACCGTGGCGCTGCGCCCCGGCAAAACCTCGGAGGTCACTTTCGTTGACTATGAAAAGCCCGGTCTTGAAATTATCAAGAAGAACATCGCCAACGGAGAGCCTATCGAGGGCGTGACCTACCGCATCGAGCAGATCGACGGCAGCTTTTCTACCAGCGCCACGACCGATAACCATGGGCGGATTTTCCTCGACTCTGTTCCTGTTGGCACATTCAAAGTAACGGAGATCAATGTTCCCAACCATGTCATTCTCTGCCCCATCCCCCAGGAAGTGGCATTGAAGCCCGGCGAAACCTCTACCGTTACCTTCTTCAACGCCCTCAAGCCCAGCTTGGAGATCCGCAAGGTGGACAGCGTCACCGGCGATCCCGTCAAGGGCGCCAAGTTCCAGATCTGGTATGGCAGCAACCACACCGACACCGGCGAGCTGAATGACCTCGGCACTTACTTTTCTGACGCGAGCGGAAAAATCATTCTCCCTGAGATCAAGGATGGCTGGTACAAGGTAACGGAATTGGAACCGGCGTCCGGGTATGCCATCAAGGAGCCTGCCACACAGGAATGCTTCATCTCCGGTGGTGAGAGCAAAATCCTAACCTTTGAGAACACGCCTCTTTCCGCCATCATCATCCGCAAGGTGGACAGCGAGAGTGGTCAGCCGCTGGAGGGCGCGTGGTTCCGCATCCGCTACCTTGGCGGCACCTCCGGTACGGGTGGCACGGTCATCGGTGAGTACCGCACTTCGAGCAATGGGACCATTGTCGTGACTGGCCTCAAGGCAGGCACTTATGTCTGCGAAGAGATCTCCGCACCGGACGGGTATGTGATCACCGACGCCGCGGAAACGGTCTATCTTTCCGGTAAGGATCAGGACGTTATCACCATGACCTTCGGAAATGATAAGATGGGCTCGCTGCTTATCGTCAAAAAGGACGCCGTGACCGGCGTTCCCATTTCCGACGTAGAGTTTCTTATCACGGATTCGGATGGCAGCGTGATCGGCAACGCCAACGGCAAATATGTGACCGATAGCGCCGGCACCATCCGTATTGATAGCCTGACACCCGGCATGACGGTCATTGCAAAAGAAGTGCGCGCTAAGGACGGCTATATCCTTGACGATATCCCGCAGAGCATCAAGATCAGGCGCAATTCTGTGATGACGCTGGAGTTTCGTAATGTCCCCAAAGGCGGCGTGCTCGTCAAAAAGGTGGATGCTGTAACGAACGCCCCCATCTCCGATGTTGAGTTTCTTGTCACCGACGCCGATGGGAATTATATTGGTAACGCCAATGGTAAGTTTGTCACCGATAGCGCTGGCACTTTTACCATTACCGACGTTGCCCCCGACACGACGCTCATCATCAAGGAGACGCGCACCAAGGATGGCTATATCCTCGACGATACCCCGCAGACGGTCAAGATCAAATCCGGCGAGGTCGTGACGGTGGAATTTCGTAATCAGCCCAAGGGCAACCTCATTGTAGTCAAGCAGGATTCTGTGACAAAGGCACCGCTGGAGGGCGTTCAGTTTAAGATCGTCTATGCCAATGGCTCCTATGTGGATGCCGATAGCGGCACGCTTTCCTCCACCGGCCTGTACTGGACGGACAAGGACGGCAAGATCGCCCTCTCCGGTATTTCCGGCACGGTGGTAGTCACAGAGGTTGAGACGATCCCGGGCTATACCATCGACGAGAACAGCCGCACACAGACCGTCGTGGTTGATCCCAACGATACGCAGACCTTGTATTTTTATAACACTCCCGCAGGTGGCTTGCAGATCATCAAGAGTGATGAGAGCAGTGGTAAGCGTATCTCTGGCGTCAGGTTTGAAGTCCGTAAGGTAAACGGCGAGATCGTCGGCACCTACACAACGGACAGCGATGGCGTTATCTATCTCCCTGAGAT
>NZ_JAHLPT010000052.1 GCF_018918025.1 Oscillibacter sp. MSJ-31 | reverse complement strand
GTAAGCGGTAAATAACCCGTACCTTGACAAAGAAGGTCGGCGGCCACGCAAAGATGGCTGCCGACCTTCAGTTAAGAGTCTTTCCTGCAAATATCCGGTAGGTTTTCGGACCAGGGCATCAGATCCTCCAGATACGCCGGATCGGTGTCGTAGATGTGTTCCACCGTGACCGAAAGCAAATGCTTCAGGTATTCGTATGGCTTCAGTTGATTTGCCTTTGCCGTTTCAACAATGCTGTAAACGACGGCGCTGGCGTCTGCCCCTTTGAGGGAATCAATCACGTGCCAGTTGGATCTTCCAATCGTGAATGGGCGAATGGCTCGCTCGCTGGCCGAATTATCAATCGGGATATTTCCGTCCTTCAAAAAGACCTTGAGATATTTTTCCTGATTGATGCTGTACCGCAGACCGTCCTTCGTTTTCTCGCTCATCACGGTATCCGGATTGATCTCCTTTACCCACGCGAAGTAAGCCTCCACCAGAGGCTTTATATGCTCCTGACGGCGGCTGAGACGTTCCTCGGGGGGTAGTTCCCTGTATTCATCTTCCAATGCGTACATGGTTCCTATCCGCTCCAACGCCTGATATGCAATTGACTTCTTGATGCGCTGCTTGGACGGCCCTCCCGTTTTCTTCATCAGCTTTACCGCGTCTGAAAAATCACGGCGTGCATGCGCCCAGCAATGCGAAATCCGGATGTCATCCCTTCGCCTGTCCAAAGCGTGGTATCCGCTGTAGGCATCTGAAACCAGAGTACCGGAAAAGTCCTTGAGGAACTCATCCAAATGGTCGGCATTCCTTGTCTTTTGGTAATCATAGAGGACGATCCCACGCTCTTTCTCCAGTTCTCCGCTGCAGTAGACGAACATATAGGATTTCGCATTGGCCGGTCGCCCATCCTTGTTCACCTGACAGGGTGTTTCATCCGCCTGAACGATATCCGCCCGGCATAGCTCCTCGTGCAGCTTGTCATATACCGGCTGAAGATAGCGCTGTGCGCACCGGATCACCCAGTTCGCCATCGTCGGCTCAGAGATTTTGACGCCGTTGCGCTCGAATTCCTGGTGGAGACGGTACAGCGGTATGGCATTGGTATATTTTGCATTCATGATCGCCGCTACCAGAGACGGTGTCGCTATGCTGTGTGCAAGAAGCGTTGCGCCGCGCGGAGCGCGTACGATCCGGTCTTCGTTCTTTGCCGCGTACACAGCAGTATGGTGTTCCACCGCTTCTTTTACAGAGGGGTGGTACTCAAGACTCCAGCTGATCTCATCCGGCAGACGCTTCCAACCATCCTGTCCGAAAATGCGGGTAAGCTCGTCTTCGGACAGTTCGTGCATTTCTTTTCGCGTGGGAAGATCCTTGAGATCTTCTGCCAATTTGCCGCGCGGTCTCTTCGAGCGTGCAACGACAGCATCCTCTATCTCAGGCTCTTTTTCCTCTTCGTTGCAGACAACCTCCGCTTCGTTGAATGCGCTCAACTGACCCAGGCACTCAAGACGCTCGGTGCTGCGGCCAAAGAGATGCAGCTGCAGTTCTTCCAGACGTTCTTTGAATCGCGCAGCCTCATTTTGCGACTGCATAAGAAGGGACACAATCTCCTCCTTGCTCAGCTGATTCAGTTCCTCCGGCGTGTACTGCTTCATGCGTGGATTCTCCTTACCTCAGATGGCCTTATTATACTGCAAAGTAATGAATCATGCCACTTTTTCTTGCAATCGCTTTCGTCATAATGACTGTTGAAATCTTCTGTTTGCAGCTGCCGGGCAATCCACAAAAGAGCATTGGGACTGCGCTCATTCCTATTGCGCCGGCGAAAAGGTGGATAAAAGCAGTACCGAGAACTCGCTTTTTCCACATATCTCGGAAATTGCGATCCCCGGCACCGCTTTGGCAGATAATTTGCGCTGTATTTTCTCCGTTTTGACGGACTCAGCATAGTCTTTTCGGCGTAACCTGCCGTATCGTTGATACGATCGTCATGCCCTGCATCAGTAAGTCGAACTGCTCCTGCGTAATTGCCATGGCTTCTTCCTGCGTTCTGGGCCAGCGGAAGCGACCTGCAGAAAGCCGCTTATATAAAAGCAGATAGCCGTCTCCCTCAAAGACGATCCCTTTGATGCGATCCGTCTTTGTCCCGCAAAACAGAAACAGAACATTTTTCTCAGCAGGGTCCAGCCGGAACTGTTCCGCTACGACTGCGGCAAGACCATCTATCCCGCGTCTCAGATCCGTTCGGCCGCAGGCAATGATGATTCGACTGAATCCTTTCGCGTCATTCAGCAAGCTGCATCAGTCCTTTCAGGTGGCTCAACAGCTCTGCTGATACTGTATTGGATAACTCCAGTTCCATCTGTCCGAAGCGGATAACAGCGGCCGGAACAAACGATGTGTTTGCCGCATGGTGTTCCGGCAATGCTTTCGCAACGACAAGCTCAGTCAACACCGGCCGAGACTCTGGCCTCTCGATTTCCCGTACTTTTCCCAAGACTTCCCGTTCCCAGTGGTAATAAGTCTTAGGTGAACAGCCGTTTTCCTGACACCACCGTTTTACGCTTAGCCCGCTGCTCCGGCATGTGGCTACACGCTCTTTCCACTCCAAAAGTTTTGCCTGATGCTTGACTGCATTTACGTTCATTCTGCTTACCCCCACATACTATGTCTCGGGAAGTGTCGAGATTTCTCGATACCCCCCGAGACAGTATGCCATATCTGTTCCAGCCGGTACAGGTACGGGTTATTTACCGTTTACT
>NZ_JAHLPT010000051.1 GCF_018918025.1 Oscillibacter sp. MSJ-31 | reverse complement strand
GGTAATGAGCTGCACATATTTGGGATTCTCCCGCACCCGCTCGATCATGTACGCCGCTTGGCGAAAGCCAGCCAGCTTGCCGGAGGCACCGAGCATCCGCAGCAGGCGCTCGGCATCCACGGGCTTCTGCATCGCATCCTTTTCGTGGTCGGAAACATAATAGAACAACGGCATAGATACCGCTCCTTTCAAAAATAAAATTTAGAAAAACAGCGGCATCAACAGGGGGCGCACGCGCTCTGTAATGAACGTTCTCATTTCAGAGCTTTTACATCAAGTCCCCGGAGCTCATGGATTGACGTGTGCCTTTCTTGTTCTCCGCAAGACAATCATACACGATAAAAGCCATTTTGTGTTGCCCTCCTCATCTACAATGGACGACCGAAACGAATTGATTTCGCGCGATAACAGTCGAATTTTGCAACTTTTCAGCAGATTACATTCAGGCGAAAGTACACCGCGATACAGGGGCAGAGAAAACGCAGGCACGGGAAAGGCGAAGCGGGAGCGCTACGCCCTTTCGTGCCTGCGGCTGGTATGGAGCGGTAAAAAGGGCAAGCGCCCGCGCAAAATCGCGCGGGCGCTTTGATTTGGTCTTGCTGGGAACGTTTGTCAGGCTGTGGCATCTTTTGTAACCACACCATTAGTAACCGTGTATGTTCCCATTGTTCCGCCTTCGGTATTCCAATTGTAAGTAGTGCCATTGAACGTAACTTCTGCCGCAGCAGCGTTGGCTACTTCGATTTTTCCGCTTACACCTGTTCCAAACGTCGAAGAACCCATCTCAGAACCTCCCGTTCCGTCGAGCCACAAAATCGTCTTTCCGCCAGCGTTCAGGATAACATCATTTTCAAATGTAACATTGGAGCATCCGGAAATCAAAACATCACAGCCGTCCACCATGATAATCGTGCCATTTTTAAACGTAATGCGGCAGACATTATTCGTGAACAAGGTCCTTGCCGCTGTCAATGTCTTTCCATTCAGGTCCACGGTGATATCCTTTCCGGAGCCTTCGACGCTGAAAGATTTATTCCACGTCAAATCACTTAACAGCTTAATTTCATTTACGCCGGCATAATAGACCTCGCTGTTGATGGTCACATTTTTCTCGGCTGCATCGTCTGTATTGAACTGGTCCTGCGTAAACTTCGTACCGTTATTCAGCATCACGGCATAGGGGGTATCCGTATCGTACGCATAGCCCTGCAGCCATTTGTTCTCGCTATCGGTTTCCTTCCACTTCACGCCATACGACTCGCCATTCGATTCGTAGGGGCTGTTGCCTTCGTAGCGGCTCAGCATATAAACTTCCAGCACAAGCCCGCGCTGGGTCTTAACCGCCGTAGCACCGTTTGTACCATCCATGCAAGAATAGCTGGTATTCAGCAGCGTATATGCCGTTCCGCCTGTGGAGGGAACAAGAGTTCCTTCGTTAGAACAGCCGCGAATCGTCAGGAATGTATTGGCATTATATCTGGTTTTATAAGCCGCTACCGCCTCATTGCTTCCAGCCGCCACGCCAAGTCCGGGCGCGTTGACCTGACCAACGATACCTGCGATGTAGCCATTGCTGGCCGCTGCGTCAGTAATTGTACCACGGTTGACGCAGTTCACAAAGGAGGCCCTTCCGCGAGCATTTAAGCCGGACGAAAGAATACCGCCCGCTCTCATGCCAGTAACAGCAGCTTTGTTTTCACAATTTTCAAACGAAATCAACGGTTCGTATCCTGCGGTAGGCGCGGAATACTGCGGCGCCTGACCAACAAGACCGCCAACCTTATCGTCGCCCTTCACCGTGCCGCACACAATAATATTGCTCAAAGTCAGCCTTGTGTTGCCAGCCGCTGCGCCCACAACGGCGCCAATCTTTTTGCCTGTCGAATCAATATTGACCGCGATGGTGAAATCGTGAATATTCACCGTGGATTCTACATATCCGAAGAGGCCAAGGTTCTCGCCTGCTCCCGTGATTTCCAGTCCGGTAATCGATTTCCCCGCACCGTCGAATTCTCCGGAGAAGGGGGTCGTGCTCGTGCCGATGGGTGTCCACGCATCATTATTTAGGTTAATGTCCGCCGTCAGCTTGACGGTCTTACCAGCAAAGCTATTGCCGTTGTTGACCATATTGCGGAATGCCTTGAGCTGAGTGTCGTTGGAAACATAGTAAGTGCTGCTGTTTTCAACAGCCTGCGTCGCCCCGCAGGAACACTCACTGACGGTAAGCATAGTGTCCCAATCCGTCTTATAAATGTTATAGCTGTGGCTGCTGCCGCCGCCGGAGGAAGAGCCGGAGCTGCCGCCGGTGGTGGTGCTGCTGCCGCCCGCAGTGGTCTCGGTGGTCTTGCCGTTCTTGTCGGTGACGCTGATCTTCTCGTCGCCGGTGTTCTTGACCTCGGTGTTCTTGGTCTCAACGGTCATGTCCTTGTCGGACGCAACGTTCTTCACCGAGCCGGAGCCGGTGACGGTGGTGTCCGCCGCGCTGTTCTCGACGTTCTTGACGGTCGTGCCGCTGCCCGCGTTGACAGTTGCGCCCTTGGCGTCCTCGGTCACGCTGACGTTCTCGACCTTGGAGCCGCTCTTGGTCTCAAGCTCGGTGTTCTTGCCGTCGAGCGTCACGTCGTTCGCGGTGGAGTTGTTCAGGATGACCTTGGAGTTGTCGCCGGTCACGGTGATGTCGTCGATGTTCTTGCTGCCGCTGACGGTCACGTCCACGTTGTCAGCGGGAACGAGCAGCTTGTCCACGTTGCCGGTCACGGTCACGTCGTCGGCGACGACGAGCACGATGCCCTTGCCGTCAGCCTTGACGGTCGCGCCGGCCTTGTCCGCGTAGGTGCTGATGGCACGGTCAAGGATGGTGACGGTGGACGCGCGATTGATGTTGTCCTGCGGGGCAAGCTCGTCAGCCGTCACACCGCCCACGATACCGGCCTCGATCATCGCGGCCACCATGCCCTGCGCGTAGGGCGCGACCTTGGCGGCGTCGGTGTACTTGGTCAGGTCGGGCTCGCGGATCGGCTCAATGCCGAGCGCACGAGCCAGCATGACCATGGCACGCTCGCGGGAGATGGGCGCTTCGGGCGTCACCGTGCCGTCGCCGTTGCCGTTGAGGATGCCGGCAGCCGCGCAGCGGTTGATGGCATCATAGTACCAGGCATCCGCCGTGTTGTCGGTGAAGCCCGCGTCCTTCGCGGCGGGCAGCTTGAGGAGCTTCGCGAGGATGGTCGCGAGCTG
>NZ_JAHLPT010000050.1 GCF_018918025.1 Oscillibacter sp. MSJ-31 | reverse complement strand
GCTCGAGCGCTTGGCTCACCAAAGAAACCGTCCATCCATTGCCCTCCCATTATAACAAAAATAAGCATAGCTTCCGAGGCTTCCTATACGCTTCGGGTGCTATGCTTATTTTGTACCAACCAAAGAAGAATCCCTTACACCGCAGCCACAACTCACACCACAAACAAAATCACAACAGTCACGTTAACAAATTTTCCTCTCTGCCCTTCGTCGCAGTGATAACGAACCGCGAAGCTTACTGGTGCAGCGCAAGAAACAGCAGTGGAGCGGCGCGACCCTGCGGGGCCGCGGCGCCTCGGAACGGAGACGCGCACGGTGCGCGTCTCCGTTCCGAAGGCTCTCTGCTTCTCTCCGACGTTCCCTCGGTCCATGCAAAGATGGCAAAGTATGCTCTTCTGACCGCTGCGCGCGCAGAGGTTCCGGACCACACAGCGCACGCCGAGGGTAGTGATACCACCCCCGTCCGAAACGCCCCGTGTTTCGCCGTGTGAGCCGGTGTGTACGATCCTGTTGGTGAAGGCAAGTGTGTACCCGCTTTCACCTGTGAAAACGAACGTGAGCCGTTTGTGTGAGTGTGGTTTGAAACCGCTCCGGAGAGGACTTTCCCACGCCGTATGGGACGTAGCTTCGGCAGTTTGGGCGGTTATCGGAGGAACTTATTTATAGCAGGATAAAGGGTTGGCGTCGGAACCGACGCCCTGCCCAGTCACTTCTGCCCGCAGTGCGGGCAGTTGACGGGGGTTTCAACGCAGGCGGTTGTGGCGCCTTTTGAGCAAACTTTTGGAGCGACTGGCGTCTTTGTTCCCACAAGCGCAGGCGTTTCAACAAAAACAAGCGTGCCTTACGGCAGATTGGAGGGAATGATGAGCAAAAATGAAAACAGGCTGAATTTCCGTATGACGGATGAAACAGCCGCAAAAATAGAGCGGTGGTATCAAGAAGATAACTGCCGCAGCAAAAATGAATTCATCGAAAAGGCGGTGAACTGCTACGCGGATATGCTGGCCGCAGGCGAAAGCACCACGCTGCCCCGTGCGGTGCAGTCTGCCATCGACGCGCGGTTGAAACTCTTCGAGGATCGTATCGCGTCGCTGCTCTACAAGCAGACGGTGGAGATGGACATGGCAATGTCCATCCTCCTGCAAAGCCTCAACGTGAGTGAGGAAGTGCTGCGACAGGAACGGGCCAAGAGCATCGCCGCCGTCAAGCGCACCAATGGTCAGCTGCGGTTGGAACAGAAGCTCCGTGAGCTGGAGAGCGAAGCATGGCAAGGCTGATCGTCAAAAGTCCGTACATCAAGTGCGGCGCTGGGCAAAGCGCTGGCGGATACCTCAAGTACATCGCCACGCGGGAGCGGGTAGAGATCATTCCGGATGACCGTCCGCCCACCAACAAGCAGACGCAGTTCCTCGCAAAACTGGTGAAGGATTTTCCTGATACAAAAGAGTTGATGGAATATGAGGACTACCTCTCACACCCGACAAAAGCAACGGCGTCCGCGCTCATCACGCTGGCGCTGGAATCGAATTGGGACAGGCTCTCCTCAATGGATGGCTACGCCAAGTACATCGCCCTGCGGCCCAGGGCGGAGCGGCTGGGGGAACACGGTCTCTTCGGAGATGACGATGCCGTTGACCTCGCCGCTGTTGCGGACGAACTGAATCACTATACCGGCAACGTGTGGACGCACATCATCTCCCTCCACCGGGAGGACGCGGAGCGGCTGGGGTATGACCACGCGGACGCATGGCGCACATTACTGCGTACCCACCGCAATGATATCGCCGCGGCGATGAAGATATCGCCGGAGGATTTCCACTGGTACGCCGCGTTCCACGATGAGGGCAATCATCCCCACGTCCACATGATGGCTTGGTCGGTGAAACCGAATCAGGCATACCTCTCCAAGGATGGTATTCGGCAGATCAAGTCCACTCTCACCAATCAGATATTCCGTCAGGAGCTGCTCCATGTCTATGAACAGAAAAGCAAGTCCCGCGATGAACTGGTGGCGGAAACACGAAAAGCAATGCTGGAATTGGCGAAGGCCATGCGGGAAATGACCTGCATCCACCCAGAGGCGGAGCAGATGATCTGGGACCTGTCTCGGCAGCTCGGTCAGGTCGGCGGCAAGAAAACCTACGGCTATCTGCCGAAGCCAATGAAAAAGCTGGTGGACGAGATCGTCGACCAAATGGCGCGGCTGCCCACCGTGGATGCGTGCTACCAGACATGGTGGGAACTGCAATGTCAGGTGGAGGATTACTACTCCGAGGGGAAGAAACGGCTGCGTCCGCCGCTGTCTCAACAAAAGGAGTTCCGCCAAATCAAGAACGCCGTCATCAAAGAAGCGGAGCATCTTCGCATGAACAGGTTTTCCTTTGAGGATGAGGAAATGCAGGATGACGGCGAACAGATCAGCACCTACGCCATGAGCTATGAATGTCAGGATCTGCAAAGCGTGGCGAATGATGATCGTTTCCCCCTGGAGGAACGGGACGAAGCGGCGGAGCAATTGGAGCAGCTTGCGGAGGACGGTGACGCATACGCCCAATACGTCATCGGCACGGCGTACCGTGACGGCGGACTGCTGATACCGGACACAGCCAAAGCGCAAAAGCTGTTGGAACGCGCCGCCGAACAGGACTTGGACGTAGCACAGTACGCCCTCGGCAAGCTGTATCTTTCCGATGAAGCCGACGTTCACGATTCTGCCAAAGGCATTTACTGGCTGAAACGCTCGGTGGACAACGGCAACGATTTCGCCGCCTACCGGTTGGGAAAGGAATATCTCAGTGACAAAAATGTGCCAAAGGACGCTTCGACTGCGGCGGAATACCTGCGGCAGGCCGCGAACAATGGAAACGCCTACGCCCAATATCTGTTGGGCAAGCTGACCCTCATGGGCGAGGGTATTCCCAAAGACATGGACACCGCCTATGAATGGTTTGCGGCGGCGCGGGATAACGGCCACGGCTATGCAGAATTTTTCATGAAACGCATGGAGCGCGGCGAACAGGAGCCGCCCTCCGTCCTGCTGTCAGCCACCCGGCTGCTCTACCACATGGGCAATATTTTCCGAGACAACGCCCCGGCTCCCGCTGCCAACGGTGTCCAAATCGACCGCAAGCGGTTGCAAGAGCTTCAATGCAAACGCATCGCCCTCGGTCACAAGCCGGATGATCACGAGCTGGAACAGCAGCAAGGATATACGATGCAGTTCCGTTGATTCAGCAGACGTCCCTGTCACCCCGCACCATACCGCTTGCGGTATTGAAGCGGTGAGGCGCCATAGCGCAGGCGAAACTGCTCGATAAAGTGGCTGAGCTG
>NZ_JAHLPT010000049.1 GCF_018918025.1 Oscillibacter sp. MSJ-31 | reverse complement strand
CCGGGCAGAACCTTGTGGTTGGAGCAATACGGACAATCGCTTCCACTCCGCACGCGGTGAGCTATAACAGCCGGATAGGAATGTCCCTTTTCGCAGCGCCACCACACGCGGCGGTTGGAACCGGCAGTCACTGCCTCCGGTATCAGAGCGCCGTTTTTCGCAGCGTCCCATTGCGCGGCAAGCTGCGGGTATTGGGTAGCGAGGTCGTTTTCGCCCTGTATGACCTTTTGCCCTGCGCAGAATGGGCAGCCTGTTCCACCACCCGCGCGGGATGAGATGGCGGCACGGTAGCTGTGCCCCTTGGGACAGCGCCACCAAGCCTTTCTCACCGTTCCCGGGGCGACCAGCGTCGGCAATAGAGGAGCGTTCTTCTCGGTATCCCATTCGGCAACAAGTGCGGGATACCTTGCCGCGAGGGAGTTTTCGTCCGGCAGAACAACACGCCCCGCGCAGACGGGGCAGCCCGTACCCTGTACGCGGCTCTTGACCTCGGAGCAGTAGGAATGCCCTGCAGGACACCGCCACCAGACCTTTTTGTGGCTGCCGATGGTCAGGTCGGCGAACTTCAGCGGAGCGTTTTTCTCTGCGTCCCACTCAGCTTCAAGCGAGGGGACTTGCACCGCCAGCGAGTTCTCAGGCGTTTCCTTGCGTCCGGCGCAGTACGGGCAGCCGCTGCCCTCCGAGCGAGAGTAGACCTTCGCCTGCCAGATATGGCCGTTGGCGCATCTCCACCACACTTTCTGGTGGCTGCCATAGGTAACATCTTGTGGCACCAGCGGCGAATTGCGCTCATCGTCCCACTGCGTCAGCAGGTCGGCATGGCCGTTCTCAGTGCAAAAATCGTACAGAGACTGACGGATCGCCGCTCACCTCCTGCGAAATAGTCGACCGCCCGCGATACAGGCGGACGGGGACAGCTATGGCATTTTGTGTATCGGGTATAGCGGCTAAAAAGGTACAGTTTGTCGACCACAGCGATATACACAAAATTATATACCTTTATAATAACATGCCCTATATAAGATGGCAATAGGGTGCCGACTAAAAAAGCGTACTTTTTTACCCAAAGCTTTCAACAACTATCCTTGCCGCGTTTTATTAACAGTTTCTTTACGCTCGTCGTCCTGCACCCAGAGCAAAAAGCTCCGATGGCTGATTCCAAGCAGTCTCCCTGCCGCCCTCGCAGACAGCTCGCCGCGCTCCCAGCGTGCCTTGACTTCACTGAAGCCTTCCGGCAGTGCCTTGCGAGGCCGTCCGAATTTCACACCCTGCGCTTTCGCTGCAGCAATACCCTCTGCTTGCCGCTGACGAATGAACTCGCGCTCGGTCTGTGCGACATAGGAAAGCAACTGCAATACAATGTCTGCGATCAGCGTACCGGTAAGGTCGCGGCTCTTCCGTGTGTCGAGCAACGGCATATCCAGAACGACAATCGCCGCTTTCTTCTCCTTGGTGATGACGCGCCATTGCTCTAATATCTCCTCATAATTTCGCCCGAGACGGTCGATGCTCTTGATGACAAGGGTATCGCCGTCTTTCAATTTTCGCAGCAGCCGCCTGTAGCCGCGCCGGTCAAAGTCCTTGCCGGACTGCTTATCCAGAATGACCTGACCGTCGTTCAGCCCGAACTCCCGCAGGGCGATGAGCTGGCGCTCCTCGTTTTGTTCTCTTGTGGAAACTCTTGCGTAACCGTATTCCATGTGCTGACCTCCCAATTTATTCGATGGGTTAAATTGTAAGTCAGTTGCTGACCATTCGCCTACCCCTTGTGTTATACGCCTTTTCTACAGGGCTTCGCCGACAGGGCCACAGCAATAGATGCCGTTCCGCTTCTAATGGGTCGCGATAGCGTCAAGGCACACGCCGTATGTGGACGGCTTGCCGCCCGTTACCGCGGGATTGTTGATCTGATGAAGGCCGTTCTCAAGCGTACTCACACAGCCCGTAATGCCGATCTTGCTGTCGTCCACTTTCTGGATCGCTTCGACGCCGTTTAGGTTGATGTAGATCTCACCCGTGGCAAAGTCACCGGAAGCAAACCGGGGGGCGCTGGGCTGTGTATTGCTCAAGCGCATTGGTGCGCCGATGATGGCGGCGTATTCCCCGTTTTCCCCCAGCTTGCCGATCTCATTTCCATAATAGTCCTTGACCGTCGCAACAAACCGGACCTCTGTCGGCTCATCCGGCTGCCTCATGACCGTTACGCCGTAGCTGTGCATATTGTTTTTGTGGTCACGGCCCCCTTCGGGCGCAAACGCAAGGTACTGCGCACCGTCGCCGCTGACCGACCAGTCAATGCTCACCGTCACGCCGCTGTCCGGCACAGTCCAACTGCTCCTGTAGAGCCAATAGGTGTAACCGTTCCGCAGCGGCTGCATTTCGGCGGAATAGGCAAACTCGCTGCTGTACTGCGGGTTGACGGCGCCTCCGTTCTTCACGGCCTCCATGATCATCGCGTTCGTATAGAGCGTACCCACGTTCGGCACGATCGCAGCGAACGCGTCGCTTGCCTCCTGCAGCTCCTGCGCCGTCTGGCCGCACTCCGCCTGGGAGACAAAGATTTCCCCTGCGAGTTTGTTCCGCGCGGCGGTGTAAGCATCCTCCAGCGCGGCGGTCTGGGAGAATTCGACAAATTTCAAGCCCTTCGTTACGCTGTCCGCCCTCGTGCCGTTTGCCGCCACAAAGATCTTTGCTCTGTCCGCAAGGGCCTCGGCTTCGTCCTCCGTCAGCATATCCAACTGGGCCTTGGCCGCCGCCCTTGACGATCACGCTGCCGCGGACCGTCACGTTTTTGAGCGTGACGGTCCCCCCCGCCCACGCTGCCCCTTGCCCATGCAGGGATGGACGCGGCGTCCGCAAAGGCGTCCGCGCGTTCCTCGTTCGCGGCAAGCCCTGCCGCACGGGCGAGCATCGCCGCCAGCATCGCCAACGGCAGCAGCCTTTGAAGCAGTGTGTGTTTCTTCATGTTCGCTCTCCTTATATATTATAATGTATCCTGTCGGGACCGCTGCGAATGGGTATGGTTCCTCCGGATGGAGGAACCAAGGGGATATCCCCTTGGAGCATAGATGAGGCTATTATAACGGCCTTTTCCCGAAATGCAAACCATTCCAAAGTATGATATTGCCTTCACACCCGGCGTAATCGCGCGCCGATGTCTACCCGATGTCTACCCGCCGAAACGCTTGGGGCGCAAGGGCTTACTGGTTTTTTACCCCTCTGCGCCGTCCACCCGGAGGGCTACCCCTTTCGAATGTCAAAAAGCCGCGAAACGCCTGCTGCGCGGGCGCTTTGCGGCTTTTTCCTGCCCCGGATGCTGGGGATATGGTATCGCCATGCCGGAGGAGCTTCGGCCTGCTTTCGGCGTTGTGAACAATTGCGGAGTTCGTCCTCACCTTTGGAAGCGGCGCGGGAGACGGCGGAAAGGGCCGCCGGC
>NZ_JAHLPT010000048.1 GCF_018918025.1 Oscillibacter sp. MSJ-31 | reverse complement strand
GGTAATGAGCTGCACATATTTGGGATTCTCCCGCACCCGCTCGATCATGTACGCCGCTTGGCGAAAGCCAGCCAGCTTGCCGGAGGCACCGAGCATCCGCAGCAGGCGCTCGGCATCCAAGGGCTTGTGCATCGTATCCTTTTCGTGGTCGGAAACATAATAGAACAACGGCATAGATACCGCTCCTTTCAGAAATGAAATTTGGGAAAAACAGCGGCATCAACAGGGGGCGCACGCGCTCTGTAATGAACGTTCTCATTTCAGAGCTCTTACATCAAGTCCCCGGAGCTCATGGATCGACGTGTGCCTTTCTTGTTCTCCGCAAGACAATCATACACGATAAAAGCCATTTTGTGTTGCCCTCCTCATCTACAATGGACGACCGAAATGAATTGATTTCGCGCGATAACAGTCGAATTTTGCAACTTTTTCAGCGGATTACATTCAGGCGAGAGTACACCGCGATACAGGGGCAAAGAAAACGCAGGCACGGGAAAGCGAAGCGGGAGCGCTACGCCCTTTCGTGCCTGCGGCTGGTATGGAGCGGTAAAAAGGGCAAGCGCCCGCGCGAAATCGCGCGGGCGCTTGGATTGAGATGGATTATTGAGGAAGTGAGATGTAGTTAGGCTTCCACTCCTCAGCGGACTTCCAAATAACGCTAAGCGCCGTTCCCTCAGGTAAAGAATTATTGTAAAGCCTAAAGGTAGCGCCGTCATTCAACGTGGGGCAATAGGTGCTCTTGTCATAGAAGCAAATGAATCCTGTTGCGTTTCCTTCAACGGTATTGCCGGTGATCACAACATCGTCCAGTTTGCTATGGCAGAACATTACAGCAACATTCTTATATGCATCATCGCCTGTTGCATCTTCAAAATTACTCATGTTGAAGGTGTTTCCCTGAATGGTTACAGTGCCACTGGCAATTCCTTCCCACAGCTTGATGGGACGGACAGCATTGATGGTGCAACCTTCGATTGTCACATTGGTCTGTCCCATGTTCTGAATCCAGATAGGGTTGGAGTTGTTTTTGTTAATGGCATTTTCATGAAGATTAAATGTGCAGCTATTGATAGTCATTTCATTCGCACCGAAAGCGCCATTCTGGAGCCAGTTACCGTTGAAGGTGCAGCTATTAAAGGTCACGCTCGCAAGCCTGTGGGCGACTGTCATGGACTGAACATGGCTCTCAGTCCACATGCTCATTGCCATTTGGCCTTCACCGAAGGTAACCGTATCAAAGCTAACATTTGCAGCATCGGGAACCTTCAATGTAATAGCACCAGCATTGAAATCACCGGTATCAGTAGCACCTGTGACAGAACCGGTCAAGATAATATTGACTGCGGACTTGCCGGTAGAGTAGATGTAGCGGGTTTTCTCTCCGTCATGCGTTGTAGAATTATTTATGTTTGTCTTAAGAGGATAACCGTCAGGCGCAACATCATTATTCCAGTCCGTGTAATGGTAATGGTCAGCAATTTCTTCGTTACCGATGGTAAGACCACCCTGCAGAGAAGCGTTGCCGAGATTAACATAGAGCTTGGCCCTGCCCGCGGGGAGCTTGGTCAGCGCGTTGAACTCAGTAAGGGTATAGGGATTCTCCGCAGTGCCGACCATGGAAACAACATATTTGCCGTCATTGTTCGTTCTGGCAATATAACCCTCGGCCACATACGCGGTCGGGTCGCTGCTGAACGTGCCGCCGGTGATGGAGATAATGACCTTGCCTTCCGCAGGCTGCTGGCCCTTCATCATCGTGCCAGAGACCGATGCAGCATCGCCACTGATGCTGACCTTACCAATGTGGCTGGTATTGCCGTCCACATAAAGCGCCGGGAAGTCATTTCCGCCAATCAGTTTCGTGTTTTCAAGCGTAACGATCGCATCTGCAAGATACGCATTGGCATCACCGGCGACGTAGTTGCCGACGGTCAGCGCCGCTGCGGGAACCTCATTACCGGACTGCCACGGAGCTGCGTGGTATTTGTCTTTTTCTCCATAGGTGCCCGTCGTCTTGATCGTGCTGTTCGTCACGGTCGCAGTACCGGCACGAACGATCAAGCCCTGACGCCCGGCGGTCAGCTCGCAGTTGTCGATAACCAGTTCGCACGCAACATTGACAATCACAGCCGTACTGTCGCCATTCGATGCCGTGCTGGTAAACTTGGAATCCTTCAGCGTAATGATCACACCGTAGTTATCCGTCGAAGAAGCGTTTGTTCCAACGCAGTAAACGCTGGAAGAAACATTGCAGTTCGTGATATTCAGCGCCGTCGCATTGCCAGCCGGGTAGAATGCGGAGCCGTTGCAGGTAACGGTGATATCGCTGACATTGAGCGTTGCTCCGGCATTCGGCCAAATTGCGGAATTCGTGGAACGGATATTCGGGAAGTCCAGCGTGCCGCCCTTAGCGCCGCCGATAAAGCTCGTCGTCTGGTTGGAAAAGCTGAACGAACCCGAAGAAGTATAGGTCAGTTTATTGCCATTGAGAGCGTAGGTAATGCCCGCCTTCAGGCTATTTGTTTCGGCGTCCTTCACCAGCGTGATGGTCGCGCCGTCCGCAGCCGCGGCAACCGCCTCGGGGAGCGTCTTATAATTCTGATTGCCGATCTTGGCGACCGCTACGTCCGCCTTGACCTGACCGCAGACGGTGCAGACATCGTTCTCATATGTGTGCTCGGCTTCGTCAATCTTGAGGTTGTGGCCGCAGGTAGAGGCGTGCCAATGTTTTGTATCGTCGAACACCCACTTGCTGGTGTCGTAGCTGTGGCTGTGGCTATAACCGCCGCCGCCGGAGCTGGTGGTCTCCTTGTTCACCGTGGTGGAGGAGCCGGAGCCGGTCGCGCTGACCGTGCTGTCCTTGCCCTTGGCGTCGGTGACAGTGATCTTGCTATCACCGCTGTTCTCCACGTTGGTGTTCTTGGTCTCAACGGTGATGTCGGTGTCGGACGCGACGTTCTTCACCGTGCCGGAGCCGGTGACAGTGGTGTCCGCCGCGCTGTTCTCGACGTTCTTGATGGTCGTGCCGCTGCCCGCGTTGACGGTCGCGCCCTTGGCGTCCTCGGTCACGCTGACGTTCTCGACCTTGGAGCCGCTCTTGGTCTCAAGCTCGGAGTTCTTGCCGTCGAGCGTCACGTCGTTCGCGGTGGAGTTGTTCAGAATGACCTTGGAGTTGTCGCCGGTCACGGTGATGTCGTCGATGTTCTTGCTGCCGCTGACGGTCACGTCCACGTTGTCAGCGGGAACGAGCAGCTTGTCCACGTCGCCGGTCACGGTTACGTCGTCGGCGACGACGAGCACGAGACCCTTGCCGTCAGCCTTGACGGTCGCGCCTGCCTCGTCAGCGTAGGTGCTGATGGCACGATCGAGGATGGTGACGGTGGACGCGCGGTTGATGTTGTCCTGCGGGGCAAGCTCGTCAGCCGTCGCACCGCCCACGATACCGGCCTCAATGAGCGCGGCAACGTAGCCCTGCGCGTAGGCGGAGACCTGCGCGGCGTCGGTGTACTTCGTCAGGTCGGGCTTGCGGATCGGCTCAATGCCGAGCGCACGGGCCAGCATGACCATGGCACGCTCGCGGGAGATGGGCGCGTCGGGCGTCACGGTGCCGTCGCCGTTACCATTGAGGATACCGGCAGCCGCGCAGCGGTTGATGGCATCATAGTACCAGGCATCCGCCGTGTTGTCGGTGAAGCCCGCGTCCTTCGCGGCGGGCAGCTTGAGGAGCTTCGCGAGGATGGTCGCGAGCTG
>NZ_JAHLPT010000047.1 GCF_018918025.1 Oscillibacter sp. MSJ-31 | reverse complement strand
CCTTCCGGCTTTTCCATGAGCTGCTTACCGTCAATGCGGACACCGATTTTCTCAAGGCTGTGTGCAGGCAGCGCAACGATATAGCGATAGCCGGTCACGGTATCCGTGCGCTTGCCATCTTTATACTCATACGCCGGCGCAACATCCACCAACAGCTTCTTTGTCCCCAGCGAGGCGGGGTCGATCCGAAGATCGCGAATATTCAACATGGGTAATACCTGTTCCTTTCATAAGTGTACTGTGCAGCGTTGATCGGACGCCGCTGGGTTGGTAGGAATGAAGCAATCCAGATTGCAGGGATAGAATAACAAAAGGCAGAGCCCCATGCTAAACCCGAAATGGAATAACTTGAAGTTCTGCCTTTTCTCTCTGAATCGCTCATCTCCACGCATTTGGGAGAGGAGCCTTTCCTTCTTTTTTCAAATATGCATCCGCTTCCTCCAAAAGGCACTGCGAATCGCACTCCAACCGTTTATAGTCGATCTTCTTCATGGAATATATGCGGATCAATTCCAGATACACTCTATGCGTATCGTTGGCTGGAGAAAATGCCCGCTCCCTGCGGGACAGCAAATCAATAGATTCCGCTTCATTTAGACCAAGAGCCAAACAAATACAGATAAGCATAGAAATATTCACATTTTTCAACCTACCATTTGCAATTTTATTTAATGTTGACTGATTGAGGCGTGAAAAAATCGCCAGCTTGTTCTCACTCAATCCTGCTCTTTGCGTGTAATAATCCAAATACTGCTTAAAAGAAGCAGTCTCACTTAGATATGTCGGTGCTTTTCTGGGGGAACGGAGCATTCTGTGCCCGTCCTCTCGCCGAAATCACGCGACAAAAAACTCTCATTGACGTGACCTGACCGCCGGAGGTGCTGAGTACGCTGGGAAAAGGGAGATCGCTGTAAATGCTGGAGAAAAAGCAGCAAATCACCATACGCACCACCTCCTGCGAAATGAGTTACCGATGGGTATTGCCCCTCCGGCAGCAGGCCAACTTATACTGTTATATTCTCATCATTGTTGGATAGAAAAAAGCACGGCTTTCTTCAAAGTCGTACTTCATTGATCTAATAGTCCAAGGACTACTATTCTCATACACTTTTTCTTGGAAAAGGGCATAATTTCCCCTTTCCCCAAAATCAGTCAAGGTATCACTGGCGTTACACAGCCTGCGTGAGCCGTGCCCTCGTGTGACAGCGGGCTTGGTTCGCCTCATCCTGCGGATCATGCAGAAACGCTAACGCCGCCCATCGCCCACAGGACAAGCGCTTCACATTTGGCTCAAAGTGTGTACCCGCAAACGGCAATGCCGGTCACAAGTACAGCCAATTCGGGAAAATACCGGTTTCAGACTTGCCCGGCGCATAGGCAGGGGTTCGCCTCCCCCGCACGCCTGACAGCTTACTTCCTCTCATTAAGGTCATTTCAGCGAGAATATGCCGAATGACAATTCCACCCTATCACGCACGGTCAATCTACAATTCCCGGATGCACTCATGTCCCGTCATGACGCCGGGGAGCAGGCCGTCGCGCACCAAAAGCTGTTCCCGTGTCCACTCTGCCGCCCCATGATCCGAAACGGCAGGCTTTCACGCAGCCTTTGATGAGGAAAGTATAGCAGGTTCCATCGTACCCGTCAAGTATTGGGAGAAAAAGGGCAAGCGCCCGGGCGTTGGCCCGGGCGCTTGCTGCATTGGTGGCAGATCATTCGCCCTGTGCAGGTTTGTAGAAATACATGATAGCATCTCTCCATGTGGGCGTAAACTCTTCTTGCTTCAAGTTCCTGTCAGGATAAGCTTCGTTGTATTGCTTCAACAACTGCGGCCAGCCATCGCCGCCAAAACCGCCAGTGCTAGTGAACATTTCCCAATACTCATTGGAGTTCGGATAAGTCGCAAAGTTAGAATTCTTGGTTTTAGCAAAGGTGTAAAAATCAATGATGCGGTCCATCTTCGCGGTGTTAAGGCTCTGTTTGTTTTGAAGCGCGGATACAAAGGTGAAGCTCTCACTCGTTTTATTCAGAAAATAACAGCTGCCGTTGATCTTGAAGTTTCTGGAATAATCGCTTTCAATATACCCGATCATATCTCCGCTAACCTCTCCGTCCGCATTGATCGTAAGTGCGCGAACAGAGGTGATCCACGCTATAAGGTCGGCCTTATGCGCTCCGGTAAAGTCAGATAGAGGTTTCGTGTTGGTGCAGCCGTTAATGGTCAGAGAGCCGTTCTGATAGGCGGCAACGATACCGCCGGCATAGCCGTTCGCAGCGCTGAGCACACCGTGGTTGTGGCAGTTTGTGATGGTCACATTTGCATTTCTGGTGACCTGTCCAATGATACCGCCAGCTCTCGAATTCGAGCTAGCTGTATTTGTAACAGCAGCATAGTTTGTGAGGCTGCTCAGGGAAATCGTGCTGGCGCTGCCGCATTGCGCCGCACCGATCAAGCCACCGGTGTTGCTGTCATTACCGGTAACTTTAGAAGCTGCATCAATAGAACAGTTGGCTACGGTCGCATTACCGATAATTTGACCGACCAAGCCGCCGACTCTCTCACTGCCGGACACATCCGCACCGGCTAACCTTACATTCTTGATCTCAGCACCGCCGGTAATATAACCAAACAGGCCAATATATCCGCCACCGGTAATTTTCAGATTGCTGATGGTCTTGTTGTTGCCATCAAACGTACCGGCAAATGCCTTGCCGCTCTCGTTGCCGATGGGCGTCCATTCCGTGTTGCTGAGGTCGATGTCAGCAGTCAGCTTGATGAACTTGCCGGCATAGTCAGCGCCACCATTGACGTCTGCAGCGAAAGCCTTCAGCTGATCAGGAGTTGCGATTTTTGTGAAACCGTAAGAAACATCATTGTTATCAATGTAGACATATTGGCCAGCTTCGCGACTATATGTAGTTCCGTTGATAACTACATTAGTTGCAGGATTTCCGCTCAAGTCAATGTAACCCGAGATGGAGCAATTCTCATCAAAGGTGATGGTTCCAGTGTATGCAGCAGCAATCCTGGCAATGCACTTGCCTTCGGAATTGATTGTAACGTTTTCGAGCTGCAGCTTACCCTGATTTGTGATTTCAAACAGCTTTTCGTTGCTTGCCTGAACAATGGTACCATTTTTGATGGTAATAGTTCCGCCATTGATGCTATTATGAATGGTGGAGTTTGCGGTCAACGTATTTCCGCCCAGATCAATCACGTAAGACATCTGATCCGCTTTCGTCTTAGTCAGCGTCTGATCTGCCGACAGAGTAATGGTTGCGTTGTACAGATCATGGTCAAATGCTTCGTCGATGGATTTGAAGTATCTCAAGGTTTTATAATTGGTTGCAGTTGCGGAAACCTTATATTCAGCTGCGTTTTCGGTATCATACCAAACACCGGCACCCAGTCCTGCATAGTCTACAGCATGAGCTGTTCTGCAGACCTGTTCCCAATCAACGGCCGTTTCGGCAGAATAGGGCTCGCCCACAAACAGGTTGTGCATAGTTTCAATGTTGGGGTTAATCTGAGTATAGTAGTAAGTATCGCCTTCTTTAACTCTGTCAGAACCGCTTCTTGAGCCACTACCAAAGGTGATAACCAATTTTGTTGCGATTGTATACGCGATGCTTGCATCAAGTACGCCGATATTGCTGCAGTTGGTAAACACCGTGCCAGCTTCATTTTTGCACACAATACCTGCGGCAGTCTGATACTTACCGGACTTTGCAGTAATAGTACCCTTGTTTACGCACTTTTCAAAGGTGTTGCCTGCATCAGTATTAATGGCGCAGCAAATACCGGCTGCTCTGTCGCCAGTTACGGCAGCTTCGTTCACACAGTTCTTGACAGTCAATTTGGAACCGTTATTCGCATAAGTCGGTGCCTGCGCGATCAAGCCTGCGACCTTATCCTTAGCGGTAAGAGTGCCCTTAACGGTGATGTCTTCAAGGGTCAAATCACAGGTTGCACCGTTGGAAAGACCTACGACACCTGCCCAGCCTTCGCTGTTAACATTGTCAGCGGCAACCGCATTTACGGTAAGCTCAAAGTTTTTGATCACAACGGTACCTTGAACCTTTTCAAAAAGGCCGAAAGAAGTTGCGTCAGATTTGTTGGTAAGGCCAGTAATCTTGTGACCCTGACCGTCAAAGGTTCCTTCAAACGGATGCTCGGCAGTGCCAATGGGCGTCCACTCTTCATTCTTGAGGTCGATGCTGTCCGTCAGCTGAATAGTCTTGCCCGCAAAAGTATGACCCTGATTGACACTATCGCGGAAAGCCTTGAGGTCGGTATCGTTGGCAATGTAATAAGTGTTGCTGTTTTCGATGGTCTGCGTCGCACCGCAGGAGCACTTCCTGACGGTGGTCATATCGTTCCAATTGGTCACGAAGGTAGTATAAGTGTGCGTGTGAACACTTCCGCCGGAGGAGCTGCTGGACGGCTTAGCAGGTTCGGTCTTGGGGACGATGTAGGTCTGGTCGTCGGAGACGGACTTGCCGTTGACGGTCAGGCCGGTCGCGCCGTCCGCGACTACGATTTTGGTGCCCTCGGGAGCGCCGGTGATTTTGACGTTCTCGGCGACGACGAGCACGATGCCCTTGCCGTCAGCCTTGACGGTCTTACCCGCCTCGTCAGCATAGGTGCTGATGGCACGGTCGAGGATGGTGACGGTGGACGCGCGGTTGATGTTCGCCTGCGGGGCGAGCTCGTCAGCCGTCACACCGCCCACGATACCGGCCTCGATGAGCGCGGCAACGTAGCCCTGCGCGTAGGCGGAGACCTGCGCGGCGTCGGTGTACTTCGTCAGGTCGGGCTTGCGGATCGGCTCAATGCCGAGCGCGCGGGCCAGCATGACCATGGCACGCTCGCGGGTGATAGGCGCTTCGGGCGTCACCGTGCCGTCGCCGTTGCCGTTGAGGATGCCGGCAGCCGCGCAGCGGTTGATGGCATCATAGTACCAGGCATCCGCCGTGTTGTCGGTGAAGCCCGCGTCCTTCGCGGCGGGCAGCTTGAGGAGCTTTGCGAGGATGGTCGCGAGCTG
>NZ_JAHLPT010000046.1 GCF_018918025.1 Oscillibacter sp. MSJ-31 | reverse complement strand
ATGGTATCGCCATGCCGGAGGAGCTTCGGCCTGCTTTCGGCGTTGTGAACAATTGCGGAGTTCGTCCTCACCTTTGGAAGCGGCGCGGGAGACGGCGGAAAGGGCCGCCGGCGCGGCGAGGGAGTAGACCCAAAGAGCGGAAATTTCAGAAAGGAGAGTAACACTATATGAAAAAGTTACTCGCTCTGGTGCTGGCGCTGGTCATGTCCATGTCCCTCGTCACCATCAGCAACGCGGACTTCAAGGATGCCGACAAGATCGACAACAAGGAAGCCGTGGACGTCCTGAACGCCGTCGGCGTTCTCATCGGCGATGAAAAGGGCAATTTCAACGCCAAGGACACCCTGACCCGCGCGCAGGCCGCGAAGATCATCGCGTACCTCGATCTGGGCGGCAAGACCGCTGATGCCATCAAGGGCAGCGGCACCGTCTTCACCGACGTCAAGGCGACCTCTTGGTATGCCGGTTACGTTGAGTATTGCGCCGGTGCCGGCTATGTTGCCGGTGTTGGCGGCGGCAAGTTCGACCCCGATGCCAAGGTCACCGGCGTTCAGTTCGCCAAGATGCTCCTCTGCGCGCTTGGCTACAAGTCCGACGTTGAGGGCTACACCGGCGCGGACTACACCATCTCGGTCGCCCGCGATGCCAACAAGAACGATCTGTTCAACGCTCTGAGCATCGTCACCTCTGCCAACCTCACCCGTGAGCAGGCCGCTCAGATGGCTCTCAACGCCCTGAAGGCCGATGTTGTCGAGTACAAGGGCGGCACCAACGTCTCCACCTCCGACGGCACCAAGGTTGTCATCAACGCCGAGCGCAGCACCGTTGCCAACGACAAGTATGATTATCGTGTCAAGACCGGTTATGACGCCAAGAAGGACAATACCGTTCAGCAGCTCTGCGAGAAGCTGTATGGCAAGGACCTCAAGGGCATTGAGGACAAGGATTCTTTCGGCCGCAAGGCTATCATTTGGAGCTACAAGAATGATGAGGTCGGCACCTATGCTACCGATTCCGCTGACTACACCTATTACGGCGCTGTCTCCGGCAAGACCCTGTTCAAGGATCTCGGTCTGGCGGCTTCCACTAAGTACACTCTGACCGTCGACGGCACGAAGAACACCAGCGTCACGACCGGTTCTGACATCAAGGCTCTGGCTAAGGACCTCGGCGGTTACAGCTACATTGTTGAAGTCACCGTGGACGACAAGGATATCACCGTCATCACCATCGAGTATAAGCTCGCTCAGGTTTCCAAGGTTACCAAGGCCAAGGACGGCGATAAGCGTTCTATCACGGTTGGCGGCAAGACCTATGAGACCGAGAGCTTTGCCAAGGATGACTATGTTCTCTACACCGTCGATAAGAACGGCAAGATCCAGTCCGTCCAGCTCGCTGGGAAGGTCACCGGCAAGGTCACCGCTGTCAAGGGCGACAAGCTCACCATTGATGGCACCACCTACAAGTTCAATGTAGCCGGCAAGGATATGAGCAAGGTCACCGCCGGTACCAGCGGCACCTTCTATCTCGGCATTGATAAGGCTCTGATCGGCGCCAGCGACTTGACTGAGGTCGTCTCCGCGAAGGACTTCATGTATGTCTACTCCGTCGTTGATGCAAAGACTGGCGAGGTTGATGAGAATGGCCTTCCCATTGCCGGCAAGAAGACCGCTTACTACATCCTCACTGACGGCACCAAGGGTTCCGCCAAGATCGCCAAGGATCAGAAGATCGACGCGAAGACCGTTATCGCTTACAGCTTCAACAGCGACGATGAGCTGAAGGTTGCTGAGGCCAAGGACGTCAAGACTTATGACTCCCTGAAAAAGAAGGTCGAGATCGGCAAGGATACCGCCGTTGTTGCCGACGCCTACCTCATGAGCGCCGACACGCAGTTCGTCTTTGTCAATATCAAGGACAGCAAGCTCACCGTTACCACTGTGACCGGCTACAAGAACGTCGGCAAGCAGTCTCAGAACATCTTTATCGTTGCTGACAAGGACGGCAAGGCTCTGACCGTGTTCGTCATCGGTGAGGATGAGGGCCTCGAGACCAGCAAGACCTTTGCTTACCTGCTCGATACCAACCCCACTCTGACCAAGGACAGCAAGGATAAGGACCTCTACACCTATGACGTTCTGGTCGACGGCGAGGTCTCTACCATCGCCACCAGCAAGCAGGAGTACATGGATGGCATTGCCAAGGGCGACCGCTTCTCCTACACGCTGAAGGACGGCAAGCTTGATAAGGCTGTCACCAAGGACACCGGCAAGAAGTCCGGCGAGATCACCGCGATTGTTGATGATTACATCGTGATCGATGGTACTGCCTACTCCATCAAGGACGTTAAGGAGACCTACCTGCTCGATAAGGGCGCTGACGAGGTCAAGAATGTCCTCACCGGCGATGCTCTCGAGAAGGGCGATACCGTCATCGTCTACACCAATGGTAAGACCGGCGACAACGAGAAGAACGTTGCTGTTGTCATCACCAAGGAAGCCGAGTAAAATGCTCCGTATGTGAAGGCTCGTTGAGCTGACACAGGAAAAAGCAACACCCCCGCCCCGCTCTTTCGAGCGGGGCGGGGGCGTTTTGTTATTACATCATGCGATATTTCCCTTGCGGAAAATTACTTCTCGATGACGTAGACGGTCTTGAGGGCGATCTTGCCAGAGTCGGTGACCTTGACATAGATGGCCTTAATGTCGCCGTCCTTGGCGTTGATGCTGTCAGCCGTGCCGTCCGCGACGTTGCCGTCGGCGTCGATCACATAGACAGTCTCGCTGCCATCATAGGTGTAGGTGTCGGTAGCGGAGAGCTGAAGCACGCCGTTCTTAGCTTCGCCGTAGGCAAAGCCGTTGGCAGAGGTGTCATACTTCACGAAGTCAGTAGACTTGTAAGCGCCGCCGCCGAGCTTCTCAAGTCTGGTCGCAGCGCCGTCGGAGTTGACAGCCTTGACCTTGTACAGGCCGACAACGAGAGTGTCATTGCCGTTCTCGTACACCGTGGTCTTGGTCTTCAGCGTACCGGCCTCACCGTCGATCACAGCCGCGTAGGAGTAGACCTCCTTGCCGGACTTGCCGCTGGTGGTGTACTTGGCGCTGGTGATGTAGACGATAGAAGCGTTGTCGCTGGTATCATCAACGGTAACGTTGCTCGCGGTGGCATCAACGTAAACGAAGGTCACATCGCCGTCATCGATACCCCAGCTCACAACAGCCTTGGCGGAGCTGGTGGTGGAAATGCTGGGCATGGCCTTGAAGCCGGTGTAGACCGTGTACTTACTGCTGTTGCCATCGGGGGTCTTCACGACGAAGATGGTGTTGCTGCCGGTGGTCTTGCCGCCGATCGTGGGAGTACCCTTGCTGTAGCTGGTAACGTCAGCCTTGTTGCTGGCGGCCAGGGTCAGCTCATACTCGCCGTCGTCGTCGATCTTGTAGCTGGCGACACGGCCGTCATAAGTGGAATTGCTACCGCCATTGCCGAGGCTGGAGAGAGTAATGGTGCTGTTGCCGTCAACGAGCTTGGCGACAACGATCTCCTTGACCGTGCCATCCGTGAAGACGAGCTTGGCCTTGGTCTGGGTCTCGAGAGAGTTCGCAACATTGCCGATCACGTCGATCGCGGCGAACTTGAGTTCAGACTCGACCTCAGTAGCCTTGACGACAAAGCCAAACTGATCGAGGAAGTAGTTGGCATCCTTATCGGTGTTGGGATAATTGGTGCCATTGAAAGCAGCGGTCTGAGCAACGCCGGTACCATACTTATAGGTGGTAGCGCCAATGGTCAGGGTGCTCTTCTGGGTGTTGTAGGCAGACTGCGTGCCAACGACCTTGGTGGTGGGATAAACATACGCAACATTGCCGGCGGTCTTGTAGACCGTCACATAGTCGTTCTTGGCAACGGTGCCAGCCAGCTTGACGGTATCATCCTTGAGATCGTCATCGGCATAGTCAACGAAGGTACCGGAGACATTGTCGAACTTGTAGGTGACATCGCCGTCCTTGTTGGTCTTGACAGAGGTGACCTTGGCGAGGGTGTAGGTGACCTCAACAACACCGTCGGCGGAAACGTTGGTGTCGAGCTTGTTGTCGCTGTTGAAGTAGACCTCAACGAGCTTGCCGTTGTCGGTCAGGGCAGCGATGCTGGAAATCTGAGCCTCGGTCGTGATCTTGGTGCCGTTAGAGAGCTTGTAGCCCTTGAGATCCTTGAGCATGTCCTTGGCGGAGGTGTCAGCGGTGTAGGTAAAAGTAGCAGCCTTATAAGCGGTGTAGACGTCCTTGCCGTCATAGGTCCACTTATAATCGGCGGGACGGCCGAAATCGTCATTGGCAACGCTGTTCTTGATGCGCTTCAGACCCTTGGAGCCGCCGTACAGCTTCTCGCAGAGCTGCTGGTAACCGTCCTGATCGGCATCGCGATAGTCCTTGCTGGCGTCGAGCGCAACGTTGTTGCGGGTAGCGTTCACGGTGACCTTGGTGCCGTCGGAGGTGGAGACGTTGGTGCCGCCCTGATACTCAACGACGGTGGCCTTCAGAGCGTTGAACGCCATCTGAGCGGCCTGCTCACGAGTCAGGTTGGCGGAGGTGACGATGCTCAGCGCGTCGAACAGGTCGTTCTTGTTGGCATCGCGGGCGACCGAGATGGTGTAGTCCGCGCCGGTGTAGCCCTCAACGTCGGACTTGTAGCCAAGCGCGCAGAGGAGCATCTTGGCGAACTGAACGCCGGTGACCTTGGCATCGGGATCGAACTTGCCGCCGCCAACACCGGCAACATAGCCGGCACCGGCACAATACTCAACGTAACCGGCATACCAAGAGGTCGCCTTGACGTCGGTGAAGACGGTGCCGCTGCCCTTGATGGCATCAGCGGTCTTGCCGCCCAGATCGAGGTAAGCGATGATCTTGGCAGCCTGGCCACGGGTGAGTTCGTCCTTGGCGCCGAATTCGCCGTTGTCATAACCGGCGAGGACGCCAACGGCGGCCATAACGTCGACAGCTTCCTTGTTGCTGATCTTGTCAGCATCCTTGAAAGCCGCGTTGCTGATGGTGACGAGGGACATGGTCATGACCAGCGCCAGCACCAGAGCGAGTAACTTTTTCATATAGTGTTACTCTCCTTTCTGAAATTTCCGCTC
>NZ_JAHLPT010000044.1 GCF_018918025.1 Oscillibacter sp. MSJ-31 | reverse complement strand
CAGAGTTCCTAAGGTCAGGGTGCGGAAGCGTCTGTGAAAACAGACGGACGCGGCGCGAGAGCGCAGCGAGTTGTTCGTTGTTTAATTTAGAGGGCACACGCGATGAAGACGCGGTATGGCCTTAAGAGATGGGCCCGTAGCTCAGCTGGCTAGAGCGTACGACTGATAATCGTAAGGTCGGTGGTTCGAGCCCACTCGGGCCCACCACTTAAACTCAAGAAGATAGCACGGGGATATAGCTCAGCTGGGAGAGCGCCTGCCTTGCAAGCAGGAGGTCGCCGGTTCGATCCCGACTATCTCCACCAATTTGAAATTGGATAGAAGTATTCGAGCGATCGAGTATTTCCATCTGACTTCAAGTCAGAGCTTTGTACCTTGAAAACTGAACAAAGAAAGATGAAAGTGATAAGCAAGGCAACAGAGAGGTCTTTCAAGCGGAAGCGTTTGAAAGAATGAAGGTTTTAATTGTGGAACATCGTATAGATGGGTAACGATTACAATTTCAAAAATCCTGTAAAATTGCCTGCATAATTCAACTGAGAATCAGCGATGATTCGATAGGTCAAGCTATAAAGAGCGCAAGGGGAATGCCTTGGCATCAGGAGCCGAAGAAGGACGTGACAAGCTGCGATAAGCCACGGGGAGGAGCAAATATCCGCTATATCCGTGGATTTCCGAATGGGGGAACCCGCTTGAGCAATACTCAAGCATCGTGCATTGAATCAAATAGGTGTACGAGGGGAACGGTCTGAACTGAAACATCTAAGTAGGACCAGGAAAAGACATCAACCGAGATTCCGCAAGTAGTGGCGAGCGAACGCGGAGGAGGCCAAACCGGAGGATTTATTCTCCGGGGTTGCGGACAGACATCACGATCAGAGGAAGCTAGGAGAACGGCATGGGAAGGCCGGCTAAAAAGGGTGAGAGCCCCGTATCCGAAAGCAGGAGCTGACAGTCTGGATCCAGAGTACCGCGGGACACGTGAAACCCCGTGGGAAACCGGGTGGACCACCATCCAAGCCTAAATACTACCTGATGACCGATAGAGGAGCAGTACCGTGAGGGAAAGGTGAAAAGGACCCCGGGAGGGGAGTGAAAGAGAACCTGAAACCTTGTGCTTACAAGCAGTCAAAGCACGTTAAAGTGTGATGACGTACTTTTTGTAGAACGGTCCGGCGAGTTATAGTAACGAGCAAGCTTAAGGTATTCAGTACCGAAGGCGCAGCGAGAGCGAGTCTGAATAGGGCGTATAAAGTTCGTTGCCATAGACCCGAAACCGGGTGACCTATCCATGAGCAGGCTGAAGTGGAGGTAAAACTCCATGGAGGGCCGAACCGACCCCCGTTGCAATGGTGGCGGATGACTTGTGGATAGCGGAGAAATTCCAATCGAACTCGGAGATAGCTGGTTCTCCCCGAAATAGCTTTAGGGCTAGCGTTATCTTAGTTTACCGGAGGTAAAGCACTGAATGGGCTAGGGGCCGATAAGGTTACTGAACCCTATCAAACTCTGAATGCCGGATAAATGATGGATAGCAGTCAGACAGTGTGAGATAAGTTTCATTGTCAAAAGGGAAACAGCCCAGACCCACAGCTAAGGTCCCTAATGTGCGCTAAGTGGAAAACGATGTGGAGTTGCGAAAACAACCAGGATGTTGGCTTAGAAGCAGCCACTCATTAAAAGAGTGCGTAATAGCTCACTGGTCGAGTGACTCTGCGCGGAAAATATAACGGGGCTAAGCACACAACCGAAGCTTGGGATTGTCAAAAGACAGTGGTAGGGGAGCGTCGAATACGGGGTGAAGTCGTATCGGAAGGAACGGTGGACTGTATTCGAGTGAGAATGCCGGAATGAGTAGCGAGAATTATGTGGGAATCATAATGGCCGAAAATCTAAGGTTTCTTGGGGAAGGTTCGTCCGCCCAAGGTAAGTCGGGAGCTAAGGCGAGGCCGAGAGGCGTAGTCGATGCACATACGGTAGAAATTCCGTAACCACCGAAACTTAAGTTAGAGGGACACTTCGAGATAGCGGAACCGCGGCGTTGGTAGACCGCGGCGAAAGGGACTGAAATATAGTAGGGAAGTCCGCGATGCTCGGAGGCGAGAAAAGCTCTAAGGAATGCTAAGGTGCCCGTACCGCAAACCGACACAGGTAGATGAGGAGAGAATCCTAAGGCCAACGGGAGAAGGGTTGTCAAGGAACTCGGCAAGTTGACCCCGTAACTTCGGAAGAAGGGGAGCCTCGAAAGAGGCCGCAGTGAATAGGCCCAGGCAACTGTTTACCAAAAACACAGGTCTATGCTAAATCGAAAGATGACGTATATGGGCTGACGCCTGCCCGGTGCCGGAAGGTTAAGAGGAGATGTCAGGCAACGAAGCATCGAATTGAAGCCCCGGTAAACGGCGGCCGTAACTATAACGGTCCTAAGGTAGCGAAATTCCTTGTCAGGTAAGTTCTGACCCGCACGAATGGCGTAATGATCTGGGCACTGTCTCGACAGCCCACCCGGCGAAATTGTAGTACTGGTGAAGATGCCAGTTACCCGCAACTAGACGGAAAGACCCCATGGAGCTTTACTGCAGCTTAATACTGGAAATCGGTAATTCATGTACAGGATAGGTGGGAGACGGAGAAGCATGGTCGTCAGGTCATGTGGAGTCGCCCTTGGGATACCACTCTTGGATTGCTGATTTTCTAACCTGCGGCCGTGAATCCGGTCGGGGGACACTGTTAGGCGGGCAGTTTGACTGGGGCGGTCGCCTCCAAAAAGGTAACGGAGGCGCTCAAAGGTTCGTTCAGCACGGACGGAAATCGTGCATTGAGTGTAAACGCATAAACGAGCCTAACTGCGAGACCGACGGGTCGAGCAGTAACGAAAGTTGGAGTTAGTGATCCGGTGGTATGTGAGTGGAAATGCCATCGCTCAACGGATAAAAGCTACCCTGGGGATAACAGGCTGATCTCCCCCAAGCGTCCACAGCGACGGGGAGGTTTGGCACCTCGATGTCGGCTCGTCGCATCCTGGGGCTGAATTCGGTCCCAAGGGTTTGGCTGTTCGCCAATTAAAGCGGCACGCGAGCTGGGTTCAGAACGTCGTGAGACAGTTCGGTCCCTATCTGTTGCGGGCGTAAGAGATTTGAAGGGAGCTGTCCTTAGTACGAGAGGACCGGGATGGACGTACCTCTGGTGCACCAGTTGTCCTGCCAAGGGCATAGCTGGGTAGCTATGTACGGACGAGATAAACGCTGAAAGCATCTAAGCGTGAAACTCCCCCTAAGATGAGATCTCTCATTCGAAAGAAGTAAGGACCCAGAGAGACGATCTGGTTGATAGGCGCGAGGTGGAAGTGCAGTAATGTATGGAGCTGACGCGTACTAATAGTCCGAGGGCTTGACCTACGAAAGAAGCAGGCAAAAGCCTTGAGAGGCATGAGTAGTTTTTCTTTGTTCGGTTTTCAGGGTACAAGGAATCCCTGGTATATGCACCTTTAGCTCAGTTGGTAGAGCACCTGACTCTTAATCAGGGTGTCCAGGGTTCGAGTCCCTGAAGGTGTACCAAAACGGCCCGTTGGTCAAGTGGTTAAGACAGAGGCCTCTCACGCCTTTAACATCGGTTCGAATCCGGTACGGGTCACCA
>NZ_JAHLPT010000043.1 GCF_018918025.1 Oscillibacter sp. MSJ-31 | reverse complement strand
GTTCTGCCGGACGAAAACTCCCTCGCGGCAAGGTATCCCGCACTTGTTGCCGAATGGGATACCGAGAAGAACGCTCCTCTATTGCCGACGCTGGTCGCCCCGGGAACGGTGAGAAAGGCTTGGTGGCGCTGTCCCAAGGGACACAGCTACCGTGCCGCCATCTCATCCCGCGCGGGTGGTGGAACAGGCTGCCCGTTCTGCGCAGGGCAAAAGGTCATACAGGGCGAAAACGACCTCGCTACCCAATACCCGCAGCTTGCCGCCCAATGGGATCGACAGAAAAACGGCGCTCTGACGCCGGAGGCAGTGACTTCCGGCTCCAACCGCCGCGTGTGGTGGCGCTGCGAAAAGGGACATTCCTATCCGGCTGTTATAGCTCACCGCGTGCGGAGTGGAAGCGATTGTCCGTATTGCTCCAACCACAAGGTTCTGCCCGGCTTCAACGACCTCGCAACGATAGAGCCGGTCGTTGCCTCGCAATGGCACCCGACGCGCAACGGCAGCCTTACACCGCAGCAGGTGACGCCCGGCAGCCGCCGCAAGGTCTGGTGGCTCTGCGATAAGGGTCACGCGTGGCGGGCGGTCGTCAACAGCCGCACGGGAAAACAGCGCTGCGGCTGTCCGATCTGCGCGGGCAGACCATTGGACCGATGCACAGCAATTTTAAGTGAACTTCCGGCAGAGCCGGTGAAATAAGTGCCCAAACCGCGGGGAGCCGCGGAAAAAATACATTAGGAGGACCAAAATGAAACGCAAAATCTTATCCCTCATTCTTGTGTTCGCCATGACAGTTAGTCTGCTCACGGTCGGCACAGGAGCGGTCGAACCGACCTACGGCGACACCGCAGGCCATTGGGCCGAGAGCTCCATCGAACGCTGGAGCGGCCACGGCATCATCCAGGGCAGCAACGGTCAGTTTGACCCCAACGGTCAGCTCACCTGCGCGCAGCTCGCGACCATCCTCGCGAAGCTCCTCAAGCTGCCCGCCGCGAAGGACGCGGGCTTCACCGACAACACGGCGGATGCCTGGTACTATGATGCCATCAACCGCTGCGCGGCTGCCGGTATCCTCAACGGCAACGGCGACGGCACCGTGACGCCCGAAGCGCCCATTACCCGCGAGCGTGCCATGGTCATGCTGGCCCGCGCGCTCGGCATTGAGCCGATCCGCAAGCCCGACCTGACGAAGTACACCGACGCCGCGCAGGTCTCCGCCTACGCGCAGGGCTATGTTGCCGCGCTCATTGAGGCCGGTATCGTGGGCGGCGTGACGGCTGACGAGCTTGCCCCGCAGGACAACATCAACCGCGCGTCCACCGTCACCATTCTCGACCGCGCCATCAGCACCTATGCCGATAAGGCGGGCGAGACCGTCAAGGTCGACGGCAAAGGCCTCGTGCTCGTCGTCGCCGAGAACGTCAAAATCACCGGCGCGCCCGAGGGCACCAAAATCGTGGTCGCGGACGGCGCGACCGGCCTGACCGTCAACGGTAAGTCCGTCTCCGACGACCAGACCTACATCGTCCCCAAGACCACCACCGGCTCCGGCAGTTCCTCTGGCGGTTATAGCCATACCCACAATTGGAAAGACAACTATTGCGCTGGCTGCGGCCAGTTTAAGGATACTGTCGTAGCAGTCATCGGCAAGAAGGGCTATCTGACGCTGAAGGAAGCTGTCACAGCAGCGACCAACGGCCAGACTGTGAAGCTGGTAAAGGATGTTGAACTGTCCGAACAATTTGCCATTGATAAGGCGATTACGCTCGACCTCGGCAGCCACACGCTGAAGAGCACGTGGCTCATGTCCGGCGGCCAGAGGTATGCCATCATCAGCAATGCTCCGCTGACTATTCAAAACGGTACGGTTGCCGTCGGTCAGGCACGTGCCATTACCGCCCATGATAATCTGATACTGGATAGCGTCACCGTGACGCAGGAGCTGACCGGCGATGACGCCTGCATCGCGTTCTCTGGGGCTGGTAAGGCCTATTTAATCACCAATTCCACCATCAAAGGCGCGTATGCTGTCTGCAACTTCGCCAATAACGCCACCATCACCATCTCCGGCAGCGAGCTCATCGGCACCGGAAACGTGCTATATCATAACGGCAACAACTGCGGTTTGAATCTGACCGTTATTGATACCAAAATCACTGGGACTGGCGACGGATGCGGCGTGTATCTCTCTGGCTCGACCGAAACGCTTGGAGCGGGCGGCCTTCAGAAGGCAACGTTCAAGAACTGCACTATCACTGGCACAAACGGCGTGGAAACCAAATACACCAACCTAACAATGGAGAACTGTATCGTCACCGCAACGGGCACACCGTCCTTTGAACAGAACAACAACGGTCCCGCAACGAGCGGCTTTGCCGTGGTCTCCACCGATAATACGATGAGCCCCAACACCCCTGCGCCAGATGGCAAAACCACCATCACCGGCAACAAGGGCAGCTACACCGGTTTGATTGGTCTGCGCACCTTCCCGGGTATTCTGAATACGTACCCAGATATGAAAGAGTCCACCTATGCTATCGCTGGTGGTACGTTTGACCACAATCCCGATGCACAGTATATCGCCGCAGGCTATGAGGCTAAGAACAATGGAAACGGCACATGGACGGTCAGTGAAAAGACCGGTGTAACGCTGGTCGCGCAGGTCGGCGTGAACAAGTACGCATCCCTCGCCGATGCTCTTGCCGCGGTACAAGACGGCGACACCGTGAAGCTGGTGAGCGATATCACGACTAATACGACCATCGAAGTCACCGGCAATAAGACTATTACCATTGACCTCGCTGAGAAGAAAATCACTTCGACGGCGGACGCTGCCATCGTGAACAATGGTACCGGCAAGCTGACCATTACCGGCAACGGTACGGTGGACACTTCCTCGTCCACGAATGGTGAAAACATCGCCATTTGGGCGCGCACCGGAAGCATCGACATCGAGAACGGCACGTTCATCAACAAATCCAACAAGGAAGCCACGGTTTATGCGGGCACCAGCGCGGACGCGAGCACACCCGTCATCACCATCAAGGGCGGTACGTTTGAGAACAAGGCTACCGGCCCCTATGAATACAAGAATAGTCTCAAGCCTCTGACGCTGAATGTGGAGAATAGCAAGCCGGTTACCAGCATTGTCATCACCGGCGGCACATTCTATGGCAACGACCCCAAAAACGGCGACGACAATAAGGGCGGCACCTTCCTCGCGCCGGACTATAAGTCCGTGGAAACTTCTGCTGGCGTTTGGACCGTCGAAAAGAAGGATTGGAAGACCGACTATAAGGCGGACGGCTCCGAAATGCCTTCCGGCGTGGTGATTACTACCGCACGCGACCCCGCTGGCACAAATGGTTCCCTTACCACTGTTACTCTAAAGGATCAGGATGCTTACCTCTACTTTACACAGGTTTTTGACCACGGACAGGCGTATAATGCCCGTAAGCAGCTTCTGACCAACGACGCGAGCAAAAAATATGAGTGGGAAAATCATGGTGCCGATTGTAACATTTGGTACACGGGATATATTTACAAGCTCACCGTGAAGCTGGACTGTGATATTGATTTGAAAAATGCAACCGTCGATCCATTCTTGTTCAATGATATTGGCAATACTTACTTTACTTTCGACGGAAACAACCACACCATCTCGAATGCCAATTTAGCTTCTTCTACCGGCAATGTTGGACTCTTCGGAAAGGGCGTTTCCGTGAAGAACCTGACGCTGGATAATATCCATGTGACGGCGACCGGCAATCCTAAAAACCAAAGTGCCGGTATTGTGTCGTGCAACACAAACACAGATATTGACCATGTGACCGTCCGCAATTCCTCCGTCACCGGCGGCAAATACACCGGAGCCATCGTTGGCTATAACTATGGCAGCGTGACGAACTGCAAGGTTCAGAACTGCACGGTTTCCGGTCAGTATAAGGTCGGCGGTATTATCGGCTATATCTGCAACAGCAACGATGTCCATACTTCTGTTACCGGTAATTCGCTGACGAACGTGGCGGTCAAGGCAGAGAATGTACTCACGGGCAAGACCGCTGTCATCGGTAAAATCGTCGGCAACTGGGATGCGACTATCGGCGAGTGCAGCGACAACACGTTCTCCGGCACGACTGACGCGACCGGCGACATCGGTGAAATCGAGTCCCGCTGCACGAACGTTATCGTCAACGGCAAGCTTGCAAGCAAAGCCAGCGGTACAACGCTCCGAGAAATTGTCAACAGCAAGCCGGAATCTCCGGTGGAAATCACTCTCGCTGAAGGTGAAAGTCCTGTCGAGGTAAAGGATATTACGGTACCCGAGGGTTACATCCTTTACAAAAAGGATACCGATGACAGCAAAACTTATCAGCTTATGAAGAATGAGGGCAATGTCGAGGTCTCCCTTCAAGAGCTTCAAAATCTGAAAATCACTAAGGGACCCAAGGCAGCTGATGCTAAGGCAACCACGTTTACTGTTGGTTTGGTTGACCAAAAAATTAAGGCTGGCGATATTAGCTACAGTGAACATAACTCCGGCTACACCGGTAAGGGTGTACTGATTGGCGGTACCACAATGAACAGCTACGGCGTGAGTCCCGCGAATGATGGTAACTACAAATTTGTCATCAAGGGTGGCACGATTACCAGTGCAGCGACTGGATATAGCTCTATTGACGGTTACAAGGACGCTTCTGTTTATATGCTCGTTCCCAGCAATAGCGATGTGACCTTTGAGGACGTGACCTTTGAGGGGGTACTCAGCTTCGACATTCAGAAATATACCAGCCCGTGGAGCAACCTTAACTCTCTCACCTTTAAGAATTGCATTTTCAAAGGAATCATTATCGGCACTTGCCCGGCGTCTAATGTCACCTTTGATGGCTGCAAGTTTGAGAACTATACCAACTCAACTAAGCCCAACAACTCCAACCCCATCTGGTGGCGTGAGGATACCGAAGGTTCCGGAGATAATGCGAACCCGATTAAGACATTCACGTTTGTAAACAACGAAGTTGTCGGCACTCGTCCGCTTAAAATTGAGCGTATCGGGAAGACCGTTAGTCCGGCGTTTACTTTTAAGAACAATACTTTTGATATCAGCAAACGGGACGGCGATACCGGAACCAAAAACATGGCCATCAATATCGGCATGGGAGAAAATCCGAACCTGCCGTTTACACTGATTGACGAGGGTAACACAATTTCCGCCAACACTGCTGCGCTCTATACGGTAGCATTTAGTGGCTCTAACAGCTACAAGGCGGTTTCTGGTATGAAGGTTCTGGACGGCCACGAAAATGCAAAAACCATTACCGCGATGGTTTGGAAGACCACAACAGGTGAAACCTTCAATCTACAATCTGTCGACTGATTATCTGCTTTCCATCCAAGCGCCCGAGCGAATGCGCGGGCGCTTGCCCTTTTTCTCCAAATACTTGACGGGTACGATGGAACCTGCTATACTTTCCTCATCAAAGGCTGCGTGAAAGCCTGCCGTTTCGGATCATGGGGCGGCAGAGCGGACACGGGAACAGCTTTTGGTGCGCGACGGCCTGCTCCCCGGCGTCATGACGGGACATGAGTGCATCCGGGAACTGTGGATTGGCCGTGCGTGATAGGGTGGAATTGTCATTCGGCATATTCTCGCTGAAATGACCTTAATGAGAGGAAGTAAGCTGTCAGGCGTGCGGGGGAGGCGAACCCCTGCCTATGCGCCGGGCAAGTCTGAAACCGGTATTTTCCCGAATTGGCTGTACTTGTGACCGGCATTGCCGTTTGCAGGTACACACTTTGAGCCAAATGTGAAGCGCTTGTCCTGTGGGCGATGGGCGGCGTTAGCGTTTCTGCATGATCCGCAGGATGAGGCGAACCAAGCCCGCTGTCACACGAGGGCACGGCTCACGCAGGCTGTGTAGCGCCAGTGATACCTTGACTGATTTTGGGGAAAGGGGGAAGTATGCCCTTTTCCAAGAAAAAGTGTATGAGAATAGTAGTCCTTGGACTATTAGATCAATGAAGTACGACTTTGAAGAAAGCCGTGCTTTTTTCTATCCAAAATGATGAGAATATGACAGTATAAGTTGGCCTGCTGCCGGAGGGGCAATACCCATCGGTAACTCATTTCGCAGGAGGTGGTGCGTATGGTGATTTGCTGCTCTTTTCCCAGCACTTACAGCAATCCCCTTTTTCCCCGCATACTCAGCACCTCCGGCGGTTGGGCCAACAAATGAAGAAAACAAAGGTTTGCGTGACTTTAGGAACGGAATGGAACTTCCTTGTTCTGTTCTTCCAGACCGAGGCCATCTGAATTAAGCGATACAGCCTCATTCGGGCTGTACACAGATTATTATGCACGCAGAGTAGGACTATCTCAAAACAAGCTGTCCGTTTGTGCGAGAATGAGTCAATCAAGGTTAAATAAGATCGTGAACGAAACCGTTCGGAACGTCCCTGTGGAAACGCTGGTGAGTCTCTGTCTCGTTCTGGGGCTGAACGAGGATGAAGCCATAGATTATTTGGCAAGGTGTGAAAGAGCGTTTTCCCCGGCAAAGCCTGTCCACCAATGTTATTTGGAGCTGATCCGGCTTTACTCACAAGCAGAACAGAATTACAGAGGTGTTTCAAACGAAGAATTGCAAGCGGTCTTGAACGAGGCAGATGATTATTTAATAGCGAAAGGCTTTCCGGCGCTGCCGGACTGCAATCTGTAAAGGTGAGGCAGAGAGCAAAAGTTATTCCATCGCGGAATAAGTATTGTCCTCTGCCTTTTGTTATTCTATTCGTGCAATCAGGATTGCTTCATTCCTACCAACCCAGCGGCGTCCGATCAACGCTGCGCGGTACACTTATGAAAGGAACAGGTATTACCCATGTTGAATATTCGTGATCTTCGGATCGACCCCGCCTCGCTGGGGGCAAAGAAGCTGTTGGTGGATGTTGCGCCGATGTACGCGTATAAGGATGGCAAGCGCACGGATACCGTGACCGGCTATCGCTATATCGTTGCGCTGCCTGCACACAGCCTTGAGAAAATCGGTGTCCGCATTGACGGTAAGCAGCTCATGGAAAAGCCGGAAGG
>NZ_JAHLPT010000042.1 GCF_018918025.1 Oscillibacter sp. MSJ-31 | reverse complement strand
GCCGAGGGCATTTCCATCGGCGCGGTCGAAAACCTGCAAGGCATTTCCTGGCAGCGCGTCACCATCGAAGGAGAGCAGAACCATGCCGGCACCACGCCGACCGCCTACCGCGTGGACGCGGGCCTCGCCGCCGCGAAGGTCATCACCTTCCTGCGCCGCCGCTGTGAGCTGCCGGACAGCCGCACCGTCGCCACCACCGGCTGCATCACGTTCGAGCCAAACGCCATCAACGTCATTCCGTCCAGGGCTGTGTTCACCGTGGACGCCCGCAACCCCGACGCGCAGCAGCTCTGCGCCGAGGAGCAGGCGCTTGCAGACTATCTTGCGGAGCTGGAAAGGACCGACCGCGTCAAGATCACAGCCGAGCGGCTCAGCCGTTTTGATCCGGTGCTCTTCGACGAGGGGATCGTGCGGCTCATCGAAGGCTCCACCGCCGCGCGGGGGCTTTCCTGCCGCCGCATGACCTCCGGCGCAGGGCAGGATGCGCAGATGCTTGCTCGCATCTGTCCCACGGCGATGATCTTCGTTCCAAGCGTCCGCGGCGTCAGCCACAATCCGCTGGAGCTGACACGCGACGCTGACCTTGCCGTCGGCGCCAATGTGTTTCTTGATGTTGTGGCACAGCTTGCCGTGAAAGAATTCGCAAGAGGTCCGATGGACGCTGGGAAGGTCGCTACACCGCGGGCTACCATCCCGAGACAGGTAAGCGGATCATTAAAAATGTTCTCGGCAAGACACAAGAAGAATGCAAGGCGAAATTGAGTGCCGCGCTGGAATCGGTCAAGGGTATTGACGTCAGCCGTGCCGATGAGTATACCGTCGCCACATGGCTGCGAAGCTGGTACGACATTTACGCCAAGCCAAACATAAGAGTTGCCACGGCAGACCGCTACCATCTGATGGTCGAGCAGTACACGATTCCCCGCATCGGCAATATCAAGCTCACCAAGCTGACCGCACACGATCTGCAAAAGCTCTACAAAGAGCTGATGGAAAACGGTCGCATCGACCGCAAGAGCGGTCATGGCAATCCGGGGCTCAGCAGCACGACCGTCCGCAGCCTACATCTGATGCTGCACAACGCCTTCGAGCGGGCAGTCAAAGAACGTCTGATCCTGCGCAATCCGACTGAGGACTGCATCGCTCCCAAAATTCAGAAATTCGAGATGCAGATCCTCCAGCCGGAGCACATCAAAGAATACCTCGATGCAGCAAATGCCCGTGGACTCCTCCCCATGTTCTATTTGGAACTGGTCAGCGGATTACGCAAGGGCGAACTAACTGCCCTTCTCTGGTCTGACCTCGATATCCAGAACCGAACCATATCCGTCAGCAAACAGTATGTCAAGAATCCTAACGGTGAGTTAGCATTGACCAGACCGAAAACAGAAACCTCCGTTCGCAAGGTCAGCATACCGCAAGAAGCCGTTGACCTCCTCGTAGCGGAACATAATAAGCATCTTGACAATCCCTACATGTTCCCCTCACCGGTCACGGGTGAAATGTACTATCCCGACTCCATCGTAAACCTACACAAGAAAATACTGAAGGACGCGGGACTGCCACACATTCGCTTTCACGATCTCAGACACACCTTCGCAACCTTGGCGCTTCAAAACGGAGTAGACGTCAAAACCGTCAGCAGCATGCTGGGACACTACGATGCGGGATTCACCCTGCGAACCTACACTCACGCAACAAGGCAGAAACAAGATGAGGCAGCGCAAACGATGGGTAGCTTCATGGCTCAGGTCATGTAAGCAGAAAAAGAATAAAAAATATCGGAGAAGGGGCAAAACCTCCTCTCCGGTACTCTTTGAACCTATCGGCACATTTCCGCGTGTGGGTCACGGTGTGGGTCAGTAATTGACCCACATTTTGACTCACACCGTTTTCGGCGTTTTTGCAACGAAAAAGCACCGAAAACCGAAGTTTTCGATGCTTTTTGGAGCTGCTGGGCAGATTCGAACTGCCGACCTCATCCTTACCAAAGGCGAATGACAAAAATATCAAAAAATTATAGTTATTAGAGGAAATGCGTGTAATCCGCTCTTTTGCGGTTGCTCGGGTATCAAAAACGAACTTTTTTGGCGCTCTATTTTTGCTGCGTTTTTCCAACTTTGAAACTACACTTTCAAAACTACTCAAAAAAACCATAGCCCATTTTGACGTTATATAGTCCGTACATTTCCAGCGTTTCCGGCTGACCCTCCGACGCATAGCGTCCCGGCCACCAGCTCAAAAATCCCTCGTCTAATCCATCTATCGGCGTGTCCGGCAGATATAAGATAAATTCGTCCCCGTCCTCCATGCCATACGGCTCGGAGGATATATTTTTTGTCCCGTTTTCTATCCACTCTTTTCCGGCTTCATAATCGCTGTCCAGCTCCGCCAGCGTCAGAGAATAGCTATACTCGTCTACTTTTTGAATATCCGAAAACCGCCCCGAAAAATCGCAGATATAAACCGTTCCGTTCGGATAATCTTCGTCACAGACACCCATATCAGCGTCGTAATACGCCCCCGAAAATGCCCCGTCCTGTTCCAGCGTCATAGAGGTCGCCCACGCGCCTACGCCACTGCTGAATACAAAATCTATCGGAAAATCCTCCGGCAAAGCAACCTTGTCCTTTTGGCCGCAGCCAGTCAATAACGCGGTGCAGAGCAACAGCACCGCCACCTTACACACAAAATATTTTTTCATCGTCTGTCCCTCCCAGCTTTAGTATACGTTTTCCCGTTGGCAGAAGCAAGACCCCCTTTCGGGGGTCTTACCCGCCGCGATCAGACTTCATTCATCTGCTGCATACAGTCCATACACATGATACGCACGCTTTTTGTTGCCCTCACGCTGTTGCCGCAGCACGGACATATCAGCTTTCTTGTGCTGCTGGGTCTGCGTTCACCGCCAGCGTTCGCAGCCCCCGCGTGGCTCGTTCCCGCCGCTCCCACACGAACGCCCGGAACAACGCTGCTTCGTCCGATGCGAATTTCATTCCAGCCTTTTGAAAGTGCATCGGCCTTGTCCACAAGAAAAAAGCCCCGTCCATTTTGACGGAGTTCATCAAGGTAAATCTTGCCGCTATCAAGACGGATGATGACTGGTCGGCGTTCTATCGGCACATGAACGCCATCAATGGGTACCTTGTTCTGAATACCGCCGATAAATAACCCGCTCACAAATTTACCGCGAAAGGAGGTGATGCCTCATGCCATCCCCAGAGGACTTGAAAAGAATCAGCGGCGCAATCAGCAGCGACCCCGCAGCGTTTCTCCCGCAGATTCTTTCCTATATTGAAAAGAGCGTCAAGGAGTGCTATGATAAAAACAACGAAGTAAGCCCATGTCAGGCCACGCTTCCGCACCTTGACAATCGCATAGAGTCGGATTGCACGCCATCCTCGGAAAGTGATACGGAGATGGCAAAAACGAAAATAAATCAGCCCGTTATGATAGCGGGAGAAAAACGATGGATCACCGCAAGCTCCATGCAGGAGTTCGCTGACAAGGTAGCAAAGCTGCTCAGTACGCCGCAAAGCGCGGGTAGGCATCCGTTTGGTGACTATGCGTGGAACTGGTTTCATACCTATTCCAAGCCCAATATAGAAACGGTCACGGCGACTACCTACGAACGGCAAATCAGGCTGTACCTGATTCCCGCCTTTGACGGGATGGACGTCGAGGAAATAACCCCCGATGATGTGCAGCGGCTATTCAATCATATGTCAGGAGCAAAGGCGACCAAGGACAAGGCGAAAATCGTGCTGAACCAAATCCTTGACGCAGCCGTTGAGGATGGCTTGCTGCTGAAAAACCCCTTAAAATCCAAGCGTATAAAAATCAAGGGTGTGGCCAGCAAGGAAACGCCGCCGTATAGCGTGGAGCAAATGCGCTATCTTGTGCAGCACATTCCCGAGATTGAAAATCCGATTGACCGAATGTACTTGGCAATACAGGCCATGCACCCGCTCCGGCTTGAAGAAGTGTTAGGACTTCAACCAGAGGATATTGATATTGACCGCATGGAAATCCACGTCCGACGAGCCGTTACACACCCCAACCGCAACCAGCCGGAAATCAAGGACACGAAAACGGGCGGCAGCAAACGCACCATTGCCCTGTCCGCCGCTGCACTGCCGTATCTCTGCATGGATGGCGGACGCTTTTTGTTCGGCGGTGATAAGCCGCTTTCCTACACGCAGGTACGGCGGATGTGTAACCGCATAAAAAAGGACTTGAAATTTGAAGAAAATATAACCCCTATTCGCTTCCGTACAACTGTCCTCACCGATTTGTATGAGCAAACGGGAGACATAAAATTAGCGCAAGCGGAAGCCGGACATACGACTCCTGCCATGACGCTGAAATATTACGTCAAGGGACGCAAAACCTCAGAACAAGCAGCCGCAGCAATCCAGCGGATATACACCGCCAGTTGATAGAAAGTTGGAAAGGTAAAAACCCGCAACCCCTTGTGCCGCAAGGGATAGCGGGCTTTCCATTTGCCAAAAAGTTGGTCGGTTAGTTGGTAAAACGCCTTTTTTTGGTAACGAGGCCGTTTTTCGAGGTTGCAAAAACACTCGAAAAGTTGCAAAAACATAACAAAATCCGCCCAAACCTTACGATTTAGGCGGAAAATGTTGGAGCTGCTGGGCGGATTCGAACCGCCGACCTCATCCTTACCAACCACCGTAGAGCCTTCCAGCCCTTGCTGTATAAGGCTTTGCGGCGTTTTTTTGTCCAAAAAGGATGAGGTCGCAGCCTGTTTGTTCCATTGTTTCCGTCCGCTCATTTCCCCGTGTGGGTCACGGTGTGGGTCAAACAACTTTCAGGACGCGAACGAGGGGCGCACCTCCGACAGCGGCAAACCAAGCCGCTGCGCCCTGTCCCGCTCATAGGTGACGCGGGTCACTTCTTCAATAAAGCTTTTCTCCTTCGGTGTGGCGCTTGCCCAACGCACACTGTATTTGCGGCACAGTTGAAAGAATATCTCATAAAAACGTTCTTCCTCTGCATCTTTGCGGCAATACCACGCCGCATCAGACGCCGGTCTGATTTTATTCATATCCATGCAAAGCACCTCCTCGCAGAAAATCAATCCAGATAGGTGAAGAAAATTCGTTTGGCAGCTTCGTCCGCAATCAAATACCTTGGCGCGGAAGATTGAAAGGTTGGAAGCAAAACGGCCCCAAAGTCTTCCTCATAATGCTTCGCCAAGCTCGTCGTCTTCGCTTCAAGCACCACATCGCCGGTCAAACCGCTGTCAATGGACAGCTTGATGCCATAGGCGATCAGCAGCCTCCCTATCCCTCTGTACTTCGGGGTTCCTCCGTCGAGCGTAGGATTTGACTCAGGCTGTGCCTCCATATACACAATGTGTACGACCAGCGCAGTCGGAAGGACCTCATATGCTGCCAGAGCAATCAGCTCATCTCCAACTCTGGCTGCGTATTTTTCGTAATTTTCGTCGGCCAGATATTCGCTGGCCCAGGAGGTCTGCCACAAGGGTTCTCGGTCTGTCAACGCAGCATCCTGCGGCGTCATCGGCTCAATAGCCACCGGCACTTGTCGATTCATTGCATCGTAAACAAATGGTCGAAACTGCACAGCCCTCACCTCATAAACAGTATACCACGGTTTTTGTGAAAAATGAAGTGGGAAATTAAAGTTACAGCATCCTCATTTTCGTTCCAAAAACGCACCGCTATAAAGAGTACAACCACAGATACTCCACTTCATAGGGGAACAAACTCCCACCCAAAGCACTATCGGACGGGACGACTGAAATAGCAGCAAACCATCGTATGACGATTTGCTACTATTTCCGTTATAAACTGTCTACGATTGTTTTTAGGGCATAGGGTTTTGCATATTTCAAATACACATCACTCACGAAAATAGCGTTCTCTTCTGCAGGCTTTGTCCACATGGCTGGATACACTATTACTTTCTTTTTGCCATTGTCCCCCTCGGCCCAAACTGTTTCATGGCCAACATCGATATGTACGCCAGAAAGCAGGAGTATCTGTTTTAAGGATTTCAAAAGATGCTGTTGATTTCCGTACGAGATTGCCGGTGCTCTTGTGCCTGTTTCTCCCCAATTCAACAAGTCAAGCGCAGCCTTACGATCGAGGACATTATGGATGTGTTGATTCCGATAGTGCTTTAAACACCTATGGCAAGCGCTGTCACAAGTACAGCCATCGAGAAGTTCTCGGGTTTTGGTAAGTAGTTGCCGAATAGAGGATTCAATGCTAACAGCATAGCCCGCACCACTCGAAAGGCTATCATACAAGTAAATATCAACGAAATCCCCAGCACGATTTTGTCTAACGCGATAACCAGTCACAAGTTCGGTAAATTCAATATCCAATTCCTGGCATACTGCTAAGCGCAAGCCTTCCGCCAAAGACTGTCCAGCACGATTTAGCCAAGAATTCCTCATGGGGTTGATATCAATCTGCTGCCGATCTAAAGCAAATTCCAGAACAAGCATATCTGTAACAAAGTCATATCCAAGATTCACATTAGCTGTATCGGTATGTTTGCAACGTGTCTTAGCGAATCTGGATCTATACGGACGCAAAATATCCTTAAGTACAACGGGGTCATCTCCGGGCATTGCAGCTCCGCAGTCACAGCAGATCGTAAATCCCTTGCCGCCAACACCCTTGTTAAGCATGATGATCCGCTGATTGGAACGAACAGCCATTCGGATATTGGCACACCCATTAACAACCGTCACATCATCTGCATTGGGCAATGTGGAATATAGGGGTTGCTGAGTCGCCGAGTATTCTTCATTCAATTGTGCTGTTTCAATAGATGTGGCATTTCGTGGTGCAAATCCCCATGGGCGCAACATAGGCAACATATTTGTCAACGCTTTATTGCCGCAGAAAGGACAGGTACTCGGGTTGTCCTCTTCTAAACCAAACCAACCACACTGATTGCAGGTACGAATCCTTTTTCGGTAGCTTGCATCCTGGATAAATGCTTTAGCTGGAGATGCAGCATTTTTTTCGCTCCGTTCTCCTCCGGGATAATACAATCCACCGATTTGGTAGGTCGTTTTATCAACAACGATCGCTCTGCCAGGTGCATATTCACCAACAGCAACATCTAATCCTCGTTCGACCTGATATTTTACTTTCCCATTTATATCGGAAATATATGTGCTAACAACATTTTTAGGGAAAGAATAGGTAGGAATGATTCCCTCTTCATAAAGCGCATCCAAAAGTGATTTTTTCCCAGAATCACTACTATCATCTGTTCCAAACAGCTCAGGATGATTATCTCTTTTTTGCTTCAGTGCCGCCAGAGATTTTTCAAGTTCACCTTTGTAGCTGTCCAATCAAGAAGAACGGCAACCTGCGCTACACCATCCGGCCGATCCGTGAAGCCATAGAAATCTTTCACGCGCGCCAACTGTCTGCGGTCGAGCGCGCAGCAGAGCGGCAACAAGTTCAGCG
>NZ_JAHLPT010000041.1 GCF_018918025.1 Oscillibacter sp. MSJ-31 | reverse complement strand
TCCTTCAGCTCGTCCATGATCACATGACGGCTGGCTTTTCCATCGCCCTTGATCTCCAGCGCAACGCCATTCTCCTGCACCTCTTTTAACCTCTGAGGCACAACCAACGCAATACCGTTTCCCTTAGCGTCCTCATAATGCCCCCTGCGTTCAAACGAACCCTCAGGGAAAATCCCCCGATAAAACTCAAACGGCGTCACCAGCTTCAGGTACCGCCCGAGATGGTTGTTCTTTTCCCGATAAAGCGCCCGCTGCCGCTCCAGAGCAGCCTGCTGATCCATACTCATAAAATCACCTCGCAAAAGAAAAAGTAGCAAAAAGAAAATCCGCTGCGGGCGGGAAGGGGGAAAAGGGGAGCCAAAGAGCGCCGCCTACGGCGGCTTAAAGAGAAAGTCACCTCCCCTTTTCCCCCTCGCTCCGGGGCATGGAAATGATGGAAAACCTTTCAGGTTTACCACATTACCACACCCCTCCGCACACCCCCTTTTCCTCTCCGCCTTTCTCCCTTTCAGAGAGAAGAATTTCTTTTTTTTAGCCATACCCCTTAAAGGGGGGCATATATTATCAATAGAGTTTTTCCCTGTTTTGATTGTTATTATAGCCTGTCCAGGAGAGCTTTTCAAGTCCCCTGGACAGGCTTCTTTACCTCTGGAATTAAATCTTCCGGAACATCTCCCAACGGCTTAATGTGTACGATTGCCACTTCCCAATACTTAGATCGAAAATTCCGTTTTAACCGCTGCTGCCGAGCAATCACCACATTTCCACGATAAAAAGAATCTTCCGGATTCTTCTCCATGGCCGCCCGCATCTTTTCATAGCTACCGTTATATTTACCAGTTATGCCGATCTTGGCAATCAACCACTCTTTCCCCTCTGGGAACAGTTCATCTTCTATCTGCTTTCTTACTACCGATTCCGCAAACTCTACTGAATACGGACTCTGAATGATGGTTTCCCACAGTTTTACTTTATACAACTGCTTTCTTCCATCTCTAAAAGAGTATTCTTTTTCTTCTGAGTGTACTACTACATACCCAGGCCGCTCCTTTTTAGGCTTCAGCCCTCGATCCGCATTGGCCCGTTCTTTTGCGATTCGCAATAAATTAGCGTTCAGGCGGCGCTGGTGGGCGCTCTCCGCCCGCTCCGCCTCCAGGGCCACCCTCCATGCCTCTATCGCCTGGTTGGCCTTCAGAGCGGCTTCCTGGACCTTTCTGTCGGCTTCTCTGTTGGCCTCTCTTATTTCTTTATCCGCCTCGGCCTTTGTAATCCTGGCTTTCTGCTCCGCATCGGAAAGCTGCCGCAGCAGCTTGGCATATTCGGCCTCCGTCAAAATTACATGGGTACATTCTGGATCAGACTGACCGCCAGGGACTTCCCTGTAACCCATCATTGTCTTTTTTACAAACTCACCCATGGCAGCGCACCTCCTTACAGGCCCCGAATATAGTTATCCGCTACGACGCTGATTCGGTTATGCCCCAGCGCCTTGCTGCAGATCAGCATAGCAGCCTTGTCCAGTTTCTTCCCCGCTTCATCTTTTCGGCAAGTATAAACCTCGCTTTGATAACGCCGCCCGGTGCCACGGTTTACCCGGTCATAGGGAATCTCTTCGATTGCCCTGGCATGAGCCTTGTAGATCGCCGTGGCATACTCCGCACGATAACCGTGGATGTCGGCGCAGTTATGGACGTGCTGCCACACCTTCTCCTCTGGCGGTGTATCAGTTATCCGTTCAATGATCTGCCCCGCATTTTTGCCTATAATCGGGCTTAAACGCTCTCGTCCACCCTTTCCGTTGCGGACATGGATAAACCACTCCTCCGGGAACAAACATGCGTCCTGGAGCATTTCAAGGCGCTTTGTGACGCTCGGTGCTCGCTGCTCCTCCGGGATTTTTTGCAGTTCGGAGATCTCCGCCTCAATTTGCGCCCTGGGCACCAGATCTTTCCCACGCAGCTCCTGCAACTCCTTTCGCCGCAGACCGGTCCCTCTGCAAAATTTTATCAGTTCATCATTGTTCGTCTTGGAGAAATGCTTGTCCCGCACCCGGTCCCCCCGGCTCCGTTTAATCTCCTCACGGTTTCGCTTGGGCGGCTTAAAGTAATTCTCGTCATCCGGGGAAATCCCGTATAGCTTTCCCAGCGCTTTCGCTTCGAGCTGCACCGTCCACGCTGAAAGCCCCTGATCCACTCTGGCCTGAAGCCACTCATTGGTGTACTTCTTCGCGCTCTTCAGCGTCGTACACTCCGGATGGTTATCCTTGATGTACTTGATAAAATACTTCGTATGCTTCCAGTAGTCCTTATAGGTGTTGAAGGAAAATATTTTGTCCTTCGCTGTACCGTTGGCTACCGCCTCTTTTTTGCTTTCGCCAAATGCCTGCATCCCCGTAAGCCGGTCATAGGCTTGCTGGTGCAGATCTTTGAAGTACGCTTTATTTCTACGTCCCATTCCGACTTCCTTTCGTGCATCTATATTTGTATAAATCTATATTTCTATAAAACTACATAATTATTTTCTTAGTTTTATAGACTTCTACATTTCTCGTTCAAGCTAAGCCGCCTCATGCCAGCTCCATTCGGAGACTCGGCAATCGGCAAAATACACTTTTTAACGTCTTATGTATGACGGGTTTGGGATTACTCCCTACACTTTTTTGATCTGCTTATGTGTGCAGCTCTGATTTATTGAGATCTACGGCAGTTCAGATTCTGTCGGCACCTTTGTAGAGGGTGCAGCTCTCCGGAAGATCTACAGTATTCCGGCTACTATCAGAAAGTGGATAGGAACAGATACGTTTTATTTACCGGCACGTTCAAAAGGATTACTAATGCCGGGTCCATGATGCGCTTTCCAGTTCACAAAGGTTACTACGGCAAGCCACGCATCACACAGGTGTATCGAACCTAAAGTGGCTTCTGATTAGCAAATCGCTAAACCCCCGACCGGCATATCTGCCAGCTAAGACGCTCTGGGCCTAATTACTATTTACCCTCGCCCAGACGAGCTTCATTCTTCACTTCTGCTGCCGACCACACGCCTCCCGCAGCCACCATCTATTCCCCCTTTCTTTCAAGTCTCCAATCAGCGTCTACCGTAGCCTTTTCTATCCAAAAACATCTTACCATATGTAACTGGCAGTGTCAACATATTACTAAAATTAACCTTATAACGGTTTACCCGTTCATATATAAACGGGTAAACCGTTATGAAAAGAGTGTAGGCGTAATATTAAAGTTACGCCTACACCAATATCTTATTACTTTAGTTTGAGAGTGTGCTGCCTTGAATTATAGAGAGAGCCATCAGCCTTGTAAAGTTCTAAGTCAATAATCCACCAAGTATCGACAACCCTTTCTTGTCCAGTAAGATTGTCCACCTTTATTTTTTCTTTTACTTGCTTATAGATTTTCACATCTCCCGGTTCACTCATATCATAAATTGCAGATCCCAAATGAAATACTACGATCGCCACAACTCCCGCAGGAAATTTCGTAGAGAATGTACACGAAGCAATAGCTACTTCTGCTGCTGTTTCCGCATCTTCTCGACTCTTCGTCGGCTCAACAATTTTATATTCTCCATCTTTTTCTCTGCTCGAAAACTTATATCGATATGAGTATCTATTTGATGTAAGCTCATTATGATTTTCAATGTTTTTTGCAGACACGAAAAGAGAGCCTGCCATAGCAATCGCCAAGATGAGTGAAATCACTTTTTTCATTTTTGTCTACCTCCCTTGTTTATATAACGCTTCAGTGTATACTCGATTACCCGTAGTAGTGCATACACATTCAATCCAAGAATGATGAGGGATTCGTAATGCAATGTTCTTCCGAAAAGAGCAGCGCAACTTGTTCCTACAGCGGCGGCAATCACTAAGCTCAGCTCGCCGATTGCCGCACCACAGACAAAATTATAAAGTTTTATGATCATTTACTCCCCCTCACTTAACAATTTACAACGCTCGTTTTTCATCATCAATATTTCACATATCCAGACACATTAATTGTCTTTGAAGAATTGTTCCTCACTGCAAAAGTATAATTACCTCGCTCAGTAACGGTAATCGTCCGATCAAAGCTACCGCTGTTAACGCTTAGAAAATGAAAAATTCCATCTTCTGTAATCAGGCCAAAGTCAACTTCAGCGTCAAATGGAGAATATGACGCCTTTATCGTGACCTGTTCCCCCGCTTCCAATGGAAAACTTGTTTTTGCTTTCACAAGTTTGTGTCCCGGAACATCTATTCCAAATCTTCCCGATGCACGCATTAAAACCGGCGTTTCTATCTGCCCAGTAAGTTCTATTGCACCACTGTTGATGCAGAGAAAGCTTGCTACCAACACCAATGACAGCACCATGCAAAAAAACTTTCTCATTTTCACTCTCACCTCCTCTCCCTCTTTACCTTTACCATTCAAACTGAAATTCTCCTTCTGATGATGTATCTACACTTTCTTTCTCCATTTTTTCTATTAGAATATTCTGTTTAGCTCGCTCTTTTGCAACTGTACAAGCGATCACAACAACTGCAACCAGAAGGAGTATGGCAACGCTTATAACTACTCTTTTTGTTTTTGTCTTGTCCCTCTTCTGCGGTACCGTTCGTTCGCTGCATTGCGTACCTGCTTGACCCTTGTCATGTCCTCTTTCTATGGTATCGTTCAACAGATAGTCAACCGGAACCCCATATAATGCACTAAGACTTTTAAGATTGTCTGTGGATGGCAGCGCCACTCCAGATTCCCAGCGTGAAATAGCTTGCCTGGAAACTTCCAGTTTCTCTGCAACAGCCAATTGTGTCAGCCCGTTCTCTTTACGCAAAGCGACAATCTTCTCTTTTAATTCCATACTTTTCATTTTAATTTTATTCCAACAGCTTCTATAATGTAAACCTCTTGCGGTTTACATTTAGGCAATCATAGATTGCCTTTTCAATTTTTCTCATGTTTTTACAGATATTTTGTCAATCCTGCTCGCAAAGCGTCGTTGACTGATTCCGTCAGATTCTTTCCTTCCTCCAGCGCCATCCTACGCAGTGCCTTATCAATATCCCGATCCAGATAATAGGCTCGCTGCACTCGGTCACTATTTTTCTTTGCATTTTGTTCTTCAGCAACAACAGCATTCTCATTTTGGCGTCCCGCTCCGATGATAGACTTAAACGCTGCCTCCCGGTCAAACTTTGCCTTCCCTTCCATTATTCTTTTACTCCTTTCAGAAATTCATCAATAAATGCTTTATAGTCCTCTGCTACCGTTGACTTATCTGCATAGTCAAAAATATCACGGCTGTTTGCCTGTGCCTCTTCGACCGCCACAGCAGATCTGATGTAAGTCTTGTAGATCGGCGCAGAAATGTATTCGCTAAGCTGCTCCGCAAGCTCCTTCATTTGTCGGCTGATATTTGCCCGCGGATTAAATCTCGTAAACAAAATTCCTCTCACTTTGACTGCCGGATTGCAATACTTCTGAACGCTGGTGACGGTCTCGTTGAGCTGAGAGATCCCGGCGGTCGCAAAAATCCCCGCCGTTGTCGGAATCAGAATATCGGTGGCACAGGTAAAGGCATTCACCGTCAGAACCCCCAGGGAGGGCGGCGTGTCGATCACAATAAAATCGTAGTCGCCAGCGACCGGAGCCACGGCCTCCTTCAGCCGGTGTTCCTTGCCGGTCTGGGAGAGTTCCTGCTCTGCGCCAGCCAGCATAATATTGGCCGGTACAACGTCATAGCCGCCCTTCGTGTGCTGAATGGCGTTCTGGATGCTGGCTGCCCGCTTCATGACCTCATAAATCGTCTGGACATTATAGTTCTCTGCTCCGCAGGCCGTAGAAAAATTTCCCTGCGGATCGAGGTCAATCCCCAGAACCCTGTATCTCTTCGCTGCCAGTCCTGCAGCCAATGCCTGGGACGTGGTTGTTTTGCCGACACCGCCCTTTTGATTTGCTACTGCAATAATCATGTACTCACGCTCCTATTTTTATAGTTTCATATTTTTGTAGATAACTATATTTGTATTTTACTATATTTATAGATATATAGCAATATAAAAAGCGGAAGATCACGCTGTTCTTCCACTTTTTCATTACTGCCAAGACATTTGAATTTTTCTATGATTGTCCGCACAATCCCTCAAATAGAGATTGATAAGGGTCTGATACGGGATTCCATCTACTGCTGCCATAGTCTTAAAATACGTTTACTCATGCCCTTGATTTTCCGCAGCAACTCCGCTTTTCCTATGCCTTGTACTGCCCCGTCACGCTGCAACTCTTGGAGCAACTTATTGATCCGTTTCAGCGTTTTCTTGTCCTCTGACTGCCAGTACAGGTAATCCGCCCAAGCGTCAGGCGAAAAGGTAATGTTATATGCCATCGCCCACCATCGCCTCCAGCTCCTCCATCGTTTTCACAATCCCAAGGCCAGCGTGAACCTGCTCCAGCCCTCTCTCCAATTTCCCAAGATAGGCAGCATTCCGCTCCGCCTTCTCCAGCTCGTTAAAGCGTTCCTCGCTAATGATTACAACGTTTTTTTCAGCTTTTCTGGTTACAATTACCGTCTCTCCTCTGTCTGTCACCCTATCACAAAAATCCTTCAGGCGACCACGGGCAGTCGTAAAGTTAATAGCAATCATAAAAGACACCTCCAGTCTATATTATGTACCGTTTCTTGTCCTTTTTATTGTACCTTATTTATCAATTCAATTCAAGTCTTTTCTTTCTCATGTGATGTAAATATCATCCCACCACTTGCGTATCGTCTTAGGATCAAGGCCAGTGTCCCTATGGCAATCTGCCTTGCTCCCTTCTGGGTGCTGCTGCCGCCACTCCAAAATCTGATGGCGCCCAGATGGGCGACCTCCCCCCGTAACATCATCCCCCAATTTTGCTTTTATCTCACGAATTCCGCGAGCGAATTGTAAATGCTGTTCCTGCTTACGCCAATTTCTCTTATTGACCGGCATAGTCATGCCGGAGAGCTTGGCAATATCATCTCTCGGAAATGTCACATAGTCCTCGTTGAACATCTCCAGAGCGCACACAATATCGTCCTTTGTAAAGCGGTTGATGTCCTCCTCGCTCATATCATCGTATGGTTTAAGCAGGGCGAAAGCATCCCGGCGCAGCTCCGCTTCGTCTATGTTGCATTTCTTGGCGTAAATGGCCAGCGTCATGATTCCGTAGAACCGATGGCCCACACGGATCTCCTCGGCGATCCGATGCAGCCACCAATCATAGAGATCCCGCTTCACCGTCCAGCGCCCCCGACGTTCCTTCTTCACCACCCGGCGCTCATACCAGTCTGGGTACTTCTCTTTTGCCTCGGCCAGTGACAGGCGGCTCTTTCGCATGAGCGCCTGTATGCGCTGCTGCTCACCGTTGCTGTCTGGGATATAGTCAAGCAGCTTCTCCAGCTCCACCGCACCGCCATACCGATAGGCCACCACGGGATATTCCTTTCCCAGCTTTGTGCCGGTTCCCACCACACGGAAGCCCTGCAAAATACCCTGCATCTGCGGCTCACGGATGGACGAGGTAAACCTGTTCCAGATCTGCCGGGTAAGGGCATATTTCAGTTCCTTCAAAATCTTCTGATTATGCGGATACATGGGAACCGGCTCGGTCAGCACATAATACAGGTGCAGCCCTGTCCCGCTGTTTACTACGAAGGTTGCCTTGGGAATAATGTCCTTATTCATCTGATGCAGTGTGTCACGAAGCTGCGGCATACCTACGCCGTCCAGATCAAACACCATCGCATAGAGATAGCGGGCATTCTGCCCCCGGCGCTGCCGACCAAAATACGAGATGGGGGACATGATCGTAAAATCGGTGTTCTTAATATCCTCCAGTTCCTTCAGCTCGTCCATGATCACATGACGGCTGGCTTTTCCATCGCCCTTGATCTCCAGCGCAACGCCATTCTCCTGCACCTCTTTTAACCTCTGAGGCACAACCAACGCAATACCGTT
>NZ_JAHLPT010000040.1 GCF_018918025.1 Oscillibacter sp. MSJ-31 | reverse complement strand
GCGGCAAGTAACAATCCTGCGCAGCTGGCAGACCGTACTTACGCGTTTGACGCGTGCGCGAGGAACATAGGGCTTTGCCCGCATAAGCAAAACCACCCGCTTGGCGGGTGGATGCTTATTTTGCAGAAGGGAGAAAAAAGGAAGCGAAGCCATGAATTGGCTTCGCTTCCCTTGCTTTCATTCGTTGAGGTTATCCGACAAACGCACCGTCCACGGTCAATACCTGCCCGGTGATGAAGGATGCCTTTTCCGAGACGAGGAACGCTACCGCGTTGGCGATGTCCTGCGGCGTGCCCAGCCGTCCGAGGGGCGTCTGCTCGGCAAGATCCCGCAGTACCTCGGACCCGAGCACCTGCACCATGTCGGTGTCGATCACGCCGGGGGCAACGCAGTTGACGCGGATGCCGCTGGGAGCAAGCTCCATCGCGAGTGAGCGCGTGAGACCGATGAGCGCGTGCTTCGTGCAGGAATAGGTCACCTCGCAGCTCGCGCCGTGCTGGCCCCAGATAGAGGAAATGTTGACGATCACGCCGGCCTTTTCGTGCAGCATATGCGGCAGAACGGCCTGAATGGTGTTGCGCGCGCCGTTGAGATTGACGGCGAAGTAGCGCTCCCACAGCGCGTCGGTCACATCCTGAAAGAGTGCCTGACCGGCGACGCCCGCATTATTGACCAGCACGGAGATCGGACCGAAGGTATCCTCGACCGTCTTGACCATCGCGTTGACCTCGTCACGCTTCGAGACGTCCGCCTGTACGGCGAGCGCGCGGCAGCCCTCACGGGCAAGCTGCGCGGCAAGCTCCTCGGCCTTATCCCGCCGCTCGTAATAGTTGATGCCGACGGCATAGCCCTCGCGGGCAAGCTGCGCGGCGACGGCGCGTCCGATGCCGCGCGAGGAGCCGGTGACGAGCGCGGCTCTGTTTGTTGGATTCATGCGCGCTCACCTGCCTGTGGAGCCAAATCCGCCCTCGCCGCGCGCGGTCTCGGGCAGATCGGCGACCTCGTCGAACTCGATGGGCAGATAGGGCAGCAGGACGAGCTGCGCGATGCGTTCGCCCGTGCGGACGGTGCGCGGCTCCTCCGTGTCGTTGTGGAGGGCGATAAAGCACTCGCCGCGGTAGTCGCTGTCCACAACGCCGACGCAGTTTGCGGGACGCAGCCCCTCGCGGCTCGCCAGTCCGCTGCGGGCAAACACGCCGCCGAAGGTGCCCTCGGGCAGCGCCACGGCGATGCCGGTCGGCACCATAACGGTGTGGTGCGCGGGGATGGTCACCTCGCCGTCGCCGCTCAGGCAGGCGTAGAGGTCGTAACCGGCGGCAAACGCGGAGCCGCTGGTGGGAATGGTCGCGTTGGGGTCTAACTTCTTGATCTTGACTTGAGCCATGATTTATTGATCCTCCCAGAGTGTGATGCCGCCGCTCGACAGCGTGCGCGGCACGTCGATGATGCGCTGGTTGCTCGAGCCGCGGAAGCGGAGCGAGATATCGTGCAGCTCCTCCACAAAGCGCCCGTCCACGAGCACGTCAACGAGCGAGAGCAGCTCGTCCGTGACCTCGCAGCGGGGATGGGAGCCGTCGGTGTGCAGCTGCTCCCAGGTGAAGCCGGTAAAGGCCCAGACGGTCTTGCCCGGCAGCCTTTCGCGCACGCGGCGCAGGAAGGGCAGCAGCGCGCGCTGATTTTCGGGTTCGAACGGTTCGCCGCCGAGGAGCGTGAGACCGTTGATGTAGGCGGGCGCGAGCATTTGCAGCAGAGCCTCCTCCGTTTCGGCGGTAAAGGGCTGACCGTAGTCAAACGCCCAGGTCTGCGGCTGGAAGCAGTTTTTGCAGCGGTTGGTGCAGCCGGAGACGAAAAGCGTCACGCGGACGCCCTCGCCGTTGGCGATGTCGCAGTTTTTGATCTCTCCGTAGTACATCGCGGACCTCCTATCGGATAAAAATGAGCCGGAGCAGCATGGTGAGCGCGTAGAGCAAGGGCTGGTGCAGAACGTAAAGGAGCAGCGCGTGACGCCCGACGAGGGCGAGACGCGGCGCTCTGGCTGTGTAGAACCACTGCGGCAGGCGGCCCGCCTTGACATAGCGCCCTGCCCAGGTGCCGAGCAGGAACACGAAGAACCACGGCAGCAGCGGGAAATAGTCCGCCGAGGCAAAGTCGGGCGTGGTGAAGCCGAAGAGCCACAGGTGCGGCGTCTGCGTGGTCACGCCGTCCGCGCAGGGCGCGGTAAGGACGATGAGTATGATGCAGAGGATCGGCAGCACCCACGCGGGCAGCGCCTCCCAGAATCCGCGTGTCAGGCCGAAGAGCAGCATACAGCTTGCAAGCAGATGCAGCACGCCGAACACGATGGTCATGTCCATAAAATAGGTCACGAGCGTGATGCCGAGGGCGAGTGCCATCGCCTTCGCGCCGCGCTTGAGGTTGCTGCGCGAAAAATCCGAGCTGATGCCGGAGAGGAAGATGAACAGCCCCGCAAAGAAGTAGTGCAGCACGTCGAACACCGGGTTGGTGAACAGCCCCACCACGGTGCGCCGAGAAACGCGCACAGGTCATAGAGAAAGTGATGGAGCACCATCAGGCACACGGCAAGGCCGCGCAGAGCGTCCATCAGCTCGATGCGGGCGGGCCGTTCCGTGCCGCTCATGCGGTGAGCTGCGCGAGCGCGCCGGTCACTTTGTCATATTCGCGCTGCACGGCCTCGAAGAGCGCGGGCGCGGAGGCGGGCAGCGTATCGCTGCCGCGCAGCGCCTCGGTCATCTCGGAGCAGACGCCCGCGAGCGCGGTCAAGCCCAGATTGAGCGCGACGCCCTTGAGCGTGTGGACCGCGCGAAACGCGGTTTTCGCGTCCGCGGCGTCCACCGAGCGGGCAAGCAGCTCCATGCTCCCGTCCTGCGGGAGCATGGTCAGAAAGCGCAGAATGAGCGCATCGCTTGGGAAGCGCTCGGCGACCTCGTCATAGCTGCCGCCGACGAGCGTGTAAAATTCGCGGATGGTCATTGGGGGTCCTCCTTGTAGAGCACAGTACGGTTTTTGGCAGCCTTGGCATGGTAGAGTGCCTGGTCCGCCTTTTGAACGGTGTCGGCAAGCGGACCGACGGCGTGTGCACCGCCGATGCTCACGGTGATGCGCAGGCCGGGGTATTCCGGAAATTCAAGGTTCTCCACCGCGGCGCGGATGCTTTCCAGCTTCTTTTTCAGCGCGTTCCGCGGCATATCGTGGAAGAGCAGGAGGAACTCGTCGCCGCCGTAGCGGACCAGCTCGTCGCCGGTGCGGATCGCGGAGCGGATGGCCTGTGCCGCGCGGGAAAGCGCGGCGTCGCCGGCGAGATGGCCATAGGTGTCGTTGATGTGCTTGAAATGGTCCAGGTCGAGCATGGCGAGCGTGAATTCACCGTCCAGATCGCGCAGGCGGTCGTCGAAGTAACGGCGGTTGTAAACATGGGTGGCCGAGTCGATGTAGACCTGCCGGTTGCGCAGAAGCAGCTGATTGAGCACGCTCGCGTCCTCGTCGCCGCGCAGGTCTTCCATGCGGATGGGGCTGACCAGCTCGAGTGCGTAGGGCACGCCGTCCACCTCAACGCATACGGCGTGGACGTAGAACACCTTGTCGCCCACGGCCTCGACCTTTGTCTGGGCACGGCGGGTGCGGATGACCTCCTGCGAGATGCAGTGCTCGCAGCGCTGCGTCTTGTTCCAGATGGCATAGCAGTGCTCACTTTTTTCCACGACCGCGCCGTCTGAGGTGTCGGTGAGCTGCATACAGATCTCCGGGTCCACAAGGCGGACGGTGTCGAACATACTGCGGCAGCTCTCCAGCACGCCGATGACTTGTTCGCCCGTGATGCGCAGCACATGGTCCGCGCCCACTGTGACCGGCAGGAGCGCCGGATGAAGCACAGGGGCGGCAAAGGCCTGCCGGTAATCCTCCAGCCGGCGGCAGCGCTCGCCAATGTCCAGCACCCGGCCGAAAAGGCTGCTGAAGCGGCCCGGCTCGTCCGAGGCCCAGGTGATCTGTATGGCGATCTGGCAGAGACTGGGATGGCCGTCGAGCGTCAGCTCCGTCTCAAACTCCAAATAGGTCTCGTCGGAGGCGGCGCAGAGCAGGCGGTCCCGCATGGCTTGGATCGTGTCTGCGCTCACGACCGAGCAGAGCTGCGTACAGCTGAGCGGGCCGACGATGACGCGCGGCAGACCGGTGCGGCGGGCCGCGCCGGCAGAGAGAGCGACCGCGTCCGGATGGCGGGTATATTCAAACCAGAACTCCTCCGTCAGGTCGCTGAAAAAGCGCCGCTTGGACAGCTCCTGCTCCACCTGCTTCGTCATGCGCGCAGAGGAGAGCTCCTGCCGACTGTCGTCCGGCTTCCAGATGAGCTCCTTCGCCCAACGGTACGCAGGCGGCTCCACGGCGGCCTCGGCCCCTGCGCTGTGCTTGAGGGTGTCGGTAATGTCATTCAGGCATTCCAGCAGCAGCGGGTTGAAGCTGCCGCATTCGCCGCCGCGGATCATTTCGAGCGATTTCTCGTGGGAAAGCGCCTCCTTGTAGCAGCGCTTGCTCGTCAGCGCGTCGTAAGCGTCGGCGAGAGAGACGACCTGCGCGGCGATGGGGATATCCTCGCCCTTGAGGCCGTCGGGGTAGCCCTCGCCGTTCCAGCGCTCATGGTGCCAGCGGCAGATCTCAAGGGCGTATTTGATGATCGTTTCATTCTGATAGATCGGCAGGTCGGAGATGATCTTCGCGCCCAGCCGCGTGTGCTGCTTGACGATGTCGAACTCACCCGGCGTGAGCGCGGTGGGCTTGGTCAGGATGCCCTCGGGGATGAGGAGCTTGCCGATATCGTGCAGGCTCGAGGCGATGCAGACGGTCTCGATATCCTCCGGCCCGATGGGGCAGCGGTCCGTCCGTTCCAGCAGGCGGTGCAGCAGCAGTCCCGTGATGCGGCTGACATTTGTCATGTGCGTGCCTCTCTCGCCGCTGCGGTACTCCACCGCGTAGCCGAGAATGGCGGCAAGAATGTCGGTGTTCCGCTCGCGGCGGTAGAAGCGGTCGGCGATGAGTCCCGTCAGCTTCTGCGTCTTGGTGTGGAGCAGGATGGCGTTGATGACGCGGCGGCGGATCATGTTGGGCGCGAAGGGACGGCTAACATAGTCCGACGCGCCGAGCTGAAAGGCGCGGTCGATGTAGCTGCCGCCCGTTTCCGCGGAGATCATGATGGTGGGGACCTCGTCGATCCACCCGCGGCGGTTCATTTCCGCAAGCACCTCAAAGCCGTCCGCCTCGGGCATCACAACGTCCAGCAGCAGCGCGGCGATACCACCCTCGTGTGCCGCGAGCGCGGCGATGGCCTCCTTGCCGTCGGCTGCCTCGAGGATATCGAAGTCCTTCTCCAGCACACTCACAAGGATCGCGCGGTTCAGCTCGGAATCGTCCGCGATCAGCAGCTTTCTCTCATCCATGAAAAAACATCTCCTTCCGGCCGCACAGCGAAGGGACAGTCGGCACGGCGGCGCAGACCGCGCAGCGGGGTCCTGAACATTTATTTGGTCTCGCAGCCTGCCGCGCGGATGGCGCCGAGCGCCAGCTCCAGCGTGGGGTCAACGTTGGGATAGTCGAGATGGTAAAGCTCGAACGCGGGCGGCAGCTCCGTGCAGCCGAGGATCAGCACCTCGGCGCCGCGCGCGAGCAGATGCTCACAGGCCGCGCGGAACGCGGTGACGTCATGCGTCAGGTCGCCTGCCTTGACGCCGTTGTAGATGACGTCCATCACCGCGGCCTGATCGTCGGCGCTGTCCGGCGTGAGAAGATCCACGCCGCTTTGCTCAAAGGTGCGCTGGTAGATGCCGGTCTGCACCGTGCCGTCGGTCGCGAGCAGACCCGCGCACTTCACGCCGCGCGCCTTCAGCGCGTCGCGCGTGAGCGCGATCATGTGCAGCACGGGAATGGTCACGGCCTCGCAGACCTGCTCATAGTAGTTGTGCGCGGTGTTGCAGGGCATGATGAGGAAATCCGCGCCGATGCTCTCGAGCCGCTTCGCGCTCTTGATCATCTCCGGCACGGGGTCCTCGCCGCCGTGGAGCAGCGCCGCCGTGCGGTCGGCAATGTCCGTGTTTGAGTCGATGCACACGCGCGGATGCGCCTGGTCGCACGCGGCGACGGTGTGCAGCGTGATCTTCTGAAAGAGGTCGGCGGTCGCCAGAGGCCCCATGCCGCCGAGGATGCCGATGACTTTTTTGCTCATGGTACAGTCCTCCGGAAAGCGGTTTTACTTGTCCAGCAGCTTCTGCTCATGGTTCGGCAGCGCCGCGAGCTCGTGGTCGCGGCGAATGATGAGCTTGAGTGCCTCGACCGCGACCTTGACGGAGGAGCTGGTGTCCTCGCTCATGTCCTGATCGAGACCGGCCTTCTCGCGCTCCTGATTCCAGACCACATGGAAGCACGAGCCGCAGCGGCAGCCAAGCGCGTCGGCCACGACGAAGAGCGCGGCAGACTCCATCTCGCTGGCCTTGACGCCGAGACGCTTCCAGCTCTCCCACTTCTGCAGAAGCTCATAGTAGACGGGGCTCTTTTCCGGGCTGTGCTGCCCGTAGAAGCTGTCCTTGCACTGCACGACACCGGTGTGCGTGCGGTAGCCGAGGCTCTCCGACGCCTGACGCAGCGCGAGCGTCACGTCAAAGTTCGCTACGGCGGGGTACTCAATGGGCGCGTACTCCAGCGAGGTGTGCTCGTAGCGGATCGCGCCGGTGGCGACGACCACGTCGCCGGACTTCACGTTGATGTCAATGCCGCCGCAGGTGCCGGTGCGGATGAAGGTATCCGCGCCGAGCTGATGCAGCTCCTCCATCGCAATGGACGCGCTGGGGCCGCCGATGCCGGTGGAGCAGACCGAGACCTTCTCGCCGAGCAGCGTGCCGGTGTAGGTGGTGTACTCGCGGTTCTGCGCGACCTTGACGGGATTATCGAACAGCGCGGCGATGGACGGGCAGCGGCCCGGGTCACCGGGCAGGATCACATAGCGGCCCACCTCGCCCTGTGCGCAGTGGATATGATATTGACGTTCAAGCTCATGCATAAAAAACACCTCACGAAATGAATTGGAAAAACAGTGATATGATTATAGCAAATCCCCCGCGGCAATGCAAGCGGAGGAAAAAAGAAAGAGGGACGCCCGCGCGTCCCTCCTCTGTGTTCGGTTTTTACAGCATCTTCACCGTGTACCACACGGCCAGCACGAACAGCAGCACCGCCGCGCCCCAGATCACATAGTACGCGAGGCCCGCGAACAGCGACACCGCGATGGCGGCGATGCTCAGCACCAGCACCGCGCAGGTGAGCGTGTAATTAACCTTGGCGGGGAAAATGACGGTCCCCTTGTAGGAACCCTCATGCTTCTGCAGCATCACGGTCAGCACGAGCAGCGCGGCGACGAGCGCCATCGCGATCCAGCAGAAAACGGTCACCAGAGCGGGCATGGAGGCGCTGCCGTGGTTGAGCAGCACGGCGGAGGCGATCGTCAGCGTCAGCGCGGAGGTCTGCACGGCGAACTCACGCTGGTAGAGCAGGAACACCACGCTCAGCAGCATCAGCACGGGAACAAGGATGCACATGGCCGTCGTGCCGGCAGGATAGATCTTGCGCATGAGCTGGCTCGAGAGCGTGAAGAACACGCCGAGACCGAGCAGCCACCGGCCGAGGGCCGCAAAGCGCGTCCACTTGCCGCGCATGACCGTGAACACCACGCCCGCGCCGACCAGCGCCGCGCCGACCCAGACCATCGCGTCGAGGAAGTACGAGACCGCCACGACCTGGTCGATGGTGCCCTTGACAAAATACTGGTTGATGAGCAGAAGATAAAATTCCGCAATGAAGCCGGCGGTGAAGAGCGTCAGGGCGCTGTTCAGGCTGCGGTTATTCTTGGCGATGCGCGCTTCGCGCTTGGGATCGTTCTTTTTTGCTGCCATCTATGCATGACCTCCGAAAGGTTTCCTTCGTTCTTGCGAGTCTGCACACAGACCCACAGACAGATATGATATCAGAAGTGTTCTTTTTTTGCAAGGTAAATTTTCACGGCGGCGGAAAAATGTTGATTTACACTGCTAATAGAACGCCTCGGCCCGAGGTGAACACATAAAATCTACATCTGAAAGTGAGTGTGAAATCAATGAAAATTCGTATCTGTGGCAAGCGTGTGATGAAGGGC
>NZ_JAHLPT010000039.1 GCF_018918025.1 Oscillibacter sp. MSJ-31 | reverse complement strand
AGCCAGCTCAAGACCGAGCTGCTCACCGCGCTCCAGCCCGCGTTCGCGAAGATCAGCGAAATGGGCATCCGCTACTCCGCGCTGCCCGGCCACACGGTCGAGCTGGCGGACGCGCTCAACGAGGCGCTGAGCGCCAAGTGGCGCGACCTGCGCGGCATCGAGGTCGTCTCCTTCGGCGTTTCCTCCGTCACGGCGAACGAGGAAGACGAGAAGATGATCAAGGAGATGCAGCGCAACGCGGCGTTTATGGATCCGACCCGCGCGGCGGCGCACCTTGCGAGCGCGACCGGCGACGCGATGAAGACGGCGGCGGGCAATCCGAACGGCGCGGTCGGCGCATTCATGGGCATGGGCATGGCAGGCGGCATGACCGGGAACCAGATGGCGGGCCTTTACCAGCAGGGCGCGCAGATGCAGCAGGCGGCTCCCGCGGCTCCCGCCGCGGCAGGCTGGACCTGCTCCTGCGGACAGACGGGCAACACGGGCAAGTTCTGCGCGAACTGCGGCAAGCCCGCCCCCGCTCCGGCGAATGAATGGACCTGCGAATGCGGCGCAAGGAACACGGGTAAGTTCTGCTCAAATTGCGGCAAGCCCGCGCCCGCGGGCGAGTGGAGCTGCACGTGCGGCACGAAGAACAGCGGCAAATTCTGCTCCAACTGCGGCAAGCCCAGAGCCTGAGCGATCCACAAACGATAACACGGTATGATCGGGCCTGCCGCGCTGCGCGGCAGGCTCCTGCCGACCTTATGACAAGTCTGAAAAAGGAGAAAAAAGCATGGCAAATCAGGTGACCAATTACAAGTGTCCCGCCTGCACCGGCCCGCTGCGCTTCGACAGCGCGACCGGCAAGCTCCAATGCGACTTCTGCGGCTCGAGCTACGAGGTCGCGGAGATCGAAAAGCTCTACGCCGAGAAGGACGCGCAGGCCGCCGGCGCGTTCCGTCAGGCGGAGGAGCAGGCCGCGGCGGACGGCGAATGGACCGCCGCCTCCGGCAGCGACTGGGGCGCGGACGCGGAAAAGCTGCGCGTCTATTCCTGCCAGAGCTGCGGCGCGGAGCTGATCTGCGACGAGACGACCAGCGCGACCTCCTGCCCCTACTGCGGCAACAACACCATCGTGCCCGGGCAGTTCAGCGGCGCGCTCAAGCCCGACTATGTGCTGCCCTTCAAGCTGGATAAGGCCGCCGCAGTCGCGGCGCTCAAAAAGCACTACGGCGGCAAGAAGCTGCTGCCGAAGGCGTTCTCCAATGAGAACCACATCGAGGAGGTCAAGGGCGTCTACGTCCCCTTCTGGCTCTACGACGGCAGCGCGGAGGTCGACGTCCGCTGCCACGGCACCAAGGTGAGCGGCTACTCTACCGCCCGTGAAAACGTGACCGTCACGAACCATTACGATGTGCGCCGCGCGGGCACGGTGCGGTTCGAGCGCGTGCCGGTGGACGCCTCGAGCAAGATGCCTGACGACCACATGGACGCCATCGAGCCCTTCGACTACAAGGAGCTCAAGCCCTTTTCCACGGCGTATCTGCCCGGCTTCCTCGCCGACAAGTACGACGTTTCCGTGCAGGACTGCGCCGAACGCGCGGACAGCCGCTGCGAAACGAGCGCCGTGGAGCTGATGGAGCAGGACGCCCGCGGCGACTACACCTCCTGCATGGTCGAAAGCCGAAACGTCACGCTCCACCGCGGCAAGGTCCACTATGCGCTCATGCCCGTGTGGCTGCTGAGCACGAAGTGGAACGGCAAGAGCTTTCTCTTCGCCATGAACGGCCAGACCGGCAAGCTCGTCGGCGACCTGCCGCTCGACAAGGGACTGTACTGGAAGCATTTCGCCGCCATCACCGGTCTTTGTATGCTGGGCGTGATGGCTGCCGGACTTCTCCTGAGCCTGTAAGGAGGTGGCATGATGATGAAGAAATATGCTTCCCTGCTCTTCGCCCTCGTCCTCGCGCTGTCGCTGAGCGTGTCCGCCGCGGCGGATGCGGACGGCTATGTTTACGACGACGCCGACATTCTCTCCACGGACGAATGCGCCGCGCTCAACGAGGCGGCTGCGGCGGTGAGCGAGCAGTACGGCTGCGGCGTGTACGTCGTGACCGTCGACGACATGGCGGACTACATCGACCCCGACGCGGTCACGGAGACCGGTGAGACCGGCATGGCCGCCTTCACCGAATACGCATGGGATGCGCTCGGGCTTGCCGCCTCCTACGACAGCAACGGCATCATGCTCGCGCTGAGCATGGCCGAGCGCGATTTCCAGATGCTCGCCCACGGCGACACCGCCAACGCCGCCTTCACCGACTACGGCAAGTACATCATGCAGGACGAGTTCCTCGACAATTTCCGTGAGGACGACTGGTACGGCGGCTTCGCGGACTACATCGCCGCGTGCGGCCGCTACCTCGAGGCCAACGCCAACGGCGCCCCCATCGACGTGGAGCCGTCCGACGAAACCGAGGAGGAATATGAACCGCTGAGCTTTGGGGATAAGCTTTTCTTTGCCGCCCTCATGGCCTTCCGGTTCGGTCTGCCCCTCGGCCTGATCGTGGCGTTCATCGTCTGCGCGATCTATAAGCGTCAGCTCAAGAGCGTGCGCCGCGCGACCGAGGCCGCGCGCTACACCGTCTCCGGCGGCGCCGAGATCACCGCGCGCGAGGACCGCTTCACCCACACCACCGAGGTGCGCACGCCCATCAAGACGGAGTCCGACGACCACGACAGCGGCCCCAGCTTCTCCGGCGGCACGACCGTCAACTCCGGCGGCTTCTCGCACTCCGGCGGAAAATTCTGAATCCCCGAAAGGAAAACATCTCCCATGAAACGAATCCTTTGCGCGCTGCTCAGCGCGCTGCTGCTGCTCACCCTCACCGCCTGCGGCGGGAAAAAGTCGGCGGAGGACCCCTCCGTGCAGCCGCCGGTCGAGCAGCCCGATACCCCCGACTCTCCCGCGCCGAGCGTGGCGGAGCAGTCGCTCGCCGACCTGCGCGAGACCATCCGTGCCGCAGGCGCAGTGCTCGGCTGCGCCTACCTCGGCTCGACCAACGGCGAGACGGATACCGACCTGACCGCCCTGCTCGAGGGTGCGGACTGTCTCACCGCCTATCCCTTCCTGCGGGAGATCCCCGCGGAGCAGGTCGTCGCCCCCGGCGGCTGGGACATCTACTGCATCGTCCCCGCCGATGAAAATGCGGACGTCGCCGTGAACGAATACGGCTGGCTCACCGAGGGCGCGGAGCTGCCCGAGGCCGGCGAGCTTCTCTATCACGGCAGCGGCGCTGCGCCGGTGTATCTCATCGCCAACGAGAGCGACATCATGCCGAACACGCAGGTCACCGTCACCGCCGCGGACGGCACAGCCGTCATCTACCAGCCCTTCCTCAGCCTGCGGGACGGCTCGCTCGCCGTCCCCGAGGACGGCACGGTGTACGACTTCACCGTTTACCCCGAGGGCTTTGTGCGTGAAACAACCGCCTGAGCCGCCAAATCCACAACAGATCGCGAGGTTTTAGCTTGTCTTCCCCCTCCCTGCGCGGCCTTTGGAACGAGTGCCGCGCCACCGTGCGCGGCCTGGAGCGCTGGCGCTGCTGCATGGCGTTTTTCTCCAGCGCGTTCCTGGCGTTCGGTCTCTACCACGTCCACTCCGTCTCCGGCATCACCGAGGGCGGCGTGCTCGGCGCGACGCTGCTGCTCGACCATTGGTTCTCCCTCTCCCCCGCCGTCTCCGGTTTTGTGCTGAACCTGCTGTGCTACGGCTGGGGCTGGCGGCTGCTGGGCCGCAGCTTCATTGCCTACTCGCTCATCGCGACCGTGGGCTTCTCGCTGCCCTACAAGCTCTACGAGCTGTTCCCGCCGCTCTGGCCGCAGCTGGCCGAAATGCCGCTGCTCGCCGCCGTGGTCGGCGCGCTGTTCGTCGGCGTCGGCGCGGGACTTTCCGTGCGCGCGGGCGGCGCCTCCGGCGGCGACGACGCGCTCGCCATGTGTATCGCGCACGTCACGGGCATGGGCATCCAATGGGCCTATCTCTCCACCGATCTGGTGGTGCTCGGCCTGTCGCTGACCTATATCCCATTGCGGCGCATCGGCTACTCGCTGCTGACCGTGCTCATTTCGGGCCAGCTCATCGGGCTTGTGCAGAGGCTCCCTCTCCCGTGGGATAAGCCGCGGCCGGAGGCTGCGGAATAACGCAAAAAGGAAGCAGATGCTTTGCATCTGCTTCCTTTTATTCCGCTTGCTTTTTGCCTCAGCCGACGAGGGAGGCGGTATCCATGGCGATCATCAGCTCTTCGTTGGTGGGGATGAGCAGGACCTTGACCTTGGAATCCGTGGCGGAGATCACGCGCTCCTCGCCGCGGACGTTGTTGGCGTCCTCGTCCATCTTCACGCCCATGTACTCCAGGCCGGACGCGATCTGCATACGCTCGAGCGCGTCGTTCTCGCCGACACCGGCGGTGAAGATGATGGCGTCCACGCCGCCCATGACGGCGGCATACGCGCCGATGAGCTTCTTGACCTCGTAGGCGAACTTCTCGCGGGCGAGCGCGCAGCGCTCGTTGCCCTTCTCAGCGCCCTCCTCCAGATCGCGGAAGTCGGAGGAAACGCCGGAGATGCCCTCCATGCCGGACTTCTTGTTGAGGATGTTCAGCATCTCACCGATGGAGTAGCCGTACTTGTTCATCAGGTACTCCAGAATGCCGGCGTCGATGTCGCCCGCGCGGGTGCCCATGGGCAGGCCGGCGAGGGGCGTGAAGCCCATGGAGGTCTCCACGCTCTTGCCGCCGTCCACAGCGGTGACGGAGGAGCCGTTGCCGAGGTGGCAGGAGATGAGCTTCAGGCTCTCGATGGGCTTGCCGAGCATATCGGCGGCGCGGGAGGCCACATACTTGTGGCTGGTGCCGTGGAAGCCGTAGCGGCGAACCTTGTCGTTCTCGTAATACTCATAGGGAATGGCATAGGTGTAGGCCACGGGCGGCATCGTCTGATGGAAGGCGGTGTCGAACACGGCGACCATGGGCACGCCGGGCATGAGTTGCTGGCAGGCCTTGATGCCGATGATGTTGGCGGGGTTGTGCAGAGGCGCGAGGGGATTGCACTCCTCGATGGCGGCCATGACCTCGTCGGTGATGACGACGGACTTGGCAAACTTCTCGCCGCCGTGGACCACGCGGTGACCGACCGCGTCGATCTCCTTCATGGAGCCGATGACGCCGTTCTTCTCGTCCACGAGGGCGTTGAGGACGGCGGCGATGGCTTCGTTGTGGGTGGGCATGGCGACGTCAGCGGCCTTGATGGCCTCCTTGCCCTCGAGCTGGGGCTTGTAGGTGAACTTGCCGTCGATGCCGATGCGCTCGCAAAGGCCCTTGGCGAGCAGCGCGCCGGTGGCGGGATTGAGAAGCTGATACTTCAGGGAAGAGCTTCCTGCGTTGATGACCAGAACATTCATGTTGTTTCCTCCGTTTTCCAGGGGGCGGCGTCTTGCAATGTGCCCCAATTTCAGGTAAGATAGAGATGGGAATTGCGGGAATTTGTCCGACGGACCAATACATACGCCTTTTATTATAGCAAAAATTTCCGTGATGACAACCATAAATTTTTTTGCAGGAGCCAAAATTGTAACCATTTTGAGATGATTTTTATGCGGACTGCTGGTATCATAAGTGAGTATAATCCATTCCATCGCGGCCACGCCTGGCAGATCGGCGAGCTGCGCCGCCGTCTCGGCGCGGAGACCGCCGTCGTCTGCGCCATGAGCGGCAGCTTCGTCCAGCGGGGCGATTTTGCCGTCATGCGGACGCACGCACGCGCGGAGGCCGCCGTGCGCGGCGGCGCCGACCTCGTGCTCGAGCTGCCGCTGCCGTGGGCGATCGCGTCCGCCGAGGGCTTCGCCGCGGGCGGCGTGGGCGTGCTGGCGGAGACCGGCGCGGTGGACACGCTGGTCTTCGGCAGCGAGTGCGGCGACACGGAAACACTGAAAGCCGTGGCGGCGGCGCTCGAATCGGAGTCCTTTGCCGCGTATCTGCGTCAGGGCTTACAGGAGGGCGTCTCCTTCGCCGCAGCGCGCGAAGCCGCCGCACGCAAGCTGCTCGGCGAGAAGGCCGCCGTCCTCGCACAGCCGAACGACATTCTGGGCGTGGAATACTGCAAGGCCATCGCGCGGCAGGCCGCCGCGCTGATGCCGCTGGCGCTGCCGCGAAGGGGCGTCGGACACGACGGCGGCGCGGCGGAGGGCTTCGCCTCCGCGAGCCGCATCCGCGAGCTGCTCATAAACGGCGGGAGCGCCGACGAATTTCTCACGCCGGAGAGCGCGGCGATCTGCGCGTGCGAATGCGCGGCGGGCCGCGCGCCGGTAACGATGGCAAACGCCGAGCGTGCGATCCTCGCTCGTCTGCGTGCGATGCGCGAGGAGGACCTCGCCCCCTTCGACGGCGGCGGCGAGGGACTTTACCACCGCTTCTACGACGCCGTGCAGCGCGAGACGACGATCGACGGCATCCTTGCCGCGGCGAAGTCCAAGCGCTACGCCTACGCGCGGCTGCGGCGGCTGCTGCTCGCCGCTTACCTCGGCGTCACGCCGGAGGATATCCCGCAGCGCGTGCCCTACCTGCGCGTGCTGGCGTGCAATGCGCGCGGGCGCGAGCTGCTCCGATGCATGAAAACGACCGCCGCCGCGCCGATCCTCACAAAAAGCGCACAGGTTCGGCGGCTCGACGCGGGCGCGCAGCGGCTCTTTGCCCTGACCGCCCGCGCCGAGGAGCAATACGTCCTCGCCTATCCCGACCTCGCCGCGGCGAGGCCCGGCAGCGCATGGACGACCGACCCGGTCATTCTGTGACCTCCCCCCTCTTTCAGAAAGGAGACACCGCATGAGAAAACTGCTTTCCACCCTGCTCGCGCTCTCGCTGGCGCAGTCGCTGACCGCCTGCGGCGGCAACGGCGATCCGACCGGTCCCGATGCTCCAAAGCCCTCCCAGCCGGAGACGCCGGAGCTGACCTTCGCCGTCGGCACGCCGCTCACCCATGAATCGACCTACACTGCCGACGACGGCACGCTCCTGCTGCACACAAATTATGAGCTGCCTCAGCTTGAGCTTCGCACCGCCGACGGCGCGCTCTATGAACCCGGCGCCGCAGCCACACAGAGCGCGGCGGTTGCCGTGCGCGACGCCTTCAACGCCGAGATGGAGCGCTGCTACGCCGCGGTGCTCTCCAACGAGTCGGAGCTGGCTCAGGAGGCGCGCGACCATTACGGCAGTGACTCCATGTCCTTTGAGTACATCTACTACGAGGATGAACTGCTCGGCGAGGTCGTCTACCAGACCGACGGGCTCATCAGCGTGCTTGCCAATGCCTACGCCTTCTACGGCGGCGCGCATCCGAACACCTCCACCCTCACCTGGAGCTTCGATCTCACCACCGGCGAATTTCTGACGCTCGACGCGCTCAACGCGCAGTCCTCCACCGACAGTACACTCGGCAAAACGCTGGTCGATACGCTCGCCTCGGAGATCGTGAACAGGATCTACGAAGAGGGACTGGACGATTACCTCTACGATGATTTCTACTCCTACGTTTATGACCTCTCCTCCAACGCGCACTTTTATTTCAGCGGCAGCGGCATGACCGTCAACTTCGACGCCTATGTCCTCGGGCCCTACGCCTCGGGGCCGCAGACCTTCGAGATCCCCTACAGCCACTTCTACAACGCGCTCGACGCGCACACGCAGTCACTGCTCGATGTGCCGCGGGACGAGATCATCCTCGCCGACTACAACACCACACAAACGCTCTGGTCGTGGTTCTACCAGACCACGCCGCCGATCGACGCAAACGCGCCCGCCGTCATGGCGAACGGTCAATCCTTCAACCGCGTCTCTCTCGGCGAGATCAATACGCTCGATGCGCTGCGTGCGCTGCTGTGCGAGCACGTCAGCGAGGAGCTTGCCGACGAATGGCTCTCCGGCAGCAGCCTTACCGAGCTCAACGATGCGCTCTATGTGCTCTGCGCCGACCGCGGCTACGACATCACCATCGACGGTGCGAGCTATCTGGTCGCGTGGAACGGCGATAGCGGCGAGCTCATTCAGACGATCACCCGCAGGGCGTGGAACGATGCCGCGGGCAACTTCGTCCCCGTCCCAGGAACCGAGACATACAGCTACCCGTTCACCACAGTGAACGGACACGCGGTATTCTCCGCGTTCCCCTGCCCCTACTGAAAAAGCGCATAAAAATAAGCATCCACCCGCCAAGCGGGTGGTTTTGCTTATGCGGGCAAAGCCCTATGTTCCTCGCGCACGCGTCAAACGCGTAAGTACGGTCTGCCAGCTGCGCAGGATTGTTACTTGCCGC
>NZ_JAHLPT010000038.1 GCF_018918025.1 Oscillibacter sp. MSJ-31 | reverse complement strand
TTGAATGTGATGTGCTCTTTATTTCGTTTCTTTCGTCTTTTTTAAATTGCATAAAACCTCCTATTGCTCTGGTAATGCGGTCGCCAAACCTTTACCAGTATACCGCAATAGGAGGTTTTACTCATGCTAAAGCTATTTTTCTTCCCCCAGTAGAACTGGGGGTTTATTTCCACGCCTTAAGGCGCCAATAAAAGGAGCGCCGCTCGAATGAGCGGCGCTCCTGCTCTGTTTGGCTGTGCGCTCAGCGGACGCTGCCGTCGGCCTTGAAGGTCGGCAGCGGCGCGAGGAACTTGATGTCGTCGCGGTTCTTGGCGTCGCCCTCGGCGAGGACGGCCATGCGTCCGGCGACCGTGCCGCCCGCCTTGGCGACCAGCGTCTCCATCGCGTGCAGGCTGCCGCCGGTGGAGATGACGTCGTCCACGATCAGAATTTTCTTACCCTTGATGAGGTCGGCGTCGTCGCGGCCGAGGAAGAGCTGCTGCACGCCGAGCGTAGTGATGGAGCGGTCCTCCACGGAGATGGGGTCGGGCATATAGACCTTGGGGCCTTTACGCGCGATGAAATACTTCTCCGCGCCGCTCTGACGCGCCATCTCGTGAATGAGGGGAATGGACTTGGCCTCGGCGGTGAGCAGATAGTCGTAGTCCAGCTCCTCCGCCAGCTTGAGGAGGTCGCGGGCGCAGGCGACGGTCAGCTCGGCGTCGCCGAACATGATGAAGGCGCCGATGTAGAAGTCCTCCGTCACCTTGCAGATGGGGAGATCGCGGACGAGGCCCGCAACGTGCATGGGATAGGTCATCATAGTGGTTCTTCCTTCCTGTTTCTTCCTGTAATAGCCGCCTCGGCGGCCGGTATTTTGAGGCGTCCCGCTCAGTCGATCTCGGGACCCTTGTATTTTTCCTTCTTCTCGCTCGGCTCGCGGACCTCACTGTCCACGTCGATCACGCCGCCGCCGGCCGGCTGCTCCGGCACGACAAGGGCCATGATGACATAGAGCAGGATGCTCGTGCCGTAAAAGAACGCCAGCAGCGCCCAGATCACGCGCACGATGGTGGGGTCGATGCCGAAATAATCCGCCACGCCGGCGCAGACGCCGCAGAGCTTTTTATCCGTTTTGGAACGGTAGAGCCGCTTTTTCACGAAAAAAGTCTCCTTTCTTCTTTCTTGCAGGGTAAAGTATAGCACGTCTTACTTCGGCTGTAAATCACTTTTTTCGACCCATCAGGCTGAACCAGCCGAAGGTCATCGGCCAGAGCGTGCCCGCCATGAGCACCACGGCGAAATAACGGATGCCGTCGCCGACGCTGTTCGCGCCAAAGGCCGCCGTCAGCGGCGCCTTGAGGGCCACGCGCACGGTCAGCGTCAGCGCGAGACCGAGCACGACCTTGAGGATCTGCGCCCACCACACGGCCTGCGTTTCAAAGCGCGTGTAGTGCCGGTCGGCGAACACCGAGACGATCGCGCCGAGCACAAGGCCGAGCATCGACCACGCCGTTTTGACCGCGTGGTCAAAATTGGCTGCGTCGCCGCTTGCGCCCGCGCGGACGCGAAGCGCATAAAGCAGGAACAGCGCCGCCGGTACGAGCAGGATGAGCCAGATGCGTTCGAGCACCTCGCCGCGGTGGCCGATCTCCTCGAGCAGAGGATAGAACGCCAGCACCAGCAGCCAGCCGATCAGGAACGATACGCCGACGTCGAGCGGCGTGTGAACGCCGAGATACAGCCGCGAAAAGGGAATGAGCAGCGCCAGCGCCATGCACACCACGCGCACCCAAAGCTTTTTCGTGATGCAGAACATCCCGCCGTAGGCGGCGACGGCGTTCTGCGTGTGGCCCGAGGGGAAGGAGAAGCCCGTCGCGCCCGCGCGGGCGGACTCGACGATCTCGAACGAGGGGTCGAGCACCCAGGGCCGCGGGATGCAGAACGCGATCTTCAGCATCTGGTTGACCGTCGTGCCGGTGAAGCACAGGAGCATGAGAAAATAGCCCTTGTTTTTGTCCACGCACCAGAAGACCACCAGCATAAAGAGCATGAACAGCGTCTCGCCGCCGAGCTCCGTCACGCCCTGCATGAGCGTGTCGAGCAGCGGAGTGCGCAGCTCGGCGATGGCGCGCAGGCAGTTCAGATTCCATTCCATAAAGGGAGTCATTCTTTTCTTTCCACCTTCTTCCGAAAAAATGAGGTAAAGCATGGTGCATTATAAGCCATTTCGCGCGGGAATGCAAACATTTCGGACAAAGCTGTGAAGAAAAAGTGCGAAAGCACTTGAAACTTTGCGCGTCGTGTGCTATAAATAACTGTCAGAGAAACGCAGAGAACGGGAAAATAGCGAGCTTGCTTCGCGCAGAGAGGACCGGTCGGCGGCTGGAAGCCGGTCTGTGGAGTGTCGCTTGGTTCGCCCTGGAGCGGCCGCGAGGAAAGGCGCGGACGGCTGACCGCCGTTAAAGGGTCGCGAGTGCGCGCAGACCGTCTGCGCGAATTTGGGTGGTACCACGGAGAGGCTCTTCGTCCCATGCGGACGAGGGGTTTTATTTTTTTGCCAAAAACTTTCACAAGAGAAGGAGACATGATATGAAGCAGCAATTAGAAGCCATCCGCGCCAAAGCCCTTGAGGCCATCGGCGGCGCGGAGAAGGCGGAGGACCTTGAGGCGCTGCGCGTGCAGTACCTCGGCAAGAAGGGCGAGCTGACCGCTGTCCTCAAGCAGATGGGCTCTCTCAGCGCGGAGGAGCGCCCCGTGATCGGCCAGCTTGCCAACGAGGTGCGCGCCAAGCTCGAGGAGAGCGTGGAGACGCGCACGAAGGAGCTTGCCGCAAAAGCGCTGGAGATGAAGCTCAAGGCCGAGGCAGTGGACGTCACCATTCCCGGCAAGGCCGTGAAGATCGGCAAAAAGCACCCGATGTATCAGGTGCTCGACGAGATCAAGGACATCTTCGTCGGCATGGGCTTTGAAATTCTCGAGGACCGCGAGGTCGAGACCGCCGACTACAACTTCACCAAGCTCAACTGCCTCGAGGGACACCCCGCCCGCGAGTGGACGGACACGTTCTACTTCACCGAGGACAGCTCCATCCTGCTGCGCACGCAGACCTCTCCCATGCAGATCCACGCGATGGAGACGCGCTCTCTGCCCATCCGCATCCTTGCTCCGGGCCGCGTGTACCGCAAGGACGAGGTGGACGCCACCCATTCCCCCATGTTCCACCAGATCGAGGGCATGGTCATCGACAAGGGCGTGACGATGGCGGACCTCAAGGGTACGCTCAACGCCGTCATGGAGGAGCTGTACGGCAAGGGCACGGTCACGCGCTTCCGCCCGCACCACTTCCCGTTCACCGAGCCGAGCTGCGAGATGGACATCCAGTGCCACAAGTGCCACGGCGCGGGCTGCCCGACCTGCAAGGGTGAGGGCTGGATCGAGGTCCTCGGCGCGGGCATGGTTCACCCCAAGGTGCTCGAGGGCTGCGGCATCGACTCCAACGTGTATTCCGGCTGGGCGTTCGGCATGGGTCTGGAGCGTCTGGCGCTCGGCCACTTCAAGATCGGCGACCTGCGTCTGATCTTCGAAAACGATGTCCGGTTCCTGGAGCAGTTCTGAGAAAGGAGAGCGAAGAAAATGAATTTAAGCAGAAATTGGCTCAACGAATTTGTTGACCTCCACGACATCACCGACAAGCAGTTCAACGATGAAATGACGCTCTCCGGCTCCAAGGTCGAGACCATCGAGCGTCTGGACGAGAGCCTCAAAAACGTGGTCGCGGGCAAGATCCTCTCCATGGAAAAGCACCCCGACAGCGACCATATGTGGGTCTGCCAGCTCGACGTCGGCAAGGAGGAGCCGGTGCAGATCGTCACCGGCGCGTGGAACATCCACGTCGGCGATCTGGTGCCCGCGGCGCTGCACAAGTCCGTGCTGCCCGGCGGCGTGAAGATCGAAAAGGGCAAGCTGCGCGGCGTGCCGTCCAACGGTATGCTCTGCTCGCTCAAGGAGCTGGGCCTGACCGCCGAGCACGACTTCCCCTACGCGGTCATCACGCCCGCGGCGCTTCTGAACGACTATCATCCCATCGACAAGGACAAGCCCTCCATCCCCGCCGACATCAAGCCTGGTGACAAGGTGTTCGGACCGGTCGCGGCGGCGAAGGTGCTCGAGTGCGCGCCGCAGGGCGACGGCACATTCCATACCTGTCTCGACCTCGGCGGCACGACCGCCTGTCCCGACACCGTCTGCTCCAACCTGCACGAGGGCGATCTGGTGGCCTACAACACCAAGTCCGACTCCATCTGCACGCTTGCCGACCTGCACGCCGAGCAGCGCGAGTTCCCGCATTGCATCGCCGACGGCATTTTCGTCCTGCGTGAGGACGATGTGAAGCCCGGCGACGACATCGCGAAGGTCATCGGCTATGACGACAGCGTGGTCGAGTTCGAGATCACGCCCAACCGTCCCGACTGCCTTTCCGTCATCGGCCTCGCCCGCGAGGCGAGCGCGACCTTCCACCGCCCCCTCAAGCTGCACACACCCGAGGTCAAGGGCTGCGGCGGCAGCATCGCGGAGCTGGTCGACATCGAGATCGAGGACGGCGAGCTTTGTCCGCGCTACACCGCGCGCATGGTGAAGAACGTCAAGATCGCGCCCTCCCCGAAGTGGATGCGCGAGCGCCTGCGCAACTCCGGCGTGCGCCCGATCAACAACATCGTTGATATCACGAACTACGTCATGCTCGAGTACGGCCAGCCGATGCACGCCTTCGACTTCTCCTGCGTGGACGGCGGCAGGATCGTCGTCCGCACCGCGCGTGAGGGCGAGGCCATTCAGACCCTCGACGGCAACGACCGCAAGCTCACGCCGAATATGCTCTGCATCTGCGACGAGCACAAGCCCGTGTGCGTCGCGGGTGTGATGGGCGGCGCGAACAGCGAGATCGTCGGCGATACGGCGATGGTCCTCTTTGAGAGCGCCAACTTCAACGGCGTGTCCGTCCGCCGCACGGCGGCGGCCCTCGGGATGCGTACCGACGCCTCCGCACGCTACGAAAAGGGCCTTGACCCGATGAACACCATGAAGGCCGTGCAGCGTGCCTGCGAGCTGGTCGAGCTGCTCGGCTGCGGCGAGGTCGTGGACGGCGTGATGGACGTCATCGCCAAGGACAAGGCTCCCACGGTCGTGAAGCTCGAGCCGGAGAAGATCAATGCCCTGCTCGGCACCGACCTGCCCGAGAGCCTGATGCGCGAGATCCTTCTCTCCCTCGGCTTTGAGCTCAGCGGCGACGACATTCTCGTGCCGAGCTGGCGCGGCGATGTGGAGCACTACAGCGACATTGCCGAGGAGGTCGCCCGCTTCTACGGCTACAACAACATTCCCTGCACGCTCATGCGCGGCGAGACGACGCGCGGCGGCTTCAGTGAGCAGCAGCTCTTTGACCGCGCGCTCGGCGAGACCTGCCGCACGCTCGGCTACGACGAGATTATCACCTACTCCTTCATCAGCCCGTCGTACTACGATAAGATCCGTATGCCGAAGGACGCCCCGCTGCGTAAAAGCCTGAAGATCCTCAACCCGCTGGGCGAGGACACCTCCATCATGCGCACGACGATCCTCCCCTCCATGCTGGAGATCATCACCCGCAACTACAACTACCGCAACAAGGCCGTGCGCCTCTACGAGCTGGGCAAGATATACCTGCCCCGCGAGGACGGTCTGGCCGACGAGCCGAAGATCCTCTCCCTCGGCGCTTACGGCGACGGGATGGACTTCTTCACGCTCAAGGGCGGCATCGAGGCCATTCTCCGCGCCTGCCGCATCAAGGACGTCCGCTTTGAGGCATGCACGGACAACGCCTCCTATCACCCCGGCCGCTGCGCGAAGGTCTATGCCGGCGATGTCGAGCTGGGTGTGTTCGGTCAGATCCACCCGCTCGTCGCGGCCACCTACGGCGTGGACGCGGAGATCTACGCCGCCGAGCTGCGCTTTGACGCGCTCTACTCCGTGCGGGGCGGTATCCCCGTCTACCAGCCGCTGCCGAAGTTCCCCGCTGTTACACGCGATATCGCCGTGGTGTGCGCCGAGAGTGTCACCGTCGGCGCGCTGGAGGACTGCATCCGCCGCGGCGCGAAGGGCCTTTTGAAGAAGGTCGAGCTGTTCGACATTTACCGCGGCATCGGCGTCGCGCCGGGCAGCAAGTCCGTTGCGTTCAGCCTGACGCTGCGCGCGGATGACCGCAGCCTCACCGGCGAGGAGGCCGACGAGGATGTGAAGAGCATCCTTGCGCTGCTCGAAGCCGAGCTGGGCGCGAAGCTGCGCTGACAAAAGAGCATTTTTATCAGGGACCGCATGGCACGAGAATTGCCGTGCGGTCTCTTCCCATTGCCCAAATTTCTTCCGCTTTTCACGAAAAAGGCATGGACAAGCGCGGGAAATCGTAGTATACTCCATGCAACAGGTATCACAGGTGTTTAAGCCTAACATTAGAAAAAATTATGATAAAGCGAGAACAGGAGGATCATGGCGATGGCATACAAGGAAAGCTACGCGGGCAGGATCAACCGCAAGCTCAACAAAAAGCTCCATGTGGTAGAGGTCGCGGCGGGACGGCAGAAGGCCGACCTCGTTTTGAAGAACGCGACCTATGTGAATGTGTTCTGCAACCAGCTCAGCCGCGGCGATATCGCCGTGGCCTCCGGCCTGATCGCCGGCATGGGCGAGCATTACGAGGGCGAGATCGAGGTCGACATGAGCGGCAAGCTTGTGCTGCCCGGCTTTGTGGACGCGCACATCCATCTGGAAAGCTCGCTCGTCAGCCCGAAGGAGTTTGCCAAGGCCGTTCTTCCGCACGGCACCACGACCGTTATCACCGACCCGCACGAGATCGCCAACGTCATGGGCACCGACGGCATCGAGTATATGCTGCAGGCCACCGAGGACCTGCCGCTCGACGTGCGCTTCATGCTGCCGAGCTGCGTGCCCGCCACCCCGCTCGACGAGAGCGGCGCGAACCTTGACTACCGCGCCATCGACAGCTTCTACGAGCACAACCGCGTCGAGGGCCTTGCCGAGATGATGAACTATGTCGGCGTCGCCAACGCCGACGAGCAGGTGCTCGAAAAGATCGTTGCGGCGCAGGCGCATCACAAGAAGATCGACGGCCACGCTCCCGGCCTTTCCGGCAACGACCTCAACGCCTACGTTGCCGCCGGCGTCTACTCCGACCACGAGTGCTCCGACATGGGCGACGCGCTCGCCAAGCTCGAGCGCGGCCAGTACATCATGATCCGCGAGGGCACCGCGGCGCGCAACCTTGACGCGCTGCTGCCGCTGCTCACGCCGCAGTATTACACCTACTGTATGTTCTGCACGGACGACAAGCACCCCAACGATCTGCTGGAAAAGGGCCACATCGACTACATCATCAAGAAGGCCATCGCCGCGGGCGTGGACCCCATCATCGCCGTCAAGTGCGCGAGCCACCATGCTGCCCGATACTTCCTGCTCAACAACCGCGGCGCCATCGCGCCCGGCTTCCTTGCCGACTTCGTTATCATCGATAACTTCCGCGACTTCAATATTCTCGAGGTCTACAAGAAGGGCAAGCTCATGTTCGACGGCAAAGAGGTCGCGCCCTTTGAGGCTCCCGAGATCGACCCGCATCTCATCAAGCGCTCCCACGAGACCTTCCACGTCGCGCACCTCACCGCCGACGATTTCACCGAGACCCGCCCGCGCGCCGTGCTCGGCATGGTCCCGGGCGAGATCGTGACGACCGACGCCGGCTACGCCGACAGGATCGACCTGGAAAACGACATCCTCAAGATCGCGGTCATCGAGCGCCATAAGAACACGCACCACATCGGCATCGGCTACATCAAGGGCTACGGCCTCAAGTCCGGCGCGGTGGCGACCTCCATCTCGCACGACAGCCACAACATCATCGTTGTCGGCACGAACGAGGAGGACATCGCGGCGGCAGCCAACCGCGTCGTCGAGCTCGGCGGCGGCATCGTCGTGCTCGACCACGGCGAGGTGCTCGGCGAGGTCCGGCTCCAGATCGCGGGCATCATGAGCGAGGAGCCGCTCGTGGACGTCAACCGCGAGCTGGAAAACGCCAAGGAAAAGGCGTTCGCCCTCGGCGTGAGCCGCGGCGTCGATCCGTTCATGACGCTCTCGTTCATGGCGCTGCCGGTCATCCCGACGCTGCGCCTGACTACCCGCGGCGTGTTCGACACCGTGACGCAGAAGTACGTCTGAAAAAGGACGCGCCGGACGGCGGCGCAGCCGCCCGGCGGAAACGAATCAAAAAACGGGAGACACAGGGTTTGCACCGTGTGTCTCCCGTTCGTTGGCGCCTTAAGGCGTGGAAATAAACCCCCAGTTCTACTGGGGGAAGAAAAATAGCTTTAGCATGAGTAAAACCTCCTATTGCGGTATACTGGTAAAGGTTTGGCGACCGCATTACCAGAGCAATAGGAGGTTTTATGCAATTTAAAAAAGACGAAAGAAACGAAATAAAGAGCACATCACATTCAA
>NZ_JAHLPT010000037.1 GCF_018918025.1 Oscillibacter sp. MSJ-31 | reverse complement strand
TGAAAATTGTCAATACCCAATCGAACATTTTTGAAAAAATTAGAGCAGGGAATTGACGTGAGCGTCGAATAGCTCCTGTGCGGTATGGTAGTCAAGGATTTTACGGTGCATGGCGTTCATACGTTCGGCTACGGCATCACATTGCGCCTGTGTGACATGGTAGAGAGATTTACCCTTGTGGAAGTAGCGGCGTATGATTTTGTTCGCGTTCTCGTTTGAGCCGCGCTCAGAGGAACAGAACGGATGGCAGTAGTAGACGGGGAGCGGCAGCTGGTAGGCGGATGCAAATTCAGAGCCGTTATCCACGGTGATAGAGCGAAACGTGCCTTGCGGGTATTTTGAAAGTGTAGATTCAACAATACGGTTGACGTTGGCAGCGGTTTTCTGCGAGAGCTTGAAGATAAGCTCATAGCGTGTGAGACGTTCCGTGAGGACGAGCAGGGCCTGACGCTTGCCCTTAGCTTTACCGATGACGCAATCCATCTCCCAATGTCCGAATGAGGTACGAGCGCTGATCTCATAGGGGCGAAGTTCGATAGAGACACCGACAGGAGCGCGCTTGGCCTTACGCACCTTGCGATAGCGGCGCTTGCAGCGCGGGCACGGCAAATCCGCATTGGTGACGTTCGGGATATAGCCCCTGTCAATATAGCGATAAAGCGTGGATGTAGAAACCGTCCACGCTTTTTCTTTTCGCAGGCTGCCGCAAATGGCATCGGGAGACTCCCCGTTTTGGATGCGCTCAGAGATGGACTTTGCATAGGCATGGTTATTGCCGATAGCAAGAGGACGACCGTGGGCGCTATGATTATACTCTGCGTCCTCATGGGCGATCTGAGCAGAATAGTGCTTCTGCATGAGCCATGTGCTGCCGTCAAGATGGTCATACAAGCCACGCTTTATTTCACGATGGATGGACGATACAGAGCGATGCAGATAGGACGCGATGGAGCGATAGGACGCACCGGAGTTGAATAGCTTCTCGATGGTAAGGCGTTCGGTATAGGTCATGCGACGATACGTTTTCATGTTCTTTCCCCTCTCCGTCTCTCTTTGAAAGTGCATAGTCAAAAGCCCTATAGATGGAGCAAGCACCGGACTACGGTTGGTAGTTCGGTGCTTTTCTGTTTCTATGAGGTATCGCTACGCGATGATTGGATTTGTAACACAGTCAGAAAAAAGCGTCAAGGGTTTTCCTGCATGAACTTTTTATAAACTCCTGCGGACTTTACAAAAACTTCATACAGTTTGCCCCTCTGACGGTTTTTTCCGTCTGTGCTTCACTTGTGGACAAGTGAAGCGAGCGAGCGGCGTCGCCGCTTGTCGCTTCACTCATTATGAGAGCGCCGTCCAAAGTGGTAGGAACACTGAGGACGGCAGAAAGGGGGTGAGAGGATGTACACAGAGTACGGCTACATACGCGATGGCGTAGAGTATGCGACGGTCGATGAAGCATACGACAGCGAGTAGCGTTCCACGCTCCCCTGTTGGCGGTCAGGGTTACCAAAACCGCCAGCACCTACAGAATACAGGAGAGAACGACGAAAGTCAAGAGAGGATATAGAGACATGAAAGAGACAACGAAAATGAGCCGCGCGGTCGGTCAGTTAGAGAAGATGTACAACACGCTCAACCTCGACTTGTGGGGCGGGCAGCTGCCGACGCCTATCATCACGGTGCAGAGCAAGCCGGGGACATACGGTCATTGCAGCGTGGGGAAGGTGTGGAAGCGCAAGGACGGAGACACCTACGAGATGAACATAGCCGCCGAAGCGCTGGACGTGGAAATCGAGGAGGTGCTGGACACGCTCATACATGAGATGGTGCATCTCTACTGCCGCGAGAACGGAATACAAGAGGTCAGCCGAGGGGGCAAGTACCACAACGGGAAGTTCAAGGAGATCGCCGAGGAGCATTTGCTGATGTGCTACAAGGCAGGCATTTACGGCTGGAACACACAGGGCAAGGACAACGACAGGTTGACGGCGTATGCACTGGAAAAGGGCTGGAACGAGATACGGATAGCACGGAGCAGCTTCACGGGCTTTCGAGGGATCGCAGGGAGCGGAGCGGCAAGCAGCACACCGACAGCGCAAAGCGGAGAACGCAGACCGAGCAGCACCCGAAAGCTGATTTGCACGAAGTGCGGGAACAGCGTCCGAGCAACAAAGGAAGTGCGCATCATGTGTATGGACTGCATGGAGCAGATGCGGGAGGCGTGAGCATGACGGAGATACTTTTAGCGGCATCTGTCAGCTGGTGCTTATGCGGCATCATCTTTGCAATAGATAAGACGGATTGAAAGTGTAGATTCAAAAGCTGACCTACCGGCTGGACGGGGAGAAAGGACAGGAAAATGAAGCGGGTAAATGACAAGGGACAAGCCGTGTATGTAAACTATGTGGTGAAGCACAACAGGCTGTGCGTGGTGATACTGGCGGCGAGCGGGCAGATGCTCAAAAGCCGAGACAAGGCTGACGTGAGAAGCAGGACGTTCGTAAAGGACTACCAAGCCGAAGCATGGTTGAGACGCAACGGGTACACGACGAACGCATAAGGCAAAAGCCCCGTCCGAAAGGGCGGGGCTTAACATATCGGAATGGGACGAGGGAGAAGCAGTTTTTTTCGTGGGAAAAAAGAGCGCATGGAACGAGAACGGCAGGAATGGGGAGCGGTCAGGATTGCACGACCACAGGAGCGGGCTGAAAGCCGCTCTTGCTAAGGCTCTCAATGACGCGCCATGTATCATAAGAGGAACGAAGCTTTTCATCATGGACGAAGTAATAAAAGCCACGATGCTTCCACTTCTCCACGTTGCCCTCGCTGTCCAGCTCAGGCACGACACGGTGAACGATGGTCAGGCAGCCAAAGAGCGTGGTACAGCGGCGCACCTCGGTAGCCTGTTCCCGGATGGGCTTTGACAGGCGATTGAATGTCTGTGCTGTGCCCATGATAACACGACGATTCTTGCGATTCTGTGTAATGACTTCCAGCATTTCGGGCGGGAAGTTTTTGGACTGGTTAGAACTAAACCAATTCTGCATTTCGTCGATACACGCGATCACGCCTTGGATGCCGTTTTTGTAATCAAGGAGCAAGCGCCAGTCATTCAGCTCTCGGCTCTGACCTTGCAAGGCGAAATTGGTGATACACTTTGCTTTGGGGTATTCCTCGCGCCACGCAAGAGCTTGCTGCGCCATGGCGATGGTCTTGCCGTTGCCCTGACGGCCCGTGAAGATAATGCAGCCCTGATGCGTGAAAAACTCAGGATTTCGGGCGTACATATCGAGCATGAACTGATGCGGGAGCAGATAGAAAAAGCTGCGCAGGAACGAGGGCTTTTTCAGAGCATGATGCTCACCGTGCTGAAAGCGATAACCGCGACGGTACAGAATGATACCATAGACAAGGCAGAGAAAGCCGAACACAACGCAGAACACGAGAAAAAGGAAGAGCGGGATTTTTGCAAATTCCCACACCATTTGCAAGAGAGATTTAATCATTGTCAATCACTCCTTTCCGGTATTCACGGATAGCGCAGGAGAGCAGGGCTTGACAAGCAGCAGCGTCCGAGGGAAATGAAAAGTTGTTCTTATAGACCATGAGCCAATAGGTTAGATCGGCGGGAAGAGAGACGGTAATACGATAATTTTTCGTCGGCATGAAATACTCCTTTTTTGAAAGTGTAGATTCAAAATGCGGAACAAGGTGTGCGTGCCAATCGGTATGCAAAATGCGTCCCCCGAGCCCCTCGCTGCGGGGGACGCATTTTGCAGCAGACGATGGGCAAGCGCAGAAATACAGGCTTGCATAGGGTACAGGCCCTATGCTACAATCACAGGTGGGAGGGATGAAGAGATGCCAGATGATTATTTTAATCGACAGCAGAATCAGCACAAGCCGAGGTATGCGGCAGGCTCGGACATAGACAGTATCAAGACGGGAAGAGAAATACCAGAGGGCGGGTTTAAAGACAAAAGAAGTGGACCGTCGGCAAAATCTGTCTTACTGCTACTAACATGGGTTTGCATCTGCACGATAGCCATAGCAGCATATGTTGACTCAAAAGAGCAAAAAGAGAAAATAATGACCACAGCGCCAAACAATTCAGCAACACAAGTCAGTAGCCCCAAAGCTCTACAGAAAACAATAACCGGCGAGGTCAGCAAAGACTTAGTAAGCTTTTTCTATGCACGAGACAATTCAAAAGCAACCGTAGAAGCATATATCACCAACGGCACAAACAAAACAATCGACAACATCATTGTCACATTCACCATCAAGGACACCGCTGAAAACGTACTTGCAGAAAAGACCGTCAATGTACCCTCTGAATTGGCACCAGGAGAAACCGGAGATTATACGACAGTAATTGAAACGCCATCAAAGCCAACCGGTGAAACAAAAGTCTGGATGTACGCAACATACAAAATCAGATACACATAATCCGGCCGACCATCCCCACACGAGAGCGTGGGGACGGCTTTCCTGTTACACAATAGGCAGGGAAGCCCAGAGGGAATGAAGAAATGCAATAACCATGCGAAGTACCCACAGAGCCAAGGAAAGGGCACAAATGGTAATGACGGTATTCATCGGGAGAAAGTAGAGCGCAGCACGCAGCCATTGATAGATGGACGAGGACGAGATACCAGCATAGTCAATACCAATTTCGGGGACACGGTCAAGAATAGGATGGACGAGATTCCAAATAGCCGTAATCGCAGCATTTACTATCACTTGCGCCTTCCCCCTTTACTCCTGAATGTAAAGCCCTCACCGTAATGTATCGAGGGGTCACCAGCACCAAGGCGAGGAGCACTTGAAACGTCACCGACGAGCAGCGGCGGGCGCAAATCTTCGTCCATCTGCATACCGTTAAGAATAGAGGGAGCACGTTTGAAGAGCAGCCATAGATAGCCGAGCCACAGGAAGCCGGAGAGCAGACCATCCACCGAAGCCTTGTATTTTTGATACCATGTCATATCAAAAATCTTTTGCTTATCTCCGTAATTATAGCCGAACTTACTTTCCGCATTTTCCAAATGTACCCATATCACGGGCGGCTCGGTCTCCGGCGTCATGCCAAAGAGGTCACTGCCGAACTGCTTCAAGGTGGAGAAGAAGCCGAATTTACCCTTGAAAGTGTCGGTTATCTCCGTAAGCAACGCTTCATCCGGTTTGAAAAGAGCGCCTATCTTTTCGGCAATAGCAGCGGGCAAAGCCGCGATCGCGTCAATGATGTTTTGAAGCCAGCCCCAAAGCGTAGTAAAGAAAGCGCCTATCTTCTCCGCAATGGCGGCAGGGATGCCCTTGATGCTCTCCCAAATATTGGCGAGCGTTCCGGGCAACTCTTTGATTTTCTCGAAGATTTGCGGAATATATGGCAGATAGGGCTTTGCATCCTCGTCCGTGCCGGTATTGCCGCCTGACTCCGTACCGGCCACGTCGAGCGTAGGAGCTAAGGTATTGGCTTGAAGCTGGGCGAGAATCTGCTGCAATAAGCCCTCAATGGTCGTGGCCGTGCCGTCACCGACACCGGACAAGGTAGGGTTTGCAGCTTCCTCCCCCTCGGCAGGTAAGTCAATGGTGGGATTTTTATAGTAAGACGGAGCAAATACGGAAAGGCGGGAAAAAGACGACTCAGCACCCGCACCAGTAAAAGCCATATCAATCCCACTAAAACGCTTAACTTTAAAGCCGTCAACAGTATCCCAATATTCCACAAACAAACCATACTTTATTTTTCCGTTTACATAAGGAGCAACATAGACCTTGCCGTCCACAAACTTAGAAACAGAAGAAGATCTTGTCAACGACCACTCACCGGAAGAAGCCGAAGAATAACACCAAAAATTGCCAGATGCATCAAGATATGCTTTTGCCCAAGAAGTACCGGAAAAGCCAAAAATCAAAGATTCATCCCTTGTGCTCGGCAAATCATAGATATTAAAAACAGGTGTACCTAAGCTATAAACCGAACTACTTGTATATGAAGAAAGAGCAAACGGAATTTCATCATCAAGCAGATACCCCAAGCCCGATTCATAATGCATTTGATAAAACTTTACACTTTCCACGGTCGAGACCGGAACGGAATCACCACCGGCAGTTACGCCTGTGTTAGAAGTAAGCCACGTTGTAAACTCTGCAAATTTCCGAGCGATGGCGCGAGGAATCGCCAGCTTGCCCCCTGAAAAGGACAGAGCACCCAAAAGAGCGCTTGTATCCTCGAAGCCGAGCCATGCGGCAAAAGAGGAAGCGGCATTTTCGGCAGATTCGTTGAACTCGTTCCATTTGTCGGTCAAGCCCTGCGCCAATTCACCGCTTGTCATACCGTTATTGGAGAAGATAAGGCCGCAGCCACCAGCAAAGGCCGTGAGCAGAGCGCCAATCACGATTGCATCATCAACACCGGCCACGGCTTTGGCCTGCGGTGGACGATAGGCAAACGCGCCGAGGGTGAGAGTGAAGCAGAGAGCAAGGGGCAACAATCTATGCGTAAACTTTTTCAAGGGAAAAATCACCTCACAAAATAAAAAATAGGGCGAGGAGCATGAAGCCCCTCGCCCCTTGCGTTAGGCCGCGCGGAGCATACCCATGACAAAGGAAAGACCCTTGCGCAGAGCAATGAAGCCAATCATCACGGGAATGACAACGGGAAGCAGACCAACGATCTCGTCAAGAACACCGGACAGCATGGAGCTGGTCACGATGCCAGACAGAGTGGTAGCAGCAGCAACGACGTCCTGAAAGCAACACTCCTTTCATCGAAAATTTGTACACGAATGGGAAAAGTCCCATGGTTGCGGGCGATGGAATCGAACCACCATTTCAAGATTCAGAGCCTTGTGTGCTGCCTTTACACCAGCCCGCGATATGAAAATCAGAAGAAGATACGGAAGAACTTATAGACGAAGATGCAAAGGACGGTCACGGCAAAGAAGATGAAAATACCCTCAACGTCAGCGGCAACGGAAATAATCTCATTGATACCGTTTTGCACCTCGGATAACTGCGCGGAAATTGCATTGAGTTGTTCGGTGTAGTCCATAGGAATTGCCCCTTTTGAAAGTGTAGATTCAAGGAGAGACGCCCCCGCCCATTCGATGAACGAACGGGGGCAGGAAAGGAGACTATAAAATCATTTGCGGCGGCGTATGGATCATTGCATCCGCCCACCTGTAACGGTCAAGATAGGCCTGCACACCAGTGTACTCCGATGTACCGCCATCGGCTTTGTACTCCACGACCTTATGAATGCGACGGAAGAAAGCATTGCGGCTCTCTGCGTCCACGTTAGAATACTGCGCGTCAGGTGGAATATTGGTGATGATGAATACCTTGGTGAAGCAGGCTTGACGGTTGAAGTAGCGGCATGGGAGCAGCAGCGGATAGCCGTCAAGGTAGTTGAGCATATCACCATGCTTGAGCGAGCCGCGAAACTCTTCAAAGATAAGCACATCCTGCCCGTCATAAGTGTCGAACGGATGCTTGTAGTCGGTGACGCGATAGCAGTTTTCATAGCCGTATGCGTCCATTACGCCACGTGTTTTGCCGCTGCCGGTCTTACCGAAAATATAGGTCACCTCGAGATCGCGCCACGAGTTTTTGAACATCGCGTCACGGTACATGGAGCGGACACGCTCCACCTTTTCGAGGTCACGATAAGCAGAAGCAACTGCGTTGACGATTTCCTCATTGGACGCGCCCTCCTTTATCATGCCGACGATAATATCGGCATCGCGGCTCTTGCCCTGTCTTTCGACGGGCATTTCGCCGCCCTCTTCAAAGGTGTCGGAGAAATTCACGCCCTCGTGTAAATGACCGCCCGTGTCCTTGTAGGAGTATGAGCCATCCGGCTGCTTATTGAATTTCGGGCCGTCCTTGAGGACATAGGCGCGATTTTCCGAGGACTTGCCACGGGCTATGTCACGATGGAAAGACGGAAAACGAGCATCGACCTGCGTATGCGTCAGACCGTTCTCACAAACGAAATAGACATGGGTATGCAGCGTCTCGCACTCGTCGCCCTTTTCGTCGCACATACACCAGTACAGGAGGGCGGGCAGGTCATTGACGGCTGCCTTAATGCGGGCATGGTCGAAGCCATGCTCAATGGGGTTGTTTATGGTAATCAACCACTTGCGGGATTGAGCCATAATAGCACCTACTTAGAATTGACAAAAAATGTCAAAGATTTACAATTTACAGAAGTGCAGGGGGGTAATACTGCCCCCCTGCACTTTCCTCAACGCTGGAGCGTTGAAGCCGGGGGATTTTCGCGCATGAGATAGCACCACGGTCTATGCGGACAGCAAATCACGCAATACTCCGACGCATAATCGGGGCACGGATGCTCACAGTCGAAAAACGACCGTTTTTCCCGCTTACTTGCAGGGCGCGAACGAGACGACACGACCATCCTTGTTGTACTCAAGGTCGAACGAATTGCCGACCGTGATAGCGTCGGGGGCGCACATTTCAGCCTGAATGATGGCAGTCTCACAGGTGCTGCCCTCAACATCGCGATTGCTGCCGAGGAAATGCACCTCGGTGAAGTGGTACGGATTGCCCGTTTTCTTGCTGTTGCCCTTCATCACACGCTTGCCACAGATACGAATTTTCATTGATTTCACACTCACTTTCAGATGTAGATTTTATGTGTTCACCTCGGGCCGAGGCGTTCTATTAGCAGTGTAAATCAACA
>NZ_JAHLPT010000036.1 GCF_018918025.1 Oscillibacter sp. MSJ-31 | reverse complement strand
TGAACGCCATGCACCGTAAAATCCTTGACTACCATACCGCACAGGAGCTATTCGACGCTCACGTCAATTCCCTGCTCTAATTTTTTCAAAAATGTTCGATTGGGTATTGACAATTTTCAACGGCGGCGGAAAAAGCGAAAAAAAGTGCGCGGCTTATCAGCCTTTGTTGCAAAAACCACGGCAATTCCACCACATTTAGTTTATACTTGTTTTTACCCACCACAAGATATTGTAAGAAAATTTCAAAAACCTCTTGCATTGTGCGCGAGAGTATGCCATAATTTGAAATGCAGACGGTCAACTGCCACAAGATATTGTGTTGTAGGATAGATTTTATCGGATATTTTAGAGTAAGGGAGAGCTGCTGCATGAAGGTCATCAAAAGAAACGGCGCGGAGGTCGAGTTCGACATCGTCAAGATCATTGCCGCCGTCACCAAGGCAAACGCCGCCACGGAGGAGGACGCGCGCATGACGCCCGTTCAGATCCAGCGCATCGCCGAGAGCGTGGAGCTGGCCTGTCAGGGTCTGGGCCGCGCGCCCACGGTCGAAGAGATCCAGGACTTCGTCGAGCATCAGATCATGGCGCACGGCGCGTTTGAGGTCGCCAAGCGCTACATCACCTACCGCTACACCCGCTCGCTCGTGCGCAAGAGCAACACGACGGACGACAAGATCCTCACCCTCATCGAGTGCAACAACGAGGAGGCCAAGCAGGAGAACAGCAACAAGAACCCCGTCGTCAACTCCACGCAGCGCGACTACATGGCGGGCGAGGTCAGCCGCGACCTGACCAACCGCATCCTCCTGCCCGAGGACATCGTCAAGGCGCACGAGGAGGGCATCATCCACTTCCACGACACGGACTATTATGCCCAGCACATGCACAACTGCGACCTCGTGAACCTCGAGGATATGCTGCAGAACGGCACCGTCATCACCGGAACGCTCATCGAGCGTCCGCATTCCTTCGCCACCGCCTGCAACATCGCCACGCAGATCGTCGCGCAGGTGGCGAGCAACCAGTACGGCGGGCAGAGCATCTCGCTCACGCACCTTGCGCCCTTTGTGGACGTTTCGCGTCAGAAGATCCGCAAGCAGGTGCTTGCCGAGATCGAGGAGCTTGGCGTCGCGCAGGATGAGACGAAGATCGCCCGCATCGTGGAAAAGCGCCTGCGCGAGGAGATCCGCCGCGGCGTGCAGACGATCCAGTATCAGGTCGTCACGCTCCTGACCACGAACGGACAGGCCCCCTTCATCACCGTATTCATGTACCTCAACGAGGCGCGCAGCGAGCAGGAGAAGCGCGATCTCGCGCTCATCATCGAGGAGATGCTGCTTCAGCGCTACGAGGGTGTGAAGAACGAGCAGGGCGTGTGGGTCACGCCCGCGTTCCCCAAGCTCATCTACACGCTCGAGGAGGACAACATCCACGAGGATTCGCCCTACTATTATCTCACAAAGCTCGCCGCAAAATGCACGGCGCGCCGCATGGTGCCCGATTACATCAGCGAAAAGAAGATGCTCGAGCTCAAGGGCGACGTGTATCCCTGCATGGGCTGCCGCAGCTTCCTCACGCCCGACCGCTTTACCGACGCGGGCGTGGGCAACATCGCCAACGCCGGCAACTACGAGCCGGGCAAGCACAAGTATTACGGCCGCTTCAATCAGGGCGTCGTGACCATCAATCTGCCCGACGTCGCGCTGTCCTCGGGCGGCAACATCGAAAAATTCTGGGATATTTTTGAAGACCGGCTCGAGCTCTGCCACCGCGCGCTGCGCTGCCGCCACGACCGCCTGCGCGGTACGCTCTCCGACGCCGCGCCCATCCTCTGGCAGTACGGTGCCTGCGCCCGCCTCAAGAAGGGCGAGCCGATCGACCGCCTGCTCTACGACGGATACTCCACCATCTCCCTCGGCTACGCCGGACTCTATGAGTGCGTGAAGTACATGACCGGCAAGAGCCATACCGACCCCGCAGCCACGCCGTTCGCCCTGTCCATCATGCAGAAGATGAACGACAAGTGCAAGGAGTGGAAGACTGCCGAGAACATCGACTATTCCCTCTACGGCACGCCGCTGGAGTCCACGACCTACAAGTTCGCCAAGTGCCTGCAAAAGCGCTTCGGCATCATCGAGGGCGTGACCGACAAGGGCTATATCACCAACAGCTACCATGTCCACGTCACCGAGCCGATCGACGCCTTCACCAAGCTCAAGTTCGAGGCGCAGTTCCAGCACCTCTCGCCCGGCGGCGCGATCAGCTACGTCGAGGTCCCCAATATGCAGAACAACCTTGAGGCCGTGCTGCAGGTGATGAAGTTCATTTACGACAACATCATCTACGCCGAGCTGAACACCAAGTCCGACTACTGTCAGGTCTGCGGCTGGGACGGCGAGATCGAGATCGTCGAGGACGGCGGCAAGCTCATCTGGCGCTGCCCGAAGTGCGGCAACACCGATCAGGACAAGATGAACGTCGCCCGCCGTACCTGCGGCTACATCGGCACCCAGTTCTGGAACCAGGGCCGCACGCAGGAGATCAAGGAGCGCGTGCTGCATCTGTAAAGACCGAAGAATAAAAGTGCAGAGCAAAAGCGCAGACCCGTTTCGGGTCTGCGCTTTTTGTGCCTTCGTTCATTTTTCCAGCAGCGCACGAAGCTCGCCTGCATCGGCGGCCAACTCGGCTGCTCCCGCTTCGAGCAGCTGCTCGCGGTCGCGGAAGCCCCACGTCACCGAGATGCAGGGGATGCCCGCGTTCCGCGCCGTCTCAATGTCCACCTCGCTGTCGCCGACGTAGACCGCGCGGGACTTGTCCGCGCCGAGCGCCGCGAGCGCGTCATTCACCATGTCGGGCGCGGGCTTGCGGCGGCGCTGCGCCGTCTCGCCCATGGCGATGTCGGCAAGCGCGCCGAAGTGCTCCGCGACCAGCGGACGCACCGCCTCGTCCGGCTTGTTGGACACCACCGCAAGGCGGAAGCCCTCCGCCTTGAGCGCCGCCATCAGCTCCAAAACGCCCGCGTAGGGCTTCGTCTTGATCTGGCAATGCGCGGCGTAGTAGGGCTTGTAAAGCGCGAGCGCCTTCGCGACGGTCTCCTCGTCCGCGTCCGCGCCGAGGGCGCGGCGCATCTGCATCTCTGCGCCGTTGCCGACGAAGCGCCGCATCTCCGCGAGCGTCCGCTCGGGATAGCCCAGCTCCCGCAGCGTGTGGTTCGCCGCATCGCAGATGTCCTCGAGCGTGTCGAGCAGCGTCCCGTCAAGGTCAAATAGGACGGTATCAAATCTCCGCATGGTTCGTCAGCCCCTTTCTTCAGCCTGCACCCGCCGCGCGACCTCCTGCGTGAAGCGCGCGGTCGCCGCGCTCGGCGGCACGTCGCGCAGCGTACACATATCGACGGAGCGCGGCGGGATCTCAAAGTCGGTTTTCAGCTCGCGGATCGCGCCGCTTTCCAGCTCCGCGGTCACGAACTCCCGCGTCACGCCCGCCACGCCGAAGCCGATGCGGGCGAGGTCCACGAGCAGGCTCCTCGCGCCCAGCTCGATCTCCGGCGAAAGGGAAACGCCGTGCGCGAGGAAGTATTTCTCCAGATACACGCGCGAGCTGGCCTTGCGCTCGAGCAGAATGAGCGGCAACGCCGCGAGCTCCTGCATCGAATAGGCGCGCTCAAAGTCGCAGGGATAGTCCGCCGCGGCGACGAAGCACGAGTGCGTCGCAAAGCACGGCACGCAGCTCAGCCCCTCGTCCTCGCTCGGCGACGAGGCGAACGCCACGTCCACCTTGCCCGAGCGCAGCAGGCCGAGCACCTTGTGGCTGCGGCCGCTGATGATCTGAATATGGATGTTCGGGTACTTCTTGTGGAATGAGTCGAGGTGCGGCAGCAGAAATTGGCTCGTCACCGTGTCGCTCGCGCCGATGACGAGCTTGCCCATCTGCAGGGCGCGCGTCTGCGCGAGCTTTTCCTCGCCCGTTTCCAAAAGGCCCATCGCGCTGCGGACGTGCTCGAAAAGCATTTGCCCGTCGTCCGTGAGCGTCACGCCGCGCGGGGAGCGGATGAACAGCCGCGTCTGTAAGGCGCCCTCGAGCTGCTTGACGCTCTGGCTCACCGCGGACTGCGAAATGTAAAGATTCTGCGCCGCGGCGGAAATATTGCCCGTCTCCGCGACCTCGCGGAATACGCGGTACAGCTCTAACTTTGCGGTCATAGCTCTGTCCTCCTCAGATCTCGCGCCGGCCCTCGAGCGCGCGCATGAGCGTCGCGTCGTCGGCAAATTCCAGATGTCCGCCCACGGGGATGCCGTAGGCGAGACGGGTGACCTTCACGCCAAAGGGGCGCAGCAGCCGTGCGAGATACATCGCCGTGGCCTCGCCCTCCGTGTCGGGATTGGTCGCCATGATGACCTCGTCGATGCCGCCGGCGGCGACGCGCTCGACGAGGGACTTGATCTCCAGATCGTCGGGACCGACGTGGTTCATCGGTGAGATGACTCCGTGGAGCACATGGTAGCGCCCGCTGTACTCGCGCGAGCGCTCAAGGGCCGCCACGTCGCGGGCGTCCGCCACCACGCAGATCACGCGCTCATCGCGCTTGGGCGAGGCGCAGATGGGGCAGAGCCCCCCGTCCGTCAGGTTGCGGCAGATGGGGCAGCACGTCACCTTTTTCTTCGCCTCCACGATGGCGTCGGCGAACTCCTGCGCCTCCGCGTCCGTCAGGCTCAGCACATGGAACGCCAGCCGCTGCGCGCTCTTGCCGCCGATGCCCGGCAGCCGCGCGAACTGCTCGACCAGCTTTTCCAGTGCTGCGGGAAAATACTCCATACCTTGTTAACCCTCTCTCAAAGCCTTGATCTTCGCGGGGATGTTCGCCGCCTTGTAGACCGCGCTGCCCGCGACCAGCACGTTCGCGCCCGCATTCACGCAGGCGTCGCGCGTGGCGGTGTCCACGCCGCCGTCCACCTCCAGCTCGCAGTCCGGGTTGACCTCGTCGAGCATTGCGCGCAGCTGCGCGACCTTGGGCATCATGTCCGCCATGAACTTCTGCCCGCCAAAGCCCGGCTCGACCGTCATCACCAGCACGATGTCGCACTCCTTGAGGTACGGCAGCGCCGCCTCGGCGCGGGTGTTGGGCTTGAGCACAATGCCCGCGCGCTTGCCCTTCGCGTGGATCTTCTCCAACGCGGCGTGGATGTTCTCGGGGAAGTCGGACTCGACGTGGACGGTCACGAGGTCCGCGCCCGCGTCGCAGAACTGCTCAACGTAGCGCACGGGCTTGGTGATCATCAGATGCACGTCCAGCGGCAGCCCGGTCACGGGCCGGATGGCCTTGACCACCGGGATGCCGATGGAGATATTCGGCACGAACTCGCCGTCCATGATGTCCACATGGACGTAGTCGGCGGTGTCGATCTTCCGAATGTCCCGCTCGAGATTGGCGAAGTCGGCGGAGAGAATGGACGGTGCGATCTTGATGTTCATGGCGGCAGCCTCCTGTGAAAAAACAGATTCAATTTATTGTAGCAAAGGCCGCGCCTAAAATCAATCGCAAAATAAAAATGTAAAAGATACTTGACATTTTGCAGATGAGGTGTTATGCTCATGAATGTAAAGCAAGCTTGACTTTCTAAGAACGGAGCACAGCATGAAAAATATCATCGAACAAAAGCGGAAGGAGCGGGGCATGACGCAGCAGCAGCTTGCCGCGGCGCTCGGCGTCTCGCGCCAGACCATCATCTCATTGGAAAACGGGAAATACAATCCGTCCATCCTGCTCGCCCACGCCATCGCAAGGCTGTTCAGCGCGCAGATCGAGGACATCTTTCTTTTTGAGGAGGAAGAAGCATGAAATTGAAGGAACAGAAAAAATTCGGCATTTTGTGGCTGAGCGTCGGCGCGGCGCTTTTTCTCGCGGGACTGCTGCTGGGGGAGACCGGATACAGCAGCTATATCAGCGGCTTCGGCGGCGCACTGACGGCTGTCGGCCTTGTTCGCCTGCTGCGGGTGCGTCGCCTGAGCCGCGACCCGGAGAAGGCAGCGGACTACGATGCCTCGCTCAAGGACGAGCGCACGGCGTATGTTGCCAACAAGGCGCGCAGCATGACCTTTTTCATTTGCGTTTACGTTCAGCTCGCCGCGGCGCTGCTGGCGATCCTGGTGTTCGAGCAGCCGCTTGTCGGGCAGGTGCTCTGCGGCCTGACCTGCCTGCAGGGGCTGCTCTACACCGTATTCTATTGGCATTATGACAAGGTCTATTGAGAAAGAAAGCATGCACGCATTGGAGGTCAGCGGCCTTTCCCGGCCCCTCAGGGACTTCCGACCGCAAAGCGCCGGCTTCCCGGGCGAGCGGTCCGCGAGCTGAAATCTTAAAAAAGTGTTAAACGGAAACGCGGCGCTTGTCAACGCCGCGTTTTTATGCTATCCTAACGGGTGGTCAAGGTGGGAAGGGCCTTCCCTTTCCGCTCCGGCCGCCGCGTTTCTCCCGAGAAAGCTACAAAAGGAGACCCTGCGCATGAAGCTCGATCATCGCCGCACGATCCTCGTCGGCCTCGCCTTTTTGTCCATCTGCTCGTTCTGGCAGATGTACGACAGCGTCATCCCCAAGATCCTGACCGAAACGTTCCGTCTGAATGAGACGCTCTCCGGCGCGATCATGGCGCTGGACAACATTCTGGCGCTTTTCCTGCTGCCGCTGTTCGGCGCGCTCTCCGACCGCACGAGCACCAGAATCGGCCGCCGGATGCCCTTCATCCTCCTCGGCACGGCCTGCGCCGCCGTGCTGATGAACCTGCTGCCGGTGTTGGATAACCGCTACGCCGCTGCTCCCTCGACCGGGAAGCTCGTCGGCTTCGCCGCCGTGCTGGGCCTGCTGCTCGTGGCGATGGGAACCTACCGCTCGCCCGCCGTCGCCCTCATGCCGGACGTGACGCCCAACCCCCTGCGCTCACGCGCGAACGCCATCATCAACCTCATGGGCGCCATCGGCGGCATCATCTATCTGGCTGTCGCGGCGGTGATGTACCCGAACGCCAAGATCGCGGGCCTCGCCCACGTCAACTATCAGCCGCTTTTCCTCGTCGTTTCCGCCGTCATGCTCGTGAGCGTCGCGGTGCTGTTCCTGACGGTGAAGGAGCCGAAGCTCGCCGCGGAGACGCGCGCGCTCGAGGCGCAGCATCCTGAGTGGGACCTCACCGAGGACGACGGCAGCGGCAATGAGGTGCTGCCTAAGCCCGTCAAGCGGAGCCTTGGCTTTCTGCTCGTGTCCATCGCGCTGTGGTACATCGGCTACAACGGTGTAACGACCTGGTGGTCCACCTACGTCGGCGCGGTCATGGGACAGGGACTCGGCGGCGCGTCCACCTGTCTGCTCATTGCCACCGCCGGCGCGGTCGTCAGCTACATTCCCATCGGTCAGCTCGCCTCGCGCATCGGCCGCAAAAAGACCATCCTCTTCGGCTGCGCCCTGCTCGCCGCGATGTTCCTGACCTTCTATTTCCTCACCACGCTCTACTCGACCATTCATCCCGTCATGTTCGTCTGCTTTGCCCTCGTGGGCTTTGCGTGGGCGGCCATCAACGTCAACTCGCTCCCGATGGTGCTGGAGATGTGCCGCGGCAGCGACATCGGCAAATTCACCGGCTATTACTACACCTTCTCCATGGCGGCGCAGGTCGTCACGCCGGTGCTTGCCGGCACGCTGATGCGTCATATCAGCTACCGCGTGCTCTTCCCCTACGCGGCGCTCTTCGTCGGCGCGTCCTTTGTCACGATGTGCTTTGTGCGCCACGGCGATTCCAGAGCTGAGGCCAAGAGCGGCCTGGCCGCCTTTGAGGATATGGACGACTGAATTCGGCAATTTCCGATAACAAGAAGTGATATTTCGTGCAGACTCTACAATTAGTTATCCTTTTCGCGCTGTTTCTGCTCACCGTCTGGCTCTTTTTTCTCAACAGCCGTGCCAACCATCCGAGCTGGGCGGCGCTGGAGCATCGGCGCTACGCCCACCGCGGGCTGCATTGCAGCGCCGACAGCGTGCCGGAGAACTCCCTTGCGGCCTTTCGCCGCGCCATCCGGCACGGATACGGCTCGGAGCTGGATGTGCATCTGCTGCGCGACGGCACGCTCGCCGTTTTTCACGACAGCGACCTAAAGCGCATGACCGGCGTGACCGGCGTGCTTGAGGACTGCACGGCGCAGGACCTTGCCGCGCTCCACCTTGCCGGTACGCCGGAAACGATCCCACAGCTGTGTGAGGTCCTTTCCCTTTACGAGGGCACGGGCCTGCCGCTCGTCGTGGAGCTCAAGAGCTATCGCGGCAACCACCGCGCGCTTGCCGAGCGCACGGCGAAGGAGCTGGACAAATATCAGATCCCTTATTGTATGGAGAGTTTTGACCCGCGCTGCCTGATGTGGCTGCGCGCCTTCCGGCCCGAGATCATCCGCGGCCAGCTCTCCGAAAATTTCCGTAAGGACGCGCGGGGCTGGGAGCATTTCGTGGGCTTCCTGCTCTCGAACCTCCTGTTCAACGCCTTCACCGCGCCCGACTTCATCGCTTATAAATTTGAGGACCGCCGGCGCTTCGCGCCGCGCATCTGCCGCGCGTTCTACGGCGCGCATATGTTTTATTGGACCGTCCGCACCTATGAGGACCTGAAGGCCGCGGAGCGCGAGGGCGCGCAGGCGATCTTCGAGGGCTTCGACCCGGACGGGGCAGAGAGAAAATCAGAAAGAAAAGAGGACACTCCATGAGCGAGACTCCGAAGAGACGCCGGGGCGACCGCAGAGACGCGGCGCTCCTGCGCGAGACCGACGCCCTGCACTTTATCATGGGCATCATCTACCCCCACCGCGCCGACAACGAAGCCTACATCGCCGAGCGCATCGATCTGGAGCCCATCAAGGCCTACCTTGCGAAAAAGAACGTCGAGGGCATCGAGTTCAAGTACACCTTCTTCCACGTCATCGTGGCGGCGCTGGTCAAGACCATCACCCTGCGCCCCAAGCTCAACCGCTTCTACGCGAACGAAAATTACTACCAGCGCAACAAGGTCACGGCGGGCTTTATCATCAAGAAGGAATTTTCCGACGGCAGCGAGGAGGCGGTCGCCCTGCTTGACGCTGCGCCGACCGACACCGTGGACACCGTTCACGAGGAGATCCGCCGCCGCGTCTACGCCACGCGCCATGAGCAGAAGCTGAATACCACGGACAACAGCATGGATATTCTCAACAAGCTGCCGCGCTTTCTCTCCAAGGCGGCGATCCGCTTCATCCGCTGGCTCGACCGCCACGGCTGGTGTCCAGATTTCCTCATCGGAGCCGATCCGAACTATGCCTCGGTGTTCCTCTCCAACCTCGGCTCCATCCGCCTGCGCAGCGGCTACCACCATCTCACGAACTGGGGCACCTGCTCGTTCTTCTGCGTCATCGGCGAAAAGAAGTGGACGCCGCTTTACGATCAGAGCGGCCTCGTCGCCATGCGCGAGACGGTCGACCTCGGCTTCACGGTCGACGAGCGCATTGCCGACGGCTATTACTATTCTAAGAGCATTCGGCTCTTCAAGCACCTGCTCGCGCACCCCGAGCTGCTCGAGCTGCCATTTGAACAGGAGGTCGATTATGACTGAGATCACTGCCAAGACCCCGTGGGCGGGTCACACCGGCGACGTGCCGCTGCATCTGGACTACTTTGACGGCTCGATGTTTGAGGCGCTCGAGCTGATCGCCAAGAAGTACCCAAGGAACATCGCGTTCGACTTCATGGGCAAGGCCACGACTTATCCCCAGATGATCGAGGAGATCAAGAAGTGCGCCCGCTCCCTCAAGACCATCGGCGTGCGCGCGGGCGACAAGGTGACGATCGCCATGCCCAACTGCCCGCAGGCCATCTATATGTTCTACGCTGTCAACCTCGTCGGCGGCATCGCGAACATGATCCATCCCCTCTCGGCGGAGAAGGAGATCGAGTTCTATCTCAACGAGTCCGAGAGCGTCACCGCCATCACGCTCGACCAGTTCTACAACAAGTTCGAGAGCATCCGCCAGAACACAAAGGTCGTCAACATCATCATCGCGAGCGTCAAGGATGAGCTGAGCAAGCCCGTCCGCGCGGGCTATATGCTCACCGAGGGCCGCAAGATCGCCAAGATCCCGAAGGACGCGCCGGTCATCCGCTGGAAGGAATTCATGAACATGGGCAAGGCCTGCTTCTGGAATTATTCCGTCAAGCGCACCGGCGACGACCCCGCCGTCATCCTCTACTCCGGCGGCACGACCGGCACGACCAAGGGCATCGTGCTGACGAACAGGAACTTCAACGCGCTTGGTCAGCAGGTCATTGCAGCGAACCCGATGTTCAACCCCGGCGACAAGATGCTCGCCGCCATGCCGCTGTTCCACGGCTTCGGCCTCGGCGTGTGCGTCCACACCATGCTCTCGCAGGGCGGGCGCTGCATCCTCGTGCCGCGCTTTACCGCCAAGAGCTATGCAAAGCTCATCACCAAGTATCACTGCAACTTCATCGCGGGCGTGCCCACGCTCTACGAGGCGCTGCTGCGCCTGCCGAGCATGGAGAACGCGGACCTCAGCTCGCTCAAGGGCGTGTTCTCCGGCGGCGACAGCCTGTCGATCGAGCTGAAGAAGAAGCTGGATAAATTCCTCTACGCCCACGGCGCGCCCGTGCAGGTGCGCGAGGGCTATGGCACCACCGAGACCGTCACGGCCTGCTGCCTGACGCCGCCGCACATGTTTAAGGAGGGCTCGATCGGCGTGCCCTTCCCCGACACCTACATCAAGATCGTTGAGCCGGGCACCGATCAGGAGGTCCCCTACGGCACCGAGGGCGAGATCCTGCTCGCCGGCCCCACCGTGATGAAGGAGTACATGAAGCACCCCGACGAGACCGCGCAGACCCTGCGCCGTCACGCCGACGGCCTCACTTGGGTCTACACCGGCGACCTCGGCACGATGGACTCGGAGGGCTTCGTTTACTTCCGCGGCCGTGCCAAGCGCATGATCGTCTCGTCCGGCTACAACGTCTACCCCGGTCAGATCGAGAACATCCTCGACGCGAACGAGATGGTGCAGATGAGCTGCGTTATCGGCATCCCCGACGCCTACCGGATGCAGAAGGTCAAGGCCTTCGTCAAGCTCGCCGCCGGCATCCCTGCGAACGACGCGACCCGTCAGGCGCTGATGAGCTACTGCTCCAAGCACATCGCGAAGTACGCCATGCCCTGCGACATCGAGTTCCGCGACGAGCTGCCCAAGACGCTCGTCGGCAAGGTCGCCTACCGCGTTTTGGAGGAAGAGGAGCAGGCCAAGCACGCCGCCGAGGCGCCCGCCGCGCCCGCCGAGGAGGAAAAGAAGTAAGGCAAAAAGCGAGCCGCTCACAGAGCGGCTCGCTTTCTTGTATACCAAAACCACGCGTTAGACGCGTGGTTCGGTAAGAATTAAATAGTTGAGGAGAAAAAACTCCTTCTGGTAAGATAAAGATGCGGTCTGCCAACTGCAACTTATAAACCAGAA
>NZ_JAHLPT010000035.1 GCF_018918025.1 Oscillibacter sp. MSJ-31 | reverse complement strand
TTTATTTGCCAATCTGGGTTGTTGGTACTATGAAATTCTATCGATTGGCTTCCGGTTTTCCGACAAAAAGCGGTTCGTTGCTCCCGACAAAACGGGGTCGTGAACTCCCGACACTAACAGCAGCTACAATATGATGATTGAAAAGGCATTTGAGAAGCTGCGTGAAAACCCAAGTGAACGCTATTTGATTTGTGATGTGGCAGGAAACTTGAAATGCGTGTCATGCCGAGTTCGTAGAGTGTCAGAGACAAATCAGAAGTCCGAGCCGGACAAGCTGTATGTAAAGCCGGTCTACAATTATTACTGGGCAGCCAATGCACCAAGTTAATAAGTGGAGCATGTTAGCAGCAGAGGGTAGGCACTTGGAGTGCTTACCCTCTATCTTTTTGCAAACAAAATCAGAGAATTTAGAGTTTACACCACAAGGACACAGCGTTACAATTCCGCAACCAAATTGAAAGAGGTGGATTTGGAATGGCTGAAAAGCGGTATGGGTTTATTAGATGCTCCACGGATAAGCAAAATGAAGCACGGCAGTTAAAGGCACTACATGATTTTGGCATTCCTGATGAGGACATCATCATTGAGAAGGAGTCCGGCAAAATACGCGGTGCAGAGCGGGAGCAGTATTCCGTTTTGCGGAAGCTGCTGCGAGAGGGCGACAGTCTAGTGGTGGATGCGATTGACCGCCTTGGCCGTAAGAAAAGTGACATTAAATCCGAGGTAGAATATCTACGGAGTAAGAAAGTCAGGCTGATTGTATTGTCCCTCCCCACTACCACGATTGACCCAGGACAGGGGCAAGAATGGGTACTCGATATGGTAACGAACTTGTTGATTGAAGTTTATGCGAGTATTGCAGAGCAAGAGCTAGTTGAAAAAGAGCGGAGAACCCGTGCTGGCATTGAAATAGCAAAGAGTGAGGGTAAGTACAAGGGCAGGAAGCCTATTGAGTATGATGGTCAGCAGCTTGAAAAGTGTTATAGCAGGTGGAAATCTGGAGCGATTAAGACATCTGAATTTCAAAAGCTGCTCGGGTTGAAACCGAATACCTTTTATAGAGCAATAGAAAAATATGAACAGCAGATTGGAGTGAAACCGGCGGTATAAAAGGATTAGGCTGAACAAGTTGAGATTTTGTAGAGACATTGCAAATTTGCAGATACTTGAAAACTGAATATTTTTAGTGAAATCGGCTTTGGGGTGGTTTATCCAGAACATTTGGATACCACCCCATTCTTTTTGATTTTTTCTGGATACCTGTTGGTGTTTTGTTGGATGCCTGGTTTTATGCATTGGTTTAATGGAAGGTATATTTAATTTTTAATAAGTTAAATAAAAGAAATTTTCAGTTGGTCAAATTTATTTATGAGGTGATTTTTTATGGAAGACAAGATCAATGGTACAAAGAACACTGGCATTCAGGATAATGAAGAGATGTTCTACCAAGAGGTAGAACAGCAGGACAAGAAGATTGAGGCTCAAGAGAAGAAGATTAAGCAGCAGAAGAGTGATAAGCGTAGAAAGAATTTGATTATTGCGTTTCTGCTTGTAGTAATCATTATTCTCCTGTTGAGAGCATGTGACAGCCATTCCAACCCCGTGATTGAGGACTTGAGGGAGCGGTTTGGTGTCGAGACAGACGTTGATGCAAATGATGACTTCTCTGAGAAGTCCAAAGAGGAAATCGAAAAGGAACTGAACGAAAAGGTTCAGGCAGGTTATATCAACATTTCTATGAACCTGGCTCCTGAGTTTGAGACTGGTACATCAGAAGGAAACCTGATGATCGTCAATGAGGACATTAACAACTATCCTCAGGTCGTTCAGATCTATATCAAGGACAGCGGTGAGCTGGTTTATGAGAGCAAGCTCATTCCGGTTGGAACAAAGATTGACACCGGCAAGCTGTTAGTTGACCTTGATAAAGGCGAATGAGAAGGCGTGAAGGTTATTATGTGGCTGCGTCTAATGGTCAGAGCGGCATCATGTCTAAGCGGTGGGTAGTCGAGAACATTGATAAGTTCACAAATCTTAGACTTTGTAGAAAGGTACTGTACTTGGTGCAGGATGTTTATGAAAACGCATCAGAAGCTATCATCAACAACATTCTGGCAGACATGAGATCTGCAAACGGCTTGAATGTCATTGCTGACGCCACCTTGTACGGTTTCAAGCAGAGTATGCACGAGGAAGCAGAGACACGTGAGCCAAAGGGTAGCAAGATGTGGGCAATGCAGCAGTTGGCCCGATACGAAACAAGTGCAATCACTGTGTACAAGAAATGCCTGAGGGAAGCAATTTATATGTGCTATTCCGATGTGAATAAAGACAGGCCCTGGATTTCTGTGACTAAGGGTGGATCAGTAGTTGACACTCGATTTTTCTTGGATCAGGGCAAGGCACAGAAGTATGCCGAGCAAATTTGTGGCTGCATTAACACGCTGGACACCCCGGCCTTTGTACTTAGTGCCGTGCAGCAGCTTGGCCTGTCGCTCTAACCCATTTGATGTAGAGGTAGCATTGGAGGGTTTATGTATGGAGCTAAAGAATTTCGTATCAAGCGGTACAGGTGTCTTTACGGTAAATGATAGCAGGGGAGATATGCACATAGTACGTGAGGGTAAGTCATGGAAACTGGTTCCGGCAGACCTTAGTAGATTTACGACTGAGGTAGATGGTGGTGTGGCATTGAAGATGATTTGTCAGTGCAACAGCATTGAGGTCTATGTCATAAGGATTGCTGGTAAGGTTTATAACTGCATTTCTTTGTCGAATGATCGGATCAGACTGGTTAGGTGGTCAGGTCAAATTCATATTACAAAGGGAAATGAAGTGATACCGGCCACCATCGTAAATATTACAGAGGACGGATTTGAGGTGCTGCCAAATACCAATGAAGGTGCATTTGAGCAAGTCACATTTGACGATGTGATATTAGTTCCGACAAAGTGTAGCATACCAAATCCTGCCCGCAGGTACTTCTTTGATAAGAAGGATCTTGGCGAAAGGCAGAAAGAAGTTGCCATGATGTCAGATGAATTTGGGCTTGACCTCATTATGAATGGGAGAGGCGATGCCTATTTCTTTGACAATGTTTATTGGAAATATGACAGAGTATGAGGTGCTTATATGCAGTGCGTAGCAGATATTAAGTTTCATGGTAAGTCACCAATGCCTTGCATTAAGAAGGCAATAGCAGATGCTCTTGATGATGGAGTGGACATGCTCACTGATACAAAAAAGATACTCAGGTTTGATGAGTATGAGCAGTTGTTCCCCACTGGTAAGCAGCTTGACAGGTTATATGATGGCTGTGATGAAACAGCATATTTTGAGACAATCGAAAACTGTTTATTTGCAAAGAGCAGAGGAGCCATTAAGACGGACATAGGTTATTATTTCGTGCAGCCAAAGGGAAAAGTCGAGTACAAGTTGAAAACGACACCTGGCAGCTGGCCAAAAGAGTGGCTTGTTGAGAGTTTTCAAAGCATTTTTGAGGAGGAACAGTGCCCGTGTATAGTCCTGCATAAGACACTTGGCGTTAGTAAATCGACATTAGAATATATAGGGCCAGCAAAGAGCCTTACCAAAGCAAAGCAGATGGTGACTGAGCTTCTGGAGCAGGAAGGAAACTTGGACGAAGAGTACTATGTCATTGACCGCCTGTACAATATCACTGTGATGCAAAATGGGTTTAAGGCTGTGAAAGACGACAGCACTCCAAATGGCAATGTTTGTGACGAGGCAGTGTGCTGGTTATTTGGGTACCGCCTAAGGTGTATTCAACGTGAGTGATCAAAAGCTGTCCTAAAAATATGCTTATCGAAAAATGTTGAAAACATATTCGACGGCATATTCTAGATAAAATATAAATTTTTTTGAAAGGAGCTAACCCATGAAGAAAATCATTTCAATGCTTTTGGCGGTGGTTTTGGCTATTAGTTGTTCAGCAACAGCCTTTGCACATGAAGTGACTACAGATGGTGGAAGTGGAGCTGTTCCGGTAGTGCTGACACAGAAGGTAACAAAGTTCTCTGTTACAGTGCCAACAGTGCTTCCAGTTTATATGTCAGCCACACATGAAATTGAAGTTGCGACAGATGCCAAAATCATAAACAACGGCTTTGGCCCTGTGTGCGTTAAGTCAGTACAGGTCGATAGCCTAAAGGACTGGAAACTAGTTGAGTTTGAGTCAGACTTGACTGGTGGCAAGGTCAATGAACATAAGTATGGACTACAGTTTATGTGGTCGGATGTGCAAACAGATGGCACGTGTGCCGTAGATAATTTCCCTACCATCAAGGGAAATGGCTCAATGCATCTTGATTATGATGCGAATATCTCTGTGCTTTCAGGTGCATTAGAGGAAAACATAGCAATGGTTACTTTCGTAGTTGGCTGGGATGACGGTTCAATTGTAACCGGTGTCCTCGGCGTTGAGTACCCGTGGAAGTACATTGTAACAGCTGATGGCACAGCAACTTTGATTGAGTATCTTGGAGATCGAAGATCTGGTGAAGATCTAGTAGTGCCAAATGAAATAGCTGGGTACACGGTGAAAGCCTGTGCAGCAACTAACCTAAGTGGGAACAGCGTATTTGGAACAGTGACTATTCAGGATAATGTAGAGCTTGCACCTGAGATATTTTATAATACTACAATTGACAAATTAGTCATTGGCAAAAACGTAGTGTTCCAGACGAATTCCATACCATGCGGCAATGAGCTTTTACCGGCACTGAGAACGCCGTTTGGCATGTCGATTAGAAGAACCTATGCGGTCAACTCCACAAGGACTTTCTATTCTGGTGCAAAAGTAAAAACTATTGAAACACACTCTCCGATTACAGTGTATGCAATATTTGGTGACAGCTCCACAATTACTAATGTAACATTCGGGCCGGAGGTCACCACTATTGACAGGCAGATGTTCAGAGGGTGCGTGAATTTGGAGTCAATCACGGTACAAAACAGCCAAGACAATATAACATGGCTGAATGAGCAGAGTGGTGTTTCAATCACCAAATATAATTTCGTAGGATAAAGAGGGACATGGGGGACAGACTATGAAAAAGTTTTTATCATTCGTAATCGCCCTTGCACTGGCTGTCAGTACGATACCGGCAGCCTTTGCAAGTGAGATCGATGCAGAGGGGGCTGGTGGTTCAGTGCCGGTAGTCCTCACACAAGAGGCAACGAGCTTTTCGGTCACGGTACCAACAGCACTTCCAGTTTATGTGTCAGCAGACCATGAGATTTCAGTAGCCACCGATGCCAAGATTATCAACAATAATTTTGGGTCTGTGCGTGTAAAGAGTCTGACTGTCGAGGATCTTAATGGTTGGACACTAAGGAAATTTGAAACAGATTTTAGCAAATCAAAGGTAGACTCCTATGAGTATGGATTGCAGTTTATGGGGTCAAATGTAAATACTGATGGTAGCTGCTCTGTGGCGAACTTCTCAGTAATAAACGGCAATAGTTCATTACATTTTGACTATGATGCCAACATTTCAATGTTGTCAAACCCTGTAGAACTCAACATTGCAAAGGTTGTTTTTGTGGTTGGATGGAATGATGGATCTGGTACAGTAGAGCCAAATCCCGAACCTGAGCCTGAGCCTGAGCCTGGACCTGGACCGGGGGCAGAAGCATTGACTGAATATCCTTGGGAGTACACTGTACAGAGCGATGGAACAGCTAACCTCACGAAGTACATTGGAAGGTTCGGTTCTGATGTTAACCTTGTGGTGCCCAATACTATTGGAGGATATGCGGTATCAAAACTTGAGGACTGCATAGCTCCGACAACAACCAATAGTGCGGGTACAACTAAGCAGTATTCCGATGTTGTGTTTAACAAGGTGACTATTGAAGATGGTGTTACTCTAGCATCAAGAACATTCCGTGAGGCCACAATCAATGACCTGTACATTGGTAAGAATGTTATCTTTGAGAATAGTTACTTAGATAACATGAGTGCTGGATATGTGTCTACTCCATTTGGATATGCCGGAGCGGGCGGATATCACTATATGGTGAAAGGCGTAAACATCAATAGTATTGAAACACACTCTGTAATTCCGAACGGTGCTACATTTGGATATTGTGATGCATTGACAAGAGTTATCATTGGCTCGGAGGTGTCCTCCCTGAACAGATTCCTGTTTAGGTCTTGCTCTAATTTGAGCGGTATCATTGTTATGAATACGGCAGATGGGATAACCCTGACAACTCCCGGCGGGATTGAGGGTAACGGCGGAAATCCGTTACCTCTCAGCTATTACAAGTTTATGGGAACTGATTATGACTCAGATGCTATTCCCATTATCCTGAATAGCAGCAACATCAATATGGTCGGTTACACGGCTGGTGATACAAGCTTAGTAATTCCATCACAGTTTGATTATGAAGGCAGTAAGTATACTGTTGTAGGCATTGGTGATAATACCTTTAAGAGCCAAACCAAGCTCACTTCGATCGAAATTCCGGCTTCTGTAGATTCAATTGGAACAAACGCTTTTGATGGATGCACGGGTCTGACAACGGTTGTATTTAATGGTCAGGTAAGTGAGATTAAGAACTACACCTTTAATAACTGCATGGCACTGACTACCTGTGAACTGCCTGATGGTGTGACATCTATTGGCACAAGAGCATTTTACGGATGCAAGGTGCTGAATATGAGCAGGTTACCAAGCGAGCTAGTGGCAATCGGTGATAATGCTTTCTACAACTGCAAGGCTCTGTCACTGAGCGAGTTGCCTGATGGCGTGAGCACGATTGAAAAGTCGGCATTCGGTGGATGCTCTGCCCTAGCCTTGACTGCGTTGCCTTCAAGCGTTGATAGCATTGGAATTGGTGCTTTTGCAAACTGCACTTCCTTGGCAGTCAATAATATCCATGCTGGAACAACTGTTGGTAACGTAGCATTCCAGGGATGCACTGGTATCACCGATATGACAGTCGGTAGTAATGCTACAATCGGTACAGGGGTATTCCAGAGTTGCACCAACCTGAACAATGTAACCTTTGGTAGCGGTGTGACGATTGCTGACGGCTCCAACATATTTAACGGATGCAGTAAGCTTCAGACAGCTGATCTGTCCGCAGCAGATATTACTACAGCTGGTAAGAGAATGTTCTATCAGTGCAAGATGCTCACGACAGTACAGTTGCCAAGCAGTCTGAATGTTCTCGGCGAGGAAATGTTTGTTGGCTGCACCTCTCTGGTATTTGACTTCACCGGCATTACAGAGATTGGGGCTAAATGCTTCAACGGCAGCACATTCACCTCAGTTGAGATGCCTGATGTGGTAACAATCGGTGCAAATGCTTTCCAGTGGAGCAGTAGTCTTGAGAGTGTTAGCATGCCAAAGGTTGAAACCATTGGCAAGTACGCATTTGCGAACTGCTCTTCCCTGACAAGCGTGACAATGCCACATGCGGAGAACGTTTCAATCGGCAGCAGTGCTTTCTACAAATGCGGTGATATTACTTACACCTACGTTGACTAATAAGTAAACAGCATTAAGGGTAACCCCATCAGTTAGTAACTGGTGGGGTTACTTTTTGCCTAAGGCATTATGAGTAAAATTTTATAAAAATTTCAGTTTATGTGAGCATTGAAAAATGGGGATGCAGTAGGGCTATTTTTGGTGGAGCATTGAGTTGAAATTTGGGTATGCAGTATGTGATTTTGTGGTTGCAGTATGTGGAAAATCAGCATTTTTTGGAAAAGTAGTCCTGAGGTGACCTTTTGGCAATAAAGATATTTTGAGGCTTTGGCAGTAGAAAAAGATGCTCCAAGCGGTTAAGAAAAAGATGGCGTTGAATTTCAAAAAAGTGTTGATTTTCAAGGATTTCAGCGTTACAGTCTCATCCCAATTTAATTTTGGAGATAATAAGTGTGAAAGGATAATAAAAGGCATGAAAAAGACAGTGGTTTGCCAAATGACACTTGGCCGTACCCGTGTGAGCGGCTACACGCTGTACAATCCTGACTCGCTGGCCTTTGAGGAGTTTACCCCTCTTGAGGTCAAGAGACTTATCAGGACTGAGGGTGTGAACGGCCTTGTGCTGACAAAGGCCGGTGAGATCGAGCTTGATGCGGAAGGTTTCAATCAGCGTAACCTGCCGGTCAAGTCTGGTGTAGGTAAGTTCAGACTTTTGAGGGAGGGTATAGATACAGCAGCTACACCCTACTATGCACTGACAAAAGTTGCGGACACTCCCGATGGGCTTGTTTACGAGCTTGTCAATAACATATCTGCAAGATTACCGGTTAAAGAGAAACTGGTCAGAGCACTTTACACACTCAATAGATTGTCAGGTTGTTGGATCAATGACGCAACAGGCATGATTAGATTTGCTGATGGAGTAGAGTTCATCGACATGACAAAGGAGGACACAGACAAGGAGGATGACAGTGGAACCGGCGGTGATGATGCTCCTGGAGGAGATCAGGCAGAGAGTGGTGGCACAGTCAGTGCTGCTGATAGCCATATTTCTGATGCTGACAGCGGCACTGCTGGCATTGTTGATGAAATGGCTGTACAGAAGGCTGGAAGCCCTGATCACAGAGATCATGGTGAAGGCAGCACAACAGACACAGCAGAACCCGCAGGAGACACAGTTCCCGAAGGAGGACTAAGTAACCCCAATTCCATCTTCCCCGCTGTGGTTGCTGTTCCTGCGGAAGTAGTAGAGAAGCTTGATGAGCTGTTTAGTGATACTTCTAATGAACCCGCCACAGACAGTGAGCAAACCGAACCTGAGCCTGCAATGGAAAAAGTTGAACAGGTTCCCCAGGATGAACAGGCTCACTCTTCCCTCTCCGAACCTGAGATTTCCGGTGCTGATACAATTATTAAAGTGAAACCCGAGCCTGATGCAAACCCTGAGAGCAGCAACTCCAAGAAGCCCAAGCAGAAGAAATCAAAGTCCAAGGCAAAGTAAATTCCACTTATTGGCATAAGTCCAATTATATAAATTGACCACTCGACATAGTTCCAAATATATAAACCGCCCACCCTACTATAGTAACTAGGGGTGGGCGGTTTTAGTTTACCTCAGGAGCCTAAAGGTCGGTATTAAATACAATAACACGATAGACTAGATACCCATGAGAGGGTGAACCCTACTTGTAGTCTTATTGTAAGTCTTGTTAATAATAGAAAAATAAATTTTATCAAACGTGGCGTAATACCACTGCTTTTAGGCATGTGGATATAAGCCACACCTTGTTCCCATCGTAAAAAGACTTCCGATGGAGGTATCAAGATGGAATACAGCTATAAATTCCGCATATACCCCACCGCAGCGCAAGAGGAGCAGATACAACGGACATTTGGCTGCTGTCGTTTTGTTTGGAATCACTATCTTGCGTTGCGGAAAGACCTCTATGAGCAAGATGGAAAGACAATGAACTATAATGCCTGCTCCGGGGATATGACACAGCTCAAGAAAACCATTCCATGGCTGAGAGAAGTAGATGCAACCGCTCTGCAATCCTCTATAAAGGATTTAGACACGGCATATCAAAACTTCTTCCGGCGTGTTAAACATGGTAAGAAGCCCGGCTACCCCAAATTCAAGAGCAAGCACAGCCGCAGGAGAAGCTATAAAAGCAAGTACGTGGGTGCGAATATCAAGGTGCTGGACAAGGCAGTACAGCTCCCAAAGCTGGGCCTTGTAAAGTGCCGTGTATCCAAAGAGGTCAAGGGCCGTATCCTGTCTGCTACTGTCAGCCAAAACCCAAGCGGGAAATGCTTCGTTGCCATCTGTTGTACTGATGTAGAGATAGAACCGTTGCCATCTACTGGGGCGGTGGTCGGCCTTGATATGGGCCTGAAAGCATTTGCAATCACCTCAGATGGCGTAGAGTATCCGAACCATAAATACCTGACCAGGAGCCAGAAGAAGCTTGCCAAACTCCAACGGAAGCTGTCCCGAAAATCAAAGGGCAGCAACCGCCGGGAAAAGGCGAGAATCCAAGTAGCCCGCTTCCATGAACACGTTTCCAACAAGCGGCATGATATGCTCCATAAGCTGTCCACCAGTCTTGTGCGAACCTATGACATAATTGCGATTGAGGATTTGGATCCGTCCAATATGGTCAAGAACCACAAACTTGCCATGTCCATTTCTGACGCAAGCTGGGGCGAGTTCCGGCGGCAGCTGGAGTATAAGGCAGCATGGTACGGAAAACAGGTGGTCACGGTCGACCGCTTCTTTCCGTCCAGTCAGCTTTGCTCCACTTGCGGTGCTCAATGGCCAGGAACGAAAGACCTGTCCGTCCGTGAGTGGGCTTGCCCCAAGTGCGGCACTATCCATGACCGGGATGTAAACGCCGCAAAGAACATTTTGAATGAGGGCTTGCGCCTGTTGGCGTAGCAGAAACATACGGTAGGGCGGGACACGCCCAAACCTATACGCTCGGGGACACCGTGTAAGACCTCGCTTGTGCAGGCGGTGGTGGCTGAACCGAGAATCCCCGGCTTTAGCCATGTGGAGTGTCAAAATAAAAATTGATTTTGGTATATAGCAGTAAGGATGTAGTAATAAACAGTTGAACCAATAAAATAAACCTAAGGTGGCAGGTGGTAGCAATGTTCAAAATATTATCAACTCCATTAAGAACCACACGAAACACCTTTAGAAGTAATAATCCTGATTTAGCCTATGTTTACAGTGACTATGATGACATCGGCTACACAGAAGGAAATCATACAGTAATACTGGATCAGTCAATCACAGTTCTTGCAGTCTCAAGTACACAGCCTGATGATTTTGAGCAGCTTAAAAAGTATTTCTTCAGTACAACGAAATCTGGTGTGCTGTGCTCAATATTCAGGCCAGTAGACGATGATGACTGGGTGGAAGCTGATGATAAGCAGTATTCAATGTGTTAAACGCAGATTTAGGTTATTACTTTGGCATTGTAGATTGAGTTCCTTGTGATTTTGTGATATAATCAAGAGTAGTTTATATGGAGGGCACCATTATGGCACGTAAATACATGAAGATTAGGAGAGTAGTCATTCCTTTCCTTACTTTAGCAATCATGCTATCCCAATTATCTGGTTGTGCAGTAGTATCACCTGAGGATATTGTAGATAACCCTGATGATGTGACATTAGTCATTGAGGAGCCGGATTTAGATACAGAGACAGATAAGAATACCGTTGATATTGATGGCAAGCAGTATGACATTAGTGGCACAGCTAATAGTGATGTGCCTCAGAAAAAAGAAGTCCTCCTTACCACAGAAGAACTCCATGCACTCTTTAAGAAAGAGTATGACACAGAGAGATTTGCAAAATCAAATCTATATGCAGACCAGTACAAAGACTTTTATATGAAACTGCCTGCACGAGAGATCGGTACTCAAGTAGATGCTAACGTTTACTCCTATATCGAGTCAACAGTAAAAGGAGCAGGTTATGAAGGCAAAATCCTTCCAGATGACGGATTTGAGCAGTATGTAGCCTGGCGAGAAGCACTTGAAAAGGGTTCCTCTAGTGGAAATAATCAGAGTGGAAATAACTCTGGAAACACCGGTAACACAGGAAATACAGGAGGCCAGACTCAGCAGAAGCCTTCAGGTGGATCAAGTAATAATGGTGGATCCTCTGGCAATGCAGGTAATTCTTCTGGAGGAAACGGTGGATCAGGAAACGTTTATGATGATGCACATATAACAAACACTGTTCCTGATAATGGCGACTTTGGCGAGAGTTCTATTAAGGACAATTATGAGAAGCCATCTTACGAGATCATTGGTTAATGTTAAATGACATTATAAATATAGAGCAGGCAGTTTATTTAGCTGTCTGCTCTATATTTTTGTCAAATCTATTTGTAAATCATAAACCTAACTAAAGTAAACGGTAAATAACCCGTACCTGTACCGGCTGGAACAGATATGGCATACTGTCTCGGGGGGTATCGAGAAATCTCGACACTTCCCGAGACATAGTATGTGGGGGTAAGCAGAATGA
>NZ_JAHLPT010000034.1 GCF_018918025.1 Oscillibacter sp. MSJ-31 | reverse complement strand
ATCTCAGGGAGATAGATAACGCCATCGCTGCCCGTTGTGTAGGTGCCGACGATCTCGCCGTTTACCTTACGGACTTCAAACCTGACGCCAGAGATACGCTTACCACTGCTCTCATCACTTTTGATGATCTGCAAGCCACCTGCGGGAGTGTTATAAAAATACAAGGTCTGCGTATCGTTGGGATCAACCACGACGGTCTGTGTGCGGCTGTTCTCGTCGATGGTGTAGCTAGGGATCGTCTCAACCTCCGTCACCACAACGGTGCCGGAAATGCCGGAGAGGGTGATCTTGCCCTCCTTATCCGTCCAGTACAGGCCGTTGGAGGACAGCGTGCCGCCCTCGGCATCTACATACGAGCCATCCGCATAGACGATCTTGAACTGAACGCCCTCCAGCGGTTCCTTTGTGATGGAATCCTGCTTGACGATGATGAGGTTGCCCTTGGGCTGATTTCTGAACTCTACCGTGGTGACTTCGTTGGATTTGACCTTAACCGTCTGCGGCGTATCGTCCAACAGGTACCCCTCTTTGGCGCGGGTTTCCTTGATGATGAGCGTCGTACCGGGGGCGATGTCGGTAATCGTGAACGTGCCTGCGCCGTCCGTCACGAACTTGCCGTTGGCGTTGCCGATGAGATTGCCGTCGGAATCCGTGACAAGAAACTCAACATCCGGGATGGGGGCATTTGTTACAGCGTCCACCTTTTTGACGAGTACGCCGCCCTTGGGCTGATTGCGGAATTCCAGCGTCATCACGGCATTGCGCTTGATCTTGATGCTCTGCGGCGTATTGTCGAGGATATATCCGTCCTTGGCGCGCACCTCTTTTGCGATAACCGTCATGCCGGGGGTCAGCCCATCAATACGGATGGTGCCTGCGCTGTCGGTCACATACTTACCGTTGGCAGTGCCGATCACACTTCCATCCGAGTCGGTCACAAGGAACTCAACATCGGAGATAGGAGCGCCGGTTACAGCATCCTTTTTGACGATAAGCAGCGAGCCCATCTTATCGTTTCCGAAGGTCACGGTGATAACATCCTGATCCTTACCGGAGAGATAGACCGTTTCCGTGGCGTCGGTGATGACGTACCCGTCCGGCGCGGAGATCTCCTCACAGACGTAAGTGCCTGCCTTGAGGCCGGTTACAACGATGGTTCCATTGCTCGAAGTGCGGTACTCGCCGATAACCGTGCCGCCCGTACCGGAGGTGCCGCCGAGGAAGCGGATGCGGAACCATGCACCCTCCAACGGCTGACCGCTCTCGCTGTCCACCTTGCGGATGATGATGGCGGAAAGAGGCGTATTTTCAAAGGTCAGTACCTTGCTCTCGCCACCGGAAATGAAGCATTCCTGCGTGGCAGGCTCTTTAATGGAATAGCCATGCGGCGCTTCCAGCTCCGTCACCTTGTACCAGCCGTCCTTGACTTCGGGAAGGATGATCTTGCCGCTTTCATCGGTGTAATAAGTGCCAAGATCATTTAGCTCACCGCTATCGGTATGATTGCTGGCATACCAGATCTGGAACTTAGCACCCTTGACAGGATCGCCGGTCACACTGTCTACCTTGCGGATCTCCAGCGTCGGCTTGAGTGCATTGAAGAAAGTAACGGTGGAGGTTTCACCTGCCTTGAGCGCTACTTCCTGCGGAATGGGACAGAGAATGACATGGCTGGGAACATTGGTCTCCGTCACCCGATAGGTGCCAACGGGGATAGAATCGAGGAAGATACGTCCGTGACTGTCGGTGGTGGCCGTGGTGGAGTAGCTGCCGTCGATCTGCTCGATGCGGTAGGTCACGCCCTCGATGGGTTCCCCATTGGCGATGTTCTTCTTAATGATCTCAAGACCCGGTTTTTCATAGTCAACGAAAGTAACTTCGCTCGTCTGGCCGGGGCGGAGCGCCACGGTCTGCTCCGTATTGGATAAGATATAAGGCTCAGGAACGGATCCTTCACGCACGACATAGACGCCGGCGGGAATGGCCGAGAGCGTCGCGGAACCATCCGTACCGGTCGTAACGGACGTGGAGAAACTGCCTGTGACTGACTTTACCGAGAACACCGTACCAGCGATAGGCTTGCCGCTCATGGCGTCGCGCTTGATGATTTTCATATCAGGCAGCGCGTAGTTCTCGGCAGTCACGGTGTACTGCTTGTCTCCATCGGTCGTGTCCACATAGACGCTGATGGGAGCGGAGTCAGCGCAGTAGCCTGCCGGCGCTTCGGTTTCCACGAAGGACCACAAGCCCTTGGTGACGTCCTTGACCTCAATGATGCCACCGTTTTTGGTCACATCACTGCCGACGATCTGACCGTCACGGTAGATGTTGAATTTTGCACCGTCCAGCCCACGGGTCGTTCCGGCAGCCACCTTTCGCAAGGTAATGTCCGCATCTCCCGCGGGAGGAGTCGGCTCGTCACCGCCTTGCGGCATATCCTTTACCACCAGCTCACGCGGGCCATAGTAGTTGAAAAATGACTGATTTTTGCGGTTGCTCGAAAGGGCAAATACCGCCCATTTTGCACTGTCGTTCTCTACGATGGATGCGACCATGCCCTGCGCGGCATATTCCTCGATCTGGCGCTGAAATGCCGCGTCTTCCTGTGCCTTCTGCGCGAGCATCCAGTCGATGAGACCCAAGTACATTTCGTAGGTATCGGCGTTGGCGTAGCCGCCTGCATCGCCATCCCCGCCAGGTTCTCCCTTGTAGCTCTGATGGTCCCACACATAGGTTTGGACCGCCATAAAGAGCTGGCCTACATTGGATGCCTTGCTGTCGTTGATGTAGGTCATGAGCCACTTGACATTGGCAAGCGTCGCGGCGTCCATCTCACCAAGGCCGCTATTGGCAATGGCGGTCTTGAGCACGGTGTCGGCATCCGCATTGGTAGCCGAAGTGTAGGTATAGGAATCAAAGAATGACTGCGTGGCGTTGTGGTAGCCGAGTCCGCTGTCGAGGCAGTAGAGCAGCCGTCCCGCCGCCATCGGTGGACGATAGCTGTACGGCGTTCCGTTGGCGAGCAGTCGGGTGCTCCAATAGGCTTGATCCTTTGTGATCGTGATGCCTTTGCCTGTGCCGGATGCGGCAAGCGCCGAGGTCGGCAGCAGGCTTAAAATCGTTATCAATGTCAGAAGCAATGACAACAGGCGTTTCTTGATAGATCTCATAGAGTTCTCCTTTCCGATGAAGCGTAATAAAACAGAGCAGACCTTGCCGATCTGCTCTGTCCTGATAATAGTTGATGATTTACTTGTTTGTGGGGGTATCTACCCATGAGATGGAATATCCGTCATAGAGGAAAAGCTGCACGCAGTACCAGCAGGGATTTCCGTTATCGTTGACGCCCCTCGCCAATCCGATGCCAATTTCGGACAGCTTCGGATTGAGCATATTCTTATTATGCGTCGCTGAGGTAGTCCAGTCTGCTACCGCTTGCTCGGCAAGCGTCTGTTCGGATAACGTCCACTCTGCAATGCGATGGATATTTTCGGCCATGTAGGGACAATTCGTGATGGTATTGAACTTTTGACCATCCGGCCTTGTGTGCGAATAGGCCGTATGCGCGGCCATTTCATCGGCGCGGACCTGCGCCGCCTGCATGAGCTTGTCGTTGACACGCAGCGCGGCAACGCCATTTTCTTTGCGTAGGGCATTGGTCCGATCCACGATGTCTTGCTTCATGGCGTCTGCATCGTCGGCAGCTTCACCTTTTGCCGGGGCTTCGCCGGTGTAGGGCTTATCTGTCTCGATCTGGACGCTCCCATCCTCGGCGTTCCAATAGACGTTGAAGCCGACGGCCTTTCCGATGTCACGCAGCTTCATGTAGTTGTTGTCATGGATGGCGTAGGCTTCGATCCGGACCTCCTGCCCGTCCACAAAAATGTGGTTGGTGCTGTACTCGGCCAGAATGCCCGCGGCATAGGCACTGGTGCCGCCAAAGACGAGGGCGCCGACGACAAGGCCGGTGAGAAAATTTGCGTGTTTCATGGTGTCTGCCTCCTTTGATTTTGTTATGCTTTCAGTCTAAAGGAGACGGAAAAGTTCGTCAAATTTTCGCACGAGCCTGCACGCACCAGCGGTAATCCGGCTGATTCATCACGCAGGTGACGAGGGTGATGATATTCTCCGTGCTGTCATTCAGCACGCTCATATCATCCACGCTCACCTTATAGACGGCATAGACCTCATAAGTCCTCGTGCCGAGCTTGGTCGTTAGCTTGATGGTGTCGCCAATATCGAGCGTATGTATCTTGCCGAAATGATTGTTCACGCCGCGATTGTGACCTGCAATCGCCACATTGCCGTCCCAAATAGACGTGCTGGCAAAATGCCCAGCGCCCTTGCGGAGCGCGTCACTGTCCGTCCCCTGATACACCTTGACGGACAAGCCGAGCGTGGGAATTTTTAGCGTGGCAAGATAGCCGCCGCTATAGTAGAGGTCACTTGTCACGGCGGTGTAGCCGATGGGCTGATAGCTCCAACTCCCGATTTCTACTCCATTCGAAGGCAGTATCGTCACGCCGCCTGTGCCGCTGACCGCTCCCGTGGTCGAACCGCTCACAAGGTTCGGCGTCAGGCGCTCGCCCGCGTTCAGCGTGTAGCTGGTCGGGCTTCCAAAGGCAGGCGGGATATACGCCGCGTCCTTGCCGCGGTTCGTGTTGGCAGGCTCGTCCGTGGTGACATAGATGGTATTGTCCGAGGTAGGCCGTCCAAACAGCCCCGCGTCCGGCGCATCGAAGCTATACTCCAGCGCAGACGCAGATATGGAAAAAAATGTCAGCATACAGCAGACGGCGGCAAGTGATAGAATGTATTTTTTCATGCGGCGTAACCTCTCTTCTTGTTAATATAGCGCTGATAGCCTTTGTATCCAGCATAGCCCGCGCCGGAGAACACCAATACACCGAGCGCGGCGAGCAGCGGCGTTTTGTTCTCAAAATGCGTCTCACCGTGGGACGTAAAAATAGCGGTGTAGAGCACGGTGTCGCAGCTCGTCTTGGTAACATCGCCTTTGTATTCCACCGTTACGGTGTAGCCGGTGGCGGTCTTATAGCTCGCCGTTCCGGTATAGCTTGCAGCCGCCGTATAACGCAAGGGTACTTCGTATCCGTCCATCGGATCGGTCGCAGCCTCCTGCCAGCTCACATCGGCAAGTGTCAGGGTGCGGCCATTTTCCTCCACCGTTTTCGGAATTAACGACACATCGGCGTCGGAGAGGTTGGGATAGGTGCGCTCTGCCGTCACCGTGCGGCTTCTGTTCTTGTAGCCGCTGGCTTCGACCTGAATGGTGGTGTAGTCCGCGGTCAGCGTGCCGGTATATCCATCCTCCGTAGTGACCTCCATGACCGGCTCAATTACCTTGATGATCTCACTCATGTCCTTGGTGCTGCTCTCCAGCGTAATGATTTCGATGTGCTCCTGCGTGTCCGTCTCCGTCTGGCCCGCTTTGAGCAGGTCAAGGAGCTCATAGTGCCGTCCCTCGCGTTCAAAGCTCTGTGTGGGAATAGCAGCGGGATCGTCCTTTGTGCCAAGACAGTAGACCTTTTCCAGCCGGTATACGCCGCCGCTTTCGCTGCTGTGTACCTCAATGGGATAGACGGTCGGGATAGTGGGCGGCACGGTATCCTCTGCCGCCATAACGGGGACCGCTCCAAACGCCAGCACAAGCGCGAGCGCAAGGAGTGTGACTGTGCTTTTCTGTTTTCTCATGTAGGAAAATCCTCCTTCAAAATTTGTCCCATCGTGGGACATGAATGGTAGAAATACTTATAAAATCAAAAAGCCGTCGCAAGACGGCTTTTGTGGTGTGTTCCCCTTGCTCACCGTATACGGCGGCGAAATGTGAGCGTCAAGGTCCGACCAGTCCGCAGACTGGTCGGCTCGCGGAAAATGCGCAAGCATTTTTCGGCCTTGACGCTTACGGGGCGACGGCGTACTCTCCGGCAAGGGAAACACACCGCCTTATCTCGTGTATGCTGGACGACCGCGGCGCTGCTCCTGCTGCTTGGGATTGATGGTGCGGTCGATGCTGTCTCCGATGCTCTTTGCGGTCTGCCGCTGCTCCTCCAGATATGTACCGCGCATTGCGGGGTCGCATCCATCAAAGGATGCTGCCAGTTCGCTTGCATCGGGCAGCTTGCACGGCACGCCAAAGCGTCGGCAGACCATGTAGCCGATGCTTTCGGCGTCGATCTGGTAGGCTTCTCGGTTATACTGTGTGTTCCGTCCCTGATTGTGCATCCGCGCATGAACGCTCTCTACGGCGAGGGCAGCGAACACATCATGCGCGGGATGCTCGGTGTTGACGAGGATCGTCAGGGTGTTGGGATCGTAATAGGCGCTTTGCTCCAGCGTGTTATCTTCTTTGAGCGCAGCCCGCGCGCCCTGCATCAGCGGTTCCAGTGCGGCAATGAGCTTCGGGCTTCCCTCGGGAATGACCGCCTGCCCCTCCAACGGCCTGCCTGTGGTTTGGCTGATGTCGTAATAAACGCCCATAAAATAGCCGCGGGCATTTTTGTTGCGCGGCGGCACGAACACCTTTGCACCGTTCTGCATCGCCTCGTCCTGCACATAGCGTCCGACACTGTGCCAATAGTCGATCGAGCCGATCTTGCTGGCGTCGGGGAGCTGGATCAGGGTCAGCGCGACGTTGCCGGCACTGCATCGGATGTTGTCTGCCTGCAAGGTCAGATACTTCTGGTACAGTTCCGGCTCTGTGGTGACGACCTCAAATGCGGCGTCGCGCATCTGTGAGAGGTTTGTCCGTTCAGCCTGGCGGACTTCCCGCTGCTGCTCGCTCTGTGAGGTCGTTTTCTCAATAAGATCACGAATACTTATCATGGTGTAGTTCTCCTTTCTGCTTCATCGAATGTGTTCTTTGACCTTCATGCGGTCCGTGTTTCTTTCGGCGGAGAGCTGCCGCATGGCCTCCAGCTTCCCCAGCACAGAGGATCTGACATCATCCGTAGTCCTCTCCTGCGATGCTGTCGAGATACTCCCTCGCTCGTTCGAGGCTTTCTCGGACGGAGCGAGGGGGACTGCTTTTTTTGGCTCGTCCGCCTCCTTGACCGGCACGGGGTAGCCCAGCTCTTCCATAATACAGTTGAGATTTGCGGCATAGGTCTGCGTCGAAACGATGGTAATAAGGCCGCTGTCGTCCCCGCGCTTGCGGACCGGCAGATACAGCACACCGTACTGCTTTGCCGCCATCTTCCGGAAGCGCGAGAGGTCCTCCGCACGGATCTGAACGACTGCGGGAGGATTTGGGTCGCGGGCCAGCCGCGCGGCGCTGGCCTGCCCGATGACCTTATAATCCTGCTTGGACAGGGCAAGCAAGAGAGCAGCAACATTTTTAATGCCGCTCCCCGCCAGCTTGACCGCCGTTTCCGTTGCCTGCAAGCCTTCCTTGACCACCAGATCGGCAGCCTCTGCACTAACATCCATAAGAAATGCTCCTTCCAAAATGTGTTATCGTTCCTGCTGCTTGTATTTTCTTTTTTCCGCTTCCTTTTTCGCCCTTTGCTCCCGATACTGCTGTGTCTGCGTCTGCAATCGCGGAATGTCCGTTTCGATGCTCTGGCAGAGGTTCAGGCTGCGCCGCGCCTGCCGCAGATGCTCATTTGCAGTAGACAATTCCTGCGTCACATCCATGCCGCGCCGCTTCCATTCGTACAAGCCCTTGCGCCGCTCAGTCAGCGCGTCGATCTGCGCCTGCAAAGCGTCGTGGAGCATAGAGAGTTCCTGCACCGTCTCGATCCGGTTTTCGCGCAGGAATCGGAATTGCCGCTGGTAGCGGCGCAGCTTTGCCGCCTCCTGCCGGATCGTGAACGGCACGGGGCGGGACCGCTTCGGCGTCTTGCCGCGCAGGAGATAAATATAGTAAAGGTAGAGCGCGTGAAAGCCCTTGACCCTTTTGCGCGGCGGCATCGGCGCGTGTACGCGATACCGCTTCACCTTGCGCGGCGGCTTGTACGGCTGTAGGCGCTGCCGCTCGGCACGGGGAACGGCGAGCCGTGCGCGGATGGCAGCCTCGGTATAGTCCTCTCCTAAACTTTTCAGACGCACATAGCGGCTGCTGCCGCTTGGCTTGACAGCAAGGTATTTGCCTTGGGTCCTGACCTCATAGCCTTGTGCGCGGAGACGGATGAGGAAGTCGGAAAAGCTGCGTGCCCGCAAAAGCGCGGCGTCCACATCGGCGCGGACCGCACCGCGCACGGTCGGGCGACTGTGCTTCTCTGCGTCCCATTCAGCGTAATGCCTGCCCTCGTGCTCCGGCTCGATGACGAATAAGCCGCGCTCGCGGCTGACCACGTTGGATGTGCCGCGCAGCGTTCCAAAATAACTTTTGAAGTCGCTGCGGTATTTGCTGCCATCCACCAGAGAGACGGAATTGAACACGATGTGACAGTGCAGGTGCTCGCGGTCAAGATGTGTGGCGACCACGGCCTCGTACCTTTCACCCAGCAGACGGCGGGCAAACTCCACGCCGGCCGCGTGTGCCTCCTGCGGTGTGACCTCGCCGGGGGCGTAGGAATGGATGATGTGGTAGCCGAGAATGCCGCCGCATTTGTCCCACCGGCGCTTGGTCGCCTGCATCTCTGCATAAGCGGTCTCCACCGTGCAGTTGATGCCGGTCCGCAAGCGGTCTGCATGGGGCGGCGCGGTTTTCCGCTCATTGCCGATGTAATGGAGTGCGGCGGCAAGGTCGGTTTTTTGTTCGTTTGCGGCATAGGCAAGGCAATGATCCAGCCGTCGCCGGATGGGGATGATCTTGTCGTAAGCCATTCACAGCGTCTCCTTGACGAGCCGCCACGCCCGACGGACCAGCGCCGCGGCCTCCTGAATATCCGCTTCGCTGGCGCTTTGCTGTGCGTTCGCCCAATATGCGATCTGGTTGACATTGTTGCCGATGGCGGACAGCTCGCGTAGTAGGGCGGTATAGGTGTCGGGCGGGCGTGGGCGGAGTTGGACGCCGGAAACAATGCTGCGGATAAACGGGTCGATCCCCATACCGGCAAGCTCCGCCTGCGCCCTCAAATGCCGGTATTCCTGCTCGTTCATCCACACGCTGATATGACGGTTCCGTGTTCGCATAGCGGCTCCTTTCAGTTTGTTCTAAATTGCGTCTCACGGTGGGACGCAATTCCCGCGCTCACCTGACACGGCCTGTCCGCGTAGGCCTCTCCAGCCTCCGCGCCAGCCGTTTCTCACGCGATGCCCAATACTCCGGCTGGCAGGCTTGAAGCACACGGTCAATGGCACGTTCAAATGCAGCGGCGTCTTTGATCCGATCCGCAGGCGGCGTCCACAGCTTCTTGTCCATCAGCTCACGCAGCACCACTTGCTCACAGCAGTCCTCTTCAAACCATAAATAGCCGCCTTCGCGGAACCCGCATTTCCTTGCCTCCGGAGAGAGCAGCATGGCTGCCTCGCGCGTCACTCTCGCTCCGCCATGGCTCGGTGTTGAAACAAGGTCTATGCCGGGGAGAACGAATATGACCTCATCCATTTGTCCCCATGGGGAAAATTCATGTTGTATGCTCATCAGTCCTTTCATATCTCACGGTGAGATTTCATTTCGTACCGGGGGTCTGGGGTACACCCCAGCAAGCGTCATTTGTGCTACCAAATGACATACTTGCTGGGACAGCACCGCCATCGGCGGCGCTGTCTGTGACTGCGGGATCAATTATCGGGTCGGGGAACAATGCTTTTTTGTCACTCGTTTCTGTTCCGATTGGCGCTCTACAGAGAGTGCAGCCTCCAATGCCGCCTCATCCTGCCCCTCAAAGCGCACAGATTGGATGCCTCCGTTTTGCGGTCGAATGATTGGAAGATTCCGTGGGTAGTCCGCAAAGGGGACCGTGACGGTAAGACCGCTTTCATAGCGCAGCGTCACCAATGTGGCAGGGATCGCGTGAGTCAGAACACGCCGCACCTGTTCACGGTAGTCCAGCGGATGCACCGTCCCGACCACGATTCTACCCTTTTCCCCCTATAACATTCACACGGTATGCTATGATCCCCTCCGGTTCATCCGCATAATGCGTCCAGATGTTATGTGCGCTGCTGCCACGGATAAATGCTTCGCGTTCCAAAACGCACCATGTTCCGCTTGGCCTGCTCATCCAGAAAAAGCAGCGTTCCTCCGGTGCAGCGGCTTGTGCCGCTTCTTGCAGCTTCCTGCTGTCGTAAAGGAAGTCCGAGCGATAGTGCTTGGTATTCTTCTCTGTCACACGAGAGAGAAAGGATAGGAGGTCGATTTCTTTTTGCATCCTATCTCCCGCCATTCTCTCCATTCGGAGACAGGTACTTTTCTTCAAATTCCTGCGGTGTCCAGCTTCCGGCCTCCGCATCCAGCATCAGGTCGTCCGGTGCAAGCTCACGCTGCCCGTTGTCCATTGGGATAGGAACAGGTGTGAGCACCGTGCCGAGGAAAGTGCCGGATGCCGTGTCGGACACGCGCTTGGGACCGTTGTTCACCGTTTCCAATTCGTAGCGGTACATTCCAGGATACACGGCGTCATGGTCGATCCGCTTCTCCGTAAAAAGTGCAGGGATACCGAAAATCTCGATTTCTTTCATGCGTTCCATCTTGCTTCTCCTTAATGGCTATATATTTTTTGCTTTCGCTCATGCTCTCGCGTGGGTACCGCAGCTGCATCAATGATCTCCGCGGCAGTTTTGCGGATGGTGTTGAGCGCCTCATGCAGTTCTCGCAGCTCCTTACTCCTGCTCCAGCCCGCAACATAGCCGAAGGAGTAATCGGACACATCGATGCCGAAATGTCGGCAGACAACGTAGGCGACGCTTTCCGCCTCGACTTCCTTTTGACCGCGCGTCTTTTTCCCGGTTTCCTGTAAGCGTTCCGCGTTGTGAAGCACGGCGTGTGCGATCTCATGCATAAGCGTTTTGACGGTCTGCACCTCGCTCATGCCGGAACGGAGGACAATACGCTGCTCGCGGTCGCTGAAATAGCCCTTTGCACCGCTTTGCGCGATCGGCTCGATGCTCACAGGCACAGGAGAAAAAGCCACAAGGCGGTCGTAAATGCACTGGTAGTTCGGAACATCGCCGTACAGCTCAGCGACACCGAGGGATGGCAGCTCCTTGCCCTCGGTCTGACTCACGTCAAAGACGGTAACGACGCGGTAACGGGGGATGGTGATGATCGTGCGCTCCTGCATCGTGTTTCCATTCTCGTCCTTGACCGGCAGACCCGTAGCTGGGTCGATCTTGTCGTGATCCATCCATTTCCGCTTTGGGCAAGGCGCAAGGATCTGGATGCCGTGCTCGCCTGCTTTGACGCTTCTGCTGAAGTCCTTCTTCCATGCGTGAAAGCCAGCCACATGAGACGCATTGGGGTTTTGCAGAAAAATAAGTATGGTGTTGCGAAAGCTATAATGGTGGAATTTGGACATGACAGCGAGGTATTCCGCATAGCGTCCGCTCTCAAAAATATTCTGCGTGCCTTTTTCCAGCTGCTCCATCAGGTAATCCAGCCGCTCATCGGTAGTTCTGGCCATGCCTCAACGCTCCCGTTTCTTTGACTTCTTGTCTCGGTCAGGTACCTGCGCCTTTTGCCTCGGCTCGACCTTGAGTGTGATCGGCGTGTTGCCCTTTGCACCGATCAGCAGTTCGGCCATGCGAAATTTTTTCTTGTAGGTCTCCATCTGCTCCGCCGTCAGGCTGCCAAAGTGATCCTCCTCCAGTGCACAGACAAAGAACGGGCCGAACACACCGCCGTAGCCGCCCTCCATACTGCGGTTAAAGGGCATTCCTAAACTAATGCTGTCATCGTTGCCTACCACAGCGACCGGCTCAGCAAAGGGGTAGATGGCGGTGATCGTGCCGCCTACGACCTCCTGCATCCCATGCAGTCCCTCGATGTCCTTTTCATACGGGGCGTACCCCGGCTCCACAACTAATACCTTCATTTCGCCTTCCTCCTTCGGGTATGAAAAAAGGCTCTATCGCTGCTGCGTAGAGCCTTTCTTGAAAATGGAATCCTTTGCTTTCTGCTTTTCGTCCATCTGACGGCAGCGTTCCAGCTTGCCGTAAATGTCCTCCTCGATCTCGCGCGGTGTCATG
>NZ_JAHLPT010000033.1 GCF_018918025.1 Oscillibacter sp. MSJ-31 | reverse complement strand
ACCCAACTGTGGGAAATTGAGAAGCTGCTGCACAAGGACGACTGCGGCGAATACAACAAGGACCTGACCGGTTTGATCCACGACGTTCCCACCGCGTGTGCCGATCCGGAGCAGGTCGAGTCTTATATCGCCGCATGTTTTTTCGAGGAATTTTACGCGGATATGTCCTCGGAGGAGGAAGATGTTGAGATCTATCACAAGGAGGACGCCATCGGGGTCCGCAACTGTTTCACGCACCTGAAAAAGACTCTGTCGGCGCTGCACGAGCGCGGCGGTACATTGGAGGATGCAAAAAAATACCTCCTTATGCCGATGACCGAGCGTAGCATTGTGATCGACGAACAGGGCGGCAACACTCTGGCATTCTCCTACTGCTTTGTTTCTCCCGCCCTCGCTGTGGCGATGACCGCGCGGGAGTTCGGTGTGGACTTCTGGGTCCTGTGGGACGAACTCGGAGCGGACATTCCGAGCGTAGAGCGCTTTCCAGCGCCGCAGCCCTGTCCGCCGGTAGAGCCGGTCTCCACGCAGGAGCTTTTCGGTGTTGCCCCGGACGACATGGCGTATTACTGGCGGTCGGACGGCAAGGTGCAGTTTTCCGACGAGATGACAGCGTGGATGCAGGCGCTCCGCGCGGAGCTGGACGGGATTACCGACACGATCCCGCCGGAGAGGTTTCTGCAAGCCATGGCGGATGCCATCCCCGGTGCGGGGAACTACGCTTTTCGGGATATGTTCTACGGGTTCATTGCGCGGCAGGCGGAGCCGAAGGTACAGGCCGCCGTTCTTCTGCTGGAGCGGCTCGCCGAGCGCGGCGAGCCGAATATTCGCCGGTATCTGGCGATCCTCGGGAATCCCGCGCTGCGGGAGAAAGTGTTCGGTTTCTAAAAAGACATACATTATAATAAGAACCGTGGGTATTAGAGAAATGGCTTCGAAAGCAAAGCTCTAATACCCACGGGTTTATTTCTGCTTGTCGCGCTCCATAGTCTCGTTTGCAGCTCTATAAAGAAATGCGTTTAAAGACTCCCCATGAGCCTTTGCATGTTCTTGAAGAACAGCTTTTTTCCCTATCGGTACACGAAAAGTAACATTTTCCACTTTTTCGCTCAACCATTTTGTTGACGCACGCTTCTGAGCGTCTGTCGTTTTCATTTCAATCTCCTCAATCTACACAATTTCATTTACTTTAGCAACTATCGACATATATGAGCTCATATATTTGGCAAAAACGCCAGTTGATATATGAGTTCATATATGTTATACTACGACTATAACAAAACAACGGCAGTTGCAGAGTGCTACCAACACTCCGCAACCTGCGCAGGTGACAGATCCACCTACACAACGGCTGAAGCCGCACCGTCAGGAAGTAGTATACCCTGTTTTGCCCCATTTGGCAAGATACGGGCACTATAAAAGTTCCTCCGTGTGCGTTCAGGCGTCAGACTTCCGCACCCTTGGAGTGGTGTAGAGCAGCGTGTAGGCGAAATGCCTGCACGCTGTTTTGCTTACCGCTCTGAGGAAAGGAGGTAAAGATATACCATGGAAGAAACGAAGAAGGCACCCATCCGGGTGCGCGTTAACCGCAGCCTGGCATTTTTCTGCTGCCTGGCTGTTCTGCCGGAAACCTGCGGCTTCGGCGGAACTTGTCCGACGCTCACCGTCTCGCATGATAACAGCTGCGATGACTATGTCACCGTCGTCCCGCTCATCCCGACCGGGCACTATGTGCCCAGCGAAGGTTGGCAGGCCGGCAGCCATTCGCTCGTCACCGTAGACGACAAGACCTATATGGCGCTGTGCGACTACCCGGTGACCATCCACGCAAGCTGTCTCGGCTGCGGGCTCGGCTACGTCTGGCCGGCAAAAGAACGCAACGGCGTCCTGAAAGCTCTTGCCCATCACTTCCTGATCACGAAGGAGAACCTGCTATGAACACGAAGACCACCAAGCCCTTCGAGATGTGGACGGCGTGGGACTGTCTCGGCAGGCACGACTGCCGTCCCGTCATCGTCATCTCGCAAGAGGGCGATACGGATACCGTCACCGTCATCCCCCTCACCTCGGACCGCGAGAGCACGCAGCTCCCGACGCATGTGCTCATCTCGGAACAGGGCCTTGACCACACCAGCCGCGCTCTGTGCGAGAAGGTGAAGGCCATCCGCCGTAAGACGCTCATCCGCCGCATCGGCTGCGTCTACGAGCCCTACGACCGTTTCGCCCTCCGTCACGCTCTGGCTATCCATCTCGGACTGCAGGCGGAGGAAGGCACCCAGGCGTGGAACTGACCGCGCCGAAATTAAATTTTATTTTATAGGAGATATGATCCATGAACTCGACCAACTACATTCAGAACCTCTTCAACAATGATCCCATGATCCCCGAGAACATCTATGAGCCCTCCGGCGTCTGCATCGGCGACACGGTACTCGACAACACCCCCAGCGGCTTCGCCCTGTTCCAGGCCATTGGAGGCCACTACACCTCCCCTGCTCAGGCCATCGAGGAGTTGGTGGACAATGCCGTCTCCTCCATCAGGGCAAACGGCGGCAGCGGCGAGGTCATCCTCCGTCTCACGGATGGCGGCGACTACGTCGACATCTCCGTCTACGACAGCGGCACCGGCATCTCGGACCTCGGCACGGCTCTGACCATCTCCGGCCGCGGCGGGGCGCAGACGCCGCTGAATGAGCACGGCTGCGGGCTGAAGAACGCCCTTTCCTACCTCTGTGAGGAGGTCGAGGTGTGGCTCCTGGAGAGCCGCACCAAGGAGGATGCGGCGGCAGACCGGTACCGCTGTGTATCTGCGCCCTATGCCGCCATCGACCGGAAGATGCGCGCAAAGGTCCATCAGGGCAACGGCGCCATCCTGCATGAGACCGGCACCACCATCCGCGTCCGCTGCAGCAAGGAGAAGTTCGAGAGCCTCAAGCCCGCAACGAAGCGCGCCAAGGCAGACTTCCGCCAGCTGTGCGACTACCTCGAAGAGGAACTCGCCTACACCTATGCGGCCATCCTCGCCGAGGGCCGCATCACCATCGGCGTCATCTGCCGTGAGCAGAACGCTCCTGAGAGTTTCCACCAGCTCGAGGCGCTTGAGCCTCTCTGGGAGGAAGACCCGGTGGAGCTGCCAGAGACGCCGGCGGACTTCGGCGGCGGTAAGCTCACCGTCCGCTGCCGCTACGGCACCATCGAGGCGGATAAGGAGAATGCCACCTACTACAAGGGCAACATGGCCTCCTCCGGTCTTGAGATCCGCATCAACGGCCGCTGCATTGAGCGCGGCCTGTACAGCAAGGTGTTCGGCAAGGCGCTGCACCCGAGCTGCAACCGCTTCCTCGCGCAGATCGACCTGCGCGGAGAGGACGGCATCGCGTTCCCGGCAACGGAGACGACGAAGAACGCCTTTGTCGAGGGAGACGCGCGCACGCAGGCGCTTTTCCGCTGGATCCGCGCCAACGTCAGGCAGCCGGAGGCCTCGCGCGAGTCGCTGGAGAGCCGTCTCGTCGGCAAGCTCGCGGAGAAGAAGGCGGCGGAGAGCGATACGCTCCGCATCGGCCGTGAGGAGGGAACCTACCGCACCATTGGGCTGCAGGGAAAGATCGACCTGCTGGTGAGCAAGACCGGTGGGATGACCATCTACGAAGCCAAGGCAAAGAACACGAAGGCGGAGGATCTTTATCAGCTGCGCCTGTACACGGACGGGTGCGCGATGGACGGCGTCCCGGCGAAGGAGAGCGTGCTCATCGGAGCGCGCCACCCGCGGGAGGTATGCAGCTTGGTCGGACAGCTCAACAGCCAGTGCGACCCCACGGGAGCGCCGTATCACTTCGTGCTGCGGACATGGGCGGAGGAGGGCATCAGCGCGTGATGCCCTATCCGGTGATCGATGTGAAGGCGACGGGGGAGAAGATCCTCCGCCGCCGGCTCGAGATGGGCTACACGGTCCTGGATGTGCAGCGGTATCTGAATCTGGCGTGCCCCCAGTCCGTGTATCACTGGCAGGCGGGTCGGACGCTGCCGAACATCGATAACTTTTACGCGCTGAGCGTACTGCTTGGCACGACCGTCAACGACCTTGTGGTTGAACGAAATTGCTTGTAAAACAAATAGGCATTGCTGCTCTATATGCAAAAATGATAGCAGGGAGGTTTCGAATGAAACCTCCCTGCTATGTAAGGAATATTCGGCTTTACGGTTAATCCGCTGCGGGGTTATCCATACGATCGACTTTCTCTATCATGTGAATCGACCGCTTGCTGACATAGCCTCTTTTGACCTGATTATCCTTGTCTTTTGCTTCTACCACATAGTAGTACCGTGGAGAGTCATCGACAATGATCACCGTCTGATTCTGCTCAATATAGTAAATGACTTGAGATGTCGGAGTGATGTCTTCATACATTCTGGTCGGTCTTGCTGCTTCGCCGAGCTTTGAAATACCTGCGTTCAGAATATAAGCGAGAAGAATATGAATGATCAGATACTTTAGTACAGCAGCCCAAAATGGATGATCTTCTTCGTGCTTTTTTACACTCGCCATAAACCGTTGCTCCCAGTTTTCGCTGTCTGCAACGATAGAAGATGCTTCTGCTGTAAGGAGCTGCTTTTCTTCGTCAGATAATTCCTCTATTTCATCCGATCCCAATTCGCATGATGTATTTATTTCAGAAACGCGGTCAAGTGTCTCTGCCCAACGGGATATGCCCTGCTCTCTGGCAAGCCATAGTTCCTCGTGCTGAAACGCCGTTGTGTCAGATAGCGATTGGGTCCAGCTTGGGATCTGCTCGGCTATCTTTGGACACAGATCCGTCAACAGGGCAAAATCGTTCAGGAATTGTTGCTGCTGTTGCAGCGCTTTCACAATCCCGTCAGGATACAGCTTTGACATCAGCAGTTGCTCCTGCTGTATCATTTTGATCATGCCCGGGGTACACGATTGCGCTAACAAACTTGCCTGCTGCAGCGCTGGGTTATCAAGTGCCTCTGCCATGTTTTTCGCTGCAATCAAAGCATCCTCGTGGATAAAAGACAACGGCCTTGCGAGCGCCTCAAGCTGCCGATGCAGTTTCTCCATCTGCTGCACCCAAGGGGGCATATCATAAAATGCGGACATAGTTTTTGCCATGCGCAAAAATCCTCTCTACTGCATATTTTGGACATTATACCATATATTGTGGTTATATTCAACGGTTTACCACAAATTGAGACAGGACATTTTTCACATGGAACCTGCGGCGGATCGTTCGGCCTTCTCCGTCGTTCTACGGCCTCTTTGCCTTGCTGCCTGTGCGCTTGCTCAGACAGTTGGATGCCCATGCGAAGAAGTGCGGTATAGAGGCGAAGAGAAACGCATTCCCCACAAGCTCTTCGATCAGCTCCTCGATCGTGAAGGGGCGATACCCGTACGGGTCCAGATGGTCGATCAGGGCATTGGGGTCTCCGTTTATCATGATCCGCAGAAATTTCTTCGTGTCCTTATTGACCGAAGCCAGCCGTTTCAGGTGGTCCTCTGCCTTGTCAAGCTGATGGAGCTTATAATACAGGATCGACAGCGGAAGCAGCATTTGCGTTTCCTCATAGGCGTCGTATTTCCGATGCAGCGCCAATGCGTGCAGCTCGTCCTCCGTATAGGCATAGAGATGCATCAGGAGATAGCGAATGCCGAGGTTATCCCCCTCGCACAATTCCAAAAGCTGCCGGCATTCCTCGATCGCAAGCTGCATCATGCCGCATTCGATCAACGAACCGAGGTACTCGCGGCGCACGCGCATATAAGGCCGCGTCTCCATGATCCCCCAGAACGCCCCTGTCCCTCTTTCAAAGCAGCCTTCCTCCTCCAACGGCTTAGCCGCCTTTTTGATGAGATCCTCCAGGGCGGTAAGGCGTGCCTCCGGAGCGTCCTCCGCCTCGGTCAGGATCAGCTGAAGCTGCGCGTCCACATGATCCGGCTCAAGCTCCAGCGCCTTTTTCAAGTAGTTCAGGCGCTTTTTCTTTGATGCGGCCTGCTCAGCGAGCTCCAGATAGTCATCGGCCGTTTCGATCTCTCCCATACTGCCGCCGTCCGGAGAGCCGTTGTGCTGCGACAGAAATTGCTCCGCCAGCCGGTCAAAGTCCTTCTCATCGTTCAGCTCCTCGTTGTGGAGTTCAAGAAATTTCCGAAGCTCCGCCAATACCTTTTCGTTTTCTCGGCTCATTGCTGTCCTCCCGCTTTCCATTTTGGCTCTAGTGTAAGTTAATTGTATCATGTCGTGCGCCGCACCGCAAGCACAAGCGGATGGAAGGGGCCAAGCTCCGCCTTGACACCGAAGCATGAAAACGGTACAATGAAGCCATAAAATACTGAGAAAGCAGGCTTTTACAATGCGTGCAAGGATAAACGGGAAACAGAACTTCACTTGGGTCACGGTGGCGCTGTGCCTTGCGCTCGCGGTGCTGGGAGTGCTGCATTTCGGCGGCATTGGAACGAAATGGCTGACGCTGCTCGCGGGCATTGGTGTGATCGCGCTGCTTGTGCTCGGCGACCGCAAACGGATCTGGAACCTCCCTTCCCTGCTGCTGCTCGGCTATGCGGCGTTTTCGTGGGTGACGATTTTTTGGGCGATGTCCGGCAAGTTTCATCTGCGCGAGGGGTCGAAGATCCTCATCGCGGTGTTTTTCTTCCTGCTCGTTGCCATGCACGGGCGCTTCGACCGCGCGTTTGCGCGGCGCGTGATGGGCGTGATCGCGGGGATTTCCGCGCTCTATGCGCTTTTGAGCGTGGAGGCGGTGAGCACGGGCATTACAAAGCTGCTGTTGGAAAGGCTGCCTGCGATCAACACGGATAACATAGCATTTAATGGCGCACGCCTGTACGGTATCTTTGGTAACTCCAACATCGAGGCGTCGGTTTTTGCCATCGGCGTTCTGCTCTCGGGCGCGCTCGTGTGCGGAGCGGAGAAAAGGTGGCAGCGTGTTCTTTTTACCGTTACGCTGTCGGTCAGCGCGTTCGCATTCCTGCTGGTGTTCAGCATGGGTGCGATCGCCTGCTTCATCGCGGCGGTTGCAGTATATCTGATTTTTGCGGGAAAGGGACGCAGCGCGGCCCTGCTGCGGATGCTGGGCGCGGCTGTGCCGACGCTGGTGTGCGGATTTATTGCCTTTGCGCTGTTTAACAGCGAGCGGAGCGCGCTGGTGCTTGCCTTGCTGCTGGCAAACGCGGGGGTGTCCGTGCTGCTGGAGCTGACGGTGAGCGCGAGGCTCTCCGCGGTGCTGGAGCAGCACGAGAAGCTCGCCTTCGGCGTGCTGATCGCGGTGGTGCTGGGCGCGGGCGTGTACGCCGTTGCGGCAATGAATGTGACGGGACCGTATACCTTTGGACCGGAGCTTTACCGTAGTGAACAGTTGAGTGCGGGCGAGCATACGATTCAGGTCGAGGCGGACGGGGAGGTCAAGGTCAGGCTCTACACACAGAACGCTGTGCAGATGATGGGCAACAGCGGCACGGAGCTGCACAACGGTGCGGTGGAGGGAATGATCTCTTTCGCTGTATCGGATGAGGACGCAAAGACCTTCTTCGAGCTCTCGGCGGAGCCGGGGGTGACGGTGCGCCGCGTGCTAATCGACGGCAGCGCCGAGCTGCCGCTGCGCTACAAGCTGCTGCCGGGCTTTGCGGCAGTCCGCGTGCAGAGCTTCGGTATGAACTACTCGGAGATCGGGCGCGCGCTGTTCCGTCAGGATGCGCTTAGGCTCTGGCGGCGCAGCCCTGTCATCGGCAGCGGCGTGGGCGCGTTCGAGACCGGCGTGACGGCGGTGCAGGACTATCCTTATGAGACGAGGTATGTGCATCAGCATTATCTGCAAATTCTGCTCGAGGACGGCGTGGTCGGGCTTGCGTTATATATTGGTGCGCTGGTCACAATGCTGCTTGCGCTCTGGAAAAGGCGGAAGCAGACGCGGGAGGACGAATTTTACTGGCTCTACCCTGCACTGTGCGCGGAATTTGTGATGAACGGCTTGCAGATGCTTTGGGACGTATCCATGTCGATGATCGTGTTCCTCTGCATGACCTATGCTGTCTACGGGCTGATCGTCGGCGCGTGGGCTGAGCCGTTTGCGGAAAAAACCGCCGCGGCGGAGGAGAACGGAAGAAAGAAGAAAACGCAGGCGAAAAGGCTTGACCCCTCCCTGCTGGCGCGGAATATTGGCATCGGCTTTACCGCGGTCGTGGTGCTGACGCTGTGCGGCAACCTCTATGCGGCGTCGAAGGCGGACGCGCCGGTCGCGGATGGGGATGAGTTTCTCTATAACCTCAGCGCGGCGGCAAAGCTCGACCTTTATGAACGGAACGACATGATGCTCTCCTATGTGGTGAATTCACTGGAGATGGAATATCCGGAGGATTACCGTGAACAGGCGGACGAGTATGCCGCGCAGCTCGCCAAGGTGCAGAGCAATACCATTCCGCGCTATCTGGTGAGCTACTATGTGCAAACGCAGCAGTACGGCAAGGCCATCGACGAGGCGATCCTCGGCGCGGCCTACTCCGCCTCGAACGCGGAGACATGGAACGGCTGCTGTATGATATTGTACTACAGCCTGATCGACACGGACGAAAGCCCCCTGCTGACACAGCGCGAGACACTGATGCCGAAGCTGGCGGCGTATGCCGACGCCTTGCGCACGCACAATGAGAACGCGCTGGTGCCGGTCGCGGTGGACGAAACAGCGCAGGCATTCTTTGAGAAGATCGCCGCGCTGGAGGCGTGCGGAAATGATGCTGCAAGGTTTGCCGAAACGCTGCAGACAAACGAATAAAGGACAAGGGAGCGCCCCGAAACGGGCGCTCCTCTTTTTTGCCTCACATGAGTTTTGTCCGAGCGGTCGGCGGGCTGTGAACGGCGACAGAGGAAGCAGGCGGAAAATCCTCCTACACTGAAGGTATAGACTACTTCAGCGAAGGAGGACTTTTTTTGAAACAGGATATCATCTGTGCGCGCGCGCCGGACGCGGAGGCGCTCGGCGCGGCGGTGGGCGAGTTTCTGCGCACGGTGCGCCCCGAGCGGCAAAGGCTCTTTGACTACTACCACGGCGAGCAGACGGTCAACAAGGGCGAGACCGTGCGCGGACGCCCCGACAACCGCCTGCGCGCACCCTTTCCGCGCTATATCACCGAGGTACACACCGGCTACTTCCTCGGCCTCTCCCCTACCCTCGCCTACGGCGACGCGGCGGCGGGCGGACGCTATGCCGAACTCAGCCGCGCGCTCGACCTGCCGCACCTCTACTTTGACCTCGGGCGCGACCTGAGTATTTGCGGCGCAGGCTTTGCACTCGTGTGGGCGGAGCGCAGCGGCGTGCGGGTCTGCCGCTGCGACCCCTGCGACTGCTTTGCCATTCGCTCCGGCGACGCGGGCGCCCCCCTGCTCGCTGCCGTGAGGCTGTTTGCGGGCGGTAAGGGCGAAACGCGCGGCGTGCTGTACACGGCCGAACGGCTCATCCCGTTTGTGTGGGACAGAACCGGCGTGACGCTCGGCACGGCGGAGGAAAATCTGCTGCACACCATTCCCCTGCTGCCCTTCTACAACAACTGTCAGGGCGTGGGCGACTTTGAGATGGTCACGGGGCTGGTGGACGCCTACAATCTGCTGCTCTCCGGTGCGCTGGACGATATGCAGTCCGTCGACAATGCCTTTCTTGCGCTCTACGGCATGCAGGGCACGACGCAGAAGGACATCGAGCAGGCCAACCGCACGCGCATCCTTGTGCTTTCCGAGGGCGGACGCGCGGAGTTTGTGGTCAAAAACCTCAACCACGAGGCGCTCGGCCAGTTAGAGGCCAACCTGCGCCGCAGTATTTTGCAGCTCTCGATGACGCCCGACCTCGGCGATGAGCACTTTGCGGGCAACAGCTCTGGCGTCGCCTTGCAGTATAAGCTCTGGGGCATCGAGCAGGTGCGAAGCGCAAAGGAGCGCAGCTTTACAGTCGGCCTGCGCAGCCTGCTGGGCGTGCTGAGCGCGGGCGAGCGGCTGATGGGGCGCGGCGTTGCGCTCAGCGGCGGCGAGCTGACCTTCTACAAGAATCTGCCGCAGGGCAACACTGCGCTGGCGAGCACGCTGCTGTCCCTCGCCCCCGTGCTGTCGCAGCAGACCATTTTAGAAAACCTGCCGTGGGTGAGCGACGCGCAGGAGGAGCTGCGCCGCAAGGCGGCGGAGGCGGCAAACGCAAAACAATAAGTGTAAAGGAGAACGACATGACAGACGAAGAAAAGATGGAATTGGAGGCGCTTCGCGCCGAAAAGCAGGCGCGCGTGCAAACCGAGCGCGCCAGAGCCGCGCTCGGCGCGGCGGGCGTGAGCGAGAGCTTCGCCGCGCTGCTCGTCGGACAGGACGACGCGGATACGGACAAGCGCATGCGTGAATTCTGCGCGGCGTATCAGGCAAGCCTGACAGAGGACATCAAAAAGCGCCTGCCGGAGCAAGCGCCCGTGATGACCGCTCCAGCGCCCCAACGCCCCAAGCGCGGCATCCAGCGCATTCGATAAGGAGGCGCGGGCATGAGCTTACAGGGCTTTTACACGACTAAGGGGCTTGCACTGGCGGCAAAGGCCGCCGCAGGTGCAGGGCTGACTGTGACCAAGGTCACGGCAGGCAGCGGAACAACGGCGGCAAGCGCTGCCGTGCTGGCGGACGAAAAGCAGACCTTGACGGTCGGACCGGCGCAGACCGATGGACAGACCGCCACGCTGCCGGTGACGCTGGCAGAGGTGAGGGCGGGAGTCTCCTACGCGCTCACGGAGCTGGGCGTATACGCTCGCGATCCCGAGGCGGGGGAAATACTCTATCAGGTGTTTCGGCTCGATGAGAGCCGTGCGATCCGTGCGGGCGGTGAGAGCGTCTACCGCTTCTATCTGCGACAGTCTGTTGGCGCGGACGGCGTGACGGTCGCCTGATCCCCTGCCGGACTGCTCGTCGACGAGGATCTTGCGCCTACACGCGGCAAGGTGCTGGCGGTGAGCGTGCCGAGCCGCACGGTGGAGATCGAGCTTTCAGCATTGCAGAGCTACCTTGACAGTCTGCCGAAGCTGCTGACGGATATCCTGACGATCAAGGTCTCCGGCACATGGTCGGGAACCATCGCAATTTACGGGTTTTACGGGAGCGGTTTTCTGCGGGTCGTCGGAGAGGAGGGGTGCTCACTGACGGGAGCTGTGCGTGCTGCGAACTGCGCCGTCGTGATAGAGCTGCATAACATCATGTTTCAGGCGCCGCAGGCCATGCCGGAAGGGGACTTTGGAGTAGTACCCTGTAAGTGCAGTCGCAAATTCCCCAAAAATCTGTTAAACTGAAAGAACAGAGATGGAGGGAATCGCAATGAAGCATTACAGCAAAGAATTCAAGGAAGAAGCGCTGAAGCTGTCAGACGAGATCGGCGTGAAGAAGGCTGCACAGCAGCTCGGTGTTGCGTATTACACGCTGGCGGATTGGCACAGCATACGCCGAAATACACCGCCCGCGAAGACACCGAGCGCAGAGGAGCAGACGATCCGCATCCGTGAGCTTGAGCGAGAAAATGCCGGGCTGCGGACCGCGAACAATATTCTCAAGGACGCACTTGGTTTTTTCGCGCAAGATCGCAAGAAGTAAAAGCGTGTGAGCGGCACCTGTTCGTAGTCGAACGCAAGGGTGTCTACACGGCAAAGGAGATGTGCCGTGTTCTGCACTTGAGCGAGTCCGGTTATTACCGGTGGCTGAGAAACAGGGAAAAGCGGAACAGGCGTCAGCTTCTTGCGGTCAAGATCGATGCAATTCTTGCGGAGCATCCGGATAATCGCAACTACGGCGTGGATCGCGTATGCCTCGCGCTTGAGCAGGACGGCGTCGACGTCAGCCGGAGAACGGTGTACCGCGTGATGAAAGAGAATGGCTGGCTCCATAAAAGACGCATTCCGCACGGTATCACGAAAACCACGACAGAAGCACAGGAGCAGGAAAACCTTTTAAAGCGGGACTTCAGCGCCCAGCGCCCTTCGGAGAAGTTTCTCACAGATATTACCGAGGTACAGTGTGCAGACGGCAAGCTGTATGTTTCGCCGATCATGGACTGCTTCAACGGCGAGATCGTCGCGCTTGAAATGCGTGACAATAGGAAGAAGGAGCTGTGCATTGACACGGTGCGGCAGCTGGAGCGGATCTATCCGAGTCTGAGCGGAGCGGTGTTCCACTCGGATCGCGGCAGTCAATACACCAGCTTAGCCTTTCGTTCCGAGCTGTCTCGCTGCGGCATGATACAAAGTCTCAGCGGCACCGGACATTGCTTCGACAACGCACGGATGGAGAGCTTTTTCGCCACGCTCAAGAAAGAGAAGATCTACCAGATCGCGGCATACAAGCTACCGAGAGAACAGGTCAAAACGATCATTTTCCGCTATGTTTTTATCTACTACAACCGCGTTAGGATCTATACGCGCAACCCGCTGGGACTGCCGCCTGTGAAGTACCGGGAGTGGGCGCAGGCGCAGACGGCAGCCTGATCCGATGCCGCCACAGTTTTCCTGCGTTCCGCTACGCTCCGCTTCGGAAAACTGCGCTGTATTACCATGCTTTTCAGATTTTGGGTGTTTCCCGACTGCACATTTCTTGACATTTCCAAACGTTGCGGTAGAAATGCACCGTGCAGCTGGTATTTGGCGTCCGGAAACACATCGCCCACGGCCTCCAGCATCCCCATGCACTTGTCACCGATGACGAGCTTTACGCCGTCCAAGCCGCGTCCACGAAGCCATTGGAAGAAGCTGACCCAGCTAGCCTTGTCCTCTTTCATGCCCTCGGCAGCGCCTAAAACCTCACGAAAACCGTCCTCATTCACGGCGATCGCCACCAAAACAGCTACATTTTCGTACTCTCCGCCCCAGTTGCGGCGCAGGTAGATGCCGTCCACGTAGACATACGGATAGCGCCCGCCCTGCAAGGGGCGGTTCCGCCAGTCCTCGATGTGGACGTAGGCTTTCTTGTTGATGGTGGCGGGCGAGACCTTGCTGCCCCACAGTGCCTCCGTGATGTCCTCCACCCGGCGCGCGGAAACGCCTGCCAGGTACATCTCGATGAGGGCCTCCTCCACGCTGCTCTCCCGGCGGCGATACCGCTCGATGATGGCAGTCTCGAAGGACACGCCCTTGAGCCGCGGCATGTGGAGCGTGACGTCGCCGGAGGTCGTGGTAAGGTTCCTGTCGTAGTGACCGCTGCGGTAGCCCTGACGGGCCTCGCTGCGCTCGTAGCGGGCCGCCTGCGTCAATGACTCTGCCTCCTTCTCCAGCAGTTCGTTCAGGGTTTCTTCTACACTGCCGCGGACCAATTCCTTGATCTGCCCCTTGATAATTTCCTCATTCAGCTATACAATTTTCTCGGACATAGTTTGCTGTCTCCTTTCAGAATGGTGTGTCGTGACTTCATTCTACCAGAGTCTGCAAGCTATGTCTTCTTTTATGCTTTTTCCAATTTGCGCAACTTATTGTACATTATCTATTGAGCGCTTACCTTACGTAAGCGGTAAATAACCCGTACCTTGACAAAGAAGGTCGGCGGCCACGCAAAGATGGCTGCCGACCTTCAGTTAAGAGTCTTTCCTGCAAATATCCGGTAGGTTTTCGGACCAGGGCAT
>NZ_JAHLPT010000032.1 GCF_018918025.1 Oscillibacter sp. MSJ-31 | reverse complement strand
CAGCTCAGCCACTTTATCGAGCAGTTTCGCCTGCGCTATGGCGCCTCACCGCTTCAATACCGCAAGCGGTATGGTGCGGGGTGACAGGGACGTCTGCTGAATCAACGGAACTGCATCGTGTATCCCTGCGGTTCGAATTCATAATTGTCCGGCTTGTGGCCGAGGGCGATGCGCTTACGCTGAAGCTCCTGTAACCGCTTGCGGTCGATTTGGATGCCGGTGGCAGCGGGAGCCGGGGCGTTGTCCCGAAAAATATTGCCCATGTGGTAGAGTAGCCGGGTAGCAGACAGCAGAATGTTGGGCGGTGGCAAGTCCTCCTGCCGTTCCATGCGTTCCATGAAGAACTCCGCATAGGCGTGGCCGTTATCCCGCGCCGCCGCGAACCATTCGTAGGCGGCATCCATGTCCTTGGGAACGCCCTCGCCCATGAGGGTCAGCTTTCCCAAGAGGTACTGTGCGTAGGCGTTTCCATTGTTCGCGGCCTGCCGCAGGTATTCCGCCGCAGTCGAAGTGTCTTTTGATACATTTTTGCCGCTGAGATATTCCTTGCCCAACCGGTAGGCGGCGTGATCGTTGCCGTTGTCAGCAGAGCGTTTCAGCCAGTAGATCCCCTTGGCAGGATCGTGAAGGTCGGCATCATCGGAGAGATACAGCTTGCCGAGGGCGTACTGTGCCGCGTCCAAGTCTTGCTCGGCTGCGCGTTCCAACAGCTTTTGTGCTTTGGTTGTGTCCGGTATCAGCAGTCCGCCGTCACGGTACGCCGTGCCGATGATGTACTGGGCGTAGGCGTCACCGTCCTCCGCAAGCTGCTCCAACTGCTCCGCCGCCTCGTCACGCTCTGCCAACGGAAAGCTCTCATCGTTCGCCACGCTTTGCAGATCCTGACATTCATAGCTCATGGCGTAGGTGCTGATCTGTTCGCCGTCATCCTGCATTTCCTCGTCCTCGAAGGAAAATCTGTTCATGCGAAGATGCTCCGCCTCTTTGATGACGGCGTTCTTGATCTGGCGAAATTCCTTTTGCTGAGACAGCGGTGGACGTATTCTCTTTTTATCTTCGGAGTAGTAATCCTCCACCTGACATTGCAACTCCCACCACGTCTGGTAGCACGCATCCACGGTGGGCAGCCGCGCCATTTGGTCGACGATCTCGTCCACCAACTTTTTCATCGGCTTCGGCAGATAGCCGTAGGTTTTCTTGCCGCCGACCTGACCGAGTTGCCGCGACAGATCCCGGATCATCTGCTCCGCCTCCGGGTGGATGCAGGTCATTTCCCGCATCGCCTTCGCCAATTCCAGCATGGCTTTCCGCGCTTCCGCCACCAGCTCGTCTCGCGACTTGCTTTTCTGTTCGTAGACGTGCAGCAGCTCCTGACGGAAGATCTGATTGGTGAGCGTGGACTTGATTTGGCGGATGCACAAACCGGCAAACGATCCGATTTTTACATTCATTGAGAAAAAACGCGGTGAGGGAAAGAGCGGTAAACTCGCTATGGTGGCAGGCCTGAATAAGTTCCTCCGGATCTATTATGGCAAGGTCACAGAACTCTACCGCAGCTCGTCGGCAATAGAATGAGCTGAGATCTCCAATACTTTATTTGAGGCGGCCAAGCGATCCGCTTTGCCGCCTCTGCTTTGCTATGCTCTTTTTCTGCCTATAACTTTTCTTTGAATTAGGACTTGACTTTTTAGCAGGTTTACAGCGGTGCAAAATATGCATGGGCTGTGTTGCCTTTTGCATTAGCTGGATCAATAAGGCTTCATTGAATATCAGTGCTGCTCTAAGTCATCTGGCTTCTGGCCCAGGGTAACACGTTTGTACTGAGGCTTCCTTACCCATGGAGCGTAGCTTATCTAATACAAAAATGCCTATTAAAAAATATTAAGTAGGTTAATACATAGAAATTATCAATCGCTGTTTTTGTAGCAATATGTTGAAAACATTAAAAAATTTACGGTATAATTATTATCAGGATTAGATAGGAGGGCAACCATGAAACCTGACACAGAAAAGGTCCTGAGCATCCTTGCCGCGCATGAGAACAATGCGGCGAATCTTATTGCTATCTTGCAGGATGTGCAGGCGGAGTACAACTATTTGAGCGAAGCAAACCTGACGCTCATCGCTGATACGCTGGATATCAGCGTATCCCGCGTCTACAGCGTAGCGACGTTTTACGAGAACTTTTCGCTCGAAGCCAAGGGAAAGCACATCATCAAGGTCTGCGCCGGCACAGCCTGCCATGTGCGCAAATCCGGCCCGATCTACGATGCGGTGTATGAGTATCTGGGTCTTTCCGGCAAGAAAAAGACCTCGGACGACGGGCTGTTCACGCTGGAGACCGTGGCGTGCCTCGGCGCGTGCGGCCTTGCGCCGGTCATGACGATCGACGGCGAGGTACACGCGAAGATGGATCCCGAAACAGCGCTTGCGCTGCTTGAGGACATTCGTGCAAGGGAGGGCGCTGCAAATGGCTGAACTGACGAGAGAACGGCTCGGCGCTCTGCGCGTACAGGCCAAGGAGCTGCTCGCGGCGGACCGGCGCGAGGTCCTTGTCTGTGCGGGCACGGGCTGCATTGCGGGCGGCTCGCTGAAGATCTACGACTACCTGAAGTCCGAGTGCGAAAAGCGCGGGCTGAAAACGCGCGTTGCGCTGCGCCACGAGGGCGGAGACGACGCCATCCACTTCAAAAAGAGCGGCTGCCACGGCTTCTGCGAAATGGGGCCGCTGCTTCAGATCGAGCCAGAGGGCTTCCTTTACACGCACGTCAGGCTTGAGGACTGCGACGAGATCATTGAAAAGACCATCCTCGGCGGTGAGGCGGTCGAGCGCCTGCTCTATGAGCTCAATGGCGTGCGGTACGCCAAGCACAATGAGATCCCCTTTTACGCCAAGCAGCAGCGCGTGGTGCTGGAAAACTGCGGCACGACGGACGCCGAGGACATTGACGAATACCTTGCCCACGACGGCTACGCCGCCTTTGAAAAGGCGCTCTTTGAGATGTCCGACGAGGACATCTGCCGTGAGATCCTCGATTCCGGCCTGCGCGGCCGCGGCGGCGCGGGCTTTCCCGCGGGCAGAAAGTGGGACAGCGTCCGCCGCCAGCCCAAGGGCAAGAAGTATGTGGTCTGCAACGGCGACGAGGGCGACCCCGGCGCGTTCATGGACCGCTCCATCATGGAGGGCAACCCCCATTCGGTCATCGAGGGCATGATGATCGCCGCGCTCGCCGCCGGCAGCGACGAGGGCTACATCTACGTCCGCGCGGAGTATCCGCTGGCAGTCGAGCGCCTGCGCATCGCCATCGCCCGGGATGAGGAGCTGGGCCTGCTCGGGGACAACATTCTGGGCACGGACTTTTCCTTCCATCTGCACATCAACCGCGGCGCGGGCGCCTTTGTCTGCGGCGAGGGCAGCGCGCTGACCGCTTCCATCGAGGGCAAGCGCGGTATGCCGCGCGTCAAGCCGCCGCGCACGGTCGAGCAGGGTCTGTGGGCGCGGCCCACGGTGCTCAACAATGTGGAGACCTACGCGAATGTTCCGCAGATCATCCTGCGCGGCAGCGCATGGTTCCACAGCATCGGCACGGAGAAAAGCCCCGGCACAAAGGCCTTCGCCCTGACGGGCAACGTGGTCAACACGGGATTGATCGAGGTGCCGATGGGCGCGACGCTGCGCGAGATCATCTTCGATATCGGCGGCGGCATCAAGGACGGCAAGAAATTCAAGGCGGTGCAGATCGGCGGCCCCGCGGGCGGCTGTCTGACCGAGGAGCACCTCGACCTGCCGCTGGACTTCGACTCGCTCAAGAAGGTCGGCGCCATCATCGGCTCGGGCGGCCTCGTCGTCATGGACGAGGGCACCTGCATGGTGGAAACGGCGCGCTTTTTCATGAGCTTCACGCAGAATGAAAGCTGCGGCAAGTGCGTCCCCTGCCGGGAGGGCACGAAGCGGATGCTCGAGATCCTCACGCGCATCGTGAACAACGAGGGAAGCCTTGAGGACCTTGATCTGCTCGAGGAACTTTCCCGCACCATCACCGAGACGGCGCTGTGCGGTCTCGGCCAGGCGGCGTGCAACCCTGTGGTGAGCACACTCAAATACTTCCGCAAGGAATACCTCGCACACGTTGTCGACCACCACTGCCCGATCTGCAACGGCCGTAAGCGCCGCCTTGTCATCAAGCCGGAGCTGTGCAAGGGCTGCGGCAAGTGCAAGCGCAACTGCCCGATGGAGGCCATTTCCGGCGAGATCCGTATGCCGCACACGATCGACAACGAAAAGTGCATCCACTGCGGTGCGTGCTGGGGTGCGTGCCCGTTCGGCGCGATCGACGCCATTGAGGAGGATTGAGCCATGGCAAAGGGAATGATGATCATTGACGGACAGCGCGTCAGCTACGACGGCGAAAAGAACGTGCTCTCCGTGATCCGCAAGGCCGGCATCGAAATGCCGACATTCTGCTATTACTCCGACCTTTCCGTTTACGGCGCGTGCCGTATGTGCGTGGTGGAGAATGAAGAGACCGGCAAGATCGACGCATCCTGCTCGATGGAGCCGCGCAACGGTATGCGCATCCGCACAAACAGCGCACGGCTTTTGAAGCACCGCCGCGTCATCCTCGAGCTGCTGCTCGCCTCGCATAACTGCAACTGCACGACCTGTGAGAAAAGCGGGCACTGCCATTTGCAGGAGCTTGCGCAGCAGTTCGGCGTGCGCCGTATCCGCTTTGAGGATACGCGCGAGCATTACGAGATCGACAACACCTCGCCCGCCGTGCTGCGCGATCCGAACAAGTGCATCCTCTGCGGCGACTGTGTGCGCGTGTGCGAGGAGATGCAGGGCATGGGCATCCTGAACTTTGCCTATCGCGGCAGCAGCGCGCAGGTCATGCCTGCGTTCGACCGCAAAATGGCGCAGACCAAGTGCGTGAGCTGCGGTCAATGCGCCGCCGTGTGTCCCACTGGTGCGATCACGGTGAAGAACCAGATCGGCGAGGCGTGGCGCGCCATCCACGATCCGAAAAAGCGCGTGGTCATCCAGATCGCGCCTGCGGTCCGCGTGGCCGTGGGCGAGGCCTTTGGCGTCCCCGCCGGTGAAAACGTGCTCGATAAGCTCGTCACGGCGCTCAAGCTCATGGGCGTGGACGAGGTCTACGACACGACCTTCGGCGCGGACTTCACGACCATCGCGGAGTCCGAGGAATTTCTGGAGCGGCTGAAAAACGGAGGCCCGTTCCCGATGTTCACCTCCTGCTGTCCTGCGTGGGTGAAGTATCTGGAAAACGAGAACCCCAAGTACCTCAAGAACATCTCCACCTGCAAGTCGCCGATGGAGATGGTAGGCGCGATCTTCCGCGACAAGTACGCGGAAAAGGACGCGCAGGACGGCCGCACGACCTATCACATCGCCATCATGCCCTGCACGGCGAAGAAGATGGAGGCCGCGCGCCCTGAATTCATCCACGACGGCCGCCCCGACGTCGATCTGGTGCTCACCACGCACGAGGTCATTGACATGATGCAGGAGACGGGCATCCAGCTCAATGAGCTGGAGCTGGAATCTCCCGACCTGCCGTTCGGCCTCGGCTCCGGCGCGGCGGTCATCTACGGCACAACCGGCGGCGTGGCCGAGGCGGTGGTGCGTCACTGTCTGCCGGATAAGAGCAAGAACGCCCTGCGCGAGATCAGCATTCTCGGCCTGCGCGGCGACGCGCCGATCAAGGAGACAACGGTCACCATCGGGGATACCGAGCTGAAGCTCGCGGTGGTCAACGGTCTTGCCAACGCAAGAAAGCTGCTCAAAAGAATTGACGAGGGCGAGGCGTTCTACCATCTTATCGAGGTCATGACCTGTCAGGGCGGCTGCGTCGGCGGCGCGGGACAGCCCCACGGGCTCAAGGCCACGAAGGAAAAGCGCGGCGACGGTCTGCACCAGTCCGACAACGCGGCAATGTTCAAACGTGCCGAGCGCAATCCCATCGTGGTGCGCATGATGGCCGAATACGGCGAGGAGCGCTGCCACGAGCTGCTGCACGTGAGCTACTGGGGAGAATAACACACAGTAAACGCACGCAGCGGAGCAAGCGATTCGAGCTCGCTCCGCTGCGTGTGCTGCAAAGCGGCTATGCTGTCGAAAATAGGAAGGCCCTTTGCGCAGGGGGCACCTTACCACCTGTGGCAACAGTGCTCTCCACGGCAGCCAACATACATACCATAACTCGGTGCAGGAAGCTATTGCTTTTGGAATGCTTCTTTGTCCATAGCAACGCAAAATATACACGCTTTGTGCCACCTTTTGCATTTACAGAATCAATGGAACTGCATCGTGTATCCCTGCGGCTCAAGTTCATGATCGTCCGGCTTGCGGCCGAGGCGATGCGTTTGCGTTGGAGCTCCTGCAGCCGCTTATGGTCGATTTGAATGCCGGTGGCAGCAGGGATAGGCGCGTTGTCCCGGAAGATGTTGCCCATGTGGTAGAGCAGCCGTGTGGTCGCCAGCATAACCGAGGGCGGGCGCACCAATCTGGAGATGGACTTCTTCGGCGGTGAGCCGCTGATGAACTGGGACGTGGTGAAGCAGTTGGTGGAGTATGCCCGCGGTGTGGAAAAGGAACGGGGCAAAAATTTCTGATTTACGCTGACCACCAACGGTAGGGGATTCCAGTACACCGGCAGAGTGTTCTGTCAGAAGTTGGTGCAGGCAGGAATGACTCAAAGTATGTCACGCGTGTTGCGCGTTGCATTGACAACGATCCCATGGAAGGCTTCTGGGATATCCTGAAGCGAGAACGTTATTACGGAAGACGCTTTACCAGCAAGCAAGATCCCATTCAGATGATTGAGCGTTATATCCGTTATTACCCCACCAGACGAGTACAACGCAATTTAGGGGTGATGACCCCTTAGAAAAGCACAGACTCTTTCTTGCCGCATAAAAAGCGGCCAGCAGTTTACTCTGCTGGTCGGGAAAATTTTATTTTTTCACTGTCCTCTTGACGGGTAGCGGTTTAGGAAGCCAGATCTACGGTTGCCCTTTTTGCTTTCTGTACGCATCTGGCGTGTGAATTGCGGGGGGCTTCTGCAGGTGAGGAAATTCTGCGGCAAATCCGCTTAATTCCCTGAAATTACGTGGAAGGAGTCCCTATCGAATCTTCCTCATCATAATCGTCATACTCGGAGCGGAATCTCTTATTCATCCGATTCTTCACGCAAGTATAGCCAGCACCGATATCATGCCAACCGCCAATCAGCAGACAAACAAACGCAGCAAATGCCAGACTTGCGCCAATAATCTTCATTACCATTCTTGCGGTCGTACTCATTATCATTTTCTCCTTTGATTCATTCAGTTTTGGATTATTATGGAAGCCGAGATGATTGTATGCGATTTTCAAATATTTACAATCACTTTTCTCAAAACAGATCCTTTTCAAACTCCATAGAGGTTTGGCAGATTGTCCAACGGTTGGAAAGAAGGCGACTTCTTTATTCTGCTTTGCCTGTCCTTTGTACTGTACCCAATGCTCACGCTCGGTAATGCGGTCCTTTCTGCCATGCAAGAATCCAATTTGATGGAGCTTTTCCCTGTGGCACATCCCCAGGACTTGGCTTTGAGGCATTTCATCGCTGCGTCTGTACCAGCGGTACTTGCACATGGCACGAGTGTGTTGATTGGAGCGCTCTGGCTTGACCGGCCTGACTTCACGTTGCTGCTACCGGCAAGATCACGGTCAAGATCAAGAAAGAGACATCTTTGAGCCCCTCGCGCGGATGCTTTTATGTGCTTTCGACGATATCGAACCGCGCAGTATAGAGGGAGCTGACTTTTTGCAGCCTTATTGGCCCGAGCTTCCACGAACCCCGTCGTATTTTGCGTTGTTCAGGGCTGTTTTGTATGCGTCGTAGGCGGCCTCCAGCGTGGAGTATTCCGCGTCTGAGTTCAAAAGATCCTTGTAGTCTGCCATTCGCTCCGAAACGGTGACATACTTTTGGTTATTTCTCCATCGCTGATGAGTCGTGGTTTCGGAAACATAGTACGTTCCATCACCGGTTTGAATGAGCACAGGGATCTGTTTTCCACCGCCGACCTTATTCGTGTCAAGAGAAGTCCATAAGAGAAAGCAGTTTTTTTTCTGCTCTGCATCATTTTTCTTTTTGAATCCCAAATATGCCCATGTGCAATCCGCCTGCTGCAGAAGGCTGTTGTCCAATTTGTCGATCTCCTGCTGAATTGCCGGAATAAAGTCCGACTCCGGGCAGCGAGAGTCAAACTCGAAAGACTGGTTGTTTTTGAGCGTGCCATCTGTCCAAAAAGCCGCCTTGTACAGCACATCAAAAAAATTCTCGCTGGTGTTAAATGGGTAGTCCGGCTTGGACGGTGCTGCACTCCCACTCCATGTGAGCACCACGCCGCAGCTCTCATTATAGGAAACCTCACAGCTTCCCCCCGGCGTGGCAGTGCCTATCCAGTTGTTTGTGTCGGGCTGCCCTCTGGAGTGAACGATGCCGCCGATGCTTACGGGATCTACCGACTGCCAGTCGGCCTCTCTTTGCTTCAAGTCAACTGTGACAGTAGCCGTGGTATCTCCCAACATGGCCTCTGCAGAAACCTGTGCATAGGCAGAGCGCACATTGGCAAGGTCTGTCGCCTCCCGGCTTTTTTCCAGTTGAGAGGCAAGCATTGGGATCGCAATGGCGACCAGTACGGCGATAATCGCAATTACGACCAATAACTCCATCAAGGTAAATCCCTTGTATTTTCGTTTCATAGAGCTCTTCGCCTTTCCACGATGCATCTTGCGGTATCCGGCGGCAGCAAGGTGGGATACCATACCGAATCAGCAGTTTGCGTCTTTATTCTGCACACAGCTCCGCGGACAGCGCTTCCATCTGCGCCTCGCTTGCGGGACTGAGCGCGCTGCGCAGCGACACCACGGCGTCGCACACGCGCAGGTCCTTCATTTCCTCGAGCCTCGCGCGCATCAGCCGCGCAGCAGCGGGCGCCCACGAGCCGTTTTCGATCAGGCCCACCGTGCGGCTGCGGAAGCCCTTGGCTTGCAGGTGGCTCAGAAATTCCTCCATGGGAGGGAACAGTCCGCCGTCATAGGTCGAGCAGGCCAGTACGAGCTTACCGCAGTAGAAGGCGTTCGCCACCGCGTAGGAGACTTCGGTCGCCGTCAGGTCGCAGAGCGTGACCCGCGCGCCTTTCGCCTCGAGCTTTTGCTTAAAAAGCTCCGCCGCGCGGGCGGTGTTGCCGTGAATGGAGGCGTGGGCGAGCAGAATATCATCCGGCGACTCGCTCTGCCAGCGCGACCACAGGTCGTAGAGCCGCAGGGCCTCGGCGAGCGCGCCGCCTGTCAGCACGGGACCGTGGAGCGGGCAGATCGTTTCGATCTCCAGCGCGGACGCCTTTTTCAGCAGCGCCTGCACCTGCGCGCCGTACTTGCCGACAATGTTGTAGTAGTAGCGTCGCGCCTGCGGTGCCCACGGCGCGTTGGCGGTGCGCCCCAGCGAGCCGAAGCGCCCGAAGGCGTCGGCGGAGAAGAGTATCTTCTCTGTTTCCTCGTAGGCGACCATCACCTCCGGCCAATGAACCATCGGGGCGAGCATAAAATGAAGCGTATGCGCGCCGAGGGGGAGCGTTTCACCCTCGCCGACCTCCAGCAAGCGGTCGTCTGTCGGTGCTTTCGCGCCGAAGAACTGGCGGAGCATTGTGAAGGTCTTGGTGTTGCCGACGAGCTTCATTTCCTGATATTTCTCCGCAAGGCGCAGGATGCTGCCGGAGTGATCCAGCTCCATGTGGGAGATAACGAGGTAGTCCGGTCTGCGCCCGTCCAGCTCGTGTGCGAGCTTGGCGAGCCATTCGTCCGCCGCGCGGGCGTCCACGCTGTCCATGACGGCGACCTTCTCATCCAGAATGAGGTAGGAGTTGTAGCTCACGCCCATCGGCTGGACAGGGTACTGGTTTTCAAAAAGGGGCAAGGTGAGGTCATCCGCCCCAACGTAGCGGACGTCCTTCGGTAATACCTGTGTTTCCTTTCGGGTTTCGTTGTTCATTTCACTCTCCTTTGCGGACATTTTTAGCCGAGATGTAATTTTCCCTCTGCACGCAGCGCAGCAGGTGGAAGGACGCAATATCCGCTGCCGTGGTGTTTTATAAATAAATAATTATCTGTGCCGCCATTATAACCGCTTTATCTATAAATTTCAACGCATTTTCGCAATGGTTCAAACACGCTTTGAAAAACGATTGACAGAATTCACGAATTTGATAAACTGTTCCCATCGGAAGGCAAAACCGAAACTGCAAAAATTTGTGGAGAAATTTTGCGGGGATGTCCGCCCGGACACTGCCGCGATGGCCGCAACGGCGTCGCGTAAATGGCATGCTGAATATTGCTATTTGCCGAAATCAATGTATAATAACCTATACAGATAATCGAGGAGCAGAAATTGAGGGAATCCTACTGATGAAACATTTCAAAACACTTGTTTTGCTTATTTTGACCGTTCTGCTTGTGGCCGGAGTACTCTGCGGCTGCGCGGCGCAGACAGGAGAGCAGCCGGGTATATCATCGCTGCCGCACATCACCATCGGCAGCGACACCTATCCGCCCTTTGTCTATCTGGACAACAACGGCGACCCCACCGGCATCGACGTGGAGATCGCAGTTGAGGCGTTCCGGCGGATGGGCTATCAGGCGGTGTTCACAACCATCGACTGGGAGCAGAAAAGGACGCTCGTGGACAATGGGGAGATCGACTGTATTTGGGGCTGTTTCTCCATGGATGGGCGTGAGCAGGATTACCAATGGGCCGGCCCCTACATGGTCAGCCGGCAGATCATCGCCGTCAATGCAAAAAGCGATATTTACGCCATGGATGACCTGAACGGCAAGACCATTGCCGTTCAGTCTACCGGTAAGCCGGAAGAGATCTTTTTGCAAAGCGGACAAGCGGATATTCCCCAATTTGAGGACATTATCAGTCTGGAGGATCGGGGCGTACAGTATGCGGCGCTGGACTGCGGCTATGTGGATGCCATTGCCGCCCACGAAACGGCCATTTTGCAGTATATGACGGATTACGGCGCGGACTTCCGCATTCTGGACGAGCCGCTGCTGATCACCGGAATCGGCGCAGCCTTTTCCGCCGATGATGACCGCGGTCTTGCACAGGAGCTGATGGACACCTTTGCACAGATGCGTCAGGACGGGACCATGCAGGAGATCGTCGGCAGGTATCTGGAGCATCCCGAAACCTATTTGGAGGTGGAATGCCTTGAACCGTAATCCTTTGCAGACCATTTTCAGCAAAAAATTCTGGCTCGTTTGTATTGCTGTGGGTATTTTCCTCCTCGGAATCGTTTTCGCGCTTTCCAGACAGGCGGATATGCAAAATTGCGAGCAGAGGCTGGCGGGAGCGATCGAGTTTATCAAGGAGCAGGCCGCTGACTATACGAAGTACAACGAAACCGCCATCGCGAAGGGCCTTGTGCGCGAGGCCGCCGCCGTCCACGCGCTGGAGTCTCTCTCCCTCGACTGCGATGAGGCGGCTCTGTCGGAGCGCGCCAAGGAGCTGTGGCTTACGGGCATCTGCCTGCTGGACGCGCAGGGCGAGCTGGTATGTGAGTACACGGAGGATGGCATCGGCTACGCACAGCTTCAGTCTGGCATCAAATTGGAACCGATCCTCAGTGTCATCGGCTACCCGCAGAAGACCTATGTCAAGCATGTGGAGCTGGACGAGGGTAGTTTTGCCGATGTCGCTGTGCACAGCTGCGCTGACGGCGCGGGTGCGGTGCTGGCCTACCGCTATACCGGGGCGGAGTTTTCCCAAAAGTCCGTTTTGTCCATCCAGCCTCTGATAGACAGCTATGGGGTCAACTCCACGGGGACTCTTCTGGTGGTGGAGGAGAACCGGGTATCGGCCTCCAACGACCCCACTCTGATTGGTATGAACATTTTCGAGAGTGAACGGCTCATGTCGATCCGGAGAAGCAACCGGGCAGATAAACTGATCCGCGTGTACGCTCCGAAGGGCATTGAGCAATGCTATGGAATGTACAGCCATGGGCGGAACTATTCCCTCTACGCCTATGTTCCCGCCCGTCAGGTCTATGACCTCACCGTGATGAATCTGGTGATCACGCTGGTCATGTATATCTTGATTCTGGCGTTTGTGCAGGGATTCCGCTGGAACTCCGCAAAGGATTTCTTTATGCAGCAGGAGAACTCCGAGCAAGAATACAAGAAGTCGCTCGAACAGAAAAACGCCGCACTCGAGCTTGCCGTTCAGCGTGAAACCAAGGCCAATCTCGCCAAGCGGGAGTTCCTGTTTAATATGTCTCACGACATCCGAACGCCCATGAATGCCATCATCGGTTTCACCGCTCTGGCGCAGACGCACATCGACGACCGTGACCAAGTAGAGGACTATCTGAAAAAGATATCCGTTTCCAGCCAGCATCTTCTGTCCCTTATCAACGATGTGTTGGATATGAGCCGCATTGAGAATGGAAAGGTTACGCTGGAGACAAAGCCGGTGCATCTGCCGGAATTGGTGGAGGATATTGGGGACGCCATACAGGTCGGCGCCGACAAAAAGCACATCTCCTTTACCGTCGATACTGCTGGCATGAAAAACGAGGATGTGATCGCCGACCCGCTGCGGCTTGAACAAATCCTGATCAATGTTTTGGCAAACGCCGTGAAGTTCACGCCGGACGGTGGGCAGATCAGCCTGCGGATTGTACAGAAAGATACGGCTCCGGCAGACTATGCCGATTTTGAATTCCACATCAAGGATAACGGCATTGGCATGAGCGAGGAGTTCCAAAAGCACATTTTTGAGCAGTTTGCCAGAGAGAGGACCTCCACCGTCAGCAAGATACAGGGTACGGGGCTCGGCCTGGCCATCACGAAAAGCTTGGTGGATATGATGGGCGGCAGGATCACAGTGGAGAGCGAACCGGGAAGGGGCTCGGAATTTACCGTTTCTCTGCGATTCCCCGTCGGCGAGGCAAAAGCGGGGCAGATGATACCCGTTTCAAAAGCTTCTGATTTTACTGGAAAGAAGCTTCTGGTAGTCGAGGATAACGAACTGAATCTGGAGATCGCATCGACGCTTCTTGAAGAAGCGGGCTTTGAGGTGGATACTGCGGGAAACGGAAAGATTGCCGTTGAAAAGGTCGAAGCGGCTTCTGCCGGCCGGTATGACCTGATCTTGATGGATGTCCAGATGCCGGAGATGGACGGTTATGAAGCAACTCGGCGGATTCGTGCGCTCCCGGATAAAAAGAAGGCGGCGATCCCCATTGTGGCCATGACCGCCAATGCATTTGAAGAGGATCAAAAGAATGCGTTGAATGCCGGAATGAACGGCCACATTGCTAAACCTCTGGATATTCAAAAGTTGTTTCAGGTATTGTCGGAGCTGCTGAAATAGGCCATGATCGTATGGCTGGCAAATTGAGCTGTGCGAGCATGAGCAAAAATATAGGGACAAACACGATTACGGAGGAAGACAATACACCCTGCTGCGTCAAAGAGCGCGGAAAAAGGGAGCGCAACCGCTATCCTGCTTGATAATCCAAATTTACAAATAAGACCGTTAAGGATGGGTGAACAAATGAAGATCATATATGAACTTTCGTGGCTATGGGAAACGCTGGGCATTGCACTTATGGCGGCGGTTGTTTGTGTGGTAGGTGCTATGCTGATATGCAGAGCAAAAAAGAAGAAGCTCAGCAAGAAGAGCACAGTAGTTATCGGGATTGCAGCCTTTATCATTGCCATCGTAGCAGTGATTGAGATTGCCCGGATTCCGATGCCGCTTTGACGAAATGGGAGGCTTTGATATGGGCAAAGAAAGATATTCAATTGTATGGTACAAAATAAGCATAGCACCCGAAGCGTATAGGAAGCCTCGGAAGCTATGCTTATTTTTGTTATAATGGGAGGGCAATGGATGGACGGTTTCTTTGGTGAGCCAAGCGCTCGAGCT
>NZ_JAHLPT010000031.1 GCF_018918025.1 Oscillibacter sp. MSJ-31 | reverse complement strand
GGCTGCCTGAAATGGTAATGCGGTGTCAAACCTTCAACGCCCCTTTCAGGGGCTACGGTCGTAATAGCCCCTTTTAGGGGCAGACCAAACCACCAGTTTACTGGTGGTTATGATTATGCTGTCACGGCTCGCGGACGGCGCCGCCGGAAATGGTGACCTTGCCGTTTTCGGCGGTCAGACCCGCTTCTCCGCCGGGAACGATGACGGTGCCGCCGGTGATGACGATGTCGCCCTCACCGAGCCACAGTCCGTGCCCGAACGTGACCGTTCCACCGCTGATACGGACCTCGCCGCGGTCGATGCTCGCATCGCCCGCGAGCGTCAGTTCGCCGCCGGTGACGGTAAGCGCGGCATTTTGCAGCCAGAATTCACCGCCCACCGTTAGGCTGCCGCTCTCCACGAGCAGCGTGCCCTTCTCCTCGGCATTGCTGCCCATGTGCAGCGCGCCGCAGCGGACGTCCGTGCCATCCTGTACGGCGAGGAGGGGCGCGCGGACGCTGCCCCATGCCCAAACGTTCAGCTCGCCCGCGGTGAGCGAACCGCCGCCCGTGAAGAGCAGACCCGTGCCGCCGAGAGTCCCGTCGACCGCATTCTCTCCGAGGACGCGCAGGTGCGCTCCGCCCCACGGCAGCAGCTCGGGCGCGTGAGTGTTCTCCAGCGTCAGCGTACCGGCGAACCAGTCGTTTTCATAGGGATTGGCGACCGTCAGCGCGTCCCACGCCGCGCCGGAGACCGTGCCCGCCCAATCCGGACTGTAGTCCGTCGGGTAATAGTCCGCGCCATAGACGCTGCGGTAAGCGGAGTCGTCCGCGCCGTCCCACAGGACAGCGCCGGTGCCATAGTCGTTGACCACCGCGCCGAAAAAGCTCTGCGCGGAAAAGACGCCCGCGCCGCCCTCGACGGTCGAGCCCTCGGCAAGACCGTCCGCAAGGTGCGCCGTGCCGCCGGAGAGGATGAATTCCGCCTTCTGTTCGGCTGCGCCGAGGAGCGTCGTACCGCCGCGGAACACCGCGCGCTTCAGCTCCTGCACGGAGCCCTGCACGCTGAGCGTGCCGCCGGCGTTGACGAGCATACCGTTGCTGAGCCAAAGCATATCGGTGCAGAGTGTGCCGCCGAGCACGGCGAGCGCAGGCACGTCGACCGTATTCGGAGCGGCGAGGCGAATGTCGTCGCAGCGCAGGGTCACATCGCCGTCAAGCACCAGCGAGGGGATGGGGAGATCCCCGCCGCCGCAGTCGAGGGCTGCGGCATTGGAGACCGTCAGCGTACCGCCGCCGGTGACGAGCAAGCAGTCAAAGCCCTCGAAGCAGGCGTACTCCGTGCCGCCGCCGTCCACGGTGCAGTCGCCGGAGATGTTCAGACGGAGGATGCCGCCGTCCGGCGCGGTGAGGTTCGGGAGGGTGCAGTCTGCTGCGGAGACGGTGAAGGCGTGGTACAGCTCGCCGTTCCACGCGAGCTGACCATAGGAGCCCTCCTGCTTCGCCCTGCCACCGGAGAAATCGGCAAGCGTGACACCCTCGTCGGCAAGCTGCCCCTCCTGAATGAGATCGGTGTACGTTCCGTCCGGCAGGCGGACGGCGAGGTAATCGCACGCGCCCTCGTCGGCACGGGAGGCAAGCGGAAGAGAGCTGCTCTTATCCGCCGCGCCCGAGGTCTCGGCAAGGTCGAACCACAGGCGGCAGACCTCGGGCAGATCCTCGGCGCGCAGCCCCTCCTCGACCAATATTTCATCGTTTGGAGTCGGCAGTGTCACAGCGTCGCCCGGCGTAGCGGGCGTGCCGCAGGCGGTGAGCAGGAGCAGCAGGGACAGGAGCAGCGCGGACAGCTTTTTCATAGCGGCGTCCTCCAAAATGCGTTTTCGGGGCGATCCTTATTTCATCAGCTCTGCGACCAGATCGGTGTATTCGCTCGGGTCCTCGAGCGGCAGGCCCGCGATGAGAAGCGCCTGATCGTAGAGGATCTTTGCGTACAGCTCCGCCTTGGCGCGGTCGGAGGTCATGGCGGCCTCCATCGCCTGCACAGCGGGATGGTCGGTGTTCAGCTCCAGAATGCGGTCGGCCTTGACGGGCGTTGGCATCTGGAAGTTTTTGAAGTATTTCTCCATCTCGAAGCTCAGGCCCTCGCCCGCAGTCATGCACACGGGATGCGTCTTGAGACGGCGGGAAGCGCGGGCCTCCTTGATCTTATCGCCGAGCGTCTCTTTGACGAACTGCATCAGCTCCGGCTTTTCGTCGAGGACCTTTTCCTCCTCGCCGCCGAGGTCCAGCTCGCCGTCGACGATGGAGCGGAACTCCTTGTCGGCATACTTGCCCAGCATTTGCAGAACGAATTCGTCCGTTTCACCGGTGAGGTAGAGGATCTCGTAGTTCTTATCCTTCAGCAGCTCGGTCTGCGGCAGGTGGTCGATGGCGGAGACGTTCTCGCCCGCAGCGTAGTAGATGTACTTTTGGCTCTCCGGCATCCGGTCGACGTACTCGCGCAGGGTGACGAGCTTCTTCTCCGTCGAGGAGTAGAAGAGCAGCAGATCCTGCAGCGCCTCCTTGCGGCTCAGCCCGTCCGGCCCGGCAATGCCGAAGCCGATGGCGCGGCCGAAGTTCTCGTAGAATTTTTCGTAGCCCTCGCGGTCGTCGCGCAGCAGCTTTTCGAGGTCGGCGCGGAGCTTCTTCTCCAGGCTGTTCCCGATGACCTTGAGCTGACGGTCGTGCTGCAGCAGCTCGCGCGAGATGTTCAGGCTCAGGTCGGGGGAGTCCACCACGCCGCGCACAAAGCGCAGATAATCCGGCAGCAACGCGTCGCAGTAATCCATGATCATCACGCCCGCGGAGTAGAGCTGCAAGCCCTTTTCATAGCCCTCGCTGTAGAAGTCCATCGGCCGCTGCGAGGGAATGAACAGCAGCGCCTTATAGGTCACGGCGCCCTCGACGCTTGCGGTGATGACGCGCTGCGGCTTGTCGAAGGCATGGGCGATGGACTGGTAGAACTTCTCGTATTCCTCGTCCGTCACCTCGCCGCGCGGACGCTGCCAGAGCGGCACCATGGAGTTGACCGTCGTCATCTCGTCCACATACTCGTACTCGGGCTTTTCGGGGTCGCTGCCATCCTTGACCCTGCGCGTCGGGCGCAGCATACGGATGGGGTAGCGGATGTAGTCGGAATATTTTTTCACCAGCTCATAGAGCCGATAGCCGTCGAGGTACTCGGAATATTTCTCCTCGTCCGTGTCCGCCTTGAGGTGCATGATGACGTCGGTGCCGACGCTGTCCTTCTCACATTCGGCGACGGTGTAGCCATCCGCGCCGGAGGACTGCCAGCGGTAGGCGGTCTCCGCGCCGTACTTCTTCGTGACGACCGTGATCTCGTCCGCGACCATGAACGCGGAGTAGAAGCCCACGCCGAACTGACCGATGATGTCGATGTCCTCCTTCTGCTCGGCCTCCTGACGGAATTTGTACGAGCCGGACGAGGCGATGACGCCGAGGTTGTTCTCCAGCTCGTCCTTGTCCATGCCGATGCCGTTGTCGCTCACGGTCAGCGTGCGCGCGTCCTTATCTGCGGTGATCTCGATTTTGAAATCGCCGCGGTCAAGGCCGACCTTATCGTCAGTCAGCGAGAGGTAGCAGAGCTTGTCGATGGCGTCGCTCGCGTTGGAGATGATCTCGCGCAGGAAGATCTCCTTGTGGGTGTAGATGGAGTTGATCATCAGGTCCAGCAGGCGCTTGGATTCTGCCTTGAATTGTTTCTTTGCCATAATAGGGGCATCTCCTTTGGTGATATATTTGTGCTGATTATAGCACAGAACCGCAAGGGTTTGTTATCTAATTTTGAATTTTTTCGTTTCGGTTGCACGGATGTGTGCCCCGCGCCGGTCCGGCGGCGCAAAAGGGGAGGAGGTGAGGACATGAAGAAAGCGGAACCGCAGGTGCCGTTTGTGCCGTACCGGTCAGATGACCGCACGCCCCACGAGCGCGTGCTGGACTTGATGGACATGGCGCACGCCAAGACCTGCTGCATCATGAAGCAGCTCGGAAGGGCGTGGCCCCGTCCGGCGGACGAGCCGGCGCTCAACGCGCACAGCAGCACCTACCGCTGCCTGCGTATCCCACGCTGAATACGCAGCAAGCCCTCCCGGTCGGGAGGGCTTGACTTTTTTGCGCGGTATGGTACAATTGTTTTGAGGGACGCTGCACAGACGGCAGGCGGTCGGCCACACCACCCGAAAGGGGGTAAGACCATGCGGATCACTTTACATATCGGTTCCTTTACGGTAACGATTATGATAAAGAAACGCGAAAACCGCCACCCGGCACGGTGACGGTTTTCTGATCTTTGATTAGAATTTAACGTTCACTGGGTCGACCGCTTGTCGCAGCGTCCCTTGCTATCTTCATTATAATCCGGCGGGCGAAAATGTCAAGCCGGAAATTTTTTTGCCCTCGTTGCACATAAGTGGACACCAAACGGGCGAATCACTCTTACAAGTGATTCGAGATATTTTCGCTGTAAGAAAAGATCATAAAACCGGCGGAAACCTCGGAATTTTACACGAAAAACTGAATCATACACCATCGGCCGCCCCCCGGCGGGGCGGCTTGAAAACAAACCTCGCCCTGATCGCAGGGCGTAAAACACAGGAGGAAGCATGACAAAAACCACCAACTATCAGCTCAACCAATGGGCAAAGTCCGATCGCGTGATGATGGACGACTTCAACGCCGACAACCAGAAGATTGACGCCGCGCTCGCGGGCAAGGCCGAGCTTGTCACCGGCAGCTACACCGGCGACGGAACCAACGACCGCACCGTTGACCTTGGGCGTCCGGTTGCTTTTCTCATGGTGCAGCGCACCGGCAGGCGTTCGTCCAACTTCACCGAAGTCGGCTGGATGGCCGGCGAAGGCTGCATCCACGGCGGCACGGGCGGCAGCAGCGGCTTGACGCATACCGGCAGCGGTTTCCTCATCAACGACAGCGTCGCCTTTAACGAAAACGGCGTTGTCTACCGCTACTTTGCCATTGCCCCCTGAGGACAGCAGAAAAGGAAGCCCTCCCGAATCGGGAGGGCTCCTCTTTTTTTAGGTTTTGCCTGTGCCGAATGACCGGTGACGGTCAATTAGGCGAGGCTGGTCCAGGTGATAGCCACGTCAGCGGAACCGGTGGCCACGAGGGTCACGGAAGCGCCGGCAACCAGCGTCGCACCGGAGTGAGTGCCATCGACACCGGTGACCGAGTAGGTCAGGGTCTTGGTAGCGTCAAGATTGGTGATCTTGATCAGATCGCCGGCCTTGACAGCATCGGTGGCGCCAGCGGCGACGTCCACCTCATTGCCATCGACCGTGACCTTGACGTTCGCAGCGGTCAGGGAAGCGGTGTTGGTGACGGTAACATCCTTCATCTCGGAAGCCTGGAGCGCAAGCTTGTTGTCAACGTCAACAACGATCAGCTTGATGGTCTTGTCGGAGTTCGCGAGGACGCGGACGTTCTTGACATAGATGCCGGAAGCCGGGTTGTTGGCGCGGGCGACGGAGCCGCCGGAAACGCCGATCTCTTCAGCCTTCTCGGCGTCGGAGTTGACGTACAGGTAGGTGGTGTTGCCGTCGAGCTTGAAGGAGGTGCCGGCCGCGTTGCCGCCAACCGTCACATCGAAGGTGATCTCAGTGCCGTCGAGACCCTTCACCGCAGCGGCGGTGGTGGTGATGTCGGTCACATTCTTGATGATATCGCCGTCAGCCGTGTCGTAGCCGATCACGAGGCCCTTCTTGTCGGTGTTGGCGGGAATGCTGTCAGCCTTGAACTTATAGGTCACGGTGTTGGAGCCGTCCCAAAGCTGATAGGTGACGTACTTGGTGCCGTCGACCTCGGTCATGTAAGGATCGGCAACGATATAGCCATAGTTAGCGGAGCTGGTGGTGGTGGGCCATGCAGTAGCGGAAACCGCAGCGAAGGCGACCTTGGTCAGACCGTTGGAGGTCGCGGTGGCAGCGTTGGCAACCGCGGTAACGGAGCTATAGAGGGCGCTCTTGAGTTCCTTACCGGTGATGACCTTACCGTCGTTGGCAGCGTTAGCGGTGTTGGCAGTGCCCTTCAGGACGAAGATCACGGCATTGTCAGCGATGCTGATGTTGCTGGTGCCGTCGTTGATGTAGCCGATGGCAGCGGCAGCGGTAGTGCCGCCGTCCTTATCCTTCAGCGTGTGAGTGGCAAGAGCGGTGTAGTCGCCGAAGCTCGACAGAGCCTTCAGCCGGTAATCGCCGTTATTCTTGGTCTCATAGGTGTAGAGGGAACCAACGGTGAGGCTGCCGGCAGCAACGTAACCGGAATCCGCCGCAACGGTAACGACCTTCTTGCTGCCGTCGGAGAACAGGAGCTTGGCCTGTGCGGCGTTCAGCGTGTCAGTGGTATTGCCCACGGTGATGACCATGGCAACGTTCTCAACGTTCTTCGCGCCGGAGGTGACCTTAGCGTAATAGATGGTGTTGCCGATGGCATAGAAGTCGATGACATTGCCAAGGGCCAGGGAGGTGACGCCAGTCATGGACTGGTACCAGGTGCCGTTGACAAGAACCTTGCCGGTCTTGATGCCGCTGACGGTGCCGCTGACAACGTCAGCCTTCTCAACGACCATCTCGTCCTTGTAGAGATCCTGCTTGACAACAACGATGTCGTCCTTCGCCATGCCGTCATAGGCCTTGACGTCGGCGAACTTGTTGCTCTGGCTGTCGAGCGTGTAGCTGTTGGCGTTGTTGGTATCGGTGGCAGACAGGGTGAAGCTGTCAGAGCCAACATAGGTGACCTTGTAAACGCCAACATAGTCGACCTTCCAGTAGTCGAGCTTGCCGTCGCCGTCAGAATCGACGAACTTAACGGCATCAGCCTTGGCAGAAGTATAGTTGTAGCCGAGGGAATCGGTGTCGTACTTCACGCCGTCGATCTTGATGGAGTCGGACTTGATATCCTCGACCTTATCGGTGGTGGAGTAAACAACAGTGTTCATGTCGGCGACGGAGAACACGCCATAGGTGGTCTTGTCTTCGGTGTTGTAAACGACCTTGACATACTCGCCGGCCATAGCGGTCAGATCCATGCCCTTATACTTGAACTGAAGGGTAGCATTCAGAGCGGGGGAGGAAGATCCGGTCAGATCATTGCCGTTGAGCTTCTTGGCCTGGATGGAGTAATGATCCTTATTGGTGCTGGTGCCCCACTTGCCGCTGCCGGTGAGGATACCCTCATAGGTAACAGCGTCGAAGGTCTTGTTCAGCAGGGAGGCATTCCACTGATTGGATTCGTTCTTGTTGCTGTAGGTGTAGGAGACCTTGCCCTCGGAGTTGATGGTGGCGGTCTTGACGACGGTGGGAGCCTGGAGGGCGTTCCAGATCATCTGGGCAGCCTCATCACGGGACAGAGCCTTGCCGGAAACGAGACCCTTGAGATCCTTGAAGAAGCCGGAGATCTGCGCGTCGCGGGTGACATTGATCGCCCAGTCAGAGCCGACATAACCCTGAACATTGGAGTTGTAGCCGATGGCGCCGAGCAGCATCTTGGCAGCCTCGACGGTGGTCACGTTCGCGTTGGGAGCGAAGGTGCCATCGCCCTTGCCGGCGATGATGCCCTGGCTGTAGCAATACTGGATGTAGCCCTCAGCCCAGTGACCCTTGATGTCGGTCAGGCCGGTGGAGGTGCCGACGAACGCGGAAGCGTCCACATCGCCGAGCATGATGATGGAGATCATCTTAGCCATTTCGGCACGGGTGACGTTGCCGTCGGGAGCGAAGCTGCCGTCGGGCATACCGTTGATGACGCCGAGGGCGTTCATCACACCAACAGCCTCAGCGTGCTTGATTTCCTTAGCATCGCTGAAAGCCGCGTTGCTGATGGTGACGAGGGACATGGACATGACCAGCGCCAGCACCAGAGCGAGTAACTTTTTCATATAATGTTACTCTCCTTTCTGAAATTTCCGTTTCCGGTTCTGCGGCATCGTATATTTTTCCGCGTTTCGGCGCGATTTTCTTTTGTTTATGCACGTCGGCTCGTTGAGGAGGGCGTCCGTCAAAATCCTGCCTTTGTGCAAAACGGAGAAAATGTTGCAAAAACGGGTAAAATAGGCGATATCGTATCCCCATTCGCGGATTTGTGTTGCAAAATCAGGTGTTTTCGGGTGTTTCTCGATCCACTTACCGTGGCATGCCGTTCCCGTAACTGAACCGGGAACTCACCTTGGCCCACCATCAATTGCACCCTCATATTACACCCGGCTTTCCAGCCCGTCAACCGCTTTGGTCGATTTGTAACTCACCTGTAACATTCCAGTATTTTTGTTACGCCGCAGCGGCATGCGCGGAGGGGCCGTCCCCGCGCGGCAGAGCGGCATCTCTCGGCGGACCTATTTATAGGTAGGCCGCACGGCGGGCTTTTGGTGCCCGCCGCCGTGCAACTCTGCGTGCATTTTACCCGGGCGATTCTCTTTCCGAGCAGCCGCACTTCCGAAACCCCGCCGCACCCGCGCGGCGCATAAGGAAAGAGGGCCATTCTTAGCGGGAGAATGGCCCCCTTTCGATTCCCCAAGACCGCAAGGGCTGCGCCCTTGACCTGCCATTGCCCGCCTCTGCAAGGCTGATGCTGCACGCGCTGCGCAAAGGAGTGCGTGCAGTTTCTTATTGCCGCTTTCGATTTGGCTTGCTCCTTGCGGCCGCTGCCGCTCTGCGGTGGGGTTTCGGGAGAAATTTTTAACAGCAGCTCGTACCAGCACCGCAGCAGCGGCTGAGCGGAAAGAGAAGCACGTCAAATCGTTCAGAAGATAAACGCTGACATACAGTTGCTGAAATGAAATAAAACATCGGCAGTTCGGGGGTCAAGGGGAAAGCGCCGAAGCGCCGCCGGTGGCGGAAAAAGCGAGGCGGTTTCGAGGAAGCGGCGCGATTGGCGCGCCCGAAGAGGCGCGGGAATCGCTGTGCCGCGACGGTGGAAAAGCCCCTTGCGCTCTCTTGGGGTTTCAAAGGGGCCATTCTCTACGGTAGAGAATGACCCCTTTGGTCGTGCCGCCGTCAGACGGCAAATGTGGCGCCGCCCCTCAGGCGGCAGATCTCACTCGATCGCCAGTCTCCGGCTGCCGGAAACCTCGACGTCCTTCTTCGGCAGCGTCAGGCTCAGCACGCCGTCGTTGTAGCTGGCCTTGATGCCCTCGGCCTTGACGCCGGAGATGTCGAAGCTCCTCGCGTAACTGCCGTAGCTGCGCTCGCAGCGGACGTAGCTCTTGTCCTTCTCCTCGTGCTCGTTCCTGCGCTCGGCCTTGATGGTCAGGTTGTCGCCGTCGATGTCGATGGCAATGTCCTCCTTCTTCATGCCGGGCAGATCGGCCTCGAGCAGGTAATGGTCGCCCTTGTCCTGGATGTCGGTCTTGAACGTGCCGACGTCGCCGAGGAAGTCGCGGTTGCCGAAGAACGCGCGCTCCAGCGCCTCCATGTCGCGGAACGGGTCATAGGTGGTCATGTGGTTATTGTTGCGGTAAGGTCTCAGTTCAAACATAATGAATACCTCCGAAAATTCGAGATTTGGAAAGCCTCGGGAGCTTGCCTTCCTTTGCTTTTCTTGACTCAGAGTCTACCCCGGAATTGTGTCCAAAGATACGCATTTGTGTGAACGGACTATGAATTTTAGCACTCTCACTCTAAGAGTGCTAAAAGCGTCGGATTTTGTTGCATTTGACGGGCAGCCTGCCCTAAAACCGCCCATGTCTACCCGATGTCTACCCGCCGAAACGCCTGGGGCGCAAGGGCTTGCGGGTTTTCCGAGAGGGTCGCCGTCTACCCTTCCGTCTACCCAATTTTTCGCGCCGATCCCCGAAGCGCCTGATATTGCTGCAAAAATTTTTGAAATTTCTGAAAATGTATGGGGATACGATATCGCCTATTTTACCCGTTTTTGCAACATTTTCTCCGTTTTGCACAAAGGCAGGATTTTGACGGACGCCCTCCTCAACGAGCCGACGTGCATAAGCAAAAGAAAATCACGCCGAAACGTGGAAAAATATACGATGCCGCAGAACCGGAAACGGAAATTTCAGAAAGGAGAGTAACACTATATGAAAAAGTTACTCGCTCTGGTGCTGGCGCTGGTCATGTCCATGTCCCTCGTCACCATCAGCAACGCAGCTTTCTCCGACGTCGATAAGATCGACCACAAGGAAGCTGTTGAAGTGATGAACGCCCTCGGCGTCATCAATGGTATGCCCGACGGCAGCTTCGCTCCCGCCGGCAACGTCACCCGTGCGGAGATGGCGAAGATGATCACCATCATCATGCTCGGCGACATCGACGCGGCTGCCTTCAAGGGCACCGCCACCGACCTGACCGACATCAACGGCCACTGGGCGGAAGGCTACATCAAGTATTGCTACAGCCAGGGCGTCATCGCCGGTCGTGGCGACGGCACCTTCGCTCCCAACGCGAACGTCACCGCCGTTGAGGCCGCCAAGATGCTGCTCGTCGCCATCGGCTACAACGCCACCGTTCAGGGCTACGTTGGCTCTCAGTGGTCCATCAACATCATCCGCGACGCTCAGCTGAGCAAGCTCTTCGCTGACCTGTCCGTCACCAGCACCAAGGTGCTCACCCGTGACGAGGCCGCTCAGATGATCTACAACGCTGTTGACGCTGACCTCATCGAGAAGACCCCCAGCCTGAACATCAACACCGGCAGCATCACCTACAGCTACAAGGCCAACGACAACGGCAAGGATCTCCTCAGCGAGACCTTCAAGGTCAAGAACGCCAAGGGCTACCTGACCGAGGCTTTCTACAGCAGCGACAAGAAGACCTTCACCTATGGCGTTATGACCAACCTCACCGTTGCCAGCGGCAGCAACACCCCTGCAAGCTCTTCCGCTACTCTGGAGGATGCTTATTCCCTGAAGTCCTCCACCGACTACAGCGAGCTGTTCGGCCGCACCGTGAAGGTCCTGTGGTCCGTTGCCAAGGACGGCACCAAGAACGTTTACGGCATCTATGCCTCTGACGCTTCCGTCGCCGCTACCGTCGGCGAGCTTGAGCTCGGCACCGACACCGCGGACAAGAAGGTCAAGCTGGCCGGCACCGAGTACAAGCTGGATGATGTTGAGGCCAACATTGACGTCTATCTGTTCAACGGTTCCGCCATCGCTGACGCGGGCTACAACCTGAACGCCATCACGGCTGACAAGGCTTCCGCTCTGACTCTCGTCGACAGCAACGACAACGGCAAGTACAACTATGCCATCATCGTTCCCGCTACCGTCGCCAAGGTCACCTATGTCGGCACCAAGTCCGTCACCGCCGGCGGTGTGTACACCTTCGAGGACAACAATGTCTACACCGGCGTTGCCAAGAACGACTATGCCAAGATCGTCGCCGCTGCGAACTCCGTCTATGGCAAGGCCGTCCTGACCAAGGTCGACTCCGTTGAGGGCAAGGTCACCGCTCTCAAGGGCAATGATATCAAGGTCGATAACACCTGGTACAAGAAGGTCGACGGTTCCCTTCCCGCCGTCGGCAATACCGTTAAGCTCGCGGTCGTGGGCGGCTACTACTACAATGTGGAAGTCGTCAATGGCAAGACTCTTGACAACGTCCTGTTCGTGATGAAGGCCGGCAACCTGGACGGTTATGGCATCGGCTCCGGCGTTGAGGCGAAGGTCATGTACGCCAAGGATGGCTCCGTTGCCACCATCAAGATCTCCAAGGTCAACGGTAATAACGCTACCAGAGTAACCAACGGCGACTATGTCACCAGCCTCAGCTCCACCAGCTCTTATGCTGCAGGCAATGTCGTTGTCGGTGCTATGTACACCTTCAAGGAGAAGAACGGCTCCATCGAGCTGACCATGCTCGCTGACGATGTCATTGGCTCCACCAAGTTCGCTGAAAGCACCACCGTCTATGTCACCAGCACCACCAAGCCCACCGTGGACGGCAAGGTCATCGCCGACGACGCTGTCGTCATGGTCTATGACGCGACCAACGATAAGGCTTCCTTCATCACCGGCGCTACCCTGAAGAGCTGGAAGAGCAACTGGGGCGACACCGTGCAGTACCTCTACAGCAAGGTCAACGGCGTTGAGACCGCTTCCGTCATCGCTCTGTATGACGCTGCCGCGATCCCCGGCCTGAGCGGCTCCGCCGGCTACGGCTATGTCACCGGCACCACCTACTATGTGGAAGAGGACAACACCGGCTATGCCGTTATGGACATCTGGACCAACGACGGCCAGCTCACCGCTGTCAAGGCTGAGAACCTGAGCAACGCTGACTCCGATGCTGTTGGTGGCGCTGTTGCTCACACCACCTTCGTGACTCCCGACGCCACCAAGGTCACTACGCTTGACGCTGCTGCCAAGGGCGCGTTCGTCACCTTCGACAAGCTCTCCAACGGCAACATCGACAACGTCAAGGCTATCGGCACTGCCTATGCTCTGCTTGGCACCTATGTCAACAAGGACAACGAGACCGAGCTGACCCTCGATGCTGATGGTATCGCTCCTGCCGGTTCCGGTACGGCTATCATCACCAAGGACACCAAGATCGTCTATGTCGACACCGACAAGAAGACCGGCGCTGAGGGCGGCGAGATCGCTCTGGCTCAGGAGACTGCGGTTTCCGGCGCTTACGTCCTGAACGTTGTGGTCGCTGGTGTGACCGATCTGGATGGCGATGCTGACGATGAAATCAGCGTCATCTTCGTTGACGTGAACAACAACCTCGCCTCCAACGCTGGCTTGTCCACGTTCACCGCTCAGACTGCTGTGACTGCGTTCAATCCCACCACCGGTGTTCTGACCATCACTTCCAACACCGCTGCTGCGACTGTCGCTTCTGAGACCGTTGCCGCTTTCGGCGCTTTGGCCGCTCAGCTGAACGACACCAACGCCGACGGTACCAGCGACTCCGGCGAGACTGTCACCGTGGTTGCTAAGGACGGCACTGCTGTTTCTTACACCATCGCTTGATTTTGATCATTTGATCTAAATCATTCCAATACGCCAAAAAGGAATCCCTCGGGCGCAAGCCCGAGGGATTCCTTTTGCTTACCAGTAGATTGCCAAATACTGATAGTTCGTGTTGAGTAGGTTGGCGCGGGCCATTGAGTTTGCGCTGCCGCCCCGCGCGGTGAAACCGGTTTCGCCGAGCGTAACGCTCTCGCTGGGAACGGTCGGAAAGACCACGCCGCCGTACATGATGTTGCCTTGGCTGGTACGGCCGCCGCTTGTGACGATCAGCACCTGCGGCTGCGCCGCCAGCGGAATGAATTGACTGGTCTCGCCGTCACCGGTGTAGCTGCCGTGAAGGATTCGCGGCATGGCGTCGGCGTTGGCCTTGAGCGCGGCGTCGATCTTTGCGTTGTCGGCGTTGAAGTCCTCCATCATAATGCGGTCGGACTTCGCCCATTGGTTGAGCTGGTAGTTGGTGGTTTTTGTCATGCTTCCTCCTGTTTTTTACGCCCTGCGATCAGGGCGAGGTTTGTTTCAAGCCGCCCCGCCGGGGCGGCCGATGGTGTATGATTCAGTTTTTCGTGTAAAATTCCGAGGTTTCCGCCGGTTTTACGATTTTTTCTTACGACGAAAATATCTCGAATCACCTGTAGGAGTGATTCGCCGGTTTGGTGTCCGTCCGCGTGCAACGAGAGCAAAAAATTTTCCGGCTTGACATTTTCGCCCGCCGGATTATAATGAAGATAGCAAGGGACGCTGCTGTATCGGCAGTTAGCCCTCAAAAATCAACACAGGTTTATCTATGTTGACCGCTCGGGTGCTAGCCGGGCGGTCAACACGCTTTTGGGGCTATGTAGATCATGACCGCAAGGATCACGATGAAGCATATCGCGAAACGCAGGGCTCGCGCCCGGCGTCCGTTTCCCATCTGCATCACCCCCTTTCGCAAGGGAGTGGCTAACCGCCGCAATACAACAGCGTCCTTGAGACGATTGTACCATACCGCGCACAAAAGTCAAGCCCTCCCGGCCGGGAGGGCTTTCTTGTATACCAAAACCACGCGTTAGACGCGTGGTTCGGTAAGAATTAAATAGTTGAGGAGAAAAAACTCCTTCTGGTAAGATAAAGATGCGGTCTGCCAACTGCAACTTATAAACCAGAA
>NZ_JAHLPT010000030.1 GCF_018918025.1 Oscillibacter sp. MSJ-31 | reverse complement strand
AAGCGGCTGCCTGAAATGGTAATGCGGTGTCAAACCTTCAACGCCCCTTTCAGGGGCTACGGTCGTAATAGCCCCTTTTAGGGGCAGACCAAACCACCAGTTTACTGGTGGTTATGATTCACAGGAAGTTGGCGAATACCGAGGCGCCGACCACGGTCAGCAGTCCGGCCACGACGATGGACAGGCCGCTCATCGCGCCCTCCACCTCGCCGATCTCGATGGCCTTCGCCGTGCCGAGCGCGTGCGCGGCGGAGCCGATGGCCACGCCCTTGGCGATCGGCTCGGTGATGCGGAACACGCGGCAGACGGCGACGGCGATGACGTTGCCGAGGATGCCGGTAATGATGATCATGGCAACGGTCAGCGTCACATAGCCGCCGAGCTCCTCAGAGACGCCCATGCCGATGGCGGTCGTGATGGACTTCGGCAGGAGTGTGACGTACTCCTCATGCGAAAGGCGGAAGGCGAGGCTCAGTGCCAACACGCTGCACAGCGTGGTGAGCACGCCCGAGAGGATACCGGCGAGAATGGCCCTCCAGCTGCTGCGCAGCAGCGCGAATTTCTCATAGAGCGGGACGGCGAGGCACACGGTCGCCGGCGTGAGCAGGTAGCTGAGGTACTTCGCCCCGGCGTAATACACCTCGTAATCGATGTGCGCGGTGACGAGCACAAGGATCGTGACGATAACAGAGAGGAGCAGGGGATTGAAGAGCGCCAGACGGAAGCGCTTTTGCAGCACCACGCCGAGCCCGTAGGCAAGCAGGCTGAGCGAAACGCCGAAAAAGACGGAGTGTTCAAAAAATTCCATGCTCATACCTCCTTGCCGCGGCGCAGGAAGAACTGCGTGACGCGGCCCGAAACGACCATGACCAGCACGGTCGTGATAACGGCGATGGCGAGATAGGCGAAGAGCTTCGCGCGGATGATGCCCCACGAGGTCATCAGTCCGGTGGCAGCGGGAATGAACATCAGCGGCATGATCTCGATGAGAAAGAGCGCCGTATCGCGCACGTCCTCCAGACGGAAGACGCGCAGCTGCAGGCACAGGAACATCAGCACCAGCCCGTAGATGCTGGCGGGCACGGGGAGGGGGAGCAGGTAGTTGAGCACTTCTCCGGCAAAGGAAATGAGGAGAATGATGCCGAATTGCTTGACGTATTTCATAGGCGGCCTCTTTCGGGAAAAATAGAACTTGATTATAGGCGCAGCGGGGAGGAATGTCAATGCGCCGCGCGGCTTTTCTCTCAAATGAAAAGAGACCGCCCCGCGGGGCGGCCTCTTCCTGTTGAATCCGTATAGCTCACACGCCGCTTGCGCCGTAGTTGGAGAGCACGCGGGCGGAGGGATCCTTGACGTCGCAGCCCTCCCAGTCCTTGTTCGGCATCCAGAAGTCCTTGACCATCTCGGCCTGACCGGGGTAATACTTCTCGAACAGCTCGCGGTAGAGCAGGCTTTCCTTCGTGAACGGCGTCGCAAAGGAATACTGCTTCCGCTTTTCCTCGTACTCCTCGTCGGTGTACAGGCTCTCGGCGTACTCCTTGAGATCGTCCACCATCGAGTGGCCGACGGCATCGGAGAAGGCGGCCTTCTGCCGCCAGAGGATGTCCTCGGGCAGGATGCGGTCGGCGGCGAACGCCTCGCGCAGCAGGTACTTGCCCATGTGGTAGCTGTTGACCTTGAGCTTGGGATCAATGCTCATCACATATTTGACGAAATCGAGGTCGCCGAACGGCACGCGCGCCTCGATGGAGTTGACCGCGATGCAGCGGTCGGCGCGGAGCACATCGTACATATACAGCTCGTCCACGCGCTTTTTCGCCTCCTGCTGGAAGGCTTCGGGCGAGGGCGCGAAGTCCGTGTACTTGTAGCCGAAGAGCTCGTCGGAGATCTCGCCCGTCATAAGCACGCGCACGTCGGTCTGCTCGTGGATGGCTTTGCAGCACAGGTACATGCCCATGCTCGCGCGGATGGTGGTGATGTCGTAAGTGCCGAGCATGGCCACGACCTCCTCGAGCGAGGCGAGCACCTGCTCGCGCGTCATGATGACCTCGGTGTGCTCGGCACCGATGAAGTCGGCGACCTCGCGGGCGTACTTGAGGTCGATGGGGTCAAGGTCCATGCCGATGGCAAAGGTGCGGATCCTCTTGCCGAGGAGCTTGGCGGAGATGGCGCAGACAAGGCTGGAATCCAGACCGCCGGAGAGCAGGAAGCCGAGCGGCGCGTCGGCGTCGAGCCGCTTTTCCACGCCCGCGATGAGCTTCTCACGGATTTTTTTGCACACGGTGTCCAGATCGTCCTTGGAGTATTCCGTCACCGTGGTGAGGTCAGCGTAGCGGACGAATTTGCCGTCGGCGTAGTAGTGGCCCGGCGGGAAGGGCATGATGCGCTCGCACAGACCGACGAGGTTCTTCGCCTCGCTGGCGAAGAGGATGCCGCCGTCGGCGAGATAGCCGTAGAAGAGCGGACGGATGCCGATGGGGTCGCGCGCGGCGACGAGGCGGTCGGCCTTGGCATCATAAATGATCATGGCAAACTCGGCATCGAGCTTGGCGAACATCTCCACGCCGTACTCGCGGTAGAGGGGGAGAATGAGCTCGCAGTCGGACTCGGACGCGAAGGTGTAGCCCTTGGCCTCCAGCTCCTTTTTGAGCGGACGGAAGCCGTACAGCTCGCCGTTGCAAACCGCCATGTCGCTGCCGAGGTGGAAGGGCTGCATCCCCTCCTCGTGCAGACCCATGATGGCAAGGCGGTGGAAGCCGAGCATACCGCGGCCGGCCTTTTCCATTCGGCTCATGTCGGGACCGCGGGAAATGGTGCGGTCAAAGTAAGGACGGATCTCCTGCTCCGTCAGGGTGGGGGAATCAAAACCGATGATAGCGCACATAAAAAGCACCTCCAGATAAAATAAAGCAGCGACGTCCTGTAAATTTTAGGACGAATCGCTGCGTATCCGTGGTGCCACCTAATTTGCCGATCCAAGGACCGGCCCCTTTGCGGGGTTCCAACAAACCCCTGTGCCTTAACGCCGCACGCCGCGTCTTTCCTACCGGGCCGAAGCCGTTCAGATCGCTGCTCCCGAGTGTTATTCGCATGGCCTCTGTGTACCGGGCTCCCACTGTCCCCGACTCGCTGTGACCGAATGGCGCATGGTACTTGTCTCGATCGTTGCATTTCGCTTTATTGGATTGAATGAGTGAATTATAGTCTTGCGGGAGCAAATCGTCAATATTGCAGATATCCAACATTTTGCACAAAATTTTTACAAATTTTCGGCTGTTTGCATAAAAAGGGCGGCCTGCCTTGGCAGACCGCCCGAGAGAGCCTTTTTACTTGTGCAGCAGGGGGGAGAGCGGCTTGTAGATCAAAAAGCACAGCGCCACGTCGAGCAGGCCCTTGAAAAATGTGAAGGGCATATTGAAGGTCAGCAGGCACTCAAGCAGACCGTCAGCCGAGGGACGGATGGCCTGGTACATCCCGATGATGGTCTCGAGCGGCAGGTGATAGCACACGACGTAGGCGGGGTAGACCACGAAGTAGTTCAGCGGAACGGAGAGCACCGCCATGAGCAGCGTGCCGATGACCGCGCCGAGCAGCGCGCCCCGGCGGGACTTGTTGCGCCGGTAGACAAAGCCGGCGGAGAAGGCGAACACCGACCCCATGAGGAAGTTGAACAGCTCGCCGACGTAGGCGGACAAGGTGCCGTGCAGCACGGCGAAGAGCAGGTTTTTCAGAAAGGCCACCACCACGCCGTAGACGGGGCCGAGCGAAAACGCGGCGAGCAGCTCGGGAAGGTCGGAGATGTCGAGCTTGACGAAGGCGGGGATGAGCGCGGGGATGGGAAATTCGATGAACATGAGCACAAAGGCGACGGCCGAGAGCATGGCGGTGACCGTTACCTTGTGCGTGCGGCTGCGGCCCGCGGCGCGGGCGGAGGGGATGGCGTTGACGTTGGGTTCGGACATGAAAAAACACTCCTTTTGTTCATTTTCCTTGAAAGAACGAGTCTTCCAAGGTGCATGACGCAAAAAGAGCGAGGGAATTGCGTGGTAACAGCGCGCAGCACATCTTCTCTCATCCGGACTGTGACCGTCGGTTCCGGAATCGCACCGGATCGTGCGGCAAAAAATGCCGCTTGCGGACTATACCGCCGGTGGGGAATTTCACCCCGCCTCGAAGACCTGTATTTCAAGTTTGACTAAAGCATAGCACAGCGTTGGAAAAAATGCAAGAGGAAAAACAACACTTTACAAATAAAAACGAATGTTCTATAATAAAAAGAAAACAACGAGGGGAGGAATGCGTGTGCGCGGAAAACCGGTGAGCTGCTGCTTTACGGGCCACCGCCCGGCGAAGCTGCCGTGGGGGACGGATGAGAGCGACGAGCGCTGCCTGCGGCTCAAGGCGCGGCTGCGCGAGGTGATCGCACGCGCCGTAGAGGACGGCTACACGCACTTTATCTGCGGCATGGCGGAGGGCTGCGACCTCTACTGCGCTGAGGCGGTGCTGTCACTGCGCGAGCGCCACAGCGAGGTGACGCTCGAGGCGGCGATCCCCTGCCCGACGCAGGCGGACGGCTGGAGCGCGGCGCAGCGCGAGCGCTACCGCCGGATTCTGGAGCAGTGCGACTATGAGACGATGGTGCAGGAACGCTACACGCGCGAGTGTATGCAGCGGCGCAACCGCTACATGGTCGACCATTCCGACCTGCTCATCGCTTTGCACGACGGTCTGCCCGGCGGCACGCGCTACACCATCGAATACGCCCTGCGCCGCGGCGTGAACATCATCGACGTGCCCATCGAGGAATAGAAAAAGGACGGCGCAAGGCCGTCCTTTTCTGTTTTCTTTCAGACGTCGAACACGCCCATGATGGCGATGCCGATGACCACGAGAGCGATCATCGCGTAGTGCTTCCACGAGAGCTTTTCCTTGAGGAACAGGCGGCTCCACAGCACGCTCGCCGCGCAGTAGGAGCTGATGATGGGCGCGGACATGGCAAGGTGCTCGGTGTCCGCGATGGCATAGATGTAGGCGAATTGGCCCGCAGTCTCGCAGACCGCACCGAGGTACTTCGGCGCTTCCTTTTTGGGAATAAGGCGGTCCCTGCGGATCAGCACGACGTAGACGAAGCACACCACGGCGGCAAAGAGGAACGTCAGCTCATAGGCGACGTTCGCGCTGCCCTCGTCGAGCGTTTCGAGCACGCGGTTGTCCGCGAAGGTGCCCGCCGCGTCGAGCAGGCAGTAGGCCACCGGCAGCGCGAGGGCAAGAAAGCTCTTGGCGTACTTGCGGTTGCCCTCGGCCTGACGCGCCGCGCGCAGCTCGGGGTCCTCGGTCGCATCCACCACGCCGAGGCCGATCGCGCCGACGCACACGAGCAGCACGGCGAAGATGGCGAGCGGGGAATAATCCTCGCCGCCGAGGAACACAAGCGTCATCACGGCGACGAGCGCGCCGGAGGAATTGCAGATGGGCGACGAGACGGACAGCTCAATGTACCGCAGCCCCAGATAGCCGAGCGTCATCGAGCCGATGTAGAGCAGCGACACGGGCAGGTAGGTGAGGATGATAGAAAAGCTGATCTCTGTCCCGCCGACGAAGATCTCAAACGCCGCGTGCAGGCCCATGACGACGCCGACTGCCATGACCATCTTGAGATGGCTGAGACGGTCGTCCTCGTCGCGGCAGCCAATTTTGGAAAAGAGGTCGCTGCCGCTCCAGCAGAGCAGCGCGATGAGAGAAAGCCAGAACCACATATTGAATTGTCAAACTCCTTTATTTCTGTCAGTATTTTGAGATCAAAAAACGGACAGCCTCCGGCGGGGGTCTGCGCCGGAAATGACGGTTGGTGAGGGGAGTCCTTCGGATCAGCATAGCAAGACCCTCCTGACAATATAGAGTCAGGGCAGTGTGACCAGCCCTGCGTCAAGCATTTTTTGCAGCGAGAGCAGCACGCCGAGCTTGGCGTGGTACCAGGTCAGGCCGCCCTGGTAGTAGACCGCGTAGGGCGGACGGATGGGGCCGTCGGCGGACAACTCGATGGAGCTGCCCTGCACGAACGCGCCCGCCGCCATGATGACCTGCGAATCGTAGCCGGGCATATCGCCGGGGACGGGGTCCACATAGCTGTCCACCGGTGCGGCGGACTGGATGCCCTTGCAGAAGGCGAGCATCCCCTCGGGGCTTTTCAGCTCGACGCATTGGATGATGTCGTGCCGCTCCTCGCTTGCGGCGGGAACGACGCGGAAGCCGAGGGACTCGTACACGGCGGCGGTGAACACCGCGCCCTTGACCGCGCCGGAGACGACGTTCGGCGCGAGGAAGAAGCCCTGATAGAGCGAGGGCATCAGCCCGAGGTTCGCGCCGACCTCCTGCCCCAGCCCGGGCGCGGAGAGGCGGTAGGCGCAGCGGTCCACGCACTTTTGCGTACCGGCGATGTAGCCGCCGATGGGCGCGAGACCGCCGCCGGGGTTCTTGATGAGGCTGCCGACGATCATGTCCGCGCCGACGTCGCTCGGCTCGAGCGTTTCGACGAACTCGCCGTAGCAGTTATCGACCATGATCGTCACATCGGGCTTGACCGCGCGGCAGACAGCGATGGCCTCGCCGATCTGCGCGACCGAGAGCGTCGGACGCGGCTGGTAGCCCTTGGAGCGCTGGATGTGGATGAGCTTCGTTTTCGCCGAGATGGCGGCGCGGATGGCGGGAAGATCAAAGCTGCCGTCGTCGAGCAGATCGACCTGCCGGTAGCTTACGCCGTATTCGGCGAGCGAGCAGGGCGAGGGGCGGATGCCGATGACCTCCTCGAGCGTATCGTAGGGCTTGCCGGAGATGGCGAGCAGCTCGTCGCCGGGCAGCAGGTTCGCGCTCAGCGCGACGGCGAGCGCATGGGTGCCGCAGGTGATCTGCGGGCGAACCAGCGCGGCCTCGGTGTGGAAGGCGTCGGCGTAGACGCGCTCTAAATTGTCGCGGCCCTCGTCGTCGTAGCCGTAGCCGGTCGAGGCGGCGAAGTGCGTGGCGTTGACGCGGTTCTTCTGCATCGCGGCGAGCACCTTCGCCTGATTGATCTCCGCGCGCGCGTCGATCTCCGCGAAGCGGGGGCGGAGCGTTTCGAGTATTTTTTCGCCGTAGGCGAGGACTTCCCCGCTCACGCCGAGGGTCTTATAAATTTCAGCCGCTGTCATATCAAGGCTCCTTTTTCAATGTATCGGGAAACTGCACGCCGTTGCACTTGAGGACGAAGCGCAGCGGGTAGTCGCGGTCGAGGTAGTTTTTCTCGAACCACACATAGGTCGCGACGGGGAGCTGGCGCAGCTCGGGGGCCTCGCAGCGCAGGGCATCGAAGGTCATGCGGTCGCCGGAGAGCAGCGCCGCCGCGACGTCCATCTGCCCCTCCGCGCGCAGACGGTCGAGGCAGGCGTCCAGAATGACGGCGCAGGCGCGTTCCTCGTCCGTCTCGGCGTAGTCCTCGCGGTGGGCGAGCCAGTAGAGAAATTCATCGGGGTCGAGGTCGAGATGCGTCGTGACCTGCGAGAGCTTGTAGAAGCCCGCGCGGTCGTTCGCCTTGAGCACGTCGATGAGGTAGGCGATGAGGTTTTCGTCGAGCATCAGGCAGTCGCAGAACACCTCGAAGGCGTGCTTGCCCGCGTCGGGATCGGGGGTCGGCTCGTCCGCCTCCCCGGCGGGAGCGGGCGGCTCCTCCGACTGCGGCGCGCCGCCGAGCGCCATGCGCGCGAAGAGCGCGCGGGCGAAGTCCTCCTCATGGAAGCCGTCTAGCAGACCGTCCGGCAGCGCGTCGCCCGCTGCGCGGGCGCAGCGGCGCACGAAGTCCGGCACGCTGACGTTTTTCAGCGCGGCCTGCAGGCTCATCGCGCGCTCCTCGGGCGTTTCGCCGCTGAGGGCAATGCCCTCGGGCGCGGCAAGCGTACCCTCGCACAGCGCGTTCATATACTTGAGGTAATAATCGCAAAGCTCCATCGTGATGCTCCCAAATTTCAAAAGTGAATACAATGTATCATACCGTGCGGGAAAAAGCAAGGGCCGCGCTTGCAAGGAGCGGACGGATATGGTAAAATCAAAATGAACTCATAGTGCGTGAGGAGAAAAGGAAAGGAGGAAGCAGGCATGAAGCACAAGCGAAGCCTTGAGGCGCTGATCGTCGGCTTTGTGCTGACCATTGCGGTCAGCTTTTTCAGCACGAAGATAGCGGGAGCTGTCCTCGCCGTGTCGCTTATTCAAATGTTTCTCTTTTACCGCTGCCCGCACTGCGGGTACGGGCTTTACAATGTCCACGGCTGGATGCCGAACTGCTGTCCCAACTGCGGCGAGGATCTGTAAAGCGAAGCCTGCCGCATCCGCGTGAAGGGAGTGTGAGCCATGCGAAGGACGCGCCGCAGCGGCGGATTTTTACCCTGTCTGCTGCTCAATCTGCTGCTGAATTGGGAGGGCGTCATCCCTGCGGCGATCTTATTTGCGCTGCACCGTTGGCGCGGCTGGCCGCTCTGGTGGGCGGGGCTCGCGCTCGCGCTGTGGATCGGCGGCATCCTGCTGTGGATGCTCGTCATCGGCTGGGCAAGCGACTGCGGCAGCCGCCGCGACGAGGCGCGGGAGAACAAGAATCCCTACTCCTCTAAGCAGTACCCGAACAGCGGGTCTGCGGCAGACAAAAAGACGGAATAGACAGAACGGAAAATGCGCGAGCGTCACCGCTCGCGCATTTGCTCAAAGAGGGCAAGATTCTTCCGCAGCCGCTCCTCCTGCGGCGAGCGCTCGACGGCCTTCCGGCAGGCATCGGCGGCGTTTTCCGCGTCGCCGAGATGGGCATACGCCAGCGAGAGCAGGTCGTAGGGCAGACTTCCCCAAGCGTCCGCCTCGCAGATGTAGGTGCGCGGGCGCTCCGTGATGGCAAGCGCGGCGCGCAGCACATCGACCAGCCCGTACCAGCGCTCCTGCGCGTAGAGGAGCTGCGCGTAGTCCATGTACGGCTCGCGCAGGTGTGGAGCCTCCGCGACGGCGCGGTGCAGCCAGCGCTCCGCCTCGGTGTCCTGTTCAAGCGCGCGCAGGCAGCGGGCGATGTAGCGCATCGACGCGCAGCGTTCGTCCGCCCAGACGGCGGAGGGCAGCGTCAGGTGCCGCGCGAGCGTTTCAATGGCCTTCTGCCACTCGCCGCGGAACATATACTCCCGCCCGAGGTAGTGGCAGTTTCGGTCGTTCTGCGGGTCCTCCCGAACGGCCAGCTCCAGCAGCGGCAGATATTGCCCGCGGGACTTCGTTTCGTCGGGGTGATGGTCGAGCTGCACGCCGGCCGCGTCCACGAAGCGCTCCGCGCCCTCGCCGGTGTAGGCAAGCGTCTCATGCACCGGACTTGCCCAGCGGTAGCAGCCGTTTTTGTGAATTTTATCCGCCCAGAACACCATGCCCTCGCTGCCGTCGGGGCGGAAGCTCCAGGTGTAGCGGTAGCGGGCGCGGGTGGTGTCCGGCTGCCATGCGCGCTCCAGCGCGGCGCGCCAGCCGGGGTGGAACTGCTCGTCGAGGTCGATGGCGCAGCAGATGTCCGCGTCGGCGGGAATGAGCCCCAGCGACTCGTTCCGCGCCGTGTCGAAGCGCCACGGCGAGACGACCGTCTCGCCCACAATGGCTCCACGTGCGCGGAGCTTTTTTACGGTGTCGTCGCTTGAGCCGGTGTCAAGCACGCAGACATAGTCGGCCTCGGACATTGAGTCCATGAAGCGATCCGCGAATTGCGACTCATTTTTGCAGATGGCGTAAACGCATACCTTCAAGAAAAAACCTCCCTGTTATGTAGGCGGCGCGGGGATCCCGCGCCGCGTTGCTTTTCTTCTCTCAGGTGGCGAGCAGACCTGCCGCGCGCAGACTGGCGAGCAGCGCGTTGAGCTGAGCCGCCGTGTTGCCGGGATCGGTGGTGTCTGCGACCGCCGCCGCGGGACTGATCGTCGCCGCAGGGCCGGTGGGGCCGACAGGCCCCTGCGGACCGTCAGCACCGACAGGACCCTGCGGGCCGGTAGGCCCGGTGGGTCCGATGGGACCGGCAGGACCGACAGCACCGGCGGGGCCAGCAGCACCGACCGCGCCGGTCGCGCCGGCGGGACCCTGCGCCCCCTGTGCGCCCTGCGGACCCTGCGGGCCGGCAGGACCCGTGGGACCCTGTGCTCCCTGCGCGCCCGCCGGACCGGCAGGACCCTGCGGGCCTTGCAGACCCTGCACGCCCTGCGGCCCCGTGGGACCGATGGGACCGGGAACGCCCTGAATGCCCTGCACGCCCTGCGGACCGGTCGGCCCGATCACGCCGTAGGGCGGATACGGAGGCGGCGGGGGAGGCGGGAACGGACGCGGGCAGCACTGCTGGTCGCAGCCGCAGTTGTTGCCGCAATTACCCTGATAACGATTGATAGCGATCACCCTCCTTGATTTTTCGGCGGTGTGCCGCCGAAGCGCAGACGATACGCCTGCGTTTCAGTCTATGCGCGAGGACGCAAAAGGGTCCCGCCGTGTACGCGGCGGGACCCTTTGAAAAACGGTATTTTCTTGTGCGCGAGGCTTACAGCGCGGCGCGGAGCGCCTCCACGCGGTCGCACTTCTCCCATGCGACGCCAAGCTCCTCGCGGCCCATGTGACCGTAGGCGGCGAGCTGACGGTAGATCGGGCGGCGCAGGTCGAGGTCGCGGATGATGGCGGTCGGGCGCAGGTCAAAGACCTTCTCGACGGCCTCCTCGAGCTTCGTATCGGCGACCGTGCCGGTGCCGAAGGTCTCGACGAGCACGCTCACGGGATGCGCCACGCCGATGGCGTAGGCGAGCTGCACCTGGCACTTCGACGCAAGACCGGCAGCCACGATGTTCTTGGCGATCCAGCGCGCGGCGTAGGCGGCGGAGCGGTCCACCTTCGTCGGGTCCTTGCCGGAGAAGCAGCCGCCGCCGTGCGGAGCGCTGCCGCCGTAGGTATCGACGATGATCTTGCGGCCCGTCAGACCGCTGTCGCCCTGCGGGCCGCCGATGACAAAACGGCCGGTCGGGTTGACATAAATTTTCGTTTCGCCGTCGAGCAGGCCCGCGGGGATGGTGGGCTTGATGACCAGCTCGATCATATCGCGGCGGATGGTCTCCAGCTCCGCCTCGGGCGCGTGCTGCGTGGAGACGACCACGGTGTCGATGCGCTTGGGCTTGCCGGCCTCGTCGTACTCGACTGTGACCTGCGTCTTGCCGTCGGGACGCAGATAGTCCACAAGACCCTGCTTGCGCACCTCGGTCAGGCGCTTGGCCATCTTGTGCGAGAGTGAGATGGCCAGCGGCATCAGCTCCGGCGTTTCGTCGCAGGCGTAGCCGAACATCATGCCCTGGTCACCCGCGCCGTTGTCGAGGTCGCTCGCGCCGCTTTCCTTGTTCTCATAGGAGTTATCGACGCCCATGGCGATGTCGCCGCTCTGCTCGTCGATGTTGGTGATGATGCCGCAGGTGTCGCAGTCGAAGCCGTATTTCGCGCGGTCGTAGCCGATCGAGCGGATGACCTCACGCGCGATCTTGGGGATATCGACGTAGCAGCTCGTCGTGATCTCGCCCATGATGTGGACAAGGCCGGTGGAGACAGTCGTCTCGCAGGCGACGCGGCCGTTGGGATCCTTTTCCAGAATGGCGTCGAGCACCGCGTCGGAGATCTGGTCGCAGATCTTGTCAGGATGCCCTTCGGTGACGGACTCGGAGGTGAATAAACGCTTTGCCATGATTCTTCTTTCCTTTCTTTTCTCGCGGGAGCACAAAAAAAGCGCTCGGCCGAATCGGTCGAGTGCGAAAACTTTTTGCTTTCCCTCATCTTTCGATTCGTTCGACGGATTTGGCACCTTGCGCTGCAGGTTGCCGTGGTATCATCGGGCCGTTCCCTCCACCACTCTTGATGAAGTATGAACTTGTCTGGTATTTGCTGAAATTATTCTACCCGGATTCCCATGTGATGTCAACAGATATTTCAAGAATTTGTGCAAATGCTTGACTTTGCCCTTTCTTATGCTACAATAGCCACAGCAAGAAATGCGAGAGTCATCGGAGGACCTGCGGCCGCAGCCGCAGCGGTCGAGAAGATGTCGGATGCGTCCGGTCAAAAAAGAGACCGGATTTTTTTTGCTCATTTTCAAGAGGGGAGAGAGTGTCATGGTATTCAGCAGCGCCAGCTTTCTGATCTTTTTCCTGCCGTGCTTGCTTGTCCTGTATTTCCTTGTGCCGCGGCGCTGCCGCTATCTGAGAAACCTTATCCTGCTGGCCTTTTCGCTGGCGTTCTATGCCTGCGGCGGGCCGAAATTTCTGCTGCTCATGCTGCTCTCCATTGTCATCAACTACGCCGGCGGGCTGCTGGCGGGACCGGCGCACCGCCCAAGGACGCGGCGGCTCGGCATGACGCTTGCCGTAGTGCTGGGGCTTGCGCTGCTGGGCTGGTTCAAGTACGCTGGCTTCTTCGGCGAGATGCTCCACGCTCTGCTGCCGGTCGTTCCGGTGCCGCAGGTGACGCTGCCCATCGGCATCTCCTTCTTCACCTTTCAGGGCCTGAGCTACGTCATCGACGTGTACCGCGGCGACGCCGCGGTGCAGCGCGACCCGCTCAAGCTCGCGCTTTACATCGCCTTCTTTCCGCAGCTCGTCGCCGGTCCCATCGTGCGCTACACCACCGTCGCGGAGGAGATCGACGAGCGGCATGAGTCCGTCTCCGAATTCTCCGCCGGCGCGGTGCGCTTCCTCTTCGGCCTTGGCAAAAAGATGCTGCTGGCGAACGCCGTGGCGCGGATCGCGGACGCGGCCTTTGCCGCCGCCATGCCCTCGGTGCTCTTTGCGTGGCTGGGCGCGGTGGCGTACACCTTCCAGATCTACTTCGATTTCTCCGCCTATTCCGATATGGCCATCGGCCTCGGGCGAATGTTCGGCTTCCACTTTTTGGAGAATTTCAATTACCCCTACATCGCGCGGAGCGTCACGGAGTTCTGGCGGTGCTGGCATATTTCGCTCTCCACCTGGTTCCGCGACTATGTGTATATCCCGCTCGGCGGCAACCGCTGCTCGAGGACGCGCAATGTGTGGAACCTCTTCGTCGTCTGGTTCCTGACCGGAATGTGGCACGGCGCGAGCTGGAATTTCATCGCCTGGGGGCTTTGGTTCTTTGTGCTGCTCGTGGGGGAAAAGTTCCTTTGGGGCAAGGCTCTGGAGCGTCTGCCGTCGCTCGTGCGCCACGCCTACGCGATGGTGCTGGTCGTATTCAGCTGGGTGCTCTTCCGCGCCGAGACGCTCACGGCTGCGGCGGCTTACTTCGCCGCCATGTTCGGCAGCAGCGGCGTGTGGTGCGGCAGCCGCGTCGTCTATTACGCGCTGGAGTTCTGGCCGGAGCTGCTGTGCTGCTGCATCGCCGCGCTGCCGGTGAAGCAATGGCTGGAGACGGCGCTTCAAAAGCGGGACGCCGCGCCCGCCCGCGCCGTGCTGACGTGGGGGCCGAAGCTCGCGGCGATGACGCTGCTGGCGTGCTCGTACTGCAAGCTCGTCACGGGATCGTTCAATCCCTTCATCTACTTCCGGTTCTGAGAGGAGGCGCCGACATGAAAAAATTCAGCGAGTGGGCGATGGCCCTGCTCTTTTCCGGCACACTCCTGGTTCTGATGGCAGCGACCATCCTGCTGCCGAAGGAGCGCTACTCCTACTACGAAAACCGCAACCTCTCCGCCTTCCCTGAGATCAGCGTCGAGAGCATCGCAAACGGTAAGGTCTTCGGCGAACTGGAGACCATGTTCTGCGACTATGCCGCCTGGCGCACCGCCGCGCTCCGCGCGGTGACCTGGTGCGACCTGAATCTTTTTCACCGCCCCGTGGTGAACGAGGTCGTCGTCACGCCCGACGCGCTGCTCGAGGAGCTCTACACCATGCCCGACACCGCCGAGGACATTCTGCGCGAGGCCGACGCCGTGGCGGCGGACAACGCCGCGCTGCGCGATCAGATCGAGGCTTACGGGGGATACTATTGCTATCTCGCCGTGCCCTGCCAGTACGCCTACTACGAGGACGAGTATCCCACCTACCTCGAAAACCGCGCTGCCTACACCGCCGCCGAGCGCGCGGCGCTCCGCGAGGCCATGGAGGCGCGGGGCATCGCCTATGTGGACATGGGCGAGATCTTTGATGCCGAGGGCCATCTGCCGGAGTTCAGCTCAAAGGTGGACAACCACTACGGCCTGCGCGGCGCGTATGTGACCTACCGCGCGGCGGCGGAGCGGCTCGCGGCGGACGGCTGCGCGCTCCGCGTCCCCGAGGAGGGGACGGACGTGATCTTCTCCGCGCTGCCCAATCCCTACATGGGCTCGCGCACGCGCAAGCTGCTCGGCCTGCGCGGCAGCGATGAAAAGCTCCTCACGGCCTCGTTCGCCGAGGACATCCCCTTTACCCGCTTCGATAACGGCGCGGCGGCGGGGGCCACGGTCTACGCGCTTCCGGGCAGCGACGCCGAGCCGCTGACCTACGGCCTCTACATGGGCGGCGACATCGCTGAGACGGTCATCCGGACCGACCGCCCCGAGCTTCCCAACGCCCTGATCTTCGGCGACAGCTTCACCAATCCGGTGGAGTGCCTTGCCTACTACAGCTTCAACGAGCTGCGCTCGGTCGACCTGCGCCACTACACGGCGCAGAGCCTGAGCGACTACATCGCGGCCTATCAGCCCGACGTGGTGCTGTGCGTCCGCGACTATCAGAGTCTTCTCCTGCGGGAGTTCAACGGAGATTTCTTCAGTTAACTGCCGCAAAAGCCGGACAGAAAGGAGACGGAACGCCTTGCGGATCGCGCTTTCCGACCACTTTACCTACCAAAAGCTTCTGCGCTTCACGATGCCCAGCATCGTCATGATGATCGTCACCTCGGTCTACAGCATCGTGGACGGCTTCTTTGTCTCCAACTGCGTGGGCAAGAACGCCTTTGCCGCGCTCAACCTCATCTTCCCCGTGCTCATGGCGCTCTCCGCCTTCGGCTTCATGGTCGGCACCGGCGGCAGCGCCCTCATCGCCAAGACCCTCGGCGAGGGGAAGACGAAGGAGGCAAACGGCATCTTCTCGATGCTCGTCGCGATCCTGGCGGTCGGCGGCGGGGTGCTCGCCGCGGTCTTCTTCGTGTTCATCCGGCCGATCTCCTATGCCGTCGGCGCGACGGAGCTGACCATCGACGACTGCGTGCTCTATGGGCGCATCCTGCTCGTCTCGCTGCCGCTCTTCATGCTGCAAAACAGCTTTCAGAGCTTCCTTGCCACGGCGGAAAAACCGGGCTTCGGGCTGAAGGTGACAGTGTTCGCGGGACTGACGAACGTGGTGCTCGACTTCCTGCTTGTCTACGTTCTCTCCCTCGGCCTTGCGGGCGCGGCGCTCGCCACCGCCCTTTCGCAGGCGGTCGGCGCGGCCATTCCGCTCGCCTACTTCCTGCGCGAGAACGACACGCCGCTGCGGCTCGGACGTCCGTGCTTTGACCTGCGTGCGCTTTGGCGGGCCTGCTATAACGGCTCGAGCGAGATGGTGAGCAATCTTTCCGGCTCGCTCGTCGGCATCCTCTACAACGTGCAGCTCATGGCCATCGCGCAGGAGGACGGCGTGAGCGCCTACGGCGTTCTGATGTACGTCGACTTCATCTTCAAGGCATTTTTCTTCGGCTATTCCATCGCCGTCACGCCGGTCGTCGGCTACCACTACGGCGCACAAAACCATGCGGAGCTGAAAAGTCTCCTGCGCAAGAGTCTGGTCATCACCGCGCTCGCGAGCCTTTTGATGACGGGCGGCGCCATTGTCCTCGCCGGTCCCATCGCCGACCTCTTTGTGGGCTACGACGCGGCGCTGCACGATATGACGGTCAACGCCCTGCGCATCTACTCCGTCTCGTTCCTCGTCTTCGGCTTCAACATTTTCGGCTCGGCGTTCTTCACCGGGTTGAACGACGGCACGGACAGCGCGCTCATTTCGTTCCTGCGGACGCTGGTGTTTCAGGTCGCGGCGATCTTGCTGCTGCCGAGGTGGCTGGACATCAACGGCATCTGGCTCGCCGTCACCGCCGCGGAATCGCTCACGCTGCTCGTCACCGTTTCGCTCCTTGCCGCGAAACGGAGAAAATATCACTACTGAGCCGAAAAATTCCCGCCGCGCGGCGGGAATTTTCGCGGAATTTATAATTTGGTAATGATTTTTTCCGCCGCATAGGGTACAATGCAGGATAAGCTATTTTCACGATCGGAGGGATCGACCTTGAATTCTCTGCGCCGCCGCATCGACCGCTTCTGCGTGCTGCATCCGAACTTCGGCATTCCGAACCTGATGCTCTACATCGTCATCGGCAACATCGCCTTCTATCTGCTCTCCCTGTTCTCCACGCTTGACGGAGGCTCCTTTTACTCCATTCTCAGCTTCAGCTGGGCGGGCCTCAAGCAGGGGCAGCTCTGGCGGCTGCTGTCCTTCAGCTTTCTGCCGATGACCACCAGCCCCTTCTGGCTGCTGGTGAGCTGCTATTTCTATTACTGGATCGGCTCGACGCTCGAGCGTGAGTGGGGTACGGCGAAGTTCACCATCTACTACCTCAGCGGTGTGCTCCTCACAGCGCTCGGTGCGACCATCACGAGCCTGATCACCGGATACGACTGGCAGGTGGCGGGCGCGGAGTATGTGAACCTTGCCATGTTCTTCGCCTTCGCCACGCTCTATCCCGACGCGCAGGTACTGCTGTTCTTCTTCATTCCGGTCAAGATCAAGTGGATGGCCATTCTGGATGCGTGCTACTTCGCGTACATCATCTTCTTCTGCGCCGCCTCCCGCTATTGGATCGGCGTGGTGCTGCCGCTCGTGGCGCTGCTGAACTTCTTCGTGTTCTTCGCGCCGGAGCTGGGGCGCTTTGCCAAGCGGGAGCAGACGCGGACCAAGCAGGCGGCGCACTTCCACAACGCCGTCCGCCAGACGCAGCGCGAGCAGCAGAGTCAGGGCTACCGCCACAAGTGCGCGGTCTGCGGCCGCACCGACGTCACGAATCCGGAGCTGCAGTTCCGCTACTGCTCGAAGTGCGCGGGCTACCACTGCTTCTGCTCCGACCACATTTTCAACCACGTCCACTTCACGGACGAGAATCCCTAAGGAGGCATTGTTATGGCATTGACCAGAGAACAGGCATGGGAGCTGCTCAACGAGTACAACAAGGGTGAATTTCATCTCAAGCACGGTCAGATCGTCGGCGACGTGATGCGCTGGTACGCAAATGAACTGGGCTACGGCGACGAGGCCGACTTCTGGGAGACCGTAGGTCTCCTGCACGACCTCGACTTTGAGATGTATCCCGACGAGCACTGCATCAAATCGCAGGAGATCATGCGGGAAAAGGGACTGGATGAGCGCCTGATCCGCGCGACCGCCAGCCACGGCTACGGCCTGCATTTCGACGGCCTGCCCGAGCCGCAGCACGAGATGGAGAAGGTCCTCTTCGCCGCCGACGAGCTGACCGGCCTCATCGGCGCGGTCGCCCTCATGCGCCCAAGCAAGAGCGTGGACGACCTTGAGGTCAAGTCCGTCAAGAAGAAGTACAAGGACAAAAAGTTTGCCGCCGGCTGCTCGCGCGAGGTCATCGAGCGCGGCGCGGAGATGCTCGGCTGGGATCTGGACACGCTCATTGAGCGCACCATCCTCGCCATGCGGGCGAGCGAGCACGTCGATTGACACGAAAAAAAGCGGAGACCGCACTGCGCTGCGGTCTCCGCTTTTTGTATACCAAAACCACGCGTTAGACGCGTGGTTCGGTAAGAATTAAATAGTTGAGGAGAAAAAACTCCTTCTGGTAAGATAAAGATGCGGTCTGCCAACTGCAACTTATAAACCAGAA
>NZ_JAHLPT010000029.1 GCF_018918025.1 Oscillibacter sp. MSJ-31 | reverse complement strand
ACATTGATCTGCTCAGCGGCATAAAGGCCGATGCCGTGGTCACAGGCCGTATAGAACTGTGTTACATCCTGCTGCCGCAGCTCCATGATTTTCTGCAAAAGCTCCTGTTTCATGGCAATGCAATATTCGTCATCTTCATCGAAGCCCCATTTGAAGCAGATCGTGTTCTGGCCGAAAATCGCACAACGATAGTTCTTCATAACGGTTCCTTCTCTCTATTTGTATCCTCTACCAATTCCATCATGTGCTTTCTTTTAATATAATATTGCTTACTAATTAAATCAATAGCTTTCTATTGAGTACAGAAAGAAATAATAGGAAACGGTATAATTGCTTATCATCGGAAAGGCAGGGCACCGTATGAGCAAAGAAGTTTCCTTCAAAAATCGTGACCGTTTCGTACAGCTTGGGATCGCTATCGCGGCGCTTCGAAAAATGCGTGGCTTATCTCAGGAGAAGTTGGCGGAAAGAGCCGGCGTCAGCCGCTCCCTTATCAGCACGATCGAAGCGCCGAACATGGCCCACGGGTTCTCTCTGGATGTATTCTTTGATATTGCCGATGCGTTGGAGGTCGATCCTGCCGATCTTATCAATGCCTCTGTATTCTCGGATCGGATCTTGAAATCAAAGTAAGCTCCCAAATGCGTCCCACGGTGGGACGCATTTTTCGACGATTTGTGTCTGCGCTCTTGTCCGTTCCGCTTTCAATTTACCATATTGTGGGTATAATCACAATATGATTTTCTCAAAATACCACATATAATTTCATTATTCGGCAGGAAATGTGGTGATGGCGATAGTCGATTACGGACCGTTGTGGGAAACCATGGAGCGGAATAATGTGACGCAGTATCAGCTTTTGCAGAGCGGCATTGATAACCATACGCTCGATTCTCTCAAGAAAAACAGGAACATCACGATGATTACACTGGAGAAGCTGTGCAGGATCATCGGCTGCACGCCGGATGATGTTGTATCGTTCAAATAACGGCTGTCGGCACTTGCGCCGGTGGCCGTTATTGTTTTAGGCCAATATGAAAAAAGCAGGGCGGGGACAGCGTCCCCGCCCTTGATAGTAGGCAGAATGTGGGTATACAGGAAGTCAGAGCTTGTGCTATAATGATGATGCGAGAATATGTTTTGCGGAGTGTGATTCGATGGATCGGGAAGAGCTGAGACAATTCGTATTGAGCAACTACAGCGCAGAGCCGGACCGCCCGTGGCTCAACCATCCCCGCTTTGAGGTGTTCCGTCACAACAATAACCAAAAGTGGTTTGCCTTGGTAATGGACATACCGAAAAGCAAGCTCGGCTTGCCGAGCGCGGATATGATAGATGTCGTCAACCTCAAGTGCGATCCCATTCTGGTCGGATCGCTTCGGGGCGATGCCGGTATCTTTCCCGCGTATCACATGAGCAAGGCGAATTGGATCACGGTCGCTCTGGACGGCAGTGTGCCGGACGAAAAGCTCAAGGTGCTGCTGGATCTGAGTTACGAGCTGACGGCGACGAAGATGAAAATGAAAACAAAACAACAAAATCCCATTTAAGCCTATATCGTACTTAACATATTTGGGGAAGCAGTAAAAAGTAAATTTACACTAAAAAAAGATAGGAGAGAACAAATGTTGAAGAGGCATATCAACAATCCGTATAAATTGAATTGGAAACTATATTGCCTTATTTGTGTAGGTTCTGTGGCAGCAATGATTGCTGCAGTTATTCATAACACTATTACTGGCAGTACCGTTTCGGATATAATCAAAAACTTGGCATTGGGGGTTGTTGCGTCTACATTCGTTGCCTTGTTAATTGAAATTGGAAATGTTAGGGAAAGAAATGAAAAGGCAAATAGTGTATACGATGCAGTATATAGTAACTTACAGTATCAGATAATGTGTTATATCCAAACTTGGTCATGCTTGTGTTGTATTGCTTACAAAAACAACGACTATTCCATTGAGAAGCATACATGGACTGAATGGTACGAAACAACAAAGAGAGAATTTGCAGAGTGTGATAATAATAGGCAAACAGAGTTAATGTCATTTTTTAGCAGACAGTTGAGGGAACGCATAGATGGAATTGAAAAAGCTATTGCTCAAATAGATAACCAACAATACATACTAAAAATTAACGAGGTGTATGACGAGAGTTTAAGATTTATTCTTGAGGACTATCGTTTTGAATTTGATGCGGCAAGGCTTACCTTGGAAGGAAGACTTGATAGCGATAGCTTTTGGCAATCATTTGATGCAATAAATAAGGACCTGGTAAATTATATAGGTAATTGGATAGATATAAAATATTATAATTACTGTAAATTTAGGCCTTGTAGTTTTTACGAAGATCTCGCAGAGGTAAAGCGCGCAATAAAGTGCAGTACAAGTGCGGAAGTTTAGATTGACGTCTCTGCATAATTGCTGTATCATAGGATTGTTGAGGGCTTTCACAGCGTATGTGAAGGCCCTCAATCATTTGTATAGTATATGGGATGGCCGACCACAACAAAGCCTTCCTTTCCGGTAATAACCACGTTGTTGTAGCTGCTCGCACAATGCACGATCTGAATGCTGCCGTCCTTGTCCCAGCCTGCCACAATGCCGACGTGTTCATCATCCGGATAAAAGGCGAGGTCGCCGATCTGTGCGTCCTCCCAGCGGACTGGCGTACAGTAGCTATGCTGCATAGCTGCACCCCCGCCGTGGCCGATAACATAGCTGCCGTTGGTCGCGTTGTAAAAGGCCCAGTCTACCATGCCGGAACAGTCTAAACCGTATGGTCGGTAAGTGCCGGTGGTGGAGCTGCCGTCCGCTGTGACCTTGGCAAGTTGCCCCCAGCGGTCGTCCCAGCCGAACACAAGGCTTTTGCCGCCCCAGAAGTAGTTGACCTTTCCGGCGAGCGACAACGCCCGTTCCACCACGGCGCGGCGTTCTTTGGATAGATTTCTTGGCAGGGCGCGTCGCAGCATGGCGGCGTCGTATTGCAGGCTGTCGAGGTCATGGAGCAGTGCATCAAGGAGCGCAGGATCATCCAGCAGCTCGGCAAGAGCCTTTTTCTGGTACGCTGTGAAGCGATAGTCTGTACTCATTTCTTCCGCTGATTTTGCTGCGACGGCAAGGTGCAAAATGTGTTCTGTCCAGTCCTCACCATTCTCACCGCCGTCATGGTAGATCGTATCGACCTCGGACGTGATCTCGGTCATATCCCAAAAGACGGCCCTGAGCCTGTCTACACGGTCAGCATCCATTGTGGCAACATCCACGCCGTTTTCTGCGCCTGCGGTCCTCACGGCAAAAACCGCTATGACCTCCCGCCAGCCTGGGAGTGCGCCGGTCAGGTCAATGCTGTCATAATCGCCATCTTGCAGCTCCGCCAAAGTAGAGCAAACCTCTTTGCTGACCTCTGCAACAGCAGCATTGAGCGGGATCGTATCGGGAGACGGCTCGTTGGCGAAGAGAATGCCGAACGGCGACGCCATGAGCGCCGCAACGAGGACGATCCCGCTAAAGAGCACGAACGCAGTCACGGCGCCGCCTGCTGCGAGAAAGAACGAAGTCAAAGCCTTTGCGCCTGCTGTCGTCACAGCCGCACCGCGCCGCAGCCAGTCAAGAATTTTCGCACCGGTTCGTTGAATCAATGTTGTTGCGCGCTCCTGCCGTTTGCGCTGCATGGCAAGACGGCGGCCACGCTCGGACGCTGCTGCTTGTCGGCTGCTTTGCGATGATGCGGGCTTGGCTGATGCGCGAGCGGATCTTGACCTCGCACGATATTCTGCCCTTTGTCCATTTCCCGTAGAAACAAGTCCGCTGCCGCTGTACTCTGCCTGTATTTTTTTGCTCATCTCCTCCTTTGCCTGCTGCCGCCATGCGTCGGCAGGCTTTTTTGCGTTCCACGGCACCGTTTCGTCCGGTGCCGTGGTCGCTTGATTCGATGGATGGATAGATGGGTTATTATCAGAGAACTCTTGTTCGTTTCCGATTTGATTTTTCTTTCCGTGCAATAGAAGAGTGGCTGCTCCGCTGGCGAACCGCGTTGCGCCCTCTTGCGTTAAAAGCTCGGTGCTCTGTTCGGCCTGCTCTGCGGCACGGCTCTCCGCGGTCTGCTCTTGCCGTTTCTTTCCGGCCAGCTCTTTCTTGAATTTGGCGGTAAGCCGGTGCTGTGATGCACGGTGCTTTTGTGTACGCCTGCTTTTCTTTTTTTCCAGCTCACGCCCGTAATCCCGCTTGTGTATATCTGACATGACAGATCTCCTTTTTGAGTGCGAAAATGCGTCTCACGGTGAGATTTATTCTTTTGAAGCCTATTCCCGCAGCGCGGCGGCGATGCCCGCCATGATGTAATCGGCACATGGCAGCGCGACCGAATTGCCGAGCGCCCGATAACGGTGCATCGACGGGATCAGCTCACCGTTTTCACCGTACTTTGTCCAGTTGTCCGGCAGACCCATGAGCCGTTCGCTCTCAATTTCTGTTGGAAAACGAATGCAGCCGCCCGCCGAATCATCCGCGTACCAGAAGGCAAAAGGCGTGACGCCACTGGCTAATAGAGTGGGAAAAGGGTCTGCTGCCCGTCCAAAGCTGCCGCGGAACTGCGTGTGCTGCCCATGCTTAGCTGCTCCCCGCATCCGGTAGAGCTGAAAGGGACGGAGGATGGGTACACGCCCCCCTGTTTCAATAACAGGGCCTCGATCTCTTTCGGCGGCGGGCAGCCCGCCCGCTGTGCAAGGGCGAGGAAGTGTGAGCATTGCGCGGGGCTTAAACAGTATTTGGTGAGCACGCCGCCCTCCAAAATCGGCCACGAGGAAAATTCGCTGCCGCCGCGCCAATCGTCCGGGGCCTGCCCAATAGCGGGCATCCATAAGCCGCCAGGCGAGATCAGGACATCGCCCTCGCACCATTCCGGCGCCTGCCCAGTTTCCAGAAGTAGGCATTGAAATCTCGGTGTCCTCGAACGCTCCGAGCACGGCTCTAAAATCCATCCCGTCATTTGATGTAAACGCTCCCATGACATTTTCCCAAAGACAGATAACTGGAAACTTACCTCCACTTGCATCCCTCATTTCCTGTATGATCCGAATTGCCTGAAAAAACAGGCTCGACTTCTCTCCGGCAAGTCCTGTGCGCGTGCCGCAGAGTGAAAGATTTTGGCACGGGGAGCCAAAGGTCAGTACATGGACGGCGGGTATCTTCCCACCGTTCAGCTTTGTAATATCGCCTAAATGCAGCATATTGGGAAAATGCCGTCTGGTGATGGAGATAGGATATTTCTCGATCTCGCTCGCCCAAACCGGCAAAATGCCGTTGCGCTCGGCGGCATAGGGGAATACTCCGATCCCGTCAAAAAGGCTTCCTAACGTAAGCAAAAATCAGCCTCCTCTCGTCGAAAAAATGTGTCCCACCGTGGGACACATTTCGTCATATTTCTATTCATGATTCAAAACTTTTCATTCGGCGTCTTATGCAAAGCTTTGCATACCCGCCCTAATGAAAAGTTTTTATAAATGGAAAGAGTGATTGTAATTAGCTGTCTATAAAGCATTTTTATGGAAAAAACTTGCGATAATAATTGCATGGATGTCTCCTTTCAACGACAATAGACACACCACCTTGAAAGGAGAGTGTGTCTATGATTACAAACAATTTCAACAAAGAGCTTCGGGGTATTTCAGATGCATTACGTGATTTGGGGTACACTGACAGCACCATCGGGCTGCGTCAACGCTATTGGAAAGAGTATTGCTTTTTCCATGGAAGTCTCGACATTGATGAAGCGTCAATGGATGAGTTTCTGCTGAAAAACTACGATATTCAGAGTGGGAATATCAATGTTTCCAAACGGCAGTATGAGGTAAGAGCCGCGCTTCGCAACTTGCTGGAATATCGCCGTTATGGAAAAATCAGAAACTATCATACGCCGTGGTTCAAGGATTTGCCGTGGGTTGAGTCTTTCCGAGCTATAACAGAAGATTTCATCTCGCATCTGCGGAGTCAGAACAGCAAGCCAGAAACTATTGTCAATTACGAACGTACACTAAAACGCATCACCAACCATCTGCATAGCGTAGGAGTGGATTCTTTTAGAGATATGACGCCAGAGCATATCTCATCTTTTTTATCTACATCTATTCCGGATCTTGTCAGAAATCTTCGCGCCACGCTTTGCCATCTGCGTGTCTTCTTTCGGTATCTCTACCTAAATGAATTTACAAAGGATGACTTGTCTCTTTTTATTCCAAAGTCCAACGTACTGCTGAAGCGAAAACACATTCCGTCTACTTGGACCAGAGAAGATATTGATAAAATCCTGGCTTGCATTGATTTAGCCAGTCCCGTCGGTAAACGGGATTACGCAATCATTCTGCTGGTTGCCCGGCTTGGAATTAGGGTCAGCGATGTGATTCGATTGGAATTTGACAATATAAAGTGGGAAAAGAATTGTATTCAGATCTCGCAGTACAAGACAAATGAGCCATTGGTTCTTCCTTTGTTTGAAGATGTCGGACAGGCAATTATTGACTATGTGAAGAATGGGCGTCCCGCATCTGATTTGAAGCTGGTGTTCATTACACATAAACCGCCATTTCAAAAATTCAGTGACAACAATCACCTCTACGGTATGTTTAACAAGTATCTGTATAAGGCGGGCATTGAGGTCACGCCGGAGAAAAATCACGGGATGCACACACTTCGGCACAGTCTGGCCAACGAACTTCTAAGGAAAGAGATTCCGCTTCCGGTTATTTCGGAGATTCTCGGTCACAAAAGTCTGGAGACCACTATGCAATATTTACGCGCAGATACGGAGCAGCTGCGGTGCTGCACCTTAGTGGAGGGTGAAAATTATGCAGTCACCACCTAAAACAGCAGTTTTCGAAAGTGATCTTGCTCCGCTGCTGTCTGCATTCGTTGCAGAAAAACAGCGATTCGGATTCAAATACAACAGTATTGAAGCATATTTGAAGAGCTTCGATACCTTTCTTCTGGGGAGAGACTGCAAAAATTCCTTGAGTAAAGAACTTATGCTCGAATGGATAGCGCCGAAAGCGCACCAAAAATCCGCAACGATTGAACACCGCATCTATATCATGCAACGCCTTGCGGATTTTATGAACCGCAACGGTTTTTCCGCATATCGAATTCCATCTGAACTGATTCCAAGAAAAGTGCATGACTTTGTTCCTTATATTTTTACCTATGATGAGATTGCGCGAATCTTAGCAGTCGTTGATGGGTTTCGGTTCAACAAGTGCAGCCCGAAGCGCCATATCGTCTATCCTTTGTTGTTCCGTGTCCTATGCTTTTGCGGACTCCGCATTTCTGAGGCGTTGAATCTAACTGTGGGTGATGTTCATTTCGAGGATGGTTTCTTTCTCCTGCGAAACACAAAAACAAGTCTGGATCGCCTCATTCCGCTGGATGACAATTTGAGGGCACGCTTTATGGCGTACAGTGAACAGATGGGGTTTCTCAGGAAAGATGAATACTTTTTTCCCTCACCGGATGGTTCCAGATACAGTCTTGCAACAATGGACACAACATTTAGGGACATTCTTTTCAGGGCTGGCATTCCATACCGCGGCAAGGGAAAAGGGCCGCGGCTGCATGACTTGAGACACACATTTTGCGTACACAGTCTGCAAAAGCTGACAGCGCATGGTGAAGACCCCTATGCAGTGCTTCCGCTGTTGATGACATATATGGGACACAGAAGTGTGCAGGCAACCAGCCAGTACATTCATCTCTCCGCCGAAAGTTTTCCGGCTATCCTAAAGCAATCCGAATCTTTGTTTGGCAACTTAATACCGTTGGAGGACAACTCAAATGAAACATCCATCTGATTTTGCTATCTGCATTTCAAATTACCTTACCAAACATTTGGCAGGCGCAAGAAATCTTAGCCCCAATACTATAAAGTCATACCGGGACACCTTTTGCCTGCTCTTATTATTTATGAAGGAGATGAACAAGAAGATAGACAGGATTTGCTTGGTTGATATTGATGCCGACTTGGTTATTTGCTTTTTGGATTGGCTGGAAGTGAACCGAGGGAACAGCGCTTCGACGAGGAATGTGCGGTTAGCTGCAATCCATGCGTTCTTTCGATATGTGCAGTTCCAAAATCCAGAAATGCTGCTGCATTGCCAGCGTATCCTTGCCATTCCGATGAAAGAAACAGAAAAGAGATTTGTGGAATACCTGCCGGAACAGGTGCTGAAAGAACTGCTTTCCCTTCCGGACCAGACGAAAAAATATGGAATACGAGATACGGCGCTGTTGTGTTTGCTCTATGACTCTGGTGCAAGAGTGCAAGAACTGATTGATCTTTGCTTGTTAGATATTCGTCTGGAAACGCCAGCAACGATCCGGCTCTATGGCAAAGGAAGAAAAGTGCGCGTCGTTCCGCTTATGTCACAGACGGCAACCATATTGCAAAAGTATCTGAATATGTGGCATTTGGACGCTGCGCGGAAACCAGATGATCCAGTGTTTGTCAACCACCAAGGAAAGCGACTGACCCGTCCCGGAGTCACTTATATTCTAAATAAATACATGGCGCAAGTTTCTTGGATGGAGGGCAAAAAAGGGATTACTCCGCATATTATCCGCCATTCCAAAGCAATGCACCTGCTCCGTGCGGATGTTGATCTTCATTACATTCGAGATTTTCTTGGACATGTGCAAATTGAAACGACCGAGGTTTACGCCCGTGCGGATGCGGAAATGAAGCGCAAAGCATTGGAAACAGCAAATCTCGATCTTCCAGCCGAATTCCAGACAAGTTGGCAGAAAGACCAAAGTCTGTTATCCTGGCTACAATCGCTATGACAACGAAACGGAAAATTTTATCAAAAGATATTTGGGTAAGAACGGCTGAAACTCAGCCGTTCTTCGCATTTCTTTCCATTATTCAGAACTTTTCATTAGGCGTCGTTGTCATCAGGCGGTACAGCTCCGTGTCCTTGGGGATCGTATTGACGAACGGAACAAGCGCGCCGCCCATCCGCAAAAGGCCATGACCGGCTTCCACATTGGTCACATAGCCCATCTGCGTATCCGACAGGCGCAGCAGCTTCCCCAGCTCCGCGCGGTCTGTCGCCGCCTGATTGAAAAGCAGCAGAAATTCGCTGTTTGCCAGCATGAGCCGCGCCGTCTCCGATTTCAGGCACTCTTCCACATTCTGCGTCGCGGCGGTCAGCGGCGCACCGTATTTGCGCCAGCGCTTCCACGCGCGGTACAGCACATCGGCAGAGTATTTGTACTTGAAATAGAGATAGCACTCGTCAATAAATACCCATGTGAATTTGCCGCGCTTGCGGTTGGCGGCGACGCGATTCTGGATCGCCTCCAGCGTCACAACAAGCGCCGTGGGACGCAGCTGCTCACCCATCTCATAGAGGTCAAGGGCGATAATGCGGCTGTCCATATTGACGTTGCCGGCGTGCGCAAATACATTCAGACTGCCCTCTGTGATCAGCTCAGCCGCCAGCGCGATCTCCCGCGCTTCGGGATCAACCTGCCGCATGACTTCATTGCGCCAGTCCGTCAGGAGCGGTGCAGGCTGCTTGCCGCGGCTTTTAAGATAGGGACGGTAAACATTGGCTGTGCAGCGGTCAATGATGGACTTATGCGAGCCCGTGAGTGTTCCTGCACCCATCTGCTGTTCTAAAATGCTGGTGATGACTTCTGCCTTGACCGCGATGGGATTCTCGTCGGTGTCGTAGCCCTCGCCCAGCTCCAGCGGATTGATGTGATGCGGGCTGCTTGGGGAAATTTCGATGATCTCACCGCCCAGCGCACGGACAAGATCGCCATACTCCCGCTCGGCGTCGATGATGATAATATCGTCGTGGGTCGAGAGCGCGATGCTGGCAACGGTATTCTTCATGCCGACCGATTTGCCGCTGCCCGATACGCCGAGATAAAAAGCGTGGGGCGAGATCAGCCGCTTGCGGTTGCAAATGAGCAGGTTTTTGCTGACGGCGTTGACGCCATAGCAGATGCCGCCTGCGTCCTGAATCTCCTGCGCGCGAAACGGCATGAGGACCGCCGTACTCTCGGTCGTCAGCGTCCGCAGCGCCTTGATCCGGCGCAGACCGTAAGGCAGGACGGTATTCAGGCCGTCCTCCTGCTGGTAGTAAAGCGTGGCAAAATGGCAGGAGTGCTCCCGCCCAATCGTGCGCAGCGTCTCCGTGTCGGCGTTGAGCTGTTCGAGCGTATCGGCAATATGAACGAGCGTCACGACGGCGAACATCATGCGCTGGTCGCGCACGGTGAGATCGTCCAAATACTCCTTGGCCTCTGCGCGCAGCTGCTCCAACTCATAGGGGACAGACGCGGAAAAGTTGTTTTTATCGTTTTGCCGCTGTTGCCAGCGCGTAATGTCCGTCTCGATGCCGAGGATACGGCTCTGTACCTCGCGTACCGCCTCGTCCGTGGGGATCGGCAGAATGTCGATGGAGAGGACAAGGCTGCGCGAAATGGCGGAGAGGTCCGCGATCATATCGTCGCGGAGATAGCTGCCGAAATCCTTGAGGAACAGGACGCGGCCGAACTTGTCCCCCATCTCAAAATAGCTGTCGCGGAAACGCAGCCCATCCGGGCAGATCAGGTCGCGGAAATCCATGCCGCGCCGGAGTACAGACGCCTGTTCATACGAAAATAACTCCTCCTCGCCGGGGCGAAAGAAGTCATGCAGCAGCCGTAGGCGCTCCTGCATGGAGATCTCCCACGCGCCCGAGTCCAGCCGACCAAAGCTCTGTGTGAGGTTTGCATCCACGCGCCGGAAGTAGGCGCGGCTCTCCTCGATCTTGCGCTGCGGGATGGAGATGGTAACATACTTTTCCTGCACAAGATTATTCCCTGCGCCGACCTGATCCGTAAGTATCCTGTTATACTCTGTGCGGTAACGGTCCAGCGCGTCGCCGTGCGGCTTCATCAGCACCGTGCGCTCAAAATCCGCGTGGTTCATGCGGCGGTTGAAAATGGTGATCTTCGCCGCGGCGTCGGTCGGCAGGGCGTTCAATACACTTTGATAGGAGCGAAAAATGCTCTCCCGATCCTCGTCCGACGCGGCAGCATAGTTGACATCGGCAAAGCGCCACGACTTGCTGTGCCGTGTGCCGACCTGCCACACACCGCCCTCGTAGATGTGGTGAATGGGGATCGACTGCTGCACGCTGCGCGGAATGGAAAACTTGACTTTCTCGCTGCGCTCGGCAGCGGCAAGCGTTTTAATCAAAATCGTCACGCTCCTTTCGACCCAATGCGGTATAGTAGAAATTCTCCGAGACAAAGCCGCGCCCGCGCGCACAGAGAATTTGTGACTTGACAAAGGCGCACACAAATTCTCCAAAGGTCATGCCGTTGTAGTGAAAAAAGCCTGCGACAGCAATAGGGGCTGCCGCAAGGATACATACCCAGCCGGCCATCTCCTTGCCGACAACAGGCGTCAGGGCAAGGTAGACAATGACAGCGACCATGACCGCGCCGAGTGAACAGATAAATTGGCGCAGCGACAGGCCAAAGAAGATGCTTTCCCTGTGGCTGCGTATCTCTTTTGGTATCTTGACTTCCATGGTGATAATCCTCCGATTTTTTGACAGGTTTTTGCAGGCATGAGATAATAATGGTAGAAAAATTTACAAGGAGGCTTGACAGCTATGACGATCCCACAGCAGCTTTTGACTGCGTTCCTGATCCTTGTTTCTCTTCCGCTCGTGCTGAAGCTCTTATGGAAAATACGGCTTCTGCCATTTGTGCTCGGTCTTTCGCTCCCGTATCTCATGGGGCAGCAATGGACCGCAGAGCACAAAGCGGTGTACCTCGTGCTCCTGATCGGCGGCGCGTTGTTCGCGCTGGCGGTCTGGACGTACCGCATCGTGGATGCGGTACGCACAGAGCGGTGGTACAGGAAGCGCCTTTTGGAACGGGCAACGCCGCTATATCGTGAAGAAGAGAGGGACGGTTGACCGCCCCTCTCTTCTTTGCCGTCACAGCCTCAAAGGGATATATCGCTTTGTACTTCGTTCCCCCATACATCCCAGCCGGTTGAGGACTGGCGGGCAAACAGCTCCACACGCGGCACATCGCCCATGAGAGCTTCGATGCGCCGCCGCACCTCGTCCGGCTTTTTGCTGTGCTCTTCCACATGGGAAATGACGATTTGGTGGATGTTCTTTGCCTGCCGTTTTGGACTGCCTTTTGTGGCAAGCAGACATATTTCCGCATTGGCTCTTGTCCAATGCCCCATGCCCCAGAAAAGCGAGTTGGACATGCGATTGAGCTTGACCCATACGAAAGCGACGGTCTTAAAGTCAAAGCCCCAAGCCCGCATAACACCCCACGCTTCATGGAGCATGGGGAATGTGATCCATAAAAAGAGCGCGCAATCCTTTGCGGCCAACTCATCCACTGGTAAGGCTGCAATATCTTCTATGCTCATGGTAGGATAATGCTTGTCTGCTGCGCCGCCGCCCGACCATACCTTATAGCGCCACGGTGGATCAGCGTATATGACATTGTATTTTTTCACAGCCCCAACATCTCCTTCACGATCCGGTCCGCGCCCTTGACAAGCCCTGTAAGGATCAACATATTGAATACGAGCTGCCCAACATATTGCCACACCATTGTTACGGCCGGAAGTGTTGTATCTGCCGCCGGTGTGCTGCTGGAGAGGAAGGCGGAGTAGATCAGGCAGGAAAGCACGATCACCGCGCCCTCCATGCACACGCCGGTATAGGACTTCAAAAATGCCTTGCCCGCGGCGCTCGTTCCCTCGCCGGCAAAGGCAGCCAGCGGGATCGGCGCAAGGGCCGTATAAAGATAGAGCCGGAAAAAGCGCCCATAGACAGTCAGGATCAAAATAAAGGACAAAACGGTAATAATCAGACTTCCCAATACGGAAACAAGCCACAGTGGGATGGACTGCAAAATCGTCACATCCTCTATCGCCGTTACGATCTCGCCCGGCAGTGCAGACACCTCCGATACCGCGCCGCCCATACCGCCCACGACCGTACCAATGATGCCGCCGCAGATGTTGAATACAGCCAGCATCAGCTCCATACCATGTCCTACGGCGACCTTTGCACACAGGAAGCGCACAAAATGCCGCAGGGCAAATTCGGGCCGCTGCATCTCACGGAACGACGCGGCAGATTGAAAGATGCCCATCGCAAAGAACAGCACGAGCAGTCCGTACCCGACACCTTGCAGCGCGGTATTGATCTGGACGATCAGCGCCCAGATGTCGCCGCCCTTGAAGCCCTCCGGCGAGGTCGTCAGCAGCGTCCAAATCTCGGCAAGTCTGCCGTTCCAGCCATCCAGCGCATTTTCCAGTGTTCGTATGATCCAGTTATCGCTGATAGAAAATCACCTCCATGCTTCGACAGGAAATGCGTCCCACGGTGGGACGCATTTCCTGCGTTTTCTTTTATCGCTCTTTTACTGTTTTGCAGGGTTGTCCGAAAAGCAAGCCCGCCTCACGGTCAAAGTCCGTATGCCGCGCCATAGAAAGCGCCTGCCGCTTTGAATAACCGGAATATAGACGGTGGTGGAGCTGGTCATTCGGCGTCTGCACATAGATCATGTAGCCGCGCGTGACCGTCTCACAGCTCAGAATACGGTTTTTCTTTCTCATACCACACCGATCGCCGACAGAATTTCCTTGGCAAAGGCGATCAGCAGCCCGCCGAGCAGACAGAGAAAGCCCTGCGAGCGCTGGCTGGCATCGTGGCTCTGCACGCTCATGCCGACCTGCACAATGCCCCAGCCAAGGATGATGACGCCGACGGCCTTAATGCAGGAAAAGATAAAATCAGACAGATTATTGACAATGGTGAGGGGATCGTCTGCGGCCAGCGCAGGAACGGTGCAAAGGGTAAGGCAAAGAATCAGCGCCGCGAAAAAGCGGCGCTTTCTTTTGGGATTCATTTCCTTTTTCATAGGGATTCCTCCAATTCTAAGACTTCAATTTCATTCAGGGTCTCAAAGGTAAAGGGCAGATCGTCCACAGCGTAGATGCAGGCTACATGATGAACGTATGGTGCAGCGCCGCCATATTCCGTCTCGTGGATGTTTGGGTGGCGCATCAGTTCGTACTTCTCGTCAATGACTGGCTTTTCGCCGCGCACGAGGAGAATGGAGAGCCGGTTATCCAGCATCCGCACCTCATCCGGCGTCATCAGGTCACGGCCTATGAGCTGCGTGCTCTTGCTGTATGAGCCGCTGCGTCCCTTGCTCTGGCTGACGCTCTGCACCTGGATCGTCTCTTTCCCCAGCAGCTCCGATACATACTTGTGCGTGCTCTGTTCATTCCCGCCTAAATAGAGAAAGGCATCCGCGTTACCGATGATGCCCTCCCAGCTATCCTTGAATAAGGCTTTGAGCTGAGAAATATTTTGCAGAATAATAGTCGCCATGAGGTTGCGGCTGCGCATAGTCGCCTGCAAGCGTTCGTAGCCATCCGGCAGCGCAACATTGGCAAACTCATCGAACAGCAAGCGGACTGGGACCGGCAATCGTCCGCCATGCACCTTGTCCGCGCGGTAATAAAGCTCCTGAAACGCCTGCGTGTAGAGCATACCGATGAGAAAGCTGAGCGAGGTATCGTTGCTGTCGGGAATGACGCAGAAGATCGCCTGTTTACGCTCTCCGAGCTGCCCCAGCTCCAGTGTGTCGTGGCTGGTGATGCGCTGGACCTCCGGCAAGGTAAAGGCAGAGAGACGAACGGCGGCGCTCACGAGAATGCTCATAGCCGTCTTGCTGGGGGCCTCCTTAAAAATGGAATACTGCCGCACAGCGATATGATTCGGCTCTTCCTCCCGCAGCGCCTCGAAAAGCAGGTCGAGAGGCGATTGGTACTCCTCATCGTCGTCATGCACGTCAGCGTAGTCGAGCATGGTGAGCACCATATCCATTGTCTGTTCCTCTTTCGGTGCCTCGTGCAGAAGATAGAGCATGAGCGCGCAGTCCAGCGCCGTTTCGCTTTTCTCCCAAAACGGATCGGACTGTGTAGCATTCTTCGGCGTGGTGTTCTTGATGAAGTTATCCACCAGCCGGAACACGTCCGCGTCCTTTCGGATGTAGTGGAACGGATTATAGGCATCGGAGTGCACAGGATCAATGAGGTCAAAGACGCGGACAATGTAGCCGTGCTTCAGGAGCAGCGGCGCGGTGGCACGCAAAATTTCCCCCTTTGGATCTGTGGCTATGTAGGACGTGTTAGCAAGCATAATGTTCGGTGCAATGACGCCGCGGCTCTTGCCCGCACCGCTACCGCCGACCACGATCTGCAACAAATTCCGCTGATGCACGCGCCCATCCAGTCCCATTTGGACGTGCTTGGTGAGGATCACATTGTTATCGGGATGCTTGCGGTCGCGGTATTTGCGGTCGAGGACGCCTGCGCTGCCCCATTTTGCGCCGCCGTGTTCCTCGCCGGGGCGCTTATGTTCCCGTTCCCCGTAGTAGAGTGCGATAGCAGCGGCATAGAGCAGCAGCGCACAGGCGATGAATTTCAGCGTGTGGGGCATCCAGCCAATGGAAAAGGGGCGCTCCAGCACTTGACTGAAACGCCCCGTCCATTGAAAGAGGTTCATGCCGTCCTCGTAGGCATAAGCAGCTATCGCCGCCAGCCATACCACCGCAGCGGACAGCGCTGCCCACATCAGGGCAGCGCTGCGAAAGTCAGTCTGTTTCGGTTTGATGATGGTCTCCTCCTATTGTAAGGTTTAGAAATACTGCGTGGGGATTCAATGTTCGTGAGGATTCAATGTTTTTATGTAGATAATTGTCGTGACTCATGTATAATATATGTATGCAGAATTTTCCCCATTAGCATGTAGCATTTCAGACATTATTACGGGAGAACCGGAACACCAAAATAGGAAAAGAGAGGTGTACACGATGTCAACGGATTACGATTTTTTCTTTGATGAATCATTTCACGATCGAAAGATAACAGCAAAGCAGTTTGCCCGAGAGAATTTCTTGGATTACTACATCGGCCTTTTTTGGGGAACAAGGAAAAGCAATATTCCTGCTGTTACAGAGAGCCTTGAAAAAATTGAACATACAGCAAAGAAACAGTTCACTATTCAGGGTGAGCTTAAAAGCACTATCATCAATGGAAAGCACTATACCTACGGATTGAAAAGCTTTAATTATTTGGATATTGATTTCTATAATTCCGTATTTGATTGTTGCCTTAGTCAAAAATTAAAGCTTCAAGTCAACTTCATAGGAAAAGGGGAGTTATTATGGCGGAGCGTTTTCCCATTCTCTGATTGGTATGATGCAAACGGCTTTCTCTACAAGAAATTTATTTACTCACTGGCAAAATTGATAAGGACATATCAGATTAGCGTTCATCCCTCATTGCAGGATTTTTATAATGGGGTAATTTCACAAGATGAGTTTGTAAGCTTGCTTACGGAAAAATTAAGGTCGATTTATCATGCGGGCAATGGAATAAAACGAAAAGCAAGAGAAATAAATGCTATTACACAAATTATTCACATTATTAGCAAACCGCAAATTCCCATTCGCAACCAGTATAGCGTAGATTGGACCTATCACGAATCTTTCGATGGCCTCTATAATCTGCTTAGAGATGACCTTCATATAAACTCCAACCGAGTCAATATCTTTATTGACAATGAAATCAATACTATCAAAGCCGCAAATGCAACACACCGATTCAAAAGCGTTGAAGAACTTGACTCAGCGAATAACATTTGCATTCGACTATCTGACTGGCTGGCAGGCTTTGTTGGTCGGTTGCTTTTTTCCATTGAGCATGATAGTGCAGCATTAGAGCCGAATGAGACTGAGCTTAAAAACACGGCACCAGCCGAATTTGCAAAACTCCGCTTACTAAGTGACCATTGGTTTGACTTGTCGAGAGATCAATTTGAGTGCTATCGCCGCGCACATAATGTGTTTATTGGAAAGCAAATGCATTATTGGACGTTAATGACTTGTGTTTCAATCGATGGAGTATCAAAGTTTTCTAATATGCTAAAATACTTTAACAGCTACGAATCTTATGAAGAATTTAAGAAAATTCCGGCGAAAACTCACTCAGAAAAATATAATCATGCAGTCTGTGTTGACCTTGAACATCACTATCGCCAGCTCGTATAGTTGTACTATGCTCTCTGTAAAAATGTCGAAATGTGTCCCATGGTGGGACGCATTTCGATGCTTCGGATATTAGTACCCTGTCTTGGGCAGCGTCATCGTGTTCTTGGCGTACACTGTGGTGAGCCAGCGGGACACCGCCTGAATCCATTGCCCGTTGTAAAGGCCGCCGATGTCCACGCTGTTCACAAGGCTCGTGCCGTTGGACAGGCCGCCACAGACCGTTCCATAGAGCGCGGGCGTTTCGACCTGTGCAAAGCCTGCCGGAACGGTGCCGAACACAAACATGATCTCGGTCACACGCTCATTGGCGGCAAGGCCAATCACGGCAGGACGCATATCCAGCACATAGTTTTTCGTGGTGGAAAGGTTATCTGCCAATGTGCGATACGCTCCGGCACCGTTGACCTTGTAGACGATCTTATAGTTCTGCGCTTGATTGTAGGTGCCAGTGACGAGCCTGTTCACCGTGACCTGTGCAGGCAGCGTGTCGCGCCAGTAGAACGAATCGAGCGCAATGTTGGAGGTGTTGCCGATCTGCGAGAATGTGTAACGGATCGGCTGATCCGGCATGACCTCGGACGGGCCAGTTTTCTTGATGGCAACGCCGGTGTTCACGCTGGCGTTCGTCACCTCAAAGGTCACGATTTGCCCCTCGTGCTCAAGATAGGCGGTCATTGCGGTCGGGCTGGCAGAATAGAACGCCGGAGAACGCACCTCGCGGATGGTATAGCGCGAGAGCGGGAGCAGCTTGGAGGTGGCTCTGCCGTTGCGGTCTGTCCGAATGGTGTCTACCACATTACCGGCTTTGTCGTAAACCTCGAATACCGCACCCTCCAGCAGTGAACCGGCAGGCAGGCCGTTGGTGGGATTGTAGTCGGCAGACTTCTTGACAATCTGGATTTGACCGCGTATCGGCGTGTTCGCCCATTCAATTTCTGTCGTGGAGCCGTAGCGGAGATAGATCGTTTTCAGCTCAGGGTCGAGCACATAACCGTCCGCCGCTTTGATCTCACGGAGATAGTAGCGGCCATCAGCCAGTCCGTCG
>NZ_JAHLPT010000028.1 GCF_018918025.1 Oscillibacter sp. MSJ-31 | reverse complement strand
AAGCGGCTGCCTGAAATGGTAATGCGGTGTCAAACCTTCAACGCCCCTTTCAGGGGCTACGGTCGTAATAGCCCCTTTTAGGGGCAGACCAAACCACCAGTTTACTGGTGGTTATGATTTTGCTTACGAGGAGGACTTCGCAATGAACGAACAGAACGAAACCGCGCAGCTCCGTTTCCTTGAAGAAACCGCCATTCGGCTGCGGCAGAACGGTTTTACGGTAGAACCGATCAAAGATCAGCACCTGCCCGTCCGATGGGAGAATCACTACCTCTGCCGAGTTTCCGGAAGGGGCAGTGTGCTGTACCGGCAGGAGAACGTGGATGGCATCGGCGCGCAGGACGCTTTGCAGACCGTCATCCATATCGCTGCCATGACCGCGGAATACATGACGGCGATGGAGCGCGCACCGAAGCTCCAAGCCACGGGGCTGGAGGGCGACTACCGCATCCTCGCTGACTTTGGTGATGCTGTGCTGGCGGGGCATCCGTCCGAGCGCGGTGTCCAGTTTGTAACGTGGGAGTGGGATTGGGACCGCAAGGGTGTCCACCACGGTCACTACTTCCAAAACGGCTACGAGGAGGCCAAGCACGACTTTGTCCGACGCAGCGGGCTTCTTCCCAAGGAAGCATTATTTGAACCGGAACAACTCGCCGAGATGCATCGGGCATTGACTTTCGTTTGCGAACAGGACGAGGACCTGTCCATCGGAAGGGAAAAGGAGATCAAGACCATCATGGAGCAGATCAAGTGCCTATTGCCGGAATCTCCGGAACAGACGCAGACAATGGAACAAAGTATGTAAGCGGTGTCGATCATTCGACGCCGCTGTTTTTTGTAGGAGGAACCACAAGATGAAATACGAATCCGATCGACGCAGTTCTCCACTATGGGCTTAGACAACTTCGGCGAGACAAGTATGCTCGTCAGGGGCTACAGTTCGTCCCGTGAGACTTTGACGCAGCGCGGATCAAGGAATCAGAAAACGGGGCATGGCCTGCGGAGTACAACAAATATTTCTTGAGACTTCAAATAAAGTGTGTTACAATGCGGAAACAGAGAACAAGTGGTGGCATATTCGGGAAAATGCGAGAGTGAAAAGAAATGAAACTGATCTGTATCGGCGACAGCCTGACCTTCGGGTATGGTGTGCGGCCGTCCCAGCGGTGGACAAGGCTGTGCGCACAGGAGACGGGCTGGGAGATCGTGAACGAAGGCATCAGCGGGGACACGACCGGTGGTATGCTGGTGCGGCTGCGCGCGCTGTTGGCGGAGCGTGATATTTGTGTGCAGCACCCTTTGGTGCTCCTGATGGGCGGTGCCAATGATATCTTCTTCTCGGGAACGGATACCGGCGCCCGGGCAAATATGGGAGCGATGCTGAATCAGCTGCTGAGCCTGGGTGTGCATACGATGATAGGGATACCGACGCCGATCTGCGCGGAGAACGCACCGCCGGCGTGGGCGGCCGTGGTGGATTTCCGCAGTGCGGAACGGCAGCTGGAGCAGTATTGCGCATGGCTGCGGCGGTTTAGTAAATGCTTTGGTGCAGAGTGTATCGACTTCCGTGCGGATTTTATCGACCCAAACGGACGGTTAAAGCGTGAGCTGCTGCTTGACGGTTTGCACCCGACGCCGGAGGGCCATCAGATCATGGCGCGGCGATTGTGCGCTCATCTGAAAAAGGATAACGACGATTAAGGAGGCAACGATGAAGCTATCATATCTGGACCTGATGACGACGGACCCGAGTTACAATCTGGCGATGGAGCAGTATGTATTCGACTGCCTGCCGCGCGACCGGATGTACTTCATGCTCTGGCAGAATGACAATGCGATCATTGTCGGCAAATATCAGAATACCATTTCCGAGATCAACGAAGAAGCCGTGTGCGAGCGCGGCATCCGTGTGGTGCGCCGCCTCTCCGGCGGCGGCGCGGTCTACCACGACATGGGCAACCTGAATTTCACCTTTATCACCGATGCCGGCGGGAGCAGCACGCTGGATATGAAGCTCTTCTGTGAGCCGGTCGTGCGCACGCTGGCGGCGCTCGGCGTCAAGGCGGAGGTGAACGGCCGCAACGATATCACGATCGACGGGAAGAAGTTCTCCGGCAACTCGCAGTACCTCCGGCAGGGCCGTGTGATGCATCATGGCACGATCATGTTCGATTCGGACCTTTCCGTTGTCGGCGAGGCGCTGCGTGTCGATCCGACGAAGATCCAGACCAAGGGAATCCGCTCGGTGCGCAGCCGTGTGACGAATGTCGCCGAGCATCTGCCCGAGCGGGTCACGCTGCCGGAATTCCGCCGTATCCTGCTGGAAAACATTCTGCGCGAAAATCCGGGCGAAGAATACCCGCTGACGCCCGACGACCTTGCGGCGGTGGAGAAGCTGCGCGCGGAGCGCTATGCCACCTGGGAGTGGAACTACGGAAAGTCTCCCGCCTGCACGATGCTGCGCCGCCGCCGTGTGGACGGCTGCGGGCTGATCGAGGCGTACATCACGGTCGAGCACGGCCTCGTCTCGGCGGTCACCTTTAAGGGAGATTTTTTCAGCGCGGAGGAGCCGGAGACGCTGGCGGCGCGCTTTGTCGGCCATACGCCGGACCGCGCCGGCTACACGGCGGCGCTGGACGGCGTGGAGGCAGCCCGCTATTTCGCGGGGCTGCAGACGGACGAGCTGATCGATATCCTGTGCGAGGGATAAAAAAGTGGATTGCGGCTATCGCGAAGAGTTCCGATGGCATATATGTTACATTTAAGAATATAAAACGGAGCTGCCACAATCATGGCAGCTCCGTTTTATATGTGCGTCCGGCATGTTCAACAACTATATGGTGAAAGACCACTGCGCGCTCGGCAGTAGGAAGCGTTAGCCGAAGGCAAGGGTGTTCACCGTGAGGTGGAATCTGAAGGAGGATAGATGTCAGCAGGGAAAAGAATGCTGGCAGGCAAACTCCTGAACCGACGAACAGAAATCACATAGTAGGCCGTATAGGGACGGACGAGTGTGCTTAGCAGCACAAAGTCCAATGCTGCCCGAATCCCATGCAGTAAATGTGGCGGTTACATGGGAAGAGAGTTGTTGCTTTTACCCGGGGAGGTCTTGCGGAGGGTGTGTAGGGAAAAAATCCGAAAGCCGCAGTAACAACGAACTGCAAGAAGTCAGCCGAGGCCATAGTCAATGTCACTTAGTTAGCAAGTAAGGAACCTCACAAAGACAGCACACAGCAAAGCGAAAGCAAGCTGTGTGCTGTCTTTTGCGACATCAGGGCATGACAACAAAGCGGATCGGAAAATCCGCTTTAAAAAGAATGTTCAAATCACAAGAATTATGCTACTCTATAGGTGAAGCTGGCAGAAGATTTCTGCGTTAGCTTACGAGTATCTTTTCGACCGGGGCGAATGGGCGAAATATATCTCATAAGCATGGCTTCAAGAATGGGTGGAGGGACATCTCCAAGGAAGAATTGTCTGCAAATATGTACTGCATCAGAGAAATTAACCTTATAGGTATGCGTTTTCTGTGCCTGCCGGATGACTACGGACTGTGTAATCAATTCGCAGAAGTTGTACATGCAGCGTACTTGAGCAGGCTAGGTGAGAAGGTGAAGGTGGAACTTCTTCCGTTTCATGGAATTTATGAAAAAAAGAGGGGATCCTCTTTTGCCCGGAGCATCGCTCCGAACAACGGCTCCTGCACGGCTGCCTGCCGTGGTGGTGGGAGACGCTGCCGACGCAAAGCGCCGACCGCTCACAGCGGCTTTGAAACGACAAGGGGGGATGCCAATGATGCGGAAACGCCGGACTGCGGCCTACAAGGTCATTGCCAACAGCGAGGGTGGGGCCGTGGAGGCCGCGTGGGAAAAGGGCGGAAGGGCGAAATTCAACCCCTGCGGGCGGTGCGGACGCTGGGTGTCCGACGTGATGTACAACGCCGACGTCCACGAGTGTGTCGCCTGTGCTCCGTGGGAGAGCCTGCCGCATTTTCAAGCTGTTGATCGGCGCCGGTGCGGATCAGGAAAAGCGCTCCTCATTTTCCGGTAAGACGATCCGCGAGCATTACGAAACGGAGCCGGTCTGGCGTATATGCGGCACGCTGTTCGGAAAATGAGATCAAAAGCCGGATCGGACGAAAGAGCCGATTCGGCTTTTAAGACAGCAAGGGGCCGACAGCGGCTGCTGTCGACCCCTTGTCAGAGTATGAGGAGCGTGTTCGATCGTGAGCTGCTTTTGCCGCCTTACGCTGCGAGCGCACGGCAGAGCATGGTGACAATCTGACCGCGTGTGCAGAAATTGCCCGGCATCAGGGCGCCGCCGCTGCCCTGCACCACGCCTGCGCCGCAGGCCCACTGGAAGGCGGGGATCGCCCATGCCTGAATGGTGAGCGCGTCGTTGTAGCTGAGAATGTTCGTATCCTCGCCGACGCTCACATCCATACCGGCCTTCTGCGCGTAGCGGTACAGGAAGGCAACGACCTGTGCGCGGGTGCAGGTATCGGTCAAGCCGAAGGTGCCGTTGGACATGCCGACGGTAATGCCCTCGCTTGCAGCCCAGCGGACGGCCTCGGAGTACCATTTTCCTTCGGCAACATCGGAGAAGTTCATCGCGTAATTCACAACGGGGCTGCCGGCGGCACGCCACAGGAAGGTGACGATCTGGGCGCGGCTGCAATCCGTGTTGGGCTCAAACCGCCCGTCGCCGACACCGTCCGTGATCTGCTTCGCCACAGCCCATGCCACGCCCTCGGCGTAGTAGGCGTTGGAGGGAACATCGGAGAAGGACACGGCGCTGCCGGTGCCATAGCTCTTGTCGCTCAGGACGGAGGAGAAGAGGAAGTTGCTGATGAAAGCATAGTCGTCTCTCTGCTGGACCTTGTGGGTCAGGGAGTTGGCGAAGAACACGGTGTTCATGCCGTTCTGATCGTAGGCAAACGCCTGCACGGAGTTGTCCATGTAAGCCTTGAAGCCCGCGGCGCGCTCGGCGGTGTTCGTGGGGATGAAGCCCTCGGTGGGTGTCTTGGTCTTGTCGCTCTTGACGAGCACCGTCGCGCCCGTGGGAACCCTGGAGAAGTAGCCGAGGCCGTAGGCATAGAGGATACCGTCGCCGTCAGCAATGTAGCTCGCGTTCACAAGGGTCTTGTTGGGATAGACAACGGGGGTCAGGCAGTCCATCGCGCCGTCCAGCTCGGTGTATTCCACACCGGCGATGAGGTCAGAGGCGGTGGACGCTGCGGAATAGCCGTAGCCGATGTAGGGAAGACCGTTCTTCACGGCGGCCTTCGCGTCGTCGCTCAGTCCGCTCGCGCCCGCGATGGCATCCGCCTTGGCGAGAGATTCGGTGGTGTCAAAGCCCATGAGCGCCATGGCGGCGGTATCGTAGCTCCAGCCGAAGTTTTCGGCGATCTGTTCGGAGTAGAGGAAGCCCTCCGTTGCCTCGGCCGGCGTACCCAGGAGGTAGACCACGGGAGACTTGGAGATGACCTTGGCCTGCACGCCGGCGCCGTAGACGCCGGTCGCGCTGAGGATATAGTCGCCCGCCACGGTAAGATAATCCGCGTAGGAGCAGATGAAGTCGCCCATATACTTGCCATCCGTGACCATGCCGACGGTCTTGCCTGCCTTGAGCAGGGCGTTGACGGCGGCGGTGGAAGCCTCGGAGGCGTTGGAGATGATGACGTCGGCGTTCTTCACGCCGGTGAAGTAGGAGGGAAAGCTCTTGCAGAAGGCGAGCGCGTCGTCATGGTTCATCGCGCTGCCGCAGACGGCGGAGATGGTCTGGTAGGCGGCGGGCTCGGCAACGGTGACCATGTCGAAGCCGCGGGTCTCATTGAACGTGGTGATGCCCTCGGAGTAGAGCACGGTCCAGCTGTTGATGAGCGTGCCGTCGTAGAGCGCGCCGTTGGCGACCGAGCGCTTGGCCTGATACATGGGAACGATCATCGTACCGGCGGGATAGGTCACGCCGTTGTAGGTGAACTCCTTCGTGGTAAGGTTGACCTTGACGTCGTTGCGGGTCAGCCACTCCATCATGGCGGCGGCAGCCTGCAGGTTCGTCTGGTTCTCACCGTCGAGGGGAATGATGTAGCACTCGGGATAGAAGTTGCCGTTCTGACCCTCGCCGGTGTACTCGGGACGGAAGAGGCTCATTTCCGCGCCCTCCACGTCGTTCTGGTCGCACAGCCACTGGCCGACGAGCTCAAAGGCGTCGGAGTTGAGATTCTTCACGCCGCGCTGGTAGATGGTCACCTGGCTCTCAAGGTAGGAGAGCTTTTCACCGGCGATGTAGCCGGCCTGGCCGAGGATGCCGTACTGCACAGCCTGCGCGGTATCGTCGTTGTAGGCGGGCAGCTCGACGGTATAGGCCACCGTGCCGTGGAGCATGGCGAACTGAGGCGTGTAGCTGGTGGACATATCATCCCAGGGGTCCTGCCAATAGGTCTCGGAGCCCTTTCCGGTGTAGGAGAGATAGTCGCGCTGGGGAATGACATAGCTGTTGTAGCCGGGATTGTTGGCGACCGCCGCAATGCCGAGTGCCTCGCCGCCCGCGATGAGGTGGTTGGAGAGCAGGTCATACTCAAAGTTCGGCTCGTGCGGGGGATCGCAGGGCTCACACTGGAAGGACTCGATGCGGCCGTGGAACTCGGCGAGGGAAACGGGATTGTAGGTGCCGATGAGCTGCTGCATATTGGCCGTTTCACTCGTGGTCTGGAAAGAGTTGTCGCGGTTGAGGTCGTAGCCGCCGGAGGAATGTCTGGTGAGGTAGGTGCGGCCGTCGACGTTCTCCTCGGGAACGAGGATAAAGAACACGTCCTTGAGCAGCTCGTCCTTGACGTTCACGGTCTTGGTCTCGACGGTGTAATACTTCTTGAGATCGACCTTGCCGGACAGTCCGTTATTCTCGGCGGTCAGATAGCCGAGGTAGCTGGCCTTGTCCTTGATGAGGTCGGGGATGGCGACGCTGCCGCTCTTGCCGACAGGCCCCATTTCCTTTTGAAGCTCCGCCTTGCCCTCGGCGGTGAAGCCGGTGAGCATATCATAGGAGATCGTCTTTTCACTCACGAGCAGCTTGGCGAAGGCGAGCACGCCGTCGGTCGCCGCGACCTCGTTGGAGTGGATGTTGGAGTACATCACCGGCACGCGGATGTCGTTGAGCTTGCCGCTTTTGAGCTGCTTGAGCACGGCGTCGGGATCGGTCTCGGCCTGCTCGGTGAGCTTGAGCCAGTTGTCCACGCTCGCCTTGGAATCGGCGACGATGAGATAGGGCATATCGCGGCCCGCGGTGGACTGGCCCATGGAGAGCTTTGCGACGTAGAGGCCGTTCTTGGTGCCGGTCGCGGCGACCTCGTCGAGCTGCTTGTAGATCTCCCACATGGTGTAGAAGTGCTCGTAGGGTGCGACCTTGACCGGCGCGGAGCCAACGGCTTTTCCATCGACCGCCGCGGTCAGATCATAGTAGCCGCACTTATCGATATAGTAGCCGCCGTCCGAGTAGGGAACGCTGTAGTCGACGTAGGTCTCGCCCGTATACCAGTCCACCGGATAGAAATAGTTGTTGATGTGGAAGCTGACGTTGAGCACGGTCTTGCCGTCCGTCTCGGCGACGGCGAGCTTGACGTCGGTGAACTGGTGCTCGTCCGTGCCCTCGGTCATCCACTTGTCCAGCGGACCGCCCGCGTAGGCGTAGGGGAAGATCACTTCGTTCACATAGGGGCGGGCGCTGTCACGCAGGAGAGAAAGCTCCACCTGGCCGGCGGCCACGGCGCTCTCCAGCGCGCTCTTGCTGACGCCCGTGACGGGAATGGATAGGGAAACGTCCTTGCCCTCCGCCGTGGTCACCAGTGGGATGGTCGCGTCCACGGCAAAGCTCGTGCCGAGGAGGGGATCGTCCGCGGGATTCATTGCCTGCACGCTGACCGCGCCGACGGAGGTGACCGCCAGCGAAAGCGTCAGCGACAGGGCCATCAGCAGAGCGAGCGCCTTGCTGACAAACGTATGTCCGTTCTTTTTCATTTCGCTTCTCCTTTTTCTCCCTCTTTGACCGGTGCTTTGCGGCGAGGGAAATGATCATCTATAGTCTAAAACAAAGTGCACGAGGCGTCAAGCGCGTAAACATACAAAAAATAAAATATATTTTTCGCAATTCTGTTTATTTATTCAAAATAACGAGGATTGACTGTGTATTTATGACATCGAGGCGGGACGGGGCGCGGACCGGAGCAAAGATCGCGTTATTTTATACAAGGTCAGTTGTGTAAAATCAAATCAAATTGGAGGGGGCGGACAGAAATGCCGCATCGGAAAAGGATTTTACTCTCAGATGACAACGAGGGCTTCAGTACGCTGCTGTTGGAGTCCCTGCACGAGCACGGAGGCTTTCACGTGTTCCACGCGCGGGAGGAGCATGAGGTGATGGAGACGATCCAATGCCACAAGCCGCACATCCTTCTGCTGGACGATATGCTGCCGCATAAGGGCGGCCTTCATGTTCTCCGGCAGCTGCGGGAGCGCGGGCACCGGCTCTCGACGATCCTTATGACGGTCCTGTCGACGCAGAAGATCGTGCGGGACGCGACTGAGCTCGGCGCGTCCTATGTGTTCCCGAAGCCGTTTTCGTCACAGGCCATGATCGAGAAGATCCAAGAGCTGCAGAAGTATGCTCCACCGACAAAGCATTGACGCGGTCGAAGCGCGATGAAATGAAAAAAGCAAGAGCCGCTGCGATGCAGCGGCTCTTGTCTGCTTTTTCGATTGGGGCGCGGCAGCTTTTTATCCCGGCGCGGCGGTCATTCCTCCCACAGCCGGCAACGGTCCGCGAGGAGCGAAAAGGAGAGCGTGCTCCCCTCTGCTGCCCGGACTCCCTCGGGCAGGACGACGCACAGAGGCGGCGCGTCGGGCGCTTCCGCCGCGCGCAGCACGACTGCGGTGGCGTTCAGATCGCGGATGACACGGCTGACGCGCGCCGTATGGGTCCCGCCCTCCACGGTGATCGCGCCGTCGGGAACGGAGACGGTGGCCCGCTCGCCCGCGGCGTGCAGCGGCAGAAGAATGTCCCAGCCGTCAAGGCGGACGCCGCCCTCGCAGCGGTGCGCCGGCAGGAAATTGCGGCAGCCGGTCAGCTGGGCCGCGCTCTGCGTGGCGGGATAGCGCACCAGCGTCTCCATGTCCGTCACGGGAGAGGAAGCGCCGTTTTCCATCACGCAGACCTTTTGACAGTTGCGGCAGCATTCCCCCAGGTCGTGGCTGACCCAGAGGATCGGGCCGTGAAAGCCCGTGAGCAGGTCGGAGAGCTCCAGCTCAAGGTTCCACTTGAGGTAGCTGTCGAGCGCGGAGAAGGGCTCGTCGAGCAGGATCGCCTGCGGCTCGGAGCAGAGGATGCGGGCGAGCGCGACGCGCTGCTGCTGCCCGCCGGAGAGCTGCGCGGGATACTTTTTCTCCAGCCCCTCCAGCCGGAACATCCGGAGCTTTTCCGCGGCCAGCGCGCGCTTTTCCGACCGGCTCCCCGCGCGGATGCCGCAGAGAATGTTCTGCTCAACGGTCATGTTGGGAAAGAGCGCGTACTGCTGGAAGAGATAGCCGACCCGACGCTGCTGCGGCGTGAGGTCGGTCCTCTTTTCGCTGTCAAAGAGCACACGGCCGTTGAGCACGATCCTGCCGCGGTCGGGCGTCACGATGCCGGCGATGCACTTGAGCGTCACGCTCTTGCCGCAGCCGGACGCGCCGAGCAGCGCCAGCGTTTCGTCCGCTACCTCGAATTTCGATCGCAGATAGAACGCGCCGAGGCGTTTTTCAATATCGACATACAGGCTCATGCCTTCACACTCCTCGCACGGCTCGCGCCGCGCAGAAGGCTGCGGCGTTCAAGCATATTGACCGTCAGCAGCACGACGGCGGAGATCGCGATATTCACGGCGACCCACTTGTAGGCAAGCGCGTCGTTGTTCGTCTGCCAGAGCTGATAGACGGTGGTGGAGATGGTCGCCGTCCTGCCGGGCGTGTAGCCCGCGATCATGCTGGTCGCGCCGTATTCGCCGAGCGCGCGGGCGAAGGCGAGCACCGTGCCCGCCAGCACGCCCTGCCGGCAGCAGGGCATTCGGATGCGCCAGAAAATGTAGGCGTTGGAGAGCCCGAGCGTCTGGCCGGAGTAGGCCAGCGTCTCGTCAAAGGCCTCAAAGGCTCCGCGCACCGTGCGGTACATCAGCGGGAAGATGACGACCGTGGTGGCGAAGATGGCAGACCACCAGGTCATGACCAGCTTGACGCCGAAGGTCTCGAGCACCCATGCGCCGATGACGCGCTGGGGCCCCAGTACGCGCAGCAGCAGATAGCCCACGACCGTCGGCGGCAGCACGAGCGGCAGCGTGAGCACCACATCCAGCACGCCCTTGATGAGCCGCGGGAGTCTGGCGATATAGTACGCGGCAAAGATGCCGGCGAAAAAGATGATAACGGTGGAGATCGCCGCGATGCGCAGCGAGTTCCATAAGGGATACCAGTCCATAGTGACCTCCGATGTTCAGACGTTGCAGAGACTCAGGCGAGCTCCACATACGCCGCGAGTGCGGCGTACAAGCGTTTTGCCGCAGGCAAAACCTTGGCGCGGACGGAATTCATTTTCGGCCGGGCAGGGAGAGATTCAGGGCTCCCGCTGGGCGGCAGCCCAATGGGATGATCGCCGCGATGCGCAGCGAGTTCCATAAGGGATACCAGTCCATAGGTGACCTCCGGTGCTGCCGTCTGTAACGGCGATTTCAAAGAGGACCATTCTTAGCGTAAGAATGGCCCCCTTTGTATCCCCCAAGAAACGCAAGGGGCAAGCCCCTTGACCCCCGAACTGCGAAATTCAGCTCACATTTTGGGGATCGTATGCGGGCGTCTTTCTTCGGAACGATTCGGTGTGCTCCTCTTTCCGCTCAGCCGCTGCTGCGCAGGCGGTACGAATTGCAAACCGATCAAATCGCGGGGCTGAAGCCGACGGACTCGAATACGGTCATAGCGGCATCGGTCTGGAGATAGGCGAGGAAGGCGCGCGCGGCGTCCTCCTTGTCGCCCTTGAGTACGGCGGCGGGATAGATGACCTGACCGCACATCTCGGCGGTGGCGCTGTCCACGACCGTAAGGCCGGCGGAGCAGGCGTCCGTGGCGTAGATGATGCCGCAGTCCACAGCGCCCTCGCTGACCTGCGAGGTGACCTCCTTGACATTGTTGCCGTAGGTCAGCTTATCCACGACAGCGGTCTCGTCAATGCCGTAGTAGTTGAAGATCTTCAAGGTGTACTGGCCCACGGGCACGTCACTGTTGCCGATGGCCAGCATCACATCTCCCCCCTTGAGCAGCTCGGCAAGCTGGTCAAAGCTCTCTATGCCCTTGGGGTTGCCCTCGGGAACGGCGAGCGTCACCTTGTTTTCCAGCAGGTTCACACGGCTGTCGGTGACGATGAGGTCAAGCCCGTCGGGATTTTTCTCCGTGTCGCCGATGAGGCTGCCGTCGAGCGCGTTCATCTGCGTGGGAGCGGCGGAGATGAACAGGTCGCAGTCCGCGCCCTCCTTGATCTGCTTGAGCAGCGTGCCGGAGGAATCGAAGTTGTAGGTCACGGTGACCTCGGGCGCGACAGACTTGTACATCTCGACAATCTGGGTCATGGTCTCCTTCATGGAGGCGGCGGCGAAGACGATCAGCTCGACCGGCTCGGCCTGCTCGGTCTGGGGATCGTCGGTCTGGGTGGTGTCGGGGGCCGTGTCCTTCTGGCCGCAGGCGGTCAGCGCGAGCACGAGGGAGAGCGCGAGGAGCAGAGATACGAGCCTTTTCATGGGTTTCTTTTTCCTTTCAAAATAGTGCCTTATCGTTATCCTTCGTGAAAGATAATGAATGGTCAAAGCTTCGCGCCCGCAGGCGCGAAGGATTTATTTTCCGAACGGACAGACCGGATACCGGCACGGCTTGCAGCCAAGGCACAGCCCGCCCTCGCCCATGGCGGCGATATCGGCGCGCGTGACGGGAACGTCCGCCGCGACCTTCGGCAGCACCAGATCAAAGACCGTCGCGCCCGCGTACATCACGCAGCCGGGAAGTCCCATGACAGGCGTACCGTCGTCAAAATAGCCAAGCAGGAACATGGCGCCGGGCAGCACCGGCGCGCCGTAACAGACAATGTCCGCGCCCGCAGCCCTGATGCCGCCGGGCGTGTTGTCGTCGGGGTCGACGCTCATGCCGCCGGTGCAGAGGATCATGTCGGGCTTCCTTTCACGCATCGCAAGCACCGCGTCGCGCACATTCTCCACGCCGTCGCCGGAGTAGACGACCTCGAGCGTTTCGATGCCGTAGGTCTTGAGCTTGTCGATCACGACCGGCGTGAAGGTATCCTGAATCAGCCCTTTTTTCACCTCGCCGCCGGTGGCGACGATGCAGGCGGTCTTACGCACATAGGGCTTGAGCGCAAGCAGAGGCTCGCCGCCCGCGGCCCGCTCGGCCTTTTGGAGCTTTTCCTCGGCGATGATGAGCGGGATGACGCGCATCCCCGCGAGCTTGTCGCCCGCGCGCACCGCCGTGCCGCCCTTGCGCGTGGCGATCATCACCTCGTCCTGACTGTTCACGGCGATGAGCCGCTGGGGATCGACCAGAAACACGCCGTCGCAGGCGGCCTTCAGCTCGATCTTGCCCTCCTTGACCTCGCTGCGGAGCATATTCTCCTGCCCGCAGAGGGCGAACAGACGCTCCGCCGCGTCGTTTTCATGCACCATGCCGGGCGTCATCTCCCAGACGTAGAGGTGCTCCTTGCCCATGCTCAGCAGCACGGGAATGTCCTCCTCCGTCACGACGTGGCCCTTGCGGAAACGCGCGTCCTTATACTTGTCCTTGATGATCTGCGTCATGTCGTGGCAGAGGACATGACCCACCGCGTCCTCGGTTCGAATGAGCTTCATTTCAGCACCTCAATCTCGTCTCCGGCCTGCACGCGGCCCTCTTTGACCACGACGGCAAAAATGCCCTCGGTCGGCATCACGCATTTGCCGGTCGCGCGCTTGATCTCGCAGTCGTTGTGACACTGCTTGCCGATCTGCGTGACCTCAAGCTCCGTCTCGCCCACGCGCAGGTGTGTGCCGACAGGGAGCGTTCTGAGCTCGATGCCGCGGGTGTTGATGTTCTCGGCGAAGATGCCTGCGTCCAGCGCGATGGGGCAGGCGGCGCGCATCGTGTCCACGCTCTCCTCAGCCAACAGGCTGATCTGGCGGTGCCAGTCGCCCGCGTGGGCGTCGCCCACGATGCCGTGACGGAGCTTCAGGTCGATATAGGGGACCTCGTGCTTGCGTACCCCTTTTCTTTCGCTGATGTTGACTGCGGTCACCTGTGCCATTTCTTCATTCCTCCGCTTCATAAACGCCGCTCTTGCCGCCTTCCTTATAAAGGAGGCGGATGCCGTCGATGCGCATATCGCGCTGTACGGCCTTACACATATCATACACGGTCAGCGCCGCGACGCTCACCGCCGTCAGCGCTTCCATTTCAACGCCTGTCTCGCCATGGCAGCGGACCTCGCTGCGGATGTGCAGGGCGGCTTCTTCCATTTCAAATGAGATGTCCACCTTCGTCAGCAGCAACGGGTGGCACATCGGGATCAGCTCACTGTTCTTCTTCGCCGCCATGATGCCTGCAACCTGCGCGACCGCCAGCACATCGCCCTTGCCGATGGAGCCCTCGCGGATCCTGTCCATCGTCGCCTTTGCCATGCGGACCGTCGCGGCGGCGCGTGCCACGCGATAGGTCTGTGCCTTCTCGCTCACGTCCACCATGCGGGCGCGGCCCTGTTCGTTAAAATGCGTCAGCTCCATCTTCATCCTCCGATCGCAAACATCCCGCGGTGCGTCTCTGTGACGCCGGTCTCGTCCATGCGGTGCCGTGCCGGCTTCATCAGGATGCCCTGGCGGATGGCTGCTTCCAGCTCCGCACCGGATAATCCGCGCAGCGCGAGCTCTGCGTCCGAGTGCAGGCAGGGCTTGAGCTTCCCGTCCGCCGTGATGCGTATTCTTGTGCAGTCCGCGCAGAAAGCGCAGCTCATCGGCTCGATCAGTCCGACCGTTCCCGCCGCTCCCGGCAGGCGGTACAGCTGCGCGACGCCGCTGCGGCCCGCGGGGCGCAGCTCCGGCACGCGGGAGAGGACCTCCTGCGCGGGCAGAAAGCGCTCCGGCGGCCACGCCGCGCACACGCCCATCGGCATCAGCTCGATGAACCGCACCTGCCACGGCTTTTTTGCCGTCAAGCGAACAAAGTCGCCGATCTCATCGTCATTCATGCCGCCGAGCAGCACGCAGTTGAGCTTGATGTTCTCGAAGCCCGCGCGCTCCGCCGCCTCGATGCCGCGCAGCACGTTTTCCAACTCGCCTGTGCGCGTGATCTCGCGGTAGCGCTCCGGCCGGAGCGTATCAAGACTGATGTTCAGCCGGTCCACGCCGACTGCCTTCAGCGGCGCGGCCAGCTGTTCCAGCCGCGTGCCGTTCGTGGTCAGGCAAAGCTCCTCGATCCCGGGGACCGTGCGCAGCATGGCGCACAGCTCCACGATCCCGCGCCGGACCAGCGGCTCGCCGCCGGTCACGCGGAGCTTTGTCACGCCGAGCGCCGCAGCGGCCGCCGTGAATTCCCGCAGCTCCTCGAAGGAGCACAGCTCCTCATGTCCGCGCTTGCAGATGCCCTCCTCCGCCATGCAGTAGCGGCAGCGAAGGTCGCAAAGCTCCGTCACCGACAGCCGCAGATAACGGATATTCCTGCCAAATGTATCTTCCATAGGGCGCCGATCCTTTCGTTTGCACCCATTGTAGCATTTTCATCCCGGTCATTTCAAATCAAATGTGCGATATTATCGGATTTTCGATTGCTATTATCGGATTATTCTTGACAAAATATCACGCAGGCGCTATGCTGACGGTAAAAGGGGGCGTGCGCCGTGGTGGATGGAAATATCATATTGTCGGTCGCGAAGGCGATGGAGCTGCTGCAGCTTCTGAGCCGGTCAAAAAAGCCGCTGTCGCTCAAGGAGCTGTCGGCGCAGTGCGGCTATCCGAAGAGCACCGTGTTCGGCCTTCTGACCACCATGCGGACGTATGACGTGGTCACGCAGACGCCCGACGGAAAGTATTCGCTCGGGCTGCGCCTGTTTGAATACGGCCGCCAGGTCGAGCGTTCGTGGGATATTTCCCTTGTGGCGCGGCCCTACATGGAGCATCTCTGCCAGCAGACGGGAGCCTCCGTCGCGCTCTCCGTGTGCGAGGGCGGCAGCGTCGTCACGCTCGATCAGGCGGAAACACGCGGCGGGCTGCACATCGTGTCCGACGTCGGCTCCCGCCTGCCCCTCTACTGCACGTCGCAGGGCAAGGTGTTTCTGGCGAATATGTCCCGCGCGGGCGCCGAGGCGCTGCTGCGCGCGCAGCCCATGACGCAGTTCACGCCGCACACCGTCACTGACCCGTCCGCCTTGATGCGGGAGATCGAGACCTGCCGCACGAACGGCTACGCCATCGAAAACGGCGAGTACAAGATTGGCCTGCGCTCCGTCTCCGCGCCGGTCTACACCGTGGAGGGCAAGGCGGCCTACGCCGTGGGCGTGATCGGTATGTTCCGCAGTCCTCATTCCGAGGAATTCCGAGCCGCCGTGGAGCAGGTCTGCGTCACGGCTTCCATGATCTCGACCGCATTGGGCTATCGAAAGCAGGAGGAAACGCTATGAGCTACACAGCATCCGTCATCACCGTCAGCGACCTTGGCAGCCGGGGGCTTCGGCAGGACACCAGCGGCCCCGCCGTCCGCGCCATGCTGGAGGACGCGGGCTTCACCGTCGTTCACACGGCCATTGTGCCGGACGAGCGCGGGCAGATCAGCGCGCTGCTCCGCGCCTGCGCGGATGAGAGGAAGATCGACCTCATCCTCACCACCGGCGGCACGGGGCTTTCCCCACGCGACGTCACGCCGGAGGCGACCGCCGACGTGCTGGAGCGGGAGATCCGCGCCATTCCTGTGGCCATGTGGGTGGAGGGGCTGAAGATCACGCCAAACGCCATGCTCTCCCGCGCCGTCGCCGGTACGCGCGGCAGCAGCCTTATCGTCAATCTGCCGGGCTCGGAAAAGGCGGCGCGCGAAAATCTCGCTGCCGTGCTCGGCGCGCTGGAGCACGCCCTGCACATGATCGCCGCCGAGGGTCACGGCTGAGCCGCCGTCCGCAGACGGCGCGACGGACTTTGCGCGTGAATACGCCCTTGCCTCCGGCGATTCGTACTGTGACTGCGGCTATAAAAAGAAAGCGCAGACCCGCGGGTCTGCGCTTTCTTGATCGACGGTCGGAAATACAGATGGGAGAGATTCAATGCGTGCCGGCGTTGGCGGCGAGCATCTGCCAGACGATGGCGAGCTTATCGGAGCTTGCGAGGACATAGGCGAGGATGAAGGCGAACCAGAGCTTGCCCATATTCTCCTCCGCCTTGCTGAGAAAGAACAGGTAGCAGGCGTAGGCGACTGCGTCGATGAGCAGCGCGATGATGAGAACGGCGAGGAAGCCGGCTTCGGACGCCTCGGCCGAGCCGGTGTAGAGACAGAGGAGCGCATAGTATAAAAAGGTGACGCAGAAGGGCCATTTGAGCTTGCGCCAGTCGTGGATGCGATTCGTGTTTCGTGCCATGTTCGTTCCGCCTTTTTTCTGAAATTGCGTCCAGTATACCGCGGACGCGGCGAAAAAGCAAGCAGGGCACAAAAACTTGACATCCCTTTTGCGCTCGGGTATGATAAAAAAGATTTCTAAAAAAGGAGCACCCTTATGAATAAGGATCTGGAGCAGGCGAAGGCGCTGCTTGAAAATAATGAGGAATACACCTGCGCTGCCTGCCGGGCGGGGGAGAGCTTTGCCTCCGAGGAGCACGGCGTCCGCCCGCTGATGCGCTGGCTGAACGAGGGAACGGACCTCTCCGGCGCGTCGGCGGCAGACCGCATCGTCGGCAAGGCGGCGGCCTTTTTATATGTATTGCTGGGCGTTCGGACGGTCTACGCGCCGCTTATGAGCGTCCCCGCGCGGGAAACGCTGTGCGCTCACGGCATCGAGACGATCACGGACGCAGTCGTGCCGGCCATCCGCAACCGCACGGACACGGGCTTCTGCCCGATGGAGAGCGCGGTATGGGACATCTCCGATCCGCACGAGGCCAAGGCGGCGCTGGAACGGAAAATTTCCGAGATGATGGCAAAGAAATAGACACATTTACCTGCTAAGCTTACGAAAGAAACCAAGGAACAGGAGACGCCTATGCGAAAGAAATTACTTGTGATCCTGCTGCTGCTCGTGGTGCTGATCGTTTTGGTCGTGACGCGCTGCGGCGGGAAGAAAGACCAACAGAACGATCCGGCGGACGGTCAGGGCTTTGCGCAGCAGAGCGGCAAGGCGGAGCAGCCCACGGAGCTGAAGCTCGGCGTGGTGACGGAGACGGAGAGCGGCGCTATGCAGCTCGAGGTCGAGCAGAACGGTGAGAAGACCGTGTATGTCTTTTCAGATATTACGATCAACGACTGGTACGTTCCGGCGGTAAATTATGTTGTGACGAACGGCCTGATGAGCGGCACGGACGTCGGCGGCGGGCTGAGCCTTTTCCGCCCGAACTATGGCATGACCCGCGCGCAGCTTGCCATGATCCTCTATCGGTTTGCCGGCGGCGAGCCGGTCGCTGCGCCGCGCCATACCTACGGCGATGTGTCAAGCGGCGAGTGGTATTATGACTGCGTGAACTGGGCGGATACCAACGGCTACATCAAGCCGGAGAGCACGGACAGCTTCGGCGTGGAGGCGTACTGCTCGTGCGAGGAGGTGCTTGCCGTGCTGCACCGTCTGGCGGGCAGCCCGGAGTCCAATGCGTCTCTGGAGGACTATCCCTACGCGCCGAAGGTCAGCGAGACGAACCTGAGCGCGGTGCGATGGGCGTGGGAAAAGGGCCTCATCGCGGAGGATGAGTGCGTCTGGTACCCGACGCAGGCGGTCTCCCGCGCGCAGATCGCGCTGCTGCTGATGCGCTACGACCAGCTGATCGGCGCGTCCGGCGAGGCGGCGTGAAGCGTTGCAGAAGGGTGATATAAGTGCGGCTAATAATAGAAGCGATTTGCAGCGGGAAACAAGATGGATGAAATCGTCGAAACCTGTTGACAAACCGCAAAACCCGTGGTAATCTATCACTTGTTCCGCGGTTGGAGCGTGTACCTTGTAAATTAAACAACGAAGAACAAAGAAGCACCAGATATGAGGTGTCTTGAAAAAAGACATCGAGCTTGCCGGAAGCCGGTTTAGTCAATTACGGCGGAAGGCAAGGATAAAAAGTTTTGCAAGCTATGACAAATAGCTCGATAAAGGTTTGAACAGCGAGAGCTGTTTAGATACCATTTTATTGAGAGTTTGATCCTGGCTCAGGACGAACGCTGGCGGCGTGCTTAACACATGCAAGTCGAACGAGAATCTGTGGATCGAGGATTCGTCCA
>NZ_JAHLPT010000027.1 GCF_018918025.1 Oscillibacter sp. MSJ-31 | reverse complement strand
AGATCTCCAATACTTTATTTGAGGCGGCCAGGCGATCCACTTTGCCGCCTCTGTTTTGCTATGCTCTTTTTCTGCCGATAACTTTTCTTTGAATTAGGACTTGACTTTTTAGCAGGTTTACAGCGGTGCGTTTTTTGAACCGCTGTTCGCGTCGATCCATGCGAGAAACTTATCCCTTGGAACAACGATCCGGCTGCCAATTTTGAGCGCGGGGAAGCTGTTGCTTCGTGCCAGCTCATAAGCACCGGCACGAGAGATGCCGAGCACAGCAGCAACTTCTGCAACGGAAAGCATCAGCGGCAGATCATCATAGCTTGTGTAGGTGGAATGCTTCATTGCGCTTTTCCTTTCTCCTCATGCTCCGGGCAGCAGATCCATTTCGGACAGCTTGCGCTGAACTTGTTGCCGCTCTGCTGCGCGCTCGACCGCAGACAGTTGGCGCGCGTGAAAGATTTCTATGGCTTCACGGATCGGCCGGATGGTGTAGCGCAGGTTGCCGTTCTTCTTGATGCCGGAACGCATCAGGACAGAGGTTGGCTCTGTGGAGACGAGACCTTTCTCTGCGAGCGCATCAACGTATCGCATGACCGTGTTCTTTGCGCGGCCAACTGCGTTGCCGATCGTAGTGTAGCTCGGCCAGCACTGATAGGTGCGTCGGTTTTCAAGACAGCGAAGATAGGCATACACTGCGATCTCGCTTGCGTCCAGTCCGAGCGAAAAGATTTCGTTCGGCATGGTGAAATAGTTTTTGTTACTGAATTGATTCATGGGGTGTCCTCCTGTTCGTTGGGGTGAAAGAGTTGGATGAACTCCTTTGCGGAATGGACGATGCCAAACTCCTTGAGCTGCTGGTAGCGGATCAGGTCGCAGAGAGTACGCAGACTGATCTCTGCATACTCCAACAGCTTGTCGGTCACCAGCATTTGCTGGTAGGTGTCCAGTTCGGTCGGCGCATCCGGGGATCGGAAGAAAGTGAGCAGTTCATCTTTGGCTGGTACACTATCCGGCATCTCCTGCTGCATCTCTTGACGGATGTAATCGACGACCTCCCGCTCGGCTTGGGAGGTCAGAAAGTGTAGTAGTTGTCGCTTGCTTTGTTCAAATGGATTCATAGTCATACACGCTCCTTTTGTGTTCGGATGAGGCGGTAAGGCTGCGGCCAACTCAGCCACGCTCCGATGGAGGAGCGGATTTGCCTCTCACCTATAAGGACACTCAGAGCGCATTTGTAAACCGGAAAATAAAAATTTTTCAAAAAAACTGAGAAGCCCTGTCATGAGACAGAGCTTCCCAGCTTTTCGTGTAGCTTTTTCAGCCGCTTTGATACCGCCATTCTGGAGATGCCGTAGATCTGACTGATCTCCTCCATCGTCAGCTCACCGCTGTATCGGAGGGAGAGCAGGTTCTGACCTTGCACGTCCAGTTCCGCAATGGCTCCCCGCAGATTTTCAAGCCGGAGGTTCCCGAGCACCGCATCCTCCACGGGACGCTTGACGCACTCAAAGCCGGACAGCACCGTTTCAAACTCACTTTTACTCAGGGGCCTTGCGTCCTGCTTCTCCTGCGCCTGTTCCCGTTTTCGATCCTGCTCAAGGAAGTCTGCGACCTCCTTTGGCACCGATATTTGCTCACCATTGTAGACGATAACGACGTTGTCGTTCATTTGTGTCCTTTCCGCTTTCGACGGAAGGGTACACACCCGCGCTGCCGGTACAGCGCCAAAAACTGTCGACCTTCATGGAGCATCCTGCGTACAGGGGTGGTCATAATGCCCTACGGGGCCCATGAATGCCTGAGGCCACACCGGGGTGTGGACCTCACCGGAAAGCCGCGAGATTCGGCTTTCGCCTGTTATTAGTATAAAGCGGGTGCGAGAGGTTGTCAAGAGTGGGAAAATACATGGTAAGCTACAGGTGTGGGCATCTCTTGACATGCCATAGCATGAATTTTATAATCTATTGAAGAAAATTGTGTTGATGTAGATGCACCATCCACGCAGATCGTCATTACGGAAGCGATACGAGTCCTCCGCACGGTGGAGGCGTCCCGTGACGCTATTTTAACACAGATGCAAGCTCTCGCCAAGACTCTGCCGGAATATTCTCTCGTGCGCGAAATGCCCTGCATCGGGGACACGCTGGCTCCGCGCCTGATTGCGGAGATTGGAGATGTCCGCCGCTTTCATAGCAAGCGGGCTCTCATCGCATACGCCGGCATCGATGCGCCGCCGTACCAGTCCGGCAAATTCCGCGCGAATAACCGGCATATCTCCAAGCGGGGAAATCGCTATCTGCGTAAGACCGGGTACGAAGTCATGCAGAGCTATGTGATGCACAAACCGGCAAACGATCCGATTTTCACTTTCATTGAGAAAAAACGTAGCGAAGGAAAATGTGGTAAACTTGCCATGGTGGCAGGCCTGAATAAGTTCCTCCGAGTCTATTATGGCAAGGTCACAGAGTTCTACCGCAGTTTGTCGGCAATAGAATGAGCTGAGATCTCCAATACTTTATTTGAGGCGGCCAGGCGATCCGCTTTGCCGCCTCTGCTTTGCTATACTCTTTTCCTGCCGATAACTTTTTTTAATTAGGGCTTGACTTTTTAGCAGGTTTGATACTTGCTCACCATTGTAGACGATAACGACGTTGTCGTTCATTTTGTGTCCTTTCCGCTTTCAACGGAAGGGTACACACCCGCGCTGCCGGTACAGCGCCAAAAAACTGTCGACCTTCATGGAACTTCCTGCGTACAGGGTGGTCATAATGCCCTACGGGGTCCATGAATGCCTGAGGCCACACTTACGGTGTGGACCTCACCGGAAAGCTGCGAGATCAGGCCTTATAAGGATTTAGGCGCGCCACATCAATAGCCTGCACGGTCGAAGAGAGCTTCAAGGGCTACGAAAAGCGCAGGGAACTGAGTCGCTTCTATGGCAGACGCTCGTACGACCGCTCCAACGGGCGGGGTTCCATACAAGATGCCAAAAGAGATATGGCAGGCAAAATGGTTACTTCTAAACCACGCTATAGCAACGGGAGGGAATGATATATTTGTAAATAGTTCAGAGGACAAGATATCGAGCGTGGCGGCCACCTTGTAGTGTTTATTGTAATGGTCGCTTACCGTACTGGTTTCGACTACATGCTGTGCGTTTACTGTTTACTTAATGTTTGCGTAGCACAGATGATGGAATTCCCATAGAGATGCGGTATTTTGAGACTACACGGCGACTGACCTTCAGGCCGGAGGCAGCGAGCGCGCGGCAGAGCGCTTCATCGGACAATGGTGCGTCGGGTGCTTCTGCCTGAATAAGCGCGCGAAGGCGCTGTTTGACGCTGTGCGAGGACAATTCCTCATCCGAGCGGAGCGCTGTCGTAAAGAGGCTGCGGACGGGAATGGTATTGCCCTGAAACTCGATGTATTTATTCTGCACCGCGCGGCTGACAGTGGAAACGCTGATATGCATTTTTTCGGCGAGCTGCTGCATGGTGATGGGGCGGAGCGCACCGCCGCGGCAGAAGTAATCCTGCTCCGCATCCGCAAGCTCACGGGTAAGCCGGAGGAAAGTATCGCAGCGGGTGTGGATCCCCTTGACAAGCGTTTGCGCTTCGGAAAGCTTCTCCTTGAGGTACTGTGCGACCTCCGGCTCCGCTGCGCCTCGGAGCATTTGCGTGTAATCTTCATTGATGGAAATGCGGGGCAGGATATGCTCATTCAGTTCGATGGCCACAGTACCGTGCTCTGCACGGAAAACCACATCGGGCACCGCATAGGCGATCTGCCGTCCTGATGAAAACCCGCGCGCAGGGATCGGATTGAGTGCAAGGACGGCCTTCCCCGCCCGCTTCGCCTCGCCCACGCTGACGCCAAGCTGCGCAGCCAGTCCGGCATAATTGCGTGAGCCAAGCAGCTCCAGCCCATTCTGCGCGATGGAAAGTGTGAGCCGGTTAAAGTCTGCACCCTGCACGAGCTGAAGCACCAGGCATTCCGAAAGACTGCGTGCGCCGACGCCTGGCGGGTCGAGCATCTGTACGGCATAGAGTGCCTGCTCAAGCGAAAAGACAGAGCAGCCGGTCTCGGCCGCCAGTTCCTCAAGCGGACAGTCGAGATAGCCGCGCTCATCCAGACAGTCAATCAGATAGAGGCAGAGCGGAAGCATTTCGCTGTCCACCAGCTTGGTCTGTCCGATCTGATCGTACAGATATTCCCGAAAGGTCTTTTCCCTTGTAAAGCAATCATCGGGCTTTTCCCAAGGCTCTGCCGCACGGCGCGGTTCATCCCACGCCGTGGGTGCCTCTGCCGGCAGTTCAACTTCGTAATAGGTGGGCGGCTGCACCTCCAGCAGGGGGTTGGACAGCGCAAGCTCCTGAACGTATTCGTTCAGCTCAAGCGCGGACATTTGCAGGCAGTCCAAGGACTGCCGCATGGACTGTGTCAGCGCAAGGCGCTGCACCTGTGCAATATTCTGCTCTAATTTCATGCGGTCGCCTCCTTGAGGTGCCCGCCGCGGAGGAGATCAGTCCTCGTAGCGGCAGCGGGAAGACAGATGATATTCGCGAATCTTGTATTGAAGCGTGCGAAGAGAAATGCCCAACAGACGGGCAGCATCCTTGCGGCGGCCGCCGCAGCTACTCAATGCGGCGGTGACGCGCTCCCTTGTCAGCTCCTCGCTGCGGTATCCGCGCGGGTTCGTGTCGGCAAGAAGCGAGCCGTGGAGCGTCCCCTCGCGCTGGGGGCGTTCCGCCTCCTCGCTCGTGAGCATACCCATGGGGATATGCTTGATCTCACGGACGGAGGACGGTGTCATGACGACAATACGCTCAACAAAGTTGCGGATCTCGCGTACATTACCCGGCCATTCGTATTGGTTCAGATCTTCCAGCACCTGATCGGAAAAGCTCTTTTGCAGGTTGTACTTCTGGCAAAAATAGTGCAGATAGTGCAGGCAGAGGGGAACGATATCCTCCTTGCGGTTGCGTATAGGCGGAATGGTAAGGGGGATCACATTGATGCGATAGTAAAGATCCTCACGAAACGAGCCGCCGCGCACCATCGCTTCAAGACTCCGATTTGTTGCCGCAATAAGGCGGAAATTGACCTTCTTGTAATGGGTAGAGCCTACGCGCTGGATGCTCTTGTCCTCGATCGTCCGCAGTACCTTTCCCTGCACAGAGAGCGGAAGCGAATTGATCTCATCAAGGAAGAGCGTACCGCCGTTCGCACTTTCAACAAGGCCCGCCTTGCCCTCCCGATTCGCGCCGGTGAAGCTGCCGCGCTCATAACCAAACAGCTCAGATTCGATCAGATTTTCGGGAAATGCCGCGCAGTTCACCGTGATGAAGGGCTGATCCTTACGGTCACTATGGTTATGGATATAGTGCGCCACGACCTCTTTGCCGCTGCCCGATTCGCCATACAGGAGAACGGTCGAGTCCAGCGGTGCGATCTGATCGGCAATCGAGAGCATTTGACGAAACTCGGCGCTCTGCCCGACGATCCCCGGCCCGACTGACTCGACAACATCCGTGTGAGGATTCATGCTATACCGGTCTAAAATCTTGTGATCCGCCAGAAGCCGGTGGTAAGTCTCCTCAAAATCAGAGATATCCTGTAGCATGGTAAGAACATACTGCACATTGCCGGAATCATCCAGAATGGGCGTCGCCGTCGTAATGCGCATCCGAGGTGTGCCATCTACCTGCTGTGAATTGCGGTAATATTGCAGACGGCTGACCCGCCGTTTTTCCTGACAAGCCAAATCAAATACGCAGGAATCCATAGTCGGCGAAAAATCGTGCACATTCATTTTCAGGAACTCCTTACGGGGAATGTTCCTCCAGTTGACGGTGACCATGTTGACAAACAGGAAACGACCCTCCGCATCATTTATGTTTACGCCGACATCAAGATTATCGAGGATGTTGGGCAGGGATATATATTTAAGAATGTCTTGATAATCAAAGCTGTCCGGCATAAGTCGTTCCTCCTGTCCGGGATGCGGTCACAATGCACAGGGTGATGCACCATCCGTATTATAATCATGTTCGCAAAAAAGTTCAACACAAACGCTGCGGGCAGAACATCTTTACTGCCCGCAGCGTTTGCGGTTCGCGGATCAATGACCGGTGAAAGCCGCCGTCCGCTTTTCAAGAAACGCCGCCGTACCCTCTTTGCGGTCGTTTGTGCTGAAGGCAATGGTCTGTGCAAGGCGCTCAAGGATCAATGCCGTATTCATATCCGTTTCAAAGCCCTGATTGATCACGAGCTTTGCAAGATCCACCGCGACAGGGCCTTTTGCCGCGATGCTGTGCGCCATCTGCACAGCGGCCTCCATCAGCTCCTCGCGGGTATCGCCGGTGATCTGATTGACAAGCCCGATACGGTACGCCTCCTCTGCCGTGATGATACGCCCGGTAAAGATCAGTTCCTTAGCACGGCCGACGCCAACCAGACGTGCCAGACGCTGTGTTCCGCCGGCGCCCGGCATGATACCGAGGCCGACCTCCGGCTGACCGAACTTGGAGCGTGCGGTCGCAATACGGATATCGCACGCCATCGCCAGTTCGCAGCCGCCGCCGAGCGCATAGCCATTGATCGCGCAGATGACGGGCTTGCAAAGATCCTCAATCTCTTTAAGTGCAAGAGAGGATGTACCCTGAAGCATCTTCAGATAGTCGCGGTCATGGATCTCGCGGATATCCGCGCCTCCCGCCAGCGCCTTGTCGCCGGTGCTGGTGATGATAACGATCTTTACAGAATCGTCGTCCCGTGCCGCGTGGACAGCGGTGCTGATATCGTGCCACATTTCCGGCGTGAGCGCATTGCGTGCCTCCGGACGGTTGAGCGTGAGGAAAAGGATGCCAGAGTCGATCTTAAAGAGAATGTTTTCAAATTCCATCAGATGATCCCCGCTTCTTTCATCTCGGTGAGCTTTGCATCGTCCCAGCCCAGCACCTCACGGTAGATCTCACTGTTATGCTGGCCGAGTGCCGGAGCACCCCGATGCTCACTGCGGTAACCGGAGGTCATTTTGATCGGCGTGCCCATGGCCGGGATCGTGCCAAGGACCGGGTCATCGACCGGGATCACGATCTGCTGCTCGTCTACATAAGTGTCGTTCGCCAGATCCATCGGTGTAAACAGAGGGCCGCTCGGTATACCGGAAGCCTGCAAAACATCGACGATGGGAAGTGTTTCCTTGTCAGACAGCCAGTTGAGAATGATCTGTTCCAGTTCCTCAATGTTTGCGATGCGGTGCGCGTTGTCGGAAAAGCGCTCATCAAGCATCTGCTTATCGCCGATCAGTTCGACGAGCTTTTCATACATTTTCTGACTGGAGGCAGCGATGTATACATAGCCGTCCTTCGTCGCGTACAGATTGCAGGGTGCAACCGTCGGGCGGCGGTTGCCCGTGCGCAGGGAGGTCTTGCCCGTCAGACGATATTCTGGGATGCGCCACTCAAGGCCGCAGATGAGCGAGGCGGTGATCGAAATGTCGATCAGCTGGCCCTGACCTGTGCGCTGCTTGCCGAGCAGAGCAATAAGAATGCCCTGAACAGCCTGATACGCGCCGTTGTAATCGCCGGAGATCGTGCCGGTCTTATACGGAATACCGTCCGGCTCGCCGTTGCATGCCATCTGACCGGACATGGCCTGCATGACCATATCGAGAGCCTTATTGTCCTTATAGCGGCCCGTCAGGCCAAAGCCGCTGATGCAGCAGTAGATGATGCCGGGGTTGCGCGCCTTGACATCCTCATAGGTCAGGCCGTTCTTCTTCAGGAAAGACGCCGTATAGTTCGTGACAAATACATCCGCCTTCCCCAAAAGCTGCATCATGATCTCGTGCCCCTCGGGCGTGCCAACATTCAGCGTGACAGAGCGCTTGTCCCGGTTAAACGCACGGTAGTAAAGGCTTTCTCCCTTATAGAATGGGCCGTTGCCGCGTGTGACATCGCCCGCGCCGGCACGTTCAACGTGAACAACATCTGCACCCCACTCACCGAGGATCTGTCCGGTCAGTGGGCCGGCGACCCAATGCGTCAGCTCTACGACGCGGATACCTTCTAAATTCATAGACATGAGAAAAACTCCTTTCGACTGCGGTACACAGCCCGCTGATCTTCTAATCAATAAACAAGCAAAAACCGTGCCAACAGGATAGGTCTGCAAATGGTGCAGACTTCTGCAAAAAACTCATGCAGAGCAGGAGAAGTGCAAATGCACAAAGTGCATTGATATGCAAATAAGTGCAATTACTTCTGCAACTGCACTTATTTGCGCAATTGCAGAATCCAAATGCAGGGGAAGCATACCATACATTAATAGAAAACACAAGAAAGAATCCCCCCAATATCCTGCCCAAATTCAAGAAAGCCGAAAAATTTCCGTGCCGATTCTGGTTGGCACGGATTTTGCTTAGTGATAAGCGTAGGATAAATTTCTTCGCAAGGCAAGGAGGGATCATATGAAGTTCGAAGATGTTTATATCGTGGGGGCGGTGCGCACAGCAATCGGAAAGTACGGCGGATCGCTCAAGACCGTTCCCTCGCACGAGCTGGGCGCGCTGGTCGTAAAGGAAGCGCTGCGGCGTTCGGGCGCCAATGGAAACGAGATTGACGAGGTCATTCTCGGTGAGGTGCGGCAAAGCACCGAGGCTTCAAACATCGCACGCTGCGTTGCGCTGGAGGCGGGACTGCCCGAGTCTGTCCCCGGCTTCACGGTCAATCGGCTCTGCGCGTCCGCCATGCAGGCAGTTTTTTCCGGCTGCCAGGAGATCTGGTGCGGGCAGGCGGACGCCGTCATCGCGGGCGGAACGGAAAATATGAGCCGTGCGCCGGTTTATCTGCGCGGTGCCCGCTGGGGCGGCAATAAGCCCGTGCTGGTCGATTCCAATATTGAGGCCGGAAGCACGGCAGCACCCGCGATCATTTATGGTGCGGGCTTGAGTATGACCAAGACGGCCGAAAATGTCGCGGAGCGTTTTGGGATCACTCGTGAGCAGCAGGACTCTTTCGCGGTCGAGAGCCAGAGAAAAGCGCTGGCCGCCATTGGGGCTGGTTATTTCAAGAACGAGATCGTTCCCGTTGAAGTGAGGGAGAAGAAAAAATCCTTCACTTTCGATACGGATGAGTTTCCGCGGCCCGGAACAACGATGGAAGTGCTTGCCGGACTGAAGTCCATCGTGAAACCGGGTGGAACTGTAACGGCCGGCAACTCCTGCGGCTTGAACGATGGTGCGGCCGTGGTCGTGCTGATGTCGGAGAACAAGGTCAAGCATCTTGGCCTCAAACCGCTCGCACGCATCGTTGATATCGCAACGGCCGCGCTCGATCCGGAGATCATGGGCTACGGCCCTGTTTACGCAACACGGAAGATCATGCAGCACAGTGGAATGACGATCGAGCAAATGGATCTGATTGAGCTGAACGAGGCGTTCGCATCGCAGTCGGTCGCCTGCATTCGTGACCTCGGGTTCGACCCACAGAAGGTCAATATCAATGGCGGCGCGATCGCGCTGGGACATCCGCTGGGTTGCACCGGCGCACGAATGATCGTTACCCTACTGCACAGTCTCCAACGCACCGGCGGACATTACGGACTTGCGACGCTTTGTATCGGAGGCGGACAGTCCATGGCGACCATTATTGAAAGAGTTTGACCGTGTCAAGAGAAAAAGGAAGTAGTGCTATGGGTATGAAACAGATAAAAACCGTGGCGGTCATCGGCGCGGGTGCCATGGGACAGCAGATCGCGATGAGTGCCGCACTCTACGGCCGCAACTGCGGATATCGGGTATTCCTCTGTGATTCGTTTCCCGCCGCGGTCGAAAAGGCCGCCAAATGGGCGAAGGAGTATCTCGAGGGGCGTGTTGCAAAGCAGCGGATTACGCAGGAAGAAGCGGATACGGTTGCCGAAAACCTGATCATTACGCAGGACATCGACCATGCGGCGGCGCAAGCAGACATCGTTATTGAAGCGGTTATTGAAAAGCTGGAGGTAAAACGTGAAGTCCTCGGGCATATCAGCAGGCTGTGTGCCGCTGACACGATTCTTGGAACGAACAGCTCCAATATCGTCAGCTCCAAGCTCGCCGATGCGGTGGAGGATCCCTACCGCCTGATGAACATTCATTTCTTCAATCCGGCGCTGGTCATGCAGCTTGTTGAGCTTGTTAAGGGGCCGCATACCTCGCAGGAGGCGATCGACGCTGCTGGTATGTTCATTCGAAGCATTGGCAAAAGCCCCATTGTGATCCGCAAGGAGATCCCTGGCTTTGTGGCCAACCGCATCAATGCGGCGGTCGCCAATGAAGCGTGTTCGCTTTTGGAAAAGGGCGTTGCCAGCGTAGAGGACATTGATACCGCCTGTGAAAAGGGGCTGAACTATCCGATGGGGCCGTTTCGTCTGATGGATCTGACCGGCATTGATGTCAATTACTATGTCCGCTGTGACCGCTACGCGGACACCGGAGATGAACGCGACAAGCCCAGTCCGCTGGTTGTGGAGAAATTTAAAAAAGGGGAGTTTGGCAGAAAAACCGGAAAGGGCTGGTATGATTATTCGACCAAATAACAATTGTTTTCCGCCAAAAAACTTTATAAAATATTTATAAGGAAAGGAGGGGTTCGTCCAATGAATGAGCCGAATGTGAAGAAGAAAAGCATCAAGCAATGGAAGAGAGATTTGATCTACGGAGCTGTCATGATCCTGTTTGCTGTTGGAAATATGATCTATGCCAGCACGCTCCCGCCGGGAAGCATCCGGATCAAGGCGGCACAGGCCGGCACTTATCTGACGATTGTAATGGTTCTGCTTGGCTTGCTGGGCATTGTTCTGGTTGTGCGTTCACTGGTAAAAAAGCCGGATGGCGACTGCGAGCTGGTTTTTAACCGCACGACCGTTATCACCATTGTTTCGATCGCACTCTACATTCTGGTGCTGAAAAAGCTCGGCTTCCTGCTGAGCAGCTTCCTGCTGGTGTTCTTTTTGATCGCCTACTACAGCTGGGAGGAGCAGACCGAAAAGGTAAAGGGCAAGGCGCTTGTAAAAAACTTCGCAAAGTACGCGGCCTGCGCGATCCTTACCACTACAGTCTGTTGGTTCCTTTTCGGAAAGGTTCTTACCGTCGTTCTTCCGGAATTCACCCTGTTTTAATCGGGAACATCTCTAATTAAATAAAAACAACATGAAGAGGAGAAGGAAATGAAAAAGTTTTTTGCTCTCGCACTTGCTATGGTCATGCTTCTCGGTCTGATGACCGCCTGCGGCCAAAAGGAAACCCCCAGCAATGATAACGCCCCTGCACAGCAGGGGGAAACTACCCTTAACTTCCCGACCAAGACGATCGAAGTGGTCGTTCCCTATTCCGCCGGCGGCGGTCTGGACGTCGTCACGCGCTATGCGCTTGAGGCGCTGGATGTTCCGGTCTCCACCACAGTCACGAACATGGTCGGCGGCAGCAGCCTTGTCGCTATCATGGATGTTGCCAACGGCGACCAGAGCGGCCACCGCTATATTGCTCACCATCCGGAGAGCATGTCCGCCTATTATCTCGGTGGCGTCTTTGATCAGGACTACGGCAAAGAGTTCAACTGGATCTGCAGCTATGCCTATGATCCCATGTGCGTGGTCGTAGGCAAGGACTCTCCCATCAATTCCTGGGAAGACCTTGTCGCGGACGCCAACTCCCGTCCCGGCGAGCAGACCTGGGGCGGCTCCGGCAATCTGAGCACCAACCATATGGCTGCGGCGCTTGCTATGGATATCGGCGGCTTTGAGGCTCTCTATGTTCCTTACAACGGCGCGGCTGATGCCCGTATCGCCTGCATCGGCGGCAATCTGGATGTTTTCATCGGGCAGACCTCTGAGATGGTCGCCTACGCTGAGTCTGGCGATCTGAAGGTCATCTGCACCTGGGGCGAGGAGCGCTCTGAGTGGCTCCCCGACGTGCGTACCTTTGCCGAGATCATGGGCACCACCGACGGCACCGTTTACGGCCTGCACCGTGGCGTCATGGCTCCCAGCGGTGTGCCCGAGGAAGTCCGCCAGTACCTTGAGGATGCCTATAAGACTGCTACCACCGATCCCGAGTGGCAGAAGGGTGTTTCTGAGAATCTGCACTATACGCCTGTGTTCTGCACCGGCGCCGAGTGCGAGCAGATCTCCGAAGACGCTTATGCTATGGCCGAACGCGCTGTGGAATACATCAACAGCCACTCCTGATCATCGCACTTCCGGCTCCCGCTGTGACCGGTTTAGGTCACGGCGGGAGCGAGAGAAAAAGGAGAAACAGTTATGCAATTTATTATCGCCGGATTCCAGGGAATCTTTAATGAACCGATCATTCTGGTCTACCTGATTTTCGGAATCTTTCTTGGCATGGTCATGGGTGCCATTCCGGGTTTGACGGCCAGTCTCGCGGTCACGCTGATGCTGCCGTTCACCTACTCCATGACGCACACGGCAGGTATTTCCCTTCTCGTTGCACTTTATGTCGGCGGTATCTCCGGCGGCTTGATCTCCGCGATTCTGCTGAATATCCCCGGTACGCCGTCTTCACTTGTCACCTGCTTTGACGGCGGCCCGATGGCAAAAAACGGCAAAGCGGGTCTCGCACTTTCCCTTGGCGTATTTGCCTCCTTCGTCGGCGGGATCGTCAGCGCGGTCGCACTGATCTTCATTTCCCCTCTAATGGCAAAGCTCGCGCTGCTGTTCGGCACATGGGAGTACGCCGCAATGGGCATTTTCGGTCTTTGCATCGTTGTCAGCCTGACCGGTGAGGATACCGCGAAGGGTCTGATCGCAGCGATCGCCGGCGTTATTCTCAAGATGGTCGGCATTGACTCTCTATCCAATGTTCCGCGCTTTACTTTCGGCGCATGGCAACTGAGCGCAGGACTTTCCCTGCTTGCCTGCCTGATGGGCCTGTTTGCCATGACGGAGATCCTTATGCAGGTTCGTGATCTGCAGGAGGTCAGCACGATCCGTGAAAGCGGTAAGGTTCCCATGTTCCCCGGCAGGGAAGTGCTCAAGGGAACCGGAAAGGTGTTTGCTTCCTCCGCGCTGATCGGCGTCGGCGTCGGCATTCTTCCCGGCGTTGGCCAGACAACCTCCACGCTGCTTGCCTACACCTATAACAAAAATACTTCTAAGCATCCCGAGATGTACGGTACGGGCTGTGCGGAGGGCGTCATTGCCTCTGAGACAGCCAACAATGCCACCTGCGGCGGCGCGTTGATCCCCATGCTCTGCCTGGGTGTTCCTGGCGACACTGTCACGGCGATCCTTATGGGCGCGTTCATCGTCCACGGCATTACCCCGGGCCCGTTGCTGTTCACCCGCAATGTTGATCTGGTAGGCGTCGTGTTTATCGGCTATCTGCTTTGCAACATCATCATGTATGTGATGGAGTGGGGCTTGATGAAGGGCTTTATCAACCTGCTCAAGATTCCGATGAATTATCTCTATCCCATCGTGCTGCTCATGTGCATCATCGGCACCTATTCCACCAACAACCGTGTGTTTGACTGCGGCGTTTTCCTTGCAGTCGGTGTCCTCGGATATGTGCTTCGCAAGAATAAGATCCCTCTGGCACCGATCGTACTCGGCTATGTGCTCGGCGACACGGTGGAGACAAATCTGCGCACAGCGATCGTTTCCACACAGGGCAATATACTCCCCTGGTTCTCCCGTCCCATCTCCGTCGCGTTCCTCATTGCCGGAGTTGTCATGCTGTGCCTGCCGCTGCTTCGCTCCTATAAAAAGAATCGTAAGGCAGCCTGATTCCTTGACGAACATACCCAATCTCCTTTGACGAGTGCCTCTGCCGCAGCCTTTTGCGGCAGAGGTCCTCTCCACATTGAATCCCGTACGGCGGTACCGATGGAGGAATGCTTTGGCTACTTTTTTGTATGCCTTTAATGCCATTGCACCGATTATACCTTTGATCGTTCTTGGCTTTTTCCTGCGCAGATGGGGCTATTTTGATGACTATGTGATCCGCAAGATCAATGCTTTCGCATTTCGCTTTACGATGTCATCGCTCATGTTTTGCAACATGTATTCGCTGGACACGCTATCGGCGATCCACCCAGAATATATCGCATTGGTGCTTGTGAGCATTCTGTGCATCACGGCGACTGGGTTTGTGCTTGCGCAGCTTGCCACCAAGCGGCGCGGTCGGCGAGGCGTTATCATACAGGCGAGTTTCCGAAGCAATTTTGCCGTGATCGGGCTGATCTTGGCGGGCAATCTCTGCGGCGATGCGGGCAGGGTGATCGCAACCGGCATTCAAGCGCCCGGCATCATCTACTACAACATCGCCGCCGTACTTTGTCTGACCGCTTATGCAGAGCGGCCGGGAAAGGCGGTAAAGAAACGGGATGTGCTTCGAAGCATCGCCACAAATCCGATGATCCTTGGTCTGTTTTTCGGTATGTGCTGTCTGCTGATCCGCGGTATGATCCCGCAGGGTTCGGATGGATCGCCTGTTTTTTCGCTGGAGAGAGACCTCTCATTCCTTTACTCCTGTGTGAAGCATCTGGCAGATATGACCACCCCGTTGGTGCTGATCACCTTGGGCGCACAGCTCAATTTCTCCGCGGTCGGCGGAATGAAGAGGGAACTGGCCGCCTGCGTTATCATGCGGCTGCTGGGTGCGCCCGCCATCGGCCTTCTGACTGCGTTTGCGATGCAGTATGCGGGATGGATCCGTCTGACGCCTCCGGTCATCAGTGCGATGCTCAGCTTCTGGGGCGCGCCGATGGCGGTCGCCGGTGCACTGATGGCGGAGGAAATGGGCTGCGATGGCGAGCTTGCTCGGCAATGTGCGGTTTGGACCTCAGCGCTAAGCCTTTTTACCCTTTTTTTATGGGTCTTGTTGTTGCGTACAGTTGGACTTTTGTAGTAAACATCAATTAAATCAATAGAAAGCAGGAGATGAAATGGAATTCAAGCATATTCTTTATGAAGTAAAGAATCATGTTGCTTATATCACGCTTAATCATCCCGAAAAGCGAAATCCTTTGAACATTGAAACGCAGCGGGAGCTGCACGATGCCTATGATCTCTGTGATTATGATGATGAGGTGCGTGTTGTCGTTATCCGTGGTGCCGGAGGAAACTTCAGCGGCGGTGGTGATTTGAATGTGATGAAGCAGCGGATCGACGCCGATGTCAGAGGTACGCGGCAGGCTTGCCGTGCGGGTGCAGAGGCGAATCTGCGCCTACGGCATGTGAAGAAGCCTGTCATTGCGTGGGTAGAGGGTGCGATTGCGGGCGCAGGCATTGCACTGGCGCTTGCCTGTGATTTTCAGATTGTGAGTGAGACTTCCAAGTGCCTGTTTGCTTTCGTAAACATCGGATTTGTACCGGATTGCGGCTCAACTTATTTTGTGACCCGGGCAATCGGTACGACGCGTGCAAGCGATCTATTTCTCAGCGGGCGCCGCTTTACTGGCCGCGAAGGCGCGGACTGGGGTCTGTTTACTGAAGCGGTGAGTCCCGAACGATTGGAGGCGCGCGTAGAGGAGTATATTGAAAAGTATAAAAACGGACCGACGGTCGCGTATGCCAACATCAAAGAACTGATCAACCGTGCGCAATTCTCTGGCTTTGCAGATGCTATTTTAGCAGAGGCTGATTGTCAGGGCCGCTGTGAGATGAGCAGCGACTATAAGACGGCGGTCACAGCATTTTTAAGCAAGGAAAAACCGAAATTTATCGGACAGTAAAGAAAAGAATAGCGCGATAGTTTGGCACAAACTATCGCGCTATTGCTAAAAAGCACTTTTATTTGGAATACAGTAGTGCGAAATATGACAATGTGAGCGTGGACAAGATGGCTTTTGCAGTCCTATAGCTTTTGGTATTTGGGATTAACAAAGAGAGGGCAAATGTGTGGACATATTCTTTGATTGGTACAGCGGTGCGTTTTTAGAATGAATATGAGGATGCGGTGACTTCAATTTCCTACTTCATTTTTCGTAAAAACCGTGGTATACTGCTTGTGAGGTGAGAGCTGTGCAGTTTCGTCCGTTTGTTTATGATGCTGCCAATCATCAGGTGCCAGCAGTTATTGAACCGATGACGCCACAAGATGCCGCATTGACGGATAGAGAACCATTGTGGCAGACCTCTTGGGCGAGTGAATACTTAGCTAACGAAGGCTATAAAAAATACGCAGCCAGAGTTGGAGATGAGCTGATTGCTCTGGCGGCGTATGAGATCCTTCCGGCTGCGCTGGTCGTACACATTGTGTATATGGAGGCACAGCCGGAGTCAAATCCTACACTTGACGGTGGAATTTCCCAATATAGAGGAATTGGAAGGCTGCTGATTGCCTATGGCATTAAGCTGTCCATCGACAGCGGTTTGACCGGCGATGTGGTACTTGAAGCGAAGACGACGAGCTTGGCGAAGCACTATGAAGAAGACTTTGGAGCCGTTTTGCTCCCGACCTTCCAGTCTTCTGCACCAAGGTATTTGATTGCGGACGAAGCCGCCAAACGAATTTTCTTTACCTATCTTGTTTGACTTTTTTGCGAGGAGGTGCTTTGCATGGATACGAACAAAACCAGACCGGCATCTGATGCGGCGTGGTATTGCCGCAAGGATCCAGAAGAAGAACGCTTTTATGAGATATTCTTTCAGCTGTGCCGCAAATATAGTGTGCGCTGGGCAAGCGCCACGCCGAAAGAGAAAGACTTTATTGAAGAAGTGACCCGTGTCACCTATGAGCGGGATAGGGCGCAGCGGCTTGGTTTGCCGCTGTCGGAGGTGCGCCCCTCGTTCGCGTCCTGAAAGTGGCTTGACCCACACCGTGACCCACACGGGGAAATGAGCGGATGGAAACAATGGAGCAAACAGGCTGCGACCTCATCCTTTTTGGATAAAAAATTACCGAAAAGCCTTGTACAGCAGGGGCTGGAAGGCTCTACGGCAGTTGGTAAGGATGAGGTCGGCAGTTCGAATCTGCCCAGCAGCTCCAAAAAGCATCGAAAACTTCGGTTTTCGGTGCTTTTTTGTTGCAAAAACGCCGAAAATGGTGCGAGCCAAAATGTGGGTCAACTGCTGACCCACACCGTGACCCACACGCGGAAATGTGCGGATAGGTTTAAAGAGTACCGGAGAGAAGGTTTCGCCTTCTCTCTGGTACTCTTGTGTTCTTATTCTGCTTACATGACCTGAGCCATGAAATTGCCCATTGTTTGTGCTGCCTCGTCCTGCTTCTGCCTTGTTGCGTGGGTGTAGGTTCGCAGGGTGAATCCTGCATCGTAGTGACCGAGCATCGAAGACACCGTTTTTACATCTACACCATTCTGTAGTGCCAGCGTGGCGAAGGTGTGTCTGAGATCGTGGAAGCGTATGTGTGGCAGTCCTGCGTCTTTTAGTATTTTCTTATGCAGGTTTACGATGGAATCGGGATAGTACATCTCGCCCGTGATTGGCGACGGAAACATGTAGGGACTGTCAGGATGCTTATTATGTTCTGCTACGAGGAGGTCAACGGCTTCTTGCGGTATGCTGACCTTGCGGACCGAGGTCTCTGTTTTCGGTCGTGTTAGCGCCAGCTCACCGTTTGGATTTTTCACATACTGTTTGCTGACGGATATAGTGCGGTTCTGGATGTCGAGGTCAGACCAGAGAAGGGCAGTTAGCTCGCCCTTGCGCAAGCCCGTGACCAGCTCCAGATAGAACATGGGGAGCAGTCCTCTCCTGTCAGCAGCTTCCAGATAATCCTTGATGTGCTCAGGCGGAAGAATCTGCATTTCGATTTTTTGAACCTTCGGTGCGATGCAGTCCTCGGTCGGGTTCCGCAGGATTAGGCGCTCCTTGACCGCCCGTTCCAAGGCACTGTGCAGCATCAGATGTAGGCTGCGGACGGTCGTGCTGCTGAGCCCCGGATTGCCATGACCGCTCTTGCGGTCGATGCGACCGTTTTCCATCAGCTCTTTGTAGAGCTTTTGCAGATCGTGTGCGGTCAGCTTGGTGAGCTTGATATTGCCGATGCGGGGAATCGTGTACTGCTCGACCATCAGATGGTAGCGGTCTGCCGTGGCAACTCTTATGTTTGGCTTGGCGTAAATGTCGTACCAGCTTCGCAGCCATGTGGCAACGGTATACTCATCGGCACGGCTGACATCGATACCCTTGACTGATTCCAGCGCTGCACTCAATGTTGCCTTGCATTCCGCCTGCGTCTTGCCGAGGACGTTTTTGATGATCCGCTTGCCTGTCTCGGGATGATAACCCGCGGTGTAGCGACCTTCCCAGCGTCCATCGGACCGCTTGCGAATGCTGCCCTCTCCGTTGGCGCGTTTCTTAGCCATGTGTGTTCACCTCGCTTATAGGTTCTTCGTCTTCTTTTTCGAAGGAGTAGAGACCATCTGCCTCCAGCTCCGTTGCGATGCCCCATGCAAGCTTGAAGCCTGCGGTGAAGCTCATCAGCGTGGAGTCCACCAGCAAGGTGTTCTGTGCGTCGAGCAGATGGAGCAGTCTGCGCCGACTCTCTGTTCCCAAATCCTGACGCAGTTCTTCCCGCACACATCTGATCCGCTCATCCAGTTCATTATGCTCCTGCCGGTCAAAGTGCTTTTGCAGGGACTTCGTGTAATCGTTCATCGTGCTACCTCCTTTGGTAGCCACAACACATACCACAACTCCGCGAAGAAAGCTATTACTTTTTCGAGCATCTTCTTTGGTTACAGCGGTGCGTTTTTGGAGAGGTCCTATTGTTTTCAGCAGCGCAAAATATGTGCGCTCTGCACGAGAGAGTATAGAAAGGACGCCGCGGTGAGCGGCGTCCCTGGAAAACGGCTTACTGTTATTCTTTCACGGCAAGCTGTGCCACAACATCAAGAAACACATTGGCGCCGGCGGCAAGGTCAGCGTCGCGTGTCAGCTCCAGCGGATTGTGGCTGACGCCGCGGACGCTTGGAACGAAGATCATCGCCGTGGGACAGATGCGAGCAAGCATCTGCGCATCCTGCCCTGCGCCGGAGGTCATGCGGCGGCAGGAAAGCCCCCGCGCGGCGGTGGAGCCTTCGATGAGCCGCACGATCCCCTCGTCGAAGAGTACCGGATCAAAACGGCTGAGCCGCTCGGCTGTGATCTTGACGCGGTCGGTCCTTTCCAGCTCCGCAAGATAGTCGGCAAGCGCCTGCTCCTCGGCGCAGAGCTGCTGCGCGTCGGGGTTGCGGACGTCCACGGTGAACACAGCCCTGGACGGAATGACGTTGATGGCGTTTGGCTCGAACGCGATGCAGCCGGTGGTGGCGACGGTGCGGCTGCCCGGCAGCTCACAGCGGCGGCGCAGGAAGGTGATGACCTTCGCGGCGGCGAGGCCAGCGTCCACGCGGTAGGCGGTCGGCGTGGTGCCGGCATGGTTCTGCTCTCCTTCGATGGTGACGCGCTGCCAGGAAATGCCTTGCAGGTTTTCGACCGCGCCGATGGAAATGCCCTCGGC
>NZ_JAHLPT010000026.1 GCF_018918025.1 Oscillibacter sp. MSJ-31 | reverse complement strand
GGCGTGGACAGCGAGCGCGAGGACAACGATTTCACTCCTTTCCGGAATATCATCAACGAATGGTATGCCAAGGACACGAGCAAGAAGATTCGCGCTGTATTCCGCAACAAGGGTATGTCTGGTCAGCGCATTTCCACGCAAACTCCCTACGGCTATCTCCGCAATGAGGATGGAAACCTGTATGTGGACGAGGAAACCGCGCCGAATGTCAGGTTGATCTTTCAACTCTGTGCCGAGGGAAACGGCCCCGGTAAAATCGCCCGTATGCTCAAGGAACAAGTGATACCTACGCCGGGGACACTCGAATTTCAGCGCACCGGACGAACAAGATGGTATCGTCCAGACGATCCCTGCCGATGGACTTCTGATACCGTTGCGGGCATTTTGGAGCAGGATAGTTATTTAGGCCGCACAAGTAATTTTAAGTTCAGCAGGGTTTCCTATAAGAGTAAGAAAAAAGTGGAGAACCCTCCGGAAAAATGGGTGACATTTGAGAACACACACGAAGCCATCATTGATGTTGAGCTGTGGAACGCCGTGCAAAAGATACGCTCCCAGCGCCGTCGGCCGACCAAGATGGGCGAGATGGGGATGTTCTCAGGCCTCACCTACTGCGCCGACTGTGGCGCAAAGCTATACCATTGCAGGACCGGCTCGTGGACCTATGAGCAGGAATGCTATAATTGCTCTACCCAAAAGTCTCATAAGGGGTGCTTCGGGCATTACATCCGCGCCGTGGTATTGGAACAGCTTGTGCTTCAAAACCTCCAGCGCGTCATTGCCTATGTCCAAGAGGACGAGAATGAGTTTGCGCGGCTTGTCATGCGAAACCAGACCGCAGCGCAAGCGGCAGAGCAAATGCAGACCAGACGTCTTTTAGAAAAGAACACGCGGCGCATGAACGAATTGGATACAATCATCCAACGGCTCTATGAGGACAACATCAGTGGAAAGCTGACGGATGAGCGTTTCAAGAAGCTATCCGAAGCCTACGAACAGGAGCAGGCGACTTTGCGGGAAAATGTTCCTGTGCTGGCTGCTCAACTACAAGACGCGGACGACAAAATGATGAACGTGCAGCATTTCTTAAAGGCGGTACGCAAATACACACAGCCGGAGAAGCTGACGGCCGCTATGCTGCGCGAGCTTGTAGAAAGAGTGGTGGTCTATGCGCCGGATAAATCCAGCGGGCATCGTGTCCAACGCATTGACGTGTACTATACATTCATCGGTAAAATAGATTTCTCACCGGAATATAGCAAAAAAGGAACAGCATGATATTTTCATACCATGCTGTTCCAACCGAAGAAGAAATGTTCTTTATCAGTAGACCACTTCGGCGTCTCTTTATTTTTGCCCGATCGCCCCTCGAGGTCGGGAAGTCGGCACATGAAACGGCGCGGCGGCGCATAGAATGCAGGGAAAGGGAGGCGTCGTTATGCCGAAGATCTATCTCAGCCCCTCCACGCAGGAGTCCAATCCCTACATCACCGGAAGCGGCAGCGAGGAGTACAATATGAACCGGCTCGCCGACGCGCTGGAGCCGTATCTTTATGCCAACGGCATCCGCTTTGTGCGCAACACGCCCGACATGAGCGCCGCGTCCTCCATCGCGCAGGCGAACCGCCTCGGCGGCTTTGACTTCTATCTCGCGCTCCACTCCAACGCCGCCGCGCCGGAAAACTCCGGCAGCGTGCGCGGCGTGCTGGTGTTTTACTATCCGACGAGCGCGGAGGGCAAGCGCGCGGCGGAGCTGTTCGCCGCGAACCTCAAACGCGTTTATCCGCTGCCCGACCTCGTGCGCACCGTGCCCACCACCGCGCTCGGCGAGGTGCGTCAGCCGAAGTATCCGGCCAACCTGCTCGAGCTGGGCTACCACGACAACTATGCCGACGCCGCGTGGGTCGAGAACAATATGGACGCCATCGCGCGCGAGCTGGCGCGCTCGCTGACGGAGTATTTCGGCCTGCCGTTCATCGAGCCGCAGCCGGTCGTGCAGGGGACTGTCTCCACGAGCGGCTCGCCGCTGCGCCTGCGCGCCTACCCGAGCGCCGCGGGGCAGACCATCGCGCTCATGCCGAACGGCGTGCCGGTCACGGTCTACGGCGCCTGGCAGGGCTGGAACACGGTAGAGTACAATGGGAACCTCGGCTACGCCGCCGAAGCGTATATCGAGAGCTGACGGGCAGCCGGGAATGCCGCTTTTTAATTGGGCAGTGCGGAAACACGCCGCAGGAGCGGCCGAGCGGAAATAGAAGCAGACCGGATCGTTTTCGGAAAAACAAGCACACTGCTCCCGAAGATCCGGTCGAGATTTGAGGTCCGGGGGTCAAGGGGCTTGCCCCTTGCGTTCTCTTGGGGTTCCAAAGGGGTGGTTCTCTTCGGAAGAGAATCACCCCTTTGACAAAAGCCGTGCGTCGCGCGGCTGACCCCACGCGCTTTTTCGACAAATAGTTTTTGCTTGACACTTGTTTACAAAAAGGTTACAATATTCGGTGGATTTATGGAGGGGAGAGAAGGGGCTCTCCCGTTTGTTGATTCAAAAACCCGTTTTGATATACCATCGGGACACGGTCGGACCGGCCGCTCCGATGGAAGCAAAAGTGGACACAGGAGGAATCAAATGAATATACCCAGCCTTGTCATCGGCTTGGCGGCGGGACTTTTCATTGGTATTCTTGCTTGTATTCTGTACCGCAACAAGAAGGCGAAGGACGATAAGGAAAAGATCGCCAACGCCGAAGAGGAGGCGCTGCGCATCATCAACGATGCCATCAAGAGCGCCGAGAGCAAAAAACGCGAGGCCACGCTGGAGGCGAAGGAGGAGATCCTCCGCTCCCGCAAGGAATACGAGAAGGAAGAAAAGGAACGTCGTGCCGACCTGCAGAAGCAGGAACGCCGCTTACAGCAAAAGGAAGAAAACATCGACCGCAAGACCGACGCGATCGAAAAGAAGGAAGAGGCCCTTGCCCAGAAGCACGCCGCTCTGGACAAGGAGAACGAAGAGATCAAAATCATCAAGCGCAGCCAGACCGAGATGCTCGAGCGCATTTCCGGCTTTACGGCTGACGAGGCCAAGAAATACCTGATCGAGCAGGTCGAGTCCGAGGTCACCCACGAGACCGCCCTCAAGATCAAGGAGATCGAGGCCCGCGCCAAGGACGAAGCGGACCAGTATGCCCGCGAGATCGTAGCGTCCGCCATCCAGCGCTGCGCCGCCGATCACGTCGCCGAGATCACCGTCAGTGTGGTTCCCCTGCCCAATGACGAGATGAAGGGACGCATCATCGGCCGCGAGGGCCGCAACATCCGCACCATTGAAACGCTCACGGGCGTCGATCTCATCATCGACGATACGCCCGAGGCCATCACCGTCTCCTGCTTCGAGCCGGTGCGCCGCGAGGTCGCGCGTCTGGCGCTCGAAAAGCTGATCGCCGACGGCCGCATCCATCCCACCCACATCGAGGAGATGGTCGCCAAGGCCCGCCGCGAGGTGGACGCCGTCATCAAGTCCGAGGGTGAGCGCGCGGTGCTCGAGACCGGCGTGCGCGGCCTGCACCCCGAGCTGGTGAAGCTGCTCGGCCGCCTGCATTACCGTACGAGCTACGGTCAGAACGTGCTCCAGCACTCCATCGAGGTCGCGCATCTTGCCGGCATGATGGCAGCCGAGCTCGGCGCGGACGTCGCCACGGCGAAGCGCGCCGGCCTGCTGCACGATATCGGCAAGGCCGTCGACCACGAGCTCGAAGGCACCCACGTCGCGCTCGGCGTGGAGTTCCTGCGCAAGTACCATGAGCGCGAGGACGTCATCCACGCGGTGCAGGCGCACCACAACGACGTCGAGCCGCAGACCGTCGTCGCCTGCCTCGTGCAGGCCGCCGACGCCATCTCCGCTGCCCGTCCCGGCGCCCGCCGCGAGAACATCGAGAACTACATCAAGCGCCTCGAAAAGCTCGAGGAGATCACCGGCTCCTACCCCGGCGTCGAGACCTCCTACGCCATTCAGGCGGGCCGCGAGGTCCGCGTGATGGTCAAGCCCGAGCAGGTGAGCGAGGACGATATGGTCATCCTCGCCCGCGAGCTGGCCAAGCGCATCGAGAGCGAGCTTGAGTATCCCGGTCAGATCAAGGTCCATGTGCTGCGTGAGACGAAGGTCATCGAATACGCCAAATGAGAAAAAAGCACCGCCGAAGCGCCGCTTCGGCGGTGCTTTTTTCGTCTGCTATGAAAATGAAAAATGCAGAGAATTCCGATTATGAAAGGATTCCTTCATAAAAAGGGCAGAAGAGACAAAAATTTTTCCGCATATTTGGTGAAAGTCTCAAATCGAGAAATGATTTGAGACTTTTTCTTGCGTATTGAGCGTCGAGAGCTTATAATACAGAAGAACGGGACTGATTTGTGAAAAATTAGACAATCCAAATAATTTATAGTGAAGGAGCAAAAAGACTATGGATTTCCATCTGTCCAAAGAGCATCTGCTGGTTCGCAAAATGTATCGCGAATTTGCAGAAACCGAAGTCAAGCCTTTAGCCGAAGAACTCGATGAGGAAGAGCGCTTCCCCATGGAGACCGTCGAAAAGATGGCCAAGCTCGGCATGATGGGCATTTACTTCCCCAAGCAGTATGGCGGCGCGGGCGGCGACGTTCTGAGCTATGCCATGTGCGTTGAGGAGCTGGCGAAGGTCTGCGGCACCACCGCGGTCGTCGTCTCCGCTCATACCTCCCTGTGCTGCGCCCCGATCTTCGAGAACGGCACTGAGGAGCAGAAGATGAAGTATCTGCCCGACCTTCTCTCCGGCCGCAAGATCGGCGCGTTCGGTCTGACCGAGCCCGGCGCCGGCACGGACGCTTCCGGCCAGCAGACCATCGCTGTCAAGAATGAGAACGGCGACTACGTCCTCAACGGCAGCAAGTGCTTCATCACCAACGGCAACGTTGCCTCCACCTTCGTCGTCTTCGCCATGACCGACAAGAGCAAGGGCAACCACGGCATTTCCGCCTTCATCGTCGAGAGCACCTTCCCCGGCTTCTCCACCGGCAAGCACGAGAAGAAGATGGGTATCCGCGGCAGCTCCACCTGCGACCTCGTTTTCGAGGATTGCGTTGTTCCCAAGGAGAACCTGCTCGGTAAGGAAGGCGAGGGCTTCAAGATCGCTATGAAGACCCTCGACGGCGGCCGTATCGGCATTGCTTCCCAGGCTCTGGGCCTTGCCGAGGGCGCCATCAACGAGGCGGTCAAGTACACCAAGGAGCGCGTCCAGTTCGGCCGTCGCCTGAGCCAGTTCCAGAACACCCAGTTCCAGCTGGCCGATATGCACACCCGCACCCAGGCTGCTCAGTACCTCGTTTACGCCGCTGCCTGCAAGAAGCAGAACCATGAGGATTACTCCATGGACGCTGCCATGGCCAAGCTCTTCGCCGCGGAGACCGCTTCCGACGTCACCCGCCGCGCGGTCCAGCTCTTCGGCGGTTACGGCTACACCCGTGAGTATCCCGTTGAGCGCATGATGCGTGACGCGAAGATCACCGAGATCTATGAGGGTACTTCCGAGGTCCAGCGTATGGTCGTCGCCAAGTATCTCGGCGTGAACTAAGAAAGAGGAGGTAACAAAACAATGAAGATCATCGTTTCCGTTAAGCAGGTCCCCGATACCTCCGGTAAGGTCGCCGTCAATCCCGATGGTACCCTGAACCGCGCTTCCATGCAGACCATCATCAACCCCGATGATATGAACGCCGTCGAGGCCGCCCTCAAGATCAAGGACGCCACCGGCTGCAAGGTCCTCGTCGTCACCATGGGTCCCCCGCCGGCAGAAGGCATGCTGCGCGAGCTGATCGCCATGGGCGCGGACGAAGGCTATCTCGTTTCCGCCCGTGAGTTCGGCGGCTCCGATACTTACGCCACCTCCCAGATCCTCGCCGCCGCCGTGGATACCATCGGCCTCGACAAGGACGACATCGTCTTCTGCGGCCGTCAGGCCATCGACGGCGATACCGCGCAGGTCGGCCCCCAGATGGCGGAAAAGCTCCATCTGCCGCAGGTCACCTACGCCGCCGACATCCAGAAGGACGGCGACACGCTGACCATCAAGCGTATGCTCGAGGACGGCTACATGACCATCAAGGTCAACACCCCCTGCCTCATCACCTGCATCAAGGAACTGAACACCCCGCGCTACATGAGCGTTTCCGGTGTGTTTGAGTGCTACTCCAAGCCCGTGACCGTTCTGGACTACAACGCCCTGAAGGATCATCCCCTGATCGACGCCACCACCATCGGCCTCAAGGGCAGCCCCACCAACATCCTGACCTCCTTCACTCCCCCGCAGAAGGGCGCCGGCCAGATGCTCGAGGGCAACGACATGAAGACCTGCGAGAAGCTCGCCGGTATCCTGTCTGAGAAACACATCATTTAAGGGAAGGAGAGTACGACAATGGTTGAGAATTATAACAGCATGGATCTCGCTGCCTTCAAGAACGTTTGGGTCTTCTGCGAGCAGCGTCAGGGCAAGATGATGCCCACCACCTTTGAACTGATCTCCGAGGGCCGCAAGCTGGCGGACGAGCTGGGCGTGAACCTCTGCGGTCTGCTGCTCGGCGACAACGTCGAGGGCATCGCCAAGGAGCTCGGCGGCTACGGCGCGGACGAGGTCATCGTCTGCGAGCATCCTCTGCTTAAGAACTACACGACCGACGCGTATGCCAAGGTCATCTGCGACGTCATCTCCGAGATGAAGCCCGAGGCGTTCCTCATCGGCGCGACCAACATCGGCCGTGACCTCGGTCCCCGCTGCGCGGCCCGTCTGCACACCGGTCTGTGCGCCGACTGCACGCACCTCGACGTCGATATGCCCATCTACAAGGACTTCCTGCGCAGCGCCTCCACGCTGCCCGAGGAGAAGATCGAGAAGATGAACACCGCCAAGGTCATGGGTCAGGATCACGATGTGTCCCGCGACCTCAAGATGACCCGTCCGGCGTTCGGCGGCAACCTGATGGCCACCATCATCTGCCCGCGCTTCCGTCCCGCCATGGCGACCGTTCGCCCCGGCGTGATGAAGAAGGCCCCCTTCGATCAGGCCAAGGCGGACGCGGTGAAGATCACCAAGCCCAGCTTCACCCTGAGCGAGGCCGATATGGACACCGAGGTCGTCGAGGTCGTCAAGGCCGCGAAGAAGCTCGTTGACCTCATCGGCGCGGACTACATCGTCTCCGTCGGCCGCGGTATCTCCAAGGACGTCGAGGGCGGTATCAAGCTGGCGGAAGAGCTGGCGGACGTGCTCGGCGGCGTTGTCGGCGGCAGCCGTGTTGCCATCGACTCTGGCTGGCTCACTGCCGACCATCAGGTCGGTCAGACCGGCAAGACCGTTCACCCGAAGGTCTACATTGCCCTCGGTATCTCCGGCTCCATCCAGCACAAGGCCGGTATGAGCGAGTCCGAGTGCATCATCGCGGTCAACAAGAACGAGACCGCTCCCATCTTCGAGATCGCCGACTACGGCATCTGCGGCGACCTGTTCAAGGTCACCCCGATGCTCATCGAGGCGTTCAAGGCTGCCAAGGCCGCGAAGTAAGGAAAAATTTCCCAAAGAAAGGCGCGAGCTTCGCGCCTTTCTTTTTTTGCAGATTTTGCCGTGCCGCATTTTGCTTTTGCCGGAAATACTACCGTTGGGTATTGCATGGAAAAAGACAAGGGGAGAAAAACAATGAAGCAAAATTTTGCGATCCTTGCCGTGACCGCGCTGCTGCTCTGTTCCCTCACCGCCTGCGGCGGGGATCAGAACAACGGCGCGGCGAACGGAAATGTCAACGGTGCGGAAAACGGTACCACGAGCGGCATGGCCGGCAAGACCGACAGCAGCTCCAACGTCGGCGGCGAGCTCAAGACCGACCCGGCGACCGGCACGCGCTACACCGGCCGGGAGAACGATTCGGTCGTGCGCTATGGCAACGGCTATGGCAACACGAGCGCGGATAAGCGCGCGGGCACGAAGAATGCGACGGCGAACTCCACGCTCCACGGCAGCTACAACAACCCTACCGGCACGCCTGCGGGGCAGACCGCGGCCTCGGCGCGCGGTATGTCGAACGAGTTGCGCTACCGTCTCATGCTGGAAAACGCCCACGTCCATGACACCGACGGCTTTCTGCTCGACGGCGAAAACGCGCATTACAACACCTTCCGGTGAGGAATACGGCGGAGCGGGAGCCGGCAGCGGCTGTTTCTCCGCCGTTTTTCCGCGTTGACAAAGGGAAATAAAGTCGTTATCATAGGAAGAGATAACGAAAGACGGAGGGCGGAACGATGCGAAATGACCTGCACGCCAATCTGACCGTGCGGATTTTTACCGACCGGAAGTGCTTCGGTCCGGGCGTGGCGGAGCTGCTGCGCCGTGTGCGCGAGCTGCACTCGCTGCGCGCGGCGGCGATGTCGATGAACATGGCCTACTCCAAGGCGTGGACGGTCCTGCGCACCGCGCAGGAGGGGCTGGGCGTCAAGCTGCTCCGGTCCTCCACGGGCGGGCGGAACGGCGGCGGCGCGACGCTGACGGCGGAGGGCGAGAGGCTGCTCGCCGCCTACGAGGACTACTGCGCGAAGCTGAACGCCTACGGCGAGACTCTTTTCGCCGAGACCTTTGCCTTTTACGACACGCTGACGGAGGAGAAGCCGGAATGATCTATAACATCCTCGCGGTGGGCGACGTGGTGGGCGCGTGCGGCGTGAAGCACCTGAGCCGCTGCCTGCGGAGCCTCAAGAAGCGCAAGAGCATCCATTTCACAGTTGTCAACGGCGAAAACGCCGCAATGGTCGGCCTGACGCCGAACGACGCGGACGACATCTTCGCCGCGGGCGCGGACGTCATCACGCTCGGCAACCACACCTTCGGCAAAATGCAGATCCGCGATTACCTCGACGACTGCCCCTATATCCTGCGCCCCGCGAACCTCGGCAGCCGCGTGCCGGGACGCGGCTATGCGGTCTACGACTGCGGCGCGGCGCGCATCGCGGTGATGAACCTCATCGGCCGCTGCGACCTGAGCTTCCACGCCTCGAATCCGTTCACCACGGCGGACGAGCTTCTGAAAGCGGAGGAGAAGCCGACCTTCACGCTCGTTGATTTCCACGCCGAGGCCACGAGCGAAAAGCTCGCGCTGGCGTACTACCTCGACGGGCGCGTGAGCGCCCTATGGGGCACGCACACCCATGTGCCGACCGCCGACGAGGAGGTGTTCCCCAAGGGAACGGGCTATCTCACCGACCTCGGCATGACCGGCGCGGTGCGCAGCGTGCTCGGCATCGAGCCGCAGCAGTCGGTCGAGACGTTTTTGGGCGGCCTCGCGGGACGTTACCGCGCACCCGAGGGACCGTGCAAGCTACAAGGCGCGGTCTTCTCGCTCGACAGCGATACCGGCCTTTGCGTCGGCGTGGAGCGCGTCGACGTGCGATAGACAGAGAGAAGGAAAAGAGGAAAAGCCATGTCCATTGAAAAAGTAAGAGCCTATTTTGAGGGCTTCGGCATCGCCGGCCGTATCCGCGAGTTCGACGTTTCCAGCGCCACGGTGGAGCTGGCGGCCATCGCCGTCGGCGTCGAGGGCGCGCGCATCGCCAAGTCCATGAGCTTCAAGCTCGGCGACGAGCCGATCATCGTGGTCGTCGCGGGCGATCAGAAGATCGACAACGCGAAGTACAAGGCGCAGTTTCACCAGAAGGCCAAGATGCTGACCTTTGACGAGGCCTGCGCCTTTACCGGTCACGCCCCGGGCGGCGTGTGCTCGTTCGCTCTGCCGGAGAACGTCAAAACCTATCTCGACGTGTCGCTCAAGCGCTTCGAGACGGTGTTCCCCGCTGCGGGCAGCAGCAACAGCGCCATCGAGATGACCTGCGAGGAGCTGGAGCGCTATTCCTCCAACTTCTCCGGCTGGGTCGATGTCTGCAAGCCCAAGGAGGGCTGAAAAGAGGAGGGAGACCACATGCAGATCCGCATTGCCAAGTCGCAGCGGGAGGACAAGACGGCGTATGTCGCCGTGCGCGCCGGTGAGATGACCGGCTTCGCCGCCGTCCGCTACGATCTGCGCAGCCTGCTGCGCTATGCCGGCGTCACGCTCGCCGCGCTCATCGCGCTCCGACGGCTGCTGCGCATCTGACCGATACCGAAAAAGGCTCCGACGGCGGTCCAACACTGTTAAGATAAGAAAATCCGTTAGCAAAAAAAGCTCCCCCGTCCATTTCAGAGGAAGTGGACGGGGGAGCTTTCCTTATTTCTATTGTTTCCTGTTGTGCTTACTTCGCGGGCAGGACAATGACCTGTCCCTCGTAAATGGTGTTGGCGTTTACAAGACGGTCGGCGTTGCGCTCAAAAATGGTCTTGTACTTCATCACATCGCCATAGGTCGCCTTGGCAATAGTGCCCAGCGTATCGCCAGCCTTGACCGTATAGAGGGTTTCGCCGCTGGCTGCGACAGGAGCATTGATGCGGGCAACCTTACCCAGCGTTTCGGGCAGAACAAGCGTTGCGCCCTCCGTCAGCTTTGCACCCTTGTTGGCTTTGTAAAGTTCGCTCCACACGCCATAAGTGCCATAATTGTTCAGCGCGATCGTGCCGTAGGTGTCGCCTTTCTTCACGGTATAAGAGCCAGCGGCAGCGGGAGCAGCGGGCTGCGCGGGAGCAGCGGGCTGCGCGGGAGCAGCGGGCTGCGTGGGAGCGGTAGGCTGCGCGGGCGCAGTAGGCTGCTCATCCACACCGCCCAGCTTGATATAGGTCTTGCCATACTCAACCACGAAAAGAGCACCGGCGGGGAATTTGGTGAAAATATCATCAACAGCACCCGTCTTGATTTCCGCCCCCATGTAATCCTCGCCATAGCCGTCCTCGGTCAGCTCGGAAAGCGTAAACATGGAGTCGCCCGTGACCGTTACGGAAGAGCCGGGCTTCACAGTAATCATGGTAACATTCTGGTTCGTATATTCTTCGCTGTCGTAGTCCCAAGCCTTGATGGTTTCCGTAGCAACGGCGGCAGCGTCGAACTTCATGGTCGTATACTCATCAGACCATGTATAGCTGGTGTAGTTGGCTGCAAATGCGGGGACAGACAATGCCACGCAAAGGATAAGCGCGAGGGAAAGGCTTAAAAACTTTTTCATGTTTGAACTTCCTTTCATATTTTGTCGTTGTGCCGTTTCACCCTCTCTTTGCTCCTTCCCTTTGGGCTTTTCTCCCTGCGGCACAACACAAAATCATATCAAAGTCAGCCCACATATTTCCGACCAGCCGCCCACAGGGACGGGGAACATTCCCCGTCCGTGGGCGCTGTCGGAAACATAAAAAGGCGGTGTTGAGCGTATGCCTCAACACCGCCTGACTGTTTATCAATCAAAGCGAAACACCGCCCCATTCCGGCGAATTTTTCTTGCAAAAGAAATACTGCGCCTGTATAATGAAACTTACGGTGCGGTAAAACCGTGGTGTTGAGTGCCTGTATCACTCATCATCGGAGCATAGCGGGCGGCAACCCGCTATGCTCTGCCGCTATTTATGTTTCCGCTCCTAATTTTACCCTAACATTTTAAGAATTGCAATACCTTTTTCGACAGGATATCGTTGAACAGCCGCTTTCTCACACACGGGAGAAAGCGGCTGTTTTGCCTTAACGGGCGAAACTGCCTGTATTTTTCAAAAAAGGCACGGGGACACTTTTTTGCGTTCCCTGATTTTTTGACACAGTAAATAATCTTGTTGAGATTTGTATTTAGACTTTCCTCTGTTGCAGCTTTCCAAAATATGCATCAATTTTTTTGACAGTATATCGACTTGTTGGAAAACGAGAACGACATACCAGTCTAAAGCAAAGATACATTACTGTTTCTGCGGTTTTGCGGTGCTGTTAAGTAGGCGGCACATTTATTTTTCTGAAAATGCCGCTTTTCAGCCCGCAAAACGGGCTTTTGCAAAAAAATATGGCACAGGGCAGGCGTTTCAAAATACCAGCCCCGTGCCTTTTTCTGTCTATGATGCTACGCCGATGTTCGATAGGTGAACGCAACAAAGGTCTTTGGTTTGATTGTTCCGCGCTCTGCTTTTCGTCCCTTTTTGTTGGAGTAGGTGTACTTGGAAATATCCTGCAAGAGTTTTTCACCGCTTGCGTTGGGCGTGCGGTAGAAATCACGGCACAAATCAGTTGCGTCCTTGAAAGAGATTTTTACCTCATTCTGCGTTTCGCTGCTTTTCCCAATTGCCACGGCACGGCAAATCAAAGAGGTAAAGTTGAAAAATGTCAGTTTCGCGTATAACTCCTGAAGCGCACAATCGTCGGAACGCCCGTGCAGAAATTTCAGCCCCGTTTTGTTCTTCAAAGCGTCAAAACCCTGTTCGATGCGCCAGCGCAGACTGTAAATCTTCGCCATCTCCTCAACAGGAAATTCATCACACGGGAGATTTGTCAGCAGCGTTTCGTAGTGGCCGCTGCTGCCGATTTCAAACCGCACAACACGGCAGTTGATCGTGTGCGGCGCAGGGAAGTCAAAGCGCGTTACCCGCGTTTTTTCCGATAGCGTTTTCCCTTTTCGGCTGCCTGTGTTCAAATACACCCAACCGCTTTCTTTGTCGATGTTCCGCTGCGAGGTCGTGACTGTGACGGAAAACAGCTCGTCCAGCGTTTCCAGCGGTAGGCGCTGAATATCCCGCAAAGCCGCTTTGCCTTGTTTTACACGCAGGACAAAGAAAAGATTTGGAATGTTGCAGCAGTGGGCTATGGTGTTATAACTTTCATAGCCCCTGTCCATGACTAAGATGGTCGGCTCTGTAAATTTGCGCCGATAAATCAAAGCCAGCAGCTTTCCCTGTTCGTCCCGCCCCATAGTGCAATCCACGAAAACGGAATTGCTGATGTCGTGAATAACATTCGCGTGCAGGGCATTGTATCCGCGCGGGTTAGTGGGCGTTATGATAAAACTGCTGGAGTTCGGATTACGGAAAATCGGCAGTTCCGTTCCGTCTACCGCCCACAGGTGGTACTTGCCATGAAACCGCTGCCGCGTCAAGCTGTCGCAGCGACGATTAAAACTCTGCCACACTTCATAAAAGGCGCGTGGAGAAATGCCCTTGCGCCGTTGCGATAACGCGCTCGGTGTCACATCGGCGTTGAACAAACGCAGTTCCTTGTTCAGCGAACCGCCGCTAAAACCAATGAGCAGTGAAACGAGATCAAAGGTTGTTAGCTTGCGGTTACGAGTGTAGGTGCGTAAGTCTCCGACATAGCCGCCGCGGGCGGCGGCTATGTCAGCGATGGAGGCGTGGAGGTGCTGTTTGACTGTGTCAGGGATGGTCATGCGAGCCTCCCGCCCGCGCCTGGCAGCAGCTTCTCCGCTGCTAAATTAAGTGCGGAATAAAGGGCTACCACTGCATCGATGGTCGATGTGACTGTGTCGCAGACCTCCACCTCTTCGCAAACGCCGTCACAAGTCGCCTCGACATTGATGTATAAAGTCACTTCGTCGTTGGCTAAAGTTTTATCAAAATCGTAGGGAACCCGCGACATGGAATACAAAGCTTCCAGCATTGCGGGGAACGGGAAAGTGTCAGCTTCGGCGACATCGTAGCTGAGATTGCCAGAATAAGTAGCTAAATTCGCGCCATTACAAAAAGCAGAAATTGTGTAAAGTAAACAAATGAGATTCATGGATAATCCTCCTATATGTCAAAATTTGTGTAAAAAAAGAACGCAAGTCAACTGCTCCGAAAATATCGGCGCTAACTTCGTTCGTTTAAACATCCTAAAACATAATTCATTATCCCGATGGCTTTAACATCGACCCGAAAAAGCGGTTGACTTTCCTCCTTTCATTTTCAAAATAGCATGAATGTTTTGGCAAGTCAACGCACTTTATGAAAAGTTTACAATTTTATTTTATAAAAGGCAAACTCAATACAACTAAAGTTAAATAAGAACTGTAAAGGGAGAAAACCGCAGTTTTCTCCCTTTACAGTTCTTATCTTAACAGTGTTGGACGGCGGTCGGAGCCTTTCCGCTGCCGTGCGCAAGGCTTGACAAGCAGGGCGAAACACCGTAAAATATATATTCGTCAATACACCCGCCGCGCGGCAGGGAACGGTTCCTGTTGGCCGTCCGGCGGCAGAAAAAGAGGAGAAAACAACATGGCACAGGACAAGAAGGTTGAACAGATCACCAACATGGAGGACGATTTCGCCCAATGGTATACCGACATCTGCCGCAAGGCGGAGCTGGTCGAGTACGCCAGCGTCAAGGGCTTCACGATCCTGCGTCCCTACGGCTACGCGATCTGGGAGAATATCCAGCGCATCATGGACGGTGAGTTCAAGAAGACCGGCCACGAGAACGTGGCGATGCCCGTTCTGATCCCCGAGAGCCTGCTGAAGAAGGAGGGCGAGCTGGTCAACGGCTTCGCGCCCGAGGTGGCTTGGGTCACGATGGGCGGCAGCGAGAAGCTGGAGGAGCGCCTGGCGTTCCGCCCCACGTCCGAGACCATGTTCTGCGACCATTGGCACAACGTGCTCCAGACCTACCGCCAGCTCCCAATGCTCTACAACCAGTGGTGCTCCGTCATCCGCTGGGAAAAGACCACGCGCCCGTTCCTGCGCAGCCGTGAGTTCTGGTGGCAGGAGGGCCACACCATCCACGAGACCGCCGAGGAGGCCCGGGCCGAGACCGAGCAGCAGCTCAAGTGCTATGCGGACTTCTTTGAAAACGTCCTCGCCATTCCCGTCGTTCCGGGCCGCAAGACCGAGAAGGAGAAGTTCGCGGGCGCCGAGGCGACCTATACCGTCGAGTGCATGATGAAGGACCGCAAGGCGCTGCAGGGCGCGACCAGTCACTACTTCGGCGATAAGTTCTCCCGCGCCTACGACGTGACCTTCGCCGGCCGCGACAACAAGCTCCAGTATCCGTTCCAGACCTCCTGGGGCTCCACCACGCGCATGATCGGCGCGGTCATTATGACCCACGGCGACAACAACGGCCTCGTCCTGCCCCCGCGCATCGCGCCCGTGCAGGCGGTGGTCATTCCCATCGCGGCGCACAAGAAGCCCGAGGTCGCCGAGGCGGCCAAGGAGCTCAAGGCCCGCCTGCTCGCCATCGACGTGCGCACGAAGCTGGACGACTCCGACCAGTCCATGGGCTGGAAGTGCGCCGAGTACGAAATGCGCGGTGTGCCGCTGCGCATCGAGATCGGCCCGCGCGACCTCGAGAACGGCCAGTGCTGCATCGTCCGCCGCGACAACGGGGAAAAGACCTTTGTCGCGCTCGACACGCTCGAGAGCGCGGTCAAGGAACTGCTTGACCGCATCCACGACAATATGCTCGAAAGAGCGAGAGCAAATCTGGAGGAGAACACCTTCGACCTGTCCACTTGGGAGGAGGTCAAGGAAATGGCCTCCGGCCGCGGCGGCTTTGCGCGCACGAAGTGGTGCGGCAGCCGCGAGTGCGAGCTGGGCATGAAGGAAAAGGCGGGCGTTTCCTCCCGCTGTATGCCGCTGCACCAGTCCGGCACAAAGGGCAAGTGCGTGTTCTGCGGCAAGGAAGCCACGACGGACATCTATTGGGGAGTAGCATACTAAAAAATAAGGGCGTGCAGAGCGCGCCCTTATTTTTTATACCTTTTGGAGCCGCACTTCGCTCCGCGCCTCGCAGGCGCGAGGCGCCTGCTGCGACACTCGCTCCATGAGAGGTGTTTTTCTGACGCGCATGTCGCCAGAAAAAACGATCTTAATTTGGTTTCGCGCCTGCGGGCGCGAAATGCAGGGGGTGGATACGCGCGAGCGCGGCAAAAACGATTTTATTTGGTTTCGCGCCTGCGGGCGCGAAAGGGGCGGACGCGCGCGAGCGTCCTCCGCGACAGATTTTGATTTGTTTCGCGCCGTGCGCGGCGCGAAATAGAGCGCGGCAAAACATTTTTCGGAAAATGGGAACTTTTTCTTCAACGCTCTCGTCCAAAGAAATACAACGCCCAAGGAGGTACAACGACATGAAAAAGTATCTGGCACTTTTGCTGAGTATGCTGCTGCTCGTCGGCTGCGCGCGGATTGAGCCGGAGCAGGGCGGGACGAAGCCCGAGCCGGGACAGCCGGACGATGTGAGCGCGAAGCTGCTGAGCCAGTACGCGCTGGCGGAGGTCAAGCTGCCGGAGCTGCCCGCCGAGCCGAGCGAGGAGGAGCTGTGGACCGCCTACGAAAAGCTCGACTACGACAAGATGGGCGAGGAGGCCTATCACAAGGCGCAGGAGGAGCTGTGGGACGATTTTGACGCCCGCTCCCGCGCCTATTCCGACGCGGTCAAGGCGCTGCGGGGCGAGGGCGTGGACAAGACCATGACGCCCGCGCTGCTCGGCTACAGCACCAAGACGGTCTCCAAGCTGCTCGGCGGCGAGGAGGCGGCGAACGTGGTCTACTCGCCCGCGAACCTCTACCTTGCCCTCTCCATGCTCACCGAGACGGTGGACGGCGAGACGCGCGCCCAGCTCCTCGACCTGCTCGGCGCGGAGGATGAGGAGACCGTCCGCACCACGGCGAACGCCATTTGGCGCTCGCTCTACACCGACAGCGCCAACGGCAAAACGCTGCTCGCCAATTCCCTCTGGCTGAGCGAGGGACAGGTCTATAAGACCGAGACCATCGAGCGGCTGGCGAACGACTACTACGCCTCCGTGTTCAGCGCCCCCATGGGCACCGGCGACACCAACAAAGCCGTGCAGGCATGGCTGAACACCAACACCGGCGGCCTGCTCGCGGACGCGGCGAAGAACATCGAGACGAAGCCGCAGACCGTGATGCTGCTGCTCTCCGCGCTCTACTTCAAGGACCGCTGGAGCGATGAATTTTACGACGGCGCCACGAGCGAGGATACCTTCACTGCCGCCGACGGCACAGCGCAGCGCGCGGACTTCATGCACAAGACGGAGGACCGCGCAAGCTATGTCCGCGGCGAGGGCTACACCGTCGCGCAGCTTTCCTTCCGCGGCGGGGAGCGCATGATCTTCCTGCTGCCCGACGAGGGCACGGCGCTCACGCCGCTGCTGCGCGGCGAAGCGGCGCTGGCCGACCTTTTTACCGATGTGTACGATAGCGACGAAGCGCAGACGGCGAAGCTCGTCTGGAGTGTGCCGAAGTTCGACGTCAACTCCGATCTGGAGCTGACCGACACGCTCAAAATGCTCGGCGTGACGGACGCATTCGACGATACGCGGGCGGACTTCTCGCCGCTGGCAGATTTTGACGAGCCGGCGGCGGTCACGCAGGTGCAGCACGCCGCCCGCGTGAAGATCGACGAGGAGGGCTGCGAGGCCGCGGCGTTCACCGCCATCATGGCGGACGCGACCTCGGCGATGCCGGAGGATCTGCCGGTCGTGGAGATGGAGCTGGACCGCCCGTTCGCCTTCGCCATCACCGGCGCGGACGGCTTGCCGCTGTTCGTCGGCGCGGTCAACACGATGGAATAACAAGCAAAAAGGACGCTCCTCCGAGCGTCCTTTTTGCTCTGCAAAAGCATAGCAAAAATAGATATGTGCCATTTCCTCGCCCCTGCGGGGCAGCCGGAAAGGATGCACAAAGCTTCACGCATCGGCCTTGCGCCTTCTCGTGGGGCGGTACTCGTGCATGAAGTTTTTCATTACCGGAAGTAGACCTTATCCCAATCGGCTGAGCCGATGAATAACATCGGTTCGACCGATAGACCGGCCTTCCCGCCGCGGCGCGCCTCCACAAGCGCCAAAGAGGGAGCGTTTTCCGCCGAGGAGGCTACGAAGCGCAGCCGCTTCGGCTCCAGCCCATGCGCGCGGAGCGTGCAGAAAAGGTCGGATAGCCGCTCGGGCCGGTGGACGAGCGCGAAGCGTCCGCCCCAGCGCAGCACCCGCGCCGCCGCGGCACAGACATCGGCGAGCGTGCAGCCGACCTCTTCCCGCGCGGCTTGCCGCGCCTCGCCCGCGGCGCTCGCGCCGCTCCCCGCCGGGAAGTACGGCGGGTTGGAGAGCGCGTAGTCCATGCTCCCCGCGGCGGGGAGCGCAGCGTTCTCGCGCAGGTCGCCGGTGCGCAGCGTCACGCGCTCCGCCCAGCCGTTTTCGGCAAAGCCCTTTTCCGCGAGCGCGTTCGCCGCAGCGTTCTGCTCCACGCAGAAAAGCGTGAGCGACGGCTCGCGCGCGAGCAGGAGCGTGCCGAGCAGCCCCGTGCCACTGCCGAGGTCGCACACGCGCTCGCCGCGCTTCGGCGCGGCGAACCAGCCGAGCGCGAAGCTGTCGGTCGTCGGCGCGAAGAGCTCCGTATCAAAATAAAAGCAGGGGCCGCCCTGCCGGAGAAAGTCCTTGCGTTCCATGAAGCCTCCGTTCCCTGACAAAAATAAGGACGCGCCAAAGCAGCGCGTCCTTATTTTTTAAGTAGATCTTACTCCTGAGAGATCGCACCATTGGGGCAGGTATCCGCGCAGGAACCGCAGTCCAGGCAGGCACCGGCGTCGATCTGATACTGGGAATCGCCCTGAGAGATCGCACCAACGGGGCAAGCGTCCGCGCAAGCACCGCAGCTAACGCAGGCAGAACTGATGTGATAGGCCATGAGAGCACCTCCATTTGATTGATACGCCTATTGTACACGGCAGAATACGAAAATGCAAGAGGAAGTATGCGGGAATCTTCCGCATTTCGGCAAAAAATTTTGAAACTTTTGATGAAAAATATGCGGGTAAACACGTCTAAAAACCGCTGCGGCAGGAAACAATGCGCTCGGGAGTGTGAAGAATATGGCAGAACAGAAGTTTACCCCGCGCGCGGAAAACGTGCTGCGGCTGGCGCAGGAAACGGCGCTGGAGCTGGGCCATGGTTACGTCGGCTGCGAGCATATCCTGCTGGGACTGCTGCGCGAGGACGGCAGCGCGGCCTGCCGCGCACTGGGCGAGGCCGGCGTGACGGAGGAGCAGCTGCGTGAGCAGCTGGTGCGGACGGTGGGTCACGGCCTGTCCGGCAGCCTGCCCTCACAGGGGCTGACGCCCCGCGCACGCAGCGCGGTGGAGATGGCGGTCGCCGAGGCGATGCGCTTCGCGAGTCCGCGCATCGGCACGGAGCACCTGCTGCTGGGCCTGCTGCGCGACGGCGGCAACATGGCGGTGCGGTTGCTCGCGGCGGCGGGAGCCGACCCGAAGCGCCTTTACGCTACGGTGGTGCGGCGGATCAACGAAACGCCGCGCACGGCGACAAGGGAGGGAAACCGGATGCTGCGTGAAAACGAGAGCGGCAAGCGCGGACGCGGACTCGCGGAGTTTGCCCGCGACCTGACGGCGATGGCGCGCATGGGGCAGCTTGATCCTGTGATCGGGCGCGATACGGAGATCACGCGCGCGGTGCAGATCCTCTCGCGCCGCACGAAGAACAACCCTGTGCTCATCGGCGAGCCGGGCGTCGGCAAGACGGCGGTGGCGGAAGGGCTTGCACAGAAGATCGCGGCGGCGGAGGTGCCTGACGAGCTGATGGACAAGCGCTTGCTTTCGCTCGACCTCTCCGCGATGGTCGCGGGGACAAAGTACCGCGGCGAGTTTGAGGAGCGCGTGAAGGCGCTGCTCGATGAGGTGCGGCGCGAGGGCAATGTCATTCTGTTCCTTGACGAGCTGCACACCATCGTCGGCGCGGGCAGCGCCGAGGGCGCGGTGGACGCGGCGAACATCCTCAAGCCCGCGCTGGGGCGCGGAGAGCTCCGCGTGGTCGGCGCGACGACGCTTGCCGAGTACCGGAGGTATATCGAAAAGGACGCGGCGCTCGAGCGCCGCTTTCAGCCCATCACGGTCGGCGAGCCGACGGAGGAGCAGGCGCTTGCGATCCTGCGCGCGCTGCGCCCACGCTACGAGAGCCATCACCGTCTGAAGATATCCGACGAGGCGCTTGCCGCCGCGGTGACGCTCTCGCGCCGCTACATCACAGGGCGCTTTCTGCCGGACAAGGCGGTGGATCTGATGGACGAGGCGGCGTCCCGCGTGCGGATGGGCACGCGTCCCGACTCACCGGAGCTGCGGGCGATGGAGGCCAAGGCCGCCGAGGCGGAGCGCGACCGCGCGGCAGCGGTCGCGGAGCAGAACTATGAGCGGGCGGCCATGCTGCGCGATGTGGAGCACAGCTGCCGCGAGCAGGCGGAGCAGGAACGCGAGGCGCTGCGCCGCGCGCAGCGGGAAAAGCAGAGGACCGTCGGCGAGGAGGACGTGGCCGCGGTGGTCTCCGCCTGGACGGGCGTGCCCGTCACACGCCTGACGGGGGATGAGGGCGAGCGTCTGCTGCGGCTGGAGGATACGCTCCACGCGCGCGTGGTGGGGCAGGACGAGGCGGTGCGGGAGGTCGCCCACGCGCTGCGCCGCGCCCGCGCGGGACTGCGCGATCCGAAGCGGCCCGTCGGCTCGTTTCTCTTTCTCGGTCCCACGGGCGTGGGCAAAACGGAGCTGTGCCGCGCGCTGGCCGACGCGGTGTTCGGCGACGAGGAGGCGCTGGTGCGCCTGGATATGTCGGAGTATATGGAGCGGCATACCGTCTCGCGGCTCGTCGGCGCGCCGCCGGGCTACGTCGGCTACGACGAGGGCGGGCAGCTGACCGAGAAGGTGCGCCGCCGCCCGTGGTCGGTGGTGCTCTTCGACGAGATCGAAAAGGCGCACGAGGACGTGTGGAATTTGCTGCTGCAAATTTTGGAGGACGGTGTGCTGACCGACGCGCAGGGGCGGCGCGTGGACTTCCGCAATACGGTGCTCGTCATGACCTCGAACGTGGGCGCGAAGGCCATCACGTCGAGCGCGGCGAAGCTCGGCTTCGCGCAGGCCGAGGACGGTGACGGCGGCTTTGCGCGTGTGAAGGAAACGGTTATGGCTGAGCTGCGGGCGACCTTCAAGCCGGAATTTCTTAACCGCATCGACTCGACCGTGGTGTTCCGCCGCCTGAGCCGCGCGGACGTTTCGGCCATCGCGCGGCGGATGCTCAAGGCCACCGTGCAGCGCGCCGCGGCGCTCGGCGTCACGCTGACGGTCGAGGACGCGGCGGTCGAGCGCATCGCGGACGAGGGCTTCGACCCGCTCTACGGCGCGCGGCCCCTGCGCCGCGTGATCCGCGCCGAGGTGGAGGACGCCGTGGCAGAGCTGCTGCTCAGCGGGGCGCTCCACGCGGGCGGCGCCGCCCGCATCGCGGCGGAGGACGGAACGCTCCGCGTTCGGCGGGAGGAGCCGTCGATCCCCGCCGCGGCGGAGACGTAAGAAAAGGGTCAGCCGGCGGCTGACCCTTTTCGATGTTCCTTTTTCAGCGCTCAAAGAGGAGATGCAGCAGCTCGCAGCCGTGCGCGACGAAGGGACCGTTCTCGCCGGCCTTTTCGGTGTACACACCGCCGCGCCCGCTGTCGATGCGGCTGTCGTAGAGCAGATACGGCACGGGATCGCCGTCGTGCCCGCGTGTCGCGGTGAGCGTTTTGTGGTCGGAGAGGAGCAGCAGGCGGTAGTCCATGTGCGCCGCGTCCAGACGCTCGGTGAGGGGCTTGACGAGCCGGCTGTCGAGCCATTCGATGGCCTGCACCTTGCCCTTGAGGTCGCCGTTGTGGGTGCATTCATCGGGCGCCTCGAGGTGCAGGCAGACGAAGTCGTACTTCTGAAGGCTCGCCCATGTGGCCTCTAACTTGCCCTCAAAGTTGGTGTCGATCTCGCCGGTCGCGCCCTCGACCTCGACCATCTCGAGTCCGCGCAGCACGCCGATGCCGTGGCACAGGGGCACCGCGCTGATGACCGCGCCGCCGCAGCCGTACTCCTCGCGGAAGTCGGGAAGCTGCATCGCCGTGCCCGCTGCCCAGAACCAGATGCCGTTCGCGCCGAGCTTGCCCTCCGCGCGGCGCTTTTCGGTGACGGGATGGTGCTCCAGCACGCGGTTGGCAAGGCGCATAAGGTCGGCAAAGACCTTGGCGAGCGCCGCGTCCTTCCCGCTCGGGAGCAGCGGGCCGATGACCTCGCCGAGGTGGTCGTGCGGCGGGATAAAGCACACGCCGCTCGGATCGCAATGGTGCTTCACCGCCAGCGGACGGAACGAGGGGCTGGGGTCGATGTACATATCCGCCGCACGGAGCGCGGCGGAAAATTCGGGATCGCTGTTGAGCGCGGCGACAACGTCGAGCGCGTCCTGTCCGGCGATGGAGCCGGCGGAGTGGGAGAGAATGCGCTTTTCCTCATAGGGCTGATCGCCCGGCTCGAGCGCGACGAGGTTGCAGCGGAACGCCGCGTCGCCGGGAACGAGCCTGAGCCCGATGGCGGCGGCCTCCATCGGCGAGCGGCCGGAGAAGTGCTTGAGCGGGTCGCAGCCGAAGATGGAGAGGATCGCGGTCTCACTGCCCGCGGGCAGCGGCTTGGGGCAGTTCACAACGCTGCCGACCGTGCCGCGCGCGGCGAGGGAATCAATGGTGGGGATGTCGGCGTACTCGAGCGGCGTTTTGCCGCCGAGGGCCTCGACGGGGTTGTCCGCCATGCCGTCGCCGATGACAACAAGATATTTCATAGGAGTGCCTCCTTATCTGACGATGAATGCAGTATAGCAGGGGGATGGGCAAAAATCAAGGACAAAAGTCCGCGTGTCGCGGAAATTTCCCTGCTGAACGGAAAACGGACGGGATACCCCGTCCGTTTTGTGCGGTTTGATGACCTTAACAGTTTGCCTTCCCCGATGCTCAGCGCCTGCGGCCGCGATAACCGGCGGGAGCGGCGCGTCCGCTGCTGCGCTTGCCGTAGCGCCGTCCGCGCCCGTTCCCGCGCAGGAAAAGGAATGCGAGAATGAGCAGGAGAAGGACGACGAGAACGATCCTGACGACGGTACGGGAGAAGAAGTCCGCCACGTCGCGCCTGGCGACCAGCAGCCACGAGGCTGACACATCGCTGAGCGCGAGCAGCTTGACCGTGCCGTAGACGGTGCCGTTGTAGGAGACGGTCATTTCGCCCAGCTCGTCGCCGGCGGCAATGGGGGCGTCCACGCTGTCCGGCAGCGTGATGTCGCGCGTGAGTTCGCTGAGGTCCAGCTCCGTGGGCAGCATCCGCGTGATGCTCTCGGCGGGGTGGGCGACGACGTAGTTCGCCTCGCTCGAAAGGGCGACCGGGACCTCGCGCACCAGCTCGTCGGCGGAGACGACCTCGCGGCGGGAGAAGCAGTCAAAGCCGTAGTCAAAGAGACGGATGGTCTCGGAAAAGCTCTTGGTGAGGGTGCTCTTGCCGTCGGCAAGGGTGATCTTCTCCGCGCCGAGCACCACGCTCACAAGCTGACGGTCGCCGCGCACGGCGGAGGAAACGAGGCAGTGACCGGCCTCCTCGGTCGAGCCGGTCTTGATGCCCTGCGCGTCGCGGTAGAGGTAGCCGAGCTCGCGCCAGTTGGAAATGAGGCGGTTGGTGGAGTGGAGCACATGGCGCTGGTTGTGGTCGGTCTCGGCGATCTCCGCGGACTTGGAGTTGCAGATCTCCATGAATTTCTCGTAGGGCATCAGCGCGCGCGTGATGAGATAGATGTCCCACGCGGTGGTGTAGTGGTCGGGATCGTGCAGACCGGAGGTGTTGACGTAGTGCGTGTTTTCGCAGCCGAGCGCGGCGGCGCGCTCGTTCATCCTCTGCACGAACTGGGAGATGTTCCCCTCGCCGCACACGGCCTCGGCGAGGATGTTGCACGCCTCGTTCGCCGAGACGATGAGCATACATTGCAGAAGCTGCTCGACCGTCAGCACCTCGCCGGCCTTGATGCCGGCGGTGCTGCCGTAGATGCTCAGACCCTCGAAGGCGCTCTCGTGCGCCGTGATGGGCTGGTCGAGCGAGAGCTGCCCCGCGTCGATCGCCTCGAACACCAGCAGCGCCACCGTCAGCTTGGTGATGCTTGCGGGGTAGTTCTTCTCGTGGGCGTTCTTTTCGTAGAGGATCTCGCCCGTTTCCTTCTCAACGAGCAGGGCGGCGCGGGCGTCGATGTCGATCTCCTCAAAGGCGGAGGCCGGTACGCTCAGCAGGGAGACGAGCAGGCCGAGGACCAAAAAAAGAGCAAAAAAGCGGCGTTTTTTCATGGAAATGTACCTCGCAGTATGTTACAATAAAAAATAAATCTTATGCTTGGCGGGCGCTTCGCCCGCACTCGACTTCGTTCGACCTTCAGTATAACAAAAAACAGGAGGGAGTTCAACCGTGGAACGGCAGGAAAAAGGCGGCAGCACCTATTTCTTTTTAGTGCTTGTGACGCTTGCGTTTCTCGCTGCGGTTCTGTATTTGACCTTCGGCGCGAATCGCGCGGGGCGGGAGGACTACACCGTACAGACCGAGCGGAGCACGGAGGAGGAGATCGCGCCCGTGCGCGTGCTTGTAAACATCAACACCGCGACCGCCGAGGAGCTGGAGACCGTTACCGGCATCGGGCTGGTGCTGGCGCAGGCGATCCTCGACTACCGCGCCGAGCACGGAGACTTTCAGACGCTCGACGAGCTGCTGGAGGTGCGCGGCATCGGCAGCGCGAAGCTCGACGCCATGCGCGATGAAATTACGACAGGAGGCGATGCGCCGTGAAAATTTTAGTGGTGGACGACGAGAAGCTGCTCGTCAAGGGCATCAAATTCAACCTTGAGAACGAGGGCTATCAGGTCGAGACCGCCTTCGACGGCGCGGCCGCCGTCGAGCTGGCCAGGAGCGAGAGCTTCGACCTCATCATCCTGGACCTGATGATGCCGGAGGTGGACGGACTGACCGCCTGTATGCGCATCCGCGAATTCTCCGCGGTGCCCATCATCATGCTCACCGCCCGCAGCGAGGACGCGGACAAGATCATCGGCCTCGAGTCCGGCGCGGACGATTACGTCACCAAGCCCTTCAACATTTTAGAGCTCAAGGCGCGTATCCGCGCTCTGCTGCGCCGCGCGGGCCAGACCGCGCAGAAGCGCACGGAGCTGCTGACCGCCGGCGGCATCGCGCTCGACACCGAGCGGCGCATCGCGCTGCGCGACGGCGTGCCGGTCGATCTGACGGCGAAGGAATACGACATTTTGGAGCTGCTCATCAAGAATCCCCACCGCGTATACTCGCGCGAGAATCTGATGGATCTCGTCTGGGGCTACACCTACGCCGGCGACTACCGCACGGTGGATGTCCACATCCGCCGCCTGCGCGAAAAGCTGGAGCATGACCCCGCCGAGCCGGAGCACATCATGACCAAGTGGGGCGTGGGCTACTACCTCAAGGACTGAGCGGCGCACGGAAGGAAAACGAACGGGAGGAGGGGAGCGCCGTGCGGCGTGCGAGCTTACAGGTCAAATTCGGCCTGAGCTATATTCTGGTCATTGCGGCGGTGCTCGTTTTCATGAACACCTACCCTCTGATCGTGTCGGAAAACCTGGTCGTGCGCTCCAAGCAGACGACGCTGCAAAGCAGCGTGAGCGTGATGGTGACGGCGCTGAGCGGTTTGGAGGAGCTGAGCGAGGAGAACGTCGCCTCCGCGATGACGCTGGTGGAGGATACCGGCATTTCCCGCATTCTCGTCACGGACGCCGCGGGGCGCATCCTCTACGACACCCGCGAGACGGACGGCGCGGTGGGCCGCTACGGGCTTTACACCGAGATCGTGCAGGCGCTGCGGGGCTACGATGCCTTCTATGCCGACTTTACCGACGGCGCGTTCCGCAGCCGCGCGGCCTCGCCGGTCATCTACCGCAGCCAGACCATCGGCGCGGTCTATGCCTATGAGTACGACGTGGAGCAGGCGACGCTGCTGCTGACGCTGCAGAAGAATCTGCTGCGCATCTCGGCGGCGGTCGCGGGCTTTGTCGTGCTGCTGAGCCTGCTGCTCTCGCGGATGCTCACGCGCCGCTTCGGCGTGCTGCTCGAGGCCATCCGCCGCGTGCGCGAGGGCGCGTACAGCTATCACGCCGAGATCGGCGGTCGCGACGAGATCAGCGAGATCGCCGAGGAGTTCAACAGCCTCTCCGACCGCTTGCAGACGACGGAGGAGGCGCGCCGCCGCTTCGTCTCCGACGCGAGCCACGAGCTGAAAACGCCGCTGGCCGGTATCCGCCTGCTCTCCGACTCGATTTTGCAGACCGAAGACATCGACGCCGCCACGGTGCGCGAGTTCGTCGGCGACATCGTGCAGGAGACCGACCGCCTGACGCGCATCACGGAAAATCTGCTGCGGCTCACGCGGCTCGACAGCGGCATCGTCGAGCCGGCGCAGAGCGTCGCGGTCGCGCCGGTCATCGAGCGCGTGGTGCGGATGCTGCGGCTGGTCGCCGACGAGAAGCGGGTCGAGCTGACCTATCTCGTCGAGCGGGAGCAGAGCGTGCGGGCCGGCGTGGACGACCTGCACCAGATCATTTATAACCTCACCGAGAACGCCATCAAATACAACCGCCCCGGCGGCTTCGTGCGCGTGACGCTCGGCGGCACGGAGGACGAGTGCGTGCTGCGCGTGGAGGACAACGGCATCGGCATTCCCGAGGAGGATATGCCGCGCGTGTTCGACCGCTTCTACCGCGTGGACAAGATGCGCTCGCGCGCCGCGGGCGGCACGGGCCTTGGACTTTCCATTGTGGCGGACACCGTGCGCCGCCGCGGCGGCAGCATCGCTGTCAGCGCCCGCGCGGGCGGCGGCACCTGCTTCACGGTGCGGCTTCCTGCCGTGCGGAGGGAGGGGGAGACATGAGAAGAAAGGCTTTCCTGTTCGCGTTTCTCGTTCTTTCGCTGCTGCTCGCCGCCTGTGTGCGCGGCGGCGGGACGGAGGGAGAAAACAGCTATACGATCTACTACCCCGCCGCCGAGCTGCGCGACGTGCCGGGCGAGGACGCCATCGTTGCCCGCACCGTGCAGCTCCCGGACGCCGACACGCTCACGCAGGAGGAGCTGGCGCAGCGATTGCTGGAGCGGCTTCTTGCCGACGCGCCGGATGCGGGCGTCCGCGCACCGATGCCGGGCGGGACAACGCTTCTGAGCCTGTCGGTCCTCGGCAACTGGGCGCGGGTGGACTTCTCGCGGCAGTATGCACGCCTTGCGGGCATCGATCTGACGCTCGCCGATTACTGCGTGACGCTCACGCTCACGCAGCTCGACGGCGTGAACGCGGTGTCCATCACCTCGGGCGGGCGGGAGCTGCCGTACCGCGAGACGCAGACGCTTACGGCGGCGGATCCGCTGCTGTCGATGCGCGAGGACGCGCTGCGCCCCATCACCGTGTCGCTCTACTTCCTCGACCCGACGAGCGGCGCGCTGCGCGCGGAAAAGCGCGCGCTGGCGCTCTACGAGGGGCAGACGCGTGTGAACGCGCTGCTGGAGGCGCTCGCGCAGGGCCCTGAGAGCGACGCGCTCGCAGCGCTGCTGCCGGAGGAGTTCACCGTGCTCTCCGCCCGCGTGGAGGAGGGGACGTGCTACCTCAATCTGCCCTCCGACGCCGATCTCGGCATCTCGCCGCGGCAGACGGTGGAGTCGCTGGTGCTCTCGCTCTGCTCGCTCGACACCGTCGAGCGCGTGCAGATCGTTGTGGACGGCGAGATCGCGGCGCAGCTGAACGGTGTGAACGTCGGCGAGCCGCTGACGCCATGAGAAAAGAAAGAACGCCGCACGGCCTGTGAGCCGTGCGGCGTTTTCTTGGCGCCTTAAGGCGTGGAAATAAACCCCCAGTTCTACTGGGGGAAGAAAAATAGCTTTAGCATGAGTAAAACCTCCTATTGCGGTATACTGGTAAAGGTTTGGCGACCGCATTACCAGAGCAATAGGAGGTTTTATGCAATTTAAAAAAGACGAAAGAAACGAAATAAAGAGCACATCACATTCAA
>NZ_JAHLPT010000025.1 GCF_018918025.1 Oscillibacter sp. MSJ-31 | reverse complement strand
ACCCAACTGTGGGAAATTGAGAAGCTGCTGCACAAGGACGACTGCGGCGAATACAACAAGGACCTGACCGGTTTGATCCACGACGTTCCCACCGCGTGTGCCGATCCGGAGCAGGTCGAATCTTATATCGCCGCACGGTTTTTCGAGGAATTCTACGAGGACATGTCCGCAGAGGCGGAAGATGCTGCGGTCTATCGCAAGGAGGACGCCATCGGGGTCCGCAACTGTTTCGCGCACCTGAAAAAGACGCTGTCGGCGCTGCATGAGCGCGGCGGAACGCTGGAGGAGGCAAAGAAATACCTCGTCATGCCGATGACCGAGCGCAGTGCCGTGATCGACGAACAGGGTGGTAACAATCTGGCATTCTCCTACAGCCTCGTTTCACCCGCCCTTGCTGTGGCGATGGCCGCGCGGGAGTTCGGCGTAGATTTTTGGGCGCTGTGGGATGAGCTCGGAGCGGACATTCCGAGCATCGAGCGCTTTCCAGCGCCACAGTCCTGCCCGCCGGTGGAGCCAGCTTCCACACAGGAGCTTTTCGGTGTTGCCTCAGACGACATGGCGTATTACTGGCAACCGGACGGCAAGGTGCAGTTTTCCGATGAGATGACGGCGTGGATGCAGTCGCTTCGCGCGGAGATGGACGGGATCACCGACACGATTCCGCCGGAGAAGTTTCTGCAAGCTATGGTGGATGCCATCGCCGGTGCGGGGAACTACGCTTTTCGGGATATGTTCTACGAGTTCATCGCGCGGCAGGCGGAGCCGAGGGTACAGGCCGCCGTTCTTCTGCTGAAGCGGCTCGTCGGACGCGGCGAGCCGAACGTGCGCCGGTATCTGGCGATCCTCGGGAATCCCGCGCTGCGGGAGAGGGTATTCGGTTTCTGATAAGATACATTAAAATAAGAACCGTGGGTATTAGAGAAATGGCTTCGAAAGCAAAGCTCTAATACCCACGGATTTATTTCTGCTTGTCGCGCTCGATGGCTTCATTCACCGCGCGGTAAATGAATGCGTTGGTGGACTCTCCCTGCGCCTTAGCGTGCTCTGCGATTCTTTCCTTCTCGCCTTTTGGAATGCGAATCAAAAAGCGGTCAATCTTTTCCTTTTCGTATTTTTTGATTGCGCGATTTTCAGCTTCACTTCGAGACACTTTGAACACATCCTAACGCATTAGATTTACAAACGCCTCGCAAAATATACGATATCGTATATTTTGCACAGAGTCTTCAACATAAATTTGTGCAGTATATCACTTGATATACGATATCGTATATGTTATACTGCCACTATAAAGTAAAACAACGGCAGTGGTAAAGGACGGCAATCCTCTACCACCTGCGCAGGTGGTAACAGCACCTACACAACGGCTGAAGCCGCACCGTCAGGAAGTAGTATACCCTGTTTTGCCCCATTTGGCAAGATACGGTTACTATAAAACTTCCTCCGGGTGCGTTCAGGCGTAGGACTTCCGCACCCTCATAGCGGTGTGGAGCAGCGTGTAGGCGAAATGCCTGCACGCTGTTTTGCTTACCGCTCTGAGGAAAGGAGGTAAAGATACCATGGAAGAAGAGAAGAAAGCGATCATCCGAGTGCGCATTAACCGCAGCCTGGCATTTTTCTGTTGCATGGCTGTTCTGCCGGAAACCTGCGGCTTCGGAGGAACGCGTCCGACGCTCACCGTCTCGCACGATAACAGCTGCGATGACTATGTCACCGTCGTCCCGCTCATCCCGACCGGGCACTATGTACCCGGCGAAGGCTGGCAGGCCGGCAGCCACGCACTCGTCACCGTAGACGACAAGACCTACATGGCTCTGTGCGACTACCCGGTGACCATCCACGCGAACTGTCTCGGCCACGGGCTCGGCTACGTCTGGCCGGCAAACGAACGCAACGGCGTCCTGAAAGCCCTTGCCCATCACTTCCTGATCACAAAGGAGAACCTGTTATGAACACGAAGACCACCAAGCCCTTCGAGATGTGGACAGCATGGGACTGTCTCGGCAGGCATGACTGCCGCCCCGTCATCGTCATCTCACAAGAGGGCGATACGGATACCGTCACCGTCATTCCCCTCACCTCGGACCGCGAGAGCACGCAGCTCCCGACGCATGTGCTCATCTCGGAACAGGGCCTTGACCACACCAGCCGCGCCCTGTGCGAGAAGGTGAAGACCATCCGCCGTAAGACGCTCATCCGCCGCATCGGCTGCGTCTACGAGCCCTACGACCGTTTCGCCCTCCGTCACGCTCTGGCCGTCCATCTTGGACTGCAGGCGGAGGAAGGCACCCAGGCGTGGAACTGACCGCGCCGAAGACAAACCATGAAAAAAGCGCAGCATTCCCGTAGCGAGGGGAACCAATCGGATTTAACCGCCAGCACCTATACAGACCTGGCGGCCGCAGACGTAATCTACCAGTTCATACGGGCAGCCTATCCCGATTTGGGTTTGCCGGAGCTGCACCTCACGCCGACCTCCCGCAGAGGGATGGGCTCCCGAAAAGAGCAAGAAAAGTCTCTTCCGGAACCAGTCCGTCAGAAGCTGTGCCGCTATGTGGAAACTCATTGGCGACAGGAACCGCGCCTGTGCTACGCACTGACTCTGATGCTTTGCGGCGGGCTGCGCACAGCAGAGGCGGCGGGAACCCGCCCTGAAAAAATCGTATACACCGCATATTTCGCGGTCGTAAAAGTCCAGGGACAGGAAAAGGGTGGGAAAATCGACAAAATCCTAAAGCGGGACAACAGCTATCGCGGGGTTGTCATCGGATGCTGGGCATGCTATATTCTACGCCAATGCAGCGACACGATTCGCAAAATCGACCCAGACTGGACCAATGACGAAACCGCCCCGGTCTGTCTGGCGCAGGACTTGTCCGCCTGGGTGCTTGCGCGGCTGCACGAATGCGGCCTTAGCGAGGCTTTCATGGCAGAGGCGCGTAAGGACTTTGAACGCGAAGTATCATACAACAAAGACGGCAGTCTCGTGGCGGATTTCAGCGCCTACATTCTCCGCCGCGACTGGGCGAGCCGCGCTCGCAACATTTGCGGGTACACATCACTCGAGTTAGACCAGCAGCTCGGTCACGCGGTGTCCGTCCCCAAACATAAACGGCCAAACTTGAAGCTCTCAGCCGAGCAGGAAAAGCTGGCAGCCAAAGCGGAGCGCTATGTCTACAATCCAGCTGAAACAAAGAACCCTGAACATTCTCCTATCCAGCTCGAAGTAGACGCTCGCAGGCAAATCCCCACATATAGGGCCGTAAAATACAGCAATAACAGCGATAAGCCGATGCTCGTTACTCTATCTTTCAGCGCTCTGGAAAATGCGGACGCTGTGCAGCTCACCATCCCTTGCGGAGCAATGCGGAAGACAGTTGTCGCTTCCAGACCAGATGACGCTGAGCAGCGGCAGAACCGGCCAATCATCGGCAATCAAATGAAGGAGGCCTAAACGCCATGAAAAAGACTGTTGTGAACCAATGGGATCCAAATAAGGGTAACTATTACCCGCACCAGCCGGACAAGGATGGACGCAAGTCCTACGATATCCGTTATACGTTGCACGGTGTCGAATTTAAGGGAACGCTGCGTGAACAGCCCCACGGCGCACGGTACGCTTACCGCGCTGAAATCACCGCTATCTCACCCTTGACGGGGAAGTCGGTCAAAGACAGCAAAGGAAATGTGGTCGCCCGAAGCTTCTGGTCCAACGAAGCGGACTTGAACGGGCTGTTGAATGGCATCGCAAAGGCAGCCGAGAAGCTGTATGCCGACAATGCCGTTGCCCTGAGCCGCGCTGTTGAGGAAAACGTCGTTTTTCGTCCGGAAACGACTACGCCTGCTATTGCGGCCGAGCGTTTTGCCGCCCGCTTTGAGGACTCGCTCTCCGCCAAGGCGGAAAAGGCAGAGCGTGCAAGCCCCAAGTACCACCGGAAAGCAGCCATCATCAAAGAGTACTTTGCGCAACTTCCGCAGAAGCCTATGTGCGAAATTGTATCCGTGGAAATCCGCCGGCTCCTGCCATTCTGGAAACTATCGGAGCGAAATCTCAAACTTCTCAGCGGCTTTTGGGACTGGTGTATTCGAAATAAGTACTGCACCGGAACCAACCCGTTTCCCACACTGACACGGCGCACGAGGTCGCCGGACGAAAAAGCTAAAGCGGCGGAAACGCCGGAGGTTCTTGACGAGGCCGATGTCGAAAAGGTCTTCCACGCCCTCATGGACGACGCCGTCCAGACTGCAAAGGCGTGCGCCATGGCCTTGCAGTTGTTCGGTGGCTTAAATGTCAGCCAGATTCGAGCTCTGACCTGGGGTGACATCATTTTTGATGACCGTGAGCCGGATAAGGTCATTGTCCAGCTGCGCGACGATGAACGCAGCGGCAGCACGCATAAGCTTGACCGCCCCATTTTTCCTATGGGCGCACGCATTCTCCACGTTCGCCATCAGAGTCTATTGCAGAACAGGACATCGCAATCTGCGCTACGCGGACAAAAGGTCACTGTTCGGCAAAATGGTGCTGCAATTCCATCCGGTGAAATTACAAGGTACATCATCAAAATTTTGAAGTCCATCAAACTCTCGGCAGAGTACTATTCTCGCAAGGAACCCGGTAAGATTCTTCGGCCGAATGAACTGCTTGGCAGCACCTATAGATATATGGTACACTATACGTGTGGTCTCGGAGCTATGGAGCCTGGCACAGCCAACTATCTGTGCGGCAAGAGCCTGACCGGCAACACAACCGATGACAACTATACGTCGTTTTCTTCAGCAGCGGGTCTGGAGCGCCTGTATGCCTATATGCATCGTCTTTGCGTCCCTGAACCGCTGCCGCAGGGTATTCCGCCGCAGGTATCCGAGGATGGTGGCAAGGAAACCGGCACTTTTCTCCCGAAAATGTCGCGTGACCGCGTAACGATAACCGCGACGGTGCTGCTGCAGCCGGGACAGGCACTTACACTCGAGTCAGCGCACGGAGGCACCGGTATCATCGAGGCCGAGGAATCGACACCTTCCGGCCGCCGACGCCGAAGCAAGAAAGGCGAAATAGCAGACACAAATTAACCGCTTTTCTTAAAAGAAGCAGCGATGCCGCTTTGGATAGGGTGGCATCGCTGCTTCACTATGTTGTTTCCGTCAGAAATCAAATACATCTCCCACAGCACAGGATTTCCGAGTATCGCCAGATACCGGCGAATCTTCGTTCCCCATGTTCGGTCAGTCGCTCCGGTAGGAGAACGATGATGCGTCCCTCGGCATCTGCATTCATCAACTCCACGATTTGTGCAATGATAAGCCTCAATCATGGTCGCTGTGAGCTTTCGTTCATTCATAGTCGTACCTCCTGCAAATAATTTTTAATTATTTTACCTTGCAGGAGATGGGCTATGCGGTTTTGCGTCTCACCGTGGGATTTATTTATCGGCGTGTTTATCTATTCTGCTCACGGTCAAAGTGTAGGGATCAAGATTGATAACAGGCTTGTGGCTGTTCAGCGCATACATAAGGGCCTTTTCCTCGGCGCGGCCCGCTGCGGGCGCTTCGCTGTCAAAGACGGTCAGCACCATATCGGAACGGTCAATGATCCGCCGGTAGGCCAGTAATTGTGCGTCCAGTTAGGGCTGTAGGCTAATGCAATCAATTGTTCAGCCCTTCCCCTGCAAAAAAACACACACAAGGTACTATGGCCTCGGCTGACTTCTTGCAGTTCGTTGTTACTGCGATTTTCGGATTTTTTCCCCTACTTGTCGTCTGCAAGACCTCCCCTGGTAAGAACAACAACTTTCCTCCCACGTAACCGCCACATCTACCGCACGGGATTCGGGCAGCATTGGGCTTTGTGTTGATAAGCACACTCGTCCATCCCTATACGGCCTACTATGTGATTTCTGTTCGTCGGTTCGGGAGTTTGCCCGCCAAGACTCCTCACCTTGACATCCGTCTTCCTTCAGATTCCACCTCGCGATGGACACCTTTGCCTTCGGCTAACGCTTCCTACTGCCGAGCGCGTAGTGGTCTTTCACCACCTAGTTGTTGCCCATGCAGGGCGCACTTATAGTGGTGGGAAGTTGCGAAACTTCCCACCACTATTGTCCCATATGTGTCCAGCCGTCCTCTGCTTTGACGGTTACGTTAATTACACTGCTCACGCAAATAAAAAACGAGACCCGGCTCATGTGAGTCAGGTCTCGCTCTTTGTGTGTTGTCAACTTTGGCGCTCAGTTGCCGTGTGTCCGTTCACGTTCATCTCTGCCCGTTACTTCGCACACTCTGTATAAAAGCGCATCATCAGTGTCGCCATCTGCACACGGGTGGTCGTATCCTTGGGTGCGAGGATCATTCCTCCGTCCCGCGCGATGCCGGTCACAAGTCCGCTGCCGCAGGCCCACTGCATCGCGGGGATGGCGTACTCGCTGACGGTCATCGCGTCCGCAAAGCTCAGGATATTCGTGTCCTCGCCGACGCTCACGTCCGCGCCCTTGTACTGCGCGTAGCGGTATAGGATCGTCACCATCTGCTCGCGCGTTACGGCATCGTCTGGACCGAAGTGCTCGCTGTCGTAGCCCTTGACGACGCCGCTGCCCGCCGCCCAGCGGACGGCCTTGGCATACCATGCGCCGTCGGCGACGTCGCCGAAGCTCACCGCGCTGGTCGTCTCAGGGCTCCCCTCCAGCCGCCATAGGACGGTGACGAGCTGGGCGCGGGTCGTGCTGCCGTTCGGCAGGAAGCTCGTCGCGGAAACGCCCTGCATCAGACCGTTTTCCAGGCAGTAATGCACACCGTCGTGGTACCACGCGGTCGCGGTGAGATCGCCGAACGCCGCGAGCGGACAGGTATCGTCCTTCGCACAGACGGTATAGGCCGCGCCGCTGTCCAGCTCCTCAATGACGTAGTGCGAGAAGTGGCGCAGGATCAGCCGCGCGTTCTCCTTGTCGTAGCGCGCGGAGACCGGCTCGCGTGTGCCGTCCTCCTTGAGATACCACGCGCGGATCGCGCCGCTGGCCTGATAAGGAATGCTCAGTTCGACCTCGCCGCCGTTGAAGTCCCGAATGCGCTGTCCGTTGGAAATGAAGTACGCCTCCAGCGCGGCGGCGTTCTTCATGCCGTCGAGAGCCTGCTTCTGCGCGGCGGTCATGGTATCCTTTGCCTTGCTGTCGGTCTCCACGACAAGCTGCACCTTGCTGCCCTTCGCCTGCTCGGACACAGCGGCGAGCGTCTTTTGATCGACGCGCAGCTCCGCGTTCGGCAGCTTGATCGTCACGCCGTCGGCTTCGGACTCGGAAATGCTGCGGATGGTGTCGGTGGGCAGCGTCACGCCCGTCACGCTCTTGCTGAGGCCGGAGAGGTCGATGACCACGTCGCGGTCCGTGCCGATCTTGTCCAGCTCGATCTTTTTGATCTCCTTGACCTCTGCCGCGCTGCCGCTCACGCTCGCCGAGATCTGCACGGTGTCGCGGCTGCCGGTGACGGGAACGGTGATGGTCGGCGTGCTACTCCCGCCGGAGGAGGATGAGGGAGACGGAACGGTATAAGCATAGCCGCAGGCGGTGCAGGTGTAGGTGTTACCGCTCTTGCTGAAGTTATGCTGAACTTTGTCGCTCTCCGCGTCGCAGTTGGCGCAATTTTTCCAATGGTTGTTGGCATCGCTCTTCCAAGTGCCGCCGGTAAAATCGTGGGCAAGGAGTCCGCCGCTTTCAAACATCTCCGTTCCCTTGGCTCCGCAGACGCAGGACTTGTAGTAAGTCGCTTTAGCTGTGCAGGTCGCGTCGGACTTTTTATATCCGTCCACTGCGACTTCCTGGTCATAGGTGTGCGCAACTATATCATTTTTGTCGTTACAGATGAAGCACTTGTGCCAATGGTTGGTAGCGTCGGATGTCCAGTCGGTCGACCAGCTGTGCGTATGCTGCGGTGCAGTATAGCTCACCACTTGGCTGTTCAGCGTGGTTTTGCCCTCCCACGTGACCCGGCAGATGTAGCTGCCGCCTGACAGGCCGGTGGTGTTGAGCGTGGCGGCTGTCTGGCCATCCAACTGGTCGCCCGGCACGTCTGCCGTCACCTTGGCGGTGAAGGACAAGCTTGCATAACTCGGCTCTCCACCCATCGGTTCCGCACTCGCACTGATCGTTAAAGTATAATCGCCGTCTGCCGGGGCGGTGAGGGTATACTTCTTCTGCCAGAGGTCCTCATCTTCTACGCCGGGAATGGTTTGCCTGCCGTCAGAAAGAGTAACTTCACTGATGCGAATATCATAACTTCTGGAGAAATCTAACGTCAGTTCATCGCCCTTTTTCATCGTGAGCGTGAAGCCTGTCACTTTGCCAGTTGCGGGAAGTGAGTTATCCAGGTAGATCCATCTCGAAGAATAGAATAAATCTCCTTTGCTTTTAACAACAGCATCTGTTACCGGGACATCGCCCTTCGTTGCACTGTACCACTGATAAGTTGGACTGCCGTTAGCCGTAACGGTGTAGTCGTTATCTGCCGTGGGATCCTTGGTAATGGCGCAGGCGGTAAGCTGGAGGTTGCCGCCGCTGTTGCACTCCACAAAGTAGCCCTCTTCCGCCGAGACGAAGTATTGCGCCTTGTCTGCCAGCGACCCGCCGGTGACAGCTGGCACGGCGAACACGCCGGCTCCCCACGACTGGGATATTGATACGGGTTCTTTGGGTTCGAAATCACTTTCGATCTGGATTCTGTGAGTCATCGGGCTGCAAATTGCCCCCCAAGAGGAACTGTCTGTTTTGATAGTCGGCTTGCCAGAGAGGATCAGCTGGCTGCCGCCGACAGCAAATACCGCGTAATTTGCGCGAGACTCCAACGTTCCACCTGCAATATAAAGCTGCTCCCCCTCTTCGTTCATCTCAATGCCGTAGTTTCCCTCGTTACGGATCTTCCCCCCATAGATGGAGACTGTGCGCGTTCCAGTGGAAACATGCATGTTTACGGCGGCTCTTGCCCCTGTATTATTGTTATGGATATAGCCGCCATACATGTTAAATGTCAGCTGAGAGGAGGTCGCGGCCTTCAAAACGCAGCTTATATTGCTACCGCCTGTCCTGCTGATCGTTCCGCCGTAAAGGTTCAGCTTATTGCTCGACGAAGTTTGGTTATCATACGTTATAGTAGAAGAGTCGCCGCTTGCGCTCAGTTCTATCTCGCCGCCGCCCTTGCAATCACAGATATTCAGCGTGGCGTTTTCATCAAGCACGATCAGGCCATAGGTGTTCCCGCTCAGTTTCTTTCCGTTCAGGCAGAGACTGACCGTTCCGCTGACATGAATGGTGTCCGAAACTGTTAGAGTGTCGGGCAAATAATAGTTCCCCTCTGTGAGTTGGATATGGTCTTTGCTTGCATCCATGTCCGTCCCGTTCCACGCCGCCCATGTCACATTGCCGCAAGTCTCCGTATGGTCACCAATCTCCTTATGCGTCTTTCCGCAGATGGGGTGATCGGTATGATCCGCCGCGCTGGCGCCCACGCACAGCACGCATGCCGCCGCGCACAGACACAGCGCTAACCCCAACAGCCGTTTCCAAATTTTCATCGTTCCTCCGCTCCTCTCCAAAGCTCGTTCAGCCTTCGGGGCCCCGAAGGCTGTGGCGCAGGCCTGCGCCACAATGTTTTTGCCCGCCGCCGGGCTTGACACCGCCGCGGGTTTCCTTATAATGACATTATAACCCGTTCATCCCTGAACGAAGCAAGAGGGGCAGGAGGGAAATTTTATGGAAAAGGACACAAAAAAGCTCTATCAGATCACCGAGGCGGCGCGCGCCTGCGGTCTTTCCCGCAGCACGCTGATGCGCATGGAGGAAAGAGGCCTGCTCACGCCCGCCTATATCGCGCCGGAGAGCGGGCGGCGGTACTACGACAATTTTAACGTCGCACGTATTCTGCAGGTGGAGAAATTCAAGGCGATGGGCCTGAGCACAGAGGAGATCGCGGACTATTTCGCCCGCGGCGGCGAGGCGTCCGAGCTGCTTGCGGTACTGGAAAACCGTCTGCGCGATCTGCAGCGGAGTGTGGAGGAAATGCGGCTACGCGCGGCCGAGGGGCCCGGCATCTCCGTGCAGATGATGACGCTGCCCGCCGTGACCTTTCTCGCCCGCCGCTGCGAGGGGCACTCCGTTGACGAGAAGACCGCCGCCATGTACGATTTCTATGGGGAGTGTGTCCGCTGGGGCTGCACCCTGTCTGACGAGCCCATCTTCAACATCCAGCAGCGGCAGGACTTTCTCAGCGGGCGCATTGACAACACGCCCTACCCCTATTACGTCTGCGTTCCCGTAAAGCCGGGAAAGGCGGACGCGGACGCGCAGACGCTGCCGGAGTGCCGGGCGCTTTCGGTGCTGTACTGCGGGGACTATTCCGGTGTGGACGAAATGTGGCTGACCATGGGCCGGGAGGTGAAGGCACGGGGACTGACGCCCGCGGGACTGCCCCGGGTGCTGTGCATCGTCGCGCCCTACACAGGCCGCGAGATCGAAACGAAGCGCTACTGCTCGCGCCTCGTCCTACCGGTGGAGGAATAGGACGTCGCGAAATACCGCAGCGCCGTCTTGCTACTTTTCCCCATCAAGAAAAATACGCTTCCACATACAAATAAAAGAGTCCCTTTCGGGGCTCTCAATAACCAATAGAAAAAGATAAGCCCTGACCGTCAATTGAAGCGGTCAAGGGGCATGTATTTTGAACAGATCACGGATGCGCAGTACCCTTATGCAAAATATGAGGTGCCCAATTTTGGGCGCTCACTTTCGACTTAGCAGTTTCTTGTTTGCAAGTATCATTTCTGCCATTTCCCTGCCGACAAGGTGCAATTAAGATTATTGCACAGCGTGCTGAATTTTTTCCTTCACTTTTCCCAATTGTATCTTTTTTTACGACGATGGTATTGTGAAACTCTTGAGAAAGCGCCGAATTTCGAGCATATCTCGCTCGAAACTCGGCGTTTACATTTATTTTTTTCTCTGCTAAGCTGTGCTCACGGTTTGAATGAGATCATCATTTAAATTGCAAAATGACAAAATCATGAAAGGGTGGGAATCGTATGGATGAGAGATTAAATTTCCTCTTCCTGACGGAAGAGGAGGCTGTCAAAGCCGGCGCCGGCAATATGGAGCGCTGCATTGAAGTCATGGACGAGGTGTTCGAGCTGCTCGGTCAGGGTGACTACCTGATGGGCACGCCGAACCATAACGCGCATGGCATCAAGATTTATTTTCCCAAAGAACCGAAGTTCCCCGATATGCCCAAAAAGGGGCCTGACCGCCGTTTTATGGCGCTCGTTGCCTATTTGGGAGGCCGTTTCCATGTATGCGGTGAAAAATGGTACGGCTCAAACATTGCCAACCGTGACCGCGGTCTGCCCCGCTCGATCCTGACAACGCTTCTGAATGATCCCGATACCGGCGCACCGATTGCGTTTCTTTCTGCCAACACCCTCAGTGCGACCCGTACAGGCGCGATCCCCGCACTTGGCGCCAAATACTATGCCCGCAGGGACACCGAGGTTCTTACCCAGATCGGCGCGGGCGTGGTTGGCCGCTCCTGCACGAACGCCCTGCTTCTGGTGCTCAAAAACATTAAGGAGGTCCGCGTTTACGACCTGAACCGCGATGCCGCGCAGAGCTACTGCGATGAGCTGGAAAAGAGCTTCCATATCAAGGCGGTCGCCGCCGACAGCATCGAGCAGGCCGTGCGCGATGCGGATGTAGTCAATGTCGTCACTTCCGGCGCTGTCTCCCCGAAAATTGAGGATGAATGGCTCAAGGAAGGCGTGCTGCTCTCCCTGCCCGCAAGCGCCGACATCAGCAAAAAGATGATGTGCGAGTCCACGATCCTTGTGGACAACTGGAAAATGTACGAGGCCTACGCCAATGAGCTGCGCGATGAACCTGGCGGCTATGCCGCAAACCTCAGCGGAATCTGCGGTTATATGATGGATTTGGTGTACGGCGGCGAGATTGCCAAGGACAGCATCGTAAATCTCGGCGATGTGGTCGCGGGCAAGGCCGCCGGCCGCAAGAGCGATATGGAACGTGTCATTTACATCATGGACGGAATGCCCGTTGAGGATGTTGCGTGGGGATATGAGATCTATCAGAACGCCCAGCGTCTCGGTCTCGGCACCAAACTGAATCTCTGGGGCGACAGATAAGCCCGAATCAATATTTTTAGGAGGAACGACAACATGACAGTCAACGATTTTCTACTTGATTTTGCGGTAGCCTCGGTCTTTATTATGTTGGGTCAGCTGCTCCGTGCGAAAATCAAATTCTTCCAGCGCTTCTTTATCCCCGCCAGTATGCTGGCTGGCTTTATGGGTCTCGCTTTCCGTTATCTTCTGCCCGGATTTCTGCCAATGTCTGATAAGATCGGCTCTTATCCGACGATGCTCATTCTTATCATCTTCGCCGGTGTTGGTCTCAACGGCTTCAGCATGAATAAGGGCAAGAACAACGGCGAGGTCGGCCGTATGTGCTCCTACCTCTCCTACAAGATGGTCGCGCAGGTCATCCAGTACGGTCTTGCTCCGGCCTTTTCCATTCTGCTGATCTCAAAGCTGTGGCCTGAGATCAACTACGGTTTCGGTCTGTTGCTGGCAGCCGGCTTCTCCGGCGGTCACGGCACGGCGGCCGCCGTCGGCAGCAGCTTTGCAAATCTCGGCTTCACTGACGCGCTGGATATCGGTCAAACCTGTGCCACAGTCGGCATCCTTGCCGGAGTGTTCGGCGGCATGTTCTTCATTAAGCTCGGCACCAAAAAGGGCTGGACAAAGTACATCAGCGATTTCAGCTATCTCTCCGGTGAGCTGAAGACCGGTCTTGTTCCCAAGGAAAACCGTACGGAGCTCGGTAAGGCGACGACCTCCTCGGTCGTACTTGATCCTCTCGCGTGGCACTTTGCGATCCTTATGGTCGCCGCCGGCGCGGGCCGTCTGCTCTATAAGTTCTTCTACGATAAGTTCAATTTTGACGGTCCCTCCTACCTGTATTCCTTCCTGGTTGGTCTGCTGTTCTTCTACATTTTCAAAAAAACGCATGTGGATTACTACGTTGATACCAATGTCACAAGCCGTATCACCGGCACCTGCACAGACTATCTCGTATTCTTCGGCATTGCCTCCATCAACCTCGGCATCATCGTCAAGTACGCCATGCCGTTGGCGCTGCTGCTTCTCTTCGGCGTTTTCATCGTTGTCATCACGCTGATGTACTTTGGCCCCGCCATGAACAAGGGCAGCTGGTTTGAGCGCTCGCTGTTCGTCTTCGGCTATTCCACTGGCGTCTTTGCGATCGGCTTCATCCTGCTGCGCATTGTCGATCCCGAGAACAAGTCTCTCACCCTCAACGACACTGCGTTTGCCTGCATCTTCACCACCTTCAGCGAGCTCTTCACTTGGTCCTTCGGTCCCATGATGCTGCTCAACGGCCAGCACTGGCTGTTCATCGGCATCCAGGTTGCGATTATGACCGTGTGCCTCATTGTTAACCTTGTAATGAAGTGGTGGTGGATCAAGGAACCGCTGAACCGTCCAGCAGTCGGCGAGGATGGATATTAAGCAAAAAATGATATTGTATTTCTTCACTCACCATACAAAATAGCAATTTCCTTTCGCGTTGCAGGCCTGTCTCATTTGACAGGCCTGCAACGTATCCTTATCTCCACACATCTCTGCTACCCATAGGACTTGAATGTGCTATTCAAATTTGCTAATATATTATCACAGTCTACCGGAGAGGAGCACATCAAAAAATGAATGAAATGAAAAACCTGCCATTCAAAGATGGATACATTGACGGAATCACGATTCTAAATTTGGAGGGCGAGGTGCTCTTTTCGGCAAAGTTCAATGCTAAGCTTTCCAATCCGGATGAATCTCAGCGGCTGATTGGAAAGCGATACCTTGACTTGTATGAAAACCTGACGCCGGAAAACAGTACGCTATACCGTGCCATGCAGACCGGAGGTCCCGTCTACGAGGAAAATCAGTACGTCAAGCTGGCAGGCAAGGACGGCATCACAATCAAGGCATTTTCTATCCCAATTCGCAGCGGCGACCGGATCGTCGGCGCAATTGACCTTTCGTGTCAAGAAGGGCAGGACGGTGGAAGCAACGATGACCGTGTTGAGATTGCCTTGAATGAGGAAAGTTTCCGCAGTGAGCAGACATATAAGCTCATCAACCAAATGCGGGCTATTTATGAATATGACGATATCATTGCAATCAATCGTCAAATGAAAAATGCAAAAGAGTATATCAAGGTCGTTGCTGCCTGTAACTTGCCCGTAATGCTCTGCGGCGAGATCGGAACAGGTAAGGAAATGTTTGCACATGCGATTCACAACACCAGCGAAAAGCGTGATGCGCCGTTTCTCTCACAAAACTGTGCGGCGACACCGGAACCTCTGTTAGAAAATGTCCTGTTCGGTACACCGGAAAGCAAGGGCATACTTGAGCTGGCCGACGGCGGTACGGTTTTTCTCGATGAAATTGATGGAATGTCACCCTATCTTCAATATAAGCTCCTTCGTGTTTTGCAGTCTGGCGTACTCTATGGTCCCGACGGCTCTGTGCCGTGCCGTTTCAGCATTAAGGTCATTGCTTCACTCAGTCGCGATCCCGAGCGATGTATCGAAGACGGGACGCTCCGTAAAGATGTTTACTATTACCTTAGCAAGCTCACCATTTCCATTCCGCCCCTGCGCGAACGTAGGGAGGATATCCGCTGCTTTGTCGAAACGTACATCAAAAAGTACAATCCCGTTTTCCATAAAAGCATACGCTATATTTCGAACAAACTTATTGACAAATTACAGGAGTGCGCTTGGCCAGGCAACACCGGCGAGCTTGAGCAGGTCATTATTTACGGTATGAGTGTTGTAGATGGCAAAAGCGACACACTTCGCTTTTCTGACGTTGAAAAACGCTACCGCACACTCATGCGCCTGGTGCCGGAAGAGGATGACATGCAAAAATTCCCCCCGAAGGACTCACTCGATCAGGCTGTAAACAGCTACGAAAGAGAAATAATTCAGCGTGCTTTCACAGAGGCTTCCGGCAACATTACAGAGGCCGCAAAAATCCTCAATATTCCACGCCAGACACTCCAACGAAAGATTAAGCAATATCAAATCAGGCAAATAAGTGAATAGTGAAGTAAACCGGAGCATTTTGATACCTATGAACACGCAGATTGAACTATACAGGCAAATGGAAATCATGGCGGTATGTCCCCTCTGTTTTCGTCAGTAAGGTCATGCAGAGCAATAAAGAGAATGTTGACAGAGATTTGTCTATCGTCACCACCCGAACTCTTGGCCCGCAGGCCCGCACAAATTTTTGAAAACACCCTCTTTACTTCCTTCTTGGCTTTCCCTCGAAAGTTGAGAAGAAGAGCGAAGATAAGAAAGGGCAACGGCGAAGCCGTTTTATAAAAATTTTTTGCACCACCCTTTTGACATTTTCGTTTTTTCGCCCCGCTTTTGAAACCGCCCCCCTCCCCTGCTTTTTTACTGTGTCGATTTCGCCCCCTTTACACGCGAGATGATTGCCGTCCCACCACACAACATATTCGGTTTCGACCGGTTTAATTGCCTCGATTCCGATGTAAGTGAAATGGCATAGCGAGTGGTGATTCCCCTCCCTATCTACTCAGCTCCCCTCTATCGGTCTTTCTGCTCATGCTCTGCAATGCCTTTCTTTGCTCTGCTCTTCCTCTTTGGGGCGGCTGCTCCGTCGCCCTCTCCGGTGCTCTTTTGGCAGGCAGAAGCAGCGAGGGCGGCGGCTGTCCTATTCTCCGAAGTAAGATAACCCCCACCTGCAAATTCAGGTGGGGGCAGATAACTTGATAAGGTCTATTTATCCTCTTCCATGAACTCTTCATACTGCGGTATTTCTTCGAACAGGACTCTCATATAATCGCTGCGGCCGTACAAAACACGGTCAATGTAGACATCGCAGCCTTGCACACGGTAAAACACCATATAATTGCCGCTGACAAGAAAACGATAGTCTGTTCCTACATCTGCAATAGAGGATAACAATGTTCCCATCTTTGCGAAGCTTTCCAACTGGTCAACCGCGTCCATAATGCGATCGAGCACGCGCTCCGCAGCGGAACGGTTTTGAAGTTCCGATACGATGTAGTCCCAAATGTCATCCAAATCACGACGGGACTCGGGTGAATAATGAATTTTATTCTTCATTCTCTCTTGCGCGGAAGTGCGCCCTCATATCGTCCGGTGTCAGCCAACCTTCCGTTTCACCGGAGTGACGGCCTTTTGCAAGCTCATTCATCAGACGAATGGTTGCCTGTGTTCTCTCATAGTCCTGCATATCCACGATAGCGTACCGCCCGCGCCCGTTCTTCGTCAAAAAGACAGGAGCACCCACAGCCACATCATGCAGTACCTCGCTGTAATTTCGCAGGTCAGAGATGGGTTTAATGTTCGGCATCTCTATCAACTCCTTTCAGGCATAGTATATCCCGTTCTGCTGTAAAGTTCAACAGCAAATTTGCAGCATTTAACACATACCATCCTATTGCGACTGATGTCCCTTGCTGGCTTAAATCAAAAGTTGCGCATGGTCTGAACTCCCATCCTGCGTATTGACACAGTAGATGAATCAAATTATAATTAATACACAATACCTCAACTCTGGGAATCTGATTTGGACGGTAATGTATGGTTGGGCAGAAAGCTGTGCGCACAGGGGTTGCGAAATCACAGGTTCTGCTTCCCTTTTTCCTTGCATTTTCTGTGACAGTCCAAAAACGAAATCACAGGTTTCGTTCTGAAAAAGTCCTGCTTCTTACATGACGGAATCACAGATTTTATCCAAGCACCATTCATAAGGAAATCACAAATTTCGTCGAGCACCCACCGTAACAAAATCACAGCTTTTGTCCCTGCACAGTAGTGTTTGAAATCACAGCTATGGTTCGTGCACGCTGCATGATGAAATCACAGGTTCCGATGATGCGGAATTTCCAAAACGCCTGAAATTACTACGATTTCGCAGAAAGCCTCTCTCGCAAAACGGCATTTGATTTAACCTTTTATTAAGCAGAAAATACGGTATGCAATACTTCCTGTTGAAACAACAAATACTATCCAGAAAATACGGAAATATATTCCCTGTTTTAGGCGGATTTTTGCTTCCAAATTTTCTGAAAAAGCTGTGCATTATGCACATATCTGAAAAAGTGAAATTCTGGCAGTCAAGAGGTCAGCGGTTCGATCCCGCTAATCTCCACCACGAAAAACCTTGAAACCGTATGGTTTCAAGGTTTTTTGCATGTCTATGGCAAATTGCACGATAATGTACAATAAGTTGCGCAAATTGGAAAATGCATAAAAGAAGACATAGCTTGCAGGCTCTGGTAGAATGAAGTTACCACACAAACATTCGAAAGGAGACAGCAAACTATGTCCGAGAAAATTGTACAGCTGAATGAGGAAATTATCAAGGGGCAGCTCAAAGAATTAGTTCGAGGAAGTGTAGAAGAAACCCTGAACGAACTGCTGGAGAAGGAGGCAGAGTCGTTCAGGGTTTCCTCCACGCTGCCGCGAACCAATTCCTTGATTTGGCCCTTGACCACTTCCTCATTCAGCTGTACAATTTTCTCGGACATAGTTTGCTGTCTCCTTTCAGAATGGTGTGTCGTGACTTCATTCTACCAGAGCCTGCAAGCTATGTCTTCTTTTATGCATTTTCCAATTTGCGCAACTTATTGTACATTATCTGCAATTTCTTTTATTAGTGGTAGATGCCTTGTCACGCCCCGCCGATGTCGACCGCCTTGGTGCCATCCTAAAAAATCCTATCTGCATTGTCTGATAGGAAAGGCGGGCCGTTATCCCATAGAATATCATAATACACCTCATATATTCCTCAGCCCTAATTCCCTGTTCGTAACAGCCCCTCGTCTTGACATCCGCTGCATTTCTACTCCGCCGTCAGAGAATTGTAGTGGTCGTGTGCGTTGGAATGGTTCATCAGCTCGCAGCCGCTGTCTACGATGGCCTTGGCCTGCTCTGGATACTGGTCCGCCCAGTTGCCGACCACGAAAAAGGTCGCCTTGACGCCGTAGTCCGCGAGTACATCCAGGATCTTCTGCGTGTTGTCCGCCCCCCATGCGGCATCAAAGGAAATGCTGCACACCTTCTGATCGCGTTCCACGCAGTAGATGGGCAGCTGGCGCGTCGCAACTGACGCCCGCACGGCAGCGGGCGCATTCACAGCACCGAAAATGGCTGCCGCAGCCAGCAGCGCAGCGCCAACTGTCAGTGTTTTGCGCCGCAGGACAAGAAATCGCGGCCGCGGCGCCTCCCTCTTCCCGCGCTTCTCTCTCCGCTTAAAATACAAAAACATCCGCATATCCTCCCCATTTTATTTTGGTAGAGGGTATGCGATAATTTTTTCTTTCATGCCGTGGACGCTGTGTACCTCATTCGGATTTTTCAAGCTCGGTTCTCCATTTGAGTGCGGAATGGCCCCGTCTCCGCAGGTGCCGCAGTCCTTTTTGCACCGCTTTTCGCTATATTGTTTAATTTCTGTCATTGACAAGGTGAATATTTTTGTATATAGTAATAAGACACCCTGGCAATACATCGTAAAAATGAAATTGGAGGTTCCGCATGAAAAGATTCCTGAGTATCCTGCTCGCTATGGTCATGGTGCTTTCGCTCGTGGCCTGCGGCGACAAGAAGACCCCTGACACGCCCGACACGCCCGACACTCCCGACACTCCCGACAAGCAGGAGGAGACCATCCACATCGGTATCGTGACCGGTTCCGTTTCTCAGTCTGAGGACGACCGCCGCGGCGCCGAGGCCTTCCAGCAGCTCTACGGTGAGGAGAACGTCACCCTCGTGACCTATCCCGATAACTTCACCGAAGAGCTGGAGACCACCATCCAGTGCATCGTCAACCTGTCCGACGACCCCGACATGAAGGCGATCATCGTCAACCAGTCCGTCCCCGGCACGACCGAGGCCTTCCGTAAGATCAAGGAGCGTCGCCCCGACATCCTCTGCATCGCCGGTGAGGCGCATGAGGATCTGCCCGAGATCGGCTCCGCTGCCGACCTCGTGTGCAACAACGACTTCGTTGCCCGCGGCTACCTCATCATCCGCACCGCGCACGAGCTTGGCTGCGACACCTTTGTTCATATCTCCTTCCCGCGCCACCTCGCTTACGAGACCATGAGCCGCCGCGTCGCCGTCATGAAGGCGGCCTGCGAGGAGTTCGGCATGAGCTTCGAGATGGAGACCGCTCCCGACCCCACCTCTGACGTCGGCGTTGCCGGTGCGCAGGCTTACATCCTTGAAAAGGTTCCCGAGTGGGTGAACAAGTACGGCGAGAAGGCCGCTTACTTCTGCACCAACGACGCGCACACCGAGCCCCTGCTCAAGCAGCTGCTCGAGTACGGCGGCTACTTCATCGAGGCCGACCTTCCCTCCCCGCTGATGGGCTATCCCGGCGCTCTGGGCATCGACCTGACCGCTGAGGCGGGCGACTTCCAGAAGATCCTTGCCAAGGTCGAGGCCGCCATCTGCGAAAAGGGCGGCGCGGGCCGCTTCGGCACCTGGGCATACTCCTACGGCTACGTCACCTCCGCCGGCCTTGCCCAGCACGCCATGAACGTCATCAAGGGCGAGAGCGAGCTTGCCGACATCGACGATATCGCCAAGGCCTATCACCAGTTCTCCCCCGACGCCTCCTGGAACGGCTCCAACTACACCAACGCCACCACCGGCGTCAAGGCCGACAACACCTTCCTTGTCTATCAGGATACCTACATCATGGGCGATCCGGGCCGGTTCATGCACGCCACCGAGGTCGAGGTCCCCGAAAAGTACTTCACCATTAAGTAAGCCTTCGGCTCACTGACGAACATCAAAAAAACAGGGGGGAGGAGAATCCTCCCCCCTGCTTCTTTTAGGTAGGGTATAGCTTATGGAAAATAACAACGCTCCTCTGTTGGAGATGCGCAGCATCAAAAAGGACTTCTTCGGCAATCAGGTCCTCACGGATATCAGCTTTACGCTCCGCGAGGGCGAGGTGCTCGGGCTTGTCGGCGAAAACGGCGCGGGCAAGAGCACGCTGATGAAGATCCTCTTCGGCATGGACGTCATCCGCGAGACCGGCGGGTACGGCGGAGATGTTCTCATCAACGGTGAAAAGGTCACCTTTAATACGCCCTTTGACGCACTGGCAGCCGGTATCGGCATGGTGCATCAGGAGTTTTCTCTGATCCCCGGCTTTACGGCGACGGAGAACATTCTGCTCAACCGTGAGCCCCAGAAGAAAAATGTCATCTCCGAGGTGTTCGGCAGCCGTCTGAACACGCTCGATTATAAGGAGATGGACCGCAGTGCAGCGGCAGCCATTGAAAAAATGGGCGTCCACATCGACGCCAACATGGTCATCAGCGATATGCCGGTCGGCCATAAGCAGTTCACCGAGATCGCACGCGAGCTGAGCAAGGAGCATCTCAAGCTGCTTATTCTCGACGAGCCGACCGCCGTTCTGACGGAAAAGGAGGCTGCGGCGCTGCTCGATTCCATCCGCAGCATGTCGGCGCGCGGCATCGCGGTCATCTTCATCACGCACCGCCTGCAGGAGATTCTGGATGTGTGCGACAAGGTCATCGTCATGCGCGACGGCCATGTGGTGAAGGATACCCCGGCGAAGGAAACGAACGTTTCCGACATCACAAGGTGGATGGTCGGCCGCAGCGTAGAGCTCTCCGCTGCACAGGATGTAGTCGATCACTCCGGCGCCAGGACCATCATGTCCATCCGCAAGCTCTGGGTCGATATGCCCGGTGAGATCGTGCGCAACGTCGACCTCGATATCCGCGAGGGCGAGATCCTCGGCATCGGCGGCCTCGCCGGTCAAGGCAAGCTCGGCATTCCGAACGGCGTTATGGGCCTTTATGAGGCGGGTGGCACGGTCGAGTTCGACGGCAAGTCCATTCCGCTCAACGCGCCCCGCCGCTGTCTCGACGCGCAGCTTGCCTTTGTGTCGGAGGACCGCCGCGGTGTGGGCCTGCTGCTCGACGAGTCGCTGGAGTGGAACATTGCCTTCCCGGCCATGCAGATCCACGATAAGTTTCTCAAGAGCCTGTTTGGCGGCCTTGTGAAATGGCGCGATGAAAAGGCCATCCGCGCCGTGACCGACCGTTACATCGACGAGCTGAAGATCAAGTGCACCAGCTCGAAGCAGAAGGCCAAGGAGCTCTCCGGCGGCAACCAGCAGAAGGTTTGCCTTGCCAAGGCATTCGCGCTCGAGCCGAAGTTCCTCTTTGTCTCCGAGCCGACCCGCGGCATCGACGTCGGCGCGAAATCTCTCGTGCTCGACGCGCTCAAAAGGTTCAACCGCGAGAGCGGGATCACCGTTGTGATGATCTCATCTGAGCTGGAGGAGCTGCGCATGACCTGCGACCGCATCGCCATCGTCTCCGGCGGCCGGATCGCCGGCATCCTGCCGGCGACCGAATCCTCCGAGGCGTTCGGTATGCTGATGGTCAGTCAGGTCAAATAAGGAGGGCAGATATGGATAATACAACAAACAGCCTTGCCGAAAAGAGCAGGCTCCGCCAAATGATCGACAGCTACGGCGTCCCCCGCATGATCATCACCGGCTTTCTGCTGCTGATGTTCGTGCTCGTGCCGTTCGCGGGCGTGGACTTCGCAACGCAGATCAGCAACGTTATCAACCGCTTTAGCTGGAACGCCATCATGGTGCTGGCAATGGTCCCGATGGTCCACTCCGGCTGCGGCCTCAACTTCGGCCTGCCGCTCGGTATCATCTCGGGCCTTCTGGGCGCGACGCTGTCCATCGAGCTTGGCTTCACGGGTCCGATGAGCTTCGTCATGGCCATCGTCATCGCAACGCCGTTCGCGCTGCTGCTCGGCGGCGGGTACGGCTGGATGCTCAACAAGATCAAGGGCGGCGAGATGATGGTCGCGACCTACGTCGGCTTCTCCTCCGTCTCTTTTATGTGTATGATGTGGCTGCTGCTGCCGTATAAGAAGCCTGACATGGTCTGGGGCTTCTCCGGTTCCGGCCTTCGTACTACCATCTCTCTTGAGAAGTATTACGATCGGGTGTTGGCGGACATTCTCACCATTGACCTCAACAGCATTGGCATCAATCTTGTCATTCCGACCGGCAGCTTGCTTTTCTTTGCCGCTCTGGCCTTCTTGATGTGGGCTTTCCTGCACACCAAGACCGGCACGGCCATGACCGCCGTCGGTTCCAACCCCGCGTTCGCAACGGCCGCGGGTGTCAGCGTGGACAAGATGCGCTTGATCTCCGTTATCCTTTCCACCTGGCTGGGTGCGATCGGCATCCTCGTTTACGAGCAGGGCTTCGGCTTTATCCAGATCTACACCGCTCCGCTCAAGATGGCCTTCCCCGCAGTCGCGGCGATTCTCATCGGCGGCGCGAGCGTCAACAAGGCCAGCATTGCCAATGTCGTCATCGGCACATTCCTTTTCCAGGGGCTTGTCACCATGGCGCCGACGGTCATCAATGCCCTGATCCACCTTGATATCAGCGAAATCATCCGCATTATCGTCTCCAACGGCATGATCGTCTACGCGCTGACCCGTAAGATGGGAGGGAAGAAGTAAGTATGAAAAAGCTGAACAAAAAGCTCCCTCGCAGCGGCGCTGAATGGCTCCGTGCACTGCACAATTTTTTAAGCAACAATGTCGTTCCCATCATGTTCGTTTTGATTTGTGCCTACTGTATCCCGCGCGCAGATCTCTCGTGGAGCTATCTGCTCAATGAGGGCATGACCCGTCTGGGCCGTAATGCGTTTCTGATCCTCAGTCTCCTCATTCCGGTCATGGCCGGTATGGGCATGAACTTCGGTATGACGCTCGGTGCAATGGCCGGCGAGATCGGCTTGATCTTCGCCGCCGACTGGCAGGTGTGGGGCATTCCCGGCCTGATCCTCGCCGCGATCATCTCCATTCCCATCTCTATTGTGCTGGGCATCATGATCGGCAAGCTGCTCAACCTCGCCAAGGGGCGTGAGATGATCACGAGCTACATGATCTCTTTTGCCATGGACGGCGTGTATCAGTTTGTCGTGCTGTTCATGATGGGGCCTATCATTCCCATCATCCACGATTCGCTCAAGCTTCCGCGCGGTTACGGCATCCGAAATACGGTGAGCCTGCTGAATATGCGCCAGAGCTTGGATAACCTGCTAGCGGTCAGCGTCGGCGGAGTGAAGATCCCCGTGCTCACGCTCATTATCATTGCCGCCGCCTGCCTCTTTATTCTCTGGTTCCGCCGCACCAAGCTCGGTCAGGATATGCGCGCGGTCGGTCAGGATATGGAGGTCGCGCGCGACGCGGGCATCAATGTCGAGCGCACCCGCGTGATCTCTATGGTCATCTCCACCGTGTTCGCGGGCTTCGGCATGATCATTTATTTGCAGAACGTCGGCAACTTCCCCACCTATACCGCCCATACTCAGATCGGTATGTTCTCCATCGCGGCGCTGCTCGTCGGCGGTGCGAGCGTGGAGAAGGCGAGCATCAAGAATGTGTTCCTCGGCGTTATCCTGTTCCACACCATGTTCATCGTGGCGCCGCGCACCGGCACGGTCATCACCGGCGACTCGATGATCGGCGAATACTTCCGCGTGTTTGTGTCCTACGCGGTCATCACCATCGCGTTGGTCATGTATGAGGCGAAGAAGCGCAAGGCTAAGAGCGCGGCTGGCTTGCAGCTTGCAGCCGACCAGCTGGCAGAAGAGGAGGCGAAGGCAAAATGAAGAATAAGACCTCCAATCGCAGACTGATCTTCCAGATCGCGGCAGTCGTCGTGCTCATTGCCATCGCCTATGCCATGACGATCGTCGGTCGCGGTCACACCGTGTATCTCGACAACAAGAAGTTAGAGTACGACGGCAAGACCTATGACACGCCGTACAAGGTCGTCGTCCTTGTGGACGGCGAGCAGGTCGCCAAGCTCTATGACCGCGAGCGCGGCAGCGCGACCTGCATCGGCCAGAAGTTCACGGTGACGCTCGAGATCACCGAGAAGAAGGGCGGCAACGAGACGACGCAGACCTACACGATCCCCCTGCCTAAGAATATGGACGGCATCATCATCAACCTGCCCGCCTACCTCGCGGGACTGGGTGAGGACGCCTATCTGACGGAGTTCATCCCGTCGCCCGACGCGGAGATCGTCGAGGAGGACACCCCCTCCGGCGACGACTTCGGCATGGACGATATGACGATGGACGAGGTACCCGTCGGCTAACCGAACAATCACCACACAGCCCATGCGAAACGCATGGGCTGTGTGCACACTAAAAAGGAGGAAGGCAGCATGGCTGCATTAAAAGGGCTGAAGCCCGAGAAGGTATTTGAATATTTTGAGAAGCTCTGCTCCGTGCCGCACGGCAGCGGCAACACGAAGATCATCAGCGACCTGTGCGTGGGCTTTGCCAAGGAGCTTGGGCTGAGGTACCGCCAAGAGGCGTGCAACAACCTTATCATCTGGAAGGACGGCTCCGCGGGCTATGAGCAGTCCGAGCCGATCATTTTACAAGGTCACATCGACATGGTCTGCGCCAAGACGGACGAGTGCGCGAAGGACATGGCGGCGGAGGGTCTTGACCTGCGCACGGACGGCGAGTGGGTCTGGGCGGATCAGACCTCGCTCGGCGGCGACAACGGCATCGCCGTGGCGATGATCCTCGCCATCCTTGCCGATGATACGCTCCCCCATCCGCCGCTTGAGGCGGTTTTCACCGTCGATGAGGAGGTCGGTATGGACGGCGCGTTTGCGCTCGACTGCTCCGACCTCAAGGGCAGAAAGCTCCTGAATCTCGACTCCGAGGAGGAGGGCATCTTCACGGTGTCCTGCGCAGGCGGTATGCGCGCGGATTGCACGCTTCCCGGCAAGCGCGAGCCGCTCGGCGGCGAGAGCTGCTACGCCGTGACGCTCTCCGGCTTGCAGGGCGGCCACTCCGGCGGCGACATTGACAAGGGCCGCGGCAGCGCGAACGCGCTGATGGGCCGCGTGCTCTATTCCGCGATGGAACAGCTCTCGGGCCTGCGCCTCGCGGCAATACAGGGCGGCAGGTTCGACAACGTGATCTGCTCGCGCTGCGACGCGGTCATCGCCGTCCCCGCGGGGAAGGAGGCGGAGCTTGAGCAGTTCATCCGCGGCTTTGACGCGACGCTCAAAAATGAGTACGCCGGCTGCGACGCGGGCGTGACGCTCGAATGTGCCAAGACCGAGGCGGCGTCCGCCGTCAGCGCGGAGACCACCTCTGTGATGCTCCACACGCTCTTTGCGCTGCCGCAGGGCGTGGAGGCGATGAATGTGGACTTCCCCGGTCTGGTGCAGACCTCTCTGAACCTCGGCGTGATGCATTTGGCGGAGGACGGACTGCATTTCTCCTACTCCATCCGCTCCTGCATTGCCTCGCAGAAGGCGATGCTTGCTCAGCGCGTCCACGCCATCGTGGAGTTTGCGGGCGGCACGGTCTCCGAGCGCGGCAATTATCCCGGCTGGCAGTACGAACGCGATTCCAAGCTCCGCGAGCTGGTGCTTGGCGTCTACCGCGACCTCACCGGCGCGGAGGCCAAGCTCGAGGCGACGCACGGCGGACTGGAGTGCGGGCTCTTCATTGAGAAGATTCCCGGTCTCGACGCCATCTCCCTCGGGCCCGAGCTGCACGACGTTCATTCCGTGCGCGAGCGGCTGAGCGTGCCCTCCACCGAGCGCGTCTACGAGCTGGTGTGCGAGGTCCTGCGCCGTAGCAGGTAAGCCGAAAACCCTGCGGGCATAAATAATCTCCACCACGAAAAACCTTGAAACCGTATGGTTTCAAGGTTTTTTGCATATGGTTTACAGTATACAGCAAAAGCGGCAGAACCAAAAGGCTCTGCCGCTTTGTCGCATCTTAAAAGGAAGAATCTGCTCTGCCGTCGGCGTACCGGAGGGCCGGCCCGCAGGGCTTCATTCGGAAAGGAGCATACGGTCGTTGTCGAGCGTCCTGCCCGTGCCCGCGCGGAAGCGCTCAACGAGATCCTCCACCGTCATGCCGGCGCGTTCCGCGCCCGCGACGTCGAGCACGATGCCGCCGTCCGCCATCATCAGCGTGCGGTTGCCGAGCGAAAGCGCCTGCGTCATGTTGTGCGTTACCATCAGGCAGGTGATGTGATGCTCCGCCACGATGCTCTGCGTGAGCGCGAGCACCTTTTCTGCCGTGCCCGGGTCGAGCGCCGCCGTGTGCTCGTCGAGCAGCAGCAGCTCCGGCGGCACCATCGTCGCCATCAAAAGCGTCAGCGCCTGCCGCTGACCGCCCGAGAGCAGGCCGACGGGCTGGCCCAGCCGGTCCTCCAGCCCCATGTCGAGCTGCGCGAGCTGGGCGCGGAAAAGCTCGCGGTCCTTGGCCGTGATGCGGCTGAACGGATTGCCGTGCGCCGCGCGCAGATACGCGAGGGCAAGGTTTTCCTCGATGCTCATGTGCGGCGCGGTGCCGCGCAGCGGGTCCTGAAACAGCCGCCCGATGACGCGGCTGCGGTCATGTTCTCGTGTAAAGGTAATGTCCTTGCCATTCAGCAGAATACGGCCCTCGTCCACATAAAAGCTGCCTGCGATGGCGTTGAAAAGCGTGGACTTGCCCGCGCCGTTTGAGCCGATAACGGTGACGAAATCGCCCTTGTCGAGATGGAGTGACAGATCGGTAACGGCGCGCTTTTCGTTCACCGTTCCGACGTTGAAGGTCTTGGAGATGTGTTGAATGTCCAGCATATCAGTTGCCTCCCTTCCCTTTTGCCGCGGCCTTGCGGCGCTGGAACGCCGCCCACCTTTGGATGCTCGGCGCGGCGATGGCCAGCGCCACAATGATCGCCGTGAGCAGCTTCAGGCACTCCACCGGCACGATCTTCGTGTAGAACACGACCGCGTAGATGAAGCGGTAGATCAGCGAGCCGACGAGCGCGGCGAGCACGCCGCGCGTCATGCTGCGGCGGCCGAGCACCGTTTCACCGATGATGAGGCAGGCAAGGCCGATGACGACGATGCCGGTGCCGGAGTTGATGTCCACGGTCTTCTGATACTGGCCCACCATCGCGCCGGCAAGGCCGGTCATGGCATTGGCAAGGCAGAGGCCGACGGAGATGGTGAACGCAGGATTCAGCGACGACGCGCGCACCATATCGGGATTATCGCCCGTCGCGCGGAGTGACAGGCCGAGATGCGTGTCGAGAAAAGCGCGCAGCAGCACCGCCGCAAGTCCGGTAACGATGACTGCAAGCAGCAGCTCATACCACGCCCCGCCGATGCCGGCGTCGCGCGCCAGCGTAAACACGGTATCCGAGCCGAGCAGGCTTTGATTGGCCTTCCACCCCATCGCCATGAGGTTCACGGTGTAAAGTCCCGTATTCGTCACAATACCCGCGAGGATGCTCGGCACGCCGAGGTTCGTCTGCAAAAAGGCGGTGACAAGTCCCGCGCACGCGCCGGCGAGCATCGCCGCGGGGATGGCGAGGAACGGATGTCCCGCCGCCGTCAGGCTGACGGACACCGCCGCGCCGAGAACGAAGCAGCCGTCCGTCGTGAGGTCGGCAATGTCGAGGATGCGGTAGCTCAGAAACAGCGCCAGCGCGACCGGCGCGTACAAAAAGCCCAGCTCCAGGGCGGTCTGCGTGATGATGAGCATGGGGTCGCTCTCCTTTCAGGCTTCGGCCCTCCGACCTTCGTCGGAGGGCTTCCGCGTTGTTGTTTCGGTTCAGTCCTTGGTGGTGGTCACTTCCACGACGGTGCCCATGCTGTCGAAGCAGGAATACTCGGCCTGCTTGCCGATCATAGCCGCGGTATCGGTGTTGACGGTGATGATGCCGCCGTCCATGAGGTAGTAATCCTCCATGTCGTCCATACCCTCGGTGATGGCCTTGTAGGCGAGGTCGGCGGTCTTGGTGCCGAGATCGGTGTAGTTCACGCCGCAAGTGGCGTAGGCGCCGTTGCGGACGAAGGAGTCCGCGCCGGTGTAGTGGGGAATGTCATTGGCGGCAAGGTCCTCGGCGATCGCCATTTCCGCTGCCATGATGACGTTGTCGGTCGGGGTGAACACGGCATCCACGCCCGCGGCGATGAGTGCGGAGGCGGCGGCGACGACCTCGTCGTTGGTGTTCGCGGTCTGCTCGACGTACTCGATGCCCTTTGCGTCAAGGTATGCCTTGGCGTCCGCGATGGGCTTGGTGGAGTTCGGCTCATTGAGGGAGTAGAGCAGGCCGACCTTGGCGACGTTCGGGTTCTGGGCGAACATCATATCCATGATGAACTCGGTGTTGAGCGCGTCGCTCGTGCCGGTGACATAGTCGATGCCGGTGAGCTTGGCGGTCTCAGGGTCGGAGATGGCGGCGTAGACGACCGGCGTCTTGGTCTCCTCGGCGGAGAGGGCGGCGATCTGCGCGGCGGTGGTAGCGATGGGAATGATGGCGTTCACGCCGTCGGCGATGGCCTGATCGCTCAGCTGCTTGAGGATGGTCTGATCGCCCTGGCCGGAGGTGACCTCATACTCGATGGTCACACCGTTATCGGCGGCAATCTTATCCAGCTCGGCGGTGACGGCGTTCGCGATCTCGTCGAGGGAGGCGTGGTCGAGCTGCTTGATCACAGCCACCTTATAGGTCTTGGCCTCCTCTGTGCTGTTGTCCGGCTGGTCGGCCGACGGGGTGTCCTTTGCGCCGCAGGCGGCGAGGGACAGCGTCATCGCGCCGGCAAGAACGAGGGTCAGAAGCTTTTTCATCATGTTGTTTTTCATTTTGGTTTTCCTCCAATATATTTGATCTTGAGCGGCAGATGAAGCTCTGTCTTGCCGGAACAGAGCGGGGAAAAAGAAAAAGACCTTCATCCCACCTACATGGGACAAAAGTCGTTGAACTTCTGCGATACCACCCAAATTGACGTTATCAAACGCCCGCTCGCTTACGCGCACCATCATACGCGCCCCGATGGATAACGGGTGGGATACCCGTCGGTCTCTACTCGGCTTTCGCCTTTTGATCCGCCCTCCGAAGTCCATTCGCCGACCGTCCGCCGCCCCGATCACACCATCCGGGACTCTCTGAAGGCTTGCCTGCATCGGCTACTTCTCTCCGTCATTGGTTTTTACTGCTTTAACTTGTTGTAGCGTATTATAGCATGCGCGCTTCCATTGTCAAGCCCTTTTTGCGAATTTTTTTCTTCTCTCCGTTTTACGCAAAAAGCTTCCCCTTTCCCCCGCGCAAAGTCGGCAGAATAGGCAAAAGCCCACGGCCCTTTGACCGTCGGCTTTTTGCCCCGCGCCGCGGAGGCTGCGCGCCGTCTCCGTCAGAAGCACAGATTTGTATCCTTCACAAAGTTCTGCGCGCCATAGAGCACCAATACATCGGTGATGCCGTTTTCTCTGGCGTACTCCGCCACATCCCCCTTGAAAAAGCGCAGGTCGAGGACATGAACTTCCGCATAGTCCTCCACGGGGAATTGGGAAAAGGTGTTGCCGTAGGAGTCTTTAATAAGCAGGAGCTTGCCGCTCTTTCCGCTGCCCTCAATGACGGTCTGTGCCTGGTTGGAGTTCAGAAACACGGCGTATTGGTCGCTGCCGGACAGGTATTTCCGCTCATAGATGCTGTCCGTCTCATACTGACCGTTGTTGTAGGACACACTTCTATTTATGTGCTTATACCATGCGGTGATCTCCTCGGCGGGGACGGTGGGCAGGGGGACTTTATTCCAAGTTGTACCGTAGAAATCATCGCAGGGTACTTCCTGCGTCCACCCCCCCCCGCCGCAGGTTCAATGTCCCGCCACGCACAATAGGCATAGTAGACCCCAAGGCTCGTCCAATGGTGATCGGTACGGTAGTAGATGTTCTCGCTGCTATGAGCAGCGAGAGCAGAAAGCACGTCTGTTGTGTCAACGTCCGCATCGGTCAGCACTTGCAGAATAGCGGCGTAGTCCGCCACGGGCGCATAGGCAGGGAGTTTATCCGTCAACACTTGTGCCGCCATAGGGACAAGGATCGTATTCATAGAAACGCCCTCTGCTGCCAGTTTTTCCTGTAAATCAGCAAGGGCAGCTACGTTGGCGGCAAGCTGCTTTTTGCTATAAGATGTAAACTTGTCCATCAGATACTTATCCTTGCAGATATGCAAACGCCAACGTGGGAATCCCACCGCAAACCACGCAGGTCAAAAGCAACATAAGTATCAGTTCGCCCATTGTACTCCTCCATATCATGCCTCAACCGTTAACTGGCAAGCTTATCGTACCAAACCTGCTAAAAAGTCAAGTCCTAATTCAAAGAAAAGTTATCGGCAGAAAAAGAGCATAGCAAAACAGAGGCGGCAAAGTGGATCGCCTGGCCGCCTCAAATAAAGTATTGGAGATCT
>NZ_JAHLPT010000024.1 GCF_018918025.1 Oscillibacter sp. MSJ-31 | reverse complement strand
GCCGGGTTTGCCGATAGCATTTATAGATGTGTTCAGTATACTATACTTCCCCAAAATTGCAAGAGAAAGGCGGCGATTTTTATAGCGAATTGCTCAAAATTCCTTCAAATCCTCCATCGCGCGGGGAATATGCCGATTGCGAGATAGAACGCATTTCCCTTCGCAGCCTTGGCAATGTTTCGAGGTCATAGCGGCACGTGCAAAAAGACCGACACCCGCAAATGTGAGTGTCGGTCTTCATTACCCTATCATGCGCTTGAATTTTTGGCGTAAGTGGCGTAAGTTTGGCGTAAATCCGCTTTTGCGCATCCCAAAAACCAAGCAATTTCAAGGCTTTGCGGCAGCTCTTAGTACATGCCGTCCATGCCGCCCATACCGGCGGGAGCCGCGGGTGCGGGAGGTTCGGGCTTGTCGGCGACCAGCGCCTCGGTGGTCAGCACCATGGAGCTGACGGACGCGGCGTTCTCCAGCGCGGAACGGGTGACCTTGGCAGGATCGACAATACCGGCGCCGATCATGTCGCAGTAGACCTCCTTGTAGGCGTCGAAGCCGTAGCCGACCTTGCGGCTGCTCTTGATCTTCTCAAGCACCACGCTGCCGTCCACACCGGCGTTCTTGGCGATCTGGCGGACAGGCTCCTGCAGCGCGTTGACGATGATCTTCACGCCGGTCTTCTCGTCGCCCTCGACCTTGCCGATGAGCTTCTCGACCGCGGGAACGGCATTGACGTAGGCCGTGCCGCCGCCGGCGACGATGCCCTCCTCGACCGCCGCGCGGGTCGCGTTCAGAGCGTCCTCAATGCGCAGCTTCTTTTCCTTCATCTCGGTCTCGGTGGCAGCGCCGACCTTGATGACCGCCACGCCGCCGGCGAGCTTCGCCAGACGCTCCTGCAGCTTCTCCTTGTCGTAGTCGCTGGTGGTGACGGCGATCTGCGCGCGGATCTGAGACACGCGGTCCTTGATGGCCTGCTTGTCGCCGGAGCCGTCCACGATGGTGGTGTTCTCCTTGGTGACCTTGACCTGACGCGCACGGCCGAGCATATCGACGGTCGCGCTCTTGAGCTCGTAGCCGAGCTCCTCGGAAATGACCTGGCCGCCGGTGAGGATGGCGATATCCTGCAGCATCTCCTTGCGGCGATCACCGAAGCCGGGCGCCTTGACGCACACGACGTTCAGCGTGCCGCGCAGACGGTTGACGATCAGGGTGCTCAGCGCCTCGCCCTCAACGTCCTCGGCGATGATGACCAGCTTCTTGCCGCTCTGCACGAGCTGCTCGAGGATGGGCAGAATGTCGGAAATGACGGAGATCTTCTTATCGGTGATGAGGATGTAGGCATCGTCCACGACGGCCTCCATCTTCTCGGTATCGGTGACCATGTAGGGGGTGATATAGCCGCGGTCGAACATCATGCCCTCGACGACCTCGGAATAGGTCTCGGCGGTCTTGGACTCCTCGATGGTGATCACGCCGTCGGCGCTGACCTTCTCCATGGCCTCGGCGATCAGCTTGCCGATGAACTCGTCGCCGCTGGAGACGGTGCCGACGCGGGCAATATCGTCCGTGCCGTTGACCTTCTGGCTGTTGGCCTTGATGGCCTCGACCGCGGTCTCAACGGCCTTGGCCATGCCCTTCTTCATCACGATGGGGTTCGCGCCGGCGGCGAGGTTCTTCAGGCCCTCGCGGATCATCGCCTGCGCGAGCAGGGTGGCGGTGGTGGTGCCGTCGCCCGCGACGTCGTTGGTCTTGGTGGAGACCTCACGCACGAGCTGAGCGCCCATGTTCTCGAACGGATCGGGCAGCTCGATCTCCTTGGCGATGGTCACGCCGTCGTTGGTGATGAGCGGAGCGCCGAACTTCTTGTCGAGCACGACGTTGCGGCCCTTGGGGCCGAGGGTGACCTTCACGGTATCGGCCAGAGTATTGACGCCGACTTCAAGCGCCTTGCGGGCCTCTTCGCCGGATTTAATGAGCTTAGACATAAGAGTGTACCTCCATTAGAAATTCCGCGGAACGCGAAAATAGTTTAGATTATTTTTGCCGCGACATGTGCGTGGCAAAAATACTTTGACCCAGCCGCCTTGGGCGGCGTCGCCAGTCCGCAGACTGGCGGTGGGGAATCCAAAGGGGAAGCCTGCTCCCTCTTTGCGCATTTTACTCAACGATGGCAAGGATATCAGACTGGCGGACGACGGTGTATTCCTCGTCATCGACCTTGACCTCGGTGCCGGAATACTTGCTGGTGATGACCTTGTCGCCGGGCTTGACGGTCATAACGACGTCGTGGCCGTCGACCATGCCGCCGGGGCCGACGGAAATGACCTCGGCGATCGAGGGCTTTTCCTTAGCGCTGGCGGTGAGGATGATGCCGCCCTTGGTGGTCTCTTCGGCCTCGAGCATCTTGAGGATGACGCGGTCGGCAAGCGGAGTGAGTTTCATGGGAATGTGCCTCCTTCTATATTTTCACAAATTTGAAAAAACAAATTCACCGTTGGTTAGCACTCATCGCGATCGAGTGCTAACCAACGGTGCTATCATAGCGCAAGGCAAGCAATATTGCAAGGGGATTTTATGAAAAATCCGGTCGATTTGCAAAAATTCACAGTTTGGTAAAATTCTCTCAGCGCGCCGTCGCGTTCGGGTCGCAGCCGGCAGGGCCGAAGAAATTAAGCTTTTTGTCCGCCAGGCGGAGCGTCACGTCGTGCGAATGGGAGCACTCGCCGTCCAGACAGGTCACGATGTCGCCGTCGTCGGAGTGGATGCGCACGACCTTCGCCGTGGAAAAGCGCACCACGTCCTTCGGGAGCTTTTCGTGGTTTCCCGCAGAGTAGTCCGGGAAGAGCCGCGCGAAGCGGAGCTTGCTGATGTTCTTCACCAAAACCGTGTGCAGCACGCCGTCGTTCATCCGCGCCTCCGGCACCGGCGTGGAGCCGCCGCCGTAGTAGCGTCCGTTGCACATGGAGACGAGGGCGAAGTCGTCCTCGAGCCTTTCCTCGTCCAGCCAGACCGTCCAATGCCGTCCGATGCGGCCGAAGATGCCGTTCGCCGCCACGCTGACCAGATAGCTGCCGCGCCCGCTCAGGTGCGGATTGGCGCTGAACTTATGCACGCTCTCGGCAATGCGCGCGTCGATGCCCGAGCAGGCGATCGTCAGGCAGTAACGCCCGCTGCAGTCGATGAGGTCGAGCGCCTGCGTTTCGCCGTTCCAAAGATTTTCCGCGTCGAGGAACTTTTCGTAGTCCGCGCCGAAGTTTTTGAGAAAATCATTGCCCGTGCCGATGGGGATGCAGGTCATCGCGGCGTTGGCATAGCCCGCGATGCCGTTGGCGACCTCATTGACCGTGCCGTCGCCGCCGCAGGCATAGAGCCGCACATCTTCTCCGCTCTCGGCAAGACCGCGCGCGAGCGTGGCCGCGTGGCCGACTGACGCGGTGAGCATACACTGTACGTCCAGACCGTGCTTTTCCCGCAGCGCCTCTGCCATCGTGTAGATGCGCTGGCGGCTGTCGTTCTTACCGGCCGACGGATTGATGATAAAAATGTGTTTCAAGGTACAGGTCCCCCGTTTCGATGACGCGGCGGGAGGAACCTCCCCCGCGCAGACTCTCTTCTTTAAATCATAGCGCATACCGCGTAAAAAATGCAATGAACATTTTATGAAAAAGTGTCACAACCGGAGCGCGGTGCAGAAGCTTTAACGAAAAATTAACACCGGCGTCCCCGCAGACCGCCGGTGTTCGTTTTATCTCAGAGCCGCTTCCCGTACATGAACAGGTCGCACTTGAGCATACCGTTGTAGAGCTTGCGCTTTTTGTCGGCTATGCGGCCAAAGCAGCGCTCGAACTCCGTGTGCGACGAGAGCACATAAACGCGCCAGGTCTCCGGCAGCTTATCCACCGCGCGGCCAAAGGCGCGGTAAAGCTCCTCGGCCTCCTTCTGCTCCAGCAGACGCTCACCGTAGGGCGGATTCGTCACAACGCGCCCATACTGCCCGCCCCAGTGGAAGCGCGTCGCGTCGTCCACCTCAAAGCGCACCGTATCGTCCACCTCGGCAAGCTCCGCGTTGTGCCGCGCGATCTCAACGGCGCGCTGGTCAATGTCGCCGCCCCAGATCTCATAGGTCTTGTCGTGAAATTCGTTGTCCATCGCCTCGTCCGCCGCGTCGAGCCATATCCTTTTGTCCACCATCGCCCAGTGCTGCGCGGCAAAGCTGCGGTTCAGACCCGGGGCGCGGTTCCTGGCAATCAGCGCCGCCTCGATGGCGATGGTGCCGCTGCCGCAGAAGGGATCGCAGAACGGGTCGCGCCCGTTGTAGTGCGAGAGCTTCACCATCGCGGCGGCCAGCGTCTCCTTGAGCGGAGCCGCTACGCCGACGGCGCGGTAGCCGCGCTTGTAAAGCCCCTCGCCGCTCGCGTCGAGGCAGAGCATCACCTCGTCCTTCATGATCGAGAAACGGATCTGATAGCGCTTGCCGGTCTCCGGCAGCGTTTCAAGCCCATAGGCCGCCCCGAGCCGCTCGACGACCGCCTTCTTCACGATGGACTGGCAGGCGGGAACGGAGTGCAGCGTGGAGTTGATGGAATAGCCCGTCACGGGGAACTCGCCCTCGCGGGGGATCCAGTCCTCCCAGCGCACGGCGCGGGTGCCCTGAAAGAGCGTTTCAAAATCCGTCGCGCGAAAGCTCGCGAGCACGAGCAGCACGCGCGCACCGCAGCGCAGATTGATGTTCAGCCGCGCGAGGTCGCGCTCCTCGCCGCGGCACAGCACACGCCCGTTTTCCACGCGGACGTCAGCAAGACCGAGCTTTTTCACTTCATCGCCCACCAGGCTCTCGAGCCCCAGCATGCAGGGAATGGCAAATTGCAGCATGGCGTTTCCATCGCTTTCCTCTTTCGTTTTTCCCAGTATAGCGGACGCGGCGCAAAAACGCAATCGTCCGCGCGCAAAAAAAGCATGGTAATTCTCCTCGCCCTATGGTATACTATGGGAAAGCCCCAAACGCCCCTCCGGCGGGCAATGTAACGTTAAAGTTGCGCGCCGGACAGGCAAAAACGCAAAACGCAAGCGCAGGTTGGTGGAAAAAACACGGCGCGGGCGGTAGGATAGCCACACAGAGAGAAACGGAGGAACAGGGAAATGGCCTTTGGCGAAAAGCTGCAGGAGGTCCGAAAGCAAAGCGGCATGACGCAGGAGACCTTTGCCGAGCAGCTGCACGTCTCGCGGCAGGCGGTGTCGCGCTGGGAGTCCGGCCGTGGCTACCCGGAGATCGAAAAGATCCTCTACATCTGCCACCGCTACCACACGACGCTCGACGCGCTCTTCGCCGACGAGCTTCCGCCCATCGAGGCGGAGGAGGCCGAGGTCGAGCAGCCCATCGCCGGCAAGCCGCTCAAGCGTTCCTTTGTTGACTTTCTCAGCAATCTTTCCCCCTATGACAAGCTCATCGGCGGCACGCTGATCTTTATCGTTCTGCTCTCGCTGATGGCGCTTGCCCACAGCATGAAAGGAGGTTCGGGAGGCAACATGACATTCGTATGGATCGCCGCCATCGTCATTTTCGGCATTGCCGAGGCGGCGACAGCGGGGCTGGTCTCCATCTGGTTCGTGGCGGGCGCGGTGGCCGCGCTGCTCTCGCTGGAGCTCGGCGCGGTGCTCTGGCTGCAGATCGTCGTCTTTCTGGCGGTCTCCATCGCGGCGCTGGTCGCAACGCGCCCGCTGGCGCACAAAATGCTGGATAAGACCATCGTTCCCACCAACGCCGACCGCGTGCTGCACCACACAGCCAAGGTCACCGAGACCATCGACAACGAAAACACCACCGGCGCCGTCTACATCGACGGCAAAACATGGACCGCCCGCAGCGAGGACGGCGACGTGATCGCCCGCGGCTCCATGGTCACCATCGTCCGAATGGAGGGCGTCAAGCTCTTCGTCAGAAAAGAAAGGGAGGAACCGTAATATGCCTATCGCATCCATTTTCAACTACATCGGCGTCATCGTGCTCGTCGTGCTCGTGCTCATTCTTGTTGTGAGCAACATCCACGTCGTGCAGCAGTCCCGCGCTTACGTCGTCGAGCGTCTCGGCGCGTACAGCGCGACCTGGAACGTCGGCCTGCACCTGAAGATCCCCTTCATTGAGCGCGTGGTCAAGAAGGTCAGCCTCAAGGAGCAGGTCGCCGACTTCGATCCCCAGCCCGTCATCACCAAGGATAATGTCACCATGCAGATCGACACGGTCATCTATTTTCAGATCACCGACCCCAAGCTCTACACCTACGGCGTCGAGCACCCGATGAACGCCATCGAGAACCTGACCGCCACGACGCTCCGCAACATCATCGGCGAAATGGAGCTTGACCAGTCCCTCACCAGCCGCGACGTCATCAACGCCAAGATGCGCTCCATCCTTGACGAAGCGACCGACCCCTGGGGCATCAAGGTCAACCGCGTGGAGCTCAAGAACATTCTGCCGCCCAAGGAAATTCAGAACGCCATGGAAAAGCAGATGAAGGCCGAGCGTGAGCGCCGCGAGTCCATCCTGCAGGCCGAGGGCCAGAAGCAGAGCCAGATCCTCGTCGCCGAGGGCGAAAAGCAGTCCACCATCCTCAAGGCGGACGCCGAGAAGCAGGCCGCCATTCTCCACGCCGAGGCCGAGCGTCAGGCCGCCGTGCTGCGCGCCGAGGGCGAGGCCGAGGCCATCATGAAGGTGCAGACCGCACTGGCGGACTCCATCAAGCTCCTCAACAACGCCAACCCCAACGATCAGGTCGTCAAGCTCAAGGCGCTCGAATCCTTCGAGAAGGCCGCCGACGGTCAGGCGACGAAGATCATCGTTCCCAGCGAGATCCAGAGCCTTGCCGGCCTTGCCGCCAGCTTCAAGGGGCTGCTCGAGGATGAGAAGAAGTAATATCCCACACCGCGAAAGAGAGCGCCTCGGCGCTCTCTTTTTTGTAACCATTTTGTAGTGACTTCTCCTTGGTGATGTGATATGATGGCAATATATAAAAAGCAGAGGAGGAACGACATGAAAAAAAGACTTTTTGCGCTGCTGCTTGCCGCGGCACTCACGCTGACGCTCGCCGCCTGCGGCGAAAAGGATATTGCGGACACGCCGCTGCCCGACGAGCCGCCGGAGCCTGTCGCCGAGCAGCCCGCCACGGACGATGAATGGCTCGCCCTGCACGCGGACGATGTGCTGCTGCGCACGGAGCCGTTCACCCTCTGCGAGGGCAGGACGGCGACGCTTGAGCTATACGGCTATCAGAATGGGGAGTATGACTGCGGCGTGAGCCGCATCCACCTTCTGTGGGACGACGGCAGGGAGGAGGACCTTCTGATCTCCGACCTCGGCGACGAGGTTTGGGGTGCGGACGGCTACACGAGCTGCTGGTCGCCCGAGAACTGCCTTGCGACCGGCGACTATAACTTCGACGGCTACCGCGACATCGGCTTACAGCTCGACAATCCCGCCTATAATGTGCCCTTCTATTACTGGTTCTACGACGCGCAGACAGACGGCTTCCGCCCCTACGGGAGCTGGGCCTTTGCGCTCGAGCCCGACGAGGAAAACGAGGTCTGCATCTGCCAGTGGCATGTTACGCCCGAGTATTACACCGACACCTACCGTCCCGATGGGGAGGGCGGGCTGTACCTCGCGCGGCGCGACACGGAGATTTACTACAGCGCGGACGGGGTAAAGAGCTTCACCGAGGTCTACACAGCCAATGAAAAGCCGCTCACCTATGCCGATCTCGACCGTGACGGCGAGGACGAGATCCTGGTCCTCGCGACCTCGGAGCCGGATGAATTTGCAAAATGCCGCTACACGCTGGAGGCGAGGAAGTACAACGGTACGGTGCTCTTCACCAAGGAGGTCACCCCCTACTATACCGGTTGGGACACTTTCTTCCTCTGCTACGGAGAGGATGAAAACGGCGTGTGGGGCGCGGATGTGCTGTGCTATCAGACCCATGAGGACAGGGGCGTGGGCAGCTGCTCCTACGATTTGATCTCCTACGCCGGCGGACGGGAGCGCTACCTTGACGGAAACACCATCACCTTTGTGCTCGAAGCGGACGGCACCGCGCCGGTCCCCGATATCCGCCGTGCGACGCAGGCGGAATTTGTGCGCTTCCGCGAGGGGGTGGCGTCGCTGCTGGAGGGAAGTTCCTATCTGCTCTTTTGCAGCGGTCCTGCCGAGGACCCCGACACACAGCAGGCAGTTGAAAATATCCTTGCCGGGCTCGACGCGCTGGAGGCCCGTCTCTACCCCGCCGCGGGCTGAGCGCGATGCGCGCGTCTGATGCTCGTCATTAGCTGTTCTTATCAAACTGTGCAAAACCATAAAAAGCGCCCGAAAACGGGCGCTTTTCTCTCTCTTTTTTTGGTCCCTCCGTCACCTTGTTTTTCTTGCGCAAATGCTCTATCATACGATACAATATCTACAATGGCAGCACAGCTCGCACACTTATATTATACGACAGGAGGACGGTCCCATGGAACTGCTCAAGGAACGCATTCGCCGCGAAGGCAAGGTCCTGCCCGGCAACATCATCAAGGTCGACGGCTTTCTCAACCACCGCGTCGACACCAAGCTGCTCGAGGCTCTGGCCGATGAGTTTGCGAAGTATTTTGACATCAGCAAGATCACCATGGTTTTAACAGCGGAGGCAAGCGGCATCGCTTTGGCCACGATCTGCGCTCAGAAATACGGTGTTCCCATGCTGTTCGCCAAGAAGGCGAAGAGCGACAACATCGAGGGCGGATTGTACCAGAGCGAGGTCTTTTCTTATACCTATAAAAAGAAGGTCACGCTGATCGTCAGCCATGAGTGGCTGCACGCGGACGACCACGTTCTCATCATCGACGACTTTATGGCCAAGGGCAACGCGATGCAGGGTCTCATCGACCTCGTCAACGCCGCGGGCGCGACACTCGAGGGCATCGGCGTCGCGGTCGAAAAGGGTTTCCAGGGCGGCGGCGACAAATTCCGTGCCTCCGGCGTACCGTACAAGGCGCTTGCCGTCATCGAGCAGGCGGACGAGAACGGCATTCTCTTCCGTGAGGACGACTGAGATGAAAAAGGTACTGGTATTGGATTTCGGCGGGCAGTACAATCTGCTCGTCGCGCGCCGCGTGCGTGAATGCGGCGTCTACTGTGAGATCAAGCCCTACACCATGTCGATGGACGACATCCGCGCCTTCGGCCCCGCCGCCATCATCTTCACCGGCGGCCCCGCGACGGTGTTTGAGCCGAACGCCCCCGCGCTCGACAACGCCATTTTCGAGCTGGGCCTGCCCATCCTCGGCATCTGCTACGGCCAGCAGCTGATGATCCATCAGCTCGGCGGCGCCTGCCGCAGAGCCGAGGTCCGCGAGTATGGCAAGGTGGAGCTGACGCACGACGGCACGAGCCTGCTGTTCGACGGCATCGAGCCGACGAGCATCTGCTGGATGAGCCACGGCGTCGAGGTCGAGCGCCTTTCCCCCGGCTTCCGCGCCATCGCGCACACCGCGGGCTGCGCCTACGCCGCCATCGAGAACGCGGAAAAGAAGCTCTACGGCGTGCAGTTCCACCCCGAGGTGCTGCATACCGTCCACGGCACCGAAATTCTGAAAAACTTTCTCTATAAGGTCTGCGGCCTTGCCCCCGAGTGGAGCATGGCGAATTACGTCAGCGAGGCCATCGAGGAGGTCCGCGCCAAGGTCGGCGGCGGCAAGGTGCTGCTGGCGCTCTCCGGCGGCGTGGACAGCGCCGTGGCCGCCGCGCTCCTCTACCGCGCGGTCGGCGAACAGCTCACCTGCATCTTTGTCGACCACGGCCTGCTGCGCAAGGACGAGGGCGATCAGGTCGAGCGCGCCATGCACGACTGTCTCGGCATGCACATCGTGCGCGTGAACGCGCAGGAGCGTTTTCTCACCAAGCTCGCCGGCATCTCCGAGCCGGAGCGCAAGCGCAAGATCATCGGCGAGGAGTTCATCCGCGTCTTTGAAGCGGAGGCCAAAAAGCTCGGCCGCGTCGATTTCCTCGCGCAGGGCACCATCTACCCCGACGTGGTGGAATCCGGCGTCGGCGGCGAGAGCGTCGTCATCAAAAGCCACCACAACGTCGGCGGGCTTCCCGACCATGTGGACTTCAAGGAGATCATCGAGCCCCTGCGCCGTCTCTTCAAGGACGAGGTGCGCCAGCTCGGCATCGAGCTCGGCCTGCCCGAGAGCCTCGTCTGGCGTCAGCCCTTCCCCGGCCCGGGCCTTGCCATCCGCGTCATCGGCGAGATCACCGAGGAGAAGCTGCACATCGTCCGCGAGGCGGACGCCATCTTCCGCGAGGAGGTCGCCAAGGCGGGCCTTGAGCGCAGCATCAACCAGTATTTCGCCGCGCTCACAAACCTGCGCTCGGTCGGCGTCATGGGCGACGAGCGCACCTATGACTACGCCATCGCGCTGCGCGCGGTAGAGACACAGGACTTCATGACCGCCGACTTTTCGCGTCTGCCGTGGGAGCTGCTCGACACCGTCTCCCGCCGCATCGTGAACGAGGTCAAGGGCGTCAACCGCATCCTCTACGACGTCACCTCCAAGCCCCCCGCCACGGTGGAGCTGGAGTGACCGACCGTCCAATCAATTTAACGCTCTCTTCTCAAAGCCCCCGGCTGCGGTCGGGGGCTTTGCCTATATCCGCGTGATGATTTTATGATAATCATATACAATTTATCGTAAAACGATAAAAATATATTGACAAACGAATATTCGGCGGTTATACTATCCTCATCAAGCATCTTGAGGAGGTCGGAAAAATGAAGTGGAACCGTTGGATCATCAAGGCGGCCAAGATCATCACAAAATTTACAGAGCTCGGCTATTGGATGACGGCCGCTCTCATGCTCACAGCCGGAATATACTCGTTTGCGGACCGCACATTTCTCGCGGACGCTCTGGCGGGATCGATCCGTACCGGCCGTTTGGAGCTCAGCGTCCTCGGCTTTGAGTTCAGCGTACCGACCGCGAACGGCATTGATATGCGGGCAATGCTTCTGTATTTTGCCGCAGCCGTCGCGCTTCCTTCTCTCATGGCGATGATCTTCCGCAATCTCTACCTTATCATCATGCGGTCAGAGAGCAGCACGGTTTTTCAGGCGGATAATATCCGTATGCTCCGCGAGATCGGCATTTTCGCCATCTCCATTCCGCTCGCGGGGCTTGCGCTGAGCATCGTGTGCCGCCTGATCCTCGGCACCGATACCGTCGAAACGAGCGTTCGGCTCTACGGCTTCTCCATGGGTCTCGTGATCCTCTGCCTGACGCAGTTCTTTGCGCGCGGCGTGGAGCTGGAACAAGATGTGGAAGGGCTTGTGTAAATGGGAAAGATCATTCTGAGACTGGACCGCATGATGGTCGAGCGAAAAATGTCGCTGAACGAGCTGGCAGAGCGCGTCGGCATCTCCAACGTGAATCTGTCCAAGATCAAGAACAACAAGGTGACGGCGATCCGCTTCTCCACGCTCGCGGCGATCTGTGAGGCGCTCAACTGCGATGCCGGCGATATTCTTGAATACCGGGAAGAGGACAAAGCCTGAATGAAAAATCGGAAAGCCAACGGCTCTCCGATTTTTTTCTTGACAATATCGATATTCGATAGTATACTCTCCTCAAGAATATCGAATATCGATAAAAGGAGGCGGTACAATGGCCCGCGAAAAATTTCAGACGCTCACCGAGCAGATGTTTTACATCCTTCTCTGTCTGCGCGAGGAATGTTGCGGCATGGATCTGATGGAGCGCATCCGTCTGCTCACGAGCGGCCGCGTGAGCGTCGGCCCCGGCACGCTCTACAATCTTTTGGACCAGTTCGCCGCCGAGGGCTACATCGTCGAGACCAAATGCGAGGGCCGCCGGCGCAGCTACCGCCTGACGCTTCGGGGCGAGGAGCTGCTGCGCGGCGAGATGGACCGCCTGACGGCGCAGATGAACGACTATCAAAGACTTTTGGGAGGAGGCGAAACGCCATGCAAGCTAAGCGATGGGAACTGAACCTGTATTCCTTCTACGACCACACCGGCATGGAACGGCACCTTGAAAAAATGGCGGCAAAGGGCTGGCTGCTCGACTCGATCGGCACCACTCTCTGGCGCTACCGCCGCATCGAGCCGCAAAGGCTCCGCTTTTCGGTCGCCTACTACCCCGACGCCACGGAGAGCGATCCCATCACGCCGAGCGAGGGCGAACTGACCTTTTGGGACTACTGCGCGCAGGCGGGCTGGGTCCGCGCGGCGAACCGCGCCCAGCTGCACATCTTCTACAACACGGACGAGAGCGCCGTACCCATTGAGACCGAGGCGGTCACGCAGGTCGAAACGCTGCACCGCGCAGCGAAGAAAAACTATCTGCTCTCGCTATGGCTCCTGCTGGGGATGGCGCTGTTCTACACCGGCTTCGGTATCTTAGGCAACTCGTTTCTGGCGCTCGCGGACATCCTTGCGCGCCGCACGACCTTCTCGATGTGTCTGGCGGTGCCGACGATGTTCCTCATCTCCCTCTCCGAGCTGATCGGCTACTACCGCTGGCGGAGGAGGGCCGTGCGCAACGCGCACGAGCTGGGGCGCTTCACGCCCACGCGCTCGCTGCCCGGCGTGCAGTTGCTCACATGGCTGCTGCTCGCACTGATCACGCTGAGCGTCCTGACGGATTCCCAGACAGTACGGCGGTCCTTCCTTGCCTACTTCGCGGCATTTTTCATCGTCCGGCTCACGCACAGCATCCTGCGGCGCATGAACGCCAGCGCCACGGTCAACCGCACCGTCACCATTATTGTGGACATTTTGGTGTTCCTTGTGCTGTTTGTGGTCTTTCTCCCCCGCTTGGCGCAGGAGCCCCCGCCGCCGAACGCCGAGCCTTATGAGTACACACATCTCAGCATGGGCGGTAAAAAGACCACCACCGAGTACGCTTATCACGATCCCCTTCCGCTCTATGTCGAGGACTTGACGGAAACAGACTACGACCGCTACTCCTGCAAGCGGGAGGATAGCTCCACCCCGCTGGTCACACGGCAGATCTTCAGTCAAGAAACCCGCTGGGGTGATTGGGACAGCGACGCGCCGGAGCTGCGCTGCACGACCTATGACATTAAGCTCGCTCTGCTCTTTGACCCCTGCCTGCAGGGAAAGCTCGACGAGTACGCGGACAGGAAATGGAGCATGATGGACTATCGGGAGGCGGATGCCGCGCCGTGGGGCGCGGACCGCGCGTGGCAGCTTTGGGATACGGAGGACAGCACGCCGTGCGATAGCTGGCTGCTCGTCTACGGCCGCCGCATCGTCATCATCGACATGGACAGCATCGAAATGGACGGGGCGCGGATGGCGCTCGTCGGCGAACGGCTCGGCAAATAGCGAAAAAATGAGACGGCTCACGCCGTCTCATTTTTCACCTGTTCGGCTCCATGTCGCCGGAGAGCGTGTCTAAATATTGATAGTAGGGCATCAGGAAGCGGAAGCCCTCGAGCACCTCATCTCTGAGCTGCGGCGTGAAAAGCACGCCCTCGGGGTTATCGTCATAGCCGATGGCAATGTTTTTGCGGTTGTACCACGGATTCAGCAGCTTGCCCGCGTCGCCCTTGGGCCGCTTGAATTCCTCGCCGGAGAGCACAAATTTTGACTTATTCAGCCGCCGCGCCAGCCTTTCGAGCGGCTTGGGGTCGTTCTCAATGCGCGCGCGGAGCTTTGCCATCGTCGCCGCCCCCGCGTCCCAGTAGCCGCAGCCGTAGCTGTAGTAGTTCGGCGCAAGCTCAAAATAGAGCGCGGGCACGCTCTCAAAGCGCTCGTGCGGCCGCTCGATGGTGAACCACAGATGCTCCTTGTACGGCCCGCGTCCGTGCAGCCGCCGCGCGTCGCGGTAGATGCGGCAGACGTGCAGCCGCCAGTCCTGCTTGGGATATTCCTCCGCCAGCGCGGAAAAGACCGCCTTCCCCAGCTCGCGCATGGGAACGTCCACATAGTCCGTAAAATCCTGCTTGTGCGCCATGAACCAGCCCCGCTCGTTATTCAGGCTGATGCCCCAAAGGAAGTCGATGGCGTTCTGCGAAAAGCCCTGAAACATAGAAAAGACCTCTTTGCTTTTGTTTTCGTCAGTTTATCAGCTTTTCCGCGCTGCGTAAAGTGACAAATGCAACCACAAAAGAAAAAACGCAGCCGAAGCTGCGCTTTCCCTTTCTACAACGAACGAGAGGAGGAAACTCTCAGAAGTTGGCTTATTGTCCGCGCTTACTTGGCGGAGTGGCCGTGATCGACCTCATACATGTGCTCGATCAGCTCAAGCACCTTGTTGGAGTAGCCGATCTCGTTATCGTACCAGCTGACGACCTTGACAAAGGTATCGGTCAGGGCGATGCCGGCGGTGGCGTCGAAGATGGAGGTGCGGGAGTCGCCGAGGAAGTCGGAGGAAACGACGGCCTCGTCGGTGTAGCCGAGGATGCCCTTCAGCTCGCCCTCGCTGGCCTTCTTCATGGCGACGCAGATCTCATCGTAGGTGGTGGGCTTCTCGAGGTTGACGGTCAGGTCAACGACGGAAACGTCCAGCGTCGGAACGCGCATGGACATACCGGTCAGCTTGCCGTTGAGCTCGGGAATGACCTTGCCGACCGCACGGGCTGCGCCGGTGGAGCTGGGGATGATGTTCGCGGTAGCCGCGCGGCCGCCGCGCCAATCCTTGAGAGAGGGACCGTCCACCGTCTCCTGTGTGGCGGTGACCGAGTGGATGGTCGTCATCAGACCGTCCTTGATGCCGAAGTTCTCATGCAGGACCTTGGCGATGGGGGCGAGGCAGTTGGTGGTGCAGCTCGCGTTGGAGACGAACTGCATATCGCTGGTATAGTTCTTATGGTTCACGCCCATGACGAACATCGGGGTGTCGTCCTTGCTCGGCGCGGACATGATGACCTTCTTTGCGCCGGCGGCGATGTGACCGGCAGCCTTTTCCTTCGTCAGGAACAGGCCGGTGGACTCGACGATATACTCCGCGCCGAGCTTGCCCCACTTCAGGTTCGCGGGGTCTCTCTCGCTGAACACGGGAATGACCTGACCGTTGACGACCAGCGCGTTCTCGCGGCTTTCGATGTCAGCCTTGCAGCGGCCGTGCATCGTATCGTACTTGAGCATATAGGCAAGATAATCGGCAGGGCACAGATCGTTGATGCCGACCACGTCGATCTCGGGATGCTCGAGGCAGGCACGGAACACCATACGGCCGATACGGCCAAAGCCGTTGATACCGATTTTAATAGACATAAAATGCGCTCCCTTTCGTTTTTACGGAATATATCAAATGTATGGCACATTTGGTATTATAGCATACTCTTTTTCAAATGCAAGTGTTTTTTCAAAAAATTTTCCTTTACACGAAAGTTCTTGTATTTTCGACAGGAGTTTGGTATTCTACTTATTACCTCACATTGCGCTCATCGCGCTGCGGTACTTTTTTCCACACGAAAATCGCGCCGTCCTGCAAAGGATATGAACAGCTTTCCCAAAGGAGGCGCACTTTATGATGCCGCTTGACGAAAAAGACCTCCAGCTTCTGGCCGAGGTCCTGCCGAACGTTTCGGCCCAGCTCCGCTCCTCGATGGCGAACGTGTTTGCCGCGGCGAACCGTCTCGCGCCGGCGGAAGCGCGTGAGGCCGACCCCATGCTGGATAAAAATGCAGCCATTCTCACGATGAGCTGCCATCAAATGCTGCGTCTGGTCGGCAACCTCTCCGCCGTGAGCGAGTTGGTGCAGGGCGGACGCTTCCGGCTGCGCAACGACGATATCGTCGGCTTCTGCCACGCGCTCTGCGAGCGTGCCGAGCCGCTTTTCGCGCTGCGCGGCGTCGCGCTGCGCTTTTCCGCCAGCCACGAGAGCCACGTCATCGCATTCAACGCCCCCATGCTCGAGCGCGCGCTTTTGAACCTGCTCTCCAACGCGCTGAAATTCACGCCGGAGGGCGGCACGGTCAGCGTGCGCGTCAAATGCGGCGAGCGCCATGTTCAGCTCACCGTGGCCGACACGGGCCGCGGCATCGAGCCGGAGCGCCTTGCCCACATCTTCGAGCGCTATCTGGATACGGACCGCCTTGATCCCGCGCCGCCGCACGGTCTCGGCGTCGGGCTGTCCCTCTGCCGCCGCATCGCGCAGGGCCACGGCGGGATGCTCGTGGCGGAATCCGCTGTCGGTAAGGGCACGGCCTTCACGCTCTCGCTGCCCAACGCCCGCTCGACGGATCTGTCGCTGTCCGACCGCCGCTTTGACTATGCCGGCGGCTTCGACCATGTTCTCATGGAGTTGAGTGACGCGTTGCCGAGCCGCGCGTTTCTGCAAAAATACCTGGATTGAGGGAGCGGCACGCATGGCAAAGAAAGTTTTAGTCGGTATGTCGGGCGGCGTGGACAGCGCCGCCTGCGTCCTCCTGCTGCAAAAGCAGGGCTATGCTGTTTCGGGCGTCACGCTGCGGCTGCACCATTATAAGGACCGTCCCGGCACCTGCGGCAGCGCCGACGACATCGAGGAGGCCGCGCGCGTCGCCGCGCAGATGGGCATCTCCCACCGGGTGCTCGACCTGTGCGACCTTTTCCGCCGCGAGGTCATGGGGCATTTTGTCTCGGAATACTACGCGGGCCGCACCCCGAACCCCTGCTTGGACTGCAACCGTGAGCTGAAGTTCGGCGCGATGCTCGACTGGGCGCTCGACCACGGCTTCGACTATGTTTCCACCGGGCACTATGCCCGCGTCGGCTTCGACGCTGCGTCGGGCCGTCACCTGCTCCTACGCGGCGTGGACGCGCACAAGGATCAGAGCTATGTGCTCTACCAGATGACGCAGCGCCAGCTCGCGCATCTGCTGCTTCCCGTCGGCGAATACAGCAAGCCGGAGATCCGCGCCCTCGCCGCTGACTTCGGCCTTGAAAACGCGCAGAAGCCCGACTCGCAGGACATCTGCTTCGTCCCCGACGGGGACTATGTGCGCTTCCTGCGCGAGTTCGGCGGCGTCACGCCCGAGCCGGGCGACTTCGTCGATACGAGCGGCCGCGTCCTCGGTCGTCACCGCGGACTGGTCGCCTACACCGCCGGTCAGCGCAAGGGTCTCGGCGTGAGCGCCGACCGCCCGCTCTACGTCCTTTCCAAGGACGCGAAGCACAACACCGTGCTCCTCGGCGACGACGCGGAGCTGTTCTCCTCCGCCCTGCTCGCCTCGCGCGTGAACTGGATCATTACGCCGCCCGCAGAGCCGCTGCGCGTCACCGCCAAAACGCGCTATTCCCAGCGCGAAAGCGCCGCGACCGTCACGCCGCTGGACGGCGGCGCGGTCCGCGTGGACTTCGACGAGCCGCAGCGCGCCATCACCGCGGGGCAGGCCGTGGTCTTTTACCGCGGCGACGTTGTCGCCGGCGGCGCGACCATCGACAAGGCTTTATAAAAACGAAAAACGCTCCGCCTGCGTTCCTTCCCTGAAACGCGCGGAGCTTTTTCTCACTTACCGTTCGCTGACGAACCAGTCGTCCACAAAGATCATGTCGTCCACGTCGCCGCGGACGCCCTGCCACTCTCTCATGCTCTCACCTCCCCGTGCCATACCATGCAGTATATGCGCGCGGCGGCGAAAGGTTGCACGAAAAAGGGCATTTGGTCAAAAGGAAACCATTGGTTGACAAAACGAAACACCCGGTTGGTGGCGCAAAACGGCTGTTTTTGCTAAGCTGATGCCATCAAAGCAAAGGAGAATGCGCCCATGAAGCTATGTGAAAAACTCTATGAGCTCCGCCGCGCGGCGGGCCTCTCGCAGGAGGAGCTGGCCGAACGGCTGAACGTCTCCCGTCAGGCCGTCTCCAAGTGGGAGAATGGCGCCGCCCAGCCCGAGCTGAGCAAGCTCGTGGAGCTCAGCCGTCTCTACGGCGTGAGCGTCGATGAGCTTTTGAGCCTTGAGGAGGCGGAAAAGGGTGACGCCAAGGCCGCCTCGTCTGTCGAAGCTTCCACGCCCGTGCCCGCGCAGGAGACCCTTGCCGCGCCGAAGAAGGTTCGCCGGCAAAAGCTCCTTCTCGGCGCGGCGGCGGTCTGCCTCGCCCTCGCCGTCGGTCTGGCACTCTACAATAACCACCGCGTCAAGCAGCTCGAGCGGCAGGTCGGCTCTCTGCAATCACAGATCATGAGCGTGCAGTCCAGCCTTTCCTCGCAGATCGCGGGCATCAGCAGCTCCGTGCGCGAAGCGATGGAGGAGAGCGCCACGCTGACCGCGCAGTTCGACTACACGGTCAAGCGCTTTGACCTGGACGCCTACACCTGCACGGTTGCCTTCGCCCTCCGGCCCAAGACGGTGCAGGAAGACCTTGCCGTCTCCCTCCGTCTCCGCTCCCTTGCCTCCGACGACGGAACGACCGCCGTCGTGCTGGTCCGCGACGAGTATGACGTCTACCGCGGCGAAGCCGTGCTTTCGATGAACGACGCCGGCTTCGAAGCCACCGCCGCCTACGATACCGGCGGCGAGCGCCAGCTTGAGACGATTCGCGACCTGCCCGGCTTTGCCGACGAGGCGTTGCCGAAGCTCTATGAGGATCTTTCCTTCGGCTACGTCCTCAGCCGTTCCTATTCCGCCTCGGACATCCGATGCAGCGTCAGGGGCTGGGCGGACCCCGAGGACCACCGCACCGCGAACCTCTACCTCGGCGCTTATGATGCCGACGTCCGGTCCGCGTGGCTCGACTATCGGGTGGACGGAAAGAGCGCGGCGCAAAGCACGCTCAAATTTGCGGAGGCTGACGACGAGGAACGCTCCGTCGTACAGTGGTGGATCAGCGACATTCCCGATGAGAGCACCGCCGGCGTTTACAGCATCTATGGCGCAGAGGGCGTGGAATTTGGCCTTCCCTACGGTGCGGAGCTGCAGGTCGTATTCCATGCGGAGCTGACCGACGGCACGCGGCTCTCGGCGATGCTCACGCGCGAGATAATGCCCTCCGCCAACAACAGCGCCGACGGCGAGAGCGAGACCACCGCCATGCCCATCATCCTTACAAAAGACTGAGCCGTTCAGAGAGCGCCGCCCGCGGGCGGCGTTCTTTTTTGCGCCGCTCGCGCCAAAGCGTCCAGGAAACGCGCCGCAGCCGTCCGAAATTTTGACGGAAAAAGGGCTTGCAAAGCCCTCGCGTTGTGCTATGATGAGGCCGAAGCGAAGCGCGCAACACGCGAATTTCCGAAAGAGAGGATGAGGAGAGCTTGTTGGAATTTTTAGAGCAGGAGCACATCAGCCCCGCGCTGCTCGACGGCGTCCGCGCCTACCGCGCACAATACCCCGCCGAGCCGGCGCTGCAGGGCCGCATCCCGCAGCCGCGCTATCATTATTATGGGAAAGAGGTCTGGGAGGCCGCCATCGCCGCGCTGCTGTGCGGCGAGAACCTGCTGCTCGCCGGCAGCAAGGCGACCGGCAAGAACGTGCTGGCCGAAAATCTGGCGCAGGCCTTCGGCCGCCCCGCGTGGGACGTTTCCTTCCACGTCAGCATGGATGCCGCCGGGCTCATCGGCATGGACACCTTTGAAAACGGACAGGTGACCTTCCGCCCCGGCCCCGTCTACCTCTGCGCGAAGCACGGGGGCTTCGGCGTGCTTGACGAGATCAACATGGCCAAAAATGAGGCTCTTGCCGTGCTGCACGCCGCGCTGGACTTTCGCCGCACCATCGACGTTCCCGGCTACGACCGCGTGACGGTCGACCCCGCCGCGCGCTTCATCGGCACGATGAACTACGGCTACGCCGGCACGCGCGAGCTGAATGAAGCGCTCACCTCGCGCTTTGTTGTCATTCAGATGCCGCCCATCGCGGAGGACGGTCTGGACCGTCTGCTCGGCGAGGAGTTCCCCACGCTGGAGAAAAAGTACCGCGGACAGCTCGTGCAGCTCTTTCTCGACCTGCAAAAGAAGTGCGAGAGCGCGGAGATCTCCTCCAAGGCGCTCGACCTGCGCGGGCTTCTGGACGCGCTGCGCCTGATCCGCCGCGGCGTGAGCGCCGGTACGGCGCTCGACATGGGCATCACCAACAAGGCCTTCGACGCCTACGAGCAGAGCCTCATCCGCGACGTTATCGCTGCGCGCATCCCCGCGAAGCTCGACCGCAGCCGCCTGTTCACCGACTGATATGGAAACCGACAGCTATAGCGCCAACCAGCGCCGCGCCATCAATCTGGTCTGGACCGCCTGCGGCGACTATCAATTTGAGCCGCAGTTTCTCGCCCTCAAGGCCGACGGCACGCCGGACTTCTACATGAACTGCGTCATCGGTCTGGTCCGCAAGTGGCTGGGCGACGAGATGCCGCGCCGTCTCTTCGCCCTTTGGGCGGACGACACGCGGCGCTCCGCGTTCGACGACCTCGCGTGGCTCGCGCTGGAAAACGCCGTCTATGAAAAGGAGCTTCCCGTCCGCCCCGTGCTCACGGAGCTGCGCCGCGCCCACGCCGCAGAATTTTTTGCCTCGGAATATCAGCTCTCGCGGCAGGAGTGGATGGACAAGAACCAGCTCGTCTATTCGCTCCAGTCCGCCCGCTGGAGATCTGTCCTTGGGCAGAAGCCGCCGCTGCTCGCCCCGTGGGAAAAGGGACTCTCCGAGGCCCTCGCCTGCCCGGGCACGCTCGACGCGGACGATCTGGAGGCCGCCGTCCGCGCGGCGTTTGAGAAATACCTGCAATTTGACGGCACGCCCCATAAAAAATCTCTGTTCCGTCTTCACTTCAGCGACCGCTGGGCGCCGCTGCTCACCAAGCTCCTGCCGGTCGAGATCGTCCGCACCGACGAGCTAACCGTCGGCCGCTCCGCGGTCGCCGGCGAGAACGGCATGGTGCGCGCGTCCAACGCGCTGCGCGCCCAGCTTCGCTCGAACGAGCGCGAAGCGGAGGATCACGACTACATTGAGCGCTGCTTCGGCCGCAGCCTCTATTCCCCACAGGCGCTCGCGCGCATCGAGCAGCGCTGCTGCACCGGCGATCACCTCGGCTGCCATCTCTGGTTCACCCGCGGCGAGCGCGTGCCGGGCCAGCCCATGCGCACCGACACGCAGCGTCTTTTCGAGCAGGCTGCCGAGCAGGCCAAGCGCAACCGCGCCGCCTACGTCCGCGACAGCGCACTGCATCAGAACGCTCTCCTGCGCCTGACAGAGCAGATCCGCAACTGTATGCTCATCCATCAGCAGCCCGAGGACATCCTCGCCCGCGAGGGGCGGCTGGACGGTATGCGCGTCTGGCGCGCGCCGGTGCTGCACGACGGCCGCGTCTTTCTCCGCAAGGATGAGGAGAGCCGCGCGGGCTTCACCGTCGACCTGATGCTCGACGCCTCGGCCTCGCGCCTGCACTGTCAGGAGAGCATCGCCATTCAGGGCTACCTTCTCGCCAAAAGCCTCGCCTCCTGCGGCATCCCCGTGCGCGTGACCGGCTTCTGCAGCCTGCGCGGCTACACGGTGCTGCGCGTTTTGAAGGATTTCGGGGACAAAAACGGCGAGCATCGCGTGTTCGACTACTTTGCCGCGGGCTGGAACCGCGACGGTCTGGCTCTGCGCGGCATGGGCGAGCTGATGAAATCGGCTCCCGCGGACAAGCATCTGCTCATTCTGCTCACCGACGCCAGCCCGAACGACAGCCACAAAATTCTCCCGAGCGGCAAAATTCCGCTCAGCCGCGATTACGACGGTCAGCCCGGCATCGACGACACCGCCGCCGAGGTCCGTGCCCTGCGCGCGCAGGGCATCCGCGTCGCCGCGGTGTTCATGGGCGAGAACACCAGCGTTCCGGCGGCGAACGCCATCTATGGCCGCGATCTCGCGCGCATCCGGCGCATCGACCAGCTTGCCGCCGCGGCGGGCCGCCTCATTCAGGATGAGATCCGGGAGCTATCCGGCTAAACAGCAAGGGCGCGTTCAAAAGAACGCGCCCTTTGGCTTTATGTATACCTCTCTGCTCAGCAGCATTCCATCAGATAGGCGAGCTGCCCGACCGGCCCGTGCCGGAGAGCGAATGGCCCGATGAAGATTGATACGGTAAAAAATGAGGAGTACCTTTTTGAGGTACTCCTCTCCATATCGCTGTTCATTTGGGCGGATCCTTTTTATTTGTGTTGTGATCCAACAGATCGCGCATCCCCTGCATGAGAACCAGAATTCCGATCAGCCAGCAAAAACCTCCCATTGCGAAAGCGTGGGACCCTCCCTATGTCATAAATTTGCAAATGCTTTTATTTTGCAGCCGCATCTGCTTGATTCGCTCCATTGACGATCATTAAACTCCTTATGCCTATCATGCAGCTGTTTTGGAACTACGAGGCAATGAAAAATTGTGTGCCCCATTGAAATTACTCTCTTTGATAATACTCCCTTTTAAGTTAATTGTTGCTACTGCTTGGTTAGCCAATTCTAATGTAGATTTATTCATTAGGGGACATAAAAAAGGCCCCATCCTCTCGGGTGGAGCCTCAAATATTAGACCCCTTGAATAATTTCGGTATCAGTGCTATCGCCGTCAGAAAGAGCTGTTAAATCACCTTTAATGAACATCTTATAGGCACGGTTTGCAATAATTTTGGTTTCAGCAAAATCAAATCCGCCACTGATTACTCCGCCAACAATCGGGACAGCCTTTCCAATGTTGATGATTCCCTTAGTTCCGAATTTGGTCAAAAATCTAAATCCTACTTTTTGATTGATTTTTGTGAGGACTTCACCCGGGATTTTCTTGACCATTGCCATTGCGAACTTGTTTCCAAACTGTATTCCTGCGTGTTTTAGGATTTGGTCAATGGAGATGCCTGCGAGGCAAGCATATACAAGAGTTTGTACTTGGTCGCTATTGATATCATAGCCACCCATATATGCCAAACAGGCAATCATTCTCATTTGAACATACATGACACTTCCCACATTTGCAGGGATAGCAACAGGAAGGGTGATGAGTCCACCTAAACCTGTTACAAACCCAGATGTAGTGCATTTTGCAATCTGATAGTTAATGAACTGCTTAGCGGCGGTATCGACATCTCTGTTTTTCTGCAAATAGTCACTGGCTAGTGTGTCAATCGGCGGACTTATTTTTGCCACCCCATGTATTGATTGCTCGTATAGCTTATCCAATAACTGCATGATTTCTTCTTGACTAATCTTGGCTCCCACTAATTTCCCCTCCAAGTAAGTATATCTGGATGTATTCCCACTAACACACGGTGTAATTTTCGCGTGTCCCATTCTCGTGGCCATCATAGCAGTTTCTAGTGAAAAATACAAGGCATAATGAAAGGCTCAGAAGCTAGTCGACCTCTGAGCCTTATTTCATTTCCGTTCTTTTATAACGGACTCTATAATATTGATTTCTTCTTGAGTGAGTCCGTATTTTTGATATAGTTCTTGGTCGGTAAATATATGGTCAAATGCTCCGGGGTCGGGTACATATTTGAAATGCAACTCATCAAATAATCTATGATACCCTATCGTATTTATTAGGACAAGGAATTTCACAAACTTTGTCTCCACCCACGAAATGAACGACTCACATTCAGATTTGCTGTCAGATGAGAATAGTTGGCTTTCCATTAGCCTTTTGTAAATCTCTGCAAGAAAACGGCCACTCTTGACAGCCGGATCCAAAAATTTAGATTTTGGTGAAAATACATCAGCAGGAAGTAAATCTACCATGTCGGAAACAATGGACTTTGGTGTGATAACTTCTGAATTTGAGTATTTTGGATTGCCTGTGATAGCTTGTAATTTGTCGAAAATATCTTCCATGGAAACACCATCCTAAAATTGCTTTTTCTCCCAATATCTATTTGTTAGATTCTGCGCATAGAAAAGGAACCGAAGATAATGTCATATCCCGTATCAAGTCTGCGCATCCGATTAAAATGTGCCGCTCAGATAAACTTGGGATCAAAGAAAAAAATAAGTCGAGGGAATTTCCCTCGACTTATTTTTTTCGTGCCCTGTACCGTCCGGTCTGCCCCATAGGTCACATTGTGTACCTATGAACATGAACCGTTGAGTTTCAAGGCTTTTTCTGGTGCGGACTACTGGACTCGAACCAGTGACCTCATGCGTGTGAATATTCGATAGAGGAGAAGACAGCGTGCTCTCGCGCCCTTTTTCGTGCTTTCGAGCGTTTTCGGCGTGAAAAACCACTTCCGAATACCCTGACCGCTCCATTGTCTCCGCCCGCTTCTTTTCTGTCGTGGGTCACGGTGTGGGTCAGGGCAGCACGAATCGCCGTGGCTTCAGCATAACCTGCCGGCGGCGGCACAGGTATTTCGCAAACGGTACAGGTGCGTGTGATTACCGTTTACAGGCGCTTTGCTGATGAGGCTGCACGGGCTTGTGCCGCCGCTCGCTGCCTGTGCTGTTGATGGCAGGCGTGTTAGGCGCGCTTACTGCTTGGCTGCCTCTGCCTTGAAGTATTTGTAAGTGTCCTTGTTTTGGGCGTTGTAGGCTTCCGCGCCGGTGCCGTCCGCGTTCGTGGAGCCAACTGCGGTGACGTCGGTGCCCAGCGTCACAGTCTCCTTCGCGCTGCCGCTGACCACGGCACAGGTTGTCGTGTTTCCGTCCTTCCCTTCGACATATTTTGCTTCTCCGCAGGTCGCGGTGACGGTGCCGCCGTTGACCTTGAGATATCCGGCAATGCCATAGCTGTTTGCGTCCGATATGCCGCTCTTGTTGTTGTTGATGGTTACATTGCCGCCGGTCGCTTCTACGGTGCCGCTGTTCACGATGATCTCGGCGGTATTGGAGCAGAAGATGCCGTAGCTGGAACCATTATGACTGTAAACCTTACCGTCGGGTGACGTGCATGTCAGATATGTCACATTGCCGCCGCGCGCTTTCAGTGTGCTGTTATTCACAGTCAGCCCAGTACACTGCACACCAAGGCTGAGCTGGTTATTATTATTTATATCACCGCCATTCGACTGCAAATTACCGCCGGTCGCCGTCACGGTCACGTCCTCGAGCGTCAGGCTTCCTTCCTCCACCGAGATCCCGATACTATTGCTGTACGGCGCGATCTTCTTGCTTTCGGCGGAAACCACCAGCGAGCCGCCGCCCTTGATCGTCACCGCCTTAACCCACGGCGCGTTGATGCCATACATATAGGCACATGTATTGGAGACACACGTGAGACGGTTTTCTCCCAGCAGCACAATGGTCAAAGGAACCTCCTTAGAATCATAATTTCCATAAAAGATCGCTTCCATTGATGCTCCGCGCGTGCCACCCTCGCCGGAATAGGTATAATTACAATTGTTCAGCGTCAGGATGTTGGTAATGGGATCGTAGGAGACCGTTCCATTTTTGAACACGTCGTCGGCAATGCTTTTGGTCACCTGCGTGCCGCCGATGTACAGATCATACGGTTTGTCGTAGTCCTCCCACTGTGCGTAGAGGGTCGTGTCTTCCGTGATCTGAACTTTGTCGTTCAGCCAGACATAATCTCCGCTGCCGTCCTGCTTCGTATTCCAGCCGCGGAGCGCCAGCGTCTCATTCGGGGGCATGACCTTGGGCATATCGCCGTAGCGGTCACCGTAGGTGACGGTCATCGTTTTGCTCCCGGTCAGCATACCGCCGTTGGGATCGAAGGTCACGATATAGCTGCTGATCTGCCACAACGCGGTGATGGTCAGGTTCTCCGCAGGCATGGTGTCAGGGATGTCCTTGTTCCAGCCGGTGAAGGTGTAGCCGGTGCGGGTGGGATTTTCCGGCCTGGTGATGGCCGTACCGTAGGCCTGCGTGATGGTGCTGTCCGGGCTGCCGTTGCCGTATACAAAGGTGATGGTGTAGGAATTGATGCTCCAGTGGGCGCAGAGGGTCTGGTCTGCCGTGATCTGAACCTTTGTGCTTGCCGTGACCTTCTCCCCGCCGGTCTGGCTCGTATACCAGCCGTCGAAGGTGTAGCCGATGCGGGTGAGGGTGGGCAGCGTGCCGTACTGATACTCATAGGTAACGGTCTTGCTGTCCGGGTTCACCGTAACTCCACCGTCGTTGGCGTCAAAGCTCACGGTGTAGGTGTTCGCCCGCCACCCGGCATAGAAGGTCTTGTCTCCGGTATCCGTGGCGGAGATCTCGGTCACGGGGCTGCCGGTGCAGCTCCAGTCTCCGTACCAGCCGTCGAAGGTATAGCCGGTGCGGCTCGGCGGCGACTGCAGCGTCACGGTTTCGCCGTAGGTGTAGCTTGTCGGGTTGGGGTTGGACAGGCCGTTCATGTTTCTGTAGTCGATCGTATAGGTCTTCGCCGTGCTGCGGAACCGAGCGTACCAGGTCACGTTGTCCGTGACGGTGGTGGAGGCGGTCCATGTTGTGCCCGAGCCGTCCGCCGCCGTGTTCCAGCCGGTGAAGATACAGGTGTGGCCGGTTTCGGTCTTGGTGGGCGTCGTGCCGGTATAGGCGCTCTTGGCACCGTACTTCACCGTGTCCGTTCTCAGCGTCTCCGTGCCGTTCATCCATGTGACCGTGTAGGTCAGGCGGTCGTAGTAGATCTTGACCACGGTGGAGCCGTCGGCCTTGATGGTCTGCTGCGTCACGGCCTGTGCCGTAAAGCCGGTGTAGGTCTTGGCTGCAGCGGCGGTGGTCTGACCGGTGATGCCGCTCAGCGTCTGGCGGTCTGCTTCAACCTCGGTGTACTTGTTATCCTCAATATTCTGCTGATAGTGCTTGACCGTGTAGTTCACGGCGCCCTCCGTCCAGTGGGCGTAGAGGGTCTGGCTTTCGGTCCTGTTGAAGCTGGTCTCCGCGGTGACCCGCTCGCCGCCGTCCGCCTCCGTGAACCAGCCGGCAAAGGCGTAGCCGACTCTGGTGGGCGTGGGCAGCTCGCCGTAGACCTCGGTATAGGTGACGGACTTGCTGGCGGTCTCGACCGTTCCTTCGTTGGCGTCAAAGGTCACGGTGTACTGCGCGGGTGTCCAGCCGGCGTAGAGCGTCATCGCGCCGGGGACGGTGTCGCTGTCGAAATCCCACTTCTTCGTGCAGTTCTGATCGCTGTACCAGCCGGCAAAGGCATAGCCGGTTCTGCTGGGCTCAGCGGGCGCCGCGATGGTCTCGCCGGTTATGCCGATCTTGCTATCAACCGCGCTGCCGCCGTTGGTGGCAAAGGTGACGGTGTTCTCCACGCCCTGCCACTTGGCGTAATAGCTCACGGTCTTGGCGGGGGCGGTGGGGGCGTTTTCGCCGACGAAGTTCACCTCCTGTGTGAGGGCCGCGTCCGCGTACCAACCGACGAATTCATAGCCTTCGCGCGCCACGTCCGGCGCGTAGACCTTCGCCTCGTAGGTCGTGTAGGTGCAGATCAGCTTGCCGTCGTAGCATACCCAGTTCGTGTTGTACGCATAGCGGTCGTAGTAAACGTTCACAACGGTGGAGCCGTCGGGAGCGATGGTCAGCTTTTGATCATAGCGCCCCGGCTGGAAGCCTTCGTATTTCTTCGCGACCTTGTCGCGATAATAGCGGTAGATGGAATAGTTCGTTACGCCGGTCAGCTGATAGGTCTCGATCAGCTTATACTTGCCGTCCAGCTGCTTTTGATAGTGGTTGACGGTGAACGGCGTGTCGGTATTCTCCCGCCAATAGGCGTAGAGGGTGATGCTGTTGCTCAAATTGCCGTTCAGCTTGAACTTATCGGGCATGGTCGTGGGGAAGGTGTAGTCGGTCATCCAAGAGTTGAGGCTGGTTTTTGCCCAGTGGACAAAGGTATAGCCCACGCGCTTGGGGCTCTCGGGCGGGGTAAGCTTGCTGCCCGGGGCGAGCGTGATCGGCTTCACCGCGCTGCCGCCGCAGGAGTCGAAGCTGATGGTGCGCATATTCTTCGGGTCGCTCCATGTGATGTGGATGATCTTCTGAATAGGCTTGGAGGTGAACGCCAGCGCCGCCTTCTTCCAGGTGATGGTCATGTCCGTCTCTTCCTTGACCGAGCTGCCCGGCGCGACCGTCACGGTGTTGGTGGCCGCGTCATAGCTGAACTTCGGATTGGAGAAGCTGATGCGGAAGTATTTTTCCTCCCTCCCCGCGTCCGCGGTGTCCATGCTCCGGTTGCCGATCCTTCCGGTCTTCAGATCCATGCTCCGCACATCGTAGGTCGAGGAGGGCAGAGCCATGGTCTTGACGCTTTGGAAGGCGTACTCCGTATCGTCCGTCCTGACAAAGCCGAACACATTTTGCTGGTCGCCCGCCGACCACAGCGGCCATTCGTTGGCGTAGATCGTCGGCGCCCAGGTCAGCTTGCTGCTGTTGAAGAGCGTGGCAACGAACTTGATATCCAGATACATGCCGAGCTCGATGTACAGCGCGCCGGCGGAATTGCTCTTCTTCTGCGTGCCCTGCTTCCACTCCAAATGATAGAAGAAGTAGCCGTAGAGCTGCGTGTACACGCCCACCTCGGCAACAATGCCGATCCTGTCCAGCTTCAGCGAGAACAGGCCCACATACATCTCCAGCCGCAGGCCCGCGCGGACGCCGATGGTACCGATGACATAGAAATCAAAGGTATACTGCGGGGTGATGATGTCAATGGTCTCGTTGGTGGTCTGGCGGGATTTTACGCGCACAGAGAAATTATACTGCTTCTGCGTGTTGTATTCAAAGTTCATGCCCATCGCCACGGCCATGTTGGCGCTGACCACGAAGCTGCCCTTGATCTGATAGCAGAAGATGTGCAGGAAGGCACTGCCGCTGACATCGAAGAGCTCCTGATTGATGATCTCGATCCATGCGTCGGAGGCGGTTTGCATGACCTCCCGATACAGCTCCGAAATGGTCTCCGTGGTGCCGTCGCTGCCGAAGCCGCCGTCATCCTTGCTGAACTCATCCTTGAGCAGCTCGCCGTACTCCTTCATGGTGTCCAGCGTTTCAAAAATTTTATCCAGCTTCTCGGATGCCGAGGGATCGTCCTCTCCCTCGGTCTGCACCTTAGCCTCAAAATTGATCCTGGTATAGTTGCCGATGTTGAAGGAGGTGTTCAGCGAGTAGTCATAGCGCAGGAAGCCGATCTTATGCCGCTTGGTGCTGATGTTCTGGCTGAGGACCACCTCTTCTTCAAAGACGGCGGTGAAGTTAATGCTCACATCGCCCATTTCCAGCGTAATGGGCACGATGACCTCAATATCGAAGCCATTGCCCGACAGATGCTCCGGCCTGCCATCGATATAGACGCGGAAATTCTTCCAATCCACCTCGGCCTTGGCCTTTTCCGACCCTGCGTACAGCACAATGCTGTCCTGCACGACATAGGTGGTGATGCCGTCCATGGTCTGCGCCACAGCCACGGGATCGGGCGCGGCGTCAAGGCCGTCGCTTTCCAGCATGACCGCCATGACATAGGCGGCTGCCTCGGCGGGATAGTCGCTCTTCTTGATGTTATTTCGCAGCTCGTTTTCGATGCGGGCAATGTCCTCAGCGGTCACCTCAATGGGCTTTTCCTGCGTATAGTAGACATCCAGGGCTTCCTCGACTTTACTCTCGTCGGCATCCTCGTATGTAATGACCCAGCGCTCACCGTCCTGCGTGAAGCCCGTCACTCTGCCGTACTCGGCACCGGAGCCGGAGGTCTCGGCGTTATGCAGGAAGGCAAGGAAATCGCCCACGTCCAGACTGTCCGCGTCCACATTGTTCAGCGCGGTGTTGAGGTTGGCGGCGGAAATGGTGATCTGGTTTTCCTCGCTGTCCGTGTCCCAGCCGTGCTCAATGGGCAGCACATCGGGCAGGAACAGCACGTCCTCCACATCGGCCATCTCATAGCTGACCCTGTCTCCCTCGACCTTCGTGACCTTGAGATACGCCACGTCGCCCTCCGTGGAGGTAATGTCGTTCAGATTAACACCCTCGCCGGTGATAGCCAGTACATCACCCACCGCCAGCGTTTTTCCGCCGGTATAGGTAAATGTGCCTTTCTCCGCGTTCTGGGTGGCAACGCCGTTTTCGTCGATCTGATACAGGCCGTTGAACACCTGATCGGAAAGGCCCTGCGTGTCGCCAACGTCGATTTGGTTATCCTTCACCTCGGCGGTCAGCGCCGCGTTTCTGGTCTCCCGCTTTGCCGTCAGGATATTCAGAATACGCACCGACGCACCCTGCTCCCCATCGTCCAGCACAAATTCGGCGGCGTTGTCCAGCAGCTCCACCTTGTAGGTCTGTCCCGCTTCCAGCTCAGCGGAGACGGTAGTGCCGTTGACGGTATACGCCACGTCCACATTGCCGCCGGTGACGTTGATGAAGCGCAGCGTCCGGTTATCGCCGTCTTGGATAACGGAGTCCACACCGGTAATTTCGAACGTAAATTTGCCTGCCGGAGCATCGGCTCTGGTCACATAGTTGGGCGTTTCGATGCTCTGCACCTCCTCGCCCGCCGCCATTTTGGCGTACAGGGTCATGTTGCGCGTCACCGTGTCGCCGCTCTCCGCGCCCTGCGTCAGCTCCTTATTATAGTACCAGCCCAGAAAGATCGCTCCGGCCTTTGTGGGCGTCGGCAACTCGCTGATGCGCGTGCCCTGCACATAGGGCTTTGTCTCGGGGAGCGCCACGCCTGTGAGCGCCACACCCTCGCCCAGCTTAAAGCTGACCTCATAATAGGTCGTGGTGGTCGTGCCGCCGCTCGAGCTGCCGCCGCCCGTGGAGCCGCCGCCGGAGCTGCCGCCGCCCGAGGGCTTCTGCTCCTCCGGCTTCTTATCGCCGCTCTCCTGTGCGCTGCCCGGCTCGACGCTCACGCGCTCACTCTTCACGCCCGGCTCGGAGTACCAGGTCTCCACGGCCCTGTCCGTGCGCTCGCAGAGCGCGGCGGTCTGGGCGCGGGTCGCCTTATCCTTGGGCGCAAAGCTCTTGCCGTCGCCGTTGAGCAAACCCAGCGCCCACAGCTTGAGCACTGCGTCCTGCGCCCACGAGGACACCTCATTGAGGTCGGCGGGCTTTGTCGTGACGGTCGTATCGGCCTTCGGCATCGCGTCAAAGGTCTCAAAATAGCGCACGAAGAAGACCGCCATCTCCTCGCGGGTGATCCTGCCGTCCGGCGAGAACTTCCCGTTTCCGGTGCCGGTGGTGATGCCGTAGCGCGCCGCCCACTTGACAAAGGGCGCGTACCAGGTTCCCTCCGCGACGTCGATGAAGTCCGTCGCGCCGGCGTAGTCCGCCGCCTTGACGCCCGCCATGCGGCCGAGCACCGTGACGAACATCGCGCGCGTCATCGGGCCGTCCGGCTCGAAGGTCGTCGCGCTGGTCCCGTCAAAGAAGCCGTTGGCGCGGGCGTACAAAACTGCCGCCTCGTACCAGCTTCCGCTCTTGACGTCGGCGAACGGGTTCTCCGGCTTTGCCGCCGTCGTGCCCACCGTCTGGGTTTGGCCCGCTGTCGTCTCCGCGCGGCTCTTTACCTCGTCCGCCAGCACATCGGCGGGCAGGAGCGTAAAGACCATGCAGAACACCAGCAGCAGGCTGACGATCCGTTTCTTCATACTATTTCTCCCTTCTGAACTCTGTGTGGATGCGTCTGCTGACAATGCGATTGCTTCTCCCCTGATGGGGAGAAGCAAAGTCCCCGGGGACTTTGCCGTGGTTTCCCGGTGATTTTACACGGAAAAGTATACCTTCTTTTGCAAAAAAATGACTGCGGACGGCCCGAAATGTATGGATTTGCACCCCGAAATGCGTCCGCCGGATATTCTCTTGCTTTTCACCTGCTTCCCCTATATAATGCGGGATGCACCGCCGCGGCTTTCTCCTGTTATTTGATACTGCTGAAAACCTGCTAAAAAGTCAAGTCCTAATTCAAAGAAAAGTTATCGGCAGAAAAAGAGCATAGCAAAACAGAGGCGGCAAAGTGGATCGCCTGGCCGCCTCAAATAAAGTATTGGAGATCT
>NZ_JAHLPT010000023.1 GCF_018918025.1 Oscillibacter sp. MSJ-31 | reverse complement strand
TTGAATGTGATGTGCTCTTTATTTCGTTTCTTTCGTCTTTTTTAAATTGCATAAAACCTCCTATTGCTCTGGTAATGCGGTCGCCAAACCTTTACCAGTATACCGCAATAGGAGGTTTTACTCATGCTAAAGCTATTTTTCTTCCCCCAGTAGAACTGGGGGTTTATTTCCACGCCTTAAGGCGCCAAAAGAGAAAAGAGGCGCGAGCCGACGGCTCGCGTCTCTTTTTGTCGATTTTCGGCGACAAATCGTATAGTTCATAGGCAATAATACATTTTGTATTCATATTTTCAGCCACGTCGCCGCCAGATGCACGGCAAAGCAGACCGTCATGCCCACCGCTGTCGGCAGCGCGACGCCGACAAGCGTCCATTTCAGGCTCTTCGATTCCCGCGCGAGCGTGAGCGTGGTCGTGCCGCAGGGGAAGTGGAACAGCGAGAAGAGCAGCATACAAAGCGCGGTCGTTCCCGTCCAGCCGTTCGCCAGCAGCATGGTCTTGAGCTCCGCGAGCGACGCGCCGTCCACCAGCGTTCCCGCCGAGGAGTAGCCCATGAGCAGGATCGGCAGCACGATCTCATTCGCCGGAAAGCCGAGCAAGAAGGCGAGCAGGATCATGCCGTCCAGCCCCAGCGCGCGCCCCAGCGGATCGAGCGCCGCCGCGCCGTGTGCAAGTAACGTGGTATCTCCCATGGTGCAGTTTCCCAGCAGATAGATGAGCAGGCCCGCGGGCGCGGCGACCGTCACCGCGCGGCCGAGGACGAATACCGTCCGATCCAGAAGCGAGCGCACCAGCACCTGCCCCACGCGCGGACGGCGGTAGGGCGGCAGCTCGAGGGAAAAGGCGGAGCTTTCGCCGCGCAGCAGCGTGGCGGACAGCAGGCGCGAGACGAGCAGCGTCACGCACACGGAGAGCACCAGCGCCGCGAGCAGTCCGGCGCTTGCGCCGAGCATGGCTTCCCCGGAAAGGAACGCGGTCAAAAGCGTGATGAGCAGCGGAAAGCGCCCGTTGCACGGCACAAGGCTGTTCGTCAGCATCGCGATGAGCCGCTCGCGCGGCGAGTCGATGATGCGGCAGCCCGTCACGCCGCAGGCGTTGCAGCCGAGACCCATGCACATCGTCAGGCTCTGCCGCCCGTGCGCCCCGGCGCGGGCGAAGCAGCGGTCGAGCACGAACGCCACGCGCGGCAGATAGCCCACGTCCTCGAGCAGCGTAAAGAGCGGGAAGAAGATCGCCATCGGCGGCAGCATTACCGATACGACCCACGCAAGCGTGCGGTACATTCCGTCCACCAGCGCGCCGCGCCAGAACGGCGGCAGGAAGGCGAGAAGCCCCCGCAGCGGCTCCTGCGCCGAGAACAGCGCCCGTGAGAGCAGCTGCGACGGCACATTCGCGCCCTCGACCGTCAGCCATAAGATCGCCCCGAAGAGCGCGAGCATCACGGGGATGCCCGTCGCGCGGGAGGTAAGCAGGCGGTCGAGCCGCCGGTCACGCCGCTGCGCGGCGGTCTCGTCCCGCCGCTCGCACAGCCGCACCAGCGCCGTAGCGTAGGCGGAGAGCGCACCCACCAGCGCGTCGCGCAGGGCGTCGCCGGTCAGCTCCCCCAGCTCGGCGCGGGCGCGGACGCAGACCTCCCCGATGCGCTCCGCCGCCAGGGCAGGCAGATCGGCACTGAAGCGGGTGAAGAACAGAGCATCGTCCTCCAGCAGCCGCAGCGCGTAGAAGCGGCTCTGCTCCCGCGCGAACGGCGCGAGCGCCGGCTCCAGCACGCGCATCGCGCGCTCGACCGCGCGGGGATATTCGACCGTCGTCTCTCTCCGCCGAGGCTTTTCGCGGACGGCGGCGGCCAGCGCCGCGCGCAGTTTATCCAGCCCCTCTCCGCAGCTCGCTGCCGTGCCGACGACCGGCACGCCGAGCGCGCGGGAGAGCGCGGGCAGGTCGAGCACGATGCCCTTCTTTGCCGCTTCGTCCAACAGATTCACGCACACGACCGCAGGAACGTCCGCCGCCTCGAGGGTTTGCAGCACGAGGTTCAGGCTGCGCTCCAAACAGGTCGCATCCGCCAAAATGAGCACGGCCTCCGCCTCGCCGGAGCAGAGATAGTCCCGCGCGATCTCTTCCTCGGCGGAGTTGGGGAACAGCGAGTACGTCCCCGGCAGATCGACGAGCGTGAAACGCTCGCCGCCGTATGTAAGATCGCCGCGCGCCGCGGCGACGGTTTTCCCCGGCCAGTTGCCCGTGTGCTGCCGCAGCCCGGTGAGGGCGTTGAACACGGTGGATTTTCCCACGTTCGGGTTTCCCGCCAGAGCAATGATATGCGCCTCGTTCGGCATGGGGCGATCCCTCCTGAAAAATCAAAGCATTTCGATCTGCACGCCGCCCGCGTCCTCGCGCCGCAGCGCGATGACCGCGCCGCGCACACCGTAGGCGACCGGGTCGCTCCACGGGGAAACGTGCAGGGCGCGGACGCACGAGCCCGGCACGAAGCCGAGGTCGAGCATCCGGCGGCGCTGTGCACCGGTAGAGCGCAGCGCCGTCACTACGGCGCTCGCGCCGACCGGCAGCGCGTCAAGTGTCATCTGCATCGGGGCCACTTCCTCTCCCTTTGTCAAGGTATGCGCGAGGCCGTGCGGTGGTGCGGAGCCGAAAAAACAGCTGCCCCGAAGGGCAGCCGTCCGGCATGGTCTGTTTGATTGTTTGTCGGGGCGTTACACCTGCGGGTCCCAGGAGATGCTGTTTTCCCCGACGCGGATGTCTGTGGCAAGGCAGATGCTGCGGCTCTCCGCCCCATTCGTCACGGTGGCGGAAAGCGTAACGCCGCCGTACCGCGGAACATTCAAAAGCCGCACGGTGCAGATGCCGCCGTCCGTCGTCGTTTCAACGGAGATCAGACCGTTGTTGTCCGGCGCGCAGCTCGCCGACCACTCGTAGCCCTCGCCGCTGACGCTGGGGACGAAGCGGAATACCAACGCAATACCATCGATGTCGAGCGTCAGACCGCTGATGGTGATCGTGTCCGGCAGGGGTGCGGGCGTCGTTATTTCATTGCTCGGTGCCTTGCTGTTTTGGAGTGAACGGTATCCCGACAGCATGGTCAGCACGCCGCAAATCAGCACCAGTATGCCTACGACGTAGCGCAGAGATCTGTTCTGCTTTGCGATCCTCCGGATCTCCTCCGCAAAGGCTTCTCTCTCGGCAGCATCCCCCGCGAAAGCCGTTGCGGGTACCTCGCCGCACAAAGCAGCCGGCTCGCGGCCGCACAGCTCGTCCGTGCTCACGCCCAGCTCGTCGGCGAGCGCCGCGAGCTTATAGAGGTCGGGGAGCGATTCCCCCGTTTCCCACTTGCTCACCGCCTGCCGCGAAACATTCAGCTTCGCCGCCAGCTCCTCCTGCGTCATACCGCGCGCCTTGCGCGCACGAATCAGATTTTCCTGAAAGCTCATCGCCGCTCTCCCTTCTGTTTTCTGTCCTCATCGTAGCGCATTCTGCGGTGGCAGGCAAGAAAAGCTCTCGGGATTTGCGCAACGGACGGTTGCATCAGCCGTTTTTCGCGGCCCTTTCGGCGCGTTTGAGCTTGTAGAGCTCCTCGGCGGCGAGCCGCGTCTTGGCGACCACATCGCCCTTCCCCTGCGGGAAGCAGTAGTAGAGCACGTCGCGGTCGCCGATGCAGATCATGTCGCCCAGCTCATACCAGAAGTAGTCAGCGTAGAGACTGTAGCTGGTCTCAGGCTTCTGCGTGAAGTCCAATTTTCCGCCGCAGCCCGTGAGGCGGAAGCCGTTCGCATCGTGGCGCAGGCGGCCCTCGCCGACGCGGCAGATCTGCCGGAAGTTGACCATCACGCAGATGCTCACCGGAGCGTCGAGCAGATAGCTGCCCTGCTCCAGCTCCTCGCGCACGCACGCGCGTTCCCACGCATACCAGTCGGGAACATGGGTGAATTTCGCCTCGGCGTTTTCGCATTCCAGCGCGCCCAGCTCCGTCAGACGGTAGCGCACGCCGCAGTCGCGGCAGATAAGCTCCGTGCCGCGGCCCTCCGTTTCGCCCTCGGTGCCGCAGTGCGGGCATTTGTAGAGCACGCGGTTGAGACCGTCGGCGCGGAACGGCTCGTTCACGACGACGCCGTTTTCCTGCTGCCAGCGGAAGTTATCAAAGGAAAATTCATCCGCGAGCAGCGCGTTGATCTCGTCCGCGCTCTTTTCCGCGGCCTCCTCGGGCGAGAGCAGATAGCGCAGTTCCGCGGAGACATTGACCCTGCGGTTCTGCAGTCCGTTGTAGAGCGGGTCGCGCGCGAACGCGCCGCAGGTACGCAGCAGCACGACCGGCACGCCGAGCGCCTTGACGCACTTGCCGAGACTGTCCGGCAGCGGCGTGGCCGTGCCGTCGAAGCTGTAGCTCGCCTCGGGATAGAGGAGGATGGAGCTTTTGAGCTTCTTCACCGCGTAGAGCATATCGCGCACGAGCGCGGTGTCCGGCTGAAACTTCCGCGTGGGAATGCAGCCGAGCGCGCGCATCAATCCCGCCTTGCCCACAAAGCCGTCCGACGTGCAGACGATGTTGAAGGGGCGCGGGTAGAGCACCGCCGCAGCGATCTTCAGGTCCAAAAAGCAGGAGTGATTCATCAGAACGAGACAGGGCTCGTCAGGGCCGAGCCGCTCCATGCCCACGCGGTCACAACGAAAATGCGTCGCGCGCAGGTCAGGCGCGGACAGCGCGCGCAGGAGCGCGCGGAACAGCATGGACGGACGGCGCGGCGGCGTGTGCTTTTCTCTCGGCTGCGCAAGCGCCTGCTCGTAGGGCATATCCACGACCTTGATCTTCATGGCGGACCTCCTGCAAGGGGATTTATGTTTCCTCAACAGGATACCATGAACAAGGCCGCAATGCAATCCAAAATCAGGCGCGGGCGAGAACGTGGCTGCGGTCGAGCACCGCGTAGACCGCGATGCCGGCGGCAATGCCGAACACGCCCTGCACGAGGTTGCCGGGAATGGACGCCGCCGCGGCCAGACCCTTGCCGAGCCACAGGCTCGCATAGCCGAAGTAGCCGAGGACCATGATGATCTCCGCCGCCGCGCCGCCGATGAGCTGCGCCGCCAGCTTGCCGCTGCGCTCCCGCATGGCCTCAAAAATATACGCCGCGGCGACCGCCATCGTGAACTTGATGACGAGCGTGCCGGGGGCATAGTGCGGATAGCTCAGCAGGTCGGCGAGCATCGAGCCGAGGCCCGCCGCCGCGCCGCCGTACCACGGCCCCAGCACCCACGCCGAGAGCAGCACGGCGCAGTCGCCGAGGTTGACGTAGCCCTGCATGGGCGAGGGCACCTGGATGACCATCGTCATCACGGTGCAGAGGGCGGCGAACAGCGCCGCGAGGACCAGCTTACGCAATTTCATATCCGTCATAAAAATCATCTCCAAAAAAGTCTTGCATTTCTGCTTGGTCTGTATTTTAATCAGAATTGGACTTAATAAAAGCATCAAATCAATATATTTTCATAGAACCAGATTGGAGATGCCCATGCTCACCTACGATCTTGACCGGCGCGGCAAGCTTGCGCGCTACGATTATCTTTACCGTTGCATCCGTGAGGACATTCTCGCGGGCCGCCTGACGGCGGGCGAAAAGCTGCCGAGCAAGCGCTCACTTGCAAGCCATCTGCAAACGGCGGTCATCACGGTGCAGAACGCCTATGCCCAGCTCGAGGCGGAGGGCTATCTCTACACGCGCGAGAAGCGCGGCTACTATGTCGCCGACGTGGAGCGGCACCCCGCCGCGCCCGGGCGCGCCCCGGCCCGGAGCGCGCCGCAGCCGCAGCGCTCGTGGCTGCTCGATCTCAGCTCCGGCGGCAGCGGGACGGAGGACTTTCCCTTTTCCGTGTGGGCAAAGCTCATGCGCCGCGTGCTGAGCGAGGAGGGCGAGGCGCTGCTGCGCGCCACGCCGCCGAACGGCGCGGACGCGCTGCGCAGGGCCATCGCGCAGCATCTCTACCGCTTCCGCGGCATCTCCGCCGCGCCGGAGCAGATCGTCGTCGGCGCAGGCACGGAGTACCTCTATAACCTCATCGTCCAGCTGCTCGGACGCGAGGCCGTCTACGGCGTGGAGGACCCCGGCTACTCCAAGGCCGCGCGCATCTACGCGCTCGGCGGCGCAAGGACTTCGCCCGTGCTTGTGGATGAGGGCGGCGTGAGCCTGAGATCCCTGGAAATGAGCGGCGCACAGATCCTGCACACCTCACCGAACCACCAATTCCCCACCGGCGCGGTGACGCCCATCGGCCGCCGGCAAAGCCTGCTGCGCTGGGCGGAGGCGCGGGAGGGCCGCTATATCATCGAGGACGATTACGACAGCGAGTTCCGCTTCACGCTGCGCCCCATCCCCACGCTGCAGAGCATCGACCGCGCGGGGCGCGTGATCTACGTCAACACCTTCTCACGCACGCTCGCGCCCTCGCTGCGCATCAGCTATATGGTGCTGCCCAAGAGCCTGACCGAGCACTACCGCGCGCAGCTCGGCTTCTACTCCTCCACTGTGCCGGCGATGGAGCAGCACACGCTTGCGCGTTTTTTGGACGAGGGGTATTTTGAAGCGCACATCAACCGGATGCGCAAGTCCTACCGCGCGCAGCGCGACGCGGTCATCGACACCATTCTGCAAAGCCCGCTCGGAGCGCGCTGCCGGGTGTCCGGCGAGGACGCGGGGCTGCACTTCCTTCTGACGATCGACACGAAATGCACCGACCATGTGCTGCGTGCCGACGCCGAGGGGCGCGGCGTGCGGCTCTCCTTCCTCTCGGATTTTGCCCTGCGTCCCGGCTCCGCGCCGCAGCACACGCTGGTCATCCATTACCCCGGCATCGACCTTGGACGGCTTCGCTCAGCGCTGTCCATTCTGGAGGCGCTGCTGTATTTCCGCGACTGGAAATACAAGGGCAGAAAATGAACTCCGTGTAAACATTTCTATAATTCGCTAAAATATTTATATAAATATATTGACAAAAGTTTTCGCTGTGCTATGATATGGTACAGCAAGGAAAACCCCGGTAAGGAGGTGCATGATGAAAAAGAATCTATACAGCCTGACGCTCTCGGACGAGGTGGTGCGGGAGGTCGACGCGCTGGCGCACCGGCTGGGCACGAACCGCTCGGCGTTGGTGAACCGCATTCTGTCCGAGTACGTCTCCGTCCCCACGCCGGAGCGCAGGATCAACGATATTTTCGAGGCCATCGAGGCGCTCGTTTCCCCCTCGCGCGAGCTGGTGCCGTTTTTCGCGCCGAACTCGCAGTCCATGTCGCTCAAATCGAGCCTCGCCTACAAGTACCGTCCGACGGTCAAGTATGAGGTCGATCTCGGCGGCGGCGAGGATACGCTGGGCACGCTCAACGTCGTGTTCCGCACGCAGTCGGCAGAGCTGATCGCCGCGCTGACGGACTTCTTCCGTCTGTGGGCGCGTATCGAGAATGTCTGTCTCGCGCCGGCGCTCGGCGGCACGATCGCCTGCTCGCTCTACGACGGGCGCTTCGTCCGTCCGCTCGCCATGCCGCGCGGACACGCCCGCTCGGCGGAGGACATCGCCGGCGCCATCAGCGCCTATGTGCAGCTCTTCGACCGCCTGCTCAAGGGCTATCTGAGCGGCGATCTGAGCGCCAAGGACGTGGAGCTGGCCTACCGCGGCGACCTGCGGGGCCGCGGGCTTCTGATTTAAGCGATTCGCAGTTTTGTCAATAGAGGTGAATTTATATGAACGCTGAAAAATATACCCAGAAAACGCTGGACGCCGTCAAGACCGCGCAGAGCATAGCGCAGGAGAACGGCAACCAGTATCTGACCCCCGAGCATCTGCTCTATGCCCTTGTCGATCAGGACGGCGGACTCATCGCGTCGCTCTTCGGCAAGATGGGCGTGGACTGCGACGGCCTGCTCTCCGAGCTGGACACGCTGATCCGGCGTCTGCCGAAGGTCTCCGGCGGCAGCGGCGAGGTGTACGCCTCACCGGAGACCGGCAAAATTCTGAATCTCGCCGAAAAGACCGCCGAGAAGCTGCACGACGATTATATCTCCGTCGAGCACCTGATGCTCGCTATCTTCTCCGAGGGAACGAGCGACGTCAAGCAGCTGCTCCAGAGCCACGGCATCACGCGCAGCCGCTTTACCGACGAGCTGAGCAAGGTCAAAACCGCTCCCGTGACCTCGGACAATCCCGAGGAGACCTACGACGCGCTCAAGAAATACGGTACCGACCTTGTCGAGCGCGCCCGCAGCAAGGAGCTTGACCCCGTCATCGGCCGCGACGCGGAGATCCGCAACGTCATCCGCATTCTGTCGCGTAAAACCAAGAACAACCCTGTGCTCATCGGCGAGCCGGGCGTCGGCAAGACCGCCATCGCCGAGGGCCTTGCCCAGCGTATCGTGCGCGGTGACGTGCCCGAGGGGCTGAAGGACCGCACCATCTTCTCGCTCGACATGGGCGCGCTCATCGCGGGCGCGAAGTACCGCGGCGAGTTCGAGGAACGCCTGAAGGCCGTTCTGAACGAGGTCAAGAAGTCTGAGGGGAAGATCATCCTCTTCATCGACGAGCTGCACACCATCGTCGGCGCGGGCAAGACCGAGGGCAGCATGGACGCGGGCAATCTTTTAAAGCCCCTGCTCGCCCGCGGCGAGCTGCACTGCATCGGCGCGACCACGCTTGACGAGTACCGCCAGTACATCGAAAAGGACGCCGCGCTCGAGCGCCGCTTCCAGCCTGTACAGGTCGATGAGCCGACGGTGGAGGACACCATCTCCATCCTGCGCGGACTCAAGGAGCGTTATGAAATTTACCACGGCGTGCGCATCCACGACAACGCGCTCGTCGCCGCCGCGACGCTGTCCGCGCGCTATATCACCGACCGTTTCCTGCCCGACAAGGCCATCGACCTCGTGGATGAGGCCTGCGCGATGATCCGCACGGAGATCGACTCCATGCCCGCCGAGCTGGACGATCTGCGCCGCAAGATCATGCAGCAGGAGATCGAGGAAATGGCCCTCAAGAAGGAGGACGACCAGCTCTCCCGCGACCGTCTGGAGGAATTGAAGAAGGAGCTTGCCGACGAGAAGGAGCAGTTCAACGCCATGAAGTCCCGCTGGGAGGCGGAGAAGAACGGTGTGGAGAGCGTCAAAAAGCTCAAGAGCGAGATCGAGCAGATGCACGGCGACATCGAGCGGGCACAGGCAAATCTCGAGTACGAGAAGGCCGCGAAGCTCAAGTATTCCGATCTGCCCGCGCTTGAAAAGCAGCTCAAGGACGCCGAGGCTGCGGCCGAGAAGCACAATAGCGACAACTCCATGGTGCATGACACCGTGACCGAGAACGAGATCGCCGACATCGTCGGCAAGTGGACGGGCATCCCCGTCAGCCGTCTGATGGAGGGCGAGCGCGAAAAGCTGCTGCGTCTCGACGAGATCATTCACAAGCGCGTGGTCGGACAGGATGAGGCCGTTCGCCTCGTGACCGAGGCCATCCAGCGCTCGCGCGCAGGCATCGCCGACCCGAACCGCCCCATCGGCAGCTTCCTCTTCCTCGGTCCCACGGGCGTGGGCAAGACGGAGCTGGCGAAGTCCCTTGCGGACTGCCTGTTCGACGATGAGCACAACATGGTACGCATCGACATGACCGAGTATATGGAGAAGTTCTCCGTCTCGCGTCTCATCGGCGCGCCCCCGGGATACGTCGGCTACGACGAGGGCGGTCAGCTGACCGAGGCCGTGCGCCGCAAGCCGTACAGCGTCGTGCTGTTTGACGAGGTCGAGAAGGCGCACCCGGATGTCTTCAACATCCTGCTGCAAATTCTCGACGACGGCCGCATCACCGATTCGCAGGGCCGCACGGTGGACTTCAAGAACACCATCATCATCCTGACCTCGAACCTCGGCTCGGCCGAGCTGCTTGACGGCATCCAACCGGACGGCAGCATCGCCGAGAGCGCACGCAATGCCGTCATGGGCGAGCTGCGCCGCGCGTTCCGTCCGGAGTTCCTCAACCGGCTGGATGAGATCATCCTGTTCAAGCCGCTGACGAAGGAAAATCTGAACGGCATCATTGAAATTCTGATGCAGGGTCTGCGCAAGCGCATGGCGGACAAGACGCTCAAGCTCGACGTCACCGACGCGGCGAAGAGCCTCATCATCGAGCGCGGCTTCGATCCGATCTACGGCGCACGCCCGCTCAAGCGCTACCTCCAGAGCGCGGCGGAGACGCTGATCGCGAAAGAGATCCTGCGCGGCGACCTGCCCGCCGGCAGCACGCTCGTTCTTGACGCGGAAAACGGCGAGCTGACCTGCCGCAAGAAGTAAAAAGAGCAGCAAAAAAGCACCGCGAAAGCGGTGCTTTTCTGTTACTCTGCGTCGAAATCGGGATAGCCGTTCTTGAGCTCCTCGTTGTAGATGGCGCGCTCGCCGCCGATGAATTTGGGGCGCACACGCGCCGCCAGCACGATGGCCTGCCCGATATGATCCTGCCTGAGCCGCACGGGAACGGCGACCTTCTTGAGGTGCATCCCGATGAGCGTGCCGCCGATGTCCAGTCCCGCGTCGGCGCGGATCTCCTCGAGCGCGACGGGGTGACGGAAGCTCTCATAGGCAGCGGTCGCAAACGAGCTGCCCGCCTTCGGCTGCGGCAGAACGTTGACGATCTCCGCGTTCGGCACCGCCTCGTGCTCCACGATGAGCGCGCGGTTCAAATGCTCGCAGCACTGCGCCGCGAGATAGACCCCCCTCGGCGCGAATACGCTTTGCAGCCCGCGGAAGATGGCCTGCGCCGCCTCCGGCGTAGACCAGCTGCCGACCTGATGACCGACGACCTCGCTCGTCGAGCAGCCGATCACCACGATCTGCCCGCGGTGCAGGCGCGCCGCCTCGACCAGCTCCTGCGCGGCATTTGCCGCCTCGCGCTCGACCTCGGCGAGCAGCGCATGGTTTTCCACTTCATGTACCGTTCCTGCCATGTAAAAGCACCTCTTTCATTGTCTGTTGTGTTCCGCCGCCGCGATCTTGTCCCTCGTCTCCCGACGGATCTCCTCGCGCAGCCGCTTGAGATAATCGGAAAACGCCACGTTTTCGTCGGCGTAGGTCAGATTCAGTTCATACTCGCGCGGCAGCCACGTTGCAATATCGGACTCGTTGTGCTGGATGACCGCCTCAAGCTTGTCGAGCGCCTTGTAGAGCCTGGCCTCGTCCGTCTCCAGCGCGTCCATCTCGGCGTAGAGTGTCTTCAGCTCCACGCTGTACGGCGCGGGAAGCGACGCGACCCAGGTCTCCAGCGCCGAGCGCTCGCGCTCCTCGTCGCCGCCGGACTTGAGAAAGCTCGGAATATCGCCGGTAAAGCACTCGCCGAGGTCGTGGATCAGGCACATCCGGATCACCCTGTCCATGTCCAGCGCGGGAAACTCGTCGCGCAGGAAAAGCGCCGTCAGCGCCAGCCGCCAGCTGTGCTCGGCCACGCTCTCGCGCCGTCCGCCGGAGGTGTAGCAATGCCTTGTCTCGTCCTTCAGGCGCTCCGCCGTGTGCAGCACGCGCAGCAGCTCCTTTGCCTCCATACCGTTCTCCTCCGTTCCGCAGCGTTCCTTACGGGCAGTATAGCACGGCGCGGACGGTTTGAAAAGCCCCCGCGAAAAAAATCGCGCGGCGCGTCCCTTGCATTTTCCCCGCCGCTCGGGTACAATAAACGCAGCTGCGGAAAAGGAGGTCACACCATGTCGCAGGTCACGAAGCGGGCGCTGGAGGCTTCGCTGAAGCATCTGCTGCTGCAAAAGCCGCTCAACAAGATCACCATCAACGACATCGCCGAGGACTGCGGCATCAACCGCATGACCTTTTATTACCACTTCAAGGACATTTACGACCTTGTTGAGTGGTGCTGCGAGGAGGACGCGAGCCGCGCCCTCGCGGGCAATAAGACCTACGAGACCTGGCAGCAGGGCCTGCTGCAAATTTTCGAGGCCGTGCAGGACAACAAGCCCTTTATCCTCAATGTCTACCGCTCCGTCAGCCGCGAGCAGGTGGAAAACTACCTCTACCGCATCACCTTCGACCTGCTCGAGGGCGTGGTCGAGGAGCAGGCGCAGGGCATGAGCGTGCGGCAGGAGGACAAGGCCTTTATTGCCACGCTCTACAAATATATGTTCGTCGGCCTTATGCTCGACTGGATCAAAAGCGACATGAAGGGCGACCCCGCGCTCATCGTGGAGCGGCTCGAGCAGGTCATCCACGGCAGCGTTTCCGCCGCGCTCGGGCGGCTGCGGACGGACAAGCCGCTTTTATCAAACCCGGCGGAATGATAAAATTTTATACAGCTCCGCGCCCCGTGATAAGTTTTTTATCACGGGGCGTTTTCTGCTGATTGTTCTTTTTTCAAAAGCGCGGTATGCTTTCCCCATCAAAAGGAAAACCTACCGTCGCCCGGCTCCCGGGGTCGAACGTGTTTCGTGAGCCGGCGGCCGAAGCAGAAAGATCGAAAGGAGAAATGATCCATGTATTATTCCAGCGGCAACTATGAAGCCTTTGCCCGTCCCAAAAAGCCCGAGGGCGTGGACAACAAATCCGCCTACATCGTCGGCAGCGGCCTGGCGGCCCTGACCGCCGCGTGCTATCTCGTCCGCGACGGGCAGATGAAGGGCGAGCGCGTGCATATCCTTGAGAAAGGCCCCACCGCGGGCGGCGCCTGCGACGGCTGGAAATTTGAGAACATCGGCTACGTCATGCGCGGCGGCCGCGAGATGGACAACCATTTCGAGGTCATGTGGGACCTGTTCCACTCCATCCCCTCCATCGAGACCGAGGGCATGAGCGTGCTCGATGAATACTACTGGCTCAACAAGGCCGACCCCAACTACTCCCTCTGCCGCGCGACCGAGAAGCGCGGGCAGGACGCGCACACCGACGGCAAGTTCGACCTCTCCGACAAGGGCGCGATGGAGATCATGAAGCTCTTCTTCACCCCCAACGAGGACCTGCAGGACAAGCGCATCACCGACTTCTTCGACGACGAGGTGTTCAATTCCAACTTCTGGCTCTACTGGCGCACGATGTTCGCCTTTGAGAACTGGCACAGCGCGCTGGAGATGAAGCTCTATATCCAGCGCTATATCCACCACATCGGCGGACTGCCCGACTTCACGGCGCTGCGCTTCACGAAGTACAACCAGTATGAGTCCATGATCCTGCCGATGGTCAAGTACCTCGAGGGCTTCGGCGTGCAGTTCCACTTCGGCGTGCAGGTGACGAACGTGGAGTTTGACTGCAAGAGCGGCCGCAAGGTCGCCAAGCGCATCGACATTCTTGAAAACGGCGCGGCGAGCGCCATCGACCTGACCGAAAACGACCTCGTGTTCATCACCAACGGCGGCTGCGTGGAAAACTCCTCGATGGGCAGCCAGAACACCCCCGCGCCCTACAACACCGAGATCAAGGAGGGCGGCGGCTGGGATATGTGGCGCAAGATCGCCGCGCAGGACCCCGCCTTCGGCCACCCCGACAAGTTCTGCTACGATCCCGAGCAGACCAACTGGATGAGCGCCACCGTCGAAACGCTCGACCAGCGCATCATCCCCTATATCACCAAGATCTGCAAGCGCGACCCGTTCTCCGGTAAGGTCGTCACCGGCGGCATCGTGACCGTGAAGGATTCCAGCTGGCTCATGAGCTGGACCATCAACCGCCAGCCGCAGTTCCGCTCCCAGCCCAAGGATCACTGCCTCGTGTGGGTCTATTCCCTCTTCACCGACAAGCCCGGCGACTTCGTCAAGAAGCCCATGCGTGAGTGCACCGGCAAGGAGATCTGCATGGAGTGGCTCTACCACCTCGGCGTGCCTGTCGAGCAGATCGAGGATATGGCGGAGAACAGCGCCAACACCGTGCCGGTCATGATGCCGTATATCGACGCCTTCTTCATGCCGCGCGCCTACGGCGACCGTCCAAAGGTCGTGCCCGACGGAGCCGTGAACTTCGCCTTCCTCGGCCAGTTTGCCGAGACCCCGCGCGACACCATTTTCACCACCGAGTATTCCATGCGCACCGGCATGGAGGCCGTCTACACCCTGCTGAACATCGACCGCGGCGTGCCCGAGGTCTGGGGCAGCGTGTATGACGTGCGCGACCTGCTCGACGCGACCGTGAAGCTGCGCGACGGCAAGAAGCCCATCGACATGGAGCTGAATCTGGTCGAAAAAATGGCGCTTAGGAAGGTGCTCGGCAAGATCGAGGGCACCGACCTCGAAAAGCTCCTCAAGGAGTACCACATCATCTGACATCGTTTCCACGCGATCTTCTCACAGCGAAAGCGAGGCGCGAGGCCCCAAGCAGGGCTTCGCGTCTCGCTGTTTTCTTATCTCCGTCCCGCAAGGCAGCAGAGCAGGAACACGAGCAGGTTGCAGAGCACCACGCTCGCGCCGACCGGCGTGGAGAGGAGGTACGAGGCGATCAGCCCCGTGCAGAAGCACACCACGCTCAGCGCGCCTGCGCACACGACCACCGCGCGGAAGCTCTTGAAAATGCGCATGGCAGAGAGCGCGGGGAAGATAATGAGGCTGGAGATGAGCATGGCGCCCATCATGCGCATTCCGAGCACGACCGTCAGCGCCGTGAGCAGCGCGAGGAGCGAATGGTAGGCGCCCACCTTCACGCCCGTCGCGCGGGAAAAGTTCTCGTCAAACGTGACGGCAAAAAGCCGGTGATAGAAGAGGATAAAGAGCGCCAGCACGGCGGCCGCCAGCGTCACCGAGAGCGCCACGTCGCCGCGCGACATGGCGAGGATACTGCCGAACATATAGCTGTCCACATCCGTGGTCATGCCCGTGGTGAGACTCGTGACCACGATGCCGATGGCGAGCGCCGAGGCCGAAAGCACCGCGATGGCGGCGTCCGCCCCGATGCGGCTGTGCTCCGCGATGCGCAGCAGCAGGAAGGCCGAGGCCACCACGACCGGCACAGAGAACGCCAGCGGCGCGAAGCCGCAGGCGACCGCGACCGCCAGCGCACCGAAGCTGACGTGGGAAAGGCCGTCGCCGATCATCGAATAGCGCTTCAAAACGAGCGGCACGCCGAGCAGCGCCGCGCAGAGCGAGACGAGGATACCCACGGCGAAGGCCCGCAGGATGAAGGGATAGGTGAACATTTCCAGCAGCAGACTCACAATGCACCTCCAAACCGCTTGCCGGCGGGGGAGGCAAGATACTCCGCCACCGTGCCGAAAAACCAGCCGTCGCGCCCGATGTGCAGGATCGTGTGCGCCTCGCGCAGCGCGCCTCGCATATCGTGCGTGACCATGATGACCGCCATCTTCTCTTTTTCGTTGAGATAGCGCAGGGTCTTATAGAGATCCTGCGTGGCGGCGGGGTCGAGACCCGTGACCGGCTCGTCCAAAATGAGCAGGCGGTCCGCCGCGCACAGGGCGCGCGCGAGCAGCACGCGCTGCTGCTGTCCGCCGGAAAGCTCGCGGTAGCAGCGGTTCTGCAGCTCCAGCACGCCGAGCTTGCCCATGTTCATCAGCGCCGCGCTCTTCTCCGCGGCGGAGTAGAAAAAGTGCAGCCCGCGCTTGTTGGCAAAGCCCGAGAGCACGACCTCGCTCACCGTAGCGGGAAAATCGCGCTGCGCGCTCGTCTGCTGCGGAAGGTAGCCGATGGCGCCCGCGCGCTGCGCGGGGCAGTCGATCGTGCCGGCGAGCGGAGAGATCAGCCCGAGCAGGCTTTTCATCAGCGTCGATTTGCCGCTGCCGTTCTCGCCCACCACGCAGAGGTAATCCCCCGCGCGGACGGTAAACGTCAGATGCTCGAGCAGCGCGCGGTGCTCGTAGCCGAGGCTTGCGTCACGGCACGCAAGCAGAATATCCCGATCCATCACAGCAAGCCTCCCTTCAAAGCCTCGTAATTTCGCTGCATCAGCGTTAAATAGGTCTCGCCCGCGTCGAAGTCCGTGCGCGAGATGGTCTGCATCGACCACAGCCGTTCGATGCGCGCGCCGGTGCATTCGCTCACCGCCTCCGCGACCTTCTGGCTGCTCAGGTCGATGGTGTAGACGACCGGAATGTGCTCGTCGTTCACCTTGTCGATGAGGTACTTGAGCGTGGCGAGGCTCGGCTCGGTATCGCCCGAGCAGCCGTGGAACGCCGCGCGGTAATGGAGGTCGTATTCCTCGCAGAAATATAAAAACGGAAAGCGGTCGGCAAAGATCAGCAGATCGCGCACGGCGTTCGCGCGCAGGGCGCGGAGGTCCGCGTCGAGAGCTTCAAGCTGCGCGCAGTAGTCCTCGCAGTTCGCGCGGTAGAGATCCGCGTTTTCCGCGTCCGCCGCGCAGAGCGCGTCGGCGACGGCGCGGCAGAGCTTGATGGCGTTTTTCGGCGACGTCCAGATGTGCTCGTCGTACTCGATCTCATCGCTGTCGTCATGGTCATGCTCCGCATGGTCGTGAAGCTCGTGGTCATGGTCATGGTCATGGCCATGCGCGTGATCGTGGCTGTCCGCGCCCTGCATCCCCTCGGAAAACTCCTCCTCGCGGGCATCGACAAAGTCCATCATGCGCAGCACCGTGCCGATGTCCTCGCCCACGGCGTCGAGCATATCGTCCGCCCAGACCTCGCCCTCGCCGCCGTTGTAGATGAAGACGTCGGCGCGCGAGATGGTCACGGCGTCGAGCGGGGTCGGCTCAAAGCTGTGCGCCTCGCGGCCCGGTGCGAGCAGCAGCGTCACGTCCGCGCGGTCCCCCGCGACGGCGCGGGCAAAATCGTAGTAGGGGAAGAGAGTCGTCACGACGCGCAGCCGCCCGTCGTCCGCCGATCTCTCCCGCACAGCGCAGCCGACGAGCGAAAGCGAAAGCACGAGCGCGAGCAGCGCGCCGACGAGCTGTATCCTGTTTTTCCTCACCGTCACGGCGCGCCCACCTCCCCGAAAAGACTGTTTTTCCAATCATACCATGCTTTTGCGGATTATCAAGTGATTTGTAATGAAATCGTCACACTTTCCCGCCGCGCCCTATGCTATAATAGCCACACCAGAGGATTTCATTCCAGCTTATTCTGTGAGGAGGCGCTGACCATGAAGCGTATGTTTTCTTTCTTCCTTGCCCTTGCGCTGCTCGCCGTGCTCAGCGGCTGCAGAAAGCAGGAGCCCACCCCGAGCAAGCCCGACGAGCCGACGCCACCGCCGGAGGAGGGCATCACGCTCGCGGAGCTGAATGTGGAATTTGTTGCGGGCGACCGTGACACGGACGCGCTGATGCAATTAAAGAAGGAGCTGCCGCCACTGCTCATCGGCGCGCTCGCCGACGAGGGCGTGACGGTCGGCAGGGTCAATGTGACCTTCGGCGCAAGCGACGAGGCCACCGCCGACGCGCTCGCGCGCGGCTCGGTGCAGGTCGGCTTCATGCCGATGGAGACGTATCTGGCGCACGAGGACGTGCTGCGGCTGGTCTCTGTGCCGGAGGAACCCGCCGGCGACACGGAGCGTGTCGGGCTGTATTTCCCGGTCTCCGACCAGAACCGCACGCTGCGCGCGGCGTTTGAAAAGGACGCGGCGGGCGGCGGCGCGCTGCACGCGTGGGAGACGCTGCTCGGCAGTTTCTGGATGGATAATGGGAGCGACCCCGTGTTCGCCGTGCCTGTGGATGACGATGTGGCCCGGCGGTTTCTCGACAGCATGATGGACGTGAACGCCAATGGCATGACGGCGGACAGCATTCCGCGCCTGACAGAGTACGTCAGCGCGGATGAGGTGTTCTCCACTGCGGATCTTGTGGTGCTGCACGGCGAGGCTCCGGATGAGGCGCTTTGGATGGAGATTTACGGCTGCACGGTCGGCGGCGAGACGGTGTCCGTCAGTACCGCTGACGCCATCGTCGGCGGCGACGAGTTCGCTGCGGCGCTGCTTGCCGCGCTGGAAAAACTCAGCGCGGACGAGACGGCACAGACGGTGCTGCGGCTCTACGATGGAGACGGTGTGCGCTACGGTGGGGCCGACACACAGGCTGTGGAATTTGCGCAGTATCTGCTCGGCAATACAGAGGGCGTTTACCAGCTCACGAGCGAGTAAAAGAGAAACGCGCGGCGATGCCGCGCGTTTCTCAGCCTCTGCACAGGCTCAGATCATCATCTGTATCCCGTTGTCCTCAATGCCGATCTCGATTTTCGGCACGCCGGGGGCGTATTCGCCGTCGAGCGTCCAGGGAATGCTGCCGTCGCTCTCCGCCGTGACATGGCGGACATGGCGGAAGATGAGCGCGTTGCTCGTTTCGTATTCCTCGTAAACGATGGCGCGGATGGTGCGCTGGAGCTGCAGCGGTGTTTTCGGCACGGGCACGAGCATCAGCTCAAACTGCCCGTCGCACAGGTCCACCGCGTCGGGTGAGAGCTTCATCAGTCCCGCGATGGAGGTCGAGTTGCATACCGCGCCGAAGAGGTACTCGCCCTCGAACACCTCGCCGTCGGCGGTAATCTTCATGGGATAGGGGCAGAGCGTTTCAAGGTCCTTCACGCCCTCGAGAAGATAGGCAAAGTGGCCAAACATATTCTTGATGTCCTGCGGCACGGTGTAGGCCGTGCGCGTGAACGCGCCGAAGGACGCGACGTAAACGAAGTTCTTTTCATTGAACACGCCCACGTCCAGGTCGCGCGGCTGAAGGCGCATGGCGCTCTGCGCCGCGAGCGCGGGATCGGAGGAAATGGACAGGCTTGCCGCGAAGTCGTTCGTGCTGCCACCGGGCAGGTAGCTCAGCGGCGGACGCTTCTCCCGCGGCAGGCGCATGATGCCGTTGACCGTCTCGTTGAGCGTGCCGTCTCCGCCGTGGCAGACGACGAGATCGAAATCTCCGCCGAAGCGCTCGGCCAGCTCGGTCGCGTCGCCGTGCCGCCGCGTCTCCGCCACGCGGACCAGATAGCCCGCCTTGGAGAAGATCGAAACGGCGTCGAACAGCGGTGCGCGCGATTTCGTCTTGCCCGCGCGGGGATTGACGATGAACAGCAGCTTCTTTTCCACAGCATTCATCCTTTCTGCAAACGGAAAAAAGTTTGAAGATTCAGTTAATTTTAGTATAGCACAGAAATTGTGCTATTGCAATTCCGCAATAATCATAGTATGCTAAACTTGATTTATTCTGAATGCGGGCAGGCGCTGTGCCGGCCGAGGGCAAGGGAGGAAACATGAAGCAGAAAACCTATCTTCACTGGGGCGTGACCATTACCGCCGCGGCCTGCGCCATTCTCGTGTTTTACGATACCTTCTTTCAGGACGGCGTGCTGTTTATTTTTATAGAAAAGCTCTTCGGCATCCTCAAGCCCGTGCTTTACGGTCTTGCGATGGCCTACCTGCTCACGCCCATCGTGGACTTTTTCGACCGTCTCCTCCGCGACAGGCTCGGCGTCAAGCGCGCCGGACTGATGCGCTGCCTGAGCATCCTTGTGACCTGGCTCCTTGCGCTGGGACTCGTGTATCTGCTCTTCAGCATCCTGATCCCCGAGCTGGTCGCGAGCATATCGCTGCTCTTTTCCAATCTCGAGAGCTATTACCGCACCATCTACACCTGGGTCACGCAGCTTGTGGAGGACAATCCCTACATCTCCGAGCGCGTGCTCACGCTGGTCCGTGATTACTACAACGAGCTGGTCGACTGGGTGAAGAACACCGTCATTCCCGGCGCACAGGTCGCCATCGTCGCCGTGACCGGCGGCGTGCTGAGCGTGCTGGTCTTTGCCAAGGACCTGCTCGTGGGCATCGTCGTTTCCGTTTACATCCTCGCCCGCAAGGAGACCTTCGGCCTCCACACGCGCAAGCTGCTCTACTCGCTCGTCTCCGCGCCGCACTATGAGCGCGCGCTGCGCGCCACCCGCGAGGCCGACCGCATCTTCTCCGGCTTTGTGCGCGGTAAGCTGCTCGACTCGCTCATCATCGGCATTCTGTGCTTCATCGTCTGCTCGATTTTGAAGTTCCCCTACACGCCCATCATCGCGGTCTTTGTGGGCGTGACGAACATCATCCCCATCTTCGGTCCCTTCCTCGGCGCGATCCCCAGCGCGTTTTTGATCCTGCTCGTGAGCCCCCGCCAGTGCCTCTACTTTATCATTTTCATTATTGCCCTCCAGCAGTTCGACGGCAACATCCTCGGTCCCAAAATTTTGGGCGAGACTGTCGGCATTTCGAGCTTCTGGATCGTCGTCGCCATCCTTGTCGGCGGCGGCTTCGGCGGCGTGCTGGGTATGTTCCTCGGCGTGCCGGTGTTCGCCTGCATCCATTCCGCCGTGAGCTTCCTGTGTGAATCGTCCCTGCGCAAAAAGGGCGTGACGGACGACACGATTTTTGCGCCCCGTCGGGTTTTGACGGGCACGACCACAACACCAAAAGGAGAATCCCATGAATAAGCGCATCCTTACCCTGTTCCTTTCCCTGACTCTGCTCCTCTCCCTCGCCGCCTGCGGCAGCAAGGACACCAACGCCACAGACGCGCGGCGCGACGCGAACGAGATCGTCGTCGGCATCGCGCAGGACCTGGAAAACAGCCTTGACCCCTATACCTCCGTCACCGCCGCGAACCGCGAGGTGCTGTTCAACGTGTTTGAGGGCCTCGTCAAGCCCGACGCGGACGGCAACCTGATCCCTGCCGTCGCCGAACGCTGGGAGATCTCCGACGATCAGCTCACTTATACGTTCCATCTCCGCCCCGGTGTGAAGTTCCACGACGGCAGCGAGGTCACGGCAATGGATGTCGCATGGTCGATCGACAAGGCTATGCAGTCCGGCAGCTGGAAGGCGCTGGACAATATCGACGCCGTGAATATCGGCGATACCTTCGTCTCCGTTGTGCTCAAGGCTGCCGACAGCGATTTTCTCTCCTACATGACGCTGGCCATCATACCGGAGGAGTACGACTACGGTGCGGACCCCGTGGGGACCGGCCCGTTCCGGTATGTTTCCCGCGCCGCGCAGCAGAACCTTGTGCTCGAGCGCTTCGCCGATTACTGGGGCGAGGGCGCGAAGGTGGACAAGGTCACCTATCAGATCTATGAGAACGCCGAGGCGCTCGTCCTCGCGCTCAAGAGCGGCGCGGTGGACATCTGCGCTCACCTGACCGCGACGCAGGCGAACCAGCTCACCGAGAGCTTCAACATTCTCGAGGGCACCATGAACCTCGTGCAGGCCGTGTATCTCAACCACGCCTACGAGCCGCTTGCGAACGAAACGGTGCGCAAGGCGCTGTGCTATGCGCTCGACCGCGAGCAGGTCTTTGACGTGGTCGCCGACGGTCACGGCACTGCGGTCGGCAGCAGCATGTATCCCAACTTCCGCAAGTATTTCCTGCCCGAGCTTGCCGACCTCTATCCGCATGACACGGAAAAGGCCAAGGCGATGCTCGCCGAGGCGGGCTATCCCAACGGCTTTGACCTCACCATCACCGTTCCCAGCAACTACCAGCCGCACATGGACACCGCGCAGGTCGTTGCCGAGCAGCTCCGCGCCATCGGCGTGAACGTGACCATCGACCCCGTCGAGTGGGCGAGCTGGCTGGAGAACGTCTATTCCGGCCGCCGCTATCAGGCCACCGTTGTCGGCGTGGACGCCAGCACCCTGACTGCCCGCGCCATGCTCGAACGCTTCACCTCTACGGCGAGTAATAATTTCACAAATTATTCCAACGCAGAATACGATGAAGCCTTTGCCGCCGCCATCCGCGCCACGACCGACGAGGAAGCGACCGCCCAATACCTCCGCTGCGAGGAAATTTTGGCCGAGACCGCCGCGAACGTCTACATTCAGGACCTCGCGGACCTCGTCGCCGTGCGTAAGGGTCTCAGCGGCTACCGCTTCTACCCGCTCTACGCCATCGACCTGAGCACCGTGACCTACACCTGACGAAAATCCGAGGGCAGACGCCCTGACCGACAAAGCGAGGCGAACACCATGCGTTATACAGCGAAAAAAATCGCAACGATGCTGCTGACGATGGTGATCGTCTCGTTTTTGACCTTCGTTGCCTTCTCCCTCCTCTCCGGCGACGCGGCGACGCGCCTGCTCGGTACGGAGGCGACTCCCGAGCGGCTTGAGGCCCTGCGCATCGAGCTGGGGCTGAACGACCCGCTTCTCGTGCGCTACGGCCGCTGGCTGTGGGACGCGCTGCGCGGCGACCTCGGCACCTCGTACCGCTACGGACAGAGCGTGAGCTCGCTCATCGCGCAGCGGCTGGGTCCCACGCTGACGCTCACGGCGCTCGCGTTCGCGCTCATCGTGGCGGTCTCCATTCCGCTCGGCGTGCTGTCGGCCAAATACGCCGGCGGCCGGCTCGACCGCGCGCTGACCGTGATCAATCAGGTCGTGATGGCGGTGCCGCCGTTTTTCACCGGCATCCTCTTTACCTATCTCTTCGGCCTTGTGCTGCATCTGTTCATCGCGGGCGCGTTCCCGGCGGGCGGCGTGGGGCATTATATCGGTTATCTCTTCTTCCCCGCGCTCGCGGTCGCGCTGCCGCGCATCGCCATGACGGTCAAGCTCCTACGCACGTCGATCTTAGACGAGGCGCAGCGCGACTACGTCCGCACCTCCATGAGCCGCGGACGCTCGCGCAGCGGCATCCTCTACCGCCATGTGCTGAAAAACACGCTCGTGCCGGTCCTGACCTTCCTCGCCATGACGGTCGCCGATCTGCTCGCGGGCAGCGTCGTCATCGAGCAGGTGTTCGCCGTCCCCGGTCTCGGGCGGCTGCTGCTGACCTCCATTGAGGGGCGCGACGAGCCGGTCGCGCGCGCCATTGTCGTGCTGCTGGCCTTCGCGGTCATTCTCTGCAACCTCGCCGCCGATCTGCTCGCGCGGCGCATCGACCCGCGGCTCGGCTCCGGAGTGGGAGGTGCGGCATGAGAAAAAACACCTTCCTGCGCGTGGGTCTCGTGCTCACGGCGCTGGTCGTCGGCTTCATTGTCCTCGGCCTTTTCTGGACGCCCTACTCCCCCAACGCCATGGACTTTTCGCGCCTGCTGCCGCCGTCCGCCGCGCACCCGATGGGCACGGACAAGTTCGGCCGCGACATCTTGAGCCGCGTTATGGTCGGCGCCGGTGACACGCTGCTCATCGCGCTCGGCACCGTCGCCATCGGCACCGTGGTCGGCACGCTCATCGGCGCGCTGACCGGCTGGTACGGCGGCTGGGTGGACGAGCTGCTCATGCGTCTGAACGACGCGCTCGCGTCGTTTCCGAGCATTCTCATTCTGCTCGTGCTCGTGAGCCTGCTCGGCGGCGGGCGGGAGCACATGACGCTTGCGCTCGGCATCGTCTTTATCCCAAGCTACGCGCGTATCGTGCGCAGCGAGTTCGCCCGCGCGCGCACGCAGAACTACGTCCATTCGGCGGAGCTGATGGGCGCATCCACCGCGCGCATCCTCTTTGTTCACATTCTGCCGAACATCTGGCACACACTCGTCTCCGCCATCACCATCGGCTTTAACAACGCTGTGCTCGCCGAGGCGGCGATGAGCTACCTCTCCATCGGCGTTTCGCCCGACGAGGCGAGCCTCGGCTATATGCTCTCGGAGTCGCAGAGTATGCTCGACTCCGCGCCGTGGTACGCGCTCGGCACGGGCGCGGTCATTGTGCTGCTGATCCTCGGCGTGAGCCTGATCGGCGAGGGCCTGCAGCGCGGCGAGAACTGATTTTTCCGGAAAGGAGCTGCCCCCATGGTCGAGATCCATGATCTGCACGTCCGCTTTCACGGTGCCTCGCGCGAGGCCGTGGCGGGCATTGACCTGACCATCCGCGACGGCGAGGTCGTCGGGCTCGTGGGCGAGAGCGGAAGCGGCAAGACCGTGACCGCCATGACGCTCTCGGGCCTCATCGAGCGCAAAAAGGTCACGCTCTCCGGCGAGGTGCGCTTCGACGGGCGCGATATTCTGCGCCTGCCCCGCGCGGAGCTGCGCGCCATCCAGGGCCGCGAGCTCGGCGTGGTCTTTCAGGAGCCGATGACCGCGATGGACCCGCTCATGCGCATCGGCCCGCAGGTCGAGGAGGCGCTGGCTGTTCACACGCAGCTGACGAAGGAGCAGCGCCGCGCGCGTGCGCTCGAGGCGCTGCGCGATGTGGACCTCCCCGCGCCGGAGGAAATTTACCGCAAGTACCCGCACGAGTGCTCCGGCGGTCAGCTCCAGCGCGTGATGATCGCCGCGGCCATCGTCACCGATCCGCATCTGCTGCTGCTCGATGAGCCGACCACCGCGCTCGACGTGACCGTGCAGGCGCAGATCCTCGCGCTTTTGCGCCGTTTGAATCGGGAGCGCGGCATCTCGATGCTGCTCATCTCGCACAATTTGCAGGTCGTGCGTCGCATCTGCTCGCGCGTTGCCGTGATGCAGCGCGGTCACATCGTTGAGGAGGGCACGCCCGAGCAGCTTTTCACCGCGCCGCAGCACCCCTACACCGCCGAGCTCATCAACGCCATCCCGCGCCGCGTGCGCAGAGGTTAACGCCATGGACGACCTTGTTTTAGAAGTCAAAAGCCTTACAAGCTGGTACCGCGACACCGATGAGCATGGGCGGCGGCACGACCATACCGTGCTGCACGACGTGAGCTTCACGCTCCGCCGCGGTGAAATTTTGGGGCTGGTCGGCGAGAGCGGCACCGGCAAAACCACGCTGGTGAAAAATATCCTCGGTCTGGTCAAGACCCACACGGGCGAAATCATTCACTACACCAAGCGCCCGCAGATGATCTTTCAGGACCCCTACTCCTCGCTCAACCCCGCCTACACCGTCGGCTGGAGCTTAGAGGAGCCGCTGCGCATCTACGGCAAGTACGACGCCGCCGAGCGGCGCCGCCGCGTCGCGGAGATTGCCGAAAAGGTCGGTCTGCCCGCCGAATGCCTGACGCGCAGGCCGAACGAGCTTTCCGGCGGGCAGCGCCAGCGCGTCTCCATCGGAGTGGCGCTCATTCAAAAGCCGCGGCTCATCATCGCCGACGAGCCGGTCAGCGCGCTCGACGTGACCATTCAGCGCCAGATTTTAGAGCTGATGCGCACGGTGCGCGACGAGCTGGGCATCTCGTTCCTCTTCATCTCGCACGATCTCAATGTGGTCTATCAGCTCTGCGACCGCGTGATGGTGATGAAGGGCGGGCGCATCGTGGAGGAAAACACGGTGCAGGAGCTTTTCGACCACCCGCAGCACGCCTACACGCGCGAGCTGCTCTCTGCCGCCGACTGAAAAGATGAAAGTGCTGCTTCTTCGCCATAAAAAACTGCATCTCTGGCTGCTCGCGGACCTTGCGTTCCTTGCGGCCTTTTTGCTCGCGCGGCGCAGCCGCGCCGCCATGAACGCCCTGACGGAGGGCTTCACAAACCCGCTACGCCGCATGCTCGGCAGGCTGTGCGAGTGCGTCCCCTTCTCCGTCGCGGAGGGGCTGTACGTCCTCGCGGCGATGGGCTTTCTCGCCTTCCTCGTGCTGGGCGTGCGCGCCGTAGTGCGAAGCCGGCACAGAAGCGGCACAGTCTACGCGCTCGTGCTTGGGCTTGGGAACGCGGTTTTGACCGTCTATGTGCTCTTTTGCCTGCTCTGGGGTGCGAATTACTACGCTGACGGCTTCACCGACAAAAGCGGCCTCGCCGCCGAACCGGTCGCCGTCGACGACCTCGAGCGCGTGACGCGGCAATTCGCCGCACTGGTGAACGAATACGCCGGAGACGTCCCCCGCGCCGCCGACGGCGCCTTTGCCGGCGACCGCGCGGAGATCCTCGCCTACGCGCCGAAAATCTACGAAAATCTGTATGAGGAATTTCCGTTCCTCGAAATGACCGACGTGCCGCCCAAGGCCATGCGCTTTTCCCGCGTGATGAGCGCGATGGGCTTCACCGGCTTCTACTTTCCATTCACGGGCGAGTGCAACGTAAACATCGACTTCCCCGCCGCCACGCTGCCCACCACCGTCGCGCACGAGCTTTCCCATCGCCGCGGCATCGCGGGCGAGCAGGAGTGCAATTTCCTCGCCGTGCTCGCCTGCCTGCGCTGCGGCGACGCCGCCTACCGCTACGCGGGCGCACTGTCGGGCTACATTTATCTTGCCAACGCGCTCTATTCCGCCGACGCGGAGCGCTGGCGCGCCGTGCGCGAAACGCTCGACGAGCGCGTGGGCGCCGACCTGCGCGCTTCCGGCGCCTACTGGGCACAGTTCGAGGGGCCGGTGAACACAGTCTCCAATGCCGTCTACGACGGCTTTCTCAAAAGCTACGGCACCATCGGCGTCAAGAGCTACGGTGCCTGCGTCGACCTGCTGGTAGCGTATTTCAAGTGAAACAGAAGCGGCTTGCAATGCAAGCCGCTTCGCGCGTTTCGTCTGCCGGCGCGAGTGCGCCGCCGCAAGCGTTTTGCGTAGCAAAACCTTGACGGAGGGCGAATTCACTTCGCCCGAGTATTTGATAATGTACAATAAGTTGCGCAAATTGAAAACCGCATAAAAGAAGACATAGCTTGCAGGCTCTGGTAGAATGAAGTCACGACACACCATTCTGAAAGGAGACAGCAAACTATGTCCGAGAAAATTGTACAGCTGAATGAGGAAATTATCAAGGGGCAGCTCAAAGAATTAGTTCGAGGAAGTGTAGAAGAAACCCTGAACGAGCTGCTGGAGAAGGAGGCGGAGTCGCTGACGCAGGCGGCGCGCTACGAGCGCAGCGAGGCCCGTCAGGGCTACCGCAGCGGTCACTACGACCGCAGCCTCGCCACGACCTCCGGCGACGTCACGCTCCATGTACCCCGACTCAAGGGCGTGTCCTTCGAGACTGCCATCATTATCGAGATGTACCTGGCAGGCGTTTCCGTGCGCCGTGTGGAGGACATCACGGAGATACTGTGGGGCAGCAAGGTCTCGCCCGCCACCATCAGCGAGCTGAACAAGAAAGCCTACGTCCACATTGAGGACTGGCGCAACCGCCCGTTGCAGGGTGGACGGTATCCGTATGTCTATGTGGACGGCATCTACCTGCGCCGCAACTGGGGCGGAGAGTACGAAAATGTTGCTGTTTTGGTGGCGATCGCCGTAAATGAGAACGGGTTTCGTGAGGCTTTAGGCGCTGCCGAGGGCATGAAGGAGGACAAGGCCAGCTGGGTCAGCTTCTTCCAGTGGCTCCGCGGACGCGGCTTGGATGGCGTGAAGCTCATCGTCGGCGACAAGTGCATGGGGATGCTGGAGGCCGTGGGCGAGGTGTTCCCGGACGCCAAATACCAGCGCTGCACGGTGCATTTCTACCGCAACGTTTTCTCTGTTGTGCCCAAATCCAAGGTCAAAATTGTGGCAAAAATGCTCAAGGCGATCCACGCCCAGGAGAGTAAGAAGGCGTCCCGCGAGAAGGCAAAGGCTGTGGTTTCTGAGCTGCGCGCCATGAAACTGAAGGAGGCTGCCAAGAAGATTGAGGACGGCATTGAGGAGACACTGACCTATTGTGACTTTCCCAGCGAGCATTGGACGCGTATCCGCACCAACAACGTGATCGAGCGGCTGAACCGTGAGATCCGCCGCAGAACCCGCGTGGTGGGGACGTTCCCTGACGGGAACTCCGCCCTGATGCTGGTCTGCGCGAGGCTGCGCCACGTGGCAGGTACTCAATGGGGCAGCAAGAGATACATGAACATGAAGCACTTGGAGGCGGCTCTGGACGACGCCTCTATTGCCGGCTGACTTCATTCAGCCGGAGCCTGCAAACAATTTTGCGCATAAATCTTGACGGCACCAAATCTTGACGGGACCAAAAGGAGGAGTAGCGGAATGAGTGCGCTCTGACTTTTTGAAAAAAAGTCGGAGCAAGCGATATAAAGCTTGCTCCGACGTGTAATAGCGAAACACTATAGATATCACACCATTACATCCGCATATTCTTCATATAGGCATATAAAACGCTTATATTTTCCAAATTTCATTGCCGCTAAGCAGAAAACCGTATAGGATTCTTTTTTCGGTCTCACTTGCCTCTTCCGATTTAATTCGGTTTTGAATTATCGGTATGATAGCATCTTTGTGGGCAATAAAACAACTCATGTACTTTTCATGACGAGCAAAGTTTTCCCACATATAATTGGAAAAGTCTACTTGAGAGTAGTCAAAACTCTCCGAATCTAATAGGAACTGCAAATGCGGTCTTCCCTCAGACAGTTCTTTTAAAGCACTTATATCAGATATCATATCGTTTATATAGAGAAGATAGACGCATTCCAATCTACTCTCAACCGGATCGGGGTATGAGTGCACACCTGTGACTTCTTTTCTGCTAAGCTCTATTACTCCATTTAGAAATTCCTTGATTGAATTCTGATCTGGGGTCAACCATCCAGAGAATATAAAGTCGTAGATTGCCTCTATTGGCAGTTGTGCAAAGTTATCGGATAAAATGTATTTATACTTCTGTTGAACCGTATCACCGGTAATCTGCTGATAAAACAACCTCAATAATATGACTTTCTTATGGAAATCCTCTGTAGTATCAATGATAGCCTGAATCTTATCTGTAGTTGCCTCATCCTTTGATATGAATTGCTCAATGAGATGACGAAGACTGTTGAAATGCACATTCACCGCATACTCAAAGAATTTTTCTCCGCCCACTATTTGATGAACAAACTCAAAATTATGGGGAAATGCTAATAAGCTGCAAAGCTTTGAAAGCTCTCTCAAGCTTTGCCTAAAGTCCGGCCAACCTATAGAAAAGAAGATTGGAGCAATAATCTTATCACTGAGTAACGCTTCTACCGATGCTGCAATTATCTCTTTGCTATTCTCATCTAAGACAACCAAGTTCAGTAATAGTACTATATTGGAAAGCGCAGAAAACGACGATTGCAATAATCCATAAGTCTTTGCAGTCACAATAGAATGACAAAGATTCTTAAAGCACTCTGCAAGGAATGTAACTTCCTGTACGCCCGTATTCAATTGTTTTACATTATATGACCTTACAAGCGCACTCAAATCTTTTGTCGAAATAAACTTTGCCATAATATCCAGATCAATGTATTCTACGGCATACTTTTCGTTTGCAAATTCCATATCTCCCAAAAGAGTAGTTTTTGGGGCCGCATCACTATTTGCGCATATTATGGCTTCGATATATGGTTTGAAAAAATCTTTTAAATCTCTAAAGCCTTGATACAGAATGTGGTTGTTATAGTAAAAAAAGTATTGTGTTACAGCAAGCCGTTTTATTTCATAAAGCCTTGCACACGATGTTCCGCCAAAATGAATGGTATTTCTGTCCCCAACATCTTTCTTTAGCTTTTCTAAGGCTTCGTACATCGAAAGTCTCTTTTTAGTATTACCACTATAAATGTCAAGATATCCAGAGAACACCTCTCTTTCCTTGCTTGCAGCGATATTTTGAACAAATTGTTTGACTTTGGCAGAATCAAAGCCCCCAAAGTATGTCTGGATTGCCTCAAGTACAGCGGAATTATGCAGATAAGCAACTTTCTGGTCTATAGGGAACCCAGAGCAGTCTATTTCTTCGTGGAATTTTAATATTTCACTAAAACCATCCACAATGCTTTTGTAAAAAAGCATTTCATTTGCTTCTAAATCTATATGCTCGCTGTTGAGCAATGCTTTGATCTCATCATATTTATTCAGAATATAGAGATTAAAAATTTCACTTTTCAGCAAAGCGTTATCAGACAGCTCTCCTATACGAAAGCGCATGACTTTATGCTCGTGAATGCACTGTATGGATACGATTCCAGCGTTTAGAAAAAGTTGTCTTAAATCAGTTGCACCTTCGTCCCCAGACTCCATAAATGCTATTAATCTTGCATAATCGTTTTCAGAAAAAAGACGTAATTTCCGGTCTGTAACCTCATATCTTTTCACATAAAGCAGCTTTAGAATTTGCTCATAGCTGACAAAGCTGAAACGAGACATAAATTTTACGGCATTTTCTATTGTAGATAAATTCTCCTCTAATGCAGGATTGGCAATCACACGCAGAAAACTATATAGACGCTTTCCAATTTCATTGGATAGATCCGCTGGGATCTCCTGAATCAGCGGCATGGAGTTAATATTGATTACTTCGATATTATTGCTACTAAAATAAGAAAGCTGAGTATCATCAACAATCTCCTGATCCAGAATCAGGTAGCCAACTCTTCTGTCCACATCAAATGCTCCGTTTTGTGAACGCATATAGTTTAGCCAACTGAGAATAAGCTTGATGTTATAATCATTTAACGAATATCCCAAAAACAACACAATATGGTCCGTCAGCAACGATTTGATGAAGAGTTCAATTAATACGTGTTTTTGCGAATAGTCTAAGTAGTCTTGCTCTTTTAGAACAATGCTGGAAGCATCGGAAAGATCCCCGTGCATTTTAATGATGTACTTTCCTTTGTCCGCATTCAGCAAATCCTTATCGTAAACAATCACCTGATATTGCTCACAAAATATATTTTTCGAGGATTCAAGCAACTGGTCATAATTCGTGGTGATAATATGTGCCGGATTGATATCAAAAATCGCTGACGACAAAGGTGCATCTGCCGTCACAGCGGGAATGCTTTCGTTTAATATACGATAGTATAATTCTTGATCCTTGTTAAACACATGCTGCGGTACCTTTAGAAGTTCATCTGTCGAAAAATCATCTTTCAATAAGCAGGTGTTTTCACAGCTTTCTAATCTATGTCTGCAAGTATCACACCTCGAATAATCAATCGCCTTTGCCATATTTTGAATCAAGGCATTCCAACTGGGCATTCCGTCTACATTGCAAGACACTCCCGCACCTACAAAAATAACCAGTTTTCCTTGCTCGGCTTTTTCTCTGAACATGCTGATATAGTTGAGCAGTTCATCGTTGCCCATAAACACATTCACCTTCTTTATCTATGTGGTGTAGTAAGAAAAATGTTTGATATGTTTTATTATACTGCAAGCTATTGCTCTTGGCAACGCTTTGCTACAATAGTCTCAACACCGACAAAGGAGCTGAGGCTATGCCAATCACCTATTCAACTGAACTCAAAGTCAAAACCATCCGCCGTTATGAAAAGGGCGAGTCAATCAAAGCGCTAAGTCAAGAGTTGCACATCTCGCAAAGCACCCTGTACCAATGACGCAAAGAATACTGCTCGATCAAAACGCCCAACCATACCTACACGCCTGCTGAATTCGATGCCATCTCCCGCCGCCTGCAAAAGCTGGAGCATCATATGGAGATCATTCGCCAGACCGAGTATCTGTCGAATATACCCTTGCAGAAAAAGCTTGCCACTCTTGAGAAACTCTATCATCGACCGGGCAATCCTTTCAGTGTCCATGAGCTGTGTGACGCTCTTGATGTGGCAAGGGGGACCTTCTACAACCACATCTTCCGTAAGGCGGACAGAAGCCAATACCAAGAGGAACAAGCTCAGCTCATGCTGAAGGTCAAGCAGGTATTTGATGACAGTGAGCAGCGCTTTGGCGCGGAAAAGATACGCATCGTTTTAGCTGAGAGCGGCATTCGTGTTGGTAAAAAGCGCATTTCCGCCATTATGCAGGAGTTAGGCCTATGCAGTGTCCGGACAGATGCAAAAAAGCAGTTCAAGCGCAAGCAACAATATGCAAAACAAAATCTGCTGAAACGGGAGTTTTCGGCAGAGCATCCAAATCAGATATGGGTCAGCGATATTACATACTTCAAGGTCAAAAGCTACTGGGTCTGTCTCTGTATCATTCTGGATCTATACTCCCGCAAGGTTATCGGCTGGCGGGTATCAAAGCATATGAGTACACATCTGGTCACCGCAACCTTCAAAACCACTTATCAGGAGCGAGGGAGACCGCAGAACCTGACCTTTCACAGTGACAGGGATAGCCAGTATGTTTCAAAAACGCTGACCGGTCTGTTTCAACAGTACGGTGTAAAGCAATCTTTCTCTGCAACGGCCAGGCCACTGGATAACGCCGTGGCTGAGACTTTCTTTTCCTCCTTCAAACGGGAGGAGGCTTACCGAAAAGACTACGCCTCCGAACAACATTTTCGTAGGAGCGTGGAGGAGTATATTGGGTTCTACAATGAGGTGCGCCCCCACCAGACGCTGAACTACAAGACGCCGCAGGCTTTTGAGGACGCATACAAGCCTGCTTTATCGGAAAGTAGTGTCTAAATAGCCGCCATGCATAAAAATATTAGTTTTGCGTTTGGAGCGTTTTGGAGAATCGGTGCCTTGACATGAAAAAGCGGAAAGCTCCATATTGCAAGGCTTCTCGGATATGACAAGTCCCACTTTTCGATAAAATAGTTCGAAAAGCGGGACTCATTCATTTGGAGCGGATGACGGGAATCGAACCCGCGTCGCCAGCTTGGGAAGCATTGCTACGATTATTCCCTCGTCGCCGCAAAACGCTTGAAAACCCTTTATTTTCAGGGATTTTTCTGTCTTTTTGATTCCCGAGCTTTTGCGAATTTTCGCAAATTTTCGCCGGTTTTTCAAAAGGATAGAGTGACAATAGAGTGACATTTTCGTTGACACGCACCTCGTACCTCGGTACAATAGAGCCAAGAAAAGAGGTGTCTGTATGGAGCGCAGAAAAAAGGGCAGCGGGCGTATCACCTATGTCGAAGACAGAAAATCTCCGTGGCGGGCAACCGTTACCGACGGCCGGGGCAAGCAGAAAACGCGGTTCTTCAAAACGGAAAAGGAGGCGAAAGCCTTCCTTCGAGACATTTACGCCGACGCAAGCAAGCTGAAGGCTCTGACGGAAAGCGGCGTGACCTTTGCCGCCTTTTCGCAGATATTCCTTGACGAAAAGAAAAAAAGCAACATGAAGATCCTCGCCTATAAAGCCTTAGAGGATCAGGTCAAGCGCGTCTGCACTTTCATAGGAACGGCGAAGCTGGGTGACATTGACAGCGATATGGTGCAGCAAATGGTATTCGCCTTAGCAGAAAAGGGTTACTCCGAAAGCGTTATGACAAAGGCGAAGATCGCCGCTTTCAGCGTTCTGAAAATGGCAGCGGCAAAGCACTATATCGACACGGTTCCCGTCCTCAACATTACCATACCCCGTGCGAAAGAGCAAGACGATGACCGGCAGGTAAAAAAGAACTGGCTGCGCGACAATGAGCTTGCCTTATACGAGGCAGAATGCCGCCGCACCTATGTACCGAAGAAATACACGAAGTATGCCGGTCAAACGCTCATGGTCCATCCCGCAGGCCATAAGCTGCTGTTTATCCTCCATACCGGCCTGCGGCTGGGTGAGGCTTTGGCTCTGACATGGACGGACTATGACGAGTACAGCAAAACGGTTATGATCGATAAAAACACCGTCTATGCCGATGGTGAAAAAATCACGCAGATGCCGAAAACGGAGTCCGGCGAACGACTCATCATTCTGAACCGTCAGGCGGTACAGGACTTGGAATGTCTGCGGCGTCAGTTCGACGAGCAGAGCCGGGAGATCGAGAAGCGCAAGGCTGAGGAGCTGCGGCAGGCCGAACTGAAGTATTTCGGGCCGGAGCAGAAGTCGGCCAAGCTGAAGATCAAGGAGAAATACGCCGCCATCGAGCGGGAGCACAAATACATCTGCGGCTCATCCACCTTCCCCTACGGCAGCGGCGGACATTCCAGCACCTTGCAGACGCACAAAAAAATATGCAAGGTCATCGGTCTTTCCCACACGGTCACGGTACACGGCCTCCGACACACCTATGTGACGCACTACTATCTGCACCACAAGAACGATCCCGATTTTGACCTTGCCACCTTTTCAAAGTCCATCGGTCATTCCAGCATCCGAACGACAATGGAGATCTATGCGCATTTGGATATGACGCAGAACCGGTATATTCCCCGCACGATGGAGGATTTGAAGGAATTTTGAGCAATTCGCTATAAAAATCGCCGCCTTTCTCTTGCAATTTTGGGGAAGTATAGTATACTGAACACATCTATAAATGCTATCGGCAAACCCGGCGCAAGCCGGCGGCGCAAAGCTACAGGGACCCATTGGGTCAGCCAGCTGCAATCTGTCTGCGGGAAACCGCCGACTGATTTCCCGTGTTGGTATCGCAGCTTTGCGCCTGTAAAGCTGCGGTTTTGCTTTTCCTAAAATCTTGAAAAAGCTTGTAAAAAGGGGTTGACAAGGATGAAACAGGCGCCATATACTGACAGCAGAGCAGAGCAGAGCAGAGCAGAGCAGAGCAGAGCAGAGCAGAGCAAGTAAAACTCTGCTCATTTGTGTTGCCCGCAGTCCTTTTTATCTGAAATAAAAGACGCTTTCGGCATGGGAAGACCATGCTTTGAAAGCGTCTTTTTTATGCTTCATCCGGCGTATGCACCAAAACATCCTCGACCCGGCAGGAAAGGATATTACACAAGTCATTCAGCGTAGCCGTCGAGATGTTTCGGTTGTGCTTGAGCGAGTCCAATGTGCCGCGGCTGAAGGAGTAATCCTTGATAAGCGTATAGGTCGTAACGCCCTTTCGCCGCATGGTGCTCCAAAGCGGTTCGTAAGAGATAATAAAAACCACCTCACTTGTGATTTTTATTATATTTGCCCGGTCGGGGCTTGAATATTCCCGACATAATGGGTATAATGTGAATATCCAACGAAAAGAATGCAGCGGGGGGTCATGTATGAAAATGTCTTTGCGCCAGTATTGCATAGAGCATGGCCGCGACACGCTGCTGCGTGAGTGGGATGCAGAGAAAAACGGCGGCCTGACGCCATCCGACGTTTCCTTCGGAAGTCATCAAAGGGTATGGTGGCAGTGCTCCAAGGGTCACAGTTGGCAGGCGAAGGTCTACTCCCGTTCGGCGGGCAGTGGCTGTCCGTACTG
>NZ_JAHLPT010000022.1 GCF_018918025.1 Oscillibacter sp. MSJ-31 | reverse complement strand
AATCAGGGTGTCCAGGGTTCGAGTCCCTGAAGGTGTACCAAAACGGCCCGTTGGTCAAGTGGTTAAGACAGAGGCCTCTCACGCCTTTAACATCGGTTCGAATCCGGTACGGGTCACCACGTCAAAGCAAGCTTCGGATCGTTCGCTTTGGCCTAAAGCCCAAAGCTCATTCCCTCCGCTGCTTTTCCTTTCCGGCTCGAAGCGCTTCGTTAGCTTCTCGCCGGTGATAGATACGAATTGAATAAAGATGTTTGTTGCTGCGAGAGCAGTTGCAATAGAAGTTGGTGCTGATTAGGGCGAGGGTCCACCCGTTCCCATCCCGAACACGGAAGTTAAGCTCGCTTCTGCCCACAATACTTGGCTGGAAACGGCCCGGAAAGATAGGTAGCGCCAACATGAAAGCGACGGTCTAAAGACCGTCGCTTTTCTTGTTGTGAGCGGGGAAGGCAGAGGGAAGGGAAGCCACGAAATGGCTTCGCTTCCCTTTTGATCCCGTGAATTTATCCGCGATGCAGGATGGCGTCGAGGTCCTGCTGCGGATTCGTGATGGGCTGGAGGTTATAGGCGTCTACTAACGTTTTGATGACCGTCTCTGAAAGAAAGGCCGGCATGGTGGGGCCGAGACAGATATTTTTGATGCCCAGGGCGAGCAGCGTGAGCAGAATACACACGGCCTTTTGCTCGTACCAGGTCAGCACAAGCGTGAGCGGCAGGTCGTTGACCGTGCAGCCGAAGGCGTCCGCGAGAGCAAGCGCAATTTGGACAGCGCTGTAGGCATCGTTGCATTGTCCGACGTCGAGGATACGCGGGATACCGTTGATCTCGCCGAGGTCAAGGTCGTTAAAGCGGAACTTGCCGCAGGCGAGGGTGAGGACGAGCGTGTCCATCGGTGTGCGCTTGACGAACTCCGTGTAGTAATTGCGCCCGGGGTGCGCACCGTCGCAGCCGCCGACGAGAAAGATGTGCTTGATGGCGCCGCTTTTGATGGCCTCGATGATCTGCGGCGCCTGCGCGAGGACTGCCGCGTGGGCAAAGCCGGTAGTGAGCATATGACCGCCGTTGATGCCGCTCATGCTGCGGTCGGTCTCATAGCCGCCGAGGGCAAGCGCCTGCTCGATGATGGGGGAGAAGTCCTTGCGGCCCTGCGCGTCCTCCTCGATATGTCGCAGCCCCTTGTAGCCGACGACCGAGGTGGTATAGACGCGGTCGGCGTAGCTCTCACGCGGCGGCATGATACAGTTGGTGGTGAAAAGGATGGGCGCGGGGAGATCGGCAAACTCCTTCTGCTGATTCTGCCATGCTGTGCCGAAGTTGCCCGCGAGGTGGGGATATTTGTTTAGACCCGGATAGCCGTGCGCGGGCAGCATCTCGCTGTGCGTATAGACGTTGATGCCCTTTCCGGCGGTCTGCTCGAGGAGCTGATGCAGGTCCTCAAGGTCGTGACCGGAAACGACGATGAACGGGCCTTTCTGTATATCGGTGTGGACGCGCGTGGGCACGGGATCGCCGAAGGCCGAGGTATTCGCACGGTCGAGCAGCGCCATGCACTTGAAATTCACCTCGCCGAATTCGGTGAGGAGCGCGAGCCATTCCGCGACACTGTGCTCCTGTGCGAGCGCGGAAAGCCCCTTGCAGAACCACGCGCTCACCGTCTCGTCCTCGCAGCCGAGACGCATGGCATGGTGCGCGTAGGCGGCCATGCCCTTGAGTCCGAAGAGCAGCGTGGAGCGCAGCGACACCGTATCCGTCTCACCGCGCCAGAGCCATGAGGGGTCCTCCTCACGCACGTCTCCGCCGTGCGAACGCAGGGCGTCCTCCACGCGGGCGGTAAAGGCGCGGATGGCCCCGTCATCGAAGTTGACGTTCGTGAGCGTGGTGAAAAGCCCATCGGCGAGCAGCTGCGTGACCTCACGCGGATGCTCGCTATTCTGTTCGCAGACCTCCGCGAGACGGATCAGGCGGCAGACAAGAATATCCTGTAAATGTGCCGTCGTGGGCTGCTTGCCGCATACGCCGGTGCGGACGCAGCCGCTGCCGCCGGCGGTCTGCTGGCATTGAAAGCAAAACATATCAGACATGGAAATACCTCCTTGATTTGGTGAGGATAGTATTTCCGGTTCCACAGGCACTCATGCAAAAAGCAGGCGCGGTCCCGAAAGGACCATGCCTGCCGCGATAGGGGAAAACGGAAGCTCAGCCGGCGCACTGCTGTACGAAGGCGCGGGCCGCCTCGCCGGCAGTCGCGCAGACGCCCGCGCCGAGGTCGCCGCAGACCTGCTGGAAGGCGTTGCGCACGGTCTCGGTGATGCGGCCGTCGTTGGTGAAGGAGAGCTCGGCGGCATCGGTATGCCGGATACCGGCGTAGCGCTCGTCAGCGCTGTCCGCCGCGACGGAGGGAAGCCCCTTGATCCTCAATGACTTTCGCTTTTTCCTCTGCACTTAATTTCTGCTTCTGTGGCATAGTAATGCTCCCTCCATGATTGACAGTGTTTTATTTCACTGTCTCTCATAGAGGGAGCATATCAAAGGGCCGCTGGGCTTCCGCCAATCATTTTAAAATAATTCATTATACCGCATGGGAAGGAAAAAACCATTTCTTTTTTGGTAGACATTTCGACAGGATCTGTGCTATACTGTGAGGACACGGCGCGGAGACGCCGGACAAAAAAGGAGACCATGATGAAAAAGACCTTTGATCTCAGCGCCGCGGCGCTGCACATTCTCGCCATGACGTTTATGCTGATGGACCACCTATGGGCGACGCTGCTTTCCTCGCAGATGTGGCTGACGCACGTCGGGCGGCTGGCCTTTCCGATCTTCGCCTTTTTGGCGGTGGAGGGGTATTTCCACACGCGCAGCTTCAAGCGCTATGCGCTGCGGATGCTGCTCTTTGCTGTGCTCTCCGAGGTGCCGTTCGACCTGATGTACGGCGGAACGGTGTTCTACCCCGTGCACCAGAACGTGATCTGGACGCTGCTTCTCGGCCTGCTCGGCATCCGCCTGATGGAGGCAGCGCGGGCGAAGGGAAAGTGCTGGCTTTATGTCCTGACCTGTGCGGCGGTCGTTGTGCTGGGCTTTGCCCTCGGCACGCTCGGCATGGTGGACTACTACGGCGCGGGCGTGCTGACGGTGTTTGCATTCTACTTTTTCCGCGAGCGGAAGTGGTGGTGCCTGCTCGGGCAGCTTGCGGCGCTGTACTGGCTCAATGTGGTGGTGCTCGGCGGGCAGATGTATCCGGTCACGCTCTTCGGGCGTGAGATCGAGCTGTGCGAGCAGGGGCTTGCGCTGCTTGCCCTCGTGCCGATCTGGCTCTACCGCGGGCGGCAGGGACACCACAGCAAGGCGTTCCAGTATGCCTGCTATGCGTTTTACCCCGCGCATATGCTGGTGCTGGCCCTGCTTACAATGATTCAATAAAAATCGGAAAGCTCCCCCGCTGCGGCGCATAGAGTAGAGAAAACGCCGGACGGGGGGCTTTTTATGCGGAAAAAGGATGCGGCCTTGATGACCGCAGAGGAGATCGCGCAGTACAATGAATCGCTTCTGTGCGTTCCGGGCGAGGCGGCAAGGCTCTGGGACCTGACGCGGCTGCGCGGTCGTGACGTGCGCTGGGGTGTCAGCGTGCGGCGCACGAGTCTGCGCGCGAAACCGACGGATGCCCTGTGCCCCACGCGGGCGGGGGACCGGTACGACGACCCGCTTCAGCTCACCGCGGTGCTGCTGAACGAGCCGATGGCGCTGCTTGGGGAGAGCGTGGACGGGCGCTTCTGCTATGCCGAGACCTCGTACTACGCGGGCTGGGTGCCGGCGGCGGACATCGGGCTGTGCGAAGACCTCGGCGTCTGGCGCGCGGCGCAGGAGGGCGGTTTCCTGCGCGTGACCGGCAGCCGTGTCACGCTCTGCTGCGATCCCTATGAGCCGCGTGTCTCCGGCGCGGTGCTGCCGATGGGGACGCGCCTGCCGCTTGCCGCCCTGCCAGGAACGGTGCGCGCGCTGCGCGGGCGCATGAGCTACGATAACTACCTTGTTCGTCTGCCTGTGCGCCGCGCGGACGGATGGCTGGAATATCGCGAGACGATGGTGCCGGTCAGCGCGGATGTGTGCGTGGGCGACCTGCCCTATACGCATGAGAACGTCACCGCGCAGGCGGCGAAAATGCGCGGAGAGGTGTACGGCTGGGGCGGGATGCTCGGCGGGCGGGATTGCTCCGCGCTGGTGGGAGACGTCTACCGCTGCTTCGGCTTCCGCCTGCCGCGCGACGCCGCAGGGCTGGCGCTGCTGCCCGGCGCGGAGGACGTGTCGGCGCTTTCCACGGAGGAGAAGCGCGCGGCGCTTTGCACACTGCCGGTCGGGACGATCCTCTATTTCCCGGGACACGTCATGCTCAGCTGGGGTGTGGAGGACGGCGAGCCGCGGTGTCTGAGCGCGGCGGGAAATTTTCTGCCGCCGGGGAGCGCGGGCGGCGAGCCGCGCGCAGTGAACACCGTCGCGGTGACGCCGCTGACGGTGGTGCGGGCGAACGGCAAAACGTGGCTGGAGTCGCTCACCAAGATCATCTGCATTCCATGAAGAAACGAGAGACGGCGCGTGCCGTCTCTCGTTGTCGATTCAGTGCCATGCAAAGCGGTCCCACGGAAAGATGCGCGGCGGCGCAGCCTCAAAGACGAGGGGCGCGTGCGTCTCGGGATGGAAAAAGGCGAGGCGGCAGCTCCACAGCGCCGTCGTGCAGCCGCGCTCGCGGCTGCCGTATTTGCCGTCGCCGAGCAGCGGATGGCCGCGCGTGGCGAACTGGCAGCGGATCTGGTGAAAGCGTCCCGTGCGCAGCGTGACGCGCACGAGGGCGGCAGGAGAGCCGTTGAGTGCGGCGGTTTGCAGTACGCGATAGTCGAGCAGGGCTTCCTTGACGCCGCGGCGGGGAGAAATAACTGCAAAGGACTTTTGCTTTACAGAGTCCTTGAAAAGCAGATCGCGCATCTCGCCCGCGTCGGGCGTGGGAATACCGGAGCAAACGGCAAAATACGCCTTTTTCAAGGCTTTTTCCTGCACCTGACGGCTCAGCTCGGCGGCTGCCTTGGGCGTCCTCGCCCAGACCATCACGCCGCCGACGGCACGGTCTAAGCGGTGAACGCAGTAAAGCGAATCTACTTTACATTTCATCTCCTCAGCGAGCAGAGCCGGCAGCTCGTGCTCGCACTCGACGCCGACCGGCTTGCGGCAGACGAGAAAGCTGCGCTCGGCATGAAGAATGACGGACTCGCCCATCGCGCTCAAAAGCTGCGCAGGGGAGCGCTGCCGTCGTCCGCCTGCTTTTCGATGGAAAGAATCTCGGCATGGTAGCTGTTCGTGTCGCTGACGCGGACGGTTACGGTGTCGCCGACCTTACTGCCGAGGATCGCCCTGCCGACGGGGGACTCCTTGCTCACGAGGCCCTTGAGGGCGTCGCAGCGCACGGTGGTCACGATCTGAAAGACCTTTTCCTTCCCCAGCTCGACCATACGGACCGTCACCCTGTCGTACAGCCCGACCTCGTCGGCGGAGGAATGATCCTCGATTACGCGGGCCGAGGCGATCATGCGCTCGAGGTAGCGGATGCGGCTCTTGTTGCGGTTCTGCTCCTGCTTGGCCGCCTTGTACTCGTAGTTTTCGCTCAGGTCGCCGAAGGCGCGGGTGCGCTTGACCTCCTCGATCAGCTCCGGCATCAGACGGAGACGGCGGTCGTTCAGCTCCGCCTGCATTTTTTGAATATCCTGTGCGGTCAGCTCGTCGTTCATGGATAACGCTTCCTTTCGCTTGCGTTTTTTGCGGTGCTCACGCATGAAGCTTTCTATGCCTATTGTAGCGAAAATGCGCGGCGGACGCAAGGGCCGCTCTGCAATTTTTTGCATAGAGAGGATAGAAAACTTCCGGTTGTAGAATGGTGGAAATTGTGATAAGCTATCCTCAAAATCAAAAAGGCAAAGGAGTTACTGTTATGAAGATTGCAATGCCGTATCAGGACGGCGTTTTGCTGGAGCATTTCGGCCGCGCCAAGGAGTTTATCATCTACAACGTTTCGGATCTCGATCCGGTCACGAGCGAGGTCATCGCGCCCGAGGATCTGAGCCACGCGGCGGTCGCCCGCACGCTCAAGGAGCACGGCGTGGACGTCGTGCTCTGCGGCAGCATCGGTGAGCACGCGCGGCAGGCCGTCGAGGGCGAGCACATGCTTGTTTTTTCCGGCATCACCGGCGCGGCGGACGATGTGCTCGAACGCTTTTTACAGGGAAACCTGGAGGCCGTCGACGGCGATTTTGCCGCAGAGGGCGGCTGCGGCGGCTGCGGAGGAGGCTGCGCCTCCGGCGGGTGCGCCGGCTGCTCCGGCTGCGGCGGCGGAGCCGAGCGCGAGCCCTACGTCGAAACGCGCACCTTTACCGACATCGTGACGCTCACGAGAGAGAATTTCCAGACCGAGGTGCTCGACGATCCGGGCCTCATCCTCATCGACTTCTGGGCGGAATGGTGCCAGCCCTGCCGGATGCTCGCGCCCGCCTTTGAGGAGCTCAACCGCGAGGAGCCGCAGGTCAAGTTCTGCCGCGTCAACGTTGACGAGCAGGGCGAGCTGGCGCAGATGTTCGGCATCGAGTCCATCCCGACGCTCGCCGTCGTGCAGGACCGCCACACGCTCACCGGCTCGGTCGGTCTGCGCAGCAAGGAAGAGATCAAGGCCATGCTTGATGGCTGCAAGTGAGGGAAGACGATGAAGATTCGCTACAACGAGGATGCGGAGGTCGTCGCGCGTCTGCGCGAGGCGCTGCTGAAGAAGGGACTTTACTGCCCCTGCCGGCTGCAGAAGATCGAGGATAACGTGTGCATGTGCCGCGAGTTCCGCGAGCAGATCGCCGACCCGGAGTTCGAGGGCTACTGCCATTGCCGGCTTTACTATAAAGAGAAATAAGAGATAACACGAAAGCGGGTGTGATCGTCATGCCGCACAGATCGGCTGCGCAGATGTATCGCGCGGCACGCAAAAGCGACGCGCTGCTGACCGGCGCGCCGCTGCCGACCCTTTTCTATTTTGCGCTGCCCATCATTCTGGGCAACATCTTCCAGCAGCTTTACAGCATTGTGGACGCCATCGTGGTGGGCAAGTTCCTCGGCGATCTGCCGCTTGCCGGCATCAGCGTCGCCGCGCCCATCGTGGACGTGGCGAACGCCTTGGTTATCGGCGGGACCATCGGCATCGGCGTGCTGTGCGCGCAGATGTGCGGCGCGGAGGACTGGATGCGGCTGCGCTGCATGAACGCGACCGCGCTGCTCGGCGGCGCGGCGCTGACGCTGGTCATTGCCGCGGTCGGCATCGTCTGCTCGGTGCCGCTCCTGCGCGCGCAGGGCACGGAGGAGGCCGTCTGCCGCGAGGCGGCGGTCTATCTGCAGCTGGTGTTCGCGGGATTGATCTGCTGCTTCCTCTACAACTACTACGCCTCCATGCTGCGCTCGTGCGGCAACTCGCGCACACCGTTCGTCATTCTGCTCGTCTCGTCCACGCTCCACGCGCTGCTCGACGTGCTGTTTGTCGGCGTGCTTGCCTGGGGCATCCGCGGCGTGGCGTGCTCTACGGTGCTGTGCCAGGCGTTTTCGGCGGCGTGGTGCATTCTGTACGCCGAGCGGCGCTGCCCGCCGCTGACGCTCAAGCGCAGCGAGCTGCGCTTTGAACGGCGGATGGGCGGTATGGTGCTCTCCTACGCCTGGGCGGCAGCGCTGCAGCAGGCGGTGGTGTGCATCGGGCGTCTGCTGGTGCAGGGTATGCTGACGCCGCTCGGCACGAACACGGTAACGGGCTACAATATGTCGCTGCGCATTGAGCAGTTTTTGTTCTGCTTCTCACAGGGCGTCAGCGCGGCGATGGTCGTCTGTCTGTCGCAGAACCTCGGCCACGGCGACCGGGTGCGCGTGCGGCGCTTCTACCGCGTCAGCGTGTGCGTGGAGGTCGTGCTGATCGCCGTGCTTGGCACGGTGTGCTTTTTGTTCCCGTCGCAGATCGTCGGCCTTTTCTCGGACAACGGCGAGGTCATTGCCGCAGGTGCGCGTTATACGGGTACGATGGCATATCTGTATCTCTTCGCCTACATGGGCGAGGTCATTCAGGGCTTCTTCCGCGGACTCGGGCGGCTGCGGCTGACGATGGTGGCATCGCTCTTGCAGGTGGTGCTGCGCGTGGTGCTGTCGTATTTCCTGATCCCGGTGTGGGGAATGTACGGCATCTGCGTGGCAGTCGCGAGCGGCTGGGTGCTGCTGGTGCTCATCGAGGGCAGCTACAGCGTCAGAACGGCGCGTGCTTTGACTATGGAAAAAAGAGAAGAATGAAAATAAGACGGCTCGCCGAGCCGTCTTATTTTATCAGCCGTTCCATATCCTCCGGCAGCGGTGCGGTGAAGTGCAGGACCGCGTGTGTGAGCGGGTGGGTGAACCACAGCGCATACGAGTGCAGCGCGGGGCGGGCGATGAGCGCCCGATCCTCTGTGCCGTAGAGCCAGTCGCCCGCGAGCGGATGACCGAGGGACGCCATGTGGACGCGGAGCTGGTGCGTGCGTCCGGTCCGGGGTGCGAGACGCAGGAGCGTCAGCTCGCCGTGATAGGAGAGCACCTCATACTCCGTGCGGGAGGGGAGACCGTCGGGCGCGACGCAGCGCTTGACGAGCGAGCCCTCAGCGCGGGCGATGGGAGCGTCGATGACGCCGCGCGGCGGCGTGACGCGGCCGAGGGCGAGGGCGCGGTATTCGCGCCGCAGCTCCTCAGAATGCAGTGCACGGCGCAGCAGCTCGTGAACGTAGCCGGACTTCGCCGCGATGAGCAGGCCCGAGGTGCCCTTGTCCAAGCGGCTGACGAAGTGCGGCACCGTGCCCTCGCCGAGGTAGGCGACCAGCGCTCCGGCAAGGTTCGGCGCGGCGAGGTCGGTGGACATGGGGTGCATGGCGAGTCCGGCGGGCTTGTTGAGCACTAGCAGGTCCTCGTCCTCGTAGACGATGGCAAGGGGAATGTCGAGCGGCGCGACGTCCGTTTCGCGCGGCGCACGCTCGGAGAGAACGACGGTCACGGTATCGCCGGTGCGGACGACGGCGTTCACATGGACGCCTGCGCCGTTGAGCAGGATCGCGCCCTCGCGCCACTTGAGCGTTTTGAGCAGCGTGGAGGAGATGCCAAGCTCGCCGCGCAGCAGGTGCTTGAGCGGACGGCCGTCGAAGGCGGCGGGGACGGTGCATTGCAGGGTGCGCATGGCGGTCGGCTCCTCTCTTGAAAATTCACAGACAGTATACCATTCCGGCGGGAAAAATGATATACTAACGGCAGAAATTTTATCGGAGGTGTGCCCGTGGACAAACACACGATCTGCCTTTTGAACGATTCCTTTCCGCCCATCATCGACGGCGTGGCGAACGCCGTGGTGAACTACGCGGAAAACATTGAAAAGCATCACGGTCACGCCGTGGTGGTCACGCCCGCCGTGCCGGGCGCGGATGACAGCGGCTTTCCGTTTCCGGTGGTGCGCTACCCGAGCATCGACACGCGCCGGCTCGTCGGCTACGTCGCGGGCTATCCGTTTTCGCCGGAGACGGCGCTGCGCGTGCGCGAGGAGAAGGTCGAGCTGCTGCACACGCATTGCCCCATCGCCTCGGCGATCCTCGCGCGCTCGCTGCGCGAGGTGGTAGACGCGCCGCTGGTGCTGACCTACCACACGAAGTACGACATCGACATTGCCAAGGCGGTGAAGAGTAGGCTTTTGCAGGAGAGCGCCATTCGTGCCCTTGTGCAGAACGTAAACGCCTGCGACGAGGTGTGGGTGGTGAGCCGCGGCGCGGGCGAGAACCTGCGCTCGCTCGGCTACGAGGGCGCGTACACCGTGATGGAGAACGGCGTGGACGTGCCGCGCGGGCGCGTGAGCGCCGCGGCGATCGCCGCTGCGACAGCGGGCTATGACCTGCCGGACGGCGTGCCGCTGTTCCTCTTCGTCGGGCGGCTGATGTGGTATAAGGGACTGCATATCATTCTCGACGCGCTCCGCGCGCTGCGGGAGCAAGGACAGGACTTCCGCATGGTGTTCATCGGCGCGGGCGGCGACGAGAAGGAGGTCCGCGCGGAGGTGGAGACGCTGCGGCTCTCGGACCGCTGCTTCTTCACCGGCTCCATTGCCGACCGCGAGACGCTGCGCGCGTGGTACTGCCGCGCGGACCTGTTTCTGTTTCCCTCGACCTTTGACACGAACGGTCTTGTCGTGCGCGAGGCGGCGGCGAGCGGCTGCCCCAGCGTGCTCATTGCGGGAAGCTGCGCCGCCGAGGGCGTGACCGACGGGCGGAACGGCTTCCTGATCGAGGAGAACGCCGCGAGCCTGTGCGCGAAGCTGACCGCGCTCTGTGCGGATCGTGAGGCGATGCGCCGCGTGGGCGAGAACGCCATGCGCGAGCTGTATCTTTCGTGGGAGGATGCGGTCGCGCGGGCCAATGAGCGCTACGCGGTCGTGCTCGACCGCTACCGCAGCGGGAAATACCCGAAGCACGAGCGCTTCAGCGACGAGTTCTTCAACACGCAGGGCGACCTGATGGAGGCCATGAGCCGCGTCGCCGAGATGCGCGGCGAGACGGGACGGCTCCGCCGTGAGCTGCGCGAGGGCTTCGACGAGGCGCGCGAGGCGCTGCGGGAAAGGCTTGAAAAGGAATGGTAGGCAGCCTTTGCCGACCGAAAAAGAACCGACACAAACGAGGAGGAAGAGAACATGAAAGAAATTCGGGTTCTGCTGCTCAACGGCAGCCCGCGGGCCAACGGCAATACCGCGCTCGCGCTGCGCGAGATGGAAAAGGTCTTTGCCCAGAACGGCGTGCAGACGGAGACGGTGCTGCTCGGGAATCAGGCGATCCGCGGCTGCACGGCCTGCGGCGCGTGCGCGAAGCTGGGACGGTGCGTGTTCGACGATGTCGTCAACGAGCTGGCCCCGAAGCTCGAGGCGGCGGACGGGCTGGTCGTCGCCAGCCCGGTCTATTACGCCTCGGCCAACGCGACGCTCATCGCCTGCCTGGACCGCCTGTTTTACTCCACGCCCTTTGACAAGACCATGAAGGTCGGCGCGAGCGTGGTGTGCGCGCGGCGTGGCGGCTGTTCGGCGACCTTTGACGAGCTGAACAAATACTTCACCATTTCCGGTATGCCCATTGCCTCAAGCCAGTATTGGAACAGCGTCCACGGCAGGGCTGCGGGCGAGGCGGCGATGGACGCCGAGGGCTTGCAGACCATGCGGACGCTTGCGCGGAACATGACGTTCCTGATGAAAAGCATCGCGCTCGGCCGCGAGACGTTTGGCCTGCCCGAGCAGGAGGAGCGCGTCGCGACGCACTTCATCCGGTGAAGCAAAAAAAGCGACCGTGAAACGGTCGCTTTTTTGCGTGAATTATCGGTTCAGATACGCGCGGCACTTTGCTTCCGCGTCGTGCGCGAGCTTTTCCTCGTCCACCGTGACGAGATGACCGTGCTCGACGGTCACGCGGCCCTGGACCACGGTGTAGTCCACCGGTCCGCGCACGCCGACCGTGCCGAGGACGCTGGTGGGATCGAAGCAGGAGCCGACCAGCTCAAGGCGGCGGGAGTCGATCATAAAGAGGTCGCAGCACTTGCCGACCTCGAGCGTACCGATGTCGTCGCTGCGGCCGAGCAGACGTGCGCTGCCGCGCGTCGCCATCTTCAGCACGTCGTAGCCGCTGGGGGCCGCCTTGCTGGAGTTCAGACGGTGGAGCAGGAATGCGACGCGCAGTTCCTCCATGAGACTGGAGCCGTCGTTGGAGGCGGAGCCGTCGACGCCGAGGCCGACGGGAACACCAAGCTCCAGCATCTCGGGGATGCGGGCGATGCCGGAGGAGAGCTTCATGTTGGAAATGGGGCAGTGGCACACGCCCGTGCCGGTCTTGGCGAGGACGCGCAGCTCCTCGTCGTTGAAGTGGATGCCGTGGGCGAACCAGACGTCGTCGCCGGTCCAGCCGAGACGCTCCATGTACTCGAGCGGACGGACGCCCTCACGCGCAAGCATGAAGTTCTCCTCGTCCTTCGTCTCGCACAGGTGGGTGTGCAGACGCACACCGAGCTGACGGGCGAGGATGGCGCTTTCACGCAGCAGATCGGCGCTGACGGAGAACGGCGAGCAGGGCGCGAGCGCGACGCGGTGCATTGCGCCGAAGCTGCGGTCATGGTACTGCGCGATGACGCGCTCGGAATCCTTCATAATCTCGTCGACCGTCTGCACCACGCTGTCCGGCGGCAGGCCGCCGTCCTTCACCGAGAGGTCCATGCTGCCGCGGGAGGCGTACATACGGATGCCCAGCTCGTCCGCGGCGCCGAACTGCGCGCCGAGCAGGTCGCCGGTGTCCTTCGGGAAGACGTAGTGATGGTCGAAGCAGGTCGTGCAGCCGTGCTTCATCAGCTCGCCCATGCCGGTGAGGGAGGAGAGACGGATGACCTCGGCGTCGAGGTTCTTCCAGATCTCATAGAGTGTCTTGAGCCAGTCGAACAGCTCCATGTTCTGCACCTCGGGGAGGTTGCGGGAGAAGATCTGATAGAGGTGATGGTGCGTGTTGACCAGACCGGGGTAGCAGAGCATATGGCTCGCGTCGATGGTTTTGTCGGCCTTGCGGTCGAGGCTTGCGCCGATGGCCTTGATGAAGCCGTTCTCGGCGTAAAGGTCGACGTTTTCGTACACGGTGTCGGCGCTGTCGCAGGAGACGAGCGTGCGGATGTTTTTGATGAGTAAAGTTGACATAATGGTTTCCTCCTCATGAAAAAGGAAGCGCCTTGCGGCGCTTCCTTTTTTGATAATTCAGCGCTCTTCGCGGAAGTAATTCAGACCCAGAGAAGCGGGCGGCTGCTTTTCCTTGTTGTTGCGCATACTCGAAATGATGAGTACGATGACCGTGACCACATAGGGCAGGATCTTATAGAGCTGCGTGGGAATGAACGCGATGACCAGACGCAGGTAGAGGATCATCAGCGCGCCGAAGAGAACGCTGCCCCAGATCGCGCCCAGCGGACGCCACAGGCAGAAGATGACCAGCGCGACGGCGAGCCAGCCGACGCCGGAAAGACCCTCGTGGTTCCACACACCGCCCGCGATGGTCATGATGTAGACCATGCCGCCGACGGCGCTCACACCGCCGCCGATGACGGTGGCGAGGTACTTATAGCGCGTGACGTTGATGCCGGCGGCGTCCGCGGTCGCGGGGCTCTCGCCCACGCTGCGCAGGTACAGGCCGCTGCGGGTCTTGTTGAGGTACCAGTACAGTGCGACGGCGCAGGCAACGGCGAGGTAGAAGAAGAAGCTGTTGCCGAAGAGAATGCCGCCGACCACCGGAATGTCCTGCAGGCCCTTGGGGAAGGGGGAGTTCTGGAAGTAGCCCTTGAGCATATTGCTCACGGAGATGTAGCCGTTCTCGCTCACGCGCATATACTCGCCGATGAACTGGCCGATGCCCGTGCCGAAGATGGACAGCGCCAGACCGGTGACGTTCTGATTCGCGCGCAGCGTGATGGTCAGGAAGCTGAAGATCAGCGAGGCGATCGCGCCGGCGAGGAAGGCGAAGAAGATGCCGACGAGGATGGCGACGAAGCCGTTGGGGGAGGAGGAGAGCTTTTCATAGTAGTACACACCGCCGAGGCCGAGCGCGCCGCCCATGAACATAATGCCCTCCACGCCGAGGTTGAGGTTGCCGGACTTTTCCGTCAGGATCTCGCCGAGCGTACCGAACAGCAGCGGGGTGCCGTAGGTGATGGCGGCGATGATGAGGGTGATAAGCAAAGTCATTCCTTAGCCGCCTCCTTTTCGGTCTTCGACGAGCGGAAGATGAGTCGATAGTTGATGAAGAACTCGCAGCCGAGCATACAGAAGAGCAGGATGCCAGTAATGATGTCGGAGATCGAGGCGGGCACGGCCAGACGGGTCTGAAGTGTTTCGGCGCCCTTGGAGATGATCGCGAGCATCATTGAAATGACGATCATCGCGAAGGCATTGAGCTGGCTGAGCCACGCGACCGTGATGGAGGTGAAGCCGACGCCGGCGGCGACGCCGTCGTAGAGCGTGGTGTTCGCGCCGGAGGCGACGATAAAGCCGACCAGACCGGAGATCGCACCGGAGAGGAACATCGTGCGCATCATGACATGGCCGACGTTCATGCCCGCGTAGCGGGCGGTGTTGATGGAGTCGCCGATGACGGCGATCTCGTAGCCGTGCTTGGTGTGGTTCATGTAAACGTGCATGAACACGACGAGGATCAGCACGATGATCCAGCCGCAGTGAACGCCCAGGACCTTCGGCAGCGTGGCCGCCCTATCGAACTGGGGGATGATCTGCGAGCCGGGACGGCCTTCCCACGGACCGCCCTGCAGCCAGCGGACGACGCCGATGATGATGTAGTTCATCATGAGAGTGAAGAGCGTTTCGTTGGTGTTCCACTTGGCCTTGAAGAAGGCGGGGATCAGCGCCCAGATGCCGCCGGCGACAGCGCCCGCCAGACCCATGATGAGGAGCAGGACAGCGGACGGGACCTTGCCGACCCAGTAGAGGGCGAAGTAGCTCGCGGCGATGGCGCCCGCGGTGATCTGACCCTCGGCGCCGATGTTCCAGAAGCGCATCTTGAAGCAGGGGGCGATGGCCAGCGCGCAGCCGAGCAGAGGCACGGCGAGCTTGACGGTCTGACGGATGGCGGTCTTTTTGCCGAGCGCGCCGGTGATGATGGTGGCGTAGCCGTCGATCGGCGTAGCGCCGTCGGGCAGGGCGATCGCCATGACGAGTCCGCCGAGCAGAAGCGCAAGGACGATGGAGGCGAGGCGGATGCACCAAACCTTCCAGGGCTCCATCATGTCCCGCTTGGCGAGACGGATCAGGGGAACCTTATTCTCGTTATGCATGGACCGCTTCCTCCTTTCCGCCGCCGACGCGGGTCATCATCAGGCCGATCTCTTCCTTGGTGGCGGTGCGGGCGTCGACGATGCCGCTGACCTTACCGCCGCAGAGCACGAGGATGCGGTCGCACAGCTCAAGCAGAACGTCCAGATCCTCGCCGACGAAGATGACGGCGACGCCCTTCATCTTCTGCTCGGTCATAAGGTTGTAGATGGTGTAGGAGGTGTTGATGTCCAGACCGCGCACGGCGTAGGCGGACATCAGCACGTTCGGCGCGGACGCGATCTCGCGGCCGACGAGCACCTTCTGCACGTTGCCGCCGGACATACGGCGGACGGGGAACTCGGTGCTGGGGGTGACGACCTCCAGCTCCTTCCAGATGTTCATGGCAAGCTCGTTCGGATCCTTGCGGTTGACGAACACGCCCTTGCCCTTCTTCCAGGAACGGAGCATCATGTTGCCGGTCATGCCCATCGAGCCGACGAGGCCCATGCCGAGACGGTCCTCAGGGACGAAGGCAAGCGCGACGCCGGACTTTTTGATCTGCATCGGCGTTTTGCCGACCAGCTCGGACTCCGGAGCGCCCTCGGGCGTGTAGCGGATGCTGCTGCCCTCGGCGACGGGATAGAGGCCGGCGATGGACTCGAGCAGCTCGCGCTGACCGCTGCCGGCAATGCCCGCCACGCCGAGGATCTCACCGCCCATGGCGGTGAAAGAGACGTGGTCGAGGCGGACGACGCCCTCATTGTCGTAGCAGGTGACGTCCTGCAGCGTCAGGCGCGGGACGGGATTCTCATAGCGCGGACGGTCGATGTTGAGCGTGACCGCGTGGCCGACCATCATATCGGTCAGCGCCTGCGGGTTGGTCTCGCTCGTATTGACCGTGCCGATGTACTGGCCCTTACGCAGCACCGCGACCTTGTCCGACAGGGACATGACCTCGTGCAGCTTGTGGGTAATGATGACGATGGCCTTGCCGTCGGCGCGCATATTGCGCAGCACATTGAAGAGCTTTTCGGTCTCCTGCGGGGTGAGGACGGCGGTGGGCTCGTCGAGGATGAGCGTGTCCGCGCCGCGGTAGAGGACCTTGACGATCTCGACCGTCTGCTTCTGGGAGACGGACATATCGTAGATCTTCTTGGTCGGGTCGATGTCGAAGCCGTAGCGGTCGCAGATTTCCTTGACCTTGGCGTTGGCGGCCTTGATGTCCAGCTTGCCCGGCTCGTCGAGACCGAGGACGATGTTCTCCGCCGCAGTAAACACGTCCACGAGCTTGTAGTGCTGGTGGATCATGCCGATGTGGTTGTCGAAGGCATCCTTCGGCGAGCGGATGGAGGTGAGCACGCCGTTGACATAGATTTCGCCCTCGTCGGGGAAGTAGATGCCGGCGAGCATATTCATCAGCGTCGTCTTTCCGCTGCCGTTTTCACCGAGCAGGGAAAGGATCTCGCCCCGGTTGATGGTCAGGTCGATGCTGTCGTTTGCGACGACCTTGCCAAAGCGCTTGGTAATGTGTCTGAGTTCAACTGCACAATTGTTGTCCAAGGTCCTGTCATCCTTTCTTTCGAACCCGGCCGGCGGGGAGACCGGCGGTCGGGATCAGGCTGCAGCCACCTTACCGGAGAGGGGGACTGCATCTCCGATAATTGCTGATTATTCAATACCTATACTAACATAATTCAAGCATGATGTAAATGGAAAAGCTATCGTCGAATCCGTCAAAAATCGGAAGAAAAAACCGGAATAATCCACAAAAAGTTTGATTCCCTAAAAAATTTTCAGTAAAAAGTGAAAAAAGGAAGCCGCCCGCAGGCGGCTTCCTTTGATGTAAGGGATATCTTAGAACGCGGAGTTGAGCCACTCGATGCCGTCGATCTTGATGGCGAAGTAAGGAGCGGACTGGAAGTAGGACTCGTGGAAGGCACCGTCGAACACGGCTTCCTCGGAGTCGGGGGTGAAGTCGCCGTCGGTATCCAGAGCGAAGGCGGAGGTCAGGGTCTCGCCCTCCACGGTGAAGGTGGAGGTGTCGAAGACCTTGATGGAGCCGTCAGCCAGACCGGCCTCGACCTCGGCGAGCTTCTCAGCGGTGCCGGGGGCGGCGATCTTTTCGTTGAGCTCGGTCAGGACGACGTCGCCGTGATCATAGCCGTAGCAGTAATCCTGATCGAATTCCTGGCCGTTGGCAACGCTCTCGATGGCATAGACGAAGTAGTTCGTCCAGTCGATGCGGCAGCCGATGATGGAGGCATCGGGAGCAACGCCGGTCATGTCGTTATTGTAGCCGGTGTGGAACGCGCCCTTGGACTGCGCCATGGTGGCGGGGGTGGTGTTGTCGGAGTGCTGGGAGATGAGCTTGCAGCCGAGGTCGCACAGAGCGGAGGCGGCGTTGGACTCTTCGGTAGCGTCAGACCAGGAGCCGACGAACTGGACCTTCATGGTCACGCTCGGGCAGACGGAGCGGGCGCCCAGGAAGTAGGAGGTCATACCGGAGATGACTTCGGCGAAGGAGAACGCGCCGACGTAGCCGATGACGGCCTCTTCGGGCTTGATGGTGCCTTCGTCGATGAGCTGCTGGAGCTTCATACCAGCAGCGACGCCGGCGAGGTAACGGCCTTCATAGATGTTGGCGAAGGCGTTGTGGGTGTTGTCGAGGCCATCGTTCCAGGAGCCCTGGTTGGTGCAACCGACGAACTGGATCTCGGGATAGTCGGGAGCGACCTTGAGCATGAAGGGCTCGAAGCCGTAGGAGTTGTTGAAGATGAGCTCGCAGCCCTCTTCGGCCAGCTCGATGTTGGCGTCCTCGCAGGTGGAGTCTTCGCCGATGTTGTACTTGACGACCCAGTCAACATTGATGCCCTTGGCGGCGAGCGCCTCGGTGGCGGATTCCTTGCCGCGGATGAAGTTGTAGGTGTAGCCCTGGTCGTTCTCGTCGCCGATGCAGATCAGGCCGACCTTGATGGTCTTGGTCTCGGTTTCGGTGTTCTGCTGCTGATCGTCATTGCTGGGAGTCTCGCCCTGAGTCTTATTGCCGCAGGCAACGAGAGACAGCACCATGATGACGGAGAGCAGGATCGCAAGAAGCTTCTTCATTTGGATAAATCCTCCTTAAAAATTGGTATGCCCCTTGGGACAATACCTTTGAACAGTATCATACAAAATTTTCAAGCAAAACGCAACGGGCAAACGAAAAAAAGAATTGAAAACATAACCAAAGTTGCTGAAAAATTTTTAGCGAAAGCGGCGAAAAAGCGGAAAAAGGACTGAAAAAGCAAACAAAAGGTTTGCCCTTGCGGGCAAACCTTTTGTATAAGTTGTACGGAACGTTTGGGAATTTATCCGAACCGCTCTTACTGGTGGACGCGGGTGCCGGTCTTGCCGGAGATGCCGTCGGCGGCCTTCTCGAGCAGGGTGATGAGGGCAACGCGGCCGGGCTTGGACTCGGCGAAGGACAGAGCGGCCTGCACCTTGGGCAGCATGGAGCCGGGCGCGAACTGCTTCTCCTCGATGTACTTGCGGGCATCGGCGGGGGTGAGATCGTCAAGACCCTTCTGGTCGGGCTTGCCGAAGTTGATGGCGACCTTCTCGACCGCGGTCAGGATGACGAGCATATCGGCGTCGAGCAGCTCGGCGAGCTTGGCGGAGGCAAAGTCCTTGTCGATGACGGCGGGCGTGCCGTAGAGCTTGCCGTCCTTACGCACAACGGGGATGCCGCCGCCGCCGACGGTGATGACGACGGTGCCGTTGTCAACGAGCGCCTTGACGGTGTTCTTTTCGATGACGTCGATGGGCTTGGGGGAGGGAACGACCTGACGGTAGCCGCGGCCGGCGTCCTCGACCATGGTGTAGCCCTTCTCGGCGGCGATGCGGTCGGCGGTCTCCTTATCATAGAACGCACCGACGGGCTTGGTGGGATGCTGGAAGGCGGGGTCGGCCTCGTCCACGAGCACCTGCGTGACGACGGTGGCGACGTCCTTGGCCATGCCGCGGGAGGCGAGCTCGTTGCCGATGGCGTTCTGGAGGTGATAGCCGATGTAGCCCTGGCTCATGGCGCCGCACTCGGGGAAGGGCATATCGGACTTGATGGCCTTGGCCTCGGCGGCGGTGGCCATGCCGAGGTTGATCATGCCGACCTGGGGACCGTTGCCGTGAGCGATGATGACCTCGTTGCCCTGCGCGATCAGGTCGACGATGGGCTTGGCGGTCTCGGTGACGAGAGCGAGCTGCTCATAGGGGGTGTTGCCCAGCGCGTTGCCGCCGAGCGCAATGACGATGCGTTTACCCATGGTGATATATCTCCTTAAAAATAAATTTGAACCGTTCGGTCGGCGCAATGGCCGAATTTCCGTTGCTTTCCGCCTATATTATAGGCAATGCTGCACGAGACTGCGAGACATTTCCTGTGATTTTTCTTGTATTTTACCGCTTTCCTGAGTGAAGCGGCCGAAGAAAAAGGGCGGCAGAAGCCGCCCTTTTCAGTTGTGCGCGGTCTCTTAGAACATCTTGCGCTCGGCGTCGGACTTGTCCATCTCCATGAGAGCGCGGACGGGATCCTTGACCTGTGCGAGGAAGATCATCGCGGCGATGATGTAGGGCTTGTAGGAGGCCTGCTTGTACAGAGGAACGATGTAGCGGTCGAACACGGAGTTGTCGACCTCGCCCTCGGGGCAGGAAAGACCGGAAATGTCGGCGGGCAGGCAGTGCAGATAGAGCGCCTTGCCGTCCTTCGTGAGCTTCATCATCTCTTCGGTGCAGGCCCAATCCTTGTGCTCGGCATTCTGCGCGAGGAGCTTCTTCTCCAGCGCGTCGATGCCGGCCTTGTCGCCCTTCTGATAGAGCTTGGTGCGCTCCTCCATGGCCTTGAACGGAGCCCAGGACTTGGGATAAACGATGTCGGCGTCCCGGAAGGCTTCCTTCATGTCGTTGCACTTCTTGAAGCTGCCGCCGGTGGCCGCCGCGTTCTTCTTGGCGATCTCCTCGACCTCGGGCATGACCTCATAGCCCTCGGGATGGGCGAGAGTGACGTCCATGCCGAAGCGGGTGAACAGGCCAATGACGCCCTGCGGGACGGACAGGGGCTTGCCGTAGCTGGGGGAATAGGCCCAGGTCATGGCGACCTTCTTGCCCTTGAGGTTCTCCACGCCGCCGAAGTAGTGAATGATGTGGAGCATATCGGCCATGCACTGGGTGGGATGGTCGACGTCGCACTGGAGGTTGACGAGCGTCGGGCGCTGCTCGAGGATACCGTCGCGGTAGCCCTCTTCGAGCGCGTCGATGAAGGTCTTCTGATACTTGTGGCCCTCGCCGATGAACATATCGTCGCGGATGCCGATGACGTCAGCCATGAAGGAGACCATGTTGGCGGTCTCGCGCACGGTCTCGCCGTGAGCGATCTGGCTCACCTTCTCGTCGAGCACCTGCTCCTCAAGACCGAGGAGGTTGCAGGCAGAGGCGAAGGAGAAGCGGGTACGGGTGGAATTGTCGCGGAAGATGGAGATGCCGAGGCCGGAGTTGAACACCTTGGTGTTCTTGTTGCGCTCGCGCAGGTCGCGCAGGGCGTCCGCCACGGTGAAGACCGCGTCGATCTCCTCGTCGGTCTTGTCCCAGGTCCAGTAGAAGTCGTTCTTGTACATATTGTTGATGTGGAGCGTTTCGAGATGACGCGCCAGTTCGACAGTCTTGCTCATGGTGATGATTCTCCTTTATCTTTTTTGTATCGCTTGTTGGCGGTTTACTTGATGTCGTTGCCCGTCAGCTCCTGACGGAAGCTGGTGGCGGAGCCGTCCTTGTTCTCGGGGTGATAGAGCCCCGGAACGGCGGCGTAGAGCGCGGCGCAGGTGACGAGGTCCTGCTTCCAGGTGATCTCGTTGGGGGCGTGGGCCTGAGACTCGGCGCCGGGGCCGAAGCCGACGCAGGGGATGCCGTAGCGGCCCTGAATGGAAACGCCGTTGGTGGAGAAGGTCCACTTGTCGGTCAGAGGACGGCCGGTGCGGGTGGACATGGCCTTCTCGTCCGCGCCGATGCGCTCGGTGCCCCAGAGAGCGTGGTGCGCGTCGACAAGCGCCTGAACGTGGGGCGCGGTCTCCTTGTTGATCCAGGTGGGGAAGAAGGCTTCGGTCTCATAGACGTGGCCGGTCCAGGACGGACGGTCATACATATACATGGACACCTTGACGTCCTTGGCGTACTTCTTGCAGGCGGGCAGATCCTCGATCTCCTTCAGGCAGGACTGGTAGGTCTCGCCCGCGGTCATGCGGCGGTCGATGGAGATGGAGCAGGAGTCCGCAACAGCGCAGCGGGAGGGAGAGGTGTAGAAGATCTGGCTGGTGGTGCAGGTGCCGCGGCCGAGAAAGCGGGCATCCTCCCAGTGCTCGGGATTGTACTTCGGGTCGAGCATCTTCACGAGGCCCTTGACTTCCTTGTCGTCGCCGGCGTCGTTCTCGTTGAGGTCGCGGACATTGAGCAGGACCTCAGCCATCTTGTGAATGGCGTTGTCGCCGCGCTCGGGCGCGGAGCCGTGGCAGGAGACGCCGTGCATATCGACGCGGATCTCCATGCGGCCGCGGTGACCGCGGTAGATGCCGCCGTCGGTGGGCTCGGTGGAGATGACGAACTCGATCTGGTCGCGCGCGTCCTCGGGGCCCTTGAAGTATTCGTTGACGATGGACTGCCAGCACATACCGTCGCAGTCCTCCTCCTGCACGGAGCCGACGACCATGATCTTGTAGCCATCGGGGATGAGGCCGAGGTCCTTCATGATCTTCGCGCCGTAGGTGGCGGAGGCCATGCCGCCCTCCTGGTCGGAGCCGCCGCGGCCGTAGATGACCTTCTCGTCCTCGTAGCCCTGATAGGGGTCGTGGGTCCAGTTCTCGATGTTGCCGATGCCGACGGTGTCGATGTGGGAGTCGAGCGCGATGATCTTGTCGCCCGTGCCCATCCAGCCGATGACGTTGCCGAGCTTGTCGAACTCGACCTTATCGTAGCCGAGCTTCTTCATTTCCTCGGCAATGCGGTTGGCGACGCCCTTTTCCTCGCAGCTCTCGCTGGGGATGGCGATCATGTCGCGCAGGAAACGGGTCATGTCCGCCTGATAGCCTTGAGCAGCCTTTTTGATCGCTTCAAAATCCATGAGAAAACCTCCGTACATAAATTCAGATTTGTCTATTGTATTTTTCATTTCCTTTTATTCTGCCTCTATCATAGCATAAGCTTCGGCAAAGTCAAACAAAAAATTTGCAAATCTGAAAATTTTTTTGAAAAAATGATTGCTTTTTCTTTTATCTATGGTATGATGTAAGCGTGAAAACAGCGTAAGGGAGGAGATAAACTATAGAAGCGTCAAAGCTGGAGGCTCTGCGGCAGATCGCCAAGGGTATCGCTGCCCAGTTCGGCAGCAGCTGCGAGGTCGTGGTCCACGACGTGGCTGCCAAGCATCCCGAGCATTCCATCGTCATCATCGAGAACGGGCACGTCACGGGCCGCAAGGTCGGCGACGGCGCATCCCATGTCGCGATGGAGCAGGTGCGCAACGCGGACGCACAGCCCATGGATCATCTCAGCTACCTCACCAAGACGCCGGACGGCAAGATCTTAAAGTCCTCCACGATGTACATTCGCGGCAAGGGCGGCAAGGTCGTGGCCATCCTCGGCATCAACTACGACATCTCCTCGCTTCTGATGGTCGAGAGCGCCGTGCGCGAGCTGACCGCCGCGGGCGACAGCACGCAGACGGAGCCGGAGAAGATCATCAACGTCAACGACGTGCTCGACGAGCTCATCGCCCAGTCGGTCGCCCTCGTGGGCAAGCCCGCGGCGCTGATGAACAAGGAGGACAAGATGCGCGCCATCGGCTTTTTGAGCCAGAGCGGTGCATTCCTCGTCACCAAGTCCGGCGACAAGGTCGCCAAATACTTCGGAATTTCAAAATATACACTTTATTCTTACATTGACAAACAACAGGAGGACAAGCAAAATGGGTAAAATCGATCTGAGCATCAACATGGTCGGACTGGAGCATAACATCCAGAAGGCCAAGGAAAACAACGTCATCATCCCCACCATCGCGCAGATGCAGCATCCCGAGACCATTCCCGAGAAGATCCAGGCCAAGCTGAAGAACGTGGGTCTGTGGGACGTCAACCCCCTCAACCTCTTCCGCATCACCTGGAAGAACGAGGCCAAGGAGTCCGGCGGCCTCTTTCAGGAGGTCCCCAACTATGTAGAGATCCCCAGCGAGCTGTCCGGCGTGAAGTGCCGCATCATCGCCATGGCGGGCAAGTGGTTCCCCACCGGCTGCCACAAGGTCGGCGCGTCCTTCGGCTGCCTTGCCCCGCGCCTCGTGACCGGTCAGTTCGACGCGAACTATCACCACGCCGTATGGCCCTCCACCGGCAACTACTGCCGCGGCGGCGCGTTCAACTCCAAGCTCTTGGCCGTTGACTCCGTCGCCATTCTCCCCGCCGAGATGAGCAAGGAGCGCTTCGACTGGCTGAGCAAGATCGCCGGTCAGGTCATCGCTACGCCGGGCTGCGAGTCCAACGTCAAGGAGATCTTCGACAAGACCTGGGAGCTCAAGCAGGATCCCAGCATGATGATCTTCAACCAGTTCGAGGAGATGGGCAATCCGCTGTGGCACTACAACGTCACAGGCTACGCCCTCGCGGACCTCTTTGAAGCCGTCAAGAAGCCCGGCCAGAACTTTGCCGGCGCCTGCTTCACCTCCGGCTCCGCCGGCACCATGAGCGCGGGCGACCTGCTCAAGGAGCGTTATCCCGGCCTCAAGCTCGGCGTGGGCGAGGCGCTGCAGTGCCCCACCATTCTCGAGAACGGCTTCGGCGGCCACCGCATCGAGGGCATCGGCGACAAGCACATTCCCTGGATCCACAACGTGAAGAACACCGACATGGCCATCGCCATCGACGATGAGGACAGCCAGCGCCTGCTGCGCCTGTTCAACACCAAGGAAGGCCAGAAGTACCTCAAGGAAGAGCTCAAGCTCTCCGACGAGCTGATCGAGAAGCTGACCTGGCTCGGCATCTCCGGCATCGCGAACGTTCTTTGCTGCATCAAGATGGCGAAATATTATGAGCTGACCGAGAACGACGTCCTCGCTACCGTCCTGACCGACTCCGCCGCGATGTACGGCAGCCGCATCGAGGAGCTCAACGAGATGCACGGCGCGTACAACGTCGAGGAAGCCAAGCTCGACCACAACCTCCACATGCTCGGCCTCAAGACCGACAACCTGATGGAGCTGACCTACACCGACCGCAAGCGCATCCACAACCTCAAGTATTACACCTGGGTCGAGCAGCAGGCCCGCGACGTCAAGGACCTCAACGCGCTCTGGTACGACACCAAGGGCACCTGGGACGCCGTTCACGCGCAGGCTGCCGAGCTCGACGAGCTCATCAACGAGTTCAATGAGGCCACCGGCCTTCTCAAGGCGCTCTAAGAAGCAGAGGCAAAGCCTGCTCCGAAACGCCACCGCAGCAGCGGCTGAGCGGAAAGAGGAGCAGACCGGATCGAAAGCTGAATAAAATTTCATTGCACAGCGTGTGCAGCATCCCCGCAGATAGGGGCCGGCAATGGCAGGTCAAGGGCGCAGCCCTTGCGCTTCTCTGGGGTTTCCAAAAGGGGATATCTCTTACGGTAAGAGATATCCCCTTTTGAGCGGCATCTGCGCCTGTGCGGGTATATGTCTCCTCAGCTGCTGCCGCTGCTGCGGCGGGGTTACGAAGCGATTGCTTTTGCTGCGGGATTCGAGACCATTTTCAATCTTCCGTTTTAGGAGAAATTATTATGCTGAAAAATGTGAAATGCGCGCGCTGCGTCAAGTGCGGCAAGGAATACGAGGCCGTGCCCAACCTCACGAGCTGCTCGTGCGGCGGTATCCTCGACATCATCTACGATTACGATTACATCAAGGCCAACCTCACGAAGGATAAGCTCAAGAGCCGCCCGAACACCATGTGGCGCTACCGCGAGCTGCTGCCCGTGGAGGAGACCACGCCCGACACGCCGCTGCGCGTGGGCTGGAGCCCGCTCTATGAGGAGGACCGTCTTGCAAAGCTCCTCGGCCTCAAGAAGCTGTGGGTGAAGGACGACGGCCAGAACCCCACCGCGTCCCTCAAGGACCGTGCCTCCGCTATGGCGGTCGCCAAGGCGAAGGAGGCGGGCGCGGAGATCATCGCCTGCTCGTCCACCGGCAATGCGGCCAGTTCGCTCGCAGGCAACGCCGCCGCCGCGGGTCTCAAGACCTTCATCTTCGTTCCCTCCCGCGCCCCCAAGGGCAAGGTCGCGCAGCTGATGACCTTCGGCGCGAACGTCATTTCCGTGCAGGGCAACTATGAGGAGACCTTCGAGCTGAGCAAGAAGGCCATCGACAAGTGGGGCTGGTACAACCGCAACGCCGCCATCAACCCCTACCTCTCCGAGGGCAAGAAGACCGTCTCGCTCGAGATCGCCGAGCAGCTCGGCTGGAAGATGCCCGACTACCTCGCCATCTCCGTCGGCGACGGCTGCACCATCGCGGGCGTGTGGAAGGGTCTCAAGGACCTCTACGCCATCGGCTTTATCGACAAGCTACCGCGCCTGATCTCCGCGCAGGCGGAGGGCTGCCACCCCATCAACCGCGCCATCGCGGAGAATAAGCCCTGGGAGCCGATGGAGGAGAACACCCTCGCTGACTCCATCGCCGTCGGCGTGCCGCGCAATGCGGACAAGGCGCTCATGGCGATTCGCGAGTCCAACGGCATCGTGGTCAACGTGACCGACGAGGAGATCATGGCGGCGCAGAAGCTGCTCGGCACCACCTGTGGCGTGTTCGGCGAGCCGGCGGGCGTGACCGGCACGGCGGGCGTGAAGAAGCTCTGCGAGCAGGGCGTGCTCGGCGCGAACGACACGGTCGTCTCCGTCGTCACCGGCAACGGTCTCAAGGATGTTGCCAACGCCATCAAGTTCTGCGGCGAGCCGATGAGCCTGCCGAACGACCTTGACCTGCTGGTCGAGGAGTTCACCAAGCGCGGCATTAAGACCGAGGCGTAAACGAACAGAAAAGAGGAGCGCGGACCAACGGCCCGCGCTCCTTTTGCGCTCAGACGAAATATTTTTTGACGATGGGGACCCGACTCAGCAGCACGGAGATCGCCGTGGAGACCGCGAACACAAAGACCGCGAGCAGCGGCACGGAGAAAAAGGCGTTGCAGGAGAAGGTGTCGATGCCAAAATGCTGAAGCAGCTCGATGACCATAGGGTGAACGAGGTAGACGCCAAAGCTGTATTTTGATAGCTTGCGAAGAATGGCGTATGCACGCTCTCCCATGCGCGGGAAATTCAGGTGCTTCTTGGCAAAGACGAAGATGGGAACGCTGGTGAGCAGAACATTGAGCGAATTGTAGTTATAAAAAATATCACTGGGCGCACCCTGAGCCTTGGCGTGAACGACCGGTGCGAATATCGAGAAAAGAAGTCCCGCGATACCGATGCAGTAGAGTACGATCTCCTCTTTGCGGCTGAAATCCCTACGGCTGAGATAGTATCCGCCGACAAAATAGACGGTAAAGCCAAGCGGAAAATAGCAGTAGGTGAACATGATAACGGTGCTGATCAGAGTGCTGATACGCGGGGAGACAAAGGTGCAGAATAAGGCAAGCTGGGGCAGAAGAAAGGTGAAAACGAGCGATAGAAGCAGAAAATAGCGCGTGAGCGTTTCACTCTGTACGATGGGACGCAGCAGAGGAATGAGCAGATACAGTCCCACGATCATGAAAAGGAACCATAGATGGTAATGACCTGTAACGAACTGTGAAAGAACGTCAAAGGGCGGGCTGTGGCGAAAAAGGAGACTAATGAGCGCGTAGCAGCCCGACCAGAAAACAAACACATAGACCATGCGCAGCACATTCTTTTTCAGTATGGTGCAGATCGGGGTGTCGCGGCCTAAAAACAGTGCGCCGCTGATCATGACGAAAATGGGAACGGACCACTTGCCTGTGGTACAGTACAGATTAAAGGCAAACCATGCGCGTGAGCTGACATCGACATCAAGCCAATGCTGCGCCGAAAGGTGAACGGCGACAACGAAAAAGATCGCTACAACGCGGAGAATATCAAAATAGATCACGCGCTTGGACGCGGAGTGCTCTGCTGCCATGTTCAGACCTCGCTTTCTGCGGCTTCCGCGGCAGGGTCATTCTGCGCCTGCGGCGCGGCATCCCATGCGGGAGACTCCTCCACCTGCGGTGTGCTCTGCGCGGCGGCCTCCTGTGCGGCGCGCTCGGTGGCCTCAGCCTCGGCGCGCTCACGCTCGGCGGCCTCCGCCTCGGCGCGCTCACGCTCGGCGGCGGCGCCCTCGGCGCGGGCGCGGGAGACCTCCTCTTCCTTCTGCTTCTCCGCCTGCTTCATGGCCTTGTCGAGCCTGCGCCGGCTGGAGCGCTTCTCCATGCCGTGCACGACGTGCAGCACGAGGAAGAGCAGCACGAGACCCACGCCGAACCAGCTCCAGAAGCCGAGGGTGATGAGCGTTTTGAGCGTCCACAGCTCGGCCTGGATGCCGAGGAAGCAGCACACCACCGACGCGGCGAGCGCCGCGCCGAAGAGAATGACCCACAGCACCGACTTGACCGCGGAGGTCTTGCGCACACGCAGGTGCGCGATCAGAAACAGCACCGCGAGCAGGAACAGCGCGGGATACTGCGAAAACAGAATGGTACGAAGGTTCATGGAAGCATTCCTCTTTTCTTCTCTTGTTTTGCTCAGAGGGTGCAGAGCCCGCGGCGGAGGTATTGACCCTCGGGGCCGCCGACGATCCTGCCGTCCTCGACCATCAGGCTGCCGCGCAGGTAGACCTTAACGATGCCGCCCTCGGTGCGCAGACCCTCAAAGGGCGTGTAGCCGGCCTTTGTGACCATGTCGCGCGCGGTGAGGATGTGGCTGGCCTTGGGATCGTAGACCACGATGTCCGCGTCGGAGCCCGCGGCGATGACGCCCTTGCGGGGATAGAGCCCGTAGAGCTTCGCGGGATTTTCACACAGGGCGCGGCACATTCCGGCGACGGTCATTCTGCCCGCGGCGACGCCGCGGGTGTAGACGACCTCGCCGCGCGTCTCCACGCCGGGCAGACCGCCGGGGATCTTCGTGAAGTCCTCGCGGCCCATGTCCTTCTGCGCGAGGGTGAACGAGCAGTGGTCGGTGGAGATGGTCTGGATCTCACCGCGGCGCAGACCGCGCCAGAGCGCGCGCTGATTTTCCTCGGCGCGGATGGGCGGCGCGCAGACATAGCGCGCGGCCATGGACCAGTTGGGGTCATAGTACACGCCGTCGTCGAGGGCAAGGTACTGCGGGCAGGTCTCGACATAGACCCTCTGCCCGCGGGCGCGGGCAAAGGCGACCTCGTCGAGCGCCTCGCGGTTGGTCAGGTGGACGATGATCACCGGCGCGTCCGCCGCCTCGGCGATGCGCAGCAGCCGCGCGACCGCCTCGGCCTCGAGATAGTCGGGCCTCGCCTCGGGGTGGGCGGAAACGTCCGCCGCACGTCCGGCGGCCTTGAGCTCGGCAATGCGCGCGTCGATCACGCCCGCGTTCTCGCAGTGGACACCCGCGATGCCGCCGCGCTTTTTCAGCGCCTTGAGCGCGGAATACACCGCGCCGTCGCCGATCATCATGGCGGGGTAGGTGAGGTACATCTTAAAGGACGTGATGCCAGCGGCGAACATATCGTCCAGCTCGCCCTCGATGCCCTCGTTCCAGTCGTCGATGGTCATGTGGAAGCCGTAGTCGCACGAGCATTTGCCGTCGGCCTTTTTGTGCCAGAGATCAAGACCGTAGGCAAGCGTCTCGCCCTTGTTCGGGCAGGCGAAGTCGATGATGGTGGTCGTGCCGCCGCGGATGGCACTGCGGGTGCCGGACGCGAAATCGTCGGCGGTGGTCGTGTTGCACACGTCGAGATCAAAGTGCGTGTGCGCGTCGATGAAGCCGGGGAAGAGGTAGCAGCCGGAAACGTCCGTCACCTCGGCGCTCTTCGCCTCGGCGGGGGAGATGTGGCCGACCTGGGCGATCTTCTCGCCGTCGAGCAGGACGTCCGCGCGGCGGGAGCCGCGGGGCGTGACGACAAAGCCGCCCCTGAGCAGTTTTTTCATATCCATTCAGCTCCTTTGTCTGAAAAATATTCATACACCTTTACCATAGCACGTTTTTGCCGCGATTTCCACAGAAAAAGAGAAATCGGCAAAAGCGACAAGAAAGCGCGGTGAAAATCTGTGATTATGGCGAGAGAATGCGGCTTGTGAAAAAGCGGAAAAGAAGATACAATAAATATATCCTGCCGAAGCTGTGCGCCCGATACGGACAAGCGCTCCGGCAAAAATTTTCAGGAGGAAAAAAGCTATGCGCAAGTTTTTGTCCCTGCTGCTGACTCTGGCAATGGTATTCTCTCTGGCCGTGACGGTCAATGCGGAGGAGATCGTTGTCACATCGGCTCCCGCCGCAACAATGGAGGGCAAGACCGTCATTCTGCACACCAATGACGTTCATGGCGCAGTCGAGGGCTATGCCTATATCACCGCACTCAAGGCCGACTATGAGGCCAAGGGCGCGGAGGTCATCCTCGTTGACGCCGGTGACTACAGTCAGGGTACGACCTATGTCAGCACCACCAAGGGCGCTGATGCGGTCGCCATGATGAATGCCGCGGGCTATAATGTCGCCACGCTCGGCAACCATGAGTTTGACTACGGCTATGATCAGCTCAAGGAGAACATGGCCAAGGCCGGCTTCAAGGTGCTCTGCGCGGATGTTTTCAATGCTGACGGCACCACCATCTTTGACGCCAACTATACCTACACGACCAAGTCCGGCGTGAAGGTCGGCTTCTTCGGTATGGAAACTCCGGAGACCCAGACCAAGGCCAACCCTGCGCTCATCAAGGGACTGACCTTTGCAACCGGCAATGCCTTCACCAAGGCTGCCGCCGACCAGGTCGCGGCTCTCAAGGATGCCGATGTTGTTATCTGCATGGCTCACCTGGGTGTTGACGCCGAGTCGAAGCCCTATACCTCCTATGACCTTTACAGCGCTGTCAAGGGGATCGATTTCATCATCGACGGTCACTCCCATACCGTGATGGATAAGGGCGCTAATGGCGAACCGATCCAGTCCACCGGTACGGCGTTTGAAAACATCGGCGTGATTGTCATTGACGACGCTACCAAGAAGATCGAGAGCAATTCTCTCTTTGCAGTCGACGAGAACACCGCCAAGGACGAGACCGTTGCCGCTGCGGCGAAGGTTATCGTGGATCGTGTCGATGCCGAGTACGGCGCCGTTTTTGCGAAGAGCGAGGTTGAACTCAACGGCGCGAAGGCTCCCAACGGCAACCGTGACGGCGAGACCAACAACGGCGACCTGATCACCGATGCGATGGTCTGGAAGGTCCTGCAGAACAAGGACGGCCTGACGGTCGATACGGATCATGTGGTCGCCATCACCAACGGCGGCGGCATCCGCGCGCCCATCAAGGTCGGCGACATCACCAAGAAGGACATCAACACCGTGCTGCCCTTCGGCAACACCGTCGCGGTCGTTTATGTTACCGGCGCACAGCTTCTCGAGGCTCTCGAAGCGTCTACCTACAGCCTGCCGGTCGGCGGCTTCCCGCAGGTGTCCGGCATCAATTTCACCATTGATACAGCCAAGGAATTTGATGTGGGCGACCTCTATCCCGGCTCCACTTATCACGCGCCCAAGAGCATCAACCGCGTGACCATCGACAGCATCAACGGTAAGGCGTTCAAGGCCGACGATACCTACGCCGTCGTTACCAATAACTTCTGCGCTGCCGGCGGCGACACCTATTACGCTTTCGCTGCCGCTACCGCTCAGTTCGATACCGGTGTGCCTCTGGATGAGGCCATGATGGAATATATTACCACCGAACTCAAGGGCGTGGTCGGCGAGCAGTATGCCGCCCCGCAGGGCCGCATCACCGTCAAGACCGCTCCGGTCGTTGAGCCCGAACCGCAGCCCGAGCCCCAGCCCGAGCCCAAGCCCGAGCCGACGCCGGCTCCCTCCGGTGACACCTATACGGTCGTTGCGGGCGACTGCCTGTGGAATATCGCCTACAAGCTCTACGGCACCGGCACGCTCTACACCAAGCTGGCCGAGGCCAACAAGATCGCCGATCCGTACATCATCTACATCGGCCAGATCCTGACCGTTCCCGCCAAGTAAAAAACCGCACAATTAGGAAAGCCGCCCGTTTGGGCGGCTTTCTTCTGTGTTTTTTTGCTTTTGACAGATCCTATATTACCACATTTCGGGCAATTTTTCAAGTCTTGTCTTTTCCTTGCCGGGGGTGTAGATAACATGGCGAGGTGAAAAGAGATGAATGAATTGACACGATTCGGCGCGCTGTCCGCGCAGCGGACCGAGGCGGCACTACTGCGCGGGAACGCCGTGACGGAGCGCTTCGGCCTGACGCTCACGCCGGAGCAATGCGGACGATTGCTGGCGCGCCGCGCTTCGGCCCTGCGGGAGACGGAACGCATCGAGCCGGGCGAGGGCATCCTGCCGAAGCTGGCGGTCGCGCTGTGCGACTCGCCCTGCGTCGGGCCGGAGAACTGGGAGGAAGCGCTCGGCGGGTTGACGGAGCTGTTCTACCACTTCAAAGGCGCGTGCGGCGAACGGCTCGGCGACGACGAGCTGCTCTCTGCGCTGGTGCGGCTATACAACGGCTGGGCGGGCGGCTGCGCGGACCGCATCGCCGATCTCGATGGCCGCGCGATACTGCGCTTTGCGCGCACGGGAAGGGTGGGGGACGATGACGAATGAGCTGACGCGCCCGCTGACGGACGCCGAGGAGAGGCTGTGGCAGGAAAAGCTCGCCGCGCTGCTCGTACGGCAGATTGCGCTTTACACCGCGAATGAAAGCAGCTCCGTGCCGGCTGCCGCCGCGCGGGAGCTGCTGCGCGGCGTACTGTTTTTCCTTGCCGTGCCGGAGGAACCGGACGGCGGAGGCGAAGCGGATCGCGCGGCGCGTATCCGCACACTTCTCTCGTGCGACCTTGCGGACGAGCTGGCGCACGGGCAGCATCGCGCGCAGCGGGACTCTGCGCTGACGCTTGCGCTCTGGCGGAAGGTCGTTGCGGCGCTGCCGCCATTGGAGAACCGCTCGCTCCGCGATACGCTGCGGAGCGTCGGCAGGGGCTTCCACCGCTATGACACGCGCTTTTTTCCGCAGCGGTTCAATTGTGACATTGACTATCAGCTTTCCCAAAGCGTGTCGGAGAGCTTGTTGGGGATAAATTATGTCAACCAATATCTGACCCATCTGGCGGCGGAAAATAGTCTGCTCACGCGATTGCCGCAAGGCGAGGTTCGCGCGGTGATAGAGCGCTCCTGCCCCGATTGGCGCGGGCTGCTGGTGAATCTCTATGCGCCGGTCGCGGCGAACGCGCTCGCCCGCACGCTCCTCGGCGGGGAGGGGCTGAAGCTCTCGGACGGCGAGATCGACGCGCTCCGCGAGCGCTGGGAGCACGCGCGGCCCGAGCGGATCGAGAACGACCTGCTCACGGCGGCGGATGAGCTCGCGGAGCGGCTCATCCTCCCGCGCGGCGCGGGGGAATATCTGAGCGGCTTCGCCCGTGAGGTCGCTGCCCGCGTCGAAGCTCTGCGCGACTGCGACGGTCTGCGGGGACTGTTCGTATGAAAGAAAAGGGGAGCGGCTGCTGAAAAGCAGCCGCTCCTGCATTTTGTAAGAAAGTCTGCACTTATGCGAACAGATAGCCGTACTTATCGCGCAGGGTGAAGATCAGCGCCTCAATATCCACCGGCAGATCGTTGTCGGAGGTGGTGAGATCGTAGTCGCGCTCCTCCGCCATGCGGACGCGGACGTGGTCGGCGTCGAGGAAGAGGACGCCGGGGTTCTTGCTCTCCGCCATGTCCTCCGCCGTCTGGAAGAGGGTGAACTTGTCGTGGCAGGGCTCGCTGGCGTAGGGGCAGAACTGCGTGCAGTTGCCGCACTCGTTGCACATCTTGTCGACGTGGATGATCTGGTGACTCTCGTCGGGCATGACGACCGCGACGTTCGCGCGGTTCGGGCAGGAGTCCACGCAGTTCTCGCAGACGGTGGAGCACTGCAGGCAGCGCTCACCCTCGCACTTGCCGGACATCTTGAGGATGCCGTGCTTGGCGATGGCGTCGGACTCGGTGATGAACGCCTGCGCGGGGATCTCATACTCGTAGGGAGCGCCGATCACAGCCTCGGCAAAGCGGGCGGCGTCGGCGATGCCCTCGACCACGGTCGCGGGGCCGCGGTGCGCGTCGCCCGCGCAGTACACGCCCTCGACATTGGTCTCAAACGCGGGGCCCTTGCGCTCCATCTCGATGCCGTTTGTGGCCATGAGGTCGGAATCGACCTGCTCGCCGACGGCGGAGAGGACGAGGTCGCAGGGGATGGAGAACTGCTCGCCGGACTTCACGGGGCTGCGGCGACCGGTCTCGTCGGGCTCGCCGAGCACCATCTTGTCGCACAGCAGCATACCCTTGGCCTGCTTGACGGGAGCGGCCAGCTCGATGAACTCCACGCCCTCGTCGATGGCGAGCTGCAGCTCGTGCTCGTCGGCGGGCATGAACTTCTTGGTGCGGCGGTAGAGAATGGTGGCGTGCGCGCCCATGCGCTTGGCGACGCGGGCGGCGTCCATGGCGGTGTTGCCCGCGCCGACGACCACGATGTTGCCGGAGAGGTTTGGCTTGACCTGCTTCTTTTCCTTCTTCATCCACTCGATGACGCCCTGCACGTTGCCCTCGATGTCGAGCTTGCCGGCCTTCCACGCGCCGGTGGCGAGGAGGATGTGGGTGTAGCCCATTTCCTTCAGCTCCGCGACGGAGGGAGCGCTCTTGCCGCACTTGACCTCAACGCCGTAGCTCATCATCAGGGCGATGTCCTTGTCGATGGCCTCGTCGGAAATGCGGAAGGCGGGAATGACGTAGCGCGGCACGCCGCCGAGCTTGCGCTCACGCTCGAAGATGGTGGTCTCGATGCCGGCGCGGCCGCAGAAGTACGCCGCGGCGATACCGGTCGGACCGCCGCCGATGATGGCGACGCGCTTGCCCTCGACGCGCTCGGGCAGCTTGATGGAGGCCATCAGGGCATTGTAGCCCTTCTGCGCGGCGAGGAGCTTGGTGTCGCGGATGTGGACGCTCTCCTCATAGAAATTGCGGGAGCACTTGCCCTGGCAGCGGTGCGCGCAGATGGTGCCGGTGATGAACGGCAGGGCGTTCTTTTCGGTGATGAGCTTGAGCGCGGGGCCGTAGAGACCCTTGCGGCACAGCTCGATGTACTCGGGAATGTCCTGCTCGATGGGGCAGCCGCCCTTGCAGGGCGCGATGAAGCAGTCGAGCCAGGGCACCTGCTCGGTGGACTTGCGGCTGGGCAGGGGCTTGATGGACTTGAGGTGATGGTAATTCGTGCGGGCGGAGGCGGCGAGGTCGGAGATGGCGGCGGAGTCGGTGCCGGCGAAGGCGCGGTACTCCATCGGCTCGACCTTCTCGACCATCTGGAGCAGGCGGTTGTAGCCGCCCGGCTTGAGAATGGTGGTGGCGACGGTGATGGGCCAGATGCCCGCGGCAAAGAGCTTATCGCAGTTGAAGTATTCCGCGCCGCCGGCGAAGGAGATACGCATCTTGCCGCCGAACGCGCGGGAGATGCGGCTGCACATCTCGATGGTCAGCGGGAAGAGGCTGCGGCCGGACATATACATCTCGTCGTTCGGCAGCTCGCCGCGCGTGGTGTCCACGGGGAAGGTGTTGGAGAGCTTGAGACCGAACTCCAGACCCTCCTTGTCCGCGAGCTTCTGCAGACGCTCGAACATCGGCACCGCGTCCTCCCACTGGAGATCCTCGTTGAAGTGATGCTCGTCGAACACGATGTAGTCGTAGCCCATGGAGTCGAGAATGCTGCGGGCGGTCTTGTAGCCGAGGATGGTGGGGTTGCACTTGACGAAGGTGTGCAGGTGCTTCTTCGTGAGCAGATAGCTTGCGATGCGCTCGATCTCCTGCGGCGGGCAGCCGTGGAGCGTGGAGACGGTGACGGAGCGGGACACGCGCGGGGAGATGTGCGCGATGAAATCGCGCTCGGCGGGGAACAGCTCGGCGAGGACCTTCTTGCATTCCTTGAACTGCGCGGTCCTGCTCGCGTCCATCATGTTGTCGATGTAGCTGTTGACCTTGCGGCCCTTGATGCCCTCGAGGTCGTAGCCGACGGACATATTGAACACGAACCCGTCGGGATCGCCGAGACCGTAGACCTTGGAGATGACCTTGAGCGCGCACCACGCCTTGATGTACTCGTCCTGCGCCTGCGCCACGGTCAGCTCGGTGGACCACTCCTGATTGTAGCCCTCGTCGGCGGCGAGGATGCAGGGACGGGGCACGCAGGCGGCAAGCTCGGCGCCGTCCATCTTCTGTACGGTCTTGACCTCGAAGAAGCGCGCGCCCGCGAAGTAGGCGGCGATGATGTTCTGCGCGAGCTGGCTGTTGGGGCCGGCGGCGGGGCCGAACGGCGTTTCGATGCGCTCACCGAAGATGGGCAGGCTCTTGCCCGTGGCCTCATACTTCTTGTGGACACCGAAGATGTCGCCGCTCTGGGCGTACTCGGTCACAACCCAGTTCATCAGGGACGCGAACGGAATGGGATACATTTTCTCAGACATCGTTGTTCCTCCTATGTAACGTTTCCTTAATACTCGCAGTGATTGAGGCTGCCCCAGAGCTTCTTCGCGGCCTCGAGGATGTGGGCGTTCTCGGCCTCCTCGTCGATGCCGACGAGCTGACGGTCGAGCATGAGCGTCTTACCGGCGGCGATGGTGGTCTGGCACTGGCGGCCCGTCATGCCGAAGATCATGTGGCCGTCGATGTTCGCGTCGGAGAACGGAGTGAACGGCTTATAATCCATCACGATGATGTCCGCCGCCGCGCCCGCCTTGAGCACGCCGAGCTGGTCGGGGAAGTACTTCGCGCCGATCTTCGCGTTGTTCTTGAAGAGCATATCGGTGACCTCGCACCAGCCGACGTTCGGCAGGCAGTTCTGGCTGCGCTGGGAGCAGAGGGCGACCTTGAGGGACTCGAGCATATCGTTGGTGTAGGCGTCGGTACCCATGCCGAGGAGGATGCCGCGCTTGTAGAGCTGGAGGACAGGGCAGATGCCGATGGCGTTGCCCATGTTGGATTCCGGATTGTTCACGACCATCGTACCCGTTTCCTTGATGATCTCCATCTCGGCGGTGTTGACATGGATGCAGTGACCGAGGATGGTCTTGGGGCCGAGGATGCCGTGATCCTGAAGGCGCTGGACGGGACGGCGGCCGTAGTTCTGGAGGGAATCGTACACGTCGTTCATGCCCTCGGAGACGTGGATGTGATAGCCGGTGCGGCCGTTGTTGGCCTCGACCATGCGGTCGAAGGTCTTATCGGAGATGGTGAAGAGCGCGTGACCGCCGAACATCGCCGCGAGCATGGGATCCTTGCGCTGCTCGCATTCCGAGATGAAGTCGGCATTTTCCTTGATGGCCTGCAGGCACTTCTCCTCGCCGTCGCGGTCGGAGACCTCATAGCACAGGCAGGAGCGCAGGCCGAGACGCTTGCTCTCCTCGGCGATGGTGTGCAGCGTGCCGGGGATCTCGCCATAGCTGGCGTGATGGTCGAAGACGGTGGTGACGCCCTGCTTGATGGAGTCGATGTAGAGCGCGGTGGCGCTGGCCTTGGTGCCGTCCATCATCAGGTGGCGGTCGATGGCCCACCACGTTCCGTCGAGGACCTCGTAGAAGTTTGTCGGGTTGTTGCCGACGATGGACAGGCCGCGCGCGAGCGCGGAATAGATGTGGGTGTGCGCGTTGATGAAGGCGGGCATGATGACGCCGCCCTTGGCGTCGACGATCTCGGCGTCGGGGTACTTCACGCGCAGGGCGGCCTCCTCGCCGACCTCGGCGATCTTCGCGCCCTCGTAGGCGACCGCGCCGTGCTCGTAGTAGCCGCGGCCCTCTGCGTCGCGGGTGATGAGACGTCCGTTGGTGATGAGCTTCATAAGTGGTTTCCTCCTGTTAAATGGTTTCAACTGACGAACCCTTCAGGCAAAAAGAAAAGACGCTCCAAGCGAGTCACTCGCCCGAAACGTCAGCGTTTCTGCCGGAGTGATAGTTTCAGCCCGTGCGCGCAGCACTTCGTTACAGCTATCAGTCATAGATTGTAGATTTATTTTACACGAAGGCGGGAACAATTTCAATGGAAATTTCGTCAAAATTCGTGAAAAGAGCCTTGATAAAACAGAGAAATCGCCTTTTGATTTTTGTGCAAAGCGATGAAGGAGCAAAAAAGTTACCCCGCGTTGGCCGTGTAGACCCCGCCAAACCTGCACATGAATTGCAGGTGGGTCGCCTCTGTCCGGTTTTACTGCTTCCAACGTCCGACCGCGAAATGCAGCCGGGAGGCCTGCAAACCACCGGAGCGTACCGGCGTCCCGTATGACGAAATGTGGGTTTATAAAGAGCCTATCACGAACCACGCAGGGTAATTGCCATTGTAAGCGGAGCGGCGGGAAAAATCCGTCGGAAGCGAGGTTATTCCTCCTCGTCCTCCATCATCTGCTCCATGAAGAGGTCGTAGACCTCGTTGATCTCGTCCTCGTCGACGACGTTGGCGAGCATCTCCTCGCCGTCCACCGTCTCACTCTTGAGAATGATGAGGCCGTACTCGTCCTCATTCTCCTCCTCGCCCTCCTCCACAACGGGGAAGAAAGCCATATAGGTCGTGCCGTTGTGCTCGAGCGCGTCGATGTATTCCAGCTCGATGTCGTTGCCCTCCTCGTCCGTCAGCGTGACGAAATTCGGGCCGTATTCTTCGCTCATGGGGGTGTCCTCCTCCAACAGTCGGTATTTGAGATGGAGATAGTATAGCGCATTTCCAAGCTGAAAATTGTCAATACCCAATCGAACATTTTTGAAAAAATTAGAGCAGGGAATTGACGTGAGCGTCGAATAGCTCCTGTGCGGTATGGTAGTCAAGGATTTTACGGTGCATGGCGTTCA
>NZ_JAHLPT010000021.1 GCF_018918025.1 Oscillibacter sp. MSJ-31 | reverse complement strand
ATGAACATGAAGACCGTCCGGCGCGGCGCGGCGGCGGATGAATACGTCACCGGCGAGGGGCTGGCGCTGACGGAAAGCAGCGACCGCTTTATGTACACGACCGAAACACGAACGAAGATCAAGAGCGAGAGCTCCGACGGCGGCGGCGGAGGAAGCACCTCGAGCTGCAGCGGGGGCGGCGGCCACGGCCGCAGCGGATCGTTCTGAGGAGGAATTACTGTGAAGCAAACACTGAAGCGCCGCATTTGCGCGGCGATCCTGTGCCACATCCTGCTGTTCGGCCTTGCCGGCTGCGGCAAAGCCAACAAAGCAAAGCCGAATGACGGGGGCGATCCGCCCGTCAAGGCGTCGGTCGACGCTCTGAAGCAGGGGCAGCCCGCCGCGGACAGCGAGGAAACGGTAGACGGAGCGGAGTCGCTCGCGCGGGTGCGCGGCGATCTGGAATACGACGGCCGGCTCACCGGCGCGGCGGCCTATCTCGGCCTCCGCGAGAAGGGCGACCAAACCGAGCTGACGGACTGGCTGCGCGAAAACTGCGCGGATTTGACCTCTGAGCTGCCGTTTCTGCTGGAGATCCCGTCCGAGCGCGTCCTCGGCGCGGGCTACGGCAAGCTCTTCTGCATCGTCCCGCGCGACGAGAACACCAGCCTTGCCGTAAACCATGTGACTTGGCAGATGATGGGCAACGGCCTGCATCCTGTGGCGGATGAAGTGCTCTACCGCGAGGAATACGCCGAGCCCGTGCTGGTGTTCGTCAATCCCGAGGAGCCGGACAGGGAGGTCAACCTTGTGACCAACGACGGCGTAGCGGCGATTTGGTACCCGCAGGAGGACGGCTACGGCAATCTCATCCTGCCGACAGACGAGGCCGGGGCGCCGATGCTGTATGACTTTGCGATCTACGGCTACACGACCGGTCTTGACTATCCCGAGGGCTGGGAGCCGTCCGGCGATGATTGGTGGTGGCCTCCCACGGAGCTTGGACTGGCCGACACCTCGTGGCTCTGCGACAGCTGGGTGCTGGAGCTGCGCGGCGGCGATGCCGGCCCCGAGTATGCGGGAACAGCCGACCTATACTACGCTCCCGCTGGCTACATCAAGCAGGACTACCTCGGCGTGTGGCGCATGGAGGACGACTGCCTGTATCTGAAGCTCTCCGCCGACAGCGGCGACGAGATCGACGCGAGCTTCCCGATCCTCATTTCCCCCTCCGGCGAGGATCTTTATTTCCAGCGCTCGCGCACGGGCGCGGGGATCCCCTTCCTGCCGGACGGCACGGACTCCATCGGACTGCTCCTGTACACAGGGTAAGACGGCGGGCGCGTCGTCCGCGGGACGCTGCACCCGGCGTGCGGGACAAGCTCACGGCGGCGCGGGAGGAGACGAAAAAGGCATCGGAAAAAGGGCACTCGCTCCCTTTTTCCGATGCTTTTTGTATGGCGGCTGCGCTCCACCGCGCGAAAGCGCCTACGGGCGCGGTGGTCCGCTCTGCGTGCTTTTGCAGTGGTCTCCGCGGTGGGCGCTGCGCAGCCCGATCTCTGTCCCCCGACAGATGCGCACAAGATTATCCCTGTGCTTATAAATGATGATCGCCGAAAGGGGCAGGAGGAGCAGCGCGGTGGTCCCGCTGCCGCTCCATGCGCTGTAGAGCGGGACGCTGATGACGGTCGTCATTGTCCCAAGGACGACGTAATCGGTCACAAGCGTGATGAGCGAGACGGCAAGAAGCAGCAGGAGCGCAAAGCGCCAGTTTAAGGCGAGCGTCATGCCGAGATAGGCGGCAAAGCCCTTTCCCCCGTGAAAGCGCATATAGAACGGGAACATGTGCCCGGCGACGCAGGCGGCGCCCGATAGAGCGCCCGCGAGCGGAACGGCGGGAAAAAGCAGGCGGCACAGCAGCACGGCGAGGACCGCCTTGGCAATGTCATGCGCACCTACGAGCAGCCCCGCGCGCCAGCCCATTAGGATCAGCGCGTTGGAGGCGCCGGGGTTTCCGCTGCCGCCGGAGCGCAGATCGACGTTCTGTGCGGCGGCGAGGTAAACCGCCATGTTCGAGCAGCCGAGCAGATAGCCGATCAGCAGGATCAGTAGGTAGTGCATCATCAGATCACCGCTCCTATATGTTTATTTCGCGCACAGCTCCGCGGACAGCGCTTCCATCTGCGCCTCGCTTGCGGGACTGAGCGCGCTGCGCAGCGACACCACGGCGTCGCACACGCGCAGGTCCTTCATTTCCTCGAGCCTCGCGCGCATCAGCCGCGCAGCAGCGGGCGCCCACGAGCCGTTTTCGATCAGGCCCACCGTGCGGCTGCGGAAGCCCTTGGCTTGCAGGTGGGTCAGAAATTCCTCCATGGGAGGGAACAGTCCGCCGTCATAGGTCGAGCAGGCCAGTACGAGCTTACCGCAGTAGAAGGCGTTCGCCACCGCGTAGGAGACTTCGGTCGTCGTCAGGTCGCAGAGCGTGACCCGCGCGCCTTTCGCTTCCAGCTTTTGCTTGAGCAGCTCCGCCGCGCGGGCGGTGTTGCCGTGAATGGAGGCGTGGGCGAGAAGAATATCATCCGGCGACTCGCTTTGCCAGCGTGACCACAGATCGTAGAGCCGCAGGGCCTCGGCGAGCGCGCCGCCTGTCAGCACGGGACCGTGGAGCGGGCAGATCGTTTCGATCTCCAGCGCGGCGGCCTTTTTCAGCAGCGCCTGCACCTGCGCGCCGTACTTGCCGACGATGTTGTAGTAGTAGCGTCGTGCCTGCGGTGCCCACGGCGCGTTGGCGGTGCGCCCCAGCGAGCCGAAGCGCCCGAAGGCGTCGGCGGAGAAGAGTATCTTCTCTGTTTCCTCGTAGGCGACCATCACCTCGGGCCAGTGGACCATCGGGGCGAGCATAAAATGAAGCGTGTGTGTGCCGAGGGGGAGCGTTTCACCCTCGCCGACCTCCAGCAGGCGGTCGTCTGCCGGTGCTTTCGCGCCGAAGAATTGACGAAGCATCGCGAAGGTTTTGGCGTTGCCGACAAGCTGCATTTCAGGATACCGCTCCACAAGGCGCAGGATGCTGCCGGAGTGATCCGGCTCCATGTGGGAGATCACAAGGTAGTCCGGTCTGCGCCCATCCAGTTCGTGTGCGAGCTTGGCGAGCCATTCGTCCGCCGCGCGGGCGTCCACGCTGTCCATGACGGCGATCTTTTCGTCTAAAATAAGGTAAGAGTTGTAGCTCACCCCCATCGGCTGGACGGGGTATTGGTTTTCAAAGAGGCTGAGGGTGAGGTCGTCCGCGCCCACGCAGCGGATGGACTCCGGCAGGGCTTGACTTTCGTTTCGGATTTCGTTGTTCATTGCATTTTCCTTTCCGGAATTTTTTAGCTGAGGTGTTATTTTTTCTCTGCGCACAAGCGCTCCGTTTCTTGGGGAACAGCCTCCGAGGAGGAGCGCTCCTGCGCGAGCCGATCTTGATAGTCGCTCAGGTAGCGGTCGAGGTAGATCTTGTTGACGATGGCTGAGACGGTGTTGCGAAGAAGGTCCTTCGCGGCCGAGCGCGTCTCGCCAAGCCCCTGCGCCGCGGGAGCGACGCCGAAGGCTGCAAAGAGCATATTCTCAAATTCGTCGCAGAAGTAGTCATACGCCGTGCAGAGGGCATAGCTGCCCTCCTGTATGCCAAACATCAGGCGAAGTCCCTCGAGGGGGACGACAGGCTTGACCGCGGCAATGAACATCAGCCGTGCGAGCTGCTCGGCCGTGTAGACCTTTTTTTGGGGCGCGGGGATCAAGCGCTGCTTGACGTAGTTGCTCACCATCGAGGGTGACAGCTCCGGCTCGCCGAGCGGCGCGAGATAGGCGTTGACATAACGCACCACCTGCTCCAGATACAGCCCAATGTCGGGGATCTGCGCGTAGCGCGGCAGGCGGAAGGGGGCGATATCCGCCGCCATTTTGCTTTGTAAATTATTATCCATGACGCCATTATAGCGGCTTTCTGCACAAAGTTCAACGGCTTTGCAAAATAATTCAATCAGTTTTTTAAAAACGGTTGACGCAATAGTGGAAAACTGTTAGACTGTCGTTGCCGGCAGACGGTGCCGGCAACAGCAGTTTTCTTTTTTGGAGGATAACTATGAGTCAGATTCGCCTTGTCGCAGACTCGAGCTGCGACCTTCTTTCATTGGATGGGGCTGATTTTGTCAGCGTTCCGCTCACCCTTCGCACTGAGACGGAGGAATTTCGCGATGACGCCCGGCTCGATGTCGATGCGATGGTCTCGACGCTCCGCGCGACCAAGGGGCGCTCCTACAGCGCTTGCCCGAATGTTGCCGACTGGGAAAAAGCCTTCGGCGAGAGCGGGGATGTTCTCGCCTTTACGATCACGAGCAGACTCTCCGGCAGCTACAGCGCCGCGTGCGTGGCAAAGCAGAGCTGCGAGGAGCGCGACCCCTCCCGCCGCATCCGCATCGTGGATACGCTCTCGGCGGGGCCGGAGACGATGCTGCTGCTGGAAAAGGCTGCCTCCGCGCAGCGCGGCGGCGCATCGTTTGACGAAGTGTACCGCGTTGTGGAGGAGCTGCGGCGGCGCACACACCTGCTCTTTTCCTTGGAGTCGATGCATAATCTCGCGCAAAACGGGCGCGTCAGCAAGCTCGCGGCGACGGCGGCGGGCGTGCTTGGCATCCGCGCCGTCGGACAGGCGAGCGCGGAGGGAACGCTCGAGATGCTCGGCAAGTGCCGCGGCGAGAGGAAAACGCAGGAATTTTTATTGCAGGAGATGGAGCGGCTCGGCTACAAGGGCGGCAGCGTGCGCATCGGGCATTGCGGGAACGCCGCGTTTTCGCTGGAGCTGTATACGGAGCTCCGCCGCCGCTTTCCCAATGCCGATGTGCGGCGGTATCCGCTCAGGGGCCTGTGCAGCTACTATGCCGAGCGCGGCGGCATCATGATGGGCTTCGAGACATGAAAAAAGAAGAGAAGGGGCGCGCAGCGGAGCTGCTGCACCTTACGGTGCGCATTTTGACCCTGCCGCCCATCGTCATCGGCGTGACGCTGGCGATGCTGTATGTGCGGGGCGCAGAGAGGGGCAGCGCAGCACGACGCTGGTCTACGGAGTCTGGTGAGCGGGGCTGCCGCCTTTGCATAGAGGGTGCGCCCGCGCCATTTGAACCAAATTGATTGCTCCCTTTAGGCTGCCGGAGGCTCTTGCCTTCGGCAGCCTAAATTCCTGTTTCCCTGCTTGTGCGGCGCGGTATAGGCGGCGCGGCCAGATGCGGAAAGAGTCTGCTTTACAGACGGCGTCTTTTGTGGTATCCTGTCACTGTGAAACCAAGCGGAAACAAGCTGCCGCGGAGACCTATCATCCTTTCGCGGCGGCGCAATGATAAAGGAGGTAAGTATTTTATGTCCGTACTGAAGGCCGCGCGGCTTTCCAAAAAGCCGCCGCTGAACCGGCAGGAGCTCTGGCAGCTCGATGCCTACTGGCGCGCCGCGAACTACCTGACCGCCTGCCAGCTCTACCTGCTCGATAACCCCCTGCTCGAGCGCCCGCTCAAAAAGAGCGACCTCAAGCAGACCATCGTCGGCCACTGGGGCACCTGCCCGGGCCAGAACTTCATCTACACGCACTTGAACCGCGTCATCAAGCGCGACGACCTCGATATGATCTACCTCTCCGGTCCCGGCCACGGCGGCAACGCCATGGTCGCGCAGGACTGGCTCGACGGCAGCTACACCGAGGTCTACCCCAACATCACCCGCGATAAGGAGGGCATGCAGAAGCTCTTCAAGCGCTTTTCTTTCCCCGGCGGCATCCCGAGCCATGTCGCGCCCGAGACCCCCGGCTCCATTCACGAGGGCGGCGAGCTGGGCTACTCCCTCGCCCACGCCTTTGGCGCGGTGGCGGACAATCCCAATCTGATCGCCGCCTGCGTGGTCGGCGACGGCGAGGCGGAGACAGGACCGCTTGCGACCTCGTGGCACGGAAACAAGTTCATGAACCCCATCACCGACGGCGCGGTGTTGCCGATTTTGCACCTCAACGGCTTCAAGATCGCCAACCCCACCATCTTCTCCCGCATGAGCCACGGGGAGGTCGAGAGCTTCTTCCGCGGCTGCGGCTGGGAGCCGCGCTTCGTCGAGGGCGATGAGCCCATGGCAATGCACCAGCAGATGGCTGCGGCGCTCGACTGGGCGATCCGCGAGATCAGGCGCATCCAGCGCACCGCGCGCAAGAGCGGCGAGGCGAAGCGCCCGCGCTGGCCGATGCTCGTGTTGCGTACCCCTAAGGGCTGGACGGGGCCGAAGGAGGTCGACGGCCTGCCCGTCGAGGGCTGCTGGCGCGCCCATCAGGTGCCCATCTCCATGGGCGCGGACGCGGACCGTCACCTTGCCGAGCTGGAGGAGTGGCTGCGCAGCTACAGGCCCGAGGAGCTTTTCAACGCGGACGGCACGCCCGTCGAGGAGGTCGCGTCCTTCCCGCCGACGGGCAAGCGACGCATGGGCGCAAATCCTCATGCGAACGGCGGTCTGCTCCTGCGCGACCTGCGCACGCCCGATTTTCGCGACTATGCCGTGGAGGTCAAGGCCCCCGGCGCGGTCGAGGCGCAGGATATGTATGTCCTCGGCACCTATGTGCGCGACGTGATGAAGCTCAACATGGACGCGCGCAACTTCCGCATTTTCGCGCCGGACGAAACCGCGTCAAACCGCTTACAGGCGGTCTTTGAGGTCACGGGCCGCCGCTTCCTCGACGAGCAGCTTCCCGGCATCGACGACCATCTTGACCCCGACGGCCGCGTGATGGACTCCATGCTCTCCGAGCACTTCTGCGAGGGCTTTTTGGAGGGCTACCTGCTCACGGGACGCCACGGCTTTTTTGACAGCTATGAGGCGTTCATCCGCATCGTGGACTCCATGTTCGCCCAGCACGCCAAGTGGCTCAAGATGTGCAGCGAGCTGCCGTGGCGGCAGGACATCGCCTCGCTCAACTACATCCTCGCCTCAAATGTCTGGCAGCAGGACCACAACGGCTTTACGCATCAGGACCCCGGCTTCCTCGACCATGCGGCCAACAAGAAGGCCGATGTCGTGCGCATGTATCTGCCGCCGGACGCCAACTGCCTGCTCTCCTGCTTTGACCACTGCATCAAGAGCCGCAACTATGTGAACATCATTGTGGCGAGCAAGCACCCGCGCCCCCAGTGGCTGACGATGGAGCAGGCGGTCAAGCACTGCACGCAGGGCATCGGCATCTGGAGCTGGGCCTCGAACGACCAGGGGCAGGAGCCGGATGTCGTCATGGCCTGCTGCGGCGACACACCCACGCTCGAAACGCTCGCCGCCGTGAGCATCCTGCGCCGTGAGCTGCCGGAGCTGAAGCTCCGCGTGGTGAACGTGGTGGACCTGATGAAGCTCCAGCCGCACACCGAGCATCCCCACGGCCTGACCGACGAGGAGTACGACGGCCTGTTCACCAAGGATAAGCCCATCATCTTCGCCTACCACGGCTACCCCACACTCGTCCACGAGCTGACCTACCGCCGCCACAACCGCAACCTCCATGTGCGCGGCTACAAGGAGGAGGGCACCATCACCACGCCCTTCGATATGCGCGTTTTGAACGACATCGACCGCTTTGACCTCGTCATCGACACGGTCCGCCGCCTGCCGCAGCTCGGCAACCGCGGCGCCTACCTCGTGCAGAAGATGCAGGATAAGCTCGTCGAGCACCGCCAGTACATCCGCGACAACGGCATCGACCTGCCCGAGGTGCGCAACTGGAGGTGGGAGGATAGCGAAGCGCCGGCGGCCGAATAAGCATACGGTCGGTCGGAAAGCGGCGCTGCCGGCACACAACAAAAGGAGTAGTGAAGATCTCCACTACTCCTTTTCTCTTTTTTATTTCCGTACTCTGCGGTCGTGCTCGGCGTAGTAGGCGCGCTCGCTCTCAAGCATCTTCTCGTCCGCCTCGCGGACAAGTTCTCTCAGTCCGACCACCGACTCATGCGCGGCAATGCCGTAAGAGATGCTGTAGCCCTGCGCGGTGATGCTCACGGAGGCCGAGCGCATACGGTCCTCGCAGGTCTGCCCCTCCGCCGGGGCGGGGAATACGACAAATTCGTCTCCGCCGATGCGGTAAAGGGAGCCCTTCGGAAACTGCTCCATCAGGCTCTCCGCGACGAAGCGCAGCATCAGGTCTCCCGCCTCGTGCCCGCGCTCGTTGTTGAGCTCATGCAGACCGTTTGCGTCGATGTAAACGCAGATAGCGGGCGAGATCGTGCGCTGCTCGCTCTTATGCAAAAGCTCTCCGTATCCCATCGTCAGTCTCACCGAGGGAACATCGTCCCCCGATTTCTATTCCGACCTCTTTCTGCGGCACGACCTGCCGCTCAGTCCTGACGTGGAGGTAGAGACCATCGATCAAGTCCTTCCTGCTGTGCGCTGCAACCTCGGCATTGGGTTTGTCCCGCGCGAAATGCTCGTGGCGGTGCCGGAACTCACCGGCGTCTATCCGCTCACGCTGGACGAGCCGATCGCACCGCGCAGCATCTATCTGTTCCAGCGAAAAAATCAGCCGTTGAGCATCGCTGCCAAGCACCTGCGGCAAATGCTGCTGGGCAATCGTTCCCGCGAGGTAAAAAAACTCCCGACGCAGTAAGCGTCGGGAGTTTTTTGTAAGTCGTTTTCTTTGATCACAGGCTATAACGCGTTGTCCGCGTCGCCGATAGGCGGGAACATACGGCTCATTTTGCTTCCTCCTCGCGGATAAACATGATGAGAAAGCTGACCGCCAGCAGTGCGCAGGACACCCAGATGCCGCGCTCGGCAAAGGCCCTCGTCAGCAGCGCGCCGAGACCCGCGCCCACGGCAAAAAGTCCGATCACGCCGAAGTAGGTCAGCGCTTTGTGCAGCACCTCGCGGTCGCGCGTGTGGAAGTAAACGCACAGCGCCTCCGTGCCGCTGCGCATATTGCCGATGCACATCGTGCTCGCGTAGGCGTGGCCTCGCACCTTGCGGAAGGTCTGCACCTGCATGGCGCAGACGAACGAAACGAGCGCGTTGGCAGCCGTGTTGCCCTCCTGCGGCAGAAAGCCGACAAGGAACAGCAGCACGATCTCCGCCAAAAGAATGAGCTGCCGCCAGTGTACCCTCTCCATGTGCTTGAAATGCCGATGAATACACTCAGCCACGAAAATACCCAGCATGAACGAGAGCACCGGCACAAGATAGCGCCGGCTGTGCGTCCAGTCACCATCGAAAAGATAGGCGCTGAAGAGCACGATGTTGCCTGTCTGCGCGTTGGCAAACACCTTGCCGCGGCAGAGATAGGTATAGGCGTCCTGCAGGCCGCCGGAGAGAATGATGAACGCCGCCGTCAGCATGGATTCCGACATCTGCCCGCGCGGCCTGCCCAACGGTATTTTGCTCAAACCCAGACCTCCTCGGCGATCTCCTTGACCAGCGTGAGCTTGGCCCACTGCTGCGCTTCCGTCAGCTTGTTGCCGATCTCGCAGCTGGCGAAGCCGCACTGCGGACTCAGGCACAGGCGGTCGAGCGGCAGGTACTTTGCCGCCTCGTGGATGCGCGCGATGACCGCGTCCTTGCTTTCCAGCTCGGGGCGTTTGGTCGTCACAAGACCGAGCACGACCTTCTTCTCTCCACTCACAGAGGCCAACGGCTCGAAGCCGCCGCTGCGCGCGTCGTCAAACTCGAGGTAATAGGCATTGACATTCTCACGCGCAAGCAGCGTTTTCGCCACGCTGTCATATGCGCCGGAGCTGGCATAGGTCGAGTGGAAGTTGCCGCGGCAGACGTGCGTATTGATAACAAGGTCGTCCGGCTTACCGCTGATCGCCATGTTGTTGACGGTCAGCATCTGCTCCTTGATTTCCTCGAGGCCCTTGGCATCGGTGTCGAAGATCATGCAGGCGCGCGGATCGACCAGCATCCCCCAGCTGCAATCGTCAAGTTGGAGATTGCGGCAGCCTGCGGCGTACACGTCTGCAATGACCTTGCGGTAGCCCGCGGCGAGGTCATCCATCAGCTCCTGCACGGAGGGGTAGAACCTCTTTGTATTCTCCATCGCAAAGGGCATGACCATCTGCTCCAGAAACTGCGCGGGCGCGGGGATGGTCAGCTTGGCGACGGTGTTCTCATCTTCGAGCGCCTTGACAAATCGGAAGTGTTCGACAAAGGGATGCTCGTCCACGCTCACCTTTCCCGTAAGATAGGTGTCGTCAAGCATCGCGGCCTCGCCCTGGAACGGAAGGCCAGTCTTGGTCGGTGTGTGGCCGACGCCGTGGAAGCCCCACATGAAATCGAGGTGCCAAGTTGCGCGGCGGAACTCACCATCGGTGATGACGTGGTAACCCGCCGCTTTCTGCTTGGCGACGAGATCGCGGATGGCGTCGTCCTCCACGGCTTTGAGCGCTGCGGCGTCGATCCTGCCGCTCTGAAAGTCGGCGCGCGCCTGCTTGAGTGCCGCGGGGCGCAGGAAGCTGCCGACGTAGTCGTAACGGAACGGAGTGTTGGTCTTATTCATGCGCTTGCTCCTTTGCAGTTGAAATTTGTCCTGATTATACGGCGGCGGATTGGGCAAGTCAAGTGGGTGCTGACCGATAATACGCACGGAGTACATACATAATATCCATAGTGTGACCAAGGTATAAAGGGTAAAAATAAGGGTAGAGGCGGATAAGAAAAGAAAAAATCCTTGAAAGCTCAATGCTTTCAAGGATCGATCATGGTGCGCGAGGCGGGACTTGAACCCGCACGTCCGTGAAGGACACTAGAACCTGAATCTAGCGAGTCTGCCAATTCCACCACTCGCGCGTAAGCAGTCTCAGAAGAAAAGATGGTGCGGATGGCGGGACTTGAACCCGCACGTCCATACGAACACTAGCACCTCAAGCTAGCCTGTCTGCCAATTCCAGCACACCCGCATTTTCATCAGTCTTTCAAACGACCGCTCCGCTATTATAAGCCTGTTGTACGCCAAATGTCAACCTTTTTTTGCGGGAAAAGAAAAAGTTTTTGCACCGCTTTTTCCTGCCGCCAAAAGATGGGCTTATACCTGCGCGAGCGTCTCGCCGACCGCGCCCGTGATGACCAGATCTGCACGGGTCTTATCGCCCAGCGGCGTCTTGTTGATGACGACGAGCTTGTGGCCGCGGTAGTAGTTTACCAGTCCTGCCGCGGGGTAGACTGCGAGCGAGGTGCCGGCGATGATGAGCACGTCGGCCTCGGCGATATAGCGCACGGCCTTGTAGAGCGTATCCTCGTTGAGCCCCTCCTCATAGAGCACGACGTCGGGCTTGACGCGCCCGCCGCAGGAGCACGTCGGCACGCCGGCGGAGTGCGCGATCGCCTCCACGCCGTAGAATTTGCCGCACCTCTCGCAGTAATTGCGCAGGGTGCTGCCGTGGAGCTCAAGGACCTCCTTGCTGCCGGCGGCCTGATGGAGTCCGTCGATGTTCTGCGTGATGACGGCCTTCAGCTTGCCCGCGCGCTCCCACTCGGCGAGCTTACGATGCGCGGCGTTGGGCTTCGCGTCGGGGCAGAGGAGCTTTGCGCGGTAGAAGGCGAAGAATTTCTCGGGATAGCGCTCGTAGTAGGTGTGGCTCAGGATCGTTTCGGGCGGGTCGCTCCACTGCTGGTGGTAGAGTCCGTCCACGCTGCGGAAGTCGGGGATGCCGCTCTCGGTCGAGACGCCTGCTCCACCGAAGAAGACGATGTTGTCGCTGCCGTCGATGATCTCCTTGAGCTTTCGGATCTCCTCTGTCATAGCGTCTGCTCCTTTACTTGGTGTAGTCTCTGTCGATCTGCACGACGGCAAAATAGCTGCTGTCGAGCCGCTTCACGGCAGCCCGGATCTCCTGCTCGACCTCATGGTCGCTCAGGCGAAATTTGAACGGCACCACCGCGTCGAAAATGACGTTGGTGTGCGTGGGGCCGGTGACCATGCGGAAATCGTGGATGGTGATGTGCTCGTCGATGCCGCGCACGAGCTGCGCCACGCGCTCGCGCGTTTCGGCGGTGAGCTTATCGTCGGTCACGATGGGGTCCATGTGGATGGTGGCGGCGCAGCCGAGCTCGCGGCGCAGCCGCTGCTCGATGTTGTCGATCTCGTCGTGCAGCGCCATGATGTCGCCGTGCGCGGGGACCTCGGCGTGGAGCGAGATCATCACGCGGCCGGGGCCGTAGTCGTGCACGATGAGGTCGTGGATGCCCTGCACGACGGGAGAGGAGAGAACGATCTCCTCGATCCTCTGGACAAATTCCGGCGCGGGCGGCTGACCGAGCAGGGGAGAGATGGTGTCCCGCGCGGCCTGAATGCCTGCCCAGAGCACGAGCGCTGCGACGACGATACCGCACCAGCCGTCGATCTGAAGCGAGGTGAAGTGCCCGATGAGCGTCGCGGCGAGGACGGCGGCGGTCGCCGCGCAGTCGGAGAGACTGTCCATCGCGGTCGCCTCCATCGCGGCGGAGCCGATCTTCTTGCCGACCGCGCGGTTATAGAGATACATATAGAGCTTGACGAGGATGGAGGCGAGCAGGATGCCGCCGGTGAGGAGCGTGAACTCCACCGCCTCGGGGTGCAGGATCTTCTCCACCGCGCTCTTGGCAAGCTCGATGCCCATGAGGAGAATGACCATGGAGACGATCAGACCCGAGATGTACTCCAGCCGCCCGTGACCGAAGGGATGCTCGGGGTCGGGCTTCTGTCCTGCGAGCTTGAAGCCGAGCAGCGTCACAATGCTCGCGCCCGCATCGGAGAGGTTGTTGAAGGCGTCCGCCGTGATGGCGATGGAGCCGGAGAGCGTGCCGGCAAGCAGCTTGAGCGCGAAGAGCAGCACATTGAAGCCGATGCCCACGATGCCGCAGAGCATCCCGTAGGCCTGCCGCACGGCAGGCGAGGTGACGTCCTCGCGGTTTTTGATGAATTTTTTGGCCAACAGAGAGATCATACCGGTGTCTCGCTTCCTTTGGATTTTGCGGGGAAGAAAAAGCGCTTGGTGAAGAGGTAGCAGAGCGGAATGAGATAGAGCAGGCAGGCGTAGGGCAGGGCCTCGACGCCGACGCCGAGCATACTCAGCGGCACGGCGCAGGCGATGCACCACGGGATAAGACCCGCGATGGTGACGCCGGAGTTGGCGATGTCCATCGCCAGCTCCTCGTGCTCCGCGCCGTCCTTGGCGTAGACCGCGCCGATGAGCTGATGCTCCATCATCACAACGATGGTCTGGTTGCACAGCACCATCGCGGCGAGGAGGCTCAGCAGGATCATCGTCGGGAAGCGCCCGATGTGCTCGGCGGACCGATTCAGAACGCTCTGCGCCTGCGTGAGTGCGCCCGTGCCCTCTAAAATGCCGGTGTAGAGCGCGGCGAGCGGGATCATCAGAAACGGCGTGAGCATACTCACCAGCCCGCCGCCGGAGACGACGGAGGCCAGCAGCCCCTCGGTCGGGTGATAGCCGACGACCATGATCCGGAGCGCGTCAGCCACGCTGCCGCCCTGCACCGTGACGGTGATGACGAAGGCCGCGGCGGCGGAGATCGCCATGGCGCGGCGGATGGGCACGCGGAGGAGCGGCAGGATGAGCATGATGAGCGCGGGCACGAGCGCCCACGGGGAGATGACAAAGCTCTCGGCGAGAGCGCCCAGCATGGTCTCATCGACCGTGACGATGGGGTTGCGGAAGGAGAGCACGGTGTAGGCGATCAGGCAGAGCGCATAGGGCAGCGCGGCGGTCTGGAACATCCGCCTGACGTTGCCGTAGAGATCGGTCTCCGTCAGCGCGGCGACGAGGCTCGCACAGGACGAGGTCGGCGCGCCGCGGTCGCCGAAGTAGATGCCGGAGAGGATGACGCCGGCGGTGACGGCCTCGCTCACGCCGCCGGAGCGCGCGAGCGCCATTAGCACCACGCCCGCCGTGCTCGCCACGCCGAACGACGTGCCGAGCGCGTAGCTGAGCAGCACCGTCAGCAGGAAGGCGACGAGGATAAAGAGCGAGGGCGTGATGACGCGGATGCCGTGGTAGATGAAAAAGGCGATGGTGCCGCACGAGCGCCAGAGCCCCGTGAGCAGACCGATGAAAAACAGGATGCGCAGCACGATCATGCTCTTGGGCATCTTGCTCCACGCCATTTTGACAAGCGCCTTTGCGCCGTAGCCGCGCCTGAGGCCGAGGGCGAAGAACAGCACGAGCGCGAACAGCAGCGCCCACGCGAGGGAGAAGCCCTTGACGAGGCAAAAGAGCATCGCCGCGAGAAAGAGCGCAAAGCAGACGACGATATCCATGCTCCCTTACTCCTTTTTCCCGGGAATTTGCAGCGTCATGCGGCAGCACAGGCGGTCGAGGTCCTCATCGGTCGCTGCGCCGATGCGCAGCTTCGCGCCGCAGTCCTCGCAGATGAGGTCGACGGCGGCGGGACGCACCTGCATACGGTAGCGCTCGCTGCCGCAGGCGCAGGTGATGCCGCGCGGGCGCGCGGCGATCTCCTTCAATTCGCTCAGCACCTCGTACATGATGACCGTGTCGGTGAAGGCCTCGGGCGCGTCGCCCTGCGCGGACTGCTTTTCCGCCGTGATCTGCAGCTGCTCGAGCGCACGCTTGACGGCGTACTCCTCCCCAATGAAGCAGCAAAGCTCGGAGGTCTCGGGGCAGGCGAGGCCGATGCCCTCGCCGTCGAGCAGCCGGTCCGCGCCGCACTCCGCCAGATGCTCGCCGCCGCACACGCCGCAGGGCACGCTGATGCGGAATTTTTCGCCGTCGAAGTCGATCTGCAGCTCGCTCTTGCCGCATTCGCACTGCACGATCGCGCCCGAGGCGGCAAGGGCGAAGCGGGAACGCTGCTGTATAACGGGCTTTCTGCACCTCGGGCACAGGTAGCCGATGGTGCGCATTTTTTCTTTCATATCGTATCCTCCCGGAAGAAGCTTATATTTGTCTTCATTATACATCGGCACAAGGAAAAAGCCAATCCTTTTTCTTTGCGCGGGGTACAGGACGGAACAGTGTCGTAAATGCTTTTGCGCACTACCGCAACATCGTGATAGTGCATAAACATAAAAGGAGAACTCCGAGGGCGCTTCGGTCAGTACGCCAAAGATTACCGAACGGGCAAAAATAGGGCTTGCATTTACAAAATGCTGTGCTATCATAGCATCACACTAAATCGAAACGTGGAGGAATCCAAACCATGAAAAAGCTCATCTCTCTTGCGCTCGCCCTCGTGCTGAGCCTGTCCCTCATCGCCTGCGGCGCCAAGCAGGACGATACCCCCCAGACCGGCGCCGACACGCCGGACACCACCCAGACCGCCGAAAAGCAGAAGCTCATCGTCGGCTTCGACGCCGAGTTCCCGCCGTTCGGCTTCATCGCCGCCGACGGCAGCTACGACGGCTTTGACCTTGCGATGGCCGAGGAGCTGTGCTCCCGCCTCGGCTGGGACTTCGAGGCCGTTCCCATCGTATGGGACAGCAAGGACGCCGAGCTCGCCGCCGGCACCATCAACTGCATCTGGAACGGCTTCACCTACACCGGACGCGAGAACGACTACACCTGGTCCGACCCCTACGTCGATAACTCCATCGTCATGGTCGTCAAGGCCGACAGCGGCATTTCCGCCCTCGCCGACCTTGCCGGCAAGAGCGTAATGGCGCAGGCCGCCTCCTCCGCCGTGGACGCTATCAACGCCAATGAGTCGCTCAAGTCCTCCCTCAAGGAGGTCGTGGAGCTGGCGGACTATAACACCGGCTTCATGGAGCTCAAGCAGGGCAGCGTGGACGCCATCGCCGCCGACCTCGGCGTTGCCAAGTTCCAGATCGCCAGCAATGAGGGCGACTATGTGATCCTGGATGAGCCCATCTCCACCGAGCAGTACGCCATCGGCTTCCTCAAGGGCAACACCGAGCTGCGCGACGCCGTGAACGCCGAGCTCCTCAAAATGGCCGAGGACGGCACGATGCTCTCCATCGCGGAGAAGTACGTCGATCAGGGCCTTGTGATCGACAGCCTCTGCCTCGTCAAGTAACATGACCGTTTCCGCCATGCTGACCCTGCTGGTGCAGGGCTTCGGGAAATCGCTGGAAATTTTTACCTTAACGCTGCTCGGCTCGCTGCCGCTCGGGCTTCTTGTGATGTTCGGCCGGCGCAGCCGCGTGGCCCCGCTGCGCTGGCTCGTGAAGCTGTTCATCTCCGTCATGCGCGGCACGCCCCTGATGCTCCAGCTCATGGTCGTCTACTACGGACCGTTCCTGCTCTTCGACTTCACGCCGCCGGGCAACTGGCGCTTCGGCGCGGTCATCGTCGGCTTCGTCATCAACTACGCGGCCTACTTCGCGGAGATCTACCGCGCGGGCTACGAGTCCATCCCGGTCGGGCAGTTCGAGGCGGCGCAGGTGCTCGGCTACACCGGCGCGCAGTCCTTCGGGCGCATCCTTCTTCCCCAGATGATCCGGCGCGTGCTGCCGCCCGTGACGAACGAGGTCATCACGCTCGTGAAGGACACCTCGCTCGCCTCCGTCATCGGCACGGTGGAGATGTTCACCCGCGCCAAGCAGATCGTCGCCTCGCCCAATACGCCCGGTATGCTGGCGCTCGCGGCGGCAGGACTCTTTTACTACGTCTTCAACTACATCGTCGCCTTTGCGATGGAGCGTGCGGAGCGCTCGCTCGCCTACTACCAGTGAGGGAGGGACCGGACATGAACGTATTGACCATGCAGGACGTCCGCAAGTCCTTCGGCTCGCTGGAGGTGCTCAAGGGCATTTCCCTCACCGTGGGCGAGGGCGAGGCCGTCTCGGTCATCGGCCCCAGCGGCAGCGGCAAATCGACGCTCCTGCGCTGCGCGACGCTGCTTGAAACGATGGACGGCGGCTTGCTCGCCTACGGGAACGACTTCGCCGCGACGATGGACGCGGAGGGAAAGAGCGTCTACGCGGACAAGGCTGCGCTGCGGCGGATCAAAAGCCGCTTCGGGCTGGTGTTCCAGCAGTTCAACCTTTTCCCGCATTACACGGTGCTCAAAAACGTGACGGACGCGCCGCTTACTGTGCAGAGGCGCGAGCGCGGCGAGGTGCGTGAGCTGGCGCTCTCCCTGCTCGAAAAGATGGGCCTTGCGGACAAGGCGGACGCCTATCCCTGCCAGCTCTCCGGCGGACAGCAGCAGCGCGTCGCCATCGCCCGCGCGCTGGCGCTGCGGCCCGACATCCTCTTTTTTGACGAGCCGACCAGCGCGCTCGACCCCGAGCTGACCGGCGAGGTGCTCAAGGTCATCCGTGATCTCGCGGAGGAAAAAATGACCATGGTCATCGTCACGCACGAGATGGCCTTTGCCCGCGCCGTGAGCGACCGCGTGATCTTCATGGACGGCGGCGTCATCGTCGAGCAGGGCGATCCCGAGCAGGTGCTCGGCGACCCGGCGCAGGAGCGCACGCGGCGCTTCCTGCGCAGCTATCAGACCTGAAATATTTGCCTCCTCTGCAAAGAGGGATGTGCCGGCACACACGGCGCATCCCTCTTTGTTTTACCTGAAATTCATAAAATTTCCCGGCCTTGGCATACTAAGACAAACTACAAGCACAAGGGGAAATGGTATGGAGACCAAACGGATCGGCGCACAGACGCTGCGCTTTTCACGTCCGCCGCGCGTGGAGAGCTTTGCCAACATCGGCGCGAAGCTGGAGGGACAGGGCCCGCTGGCGGACTATTTTGACGAGCTGAGCGAGGATTCCTTCTTCGGCGAAAAGACCTGGGAGAAGGGCGAAGCCTGTATGCAGAAGCGCGTGCTTTCCCGCGCACTGGAGAAGGCGACGCGCAGGCCGGAGGAGCTGGACCTCATCTTTGCCGGCGACCTTCTGAACCAGTGCATTGGCACCTCCTTCGCCCTGCGGGAGTTCGGCGTGCCGCTGTGCGGCGTGTACGGCGCGTGCTCGACGATGGGGGAGAGCCTGGCGCTTGCCGCCATGAGCATCGACGGCGGCTTTGCCCGCCGCGCTGCGGCGATGACCTCCTCGCACTTCTGCACCGCCGAGCGGCAGTACCGGATGCCCGTGCCCTACGGCTCGCAGCGCACGCCGACCGCCCAATGGACGGCCACGGCGGCGGGCTGCTGCATCCTGTCGAACGAGGGAAGGGGCCCTGCCGTTACGCACGCGGCCATCGGGAGGATCGTGGACCGCGGCATCACGGACGCGAACAACATGGGCGCAGCGATGGCGCCCGCGGCGTATGACACGCTCCGCGCGCTCTTTTCCGACACGCGGACCTCACCCGCGGACTACGATCTCATCGTCACCGGCGATCTCGGCCGGCTCGGGCACGAGGTCGTCACGGACCTCTTTACGCGCGACGGCGTGGACATGACGAAGAACTACAAGGACTGCGGGCTGCTGCTCTACGATCTGGAGCGGCAGGATATGCACATGGGCGGCAGCGGCTGCGGCTGCTCCGCCGCCGTGCTCAACGGCTATCTTCTGCGCGGGATGCGCGAGGGCAAGTGGAATAGGATCGTCTTCGCGCCGACGGGCGCGCTGCTCTCGCCGACCTCCACCATGCAGGGCGAGAGCATCCCGGGCGTGTGCCACGCCGTCATTCTGGAAAACATCGGGGAGGAAAGCTGATGGACTATCTCAACGCCTTTCTCTGCGGCGGCATCCTCTGCGCCGTGGGACAGATCCTCATTGACAAAACGCCGCTCACGCCGGCCCGTATCCTGACGGGCTACGTCGTCGCGGGCGTGCTGCTCACAGCCGTCGGCATCTACGAGCCCATCGTCGAATGGGGCGGCGCGGGCGCGACCGTGCCGCTCATGGGCTTTGGCTACTCGCTTGCGAGCGGCGTGAAGAAGGCCGTCGCGGAGCAGGGCTGGCTCGGCGTGATGACCGGCGGGCTCTCCGCCACTGCGGGCGGCATCGCCGCGGCGGTCTGCTTCGCGGTCGTGATGGCGCTGCTCTTCCGGCCCGGCGACAAGCGGTGACAAAAAAAGTGCCCGTTCCAAAAGGAACGGGCACACCGATGAATATCATCGGAAAATCAGATGAGGTTTTTCTCCGTCTCGGGGTCGAAGAGATGGATGAGCCGCGGCTCAAAGCTGAACCTCACCGCCGTGTGGCGGGCGTAGGCGTTGGGGTCGAGGTTCGCGGTCTGCACCACGGCCACCACGTCCTTGCCGTCGGCGGTCATGTGCAGATGCAGCTCGCTGCCCATCAGCTCGCTCACGTCGATCTGCGCGTCGATGCCCTTGTCGCCGACGGTGACGTGGACCGGACGCACGCCGACGGTCACGGTACGGCTCTCCGCGCCCGCCGCGGCGAGCTTCGCGTTCTGCTCCGCCGTCAGCGGCAGCGTGTGGCCCATGACGGTGACGGAGTAGGCGTCACCATTCTTGGTAAGCCGGCAGTCCTCGAAGAAGTTCATCTGCGGTGTGCCGATGAAGCCGGCGACGAACAGGTTCGCGGGGTGGTTGAACACCTCCTGTGGGGTGCCGATCTGCTGAATGAAGCCGTCGCGCATGATGACGATGCGGTCGCCGAGCGTCATGGCCTCGACCTGATCGTGCGTGACGTAGATAAAGGTCGTGTCGATCTTCTCGCGCAGCTTGATGATCTCCGCGCGCATCTGGTTGCGCAGCTTTGCGTCAAGGTTCGACAGCGGCTCGTCCATCAGGAACACCTTCGGGTCACGCACGATGGCGCGGCCGATGGCGACGCGCTGGCGCTGACCGCCGGAGAGCGCCTTGGGCTTGCGGTCGAGGTACTGGGTGATGTCCAGGATCTCCGCGGCCTCGCGCACCTTGCGGTCGATCTCGTCCTTGGGGACCTTCTTGAGCTTGAGCGAGAACGCCATGTTCTCATACACCGTCATGTGCGGGTAGAGCGCGTAGTTCTGGAAGACCATCGCGATGTCGCGGTCCTTGGGGGCCACGTCGTTCATCAGCTTGCCGTCGATGTACAGCTCGCCCGCGCTGATCTCCTCCAGACCCGCCACCATGCGCAGCGTGGTGGACTTGCCGCAGCCCGACGGGCCGACGAGGACGATGAACTCGCGGTCGGCAATGTCGAGGTTGAATTCCTGCACGGCGACCACGCCCTCGTCGGTGATCTGCAGGTTGTGCTTCTTCTCGCCGCTGTCCTTGCTCCTCTTTTTCGGCTCGCTGTTGGGGTAGACCTTCTTGATGTTTTTCAGAATGACCTCTGCCATATTCTCTGACCGCGGCTCTGCCGCCTCCGCGCGCAGGGCCTCGCGCCGCTCGGGCGCTTTACGGCAGGTCTCCACACTGCCGCACCGCCGGTCAGGGCGGGAACGATCCTTTCATGTTCCTCACGGCGGCTATTGGGTGGAGTAGCCGACGCGGGTGGTTTTGGATGGCTTTATCCTATCACAGCGCGAAAGCCGGTACAAGGCTTGCCGGCGTCCGCTGCGCCGATTTCGTGAAAAGAGACAGTTTCATGCCGTGATCTTTGTGCCGCATGACAGGAATGAAAGGAACAAAAACGGGAAAGAGCGTCGGCCCTTTCCCATTTTGCTGCCGTTATTTTTCCTGCGGGAAGCGGACGGTGATCTCCGTGCCCTTGCCGACCTCGCTTTTGAGCGCGATCGTGCCATGGTGGTACGCCACGGCGTGCTTGACGATGGACAGTCCCAGACCCGTGCCGCCGCTCGCCTTGGAGTGGCTCTTGTCCACGCGGTAGAAGCGCTCGAAGATGCGGCTTTGATGCTCCGGCGGGATGCCGATGCCCGTGTCGCACACGGTGAGACAGGCGCTGCCGCCCTCGGCGCCGACGCGCACATCCACGCTGCCGCCGTCCACGTTGTACTTGATCGCGTTGTCGCAGAGGTTGTAAGCGATCTCATAGAGGAGCCGCCGCACGCCGGTGACCGGAGCGTTCTCGCCCGAGACGGTGACGGTCACGCCCTTTGCCTCCGCCGCGGCGCGGAGATTTTCCGCGGCCTCCTGCGCGAGCGGGAGAAGGTCGACCGTTTCGGTCGGCAGCTCGCCGCCCTCGTCGAGCTCGGAGAGGCGGATGATGTCGCCGATGAGCGTCACGAGACGCTGCGCCTCGGCGCGGATGTGACCGACGAAGCGGGGCATATCCTCCGGCTTGACCATGCCGTTCTCCAGCAGCTCGGCGCTGCCGATGATGCCCTGAAGCGGCGTTTTCAGCTCGTGCGAGACGTTCGCCGTGAACTCGCGGCGGCTGCGCTCGGCGAAGGCCTGCGCGGTCATGTCGAAGGCCAGCAGCACCGCGCCGACCACCTTGCCATCGGACTCGATGCGGCTGAGGTCGAACTGGTACTCGCGCCCGCCGCGCTCGGCGCGGACCTCGCTGTGCCCGTCGGTCATCGCCGTGCGGAGCGCGAGGCTCATGGAGTGCTCACGGTCCACGGTCAGGAAATCCTGCCCGACGCACGCGCCCGTCACGCCGAAGAGCGTCTGCGCGGCGGGATTGATGTTCAGCACCGCGCCCTTTTCGTCGAGCAGCACGAGCCCCTCGTTCATGCCGGTGGTGATCTGTGTGAATTCGTCCGTTTTCTGCCGCAGCTCGGCGAGCTGGGCGTCGATCTGTCTGCGCTGGCGGTCGATGCGCCGCAGGAGCGGAGAGAGCTCCTCATAGGCGTCGTTTTCCAGCGGATGCTCGAGGTCGAGCGCGTTGAGCGGCTCGACGATGCGCTTGGCCAGACGGCTCGCGAGCAGGCTCGAGAGCACGAGCAGCACGATCACGACGAGCAGAATGGGCTGGAACGCTCCGAGCAGCAGCGCGCCCATCGTGGCGCGGCTGGCGGACAGGCGCAGCACGGTGCCGTCCGTGAGACGGCTCGCGCTGTAAACGGTCTTTTGCAGCAGCGTCGCGCTGTAGCGGCTCGAGCTGCCCGTGCCGGTCTCCAGCGCCTCGCGGACCTCCTCGCGCTCAAGATGGTTCTCCATCTGCGCGGCGTCTGCCTGCGTGTCGTAGAGCACCGTGCCGTCGGAGGCGATCCAGGTGACGCGGAAGCGGTCGGACTTGATTTTCTCCAGATAGGTCGAGCCGTTGGTCTCCACGGCTGCCGCAGCGATGCGCAGCTCGTCGCCGAGCTGGTGCTCCTGCATCCCCTCATAGAAGCTGTAGAAGCAGCCCATGACGAGCAGCAGGCTGCACGCGAGCACCGCGACGCCGACGGTGAGGATGGAGCGGAAGATCTTTTTGGTCAATTCTTCTCCGCCTCCCATCGGTAGCCCACGCCGCGCACGGTCTCAATGTGCTCGCCGTTTTCGCCGAGCTTCTGGCGCAGGGTGCGGATGTGCATATCCACCGTGCGCGTCTCGCCGCAGTAGTCCACGTCCCAGACCTTTTCCATCAGCTGATCCCGCGTGAAGGCCATGCCGGGGTGGGAGAGGAAGAGCCGCAGCAGCTCAAATTCCTTGTACGTCAGCTCCACGCGCGCGCCCTCCACCGTGACGGTGTGCTCGGCGGGATCGAGCGTGAGCATGCCGCTGCGCAGAAGCGCCTGCGCCGTTTTCGGACGGCTGCGGCGCAGCACCGCCTTGACGCAGGAGACGAACTCCATCACGCCGAAGGGCTTCGTGAGGTAGTAGTCCGCGCCGAGGTCGAGCCCCTGGATCTTATCGTACTCCGCGCCCTTGGCGGTCGCCATCACGATGGGGAGTTCGGCAAAGCGCGCGCTCGCCCGCAGCCGGCGCAGCAGCTCGATGCCGTCCGTGCCGGGGAGCATCACGTCGAGCACGACCAGCTCGGGCGGCGTTTCCTTTTGCAGGGCGTCCCAGAACGTGTCGCCGTCGGCGAAGCCCCGGGCCTCAAAGCCGGTGGATGTGAGCGCGTACACCTCAATGTCACGGATGCTCGCGTCGTCCTCCACGCACCAGATCATCCTTATTCCCCCTTGTGAACGCCGGTGACGGAGAAAATGACCCACTCGGCGATGTTCGTCGCGTGGTCTCCGATGCGTTCAAAATATTTTGCGATCATCAGCAGGTCGAGCGCGTATTCGCCGTCCGCGGGGTCCTGCGCGATCTTGCCGATCAGACGCTCCTTGACCTGTGTGAAATAGCCGTCCACGGTGTCATCCTCCGCGATGACCTGCTCCGCTAACATTGTATCACATTTTACATACGCGTCAACGCTTTCCGTCACCATGCGGATGGCGGCCTTCGCCATCTCGCGCAGGAGGTCATTGTCCTCGGCCTGATGGCCGTGGAGAAAGCTGATGATCTCGGCGATGTCCTCGGCCTGATCGCCGATGCGCTCCATGTCCGTAATCATCTTGAGCGCCGCGGAGATCTGGCGCAGGTCGCGCGCGACCGGCTGCTGCTGAAGCAGCAGCTTGAGACAGAGGTTTTCGATGTCGCGCTCCTTCCGGTCGATCTCGCTGTCGAGCGGCGCGACCCTCGCGGCAAGACTCTTGTCGTTTTCGGTCAGCGCACGGCTGGCGAGCGCGATGACCTCCTCGCACAGCGCACCCATTTCGATCATTTCGTGATTGAGCTGCGAGAGCTGCTCGTCAAATTTGTTTCGCATCAGCCGAACCTCCCCGTGATGTAGTCCTCCGTCCGCTTGTCGGCGGGCGTGGAAAAGACCTGCTCCGTCTTGCCGAACTCCACCAGCTCGCCGAGCAGGAAGAAGGCGGTGTTGTCCGAAATGCGCGCCGCCTGCTGCATATTGTGCGTCACCATGACGACGGTGTAGCGGTCCTTGAGCTCGCACGCGAGGTCTTCGATCTTTGACGTCGAGATGGGGTCGAGCGCGCTCGTGGACTCGTCCATGAGCAGCACCTCCGGCTCGACGGCAAGCGCGCGGGCGATGCAGAGCCTCTGCTGCTGTCCGCCGGAAAGGCCGAGCGCGCTCTTTTTGAGCCTGTCCTTCACCTCGTCCCAGATGGCGGCGGAGCGCAGCGAGCGCTCCACGATCTCGTCGAGCTTCGCGCGATTGCGCACGCCGTGCGTGCGGGGACCGTAGGCGATGTTGTCGTAAATGCTCATGGGGAAGGGGTTGGCCTTCTGAAAGACCATGCCGATGCGGCTGCGCAGCCAGGTCACATCGACGCTCGGCGCGTAGATGTTCTCGCCGTTGAAGTCCACCTCGCCGGTGATCTTCACATTGGGAATGAGGTCGTTCATGCGGTCAAGCGTGCGCAGGAAGGTCGATTTGCCGCAGCCGGACGGCCCGATGAACGCCGTGATCTCGTGCGCGGGAATGGCGACGGAAATATCCTTGAGCGCGTGGTTCGGCCCGTACCAGAGGTTCAGACCCCTGGCTTCGATGATGGGAGCGTCAGACATTTTACTGTGTCCCTCCGTTCTTTTTGAGCTTGCGGCCGGTGAGCGCCGCGGTGAGATTGATGACGAGCGTGAGCAGCATCAGCACGCTTGCGATGGAAAAAGCGACGTCCGTGCGCCCGCGGTCGTTGGCGTAGACATAGAGCGCGACCGTCAGCGTGGCGGAGGACGAGTGCAGCGCGGTGAGAAAATCGTTGAGCACCAGCCCGAAGCCGGCGGTGTAGAGCAGCGCCGCGCTTTCGCCCACGATGCGCCCGACCGCCAGAATGCAGCCGGTCACGATGCCGTCTACGGCGTTGGGCAGCACAACGGTGCGCACCATACGCCACTTGCCTGCGCCGAGCGCCAGCGCACCCTCGCGGTAGGACTGCGGCACGGTCTTCAGGCTCTCCTGCGTCGTGCGCACGATGGTGGGCAGGATCATCACGACGAGCGTCAGGCTGCCTGCGAGCACGCCCGCCTGCAGATCCATTTTCTGCACGAAAAAGAGCATACCGACGAGGCCGAAGATGATGGACGGGATGCCGGTGAGCGTCTCAGTCGCAAATTCAATGAGCTCTACGACCCTGCGGTTTGCGGCGTACTCCGTGAGATAGATGGCGGCGCCCACGCCGAGCGGCAGGACGATGGCCATGGCAAAGAGAATGATGTAGAGCGTATTGAGGATGTTCGGCAGGATGCCGATGGTGTCCTTGATGTAGCTGCTTGTGCCGGAGAGGAAATCCCGCGTTACGCCGGGGAAGCCGCGATAAAAGATATAGCCGATGAGAAACACCAGCAGGGCACAGGTGAGCAACGCACTCAGCCACACGAGAGAGCGCATGGCAAGATCATAGGCGCGGCGGCGCGGAGAAAGGTTCCGTTCCATGTCAGTCCCCCTTCCGCTTCTTGATGAAGAGGTTCAGCACCACATTGATGAGCATGATGAACAGAAACAGCACCAGCGCGATGGAGTAGAGCGCCTGCTGATACAGGCTGCCGACAGCGGCATAGGCCATGCCGGAGACGATGCCGGTGGTGAGGAAGCGAACGGGGGTAAAGAGTCCGGGCATATTGGAGACGTTGCCCGCCACCATGATGATCGCCATGGCTTCGCCAATGGCACGCCCCACGCCGAGCACCACAGCCGTCACCACGCCACTGCGCGCGGCGGGCAGAACAACGCGGAAGCTCGTCTCCATCTCCGTCGCGCCGAGCGCGAGCGAGGCCTCCTCATGCTCGTGCGGCACAGCACGTAGCGCCGTTTCCGACACGTTGATGATGGACGGCAGGATCATGATGGCCAGCACGATGACGGCGGCGAGCAGGCACGCGCCCGAGCTGAGGTCAAAGGTCCGCTGGATGGCGGGTACGAGCACGATCATGCCGACCAGACCGTAGACCACCGAGGGGATGCCCGCGAGCAGCTGCACCGCCGTGCGGATGACTGCCGCAAGCCTTGGCGGAGCGACGCGGGCGAGGAACACGGCGGTCAGAAGTCCCACCGGCACGCCGATGAGAATGGCGCCCGCCGTGCCGTAGATGCTCGTAAGAATGAAGGCGAGGATGCCGTACTGCGCGCCGGTGGTGGTGTTCGTCGGGTCCCAGACCTTGCCCAGCAGGAATTGAAACAGGCCAATCTCGCGGATGGCGGGAATACCCGAGAGGATCAGGTGCACGCTGATGAACAGTACAAACGCAACGGCGACCACGCCGCAGAGCAGGAAAATGAGGTGGATGAGGTTTTCCAGCATCTTGCGCACGCCGCTGTGACGCGGCCGGGCGGCGGAGGGCTTTGCGCCCTCTGCCGCCGGAGAGATGTATGCAGCCGCCATGGCGCTTACTTTGCGACCGGCACCGCGCCGGCGGCCTTGATGAGGTCGTTCGCGGCGGTGGAGGTGGCGTAGTCAAAGAAGGCCTGCGCGGCGGTGGAGAGGGGAGCGTCGGTCTTCGTCACGAGGACGAAGGGACGCTGGATGGCGTAGCTGCCGTCGAGGACGGTCTCCTCGGTGCAGGCGACGCCGCCGACCGTCACAGCCTTGACGGTGTCCTTGCCCTCGACTGCGGAGAGGGAGGCATAGCCGATGGCATTGGCGTTGCCCGCGACCGCCTCGATGACGCCGCCGGTGGAGGTCAGCTCCTGATCGAGCTTGCAGGCATCCTTGGTGCCGGTGATGGATTCGAAGCCGTCGCGCGTGCCGCTGCCGGCCTCACGGCCGATGCAGGAGATCTTGCCCGCTTCGCCGCCGACCTCGCTCCAGTCGGTGATCTCACCGGTGAAGATCTTTGCGATCTGCTCGACGGAGAGATCCTCGACCTTGCTGCCCGCATTGACGATGACGGCGATGCCGTCGAGGGCGACAACGGTCTCGGTCAGGCCGCCGGCCTTCTCCTCGTCCTTGAGGGCACGGGAGGCAAGACCGATGTCCGCGCTGCCGTTGCTGGCGGCCTCAATGCCGGCGCCGGAGCCGGTGGGATCGTAGGTGACGCTCACGCCGCTGTTGTCGGCCATGAACTGCTCGCTCAGCGCGCCGATGACCTTTTCCATCGAGGTCGAGCCGTTGGTCGAGACGCTGCCGCTGAGCTTTTCCTCAGTCTGCTGCTGCGGCTGGTCGTTGTTGGTGCTGTCGGGGGCAGCGGTCTTGTTGCCGCAGCCCGCGAGCAGCGAGAGGCTCATCACAGCGGTGAGCACAAATGCAAGTGTCTTTTTCATCTTTCATTCCTCATTTCACATGTTGATTTTGGACTTTCTTCGTTCCACAACGCAAAGCATAACGGAGCGCTGTAAAATGCAAAAGCCGGGTCATGTAAAATCGAGGTAAAATCAGCGGCGCGGCGCAAAAGAAGAAAATTCTTCAAAAATCTCCCGCTCTCACTCTTGACAGCGCGCGGAAAAATCCTTATAACAGCTGTGTTGCACATCCGGATGTAGCGCAGTTGGTAGCGCGCATGGTTCGGGAGCGGCCCAATTTCAAATTCCTTAGAATCCTTAAGTTTTGGCTTATGGATTCTTTTTTTTGCACGCTTAGTTTCTTGAAAAAAACAAAGGAGCTATGCGCGCATGAAAAAGATTAGATTAAGCACGGTTTCACAGGTTTATGAAGCATTTCTGCACTCAAGAAAGGCTCTTGGTGCAAAAGAGGTCACACTGAGGACTTACCGCACAAGTTTTTTAGCGGTATGCAAATATGCCGATATATCTGAGCTTCCGATGGAGGAGCTTTCGCATCTGGACTGCTACGATCTGCACCCCGGCGTGACCGACGATGAAATGCTGGGGCGCATCTATGTGGAGGCCATGGAAATGCTGGATGTGCCGGATAATGTGCTGCCCTACTTCGATTTTGAAGCCTACGGGCGGGATATGCGGATCAACGAGGGCGGCCATTTCGCCCCCACGGGCTATCTGACCCGCAGCGGCGACTTCAAGGAGGTTTATCACGGGATCGAGGACATTCCTGCCGAATACCGCATTTTTGCGTATCCCAAATTGAATATCCGGGAGCAGATGGCGGCCTACAAGGAGATCATAGACCGTTCATCCTTGGAGGGCGAGCGCCTGCACCCGAGAAAGGAGCATTCACTATAACTGCATCGGTGCCTTTGATGCGCCGGATCGCCGGAAGATTCCGGAGGCCGACATTATCATGGAAACGAGAAAAGGCGTAGCACTCAGCTACGCCCCCGCACAGATTGCCATATAGAATTGAGCATAAAAAATGCGGAGTATCATCAAAAGAACTTTTCAGATCCTTTAATGATACTCCGCATGGTCCGAGTGGCGGGATTTGAACCCACGGCCTCATGGTCCCGAACCATGCGCGCTACCAACTGCGCTACACCCGGATGTGCAACACGGCTATTATAAGGATTTTTCCGCGCGCTGTCAAGAGCCCACCCATAGTTTTTTTCTTTTTTGCATCCTTAGTTCCTTAGTTTTGAGTATAGACTGACTTCCAGCTATTGTCAATGTATACTATAGATTGCTCGCCTAATTTCGTTTGTTGTCTCCCTGTATATTTTACGTTTGTTTTATAATACAAAATGTATTTGATATTTTCCTATTCGTCAATAACGGAATGAGCATCACAAATTTTATTCTTAAAATTAGATATGAATTTTGATTATCTTTTTAGAAGTTCTTATATGCCGGTATAGCCCGTATTTACAGGCTTTTCCGGCATTTTTCGTATCAGAAGAAACTCACATATATTTTTATATCCGCTTAGGTTTTTGCTTTCAAAAGTAGTAAAGAAGTAGTAAAACCTTGATTTACTACTAAGCTGCTATCCGCAGCATTTCAGCTTTTGCGCTATCAAAAGTAGAGTGTGCGTAATAGTTCAGCGTCATAGTAATGTTGGAATGTCCCATAATGTACTGTAATGCTTTTGGGTTCATTCCGGCATTTGCCATACAGCGGTCTGATTATCCGCCGCGAGCAGGGTTTGGGCAAGCCTGCCCTCATCACGCTGAATTACCCAGCGGACGCCAAACTGATCGTCAAGGAAGAAGTGCCCGATGCGCAGACTTGAGACCGTGTGCAGTGTGCAAACCGTCTACATACGCATTGGAAATCACGCATAGATTGAAGCGGCAAATGCTCTGGAAAGGAGGGCAGCGATGGAAGTATTTCTGATTTTTCCTAAGTCACAGCAGGCAAAGCAGGAGCTGGCACAGGAGCTGGCAAAGTTTCAGTCCGAGCAGGTGCTGAAAAATGTCCAGAAGCTGCCCTGTTCCACGGAGCAGAAGCTGGAACTGGTGGACGCAGCGTCAAAGCACCTGAAGGCGCAGAAATGATACATACGCAAACGTGCAGACCGGCATTGAACGCCGGTCTGCACGTTTTGCATATGCTTATTGCTGAGTTTGACCCTACAAGGGTCATATAGAGCTACGCGATTGCTTCAAGCTCCCGCTGAGCGCAAGGTCAGTCACGCTGATAGATCGCCTCCATCCGCTTTCTGGATTCCTCCAGTGTGTAGGCGGGCGCACCGGAAAGCCGGGCGGCCTCTGCTGCCTCCAGCTTTGCGCGCAGCTTCAAGGTTTCCTCACGCTGTTCAGCTTCTTTATGCGCCAGATCAGAGATCATGCCGTAGTTGTTGCGCAACGCGGTTGAAGATTTAATAATCATGTGTCAGCGTCGCCTGAATGATTCTGTAATAATTCTATCGGACTTATTTGCAGCTTTCAAGGCTCTGCTTGAAATATTTCTCCCACGTGGATTTGAATATCTGCTCGCGGTTTTGTTCCCACTGCTTGAGACTGCTAAGGCTGACTCCCAGCTTGTCCGCATATTCTCTCTGCGTCAGTCCCAGTTTCATTCGAATTGTCTTGATCTTCGCTCCCTGGTCATTTCTCAGAAAGAGATTGTAGTCATCCAGAAATCTTTCAACCGGGGCATCAAAAAGCTGTGCAATTTTCTCCATGTGCTCTGGCGGATAGAGGTCTTTGCCGTATTCTTCATAGTGGACATAGGTGCTCCGGTCTATCCCGGCGTAGTCTGCAACGTCTCTCTGCCGCAGTCCTTTCTGATATCGAAGCCAGCGGAGCTTGTCCGCCGTTTCGCTAATTTCTGAGAAGTCCGAGAACTGAAGATTGAACTTTTCTGCATCCTGAAACTTGTGCGGCAGTATCACCGGAAATTGAAGAATTTGCAGCGGGGCTACTTTTACTGAACCTGATATATTGGAAATCAGAATGAAGCAGCGGACTTCTACTTGCGCTAGCAGACGCCATTTTGCATCAAAAGGAGTCTGTTCCGCTACTTCAAACGCCGATTGTTCCGCTATGCTAGCATAGCATTCTCTACGCAGCGGGCGGCGTAGGTCGCAAGGCGCGCGCCCTTCTCGGGCTTGAAGGTCGAAATGCCCTTGATGAGCCCGATGGTGCCGATGGAGATGAGATCGTCCTGCTCCTCGGACTGGGTGTAGTATTTCTTTAACGTGTGGTTCAAAGGCACAAGGAGCTTTTCTCTGCCCCATATCTTCCCTAAATATTAATCCAAAAGATAGTGAAGAAACCCTGTCTGGTAATATGCGGATCGACAGCTATAATCGTCACTTGGGTATATTGTATAACACACATATTCTGTTGCCTACATAAGCAAATGGAGCATACATCATGTATGCTCCATTTGCTTATGTAGGAAGAGGTGGTGAATCTAATGCCATTGAGTTTTCCCTATTACTACGGTCGCGCCAGTGAACAATACGCTTTCTTTCGCATTCCAAAACTGCTAATCACCGATAGTCGGTTTGATGGCGTTTCCTCTGATGCAAAGCTATTGTATGGACTGCTGCTTGATCGCATGGAGTTGTCCTATCGGAACGGTTGGGTTGACGACCAAAATCGTGTCTTTATCATTTTTACGGTAGAAGAAGTCATGGAAACCTTGCGCTGTCGCTCTGAAAAGGCGGTGCGCCTATTCGCAGAATTGGACAGCGAGAAAGGTATTGGTTTGATTGAACGAAAGCGGCAAGGACTTGGAAAACTGGCTATCATTTATGTGAAAGACTTTGCTGGCGATATATCCTGAACAAATCGAAAGTCCAGACTTTCGATTTTCGAAAATCATAGATGTGGCCGGAGTCTGCGCTTCTGTGACTTTCGATTTTCGAAAGTCTTGATTTTCGGTTTTCGAATCCGCATCGGGAAAGAGCTTCAACTCTGCGGCGAGGAGGATGATGCAAACGAGATCATCACCCGCAGGGACGCTGCCATGCTCCTTCACGCAATCCTGACCAGAGCCTTCGCCGTGACAGCCCCGGCAGCTCCGGTGACGTTAGTGAACGCGGCAGGCGTCAACATCAATGACTACCTGCTGGCGCTGCGGCAGGTGCCGGAGCCGGTGCTTGCCGCCTTCAACGCCGCCGGCTGGGCATATTGCATCGACTTCGACTACATGGGCGGCCTCAGCAAGAAACTGAACATGAGCCGCATTGGAGCCACCGACTACAGCCAGAAAACCATCTACATCTCGGAAGCCAGTGCGGCGCTCCATGAATTCGGACATTATCTGGATTGGACGCTGGGAATCCCTACGGAGCATGAGCAGCTATATCTGGCGGAGGCGCAGAACTCCGGGCTGCGGGATTACGCCAAAACCAACGCCAGGGAATACTTCGCAGACAGCTTTGACTACTGGATCGCATACAGCGGCAGCGAAAAACGCATGGAAACCTTTCGGAATGCCGCACCGCAGACCTGGGCCTACTTTGAGGCACTGGAGAAAAACAACTGGAGCGGCTGACATCTGAAGCCGCCCCCGTCAGGCTCAACGCTTGACAGGGGCGGCTTGTTTCTTGTTCAGTTTTGTGCTTCTCGCTCCTGACGCAGAAGCGCGATGCAGATCTTGAGCTGATAGGCTTTGTGGATGTCCAGCTTTCTGTAAATGTTTTTGCGGTGTGTGGCGATGGTGCTCTCCGAGCAGTTTCTTTGTTCGGAAAGCTCGCGGGGGCTGCTGCCATCGGCCAGGGCGTCCAAAATCTCCCGTTCCGTCGGCGTCAGCATATCATAGCCGACCAGGAACATCTCATAGGTCGCCGGATCAATTTCAGATTTTCGGGAGTAGGCCAGCCGCTGGGCGTCGGCCTGGGCCGCTTCAAACTGCCCTTGCAGCGCCTCATTCTTATCCAAAAGCTGCACGGCCTGCTCCTGCACGGTCTGCTTTTCTTGCTCCAGCGTGGTGATGATCTTCTCATGTTCCCGATCCTGCGCCTGCAGTGTGGCGGAGATCGGTTCAAAATCAGCAAACGCCATCTGCTCGCCGCCGCGGTCCTCGTCCCGCAGCCGCTCCAGATCCCGATGCACCGGAGCAAGATACCGGCGCGCCAGATACAGACAGCAAACGATGGCGCAGAACAGCAGCAGCGCCGAAAGCAACACCGTCTGCATAATATTTTTGGCTACAGCGAGATTGTAATCCTCCTTCGGGATCAGCACCGCCAGCGTGTGGGGCGCTCCATCGCCCTTTGCCGTGGAAAGATTTTCTACCATGCCGACAAAGGAAAAACCGTCGCCGTTCAAGGATACAAGACCGTCGCTCATGGGTTTAACGGTGAGTGTTTCCGGAGGAACATAGCAGAAGCCTTCCTCCGTATAGGTCATCAGGGCCGCTCCCGCATCCAAGGTATCACCGCTCTCCGTGGTCAGCAGGCAGGCGAGGCGGCTGAGGTTGGAGGGCTGGTCATAGCACGCGGAAAAGTAGGACTGATTGATGGAGAAGCCGCACATTCCATAGACCGTGCCGTCTGCCCCGATCATGGGGATCGTCAGCAGGATTGCCTTTTCCGAGGTCCCCGGCAGCGTGAGCGGGTCTGTGGTGCGGCGGGAATCGGCAATCGGGGCGGCAGCCTGTACGGTATGCTCCGCGTAATTGGGGAACTGCGCAATATGAAACTCCTGCGCCCACTTCCGGTGCGGCATGACATTGTGCGCTTTGCCCACGCTGGCGATGCCCCGGAACAGCAGTAGGTTATTGGTCACACGCCCCGCGTTTGCCCTTTGCACATAGAGGCCGCTGCGGGCGTCTGGCGTATCCCCGTCGCTCATGGAGCTCTCCAAAACGACGAACGCGCCGGAGCAGTCCGCCTGCCGGACGTACTGGCTCAGCGGCTCCAGCATAGCGTCCTCTACCGCTTTGGTCGCCTCCACATTCCCGTCCAACTCCTCAAAGGAGATGCCCTGCTGCTGCAGCGTGTCCTCCAGCAGCGCGGTCATATCCTCGGAAAGAAGGATGCTCATAACGGAGACATTGTGCCACAGGGATTCCATATCGTTCTGAAAGATCTCCATTTGGAGATCCAGCGCCTTTTTAATCTCGGCCTTGGGACTGCTCAACCGGCCAAACAGGGTGAGTCCCGCATAAAGCGCCGCAACCAGCAGCACCGCCAGCACGATCATGTAGCCGATGAGCTTATGCCGCATGGAGCGCCGCGCGTTTTTCAGATAGGATGATACCTGCATGAGGCCTTCACCTGCCTTGATGGAAAGTTACGGAAAAGTGATTTACTGGATGGAGCGGAACAGCGCCCATGTCTCCTCCGCCAGCGCCTCCACATCCTCACCGGCAGCGGCCCGCCAGGGCAGCTCCTGCTGCATTTGCCGCAGGTCGTCATACAGGGTATGGACTTTGGGATAGTAGTCCGTGAAGCGCACTTCGGCCAGCGGGGTATAGGTTTCCTGCATGGTCTTGAGGGCGGCGTAGAGATTGGCATAGCCCTGATCGGCAAATTCTACTTCATCGATGGAATCGAAGGCCCCGTTCCGCACGGGCATATAGCCAGTGGAGGTCACAAAGTCCAGATTGCGCTGTTTCTCCGTCAGCCAATGGGCGAACAGGCTGGCAGCCTCCGCCTTCTGTTCGGTGGTCTTATAGGCGCACAGGCCCACGCCCGCCTGCGTCATCAACGGCTCCGCCCCCGCTGTCATGGGCAGGGGGACCACCTGCAGGTCCATCGGCTCGCTGCGGCCGTCCTCATAGGTGACGGTATCATTATAATAAAGGATCGCCGCGGAGGAGCCAAGGCCGGACAGAACCTCGCCGGTCATCACCTGCGTATTGGAATAGAGGTCGGACACCACGATATGCCCCTGCGCCAGCGCACGGGCAAACTGCATCCAGCTCTCCTTGAAAACGGCGTTGTCAAAATCGTACCAGCCGTCTTCCGTGTAAAAATCCTCTGCCCCATGCTCCAGCGCGTTCAGCTCCACGGCGCGGATGGGATAGTCCATGGCGCAGAAGGGTTCCGTGCCGTTCGTCCAGTCATAGAACCGCCCGGCAGCGTCATAGAATCCCTCCCAGGTGGAGAGATCGTCATAGGTCACGCCGGTGGCGGCGGAAAAGCGGGCAAAGCCCGTGCCGTTGAGCATGAGCAGCTGCGTGGATTTGGACAGGGGAAATACAAGCAGCCTGCCATCATCTGCTTTACCGTCCGCCAGGAAGCCGGACACAAACTCGCTCTGCTCCTGCTCCGTGAACCAGTCATTCCAGTCCAGCAGATTATCCTCGCCCAGGGCGATGGCGTCCACGATGTGGCAGGTAAAGAGGTCCGGCATCTCCTGCGCGGAATCCCTCTGCGTCTCTAACAGAAAGCCGCCGATCTTCGCGGCGCTGCTCAGTTCCGTCACCTTGACGCGGACGCCCTTCTCCTTCCCCTCGGTGCGGTTGAATTCCTCCACCAGCGTGTCCATCGGGGAACCGGCTTGCTCGCCGTATACGTGCCACATCGTCAGCTCCACCGGCTCCTTGGCCGAGAGAAGGGACTTGTTTCCGCAGCCCGTCAGGGCAAATACCATGATAACTGCCATGAGAATGGCGTAACCTTGTTTTTTCACCGCTATGTCCTCCACATACAAACACTTGTCCGCGAAAACGTTGTTTTCCGGCGATTTTTGAAAATTTTTTTCCGTCCGTCTACCCTAAATCGAGGTTTTAGGGTATGACAAGATTTTAAATCTATGGTACAAAACAGGCAGACGGGGAGGCGAGATCGCCGTTCGGCCCCGTCAAATGAACAGAGAATCGCGAAAGGGGTACCCCTTTCGGTTGGAGCGAAGCTCCAACCGAAAGATCGCTCGACGCTCTATATCCTGTCGAGCCGACCGCCTCGTTAGGCATTGTAGCATATTCTACGACAGATTTACAAGACGAAATGAAAAAAAGAAAGGAGGAATACGGATGGAGCAGGCGAAGAAAACGGCAGCCTTTCGTGTCGTCACCGACTCGGGAGGCAGCAGAGTCTTCCGTTTTTACTGCGACATCTCCGGTGAGCTGTGCTGCGTGACCAAGCCTGTTCAGGCGGACACGGAGGAAGCGGCGCTGGAGATCGCGTGGGAACAGGAGGGCAAGTGGGAGTTCAACCTCTGCCCCAAATGCGGGAAGTATGTGTCCTCCGCTATGTTCAATGTCAACGCGGGATTGTGTCTGGACTGCGCGCCATGGGAGGACGAGTACCCCTCGTTCTGTCATCACTGCGGCGTCCGCCTCCAGGAACCGGACGCCTGCTTCTGCCCCATCTGTGGAGCAAGATTGCAGGTGGGCGGCACAGACGGAAAGGAGGGAGCCGCCGAATGACAAACTATGACCTGAGAACCCGGAAAGCCCTGCGGCAGGTGACGCTGCTGGAGTATGGCTGCGGGCCGGAGACGCTGCGGCGGCGCAAGATCTGCCCCAGCTGCGGCAAGGCCAACAGCGCCGACCGGACGGACTGCACCGACTGCGGCGCGGCGCTGCCGGAAAAGACCCTCTATGACTTCTACCTCTCCCGCCACCGCTGCTGCCCCGGCTGCGGCGTGGCCGTCACCAACGTGGCGCGGTACTGCCCCGAATGCGGGACGCGCTTGCCGAAGGCAGGCGTGACGCGGAGAAAGGGGGCGGCGGTATGAGCCTCTTCCGGAGACGGGAGCCGCCCCTGCTGCTGAAAGCGGCGGTGTGCTTCAATTCGCCCGCCATGACCCGCTATGCTGTGGACTGGCTGGGGAAGCTGGGGGATTGCAAGCCTATGGCCATTCTCTCAGACGATTATGCCGATGTGGTGTGGCAGTGCGTAGCTGAACAGGCGGACCTTCTGCTGCTGGAGACCGACTTCACCGAGGGCGTGGAGGACAAGGACATCTCCGCCCGCTGCGACATCGCCATCGAGGTGCGGCGGCTGCGGCCGGAGTGCCGGGTCTACCTGGTGTGTGCGGCGGGCCATCCGGAGAAGCTGCCCGCCTTAGACAAGGCCGTGGAGCTGAAGCTCATCCACGGATATTTTATCGGCGACCTGACCGCCCGGCAGATGCGGGCGTGGATCGCAGAAACTTCAGAAGCGATGGGGCGGCAGGAACGCCGCCAGAGGGATTTGAGAAAGGGGGAACAACCATGAAGCAAACAATCAATAAACGCCTGACACTCTGGCTTTTGACCCTTGTATTGGCGGTGGCCGCCCTGCCGGCGCTGACCGCGCCCGCCCAGGCGGCGGAAAAAACGCCGGTGGATGTGGTCTTTGGCAGCGAGACCGTCAAAGGCGAAAAGGAAACGCCATACACCACCACCTTTGTATGCCCTGAAGCTCACCGAGAAGAACGGCAAGTACACCTTCACCATGCCTACGGGCAAGGTCACAGTCAAGGGCAGCTTCGTTGAAGAGGCTCCGGTGCAGATTTTCAAGGATGTTCCCGTGGACGCTTACTACTATGAAGCGGTCAAGTGGGCGGCAGAGAAGGGCATCACGGGCGGCGTCGGCAACGGCCTGTTCGCTCCCAACCAGCCCTGCACCCGTGCGCAGATCGTCACCTTCCTGTGGCGTGCTGCCGGTTCTCCCGCTCCCAAGCACATGAGCAGCTTCGCGGATGTTCCCGCTGACGCCTTCTATGCCAAGGCAGTTGCGTGGGCCGTGGAGAATGGCATCACCGGCGGCACCGGCGACGGTAAGTTCAGCCCCGACGCTACCTGCACCCGTGCGCAGGCGGTGACCTTCCTCTATCGTGCCTCCGGCAGCCCCGCAGTCGGCGGCGGCTGTGCGTTCGGTGATGTGGCGGCAACTGCCTACTACGCTGATGCAGTTGCATGGGCGGAGAATAACAAGATCACCAGCGGCATCGGCGGCGGTCTGTTCGGCTCCGACAACGACTGCACGAGAGCCCAGATCGTCACCTTCCTCTATCGCAGTGTGAAGTGATCCTCCGGACATAACGCGCAAGCAAAGCACAGAAAGGCGCGGCGGCCATGCCGCCGCGCCTTTTCCCAAAGATCGAAAACGGGCGGGCGGAACCCTTTCCCACTGAGCGAGGAGGCATATCCATGAAAAAACGAATCTTCCTTTTGGCGGCGCTGGCCGCCGGCCTTGTGCTGTGCCTCGCCGCTTGCGGGGAAACCAACGGAGACCCCGTCACCGTCACCCTCTGGCATGTTTACGGAGGTGAGGTGAACTCACCCATGAACGCGCTGGTGGATGAGTTCAACCGCACCGTCGGGCAGGAGCAGGGCATCCGAGTGCGGGTGGACAGCGTCAGCAACAGCGGCGTTATCCACGAGAGCGTGCTGGCCGCCGCCTACAAGGACCCCGGAGCGCCCGAGCTGCCGGACCTGTTCGTGTCTTACCCAAAGACCGTGCTGGCGCTGCCGGATGAGGACATTCTGGCGGACTACCGGGACTATTTTACCGACGAAGAGCTGGAGCGCTACCTCCCTGAATTTGTTGAGGAAGGAACGATCCATGACCGGCTGGTCATTCTGCCGCTGGCAAAATCCACGGAGATCCTCTTTGTGAACAAAACGGCCTTTGACCGTTTCGCCGCCGAAACCGGCGCAAGCCTGGACGAACTGGCCACCTGGGAGGGGCTGTACGCCATGGCGGAGCGGTATGCGGACTGGTCGGGCGGCAAGTGCTTCTTCGTTCACGACTACCACTTCAACTATTTCCAGGTGGGGGTGGAATCGCTGGGCGAGGACTTTTTCGACAAAAACGGAATTGCCTTCGGCCCCAAATTCGCCTACGCATGGGAGCCTTACGCCAGAGCTGCGCTGACCGGCGGGCTTTGGCTGGGCAGCGGCTATGCCACCGAGCCGCTGCGCACCGGCGACGCGATCGCGTCCGTCGCCTCGTCCGCCAGCGTGCTGTACTATTCCGATGTGGTGACCTATGAGGACAACCGCACCGAGCAGGTGGAGATCGTCTCGCTGCCCTGCCCCATCTTTGAGGACGGAGAAAAGCTGGTCATGCAGCGGGGCGTGGGAGTCTGCACGGTAAAGTCCACGCCGGAGCGGGAAAAGGCCTGCATGACCTTCCTGAAGTGGCTGACCGAGCCGGAGCGGAACGTGGACTTCGTTACATCTCTTGGATACATGCCGGTGACGAAGGAGGGCTTTGACCGCTACCTGCCTGCCGCCATCGAGACGCTGAGCGATCCCATGTATGTTTCGCTCTATGAAGCCTTTCTGAAAACGCGGCAGGACTACACGTTCTATGTGCCGCCCCAGCGGGAGGATTATCTCAATCTTGAGACCCACTTTGAAAAGACGGTGCGTCTGCGCCTGGCGGCCGGGCGGGCCCAGTACCTGGAGCAGGGCGCGGACGCGCTGGAGCCGCTGCTTCGTACCGTGCGGGAGGAGCTCCAAAAAAGCTATGGCAAGTGACAAAAACGGGAAGGGAGGGAGCTCCGTGCTGCTTTTGAGCGGGCGTCTGTCCAAAACTGACAGTTCAGCGGGCAACCGCAGCATTGGCGGCAGTCTGGTGCTGTACTGGCTCTGCATGGTGCTGGCGATGCTGGCTGCCGCGCTGCTTCTGCTGAGCGTGACGGGGGTCCTCTCCCGTACAGCACGCCAATTTGGAGAGACGGCGGCTTTGCAGCAGAGCAACACCGCCGCACTTTTTACTGCCCAGATGGACGCCCTCGCTGCGCAGGGCATTGAGCTTTCCGAAACGGTCGGCGGAGAGCTGGAGAGCTTTCTTGCCCACCGCGGTCTCTCCTTTGACGCGCTGAATGACGATCCGGCGCTTATCGCAGAGCTGGAATCCCTGATGATCCCCGCTCTGGAAACCACCATGGCGGGCAGCACCTGCAGCGGCGTATATTTCTGTCTGGATGCCACAGCCAATACAACGCTGCCGGAATCCAAAACCTCCCGCATGGGGGTGTATCTCCGCTATTCCGGTCTGCGCTCTGCCCATCCCAGCGGCATCACAGCCTATTTCCGGGGAACGGTGGATGCTGCCCGGAAAAACGGCCTGCAGCTGCACAACCGCTGGAATCCGGAGCTGGACACGTCCCTGCTCCCCGGCTACCGGCAGGTCATGGCGTGGGAGGGCGAGCGGCTCTCCGGCGGCTGCCTCTGGACGGGGCGGGTGCCGCTGCCGGATACCTGGGAGAGCGTGACACTGCTGTGTGTTCCCGTGCGGGATGGGAGCGGAACGGTGCGGGGCGTCTGCGGCATGGAGCTCAGCGAGCTCTACTTCGGCCTGTCCCACAGCACGGTCCCCAGCTCCTACGGCAGCTTTCTGATGCTGCTGGCTCCCATGAACGGGGATACCCTCCTTCTGGATAAGGCCATGCTGGGCAGCACAGAGGGGACGGACCTGTCGGCCTCCGGCGAGATGAGGATCCAAAGCGGCCGGGACTACGATACCTTTATCTGGAACGATATGACCTATCTCGGAAAGTACCAGATCATCCCCGGACGGCTGGCGGATGGCTATCCGCTGGCGGCGGTGACGCTGATACCGGAGAGCGGCTACCGCCACCGTGCCCAGACCGCCCGTATCGGCTGGATCCTTGGCTCCCTGGGCTTCCTTGCGGGGATGCTGGTGCTGGCCGCCGCCCTTTCCCGCCGCTTTGCCACGCCCATTGCCCAGGGCTTTGCGGCGGCCAGAAGCCAGGCGCAGGACTGGCAGCCTACGGGGATCCGGGAGATCGACGAGCTGACGGCCTACTTCCACAGCCGTCTGCGGGAAAGCCAGCCCGAGGCCGCCCTGCCCCGGCAGGTAGAAAGCCTTGTGTCCGAGCTGATCGACCGGGCAAAGGGGCTGACCGGTACGGAGCGCGTGATCCTGCGCTACTATGCCGAGGGCTATGCGGTCAAGGACATCTCCGGCCTGCTGTTCATCAGCGTGGGGACGGTGAAGGGTCACAACAGCCACATCTACAGCAAGCTGGGAGTGGATTCCTACGACAGCCTGAAAGCTTATCTGGATATTCTCCGGCGCTGTGAGCGGCTGGAGGAGCTGCTGCAGGGCGGCGGTAAATGATCGTACCGATGAAAAAGGCTGCCGGTTGGCAGCCTTTTTCATATCAATAACGGACAGGGGGTGTTTTTCCCGTGCCGCAGAGCCTGTCCAAAGGGCGAACATCTCTATCAAAAGACGGAGGACGGAAAAACCGTCCTCTGTCTTTTCCTTGTTGAAAATATCCAGCATATACCGATGGTTTTTGTGCGTTCCGTCTATGACTGAGTCCTGCTTTTGCGGGTTTTGCCCCAAAACAGGACTCAGGCCTATATTTTTTCCCTGCGAAAATTGGTAGAGATAGAGTCAACAGAGCCGCAATCGGGAGAACTGCCGGAGAGGAGGGACTACACATGAAGCAGATCATAAAGGAGGCGATGGGAGATTGCTCTACCATAGGGGAGTTTCGATTTCTCCTTCGCTGTCAGGAGTGCGGCAGAACATGGCACAGCAGCCCCGTCCACTTTTCCAAGGCCGGCACGAAGCCGGAGACAGAGGGGATG
>NZ_JAHLPT010000020.1 GCF_018918025.1 Oscillibacter sp. MSJ-31 | reverse complement strand
GCCCTTCATCACACGCTTGCCACAGATACGAATTTTCATTGATTTCACACTCACTTTCAGATGTAGATTTTATGTGTTCACCTCGGGCCGAGGCGTTCTATTAGCAGTGTAAATCAACAAGCGCATTTCCAAGCGCAATGCAAGTTTGACATCTGCGCGATTTTGTATTACAATAAATTGCCTATTGTCAAAAGACAGCAAAGCGGAGCTCCGCTTTTTCAATTTGCAAAAGGAGGTAGCGCAATGGAAGGGAAACACGAAGCCGCCCGTGCGCCTCGAAGAAACCACAGAAGGAGCGGCGCCGGCATGACGGCGCTGAAGGTGCTCGGCACGCTCCTGGCCATCGGCGTCTGCACGGCGCTGATGTTCTTCGGCATTTTTATGAAGTATGTCCACACCACGCTCGAGCCGGTGCTGGACGTGGATATGAGCGCCATCACGCTCAACCAGAGCTCGGTCATCTATTATCAGGACAAGAGCACGGGCGAGTGGAAGGAGCTGCAGAAGATCCACGGCACCGAGGACCGCACGAACATTGAATTTTCCGACATCCCCGACCATGTCTGGCAGGCTCTGGTGTCCATCGAGGACCAGCGCTTCTTCCAGCATCACGGCGTGGACTGGAAATCGACCGGCAAGGCGGTGTTCACCATGCTCACCGGCGGCGGAACGCAGCGCGGCGGCTCGACCATCACCCAGCAGGTCATCAAGAACGCCACCGGCAACGATCAGCCGACCATCAAGCGCAAGGTGACGGAGATCTTCCAGGCGCTGCGCTTCTATAAGAATTACTCGCGTGAGGAGACGCTGACATTCTACCTCAATCTCGTCTACTTCGGCAACCGCTCCTACGGCATTCAGGCGGCCGCCGAGAACTACTTCGGCAAGGACGCCAAGGACCTGACCGTCGCCGAGGGCGCGGCCATCGTCGGCATCACGCAGTACCCCTACCTCTACGACCCCTCCCGTCAGGGCACGCTCGACAGCGGCAAGACCTTCCGTGAGAAGAACAAGGAGCGGCAGGAGACGGTGCTCGACAAGATGCACGAGCTCGGCTATCTGGACGACGCGGAATACGAGGCGGCGGTCAACGAGCCGTTGGTGTTCGTGTGGGACGACAACTATGTGCCCTCCGACAGCTCGAAGGAGAAGGTGGCGGAGACCGCCGCGGAGGAGTTCGATCCGTATCTCGTCGAGCAGGTCTTCAACGACGTGGTCGACGCGCTGCACCGCGAGAAGAATTACTCTGAGGAGGTCGCCAAGAAGCTGCTCTACACCGGAGGCTATCAGATCTACGCGACCATCGACCCCGAGCTGCAGAGCATCGTGGAGAAGGTCTACGCCGATACGAGCAACCTGCCCTATACCTCGTCCAAGGGCGAGCAGCTGCAGTCCGGCATGACTGTCATCGACAACGCCACGGGCAACATCGTGGCGATGGCGGGCCGCGTCGGCGAGCGCGAGGGCCGCTTCCTCTTCAACTACGCGACCGCCACCCGCCCCTGCGGCAGTGCCATCAAGCCCATCGCGGTCTACGCGCCCGCGCTGGATACCGGCATCATCACGCCGGCGACGGTGCTCGACGACTATCCCGTGCGCCTGCAGGCGAACGAGAACGGCACGGAAAAAGCGTGGCCGAAGAACTCCTACAGCGGCTACAAGGGTCTTATCACGCTCCAGACCGCGCTGCGCGTGTCCACCAATACCACGGCGGTGCGCGTGCTCGAGGCGCTCTCTCCGTCCGTGTCCTACGACTTCATGACGCAGAACCTCGGCTTCACCACGCTGGTCAACAGCGATCTCAACTCCGCAGCGCTCGGCCTCGGCGGCCTGACCTACGGCGTGAACACGGTCGAGATGGCGGCGGCGTACTCCGCCTTTGCCAACAACGGCGTGTATACAAGGCCGCGCACCTACATCGAGGTGCGCGACAACAAGGGCAACCTTGTGCTGGAGAACAAGCAGGAGTCGTGGGTGGCGATGAAGGAGTCCACCGCGTACTCGATCAATGAGCTGCTCAAGGGCGTGGTGCGCAGCGGCACCGGCACCGAGGCGGCCTTCTCCGGCATGACCATCGCCGGCAAGACCGGTACGACCTCCAGCAACTATGACCGCTACTTCGTCGGCTATACGCCGTACTACACCGCGGCGGTGTGGATCGGCTACAACCATAATGCCAGCATCCGCGCGAACGGCAATCCCGCCGCGCAGCTGTGGAAGAAGGCCATGAGCGAGGCGCACGAGAACCTGCCCAATCAGAATTTCAATGGGAGTACCGCCGACATGACGCAGGTGACGGTCTGCACCCGCACGGGGCTTCTGCAGGGCCCGGGCTGCACCGATGTGCAGACGGTCTGGGTGGCGGCGAGCAACGCGCCCGCGCTGGTGTGCGACGGTCATGTGGCGGTGAACCTCTGCACCGAGAGCGGCAAGCTCGCGACCGAGTATTGTCCCGCCGAGTGTGTGCAGAGCGTGAATGCGATCGACTTCACGACTGAGAATCTGACGGCGGCGTGGGGCTATGAGCGCACGACGATCCTCCTGCCGCTGAGCGCGGCGGAGTACGAGGCGTATGCCGCGCAGCAGGCCGCCGATCCGACGTTTGTGATCCCTGCGGGCAAGCCCGTTCAGGCGAACGACAGCGGCAGCGTGTTCAGCGATCTGATGATGCTCGGCCCCTGCACGCTCCACCAGTACGTCGAGCCGGAGCCGACGCCGGGCGAGGGCTATTACGACGAGAACGGCAACTGGGTTCCGGCCGGCGAGACCGACCCGACCGACCCGACCGATCCGGAGGGATCGGAGGAGGTGTCGCCGGAGCGGGGAACGGATTTCCTCAACTGGCTGCTCAACACCGCGGCGTAAAATTGAACGGAAAAAGGAAGGCTCACATCGAGCCTTCCTTTTTTGTACGCAGCACCTGGGCGGCGAGCAGCAGGAGCAATGGAAAGAGCACCATGCCCGCTACGCCGAAGGCGCGGGCGCCGAGGTACATCGCCATGAGCGAGGCGATGGGCGGCAGCCCCGCCTGCGCGGCGACGAGCTTCGGCTCGGTGATGCTGCGCACGGTGAGTGTGCAGAGGTAGAGGATGACGAGCGCGGCCCCGCGCGGCATCGAGCCGAGCAGCAGCTCGGCGAGTGCCCATGGAATAAGCACCGTTCCGGTGCCGAATACCGGCAGCGCGTCCACGAGCGTGATGAGAAAGGCGGCGAGCAAGGAGTAGCGCTCGCCCAGCAGCCAGAAGCCGGCGAGGAGCTGGCAGAAGGTGAGGGAGCAGAGGATTGCCTGTGCGCGCAGCCAGCGCGTGAGCGAGTGCGTCACGCCGTCACGCCAGAAGCGCAGCCGCTGCTGCGCGCGAGGACTCAGGCGGCGTTTCGCCGCCGCGCAGAGCGTGGGATAGGAGGCGGCGAGGAAGAAGACGGCAAGCAGCGTTGTTGCGGCGAAGAGTACCAGCGCCGGCACGGCGGCGGCCATCGAGCCGAGCAGGGCGAGGGCGCGGGAGGCGAGACCGGCGAGCGCCGTGCTGCCGTAGGCCGCCCAGTCGGAGAGCTCGGCGGTCAGAAGCTCCCGCAGCCAGTCAGGACAGAGCGCGCCGTAGGCGCGCAGCCGATCGAGCAGTCCGCCGGTCAGCGCGGGCAGCGCGTCGAGCAGCGTCGGGAGCTGGGTGAGGAAGGCGGTCGCCTCGGTGAAAAGCGCCGAGAGCAGCAGCGAGAGGAGACCGCCGAGGAGAAAGAGCAGAAAGAGCGTCAGCAGCGCGGCGGAGAAGCCGCGCTTGAAATGAACGGTCCGCCGCAGGAGGAGAATGACCGGCTCCATCGCGCGGGCCGCGGCGAACGCGAGAAGAAAGGGCAGCAGCCACCAGAGAAGATAGCGGAGAAAGAGATAGAGCGCTGCGGCGAGCACGGCATAATAGGCGCCGGTGAGCAAAAACTCCTTTTTTTGTTCGCTCTGCAAAAAGACCGGCCTCCTTCCTGTCGAATGTTATAGGAAAAAGCTACTTGCTCTCTGTGGATCGTTATGGTATCATATCTCCATAAAAGGACAAATGCCCACGGGAGGAGAACGGGACATGGGGAAAAAGACAAAATTCTATCTGGTCGCTGCGGATGCGCTGCCGGAGATCTTTCTCAAGGTCGCCGAGGCCAAGCGGATGCTTCACGCGGGCGAGGTGAGCACGGCGGGCGAGGCCGCGAGGCAGGTCGGCATCAGCCGCAGCGCCTTTTATAAGTATCGCGACAGCGTGCAGCCCTTCAACGACATGAAGACCGGACGCATCATCACGTTCTACGCTCTGCTCAAGGATAACCCGGGCGTGCTGAGCAACGTTCTTTCTATTTTTGCCGGTTCGGGCGCAAATATACTCACCATCAACCAGAGCATCCCGACAAACGGCTGCGCCGCCGTGACCATCTCGGCGGAGACGAGCGATATGCGCGAATCGCTCGAGGAGCTCATCGCCAGCGCTGCGGAGACGGCGGGCGTGGTCAAGTTTGAGATCCTTGCGGGCTGAACCCGCAGGGAGGGTACGGCATACAATGAGTCAGCAGACTGCTTGCAGTTTGCCGACTCATTTTTTTGCTGGGTAGAGAAGGGGGCTGCTATGGGCCTTATCGTACAGAAATTCGGCGGCAGCAGCGTGCGTGACCGCGAGCGGCTGCTGCGCGCCATGAGGATCGTCCGGCGCACCTGGGAGCAGGGGGACGACGTGGTGGTCGTGCTCAGCGCGCAGGGCGACACGACCGACGCGCTGCTCGCGCGCGCCCGCGAGCTGACGGAGGAACCGCCGCTGCGTGAGCTGGACGCTCTGCTCGCCACGGGGGAGACCGCGAGCGTGGCCCTCGGCGCGATCGCGCTTGCCTCGCTCGGTGTGCCGGCAGTCTCGCTCTCCGGCTGGCAGGTGCCGGTCGGGACGGACGGCACGCACGGCGGCGCGAACGTGAGAAGCGTGGGCGCGGAGCGCATCCGGCAGGAGCTGGCGCAGCGGCGCGTCGTGCTCGCGGCAGGCTTTCAGGGCGTTGACGCGGCGGGAGACGTCACCACGCTCGGGCGCGGCGGCAGCGACACGAGCGCCGTGGCGCTCGCGGCCTTTCTCGGCGCGGAGCGTTGTATCATTTATACGGACGTGGACGGCGTTTATACCACCGATCCGCGCGTGTGCCCGACGGCGCGGCGGCTCGCCGCCGTCTCCTGCGACCAGATGCTCCGCCTTGCCGCGAACGGCGCGCAGGTGCTCCATGACCGTTCGGTCGCGCTGGCGGCAAGGCACGGCGTGACCGTCGAGGTGCGCTCGTGCGAGGAGGGGAGCGTCGGCACGCTCGTCGTGCCCCGCGCGGAGAGCGGGGAGGTCACGGGCGTCACGCGCTCGCGCCGCGGGGAGGTCACGCGCGTGACGGCCATCGGGCGCGCGCTGCCGTCGCTCGCGGCGATCCGTGCGGCGGTCTCGGCGCTGGAGACGGCGGGCATTACGGTCCTCGGACTCGAGGAGGGCGAGCAGCGCGTCACGCTGCTGGTGAAGCGGGACGACGAGGACGCGGCGCTCTGCGCCGTACACGACGCGCTTGTGCCGTGGTGAGGGAAAGCGGCGGTTTGCGCGGCGAAGGCCGCCGCAAACCGCCCTTTCCTGTGCCTGCCCCTGTTGACCGATGGCGAAAAAAACGGATTTTTCATCCGCAGAAAAGAATCCGTTGCAATTTCGACGGGAATATGTTATCCTACGCTAAACCGGTCTGCGCTGCGCGAGCAGCCAATCTCAACAGGCCGGATGCTTAGGAGGTTATCTACTTGGACCCTGCTGACCCGTTATTGCCAAAAATTCTGGTACTGGTCATACTTATTCTCATCAACGCATTCTTTGCCGCGGCGGAGATCGCGGTCATCTCGCTTTCGGAAACGAAGCTGCGCAAGCAGGCGGAGGAGGGCGACAAGAAGGCGAAGAAGCTGCTTGTGCTCATGCAGGCGCCGGACAGCTTTCTTTCCGCCATTCAGATCGCCATCACACTCGCCGGCTTCCTGTCCTCGGCCTTCGCGGCGGACAGCTTTTCCGATCCGCTCGTGCATTGGCTGACGGTGGACAAGGGCTTCACGGCCATTCCCACCTCGACGCTCAACACGATCATGGTGGTGCTCATCACCATCGTGCTCTCGTACTTCAGCCTTGTGCTCGGCGAGCTGGTGCCCAAGCGCATCGCCATGAAAAAGACCGAAGCGGTCGCCCGCTTCACGGTCGGTGCGGTGACGAGCGTGGCGGCGGTGTTCCGACCGGTCATCTGGCTGCTCTCCAAGTCCACGAACGGCGTATTGCGCCTGCTGCACATCGACCCCAAGGCCGATGAGGAGGACGTGAGCGAGGACGAGATCCGCATGATGGTGGACCTCGGCGAGGAGCGCGGCGCAATCGAGTCCAATGAGAAAGAGCTCATTGACAACATCTTTGAATTCAACAACACGACCGCCGAGGACGTGATGATCCACCGCACCGACATGGTGATGCTGTGGGTCGAGGACACGCGTGAGGAGATCCTCGCGACGATCCGCTCGTCCGGCCTGTCCCGCTTCCCGGTCTACGAGGAGAACGCGGACGATATCATCGGCATTCTCTCCACGCGCGAGTATCTGCTCAACGCGCAGGCGGAGGCGCCCAAGCCCATGCGTGAGCTGCTGCGCCCCGCGTATTTCGTGCCCGAGTCCGTGCGCACGGACGTGCTGTTCCGCGATATGCAGAGCAAGAAGGTGCACATGTCCATCGTGGTGGACGAGTACGGCGGCACGAGCGGCTTGGTGACGATGGAGGATCTTCTCGAGGAGATCGTCGGCAACATCTATGACGAGTTCGACCCGCAGGAGGAAAAGGACATCGAAAAGGTGGGCGACAATCTCTGGCGTGTGGCAGGCTCGTGCGAGCTTGAGCGCGTCGCCGAGGCGACGGGCGTGCAGTTCCCCGAGGACGAGGAGTCCGACACGCTCGGCGGACTGGTGTTTGCCCAGCTCTCGTTCATTCCCGAGGACGGCAGCCAGTTCACGGTGGACGCCTGCGGCCTGCACATCGAGGTGCAGAGCTTCAACGAACGCCGCGTGGAATGGGCGCTGGTCTCACGGCTCCCGGAGGAGGAAACGCCCGAGGAGCAGGAGAAATAAACAAAAAAGAAACAGCAGCTTGAAAAAGCTGCTGTTTTTTTGCAGAAAGCACTTGACTTACGTGCTTGACTTTGATAAAATAAGGCGCTTATATGTGAGAGTATGCGCAAAGCGAACCCTCACCCATTGCCACAAGGATAGCACAGGAAACAAAAAAGCACAAGAGCAAATGCAATATTTCTATCAACAAAGCCGTGCGTGTCGCGCGGCACACCAATACATTCCCCGCCGGAGACAGACCGGCGGGAAAGGAAAGGCGTGAAGAGCAAAAATGGCCAAAGACAAGATGTACGGCAAGACCCTTCGCAAAAACTTCGCTCGACATGAGGAGATCATGGAGATGCCGAATCTTCTGGAGCTCCAGAAGAAGTCCTACCGGTGGTTCCTCGACGAGGGACTGCAGGAGGTGTTCACCGACGTCGCCTCGATCACCAACTACGCGGGCAATCTTGAGCTGAGCTTCATCGGCTACAAGATGGATGAGGCCCCCAAGTACGACGTGGAGGAGTGCAAGGCGCGCGACGCCACCTACGCCGCTCCGCTCAAGGTCAACGTGCGGCTGTACAACAACCAGACGCAGGAGATCAAGGAGCAGGAGATCTTCATGGGCGATTTCCCGCTCATGACCCAGTCCGGCACCTTCGTCATCAATGGCGCCGAGCGCGTGGTCGTCAGCCAAATCGTCCGCTCCCCGGGCGTGTACTACGGCAAGGAGATCGACCTCAAGACCGACCTGCCCCTGCTCACCAGCACCGTGATCCCCTACCGCGGCGCATGGCTGGAGTATGAGACCGACACCAACGAGGTGTTCTGGGTCCGCATCGACAAGAACCGCAAGATCCCCATCACCGAGCTGATCCGCGCCATCGGCGGTCAGGCCGAGCAGTACGCCGACCTCAAGACCGACACGGGCATCCTCGACCTTTTCGGCGACGACGACCGCATCAAGGTCTCGCTGGAGAAGGACGCCTGCAAGACCTATGAGGAGGCCATGCTGGAGATCTACCGCAAGCTCCGTCCGGGCGAGCCGCCCACGGTCGAGGCCAGCGAGAGCCTGATCAAGAACCTCTTCTTCGATCCGCGCCGCTATGATCTGTCCATGGTCGGCCGCTACAAGTTCAATAAGAAGCTCTCCCTGTGGACCCGCATCCACGGCCAGAAGCTCGCCTATCCCGTCGCCGACCCGCGCACGGGCGAGATCCTCTTTGACGCCGGCCATGTCATGACCAGCGACGAGGCCCGCGAGCTTGACGCCATCGGCGTCAACGACGTGACGCTCGACCTCGACGGCAAGACGCTGCGCGTCTTCTCGAACAACATGGTCGACCTCTCCCGCTTCGTGGACTTCGACCCCGTCGCCGAGTGCGGCATCAAGGAGCGCGTGTGCAAGAGCGTGCTCGAGGAGCTGCTGGCGAAGTACGAGGGCGAGGAGCTCAAGGAAGCCATCCGCGACAATGCCGACCGCCTTGCGCCCAAGCATATCCTTGCGGACGATATTCTCGCCTCCATCAACTACATGAACGCGCTGGCGCACGGCATCGTCACGAAGGACGATATCGACCATCTCGGCAACCGCCGCCTGCGCTGCGTGGGCGAGCTGCTGCAGAACCAGTTCCGCATTGGCTTTTCCCGCATGGAGCGCGTGATCCGCGAGCGCATGACCATTCAGGACCTCGACATCGTGACGCCGCAGAGCCTTATCAACATCCGTCCGGTCACCGCGGCCATCAAGGAGTTCTTCGGCTCCAGCCCGCTGTCCCAGTTCATGGATCAGACGAACCCGCTCGCCGAGCTGACGCACAAGCGCCGTCTTTCCGCGCTCGGCCCCGGCGGCCTTTCCCGTGAGCGCGCGAACATGGAGGTCCGCGATGTCCATTACAGCCACTACGGCCGTATGTGCCCCATCGAGACCCCCGAAGGTCCGAACATCGGCCTGATCTCCTACCTTGCGACCTACGCCCGCATCAACGAATACGGCTTCATCGAGGCGCCCTTCCGCGCTGTCGATCACGCGACGGGCCATGTCTCCGACGAGGTCACCTACATGACCGCCGACGTTGAGGATCAGTTCATCGTCGGTCAGGCGGCCGAGCCGGTCGATGAGAACGGCTGCCTCGTCAACCCGCGTATCACCTGCCGCCACCGCGACGAGATCGTCGAGGTCGACCGCGACCGCGTCGATTACATCGACATTTCCCCGCGCATGATGGTCTCCATCGCGACCGCGATGATCCCGTTCCTGCCGAACGACGACGCGAACCGTGCCCTGATGGGCGCGAATATGCAGCGTCAGGCCGTTCCTCTGCTCCGCCCAGAGGCTCCCATCGTCGGCACCGGCATGGAGCACAAGATCTGCATGGACTCCGAGGTCGCCGTCCTCGCCGAGGGCGACGGCGTCGTGACCAAGATGGACGCCCGCGCCATCACCGTGGCTTACGACAACGGCGAGACGAAGGAATACAAGCTCACCAAGTTCCTGCGCTCCAACCACGGCACCTGCATCAACCAGCACCCGATCGTCGACGTCGGCGAGCGCGTGCACGGCAAGTATGTCAATGAAAACGGCGAGACCGTCGACCCCACCGTGCTGGCGGACGGCCCTGCCACCGATCAGGGCGAGCTGGCGCTCGGACGCAACATCCTCGTCGGCTTCATGACGTGGGAGGGCTACAACTACGAGGACGCGGTGCTCCTCAACGAGCGCCTTGTCCGCGAGGACCTGTATACCTCCATCCACCTCGAGGAGTATGAGCTCGACTCCCGCGACACCAAGCTCGGCCCCGAGGAGATCACCCGCGACATTCCCAACGTCGGCGAGGACGCTCTCAAGGACCTCGACGAGCGCGGCATCATCCGCATCGGCGCGGAGGTTCACGCCGGCGACATTCTGGTCGGCAAGGTCACGCCCAAGGGCGAGACCGATCTGACCGCGGAGGAGCGCCTGCTGCGCGCGATCTTCGGCGAGAAGGCGCGCGAGGTGCGCGATACCTCCCTCAAGGTGCCGCACGGCGAGAGCGGCATCGTGGTCGACGCCAAGGTGTTCTCCCGCGAGAACGGCGACGACCTCGGCCCCGGCGTGAACATGGTCGTGCGCGTTTACATCGCGCAGCGCCGCAAGATCCAGCCCGGCGACAAGATGGCGGGCCGCCACGGCAACAAGGGCGTCGTCTCCCGCGTTCTGCCGCAGGAGGATATGCCCTTCCTGCCCGACGGCACCCCGCTCGACATCGTTCTGAACCCCCTCGGCGTTCCGTCCCGTATGAACATCGGCCAGGTGCTCGAGGTCCATCTCGGCTACGCCGCCAAGACGCTCGGCTGGAAGGTCGCCACGCCCATCTTCGACGGCGCGACCGATAAGGATATTTCCGAAGCGCTCCAGCTTGCCGGCCTCGATCCCGAGGGCAAGAGCTGGCTGTACGACGGCCGCACCGGCGAGCGCTTTGACAACAAGGTCACGGTCGGCTACGTTTACTTCCTCAAGCTGCACCATCTGGTCGACGATAAGATCCATGCCCGTTCCACCGGCCCGTACTCCCTTGTCACGCAGCAGCCGCTCGGCGGCAAGGCGCAGTTCGGCGGCCAGCGCTTCGGCGAAATGGAAGTCTGGGCGCTCGAGGCCTACGGCGCGAGCTATACGCTGCAGGAGATCCTGACCGTCAAGTCCGACGATGTGACCGGCCGTGTGCGCACCTACGAGGCCATCGTCAAGGGCCACAATGTCCCGCAGCCCGGCGTGCCGGAGTCCTTCAAGGTCCTGGTCAAGGAGCTGCAGTCTCTCTGCCTCGACATTCAGGTGCTCGACCGCGACGGCAACCAGATCGAGCTCAAGGAGGACGAGGATGCGCTCGACACCTTCAACCTCGCCCGCATGGATGCAGACGACGAGCGCAGCCGCAACCCGTTCGCTGACGAGGCGGAGCTGGAGGACGCAGGCTTTGAATACGTTCCCGACGACGAGGTCGAGGCCGACCTTGCCGACGACAAAGACGAGTATTGAGAAAAGGAGGAGCATGAATTATGAGTTACGCAACGTTTGACGCCATCAAGATCGGTATCGCTTCTCCCGAAATGATCCGTGAGTGGTCTCACGGCGAGATCAAAAAGCCCGAGACCATCAACTACCGCACCCTCAAGCCCGAGCGCGACGGATTGTTCTGTGAGCGTATCTTCGGGCCGACCAAGGACTGGGAGTGCCACTGCGGCAAGTATAAGAAGATCCGCTACAAGGGCAAGATCTGCGACCGCTGCGGCGTCGAGGTCACCCGCGCGAAGGTGCGCCGCGAGCGCATGGGCCACATCGAGCTGGCGACGCCCGTTTCCCATATCTGGTACTTCAAGGGCATCCCCTCCCGCATGGGCCTGCTGCTCGACATCAGCCCCCGTATTCTGGAGAAGGTGCTGTACTTCGCGGCCTATATCGTCACCGACCCCGGCGAGACGCCGCTGATCCGCAACCAGATCCTCAGCGAAAAAGAGTATCGCGATATGCGCGAGAAGTATGAGGACGATTTCGACGCCGGCATGGGCGCCGAGGCCGTCAAGAAGCTCCTGCAGCAGATCGACCTCGAAGCGCTCTCCGAGCAGCTCCACGCCGAGCTCAAGGGCGCGAGCGGCCAGAAGAAGGCGCGTATCGTCAAGCGCCTGGAGGTCGTGGACGCCTTCCGCCTGAGCGGCAACAAGCCCGAGTGGATGATCATCGACGTGCTGCCGGTCATTCCGCCGGAGATCCGCCCGATGGTCCAGCTCGACGGCGGCCGCTTCGCGACCAGCGACCTGAACGACCTCTACCGCCGCGTCATCAACCGCAACAACCGCCTCAAGAGGCTCATGGAGCTCAAGGCGCCCGACATCATCGTGCGCAACGAAAAGCGTATGCTGCAGGAGGCTGTGGACGCCCTGATCGACAACGGCCGCCGCGGCCGCGCCGTCACCGGCGCGAACAACCGCGCGCTCAAGAGCCTGAGCGATATGCTCAAGGGCAAGCAGGGCCGCTTCCGTCAGAACCTGCTCGGCAAGCGCGTCGACTATTCCGGACGTTCCGTTATCTGCGTCGGCCCCGAGCTGAAGATCTATCAGTGCGGCGTGCCGAAGGAAATGGCGCTCGAGCTGTTCCGCCCGTTCATCATGAAGAAGCTCGTGGAGGACGGCGCCGCCAACAACATCAAGTCCGCCAAGAAGATGGTCGATAAGGGCCGCCCGGAGGTCTGGGACGCGCTGGACTTCGTCATCAAGGATCACCCCGTCATGCTCAACCGCGCGCCGACGCTCCACCGCCTCGGCATCCAGGCGTTCGAGCCGGTGCTCGTCGAGGGCCGCGCGCTCAAGCTGCACCCGCTGAACTGCACCGCGTTCAACGCGGACTTTGACGGCGACCAGATGGCCATTCACGTTCCTCTGTCCGCCGAGGCGCAGGCCGAGGCCCGCATCCTCATGCTCTCCGCCAACAACCTCCTGCGTCCGCAGGACGGCGGCCCCGTCACCGTTCCGACGCAGGATATGGTGCTCGGCTCCTACTACCTCACCTTCGACCGCTTTGAAAACGGCGTGAGCCAGCTCGACAACGACGAGTTCTGGCCGTCCAACGTCGATTTCTCCCTCGCCGGCAAGAGCCTGAGCGAGCTGACCGACGAGGAGCGCGCGAACACGCACCTCAACGTCTACCGCGACGAGGACGAGGCGATGCTCGCCTTCAAGGATCACCTCATCGGCACCCACCAGCCCATCCGCGTGCGCGTGGAGAAGGCGCTGCCGGACGGCACGATGGGCCACAAGATCGTCGATACGACCATCGGCCGCATCGTCTTCAACCACAACATCCCGCAGGATCTCGGCTTTGTCGAGCGTGTGGACGAGAACGGCAACCCCACCGAGCATTACTTCGATTACGAGATCACGTTCACCTGTGGCAAGAAGCAGCTGGGCAAGATCGTTGACCGCACCATCAAGAAGCACGGCTTCACCGTTGCCGCCGAGGTGCTCGACAACATCAAGGCGACCGGCTACCACAACTCCACCATCGCCGCCATCACCATCTCCATCGCGGATATGACCATCCCCGACGAGAAGTACACCCTCATCGCCGAGACCGAGCAGCGCGTCGTGGACATCGAGGACCAGTTCAAGATGGGCTTCATGACCGAGAACGAGCGCTACCGCGCGGTCGTCGCCGAGTGGGAAAAGACCACCGCCGACGTTACCGACGCCCTGCAGAAGAACATGGACCGCTACAACCCCATCTTCATGATGGCGGACTCCGGCGCCCGTGGCTCCATGAAGCAGATCCGTCAGCTGACCGGTATGCGCGGCCTGATGGCCAACACCGCCGGTAAGACCATCGAGATCCCCATCAAGGCAAACTTCCGCGAGGGTCTGTCCGTGCTGGAATACTTCATCTCCAGCCGCGGCGCCCGTAAGGGTCTGGCCGATACGGCGCTGCGTACCGCGGACTCCGGTTACCTCACCCGCCGCATGGTCGACGTCTGCCAGGACGTCATCATCCGCTCCGACGACTGCGGCGCGGATCGCGGCATCATCGCCAGCGAAATCAGCGAGAACGGTCAGGTCATCGAGAAGTTCTCCGAGCGCATCCACGGCCGCTATCCCGTCCACGACATCCTCAAGCCCGGCACCGACGAGGTGCTGATCTCCAAGGATCACATGATGGACGCCTCCGACGCCGATCTGCTTGAGAAGTTCGACATTCACGAGGTCGAGATCCGCACCGTCCTGACCTGCCGCGCCCATTCTGGCGTGTGCGCCAAGTGCTACGGCATGAATCTGGCGACCAGCAAGCCCGTCGGCCCCGGCGAGGCGGTCGGCATCATCGCCGCACAGTCCATTGGCGAGCCCGGCACGCAGCTGACGATGCGTACCTTCCACACCGGCGGCGTTGCCGGCGGCGACATCACGCAGGGTCTTCCGCGTGTTGAGGAGCTGTTCGAGGCGCGCCGTCCCAAGAAGATGGCGACGCTTTCCGAGATCGCCGGTAAGGTCAGGTTCGAGGAGGCCACGAAGGGCAGCCTGCTGAACATCATCGTGACCGCCGACGACGGCGACACCCGCACCTACTCCGTGCCGCACACCGGCCTGCGCGTGAAGGACGGCGACGTGATCGAAAAGGGCTGCCAGCTGCAGGAGGGCGCGCTCAACCCGCACGACGTGCTGCGCATCCGCGGCGCTTCCGCCGTTCACAACTACCTCATTCAGGAGGTTTTGAAGGTCTACCGTCAGCAGGGCGTTGACATCAACGATAAGCATATCGAGGTCATCGTCCGCCAGATGATGCGCAAGGTGCGCGTGGAGGAATCCGGCGACACCAACCTGCTCTCCGGCGCGATGGTCGACGTTCTAGAGCTGATGGACGCCAACGAGGACATTGCGCGCCGCAATGCCGCCGGTGAGGTCAATGCCGAGACCGGCGAGCCGCTGCGTGAGGCCGAGGCCACCCAGCTTCTCATGGGTATCACCAAGGCGTCCCTCGCCACTGACTCCTTCCTCTCCGCCGCGTCCTTCCAGGAGACCACCAAGGTGCTCACCGAGGCCGCCATCAAGGGCAAGGTCGACCATCTGCTCGGCCTGAAGGAGAACGTCATCATCGGTAAGCTCATTCCTGCCGGCGCGGGCCTGAACGCCTATCGTGAGTTCGCCGAGGAGATCGTCCCCGACCGCGAAAAGCCGGTCGAGGAGGAGACCGCGGCAGAGCCGTATGACGGCGAAGCCGCCGAAACGGCCTCCGAGGCCGCCTCGACTGAGGCGGGCGAGAGCTCCGAAGAGGTCTAAATATCGCAGAAGAAGAGCCGACCGCACCGGTCGGCTCTTCCTTTATACATTAGTACTGAAAAGAAAATGAAAAAATCGTACATTTCAGAGAAAATTTTAGGCTGCGAAGAGCAAATATCGCTTGACGGTGGGGGACAACTATGCTATAATTCTACCTTGCGCGAGACTGTTTCGCGGATTTTGTTATGCCGTGAGGAGGGCGTGCCGTGTTAGAAGAGCTCAGCACCGCCCAAAAGGTCGTCGGCGTGAAGCAATCGCTCCGTGCGCTGCGCGAGGGGAGGGCCGGAAAGGTCTTTCTTGCCTGTGACGCAGACCCCGCTGTGACCGGACGGGTCGAGGACGCCTGCGCGTCGGTCCCCGTGGAGCGGGACTTCACGATGGCGCAGCTCGGCAGCGCGGCCGGCATCGCCGTCGGCGCCGCGGTCGTAACGCTCCTGAACGGATAAATATGGTTTTTTCGGGATATTTTACCGATATCCTGTAAAAAATAAATTGAGCCTCCGGCTCGCAATTTTTCAGAAAGGAGAACTTTTGAATGCCTACTTTTAATCAGCTGGTCCGCAAGGGCAGAGAGCAGGCCACCTACAAGTCCAATTCTCCCGCCATGCAGTATAGCCTCAACACGCTGAAGAACAAGGAAACCAACCTTCCTTCTCCTCAGAAGCGCGGCGTCTGCACCGCTGTGAGAACCGCGACCCCCAAGAAGCCGAACTCCGCTCTTCGTAAGATCGCCCGTGTGCGTCTTACCAACGGCTACGAGGTCACCGCTTACATCCCCGGCGTCGGTCATTCTCTGCAGGAGCACTCTGTGGTCATGATCCGCGGCGGCCGTGTCAAGGACCTCCCCGGTGTGCGTTACCACATCATCCGCGGCACTCTGGACGCGCAGGGCGTGCAGGGCCGTATGCAGGGCCGTTCCAAGTACGGCGCGAAGCGCCCGAAGCAGAAGTAAGGTCTGCATGAAAGTAGAGCTTTGCCAAAAGGTCTTATCATATAAGGATACCTCTTTGGCAGGCCGAAACACGGCGGGGCAAGCCCCGTCCGCGAGTACCTATGATTTCTATATTATAAGAAGGAGGGAAGCAAAGTGCCCAGAAGAGGTAATGTTCCCAAGAGAGAAATTTTGCCCGATCCTATGTACAACAGTGTCCTCGTGACCAAGCTCGTCAACAGCATCATGCTCGACGGCAAGAAGGGCGTTGCACAGAAGGTCGTCTACGGTGCGTTTGACATCATCAAGGAAAAGACCGGCAATGAGCCGCTCGATGTCTTTACCCAGGCGATGGAAAACATCATGCCCGTTCTCGAAACCAAGACCCGCCGTGTCGGCGGTGCCAACTATCAGGTCCCTATGGAGGTTCGTCCCGCCCGTCGTCAGACCCTCGGTCTGCGTTGGCTGACGGCCTACTCCCGCGCCCGCGGTGAGCGCACCATGGCCGAGCGTCTCGCCGGCGAGCTCATGGACGCCGCCAACAACACCGGCGCGGCTGTGAAGAAGCGCGAAGATACCCACAAGATGGCCGAGGCCAACAAGGCGTTCGCCCACTTCCGCTGGTAAGAAAGCAAGGAGAATCTTATGCCGAGAAAAGTATCTCTGGAGAAAACAAGAAATATCGGCATCATGGCCCACATCGATGCAGGCAAGACCACCACGACCGAGCGTATCCTGTACTACACAGGCGTCAACTACAAGCTCGGCGAGACCCACGAGGGTACTGCGACGATGGACTGGATGGAGCAGGAGCAGGAGCGCGGCATCACCATTACGTCTGCCGCCACGACGTGCTTCTGGAAGAACCATCGCATCAACATCATCGACACCCCGGGCCACGTCGACTTCACGGTCGAGGTGGAGCGCAGCCTCCGCGTGCTCGACGGCTCTGTGACCGTCATGTGCGCCAAGGGCGGCGTTGAGCCGCAGAGCGAGACGGTTTGGCGTCAGGCGGATCACTACCATGTGCCCCGCATGATCTACGTCAACAAAATGGACATCATGGGCGCGGACTTCTATAACGTCCTGCGCATGATCGACGAGCGTCTCAAGTGCAATGCGGTGCCCATCCAGCTGCCCATCGGCAAGGAAGCCGAATTCCGCGGCATCATCGACTTGGTCGAGATGAATGCGGACGTCTACTACGACGAAATGGGCAAGGATATGCGCGTGGAGGAGATCCCCGAGGATATGCGCGAGCTCGCGGAGGAATACCGTGAGAAGCTGCTCGACGCCGTTTCCATGTTCGACGATGAGATCATGGAGATGTATCTCGAGGGCAAGGAGATCCCAACCGCCAAGATCCGCGCAGCGATCCGCAAGGCGACCGTCGCGGTCGAGATGATCCCTGTGGTCTGCGGTACATCCTACCGCAACAAGGGCGTGCAGAAGCTGCTCGATGCCATTGTGGACTATATGCCCGCGCCGACCGATATCCCCGCCATCGAGGGTATCAACCCGAAGACGGACGAAGAAGACAAGCGTGAGCCGAGCGATGACGAGCCTTTCTCCGCCTTGGCATTCAAGATCATGACCGACCCCTATGTCGGCCGCCTGAGCTTCTTCCGCGTCTATTCCGGTACACTCAACACCGGCTCCTCCGTTCTCAACTCCACCAAGAATGTTCGTGAGCGCATGGGCCGTATCCTGCAGATGCACGCCAACCATCGTGAGGATATCGAGACCGTTTACTCCGGCGACATTGCCGCGGCGGTCGGTCTCAAGAACACCACGACGGGCGACACGCTCTGCGATGAAAAGCACCCGATCATCCTCGAGAGCATGGAGTTCCCCGAGCCCGTGATCCGCGTTGCCATCGAGCCCAAGACCAAGGCCGGTCAGGAGAAGATGGGCATTGCGCTGATGAAGCTCGCTGAGGAGGACCCCACGTTCAAGACCTACACGGACGAAGAGACCGGTCAGACCATCATCGCCGGTATGGGCGAGCTCCATCTGGAGATCATCGTCGACCGTCTGCTCCGCGAGTTCAAGGTCGAGGCGAATGTCGGCGCGCCGCAGGTCGCCTATAAGGAGACCATCACCAAGGCCGTCGATCAGGACACCAAGTATGCCCGCCAGAGCGGCGGTAAGGGCCAGTACGGTCATGTCAAGATCCACGTTGAGCCCAATGAGTCCGGCAAGGGCTACGAGTTCGTCAACGCCACGGTCGGCGGCAGCGTTCCCAAGGAGTATATCCCCGCGGTCGATGCCGGTATCCAGGGCGCGATGCTCGCGGGCGTGCTCGCCGGTTATCCGGTGGTCGACGTCAAGGTCACGCTGTACGACGGCTCCTACCACGAGGTCGACTCCTCGGAGATGGCGTTCAAGATCGCCGGCTCCATGGCGTTCAAGGAAGCCTGCCAGAAGGCCGGCCCCACGCTGCTCGAGCCGATCATGAAGGTCAGCGTCATCGTTCCCGACGAGTATATGGGCGACGTCATCGGCGACCTCAACAGCCGCCGCGGTCAGATCCAAGGCTTCGAGGCCCGCTCCGGCGCGCAGCAGATCGACGCGTTCGTTCCCCTCGCCGAGATGTTCGGCTATGCCACCGACCTCCGTTCCCGCACGCAGGGACGCGGTCAGTACACGATGGAGCCCTCGCACTACATCGAGATCCCGAAGAGCATTCAGGAAAAGATCATCGATCAGCGCACCGGGCGCCACATGAGCTGAGGCACGAAAATAACAGTTGCAAATCAGCTCGATTTACGGTAAAATCATGGTGTTATGCAAGTGACACCGAAAACAATGAAAAAATCATAATAGGAGGATCACTCTAATGGCTAAGCAGAAATTCGAGAGAACTAAGCCCCACGTAAACATCGGCACCATCGGTCACGTCGACCATGGTAAGACCACCCTGACCGCTGCCATCACCAAGTGGCTCGCCATGCAGGGCAAGGCCCAGTACACCGACTACAGCTCCATCGATAAGGCTCCCGAAGAGCGCGAGCGCGGCATTACCATCAACACGGCCCACGTTGAGTATGAGACCGAGAAGCGTCACTATGCTCACGTTGACTGCCCGGGCCACGCCGACTATATCAAGAACATGATCACCGGTGCTGCCCAGATGGACGGCGCGATTCTGGTCATCGCTGCTTCCGACGGTCCTATGGCCCAGACCCGCGAGCACGTCCTGCTCGCCCGTCAGGTTGGCGTTCCCGCCATCGTTGTCTTCCTGAACAAGTGCGACCAGGTCGACGATGAGGAGCTGCTCGAACTCGTCGAGATGGAAGTCCGTGAGCTGCTCTCCAGCTACGAGTTCCCCGGCGATGAGATTCCCATCATCAAGGGCTCCGCTCTGAACGCTCTCGTTTCCGAGTCCACCGATCCCAACGCCCCCGAGTATGCCTGCATCAAGGAGCTCATGGACGCTGTTGACGATTATATCCCCACTCCCGACCGTAAGGCCGACATGCCCTTCCTGATGCCCGTTGAGGACGTCTTCACCATCTCCGGCCGCGGCACCGTCGCCACCGGTAGAGTTGAGCGTGGTCAGCTCAAGCTCGGCGAGGAAGTCGAGATCATCGGCCTGACCGACGAGCGTCGTAAGACCGTCGTCACCGGTATCGAAATGTTCCACAAGCTGCTCGACTACGCCGAAGCCGGCGATAACGTTGGTACTCTGCTCCGCGGTGTTGCCAAGACCGAGATCGAGCGCGGCCAGGTCCTCTGCAAGCCCGGCTCCATCCACCCCCTCACCAAGTTCGTTGGCCAGGTCTACGTTCTGACCAAGGATGAAGGCGGCCGTCACACCCCGTTCTTCAACAACTATCGTCCTCAGTTCTACTTCCGTACCACCGACGTCACCGGCGTCATCACTCTGCCCGAGGGCACCGAGATGTGCATGCCCGGCGATAACGTCGACATGAACGTTGAGCTGATCACCCCCATCGCGATCGAGAAGGGCCTCCGCTTCGCTATCCGTGAAGGCGGCCGTACCGTCGGTTCCGGTGTTGTTATCGAGTGCAAGGACTAATTCCTGAATGAGATAGAAGAAAGACAGCCGAAAGGCTGTCTTTCTTTTTGCCCTGTGAAGAAGCTCCGCCGGAAAACGAGAGCGAAGCGGGGAAGGTGAGCGCTCAGGCGTCCTTCGGGAAGGCCAGCGGCGCAATGAAGCCGCCTTCGCCGGTGCAGAGGATATCGCCCGCGGCGATCTCGCCGCCGCAGATGTAGAGGTCGGCCTGACAGACCTTGCCCGAGGGATGGTTTTTCACCGTGTAGGTGCAGCGCTCGACCGTTTTGCCGCAGCAGGGCTCCAGATCAAAGCCCTGCGCGCGCTGGAGCACATTGTAGCTCAGATAGGGCTCCTCCAGCTCCTTGGGCAGGGTGAGCGAGAGCGTTTCGACCGGCTCCGGCTCGACCTGCCAGCCGAGGGAGTTCAGGTAGGCGACGCGCTGCTCGTTCGTTGCGGCGGCAGCGGTACGGTCCGAGCCGCATGAGCGAAGCAGGAGAAAGCCGAGAAAGGCAAGCAGCAGCAGCCACAAAACGCCGAGCAGCCGGCGGCGGGAATATTTCATCGTGCAGATAAACACAGCGTCACACCCTTTCACAAAAGGCTATTCCCAAACGGGGCAAAGTATGATAGGATGGGCGCAGAAATGAAAGTGAAAGCAGAGGAGAACGGGTATGGCGAAGGAACGGCTGGACAAGCTCATCGCCTCGACGGGACGCTGGTCGCGCCGCGAGGTCAAGACGCTCGTGCGCGAAGGCCGCGTGCTGGTGGACGGGAGGATCGCCGGCAGCGCGGAGGAGAAGTATGACGCGGAGAGCTGCCGCGTCGCGGTCAACGGGGAGGAGCTGGTGCTCCAAAGGTACACCTACGTCATGCTGCATAAGCCTGCGGGCGTGCTGAGCGCGACCGAGGACGGGCGGGGCAGGACGGTGCTGGACCTGCTCACGCCGGAGCTGCGCAAGATCGGCGTGTTTCCGGTCGGACGGCTCGATAAGGATACGGAGGGGCTGCTGCTTTTGACGGACGACGGCGAGCTGGCGCACGCGCTGCTCAGTCCGAAAAAGCACGTCGATAAGGTCTATTATGCCCGCGTGTCAGGCCGACTGGCGCCTGAGGACTGCGCGGCGTTCGAGGCGGGCATGATGCTCGGCGACGGGCTGGAGTGCCTGCCCGCAGGACTGGAGATCCTTGCCGCAGGGGAGACGAGCGAGTGTCTCGTTACGCTGCGCGAGGGGAAGTTCCATCAGGTCAAGCGGATGCTGGCTGCCCGCGGCAAGCCGGTGACGTATTTGAAGCGCCTTTCGATGGGGTCGCTGCGGCTCGATGACACGCTCGCGCCGGGCGAATTCCGCCTGCTGACGGCAGCAGAGGAGGCGCAGCTTCAGCGGTAGACAAAATGCCCAACGAAATTTGCGGGAGATTGAACACTTGTCCCAATATCCTTTACGCTTTCCACAAAAAAGAAAAAGTTTTTTGTGGAAAAAAGAAAAAATAGCTTGCAAATTATGTCGAAGCCAAGTATAATAATTTCATTCAATCAGCAAGTTGCACAAACTACCCGCGTAAGGGTTTCGGGAGGTACACCATGTCAGGGAGAGTTTTCCAGAACATCGTTTTGCAATTCAAGGATGCGGTCGATACCGAGATCGGCGTGATCGACGCCGAGGGCACTGTCATTGCCTGTACGGAGCTGAGCGAGATCGGCAGCCATTGGAACGAGCTTGTGAATAGCATCAACGACGCGGAGGAGAGCGTGATCCCAGTCGGCGGCAAGACCTTCAAGGCGCTGTCCGGCTGGAACGGTCACTTTGATTTTGCGGTTTTTGCCTATGGCGAGAACGAGATGAGCCGCGCGGCCTGCTCCATGGCGGCGGTCGCGCTCAACGCGGCCAAGAGCTATTATGAGGAGAAGTACGACAAGGTCTCCTTCATCAAGAACATCATCTCCGACAACATCATGCTCAGCGACCTCTATATCCGCGCCAAGGAACTGCACGTTGAGACCGAGCTCAACCGCGGCGTGTTTCTGATCCGCCGTCTGGACGAGCACTTTGAGGGCTTGACCGTGGAGGCGGTGCAGAACATCTTCCCGGACCGCCAGACCAGCTTTGCGCTTTCCATGGGCGAGAGCGACGTGGTGCTCATTCAGCAGCTTGGCGAGAATGTCAGCACGCGCGATCTGGAGAAGACCGCCCAGCTCATTGAAGAGACGCTGCGTGAGAACGGCGAGAGCATGGTCGTCGTCGGCATCGGCACGGTCGCCGCGCACCTGCGCGACCTCGCCAAGAGCTACAAGGAGGCGCAGATTGCCATCGAGGTCGGCAAGGTCTTCGATACGGAGAAATATGTTGTCAGCTACGAAAACCTCGGCATCGGCCGTCTGATCTATCAGCTGCCGACTACCCTGTGCGAGATGTTCCTGCAGGAGGTCTTCAAGAAGAACCCCATTGACTCGCTCGATAAGGAGACGCTTTTCACCATCAACAAGTTCTTTGAGAACAACCTCGTCCTCTCCGAAACGGCGCGCAAGCTGTTCGTCCACCGCAACACGCTCGTCTACCGTCTGGAGAAGATCAAGAAGCTCACCGGCCTTGACCTGCGTGAGTTCGACGACGCCATCACCTTCAAGGTGGCGCTGATGGTCAAAAAGTACCTTGCCTCCCGCGGCATCGAGGCGTAAGAGAATAGCGAAGGAGGCTTTCCGAAGGGAAAGCCTCTTTTTTGCGCCTTGGGAACTTTTTCCGCTGGGGAGCGTCAAAAAAACAGCGGCTGTTTACATAATTTTTGTTGCCATTTCTTCGCCGCTCGCGTATAATAGAATAAAATAGGCAAACTTGGAGAAAAAGGGGAGAACACGGCGATGATCCGCTTGACCGACGTGCAGAAGGAATATGAGAACGGGACACACGCGCTGCGCGGTGTGACGATGGAGGTCAACGACGGCGAATTCGTCTTTCTCGTCGGTCCCTCCGGAAGCGGCAAATCGACCATCATCAAGCTCCTCACGGGCGAGGTTCTGCCGAGCGGCGGCCGACTGATGATCAACGGCTTCAACCTCAACAACATTTCCGACCGGCAGATCCCGCTGCTGCGCCGGTCCATCGGCGTGATCTTTCAGGATTTCCGCCTGATCGAGAAGAAAACGGTCTATGAAAATCTGAGCTTTGCCATGCGCGCCGTGGGGTCCTCGCCGCGCGAGGCGAAAAAGCGCATCCCCTACGTCCTCAAGCTGGTGGGACTGGACGGCAAGGCCAATCAGTTCCCCAACCAGCTCTCCGGCGGCGAGCAGCAGCGCGTGGCCATCGCGCGCGCGCTCGTCAACAACCCCTATACCATCATCGCCGACGAGCCGACCGGCAACCTCGACCCCGCCCGCTCGCTGGAGATCATGATGCTGCTCGAGCGCATCAACCAGCTCGGCACCACGGTGCTCGTCGTGACGCACGAAAAGGATCTGGTCAACAAGTTCCAGAAGCGCGTCATTACGCTTGAGCGCGGTATCGTCGTGAGCGACGGCATCGGCTACAATATGAGGTGAGGCGCGATGAGAAGACACGATTTTGGTTACTTTTTCCACGAGGGCGTGGTGAACCTGTTCAGCCACGGCTTTATGTCCTTTGCGGCTGTCGGCATCACCGTGGCCTGCCTGCTCGTCATGGGCACGTTTTCCCTTGTGGCCTACAACGTCAACGAGCAGCTTCGTCAGCTGGAAAGTGAAAACGAGATCCTTGCCTTTGTGGACGATACGCTCACGGAGGCACAGGGGCGCTCGCTCCAGTCCGCCGTCGAGGCGGTGCCGAATGTGAGGAGCGTGCGCTTTATCACGCGCGAGGAGGCGTGCGAGACCTTCGAGAAAAAGTACGAGGGGAAATACGCCCTCGGCGATCTGGACCCGGAGATCCTGCGCGACCGCTTTGCCATTAAGGTGATCGACCTCGGCCGGATGGAGGAGACGCGCGAGGCGGTCAAGAAGGTGACCGGCATCGCGGACGCCCGCGCGGACGAAAATCTGGCGGAGGGCTTCATCACGCTGCGGAACGTGGCGGGCGTGGTATGTATTGCGCTCATTGCGATATTGCTGGTCGTTTCCGTGTTCATCATTTCCAACACCATCAAGCTCACGACCTTCGACCGGCGTGACGAGATCGCCATTATGAAGATGGTCGGTGCGACGAACGGCTTCATCCGCTGGCCCTTTGTGTATGAGGGCTTCATCATCGGCTTTTTGAGCGCGGGCATCGCCTTCGGTCTGCAATGGCTGCTGTACGCGACCGTCGCGCGGAGCATTTCCGTGTCCGACGTGCTGAACCTCTTCAGCGTTGTGGACTTTGCGACGATATGGAAGCCGGTCGCGCTGGTGTTCGTCGGCGTGGGGATGCTCGTCGGCGTCGGCGGCAGCCTGACGGCGATCCGCAAATTCCTGCAAGTCTGAAAAGGAGGGCGGCTGCCCATGAAAACAAAACGGATCCTGCGCGCGGCGGTCGCGCTCCTGTTCGCTTTCGGCGTGCTCGCGGCGGATCTGACGCCGCTGCGCCTGCCGCCGCAGACGGCCTCCGCCGTCACGCAGGCGGACATCGACAAGCTGAAAAAGGAATCCAACGCGCTCTCAAGCAAGAAGAGCGAGGTGAACAAGCAGCTCAGCGCGCTCAAAAAGGACAAGGCCAACACGCTCAAGCGCAAGGCGCTGCTCGACCAGCAGATCGACCTCATCAGCGCGGAGATCGCCAACACCGAGCAGCAGATCGCGCAGTATGAAACGCTCATCGAGCAGACCGAGCAGGAGCTCAACGAGACGCAGGCGCAGGAGGCGGACCAGTATGAGCTGTTCTGCAAGCGCGTGCGCGCGATGGAGGAGCGCGGGACGGTGTCCTACTGGTCGGTGCTCTTTCAGGCGTCGAGCTTTGAAGAGCTGCTTGGCGCGATGGACTTCATCAGCGAGGTGATGGAGGCGGACCAGCGCGTGATCGACGACCTGCGTGTGCTGCAGGCGCAGATCGCGGAAAAGCAGCAGACGCTCGAGACCTCACTCGCCGAGCAGCAGAGCGCCAAGGAGGCGCTGGCGGCGAAGAACAACGAGCTGCGCGATCAGCGCACCGAGGCGACCGGTCTCATCAAGGAAATGGAAGAGAACGAGGCGGATTATAAGGACGTGCTCGCCGAGATCGAGGCCGAGGAGGAAAAGACACAGGCGGAGATCGTCCGGCTGAGCAAGGAGCTTGCCGCGCAGCAGGGCAACACGACGGTGACCTACGGCGGCTACATCTGGCCCGTGACGACCAGCAAGCGCGTCACATCGCCCTTCGGCAAGCGCAACACCGGCATCAGCGGGGCTTCCACCAATCACCGCGGCATCGACATCGGCGGCGTGTACTACAGCTCCACCGTCTACGCCGCCAAGGCGGGCACGGTCATCATTTCGTCGAGCAACAATGTGCGCGGACAGTACATCGTCATCAGCCACGGCAGCGGCAACACGACCACCTATCAGCACCTTTCCAAGCGCTCGGTGAGCGTCGGTACAGTGGTCAAACAGGGACAAGCCATCGGCGTGACCGGCTCGAGCGGCGTCGGCAGCGGCCCGCATCTGCATTTTGAGATCACGGAAAACGGTCAGCTCGTCGATCCGCTCAAGTACCTGACGGACTACGTCAAGGCGTGGAACTGAATTTATCGGTATGGAAACAAAGGACTCTCCCATAGAGTAGGGAGAGTCCTTTTTGCGTCGTGGGGCAGGGGAGAGAGGGGAACCATGTTTGGATTAGTGGAATGGCGCGGCGCGGGCGAGCGCTGCGGCGCGAGGGAAAAGCGCCTGGGCGGCGTGCGGTTCCTTGCCGCAGGCATCCGGCACGGCGATGGTCTGCGCGCGGCGTGGAGCCTGCGTACCGCCGCGCGGACGCTGGAATGGTACGGTGTGACGCAGACGGTCTTTCCGCGGGGGTTTTCCGCGTATGAGCGCTTTGCCGCGCGGGGGATCGTCCCGGTGGATGTGCGGCCTCTGCGCGAGGCGGCGGCTGCCGCCATCGCGCGCCGTGTGATGGCACAGCAGGAGATCGCACCGCGCAGAGCGACCGTCGCGCTCTGCGCTCTGCGCGTCACGCGCGCCTATGCCGCGGCGGCGGAGACACTGGCGGCGGACACGCGCTATTTGCAGCTCTGCACGGCGCAGGGCGGCTGGGAGCTGTCGCAGACGCTGCGCAGCCGCTTCGGCGTCGCGGCTCCTGTCCTGCGCGTGCCGGAGGGCGCGGACATCGTGCTCTGCTTTGACGATGCGGCAGAGATTTCTGCGGCGAGGGGCATTGTCCTGCCGCTCGGCGCTGCGTCGCTGCGCGTGACCTACGGAGGTGAGCGGGCAGAGAAATGCGGCGGAGAGCCGGAACAGTTCCTCGCCGCATGGTATGCCTCCCTCGCGCTGCGCGCGGAGGAGATCTGCGTCAAAAGGGTAGCGTGGGATCAGTCTGCGAACATCGGGGTGGAAAGGTAGCGGTCGCCGGTGTCGGGCAGCAGGACGACGATGCGCTTGCCCTGATTCTCGGGACGCTTGGCGAGCTGGGCGGCGGCCCACACTGCCGCGCCGGAGGAGATGCCGACGAGCAGACCCTCCTTGCGCGCCAGCTCGCGGCCGGTGGCAAAGGCGTCCTCGTTCTCCACCGTGATGATCTCATCGTAGATCTTGGTGTTGAGCGTGTCGGGCACGAAGCCCGCGCCGATGCCCTGGATCTTGTGCGCGCCCGCGACGCCCTTGGACAGGACCGGGGAGCCGGCGGGCTCGACCGCTACGACCTTGACGTTGGGGTTCTGGCTCTTGAGGTATTCGCCCACGCCGGTCAGCGTACCGCCGGTGCCGACGCCCGCAACAAAGATGTCCACGGTGCCGTCGGTGTCGTTCCAGATCTCGGGGCCTGTGGTCGCGCGGTGCGCGGAGGGGTTCGCGGGGTTGGTGAACTGACCGGGGATGAAGCTGTCCGGCGTCTGGGCGGCCAGCTCCTGCGCCTTGGCAATGGCGCCCTTCATGCCCTTGGCGCCCTCGGTGAGCACCAGCTCCGCGCCGTAGGCCTTCATCAGCTGACGGCGCTCGACGCTCATGGTCTCGGGCATAACGATGATGATGCGGTAGCCGCGTGCGGCGGCGACGGCGGCAAGGCCGATGCCGGTGTTGCCGCTGGTCGGCTCGATGATGACGGAGCCGGGCTTGAGCGCGCCGCTCTTCTCGGCGTCAGTGATCATGGCATAGGCGATGCGGTCCTTGACGGAGCCGGCGGGATTGAAGTATTCGAGCTTTGCGTAGACCTCAGCGCCGAGGTTTTCCGCAGCGGCGAAACGGTTGAGCTTGAGCAGGGGAGTGGAGCCGATCAGGTCGGTAATGGTATCATAGGTCTTCATAACGGTAAACTCCTTTTATTGTAGGTTGTATATTTTTTTGAAAGAGAAGTAATTTTAAGAGAGAGGAAAGGCGTTTACCGGCGACATCGGAGCATGAAAAAGGACAGCATAGGCTTACCTCATTTCTGATTCATATATTTCCTATCTGATTAATAGGCATTGTAACACGAGGTTACCTACTTGTCAAGTAGGAATATGAAAAATTTGAGAAAAGAGAACGACACGACTTTCGTCGTGCCGTTCTCTTGGCGCGGAGCAATGCGGCTCGAACGCACGGCCCCACATCCCGAGCACATCGGGACATTATGCTCGCCTTCCGCAGTATCAGAATGTGGAAGAATGTGCTGCCGCTGGAGAATCACTGTTTGCTGGTATTTTTTCGGGACGGTGCGGTGAAGAAATGTGATTTGCAGAAGTACTTTGAAAGGACGAAAGCGTTTCAGATCCTTCTCAAGAAGCCAGATTATTTTCAGCATGTGCAGATGCAGACGGGCGGATACGGCGTTGCGTGGGATGTGAACATGACCGTTTCGGATGCGATGCTCTACCGGATCGGCAAAAGTGTTCCGCTGAAAATGGAGGACTTCCGGAACTTTGCCGCGCATAGAGTTATCAACGAGATATTAGGCTGCTCCCGGCAGAATATCATCGACCTGACAAAGCGCGGAAAACTTCATCCGATCAAAGCGTCGGAAAAGAGTACGCTGTACCTCAAAAGTGAGATCCTGAAACGGAATTGGCAGTAAATATGAGTTATACCCCTTATGCTCTTTTGGAAAGAGTATAAGGGGTATAAAAGATTTTTGGGTATCGTGCAGGCATTCTTATCAATTTGATGATTGATACACCCAATGCCCGTTCGCGCGAGTTTTGTATGAGCGATGCCCTTAAAACTGCATCAATTAGGGTGCGAAAGCCTCTGTTTTCTCCTCTCAGACCGCCGCAAGCGGGTGGGCGTGGGTGTTTTCCTATGGAACACATCCGAGAGGCAAAACAGAGGCTTTTTTATGAAAATCGACATTTTTCAAAAACCGGGCAAAGAGAGTATTTTTCTCAGAAATATTTTCAGATTCTTCCCTTGGGTACCTTTTCAAATGGATTCCAATCCGTTATAATATATCTACCAACCTAACGAATAACGCGAGGTACCTCTATGAAAACGAAAGACAAGCCGCAGGCGAAGCAATACGTCATCTACTCCCGCAAGTCCAAATTTACCGGCAAGGGCGAGAGCATCGAGAATCAGATCGAGCTGTGCCGCCAGTACATTGCCATGCACTTTGGCGAGGACGCGGCGGAAAATGCGCTGGTGTATGAGGACGAGGGCTTTTCCGGCGGCAATCTGGAGCGCCCGCAGTTCAAGAAAATGATGAAGGACTCGCAGAAGATCGCCTTTGCCGCCATCGTGGTCTACCGCCTTGACCGCATCAGCCGCAACATCGGCGATTTTGCCAAGCTCATCGAGGACTTGGGCGACCGACACATTGACTTCATCTCCATCCGCGAGCAGTTCGATACGTCCTCGCCCATGGGCCGCGCCATGATGTATATCGCGTCGGTCTTTTCCCAGCTGGAGCGGGAGACCATCGCCGAGCGCATCCGGGACAACATGCACGAGCTGTCCAAGACCGGACGCTGGCTGGGCGGCACAACGCCCACGGGCTACGCCTCGGAAAGCCTGTCCAGCGTGACGGTGGACGGCAAGGTGAAAAAGGCCTGCAAGCTCAAACCCATCCCGGAGGAGATCCAGCTGGTCAAGACGATCTTCGAGGTGTTTATGGAGACTGGCTCTCTCAGCAAGACCGACCAGTACCTGTTGGAGCACCGCTGCGTCACGAAGCGCGGCAAGCAGTTCACCCGCTTTGCCATCCGGGGCATTCTGACCAATCCAGTCTATATGATCGCCGACGAGACGGCGTATCAGTATCTGAAAGAGAACAATGTGGATTTGTTTGCCGAGCGCGCAGAATTCGACGGCGAGCACGGTGTCATGGCATACAACCGCACGCTCCAGCGCCCCGGCAAGGCGAATCAGATCCGTCCCATGGAGGAATGGATCGTGGCGGTGGGCAAGCATCCCGGCATCATCGCGGGCAGCGATTGGGTGCGGGTGCAGGCCATGCTGGATGTCAACAAATCTAAGAGCTACCGCAGACCCCGCAGCAATGTGGCGCTGCTGTCCGGGCTGCTTCGCTGCGGCGAATGCGGCGATTACATGCGCCCGAAGCTGACCAACCGCCGTACCGCGGACGGCGAGCTGATCTACACCTACATGTGCTCCACCAAGGAGCGCAGCCACGGCACGGTCTGCTCTATGAAAAACTGCAACGGCAACACGCTGGATGCCAAGATCATCGAGGAGATCCGCAAGCTTTCCGCCGACAAGGAGACCCTTACCCGGCTGCTGGCGCAGACCAAGAAGGTCATCAGTGGCAGCAAGGAGGGCTACGACGCAGAGCTGGCGCTGCTCCGGGAGAAACACGCCGAGACGGAGGACCGCATCAAGCGGCTAGTAGAATCCCTGTCCGTTGCCAGCGAGACCTCCGCGAAGTACGTCATGGAGCAGATCGACGCGCTCCATCAGGAGAGCGAGACCCAGCAGATGCGCCTTGCCGAGCTGGAAGCCCTGACTGAACAGAGCCGAATGCTGCATCAGGAGTTCGCCTTCCATCAGGAAATGATCGAGTCGTTTGCCAGCGCGGTGGATTCTGCCACGCTGGAGGAAAAACGCCGCCTGCTGCGCACCATCGTCAAAAAGGTGGTCTGGGACGGCAAAAACGCCTATGTGTACCTCTTTGCGGAGGATGGAGAGGCGGATTTGCCACCCATTGACCAACCTATATATCCGTTGGGAGAGGATAGCGAATGAGATCCTGATGTATTTCCGCTCGCGTAAGAAGCTGCAGGGCGAGGTCTCGCTCTCGGACTCCATCGAGACGGATCAGGACGGCAACGACCTCATGCTGATGGACGTGGTCGGTGTGGACGACACGATGCTCTCCGACCTGCAGGACCGGGAGGACAGCGTGCTGGTCCGCCGTCTGGTGTGCGAATGCCTGACCGACCGCGAGCGCGAGATCGTCACGCTGCGCTACGGCCTCGGCGGCCGGATGCCGCGCACCCAGCGCGAGATCGCAAAAAAACTCGGCATCTCAAGAAGCTATGTCTCCCGCATCGAAAAGCGGGCGCTGGAAAAGCTCGAAGAAGCCATCGGCGAGCGCGGCTGACCCCTTGCAATTCCGCGCCGCAGCGGGTATAATACGACTGAAAATTTTGCCGGTGGGGAGGACTGTTCCATGTACTATATCGGCATTGACCTTGGCGGAACAAACATCAAGGGCGCGCTTGTGAGCGAGACGGGCGAGATCGCGCGGGAGGTGAGCCGTCCCACGCGCGTCGAGCTGGGCGCGGAGGCGGTCTGCGACGGCATCGCCGCGGTCATCACAGAGCTTTCATCCGGCGAGGACCGGACCTCGCTCGGCGGCGTCGGGCTCGGCTGCCCGGGAACGGTGGACGACGAGACCGGCCGCGTGCTCTATGCGAACAACCTCGGCTGGAAGAACTTTGACCTGCGCGCGGCGGTCAAGTCGCGCACGGGCTTTGACCTGCGCATCGGCAACGACGCGAACGTGGCCGCGCTGGCGGAGGCGCTGGTCGGCTGCGCCAAAGGTGCGCAGAGCGCCGTGATCGTCACGCTCGGCACAGGCGTCGGCGGCGGCGTGGTGCTGGACGGCAAAATGCTCACGGGCTACACCGGCGCGGCGAGCGAGCTGGGCCACATGGTCATCCGCGCGGGCGGCGAGGAATGCACCTGCGGACGGCGCGGCTGCTTTGAGGCTTATGCCAGCGCGACCGCGCTCATCCGCGAGACAAAGCGCGCGATGGCTGCGCATCCCGAGAGCCGGATGCACGCCGCTGCCGAGGAGAACGGCGCGGTGGACGGACGCACGGCGTTCATCGCGGCGCAGCGCGGCGACGCCGCCGCGCAGGCGGTGGTGGATCGCTATCTGGACGACCTTGCCTGCGGCGTTGCCAACATCGTCAACATCTTTTTCCCGGAGGTCATCGCGCTCTCCGGCGGCGTGGCCAATCAGGGCGACGCGCTGCTTGTCCCGCTGCGGGAGAGGGTGCGGGCGCTGAGCTACGGCTCGCGCTATGCCGTGCGTCACACGCGCATCGAGCTCTGCACGCTCGGCTACCGCGCGGGCGTCATCGGCGCGGCGCTGCTGGCGAAGCAGAGCTGAAAGGAAGAACAGAACAATGGCAAGGAGGGCAGCCGCTGCGGCGGCTGCCCTCCTTGCTGCACCAGATGATGAAATTTATCCTGCGGCCCTTGACGCGGCGAGCCCGTAGAGCCCATTCGTCGGGTCCTGCCAGAGCGGGAGGCGGATGGGGCGGTAGGTGAAGAACACGAATGCGAAGGCCAGTGCCCACAGCAGGAGAAAGCCGGCGAGCTGCCACGCGCCGCCGCGCAGCGCGCCGCGCGTGAGCAGACGGAAGCTCATAAAGTAGAGCAGCGCGTCCGCGAGGAAGAAAATGGCGATGTTCACCCAGTCCGGCGTTTTGCCGAACATCCCGCCGAGCGAGTAGAAGAGCACGGGGATCGCGAGCAGACCGAGCAGAATGGACGCGGCCTTGGCGGCAAAGAAGCTCCGCAGCGGCTCGGCAAAAACGATGAATTCAACCATGGTGAAGAGAAAGAACGGCACGAACAGCAGCTTCATGTGCTCCCAGGTGGACTCATTGACGGCACAGAACGCCGCGATGAGCGGATCGCCTCCGGTCCACTCGTACACGAAATGCAGCAGCGTACCGACCGCGCCGGTGAACGCGAAGCCAATCAGCTCCCAACGCAGCAGCCTTTTTTGCATAAGGACACCTCCGTTTATTTGCTTTGTCCATTGTATGGATTTCAGCGTCATTTTATCCCACGCGATACAAAAACCGCCCGGCCGTCCTTGACGCGGCGGGCGAAAACCGCTATACTCATTATGGTTATCTGCCGCGCGGCGGTGCCGGACAAAGAAAGAGAGGCTTCGGCGGAGCTCGCCGATGATTTCGGAATGGATGAGCAGATGTCCCCGCTCGCGGGGAGACAAAATATTGAATTTACCAACCGTCAGCTCGTGAGCCTGATTTTGCCGATGCTGGCCGAGCAGCTGCTCGGCATCACGGTGGGTCTTGCGGACTCGCTGATGGTCGCGACCGTGGGCGATGCGTCGATCTCGGCGGTGTCGCTCGTGGACAGCGTCAGCGCGCTGATGATCTACATTTTCTCCGCCATGGCGACCGGCGGCGCGGTCGTGGCCGGTCAGTACCTCGGCCGGCGCGAGCGGGAGGAGGCCTGCCGCAGCGCGCAGCAGCTCATGGTGCTGCTCGGCGTGGTGTCGCTGGCGGTGACGGCGCTTTTATACATGTTCCGGGACCTGATCGTCACCCGCCTTTTCGGGCACATCGACGCGGACGTCATGGAGGCGACGAACATCTATTACAGCTACGTTATGGCCTCCATTCCGGGCATCGCGCTCTACAACGGCGGCGCGGCGCTCTTCCGCACGATGTCGCGCTCCGGTGTGTCGCTCAAGGTCTCGCTGCTGATGAACGGCATCAACGTGGCGGGCAACGCCATTTTGATCTTTGGCCTCGGCTTCGATGTGGCGGGCGTCGCCATTCCCACGCTCGTCTCGCGCACGGTGGCGGCGGTCGTGATCGTGTGGTTGCTCTTCAACGAAAAGCTCGAGCTGCATCTTTCCGACATCCGCGCGTTCCGCTTTGAAAAGCGCGTCATGCGCAACATATTCCGCATTGCCATCCCCAGCGGCGTGGAGAACGGGATGTTCCACTTCGGACGGCTCATCCTCTTCAGCCTCATCTCCACCTTCGGTACGGCGAGCATCACGGCCAACGCCATCGGCAATACGATGGGCAATTTCCATGTGTTTGCCGGGCAGGCCATCTGCATGGGCCTGACTACCGTGGTGAGCCAATGCGTCGGCGCGGGCGCCTATGACCGCGCGCGGTACTATATGAAAAAGCTGACCGTCGCGACCTATGCGGTCATGGCGTTTATCAACATCACGCTGATCCTCTGCATCCCGCTGATCCTGCGCGTGTACGATGTTGCGCCCGAGGCTGCCGTGCTGGCGCGCAAGATCATGCTGCTCCACGGCAGCAGCGCCATCGTGCTGTGGATGCCCTCGTTCATGATTCCGTACTTCCTGCGCGCCGCGGGAGACGCGACCTTCACGATGGTCGTGAGCATGATCACCATGTGGCTCGTGCGTGTGCTGGGAGCCTATGTCATCGGCCGCTATCTCGGCTATGGCGTAGTCGGCGTGTGGTTCGCCCACGCGATCCTCGACTGGGCGACGCGCAGCGTCATTTTCTACGCCCGCTACCGCAGCGGAAAATGGGAGCGCATGGCGATCCGATCATAGCGAAAGTGCAAAAAAAGAAAAGCCGCGCGGTCACGGCGTTTCTTTTTTCCGGTCTTACATTTCCACGGTGATGTTGTCGGTCCCGTGCTGCTCAAATTCACCTAAGTACACATCCATGCGCTCGCGCAGCTCGTCGTAATTTTCCGGCGTGGGCGCGTCGGAGTCCATGTCGCGCAGGGCAAGCTCCTGCGCGAGGATCTCGAAGAACATCGTGTCCTCGTAGGCGAGAATAGCCTCGTGGATGCCGCCCTCGGCGAAGGCGCGCGAGGGGATCAGCTCGCCCTGATAGGACTCGACCAGCGGCACCATGCCGTGGTTGATGCAGTTGGAGAAAACGGTGCTCTCCACCTCGTCGTACTCGCGGATGCGGTCGTCGCCGCGCGTGGAGTTGAGCACCCAGTTGCCGATATAGACCAGATCAAGAAGACGGCGGAATTGCTTTTCCGTCAATTCGATTTTCATGCTGCGCCTCCTGTGATGCAGATTTCAGTTTCCATGATGATAGCACACTCTGCGTCAAAATGCCATAGCAAAAACAGGCAGAATGTGAAAAAAGAAAGGGGGATCGCTTGTGAAAGAGGACGTTTCCGTCCGCGTGTGCGGCGTGCAGCGCTGCCCCGGCGCGGAGGAGGATGTAAGCGAGCTGGTGTGCGAGGGCGTCTTCAAGCATACGGCGGACGGCTGGCTGCTCGCCTACGAAGAGCCGTCGGAGGCCGGTACCGTCAAAACACTGCTCCGCTTCGCGGACGGCCGAGTCACGCTCACGCGCCGCGGCGCGGTGCGCAGCGAGATGACCTTCGCGGCGGGAGAGTGCCATACCATATTCTATGAGCTTCCCCTCGGACGCTTGACAATGGAGCTTCACACGGACAGCGTTTGCGCGTCCTTTGACGGAGCGTGCGGCACGCTGGAGCTATGCTACCGCCTGACGGTGCGGGACGAAACGGTGAGCGAGAACCGGCTCACGGTCACGCTGGCTCCGCGCTGAGTGGAAAAACGCTGCATTCAGGCCAATTCTGCCAAAGGACCAAATCGGAGAGCACCGATGTGGTCATTTTGCTGTGACAAACGGGAAAAACGGGCGGAAATACCAAAAAACGGCGCTTGAATTTGAGCCAAATGCACATAAAAAGAGGCAGAAGTGCTGCTGAATTCATGACTGGTATACAATCTGCAACTACAACTGGTACTTGCGAACCTGTTAATTTAGTATAAAGTAGTAAATGACAGCGAATTGACCAAAAAAAGACGGGAAGGAAGATCGGTTTTTGGCTCTCGCGTCAATCTATCTTTTAAGGAGAGAGAAGAAAGTGGAAAATAACACCACGAAAAGCAGAGGCAGCCTGAAGGCTCTGTTCCTCATCCCCTCGATCATCGGCGTTATCCTGTTCATGATCCCCGTCAAGAATGCGGACGGTGATTGGACGGTCGTCGTCAAGATCATCGCGGACATCATCTCCGGCGCCATCGGCGGCTTCCTGCCCCTGCTGTGCGTCATCATCCTGACGGTCTCCGCCGTCATGTGCCTTGTTGCGTTGGGAAAGCCCAAGTTCATCATGGACAGTCCCATCCTCAAGGAATGCTTTGCCTGCGGCCCCATCTGGGTCGTCATCCGTGTGCTGGCCGCCATCTTCGTGTGGCTGACCTACCTCGGTGTGGGCTCTGAGGGCACCGGCCTTGTGAGCCTCATCACCAGCGGCGATCAGGGCGGCTTCGTGCTCTACGACCTGCTCACCACCCTCGTCATCATCTTCGTTATTGCAGCCATCCTGCTGCCCCTGCTGCTCGACTTCGGTCTGCTCGAGTTCGTCGGCGCAAAGCTCACCAAGGTCATGCGCCCGCTCTTCAAGGTCCCCGGTCGTGCCGCGGTCGACTGCATCACCTCATGGATCGGCGACGGCACCCTCGGCGTTATGCTCACCTGCAACCAGTACGAGGGCGGCTACTACACCGCCAAGGAAGCGAGCATCATCGCGACGCTCTTCTCCGCTGTTTCCATCACCTTCACCCTCGTCGTTCTCGATACGGTCGGTATGCTCGACAAGTTCGGCATCTACTACCTGATCGTCTGCCTCGTCGGCATCGTCTGCGCCATCATCTGCCCCTATCTCTACCCGCTGCGCAACAAGCCCAACACCTATCTGGTTCCCGGCAAGGCCGCTCCCGACACCCTGCCCGAGGGCTACAAGAACTCCACTGAGTACGGCATGGACCTCGCGCTCAAGCGCGTCGCGCAGCACAAGGGCATCGGCGAGTTCTTCGCCAGCGGCGCCAAGAACGCCTGCAGCATGTGGTTCGGCGTTCTGCCCACCGTTATGGCGGTCGGTACCGTTGCTCTGATCCTTGCCAACCACACCCCGATCTTCGCCTGGCTGGGTCTGCCCTTCAAGCCCCTGCTGGAGCTGCTCGGTGTGCCCGAGGCCGGTGCGGTTGCCTCCACGATGATCGTCGGCTTCACCGATATGCTCACGCCCGCCATTCTGATCGCGGAGTGTGCCAGCGATATGGCCCGCTTCATCGTCGCGGTCGTCTCCGTCACGCAGGTGCTCTACCTCTCCGAGGTCGGCGGTCTGATCCTCGGCTCCAAGCTGCCCCTCAACATCTGGGAGCTGTTCGTGATCTTCCTTGAGCGTACTATCATCAGCCTGCTGATCGTCTGCCCCATCGCGCATTTGCTGTTTTAAGTAAGACGGGCAGGATCATCGTTACATAGCAAACGAGAGCCGGAGCACCGTAGAGGTTCTCCGGCTCTTATTTCACCAGGCGCTGCGCACGGAAGGAGAAAGCATGGACGTCAAGCTGGATAAACAAAGCAAAATACCGGTCTATCTGCAGATCGTGGATCAGCTTCGCGCGCAGATCATGTGCGGTGCGCTGCCGTCCGGCAGCGTGCTGCCCTCGGAGCGCGGCCTGGCTCAAATGCTTGAGGTCCACCGCAACACGGTCGTCAAGGCGTATGGCGAGCTCAAGAGCGACGCATGGATCGAGTCCCGGCAGGGCATCGGCTACGTCGTCGCCGTCCCGCCCGCGGCGGAGGACGGCGGGAAAGGGGAGGCGGGAGCCTCCGACAAGCCGAGCCGCCGCGTGAACTGGATCAATGAGATCAAGGATCGCCACCTCGACATGGAAAAGACCTTTGACGATCTTTTCCAGCGCTTTACCGACGAGAGCAAATACTCCCTCGGCAGCGGCATCTCCACCAACGAGGTGTTCCGTCCCGAGCGCGTCGCGCACGACATCGCGCCGCTGATGACGAGCGCGGGCTGCTGCCAGTATTTCTACAGCCCCTATAAGGGCGACAAGTTCCTGCGGCAGAAGCTTGTCTCCTTCCTCAGCACCAAGGGCGTCAAGGCGTCCACCGGCGAAATACAGATATTGTCCGAGACGAATCAGGCGGTGGACTTCATCGTGACGCTCCTCGTCCAGCCCGGCGACACCGTGGTCATGGAGGAGCCGGTCCACCCGGATATGTCCCGCGCGATGGAGCTGGCCGGCGCGAAGATCCTCACCGTGCCGGTGGATCAGGACGGGATGCGCGTGGACCTGCTTGAAAAGCTCATCCTTCACAAGCATCCGCGCTTCATTTTCGTCAATTCGAGCTTTCACGATCCCACCGGCCACATCCTCTCGCTGGAGCGGCGGAAGAAGATCATCGAGATCTCCAACACCTACCGTGTTCCCATCGTGGAGGAGGACGCCGCGAGCGAGCTCGTTTACGAGGGCGAGAAGCTGCCGCCCATCAAGGCGTTCGACACGCTGGAAAACGTCATTTACATCTATTCCTTCTCGCTGACCTTCGTCACGGGCCTGAGCATCGCGGTCGTTGCGGCGAATGCCGACGTCATCCGCAGCCTGAGCTATCTGGTCTCCGTGCGCCTGATGGCGTCGGACTGGATGACGCAGAAGCTGCTGGGCCGCTATCTCGACGACGGCACCTACTATAAGGCGCTCGATGAGTTCCGCGCCAGCTACAGCCGCAAGCAGCGGCTCGTGTGTGAGAAGCTTGACGAGATGGCTGCCCTCGGCGTGTCCTATGAGCGACCGCGCGGCGGCGTGTACATCTGGTGCCGCCTGCCCGACGGGGTGGACAGCAAGCGGTTCATCAACCGGGCCTACAACATGGGCCTGATCCTCATTCCGGGCTATGTGTTCTACCCGTTCAAGAACGGCGGGCGGAACTATGTCCGCATCAACTACTCCTATGAGTCGGACGAGCGCCTGCTCGCCGGCATGGAGGTCTTTCGCGCGGCGCTGCTGGAGTCGCTTGAAGGCTGACTGGCACATGAAAAACGCAAAACACTGATACTACCATTTTTCGCGCGGCCGAGTATACTGGTTTTAGTGAAAAGCTATGAGAAACGCGCGAGCATCCAGATAAAAATTGTTGAACCTGAATAAGCAAGCCGACGGATTTTCGGCTGCTGTTCAGACCGTTGGGAGTGGCGCGTGCTGCGCGCTGCCGTCCCGGGAAAGGAGCAAGTATGTACCCCGGTATCCATAATTTTTCAGAGATCGGTAAGCTCAATAAGGTCCTGCTGCATCGCCCCGGCAAGGAGCTGGAGGCGCTGACGCCCGCTACGCTCGAGCGTCTGCTGTTCGACGACGTGCCCTACCTCAAGATCGCGCAGGAGGAGCATGACAACTTTGCCCGCGTGCTGCGTGAGAACGGCGTCGAGGTCGTCTACTATGTCGACGAGGTCGCCAAGGCCATCGCCGATCCCGCCCGCCAGATCCAGTTGGTGAACGACTTCCTGAACATCAGCAAGATCCATGCCAAGGGCCTGCGCGCGTCCATGACGAGCTATCTCCTGAATATGCCGCCCAAGCAGATGGTCGCCGAGCTGATCGCCGGCATCAAGCGCAGCGAGGTCGCCACCAAGGAGGCCACCTCCCTCATGGACCTCGTTGAGGACGACTATCCCTTCGTCTCCGATCCGATGCCCAACCTCTACTTCACCCGCGACCCCGGCGCCTGCGTCGGCAACGGCATCAACATCCACCGGATGCACACGCCCGCCCGCAAGCGCGAGAGCCTGCTGCTCAAGTATATGTACCTCTACAACCGTGACTTTGCCACGGAGGAGAACAAGCAGTGGTACGACCTTTCCGACAGCTACTCCATCGAGGGCGGCGACGTGCTCGTGCTCTCCAAAGACATCGTGGCGGTCGGCCTGTCCCAGCGCACCACCGTCTCCGGCGCGGAGACCTTTGCCCGCAACCTGCTGCAGAACTCCGGTTTCAAGAAGGTCCTTGCCTTCGATATCCCCGAGACCCGCGCGTTCATGCACCTCGATACCGTCTTTACGATGGTCGATTACGACAAGTTCACCATCCATCCGGAGATCGAGGGCCCGCTGAGCGTCTACGAGATGATGCTCGACGAGCACGGTGAGCTGAAGTTCGCCGCCCTCAAGGACGAGCTGAAGGATATTCTGGCTCTTGAGCTCAAGTTGCCTGCGGTCGACCTGATCCGCTGCGGCGGCGGCGATCTGCTGGCTGCGCAGCGCGAGCAGTGGAACGACGGCTCGAATACCCTCTGCATTGCGCCCGGGCGCGTCATCACCTATGACCGCAACTACGTCACCAACGAGCTGCTCGTCAAGAAGGGCATCGACGTCATCACCATCCCGTCCGCGGAGCTTTCCCGCGGCCGCGGTGGTCCGCGCTGTATGTCCTGCCCAGTCAACCGCGACGACCTGTAAGCGTCTGGCGAGCTTTTCAAGCGGAAAGCAGGCGTCGGCGGCGAATCCCGCCGCTGACGCCTGCATATTTTATCGGATGAAAGTGCCCGCTGCGGTATAATCAAACGAAAACAGTAAAAAATTTGAAAAAGGGCTTGCATTTTGCGCTTCACAGTGCTATACTGCCTTTGTTGTCTGAAAGGACACGCGCCGTTAGCTCAGCTGGATAGAGCGTCTGGCTACGGACCAGAAGGCCGGGGGTTCGAATCCCTCACGGCGTACCAAAAGTCCTCGAAATCGTCTGATTTCGAGGACTTTTGCTTTTCATAAGTTCCGTTTTTAGTGTGCCGCTTTTTTCTGACCCAAACGCTGACCCCAACGGGAGCGGGTAGCGGAAAGCATCAGACGGCACGGGATAGGATATTGCCCATCGTCTGGGCAGCCTTGAGTTGGGCGTCGGTGGTGACGTGGGCGTAGGTGTCCAGCGTGAACCCCGCCGAGTAGTGGCCCAGCATCGAGGACACCGTTTTCACGTCCACGCCGTTCTGGAGCGCCATCGTCGCGAAGGTGTGACGGAGATCGTGGAATCGGATGCGGGGCAGCCCAGCCCGTTTCAGCACCCGCTGGAGCATGTGCAGGACGCTGTCCGGCGACATGGGGCCTCCGGTGGGGGACGGGAACACCCACTCGCTATTTCCGATCTTACATTTTTGCATTTTCAGAACGCTTATCGCGTCTGCCGACAGCGGCAGCGTGCGGTAGGCGTTTTTCGTTTTCAGCGGTGCCTCGACTACCTTGCCGTTCTGCCGTGAGATGGCCCGTTGGATTTTCAGCACACCACGGTCGAGGTCGACATCCGTCCACTTCAATCCCAGCAGTTCCCCACGGCGTAGTCCTGTGGCGAGGTCGAGGTAGTAGAGCTCGTACACGCCGCTGTCTCTGGCTTCTTGGAAGAAGGCGCTGAGTTGATCCGAGGTCAGCGTCCGCATCTCCTTGTGCTCCACCTTTGGCAAGGCGCAGCCCTGCGTGGGATTTTTTGTGACGAGGCGCTGTTCCTCGGCGAGGTTGTATGCCGAGCCGATCATCTGGTGGATGTTGCGCACTGTTTTGGGCGCCAGACCTTTCGGTTTCTTTTTCGCTTCGATGCGGTCTACCCGGCCGCCGTCCAACAGATGTTTGTAGAAGCGCTGTAAGTCCAGAAAAGTCAAGTCTGCCAGCGGAATGCTGCCGATTTGCGGTTTGATGTGGTTTTTCAGAAAGCCTTGCGAGGTTTTGAAGGTCGATGGGCGCAGCTTGATTTTTGCGTAGTTTTCCATCCAGACCTCCAGCCAACTCCCCACCGTGTAGGTCTTGGCCCGTCCGTAGTCGATACCGACGTTTTCCTCGATGGCTTTTTTCAGCTTTTCTTTTACTTCCGCTTGCGTCTTGCCGAGGACATTTTTGATGATGGCCTTTCCGGTTTCCGGATCGTGACCGACAGTGTATCTTCCCTCCCAGCGTCCGTCCTTGCGCTTTCGGATATTCCCTTCGCCGTTTGCTCGTCGTTTTGGCATGGTATCAGCCCCTTTCGCAACGAACAATACCGTAACCAAGGGAACAAAGCTACCGAAAAGCCGAACTGTTATCAGAAAGTTATCATTTGCACCTCGGAGCCGCGCCGCCTTATCTTTGTCTATGGCGACGCAATTTTTGCGCTGCCGGAGGCGTTCTTCTTTGGTTGGTACAAAATAAGCATAGCACCCGAAGCGTATAGGAAGCCTCGGAAGCTATGCTTATTTTTGTTATAATGGGAGGGCAATGGATGGACGGTTTCTTTGGTGAGCCAAGCGCTCGAGC
>NZ_JAHLPT010000019.1 GCF_018918025.1 Oscillibacter sp. MSJ-31 | reverse complement strand
TGGACGAATCCTCGATCCACAGATTCTCGTTCGACTTGCATGTGTTAAGCACGCCGCCAGCGTTCGTCCTGAGCCAGGATCAAACTCTCAATAAAATGGTATCTAAACAGCTCTCGCTGCTCAAACCTTTATCGAGCTATTTGTCATAGCTTGCAAAACTTTTTATCCTTGCCTTCCGCCGTAATTGACTAAACCGGCTTCCGGCAAGCTCGATGTCTTTTCAGACACCTCATATCTGGTGCTTCTTTGTTCTTCGTTGTTTAATTTACAAGGTACACGCTCCAACCGCGGAACGAATTTTAGGTTACCACAACTTTCCGGCCTTGTCAACACTTTTTTTGTGCTTTTGCAATTTTTCTTCACTCGCGACGGAGGAAGGAAAGCCGTTGTCGGAAAGCCGTCCGCTTTTCGCGAACAGGTCGTATCTTAGCACGCCGCCGGAGCTTTTGCAAGTCTTAATTTTGTATTTTTCGTTTTTCGGTCAAACGGCACAATCAGAGCCGCTTATGTCCGTCATAACTGCTAAAAATAGCAGGAGAGAGGCGGGCAAAGCCCTCCTCCCTCCGAATATTTGACGGCTTTAGCCGTTGCAGCCGACGCCGAGCATCTGGCACAGCAGCGCAAGCAGAGCAGCACAATTCATAGCGCGTGAGCCTCCTTATCGGTAGTTTCGTCTTGATCAAGGACGCCGTCTATGATACCGCGCAGGCGGGCAGAATGCAAATGCAATGTCTTCCAGCGTTTTTTCTTGTCAGGAAAAGCGACGCGTGCTATACTATATATTTATTATGAGACCCGCTATTTCATCGACTGCCAAAGGAGCGAAGAGATGAATCCCAAACACACCTTAAAGGAATATGCCGACGCGCTCGCACGCGCCGGGCTTCTGACCGCAAGTACACTGACGCCCGCAGCGGAGGGTACCGTCATCAACTGTCTGAGCTACGACACGCGCAGCCTGCACGGCACCTCGCTGTTTCTCTGCAAGGGCGCGCACTTCAAAGCGGAGTACCTCTCTGCGGCAATCGCGCAGGGCGCGGTCGCCTATGTCGCCGAAAAGCCCTACCCCGTGGACGCGCCGCAGCTGCTTGTGAGCGACATCCGCTATGCGATGGTCGTACTCGGCCAACTCTTCTACGATCATGTGACCGACAAGCTCACGAGCGTCGGCATCACGGGCACCAAGGGCAAGAGCACGACCGCCTACTACGTCCGCTCCATCCTCAATGACTGGCTCACGAGCGAGGGCAAGCCCCCATGCGCCATTCTCTCCTCCATCGACAATTATGACGGCGTCATCACCGAGGAGTCGCACATCACGACGCCCGAGGTGCTGGAGCTCTATCAGCATTTTCAGAACGCATACGATTCCGGCATTTCCCATCTGGTGATGGAGGTCTCCTCGCAGGCGCTCAAGGTCGGGCGCGTGCGCGGCATGACCTTTGACGTGGGCGCGTTCTTGAACATCGGCACCGACCACATCAGTCCCATCGAGCACCCGGATTTCGCGGATTACTACGCCTCGAAGCTGAAGCTCTTCGACAGCTGCCGCGTCGGCTGCGTCAATACCGACGCCGACCACGCCGCGGAGACCATCGCCCACGCGAGGTCGGGCGGCTGCGAACTCATCACCTTCGGCAGCCACGCAAGCGATACGGTCTTTTGCGAACGGGTCGAAAAGCACGCCGACGGACTGTATTTCACCGTGCGCTCGCCGAAGTACAACGGTGAATTTTCCATCACGATGCCGGGTCTGTTCAATGTCTCCAACGCGCTCGCCGCGATGGCGATCTCCATGGCGCTCGGCGTGCCGGAGGAATTTGTCCGCTCGGGTCTGCGCAAGGCGCGGGCGAACGGACGGATGCAGGTCTACGAAAGCCGTGACAAGCGGGTGACCGTCATCGTGGACTACGCGCATAACCGCATGAGCTTCGACGCGCTCTACCGCTCGACAAGGGTGGAGTATCCCGGCAAGGAGATGATCTCCGTGTTCGGCTGCCCCGGCTCGCACGCGCTCCAGCGCCGCCGCGACCTCGGCGAGCTGAGCGGCGAGAACTGCGCCTTCGTTTACATCACGGAGGAGGACTCCGGCGAGGAGCCGTTCTCGCAGATCGCCGCCGACATCGAAAAGCACGTCAAATGCCCGCACCTCGTCTGCGAGGACCGCGCCGAATGTATCCGCCGCGCCATTCTCGACCGTCCCGAGCCGCACGTCATCCTGCTCACAGGCAAGGGCGAGGAGACGACCATGAAGCGCGGCAGAGAGTTCGTCCCCTTCCCGAGCGACGTGGAGCTGACTCTCAAATATCTGGCAGAATATGACGAAAAGGAGGCGAAGGCATGAAGAAAAAGGACTTTCTGCCCATCATTCTCGGCAGCGACGAGAACGCCTACGGCACGGCGCGTCTCTTCCGCGAGGCGTACCCCGAGGTCACGCCGCTGCTCGTGTGCACCGCGCAGCTCATTCCTACGCGGCACTCGCGTCTTTTTGACTGCCGCATCATCGCCGGCTTTGAACGCGAGGAGGTCTTTCCCGACGCGCTGCTCGGCGTACTGCGCGAGTGCTCCAAGGACTACGAAAAGCTGCTCGTCATCCCCTGCTCGGACTATTATACCGGTCTGCTCTGCCGCCATTATGACCACTTCGAGGGACTGATCGCGAACCGCTTCATCCCCGAGCAGCTGCTCGAGACCTTCGACACCAAGGATCGGTTCTACGCGCTCTGCGAGCAGTACGGTCTGGACTATCCCAAGACCGTCATCGCCGCGCCCGACGAGCGCATCGAGGTCGCCGACCGTCTGCCGTTCGACTTCCCCATCGTCGTCAAGCCGGAAAACTCCAACGCGCTCGACTACCTGCGCTGCCACTTTGAGGGGCAGAAGAAGGTCTTTTTCTTCGACACCAAGGAGGAATACCTCACAATGGTGCGCAGCATGAACGGCTCCGACTATCGCGGCAAGCTCATCCTTCAGGAGTTTATCCCCGGCGGGGACGACGCCATGCGTGTGCTCAACAGCTACTCCGACACGGACGGAACGGTGCGCGCGATGTGCCTCGGCCAGCCGGTGCTCGAATACTACGACCCCAAGAGCGTCGGCAACTACGCCGCCATCCTCTCGCGCGGCGACACGCTGCTCTACGATAAAATGCAGCGGTTTTTGCAGGCCATCGGCTACGTCGGCTTCTCCAACATCGACATGAAGTACGACAGCCGCACCGGGCGCTATGTGCTCTTTGAGATCAACCCGCGGCTGGGCCGTTCGAGCTTCTTCTGCCGCGCGGCGGGCATCAACATGATGAAGCTGCTCACCGAGGACGTGGTCTACGGCCGCCGCGGGAAGTGCATCTACAACGAAACGACCGCGCTGTGGTCCAACGTCCCGCGCGGCATCCTGACGAGGTACGTCACCTCCCCCGCCCTGCGCGAGGAGATGAAGCAATACAAAGCCCTGCACACGCTCTGGTACGGCAGCGACCTCGCCCCCGCGCGCGTATACCGGCTGGCAAGGTATTACGCCGCGCAGTACAAGAACTTCGCGCGCTATTATTTTGATAAGAGCAAAGAGAAATGACGCAGAAGCGCCGGCACGGAGCCGGCGCTTTTCCTATTTCACAATGCCGTACAGCTCCCGCAGGTCGCGGATCTCGTAGTCCACGCGCAGACTCTCCGGCTTCGGCGCTTTCTTCGGATTGAACCAGCAGCACGCAAGCCCGTAGTTGTTTGCGCCCTGAATGTCGCTCGTGAGTGAATCGCCGATGACCAGACAATTTTCCCGCGTAATGCCGTCGATGTGGGCGAACACATAGTCAAAGTATTCCACGGACGGCTTCGCCGCACCCGCGGTCTCGGAGATGAACGCCTCCTCGATGAGCGGCGCGAGCGCCGAGCGTCCCAGCCGCCCGCGCTGGACGGACTCGACCGCGTTGGTGATGAGATGGATATGGTGTGTTTCGCGCAGCTTGGCAATGACCTCCGCGGCATGTGGCATAAGATAGGTCGCATTGCTCAAGCTCGCCAGATGGATGCGGTTGCACGCTGCCGGCTCAAGGCCGCGGATGCCCTCGGCGGCAAAGAAGGCGCGAAAGCGCTCGAGCACCGTTTCGTCCTTCGTCAGCTCCCCGCGGTCGAACCTTTCCCATGTCGCGTTGTTGATGACCTCGTAGCGGTCGAAAAGCTCCTGCGAAAAGGGCAGACCGAAGGCGTCGCACACGGCGCGGAAGGCGTGGACATTGGCCTCGTCGAAGTCAAAGAGCGTGTTGTCGGCGTCGAAGAGCAGATAGGGATAACGTGTCATAGACGGGTCTCCTTTGATTTTTTGCCATGATACCACACTCTTTTGCGTTTCGCAATCAAATTCCCCCCGCCGTGCGCATAGAGTAAGAGGAATGGAAAGGGGGACGCCTATGGAAAAAACGATCGCCGTGCTCGGCGGGGACCGGCGCATGGCGCTGCTCGCGCGTCTGCTCGCGGAGGACGGTCATCCGGTGCAGACATGGGGACTCGCCGCCTTCGGCATGGAGGACACGGCGCTGGAGGAAGCGGCGCAAGCCGACCGCGTCGTGCTGCCCGTGCCTCTCTCGCGCGGGAAAAATCTCAACTGCACCGCCGCGGCGCTGCCGCTGTGCGGATTGTTCGCGCTGCTGCGTCCGGAGCAGCGCCTTTACGCCGGCGGCGTGAAGGCCGCCGACCGCGAGGCTGCGGCGGAATACGGTCTGACGCTGACCGACTACCTCTCGCGCGAGGAACTGGCGGTGCGCAACGGCGTACCGACGGCGGAGGGCGCCATCGAGGCGGCGATGGCCGCGACGGACGTGACGCTCTGCGGCACGCCGTGTCTGGTCATCGGCTTTGGACGCATCGGCAAGCTGCTTGCCCACCGTCTGCGGGGGCTGGGCGCGGAGGTCACGGTCAGCGCGCGGCGGCTGGACGATCTCGCGTGGATCGACGCCTTTGGCTACCGTGGTCTCCGCACGAACCGTCTCGCCGGACGGCTCGGGAGCTTCCGCGTCGTCTTCAACACCGTACCGAACATGGTACTCACAGAGGAGCTGCTGCGTGAGCTGCCGCGCGAGTGCGTGCTGCTCGAACTGGCATCGCAGCCCGGCTTCGACCGTGCGGCGGCGGAGGCGCGCGGGCTGAAGTGCATCGCTGCGCCGGGACTTCCCGGCAGGGCCGCGCCGGAGACCGCGGCGCGCGCCATCAAGCTGACCTTGGAAAAAATATGGGAGGAAGAAGCATGAGAACCGAACGCATCGGATTTGCCCTCTGCGGCTCATTCTGCAATCACCCGAAAATTTTGATGCTCTTTGAGGAAATGGCAGAGAGCTTTGAGATGGTCCCCATTCTCTCCGAAAACACAGCGCGGTACGACACCCGCTTCGGGCTGGCCGACGATCTCATCGCGCGCGTGGAGCGCGCGGCGGGGCGTCCCGCCATCCGCACCATCGTGGAGGCCGAGCCGTTCGGCCCGCAGGATCTGGCGGACGTCCTCGTCATCGCGCCCTGTACGGGCAACACCCTTGCCAAGCTCGCCCACGGCATCACCGACGGGCCGGTGACGATGGCGGCAAAATCACATCTGCGCAACGGCAAGCCCGTGGTCATCGCGCTGGCGACGAACGACGGTCTGAGCGCGAGCGCGCCGAATCTCGCCGCGCTCCTCAACCGGAAGAACTACTACTTCGTTCCCTTCGGGCAGGATGACCCGCAGGGGAAGCCCACCTCGCTCATCGCCGACTTTTCACAGCTCGTGCCGACCGTCGATGCGGCGCTGCGCGGCGTGCAGCTCCAGCCGCTGCTGGTGAAATAGGCGCAAAAAACGACCGCTCATGCGGTCGTTTTTTCATTCCTGTAAAATGCTCAGATAATCCGCGACGCTGCCGAGGACAAATGTCGGCTGTACCGCGCTGCCGGCGAGGTCTGCCTCCTTCGTCTCGCCCGAGAGGACGAGCGCCGTGTCGATACCCGCGTTCACGCCGCAGGCAATGTCGGTGTAGAGCCGGTCGCCGAGCAGCACCGTCTCCTCTGCGGAAAAGCCGCCGCGCGCCATCGCAAGGCGCGCCATATCGGGCCGCGGCTTGCCGATGACATAGGGCCGCCGTCCGGTCGCGCGGAAAAGCATCTCGCACACGCTGCCGCAGTCCGGCACAAAGCCGTACCACGTCGGGCAGACCCAGTCGGGATTGGTGGCAAGGTAGTCCGCGCCGCGGTTCAGGAGAATGCAGGCGTCCTCTAACTTCTGAAAGGTCAGCTCGGTGTCGAAGCCCATCACCAGGGCGTCCACCGCCGCGTCGCGGTCGTCCGTCAGGCGCAGTCCCGCCTGCGTGAGCTGCCGCTTCATCGACTGTGTGCCGCAGACGTAGAGGAGCTTTTCCGCCATGCCCTGTGCGTGCAGATGCGCGATGAGCGCGTCCACGCTCGTAAGGAAGTCGGAGGTCTCCGCCTCCACGCCGAGGCGGCGCAGCTTCTCCACATAGCTCTCCGCCCCGCGGGAGGAGTTGTTCGTCAGAAAGCGGTACGTCCCGCCGCGCGAGCGGATCGCGCGCAGGAAGTCCGCCGCGCCGTCAAAGAGCCGTTCGTCCAGATAGAGCGTTCCGTCCAGATCGAGCAGGAAGAGCCGCTTGGCGCGGAGCCGTGCAAGGTCGGGCATGGCTCAGGCCTTCTTTTTGCCGTCGATGGCGATGAAGAAGAAGGAGCTGACAGCCAGCAGGAACGGATAGAACAGATTCGGAATGATCTCAAACGCGGAGACCTGATACCCCAGCTCGTGCGCCGCGGCGATGGCGACGAGCATCTGCGCGCCGTAGGGGATGATGCCCTGGAAGATGCAGGAGAAGGTATCGAGAATTGACGCCGCCTTGCGCGGTGTGATGCCGTATTCCTCGCTCATTTCCTTTGCGATGGGATTCGCCATCACGATGGCGACGGTGTTGTTCGCGGTGGCGATGTCCATCGCGCCGACGAGCAGGCCCATGCCGATCTGTCCGCCGCGCTTGCCGCGGAACGCTTTTCTGATCCAGCCCAGCAGCGCCTCAAAGCCGCCGTACTCGCGGATGAGGGCGCAGATGGCGGAGACGAGGATGGCGACCATCGACGTTTCAAACATACCGGCGGCGCCGCTGCCCATGTTCTCCAGCAGCGCCTTGACCGCAAGCACGCCCGTCTGTCCGGTCGCACCGGTGGCAAGCACGATAACGGACCCGGACACAATGCCGATGAGCAGCACCACGAACACGTTGATGCCGATGATGCCGCCGACGAGCACCAGCACATAGGGGATGATCTGGATCAGGTGATAGCCGGGGATCTCCGCCGGGATGACGTCGGCGTTCAGCGTCAGCACGAGGATGAGCACGAGCGTCGCGAGCGCCGCGGGCAGAGCGATGTGGAAGTTCTCGCGGAACTTATCCTTCATCGCGCAGCCCTGCCCGTTGCAGGCGGCGATGGTGGTGTCGGAAATGAAGCTCAGATTGTCGCCGAACATCGCTCCGCCCATGACCGAGCCGATGCACAGCGGCAGGGAATAGCCGCTTGCCGCGGCAATGGGGATGGCGATGGGCGTGATGAGCGTGATGGTGCCGACGCTCGTGCCCATGGCGGTGGAGACGAAGCAGCTGACGACGAACAGCACCGCCACGGCAAACCTGGACGGGATGATCGAGAGCATGAAATACGCCACGCTCTCCGCGCTCGAGCGGCCCACCACGCCGACGAAGATACCGGCGGCAAGGAAGATGAGCAGCATCGTCACGATGTTCTTATCGCCGATGCCCTGACCCATCAGCGTGAGCTTGTCGTCAAAGCTCAGCGCGCGGTTCTGGCAGCACGCCGTCAGCAGCGCGACAAGAAAGATGACTACAATAGGGATGGAATAAAAGCCCATCGGGATCTTGAGCACATACTCAAAGATAAGTCCCAGCCCCAGGTAAAGGAGCAGGAACACAAGGATCGGCAGCAGCGCTGCGGGATTGGCTTTCTTCTGCATAGTGATTTTTCCTTCCTGATTTTCTCTCTCGTATTCTTAACGCACCCGTGTGTGGAAACGGCGGCTCACTCCGCCCAGCGGAAGCTCTCGCGGCCCGCGCCGAGCTGAAAATGGTATTTGACGATGCCGAGGTCCACATGGCTGTAGCTGCCGCCCCGGCTCTCCGCCCGAACGGTGTCGTCCGGCAGGAGCGTGAAGCGGAAGCGCTGCTGGTTCATCGCCGTGGGCGCGAGCAGCGCCGCCTTGAGGCCGCGGCCGAACCACTCGGGCAGCGTGCGGTCGGCGCGGTACACCTCGCGCATCGGACGACTCTCGTGCGCCTCGCCCTGCTCGGCCCCATAGCCGAACGCGATCACACACACGAGCCGCTCGTCCGGTGCGAGCACATAGCTCCTGCGCGCGACCGCTTTTGAAAAGGTCAGGCCCACCCAGCAGGTGTTGAGCCCCAGCGTCTGCGCGAGCAGCACAAGGCGTTCGCCGAACCAGCCGGCGCGCTCGTCAAGATCCTTTGCGCGCTTGCCGGCAAGCACGATGTAGTTGCACACGCCGCGGAATTTCCCGTAGTGCGCAAAAAAGCCGCGGAACGCCATCGGCTCATTCATCACGAGCTGGATGTGCAGTCCGCCCTCGGCGTTGCACGCGCGGATCTCCGCGCGCAGCGCGTTCACGATCGCCGGCTCGACCGGCTTTGTCAAATAGGTACGCACGCTGTGGCGTGCGGAGATCGCCTCCTGCACGGTCATGGAATTTCCCTCCTGTTCCCATATTCCGATCAATTGAATATTTATTGTATCACAGGAATTTTAGAAAGAACAGCCATATTTTGAACTTTTTTCAATTTTTTGCCTCTCGGGGACGAAAAAAGGAGGCCGCCGCGTCCGCGGCAGCCTCCTGCGTCAGTTTTGGGTTTTCGCCGCCGCTTTGACGGGCAGCATGAGCTGCATGGAAAAGATGCCGCCCCGTGCACGGAACTCGCACAGTCCGCCGCGCCGCTCGGCGATCGTCTGGATGCTGCGGCAGCCGTAGCCATGCCCCGCGCGCTCGGAGACCGGCAGGCCGTCGCGCATGACAAGCCCCTCGGCACAGGGGTTTTGGATCTCCACGAGCAGCTTGCCCAGCCGCACGCCGCAGTAAAGCGTCACCCAGCGGTCCGCCTCCGGCTGATCGGACACGGCGCGCAGCGCGTTCTCCAGCGCATTGGAGAGCACGGCGCACAGCTCGGTGTCGGAGACCGACAGCTCGCGCGGGAGCTTCGCGTCCACCTCCAGCCGAACGCCCATGCGCTGCGCCTTTCCGGCGAAGGCGGAGCAGAGCAGGTTCACCAGCTCGTTGTCGCAGTAGCGCTTTGGCGTGATGCGCTCGATATCCGAGCGCACCTTGCGGATATATTCCTCCGCCTGCTGCGGCTTTCCCGCCGCCAGAAAGCCGTCGATGGCGTTGAGATGGTGGCGCATATCGTGCTGATAGACGGCGGTCTGCACCTCTGCCCGGCGCAGCGCGTCCACCTCGATCTGCGACTGCTTCAATCCGGCCTCGAGCATGGTGCTCTGCATCTCCGCCTGCGCGCGGCGGCTGCTTTGGGCGTGATAGGCTGTGAGAAACATAACGTAAAAAATGATGAGCGCTGTGGGCAGGAACTCGTTGATCGCCCCGTAGCCGCGATAGAGCGCGTCGGAATAGACGACCGTGGCGTAATCAAAGAAATAATACGCCACCGGCAGGCTGCCGAATAAAAGCAGCGACTGCGGCGAGGCCATCATGGCCGCGTAGGCCGGGCGGACGAAGAAGCGGTAGAGCAGATAAAACAGCGGCCCGATCACCAGCGTGTAGCAGATCTCGCCAATCAGCTCGGAGCGGGTAAGCGCCGTGACCACCAGATCCACCCAGCGCGGGAGCTGGCAGCAGAGGTAGGCCGTGCAGATGCTCACCAGCGCCACGTCGACTTTCTTCTTCAGAATGCAGATCAGGATGAGCGCCAGCGGCAGGTGAGTGATGAGCGGGTAGAGCTGCCGCGCCATGTCCGCACCCAGCGCCAGCCAGCACACGCTCTGGATCATCAGAAACAGCGGGCAAGCGGCAAAAACAAGCGTTCTCTGCTTCGTATTCTCCCAGCCGCCGGAGATGAAGGTGCTGAGGAACAGGCCGTAGAGCAGCACCAGCCCGTAGTTAAAAACGCCGAGCGTGGTCAATACGGACATCGTCTCACTCCTCCCTCTGCGCGAACAGCAGCTTCATATAGTCCTTTTGAAGCTGGGGGTATAACAGGCGTGAGACCGGCAGCTCGCGCCCCGAAAAGGTACGCAGGCCGGCGGGCGAAAGCTCCTCGATCTGCAGCATATTGACGATGTAGGAGCGGTGGATGCGCATAAACTCCGGCCGCGCAAGCAGGGTATCCTCGTATTCCTTCATCGAGCCGACGACCTCGCGCACCTGCCCGTCGGCAAGGTTGAAGTAAAGGTGCTTGCCGTTGACCTCCACATAGGTGAGCTGCGAAAACGGCACGCGCACGATGATGCCGCCGGTGCGAAGCGTAAGTGCCTCCTGCGGGCGGCGCTCACGCAGCTCCAGCCGGTCAAGGATGGGATAGAGCGTCTTGGCGCGAATGGGCTTGAGCAGATATTCCAGCGCCTTGACGCTGTAGCTGTCATAGGCGAAGCCGGGGGACGAGGTGAGGAAGATGATGTCCGCCGCCTTGTCAAAGCCGCGGATCTCGCGCGCGGCATCCATGCCGTTCAGCCCTGGCATCATGATGTCGAGCAGGTACAGCGTGAAGCGCTCATGGCGCGCCGCGTCCAGCAGCGCCGCCGCGCTGCGGAAGCTCTTCACGCGCACGGGCGTGCCGCGGTCCTCCTCCCACGCGCCGATCAGCTCCGTCAGGCTCCCGAGCTCCTCCGTCTGGTCGTCGCAGACTGCGATGTACATTCCGCCGCCCCCTTTCCTCGCTTCCTTTTGCCTTATTGTAGCATACCATTCTTTTCCTTTCCAGCATTATCTCACATTTCAAGCCGCAAATCCATACATTTCAAGTCACCGACCGTTCCGCGGATGGAATTTTTTGCTATGCTGTGAGCATCAGCGGCCTCCTGCGGGAAGGGCGCAAAAAGAGCAGACTGCGGCGGCGCCGCCTTTCGGCGCGCCCGCGCGGTCAATATGGAGGGAAGTCAAATGAAGAAAAGGCTTTTGAGCGTCATACTGTGTCTTTGCATGACGCTCGCAATGCTGCCCGTCTCCGCTTCGGCGGCCGGCAAGAGCATCTCCTCGATCGCCGCGCCCAAGCTCACGCTGGACGAGAACCGGATGCCCGTGCTGACGTCCGGCCTCAGCAGCTCGGCGCACTGCACGGCGGCATCCATCGTGTACGACACCCCCGGTCCGATCGACGACTATGCCTGGTTCAGCGCGACCGTGACCTACACCGCCGACGACGGCTACAGCTTCGCGAGCGACCTCAAGGCCCGCTTCGGCTCGAAGTGCGCCTCCAAGCTCGTGAGCAGCAGCGGCTCGCAGGCGGTCGTGACCTACTACGCCTGGAGCCGGCTCGACAACAGCTCCGCCGTTACGCAGGGGATGAAGGACTATTACAAGGCGCACACGAGCGATACCGCCAACGGCCGCACGCCCATCGCCACCGGCAAGAAATTCGACCCCATCGCCGAGCAGCACCCCGACGTCACCGGCTACCACACCGCGCGCGTGTACAAGTACCCCGCCGTGGTGCGCAGCGCCGCGCTCGGCGACCTGTCGGAGACCGTGAAGATCTACGATCTGCACGCCGAGCAGCTCATCTCCGGCGTGACGGGACAATGGTATCTTGTCAGCTGCGGCAATAAGCTCGGCTTTGTTCCCGCCGCCTGTGTCACCGATGTGACGACCGGCGGCTCCTCCGGCAGTACGTCCGGCAGCACGACCGGCAGCGGCAGCGAAAATACCGGCGCATGGGCCGGCGCGCCCGGCGTATGGAGAGTCAGCGACTATGTGTTCGCGGGCGGCTCCGGTACGAAGGAGGATCCTTACCTCATTGCTACCGCCGACCAGCTCAACGCCGTGCGCCGCGGGATGGATAAGCACTATAAGCTCATTGCCGACATCGACCTGTCCTCCTGGGGCAACTGGACGCCCCTCGGCGGCAACCCCGCCTATGAGTACAACGGCCGCGACTGCGTCCGCTTCACCGGCTCGCTCAACGGCAACGGCCACGTCATCTCCGGCATGACCATCGTGGACCACCGCGGGCAGCTCTACAACGAGGGCAGCTTTGTCCACCGCTGCTACGGCCTGTTCAACAATGTCTGGAACGCCGAATTCACCTACGAGGCGCATCAGGATAAGCTCTACGAAAACGCTTCGTACAACAACATCTGGGATCTCGGCATCGTGAACTACAACATTGATCTGAGCTATACGGAGATCGCCAACGACGTTCACATCGACATCGGCGCGCTGAGCGCGTTCATGTCCAACTCGCGCGTTTCCAACTGCTACGCCTCCGGCGGCAGCATCCGCGTGCAGCTCGGCGGCGGCGCGCCGCAGGTCTATATCGGCGGCCTGGTGTCCAACGTCGGCAACTCTGCCTTTGTGGACTGCTACAACGCCTCGCCCATCACCGTCAACACCACCGACGGCGCGCGTGTCGGCGAAAAGCGCGTGCAGGCGGGCGGCATCATCAGCGGCATGAGCTACTGCTGGATCTTCCGCTGCTTCAACACCGGCGACATCACCGTTCCCTTTGCCGACAGCATCGCTCTGGACGCGATGGCCTGCGGCATCGTTGACACGCAGGACCACGGCGACCTGCCTGGCGTCTACGGCTACACGCGCACGGGCACCAGCTACCTCAAGGACTGCTACAACACCGGCAACATGACCGGCAACATGGCCTTCGGGCTTCTGGGCTATGCCTATGTGGACGTTTTCATCGAAAACTGTTACAGCGTGGGCGCGCTGAAGGTAGACTCCATGGCGGAAAAGGGCGGCACGGATTCGTCCTCGAACGACATCGCCTCCACCAGCGAGGGCTACAACTCCCTCAAGGGCAACCGCACGCACAACGGCGTCGGCGTCGTCTCCGGCGATGCGTGGCAGTATTCCTCGAGGCTGGGGCGCAAGGTGCTCAAGTCCCATCCCGAGGACGCGCTGGGCCTCGTCAAGCCCGCCGCGGCGACCGTCGGCGGCTTCGCCGACGTGAAGGCCGCCGACTACTGTGCCGACCCGGTGCTCTGGGCCATCAAAAAGGGCATCACCAACGGCACCACCGCCTACACCTTCTCGCCCAACGCCAAGTGCTCCCGCGGTCATATTCTGACCTTTGTCTGGCGCTCCCTCGGCTCGCCGGAGCCCACCATCGCCAACCCCTACTCCGACGTGACGGCGAGCGACTGGTTCTATAAGAGCGCCCTCTGGGCCTACGAAAAGGGCTACTACACCGGTGCCGTCTTTTCCGGGAATACGGACTGCACCCGCGGCGAGGCCGTGACCTATCTCTACAAGGGCGTCGGCGCCGACGCCATGGGGCAGTACCTCTCGGCGGGCTTCACCGATGTGCCGGCCTCCAGCCCCTACGCCAACGCGGTCAACTGGGCTGTTTGGGCCAAGGTCACCAACGGCGTGAGCGCCAACCAGTTCGGCCCGAACGAGACCTGCACCCGCGGTCAGATCGTCACCTTCCTGTGGCGCGCGCAGTATTACCGCGCGCTGCTGGGCGACTGGGAATCCATACAGGATTTCATCTGACCTGCGAACGCAGCCCCCGCCCCGTTCCTTTATCGCTTCTGCCATCAATATAAACCATTCTTACAGGAGGGAACCATGAAAAAGAAACTACTCAGCGCACTGCTCTGTCTCGCTCTGGCGCTCACCCTGCTGCCGACCGCGGCCCTCGCCGCGCCGACAAGGCTCAAGAGCGTCGACCTCGTCATCGACCTGCCGAAGGCGGGCGACCCCAACGAGATGGAGACCGAGGTCACCATCAAATCCATGAAAAGCGGCAACATCGACCTGCTCGCGAACGGCGCGGGCATCCTGTACACCGAGTGGCAGGGCGACGACGTGGAGACCGACGACGGCTATGCCTTCCGCGCAGGCACGACCTATCTCGTCAACATCAAGCTGGCCTTTGACACCACCAAGGGCTATTGCGCCAACTACAAAACCGTCAACGGCGAAAACATCGTCGGCCCCGACACCTTCTCCGCCACCGTCAACGGCGTGCCCGCCACCATCCGCACCAGCGCCCAGTATTATCCCACCCTGCAGGTCAGCCTGACCCTTGAGGGCGAGCGCTATACCGAGCAGGAGAAAGAGGAGCTCAACGCCGATCTGACGCGGAAAACAGACCTCCTCCGGCAGGCCAAGCGGGCGATAGCGACTCCCCGCACGCAGGCTGTGGCAGAGTCCAAGCAGCTTGAAAACTTTGTAAACGGTGTGACCGTCATGACTGACGCCAACCACGTTCTGGAGAACACCGACAGCATCCGTACCCTCATTCTGGACACCAATGGGAAAATAACGGATGGAACGTGCTTTTTCATCTGCTACGCGAAATATTTGAAGGAGCTCTGGCTCAGCGATAAGGTGGATGTCTATCAGTTTATTCAGGCGATGGATTCCTACCTCTGGCTGCCCATCGCCGGGTTATACCGGTGGGAGAGGCAGAGCGACCTGCCCTTCTACACCGCCGAGACCGTGGTGTATATCCCCGAATCTGCCGTGCCCGCGCTCAAGGCAGCCCAGGCCCAGCGCGGCTATAAGATCCCCTACACCATCAAGACCTACTCCGGCAATGACGTCTACGCTGCCCAAAAGGCGGGTGACGCCGCCGCGAAGGACAACTGGTGCACCGCCCACCAGTACACCCTGCAGATCCGGACGGCCGACCGTGTCTACACCTATGCGCAGGCCTGCCAATACGCCCGGCGTTATTACTGGTCCTGCGCCATCTGCGGCAAGTGCGAGTACAATGCGAACCATGTCGCTCCCCATAACTCGGATAAGGAGATCGAGCTCAAGACAGAGAAGCTGGCCCACTCGGATAACGGCGAGTATCCCACGGCGGAGGCCTATATCGGCGTGAACGCCGCCGGCGAGCACGTCTACTGGCTCAGCTGTGAATACTGCGGCCACTCCCACCGTTATCTCCAGCAGCATCTGACCTCACGGGATGTTTACGCCTCCGGCACGGGAATGACCCTCGCGCAGTATCAGGCGGAAGCCAACGCCTCCCTGCAGTGGGAGGAAACGCAGGCGCTGAACACCACAGAGCTGTATCCCGGCACCTTTACGCTCTCGAAGAAGTCCGCCGCCAAGACCAGCTCCTGGGCTGAAAGCGATGTGAACCTCGCGCTCAACGACGATCTGCTCGATACTGCCCTGCTCGGCAGCGACTACACCAAGCCCATCAGCCGTCTGCAGTTCTGCTCCGTGGCGGTGCGTCTGGCGGAAACGCTGACCGGCAAGAGCATCACGCCCGCCGCCGCGAACACCTTCACCGACACGAACAACGCCTACGTCCTCAAGGCCTATGCCGCGGGCATTACCACCGGCACCTCGGCGACCGCCTTCTCCCCCAACGCCACCCTGAGCCGTCAGCAGATGGCGACCTTCCTCCGCCGCACGCTGCAATATGTGGAGAAGAACTCCGGCTATTCCTACACCAGCTACACCTCCAAGCTCGCCTCCTACACAGATAACGCGCTGGTGCAGAGCTGGGCGAAGGAAGCGATGGCGTTTATGAACGCGCTTGATCTTGTCAAGGGCACCACCGCCACCACGCTCAATCCCAACGGCACCTGCACCATCGAGCAGGCGGTCATCGTAGCGGAGCGCAGCGTCTACGCCCACCAGATTGGCTGGTATCAGGCCGCACCGGTGACCAACGTCTATAGCTATAATGGCAGCACAGGGGAGACCGAGCGCGAGGACGGGGAGTACACCTCCTTCGACAGCACCAACGCCAGCCTCCACCCGGGCGATCTCGTCTGGATCACGGGCAAGCTGACCGGTGTGAGCAATCTGCTGGCCACCGCCCCCGGCACCACCGTGGACCAATGCGTGTACTCCGCCTATCTCCCCGGCATCAACCCGTACACCGGACAGATCATGTATCTCCACTATCGCGACCTCATCCCCGTCCGCGGGTAAGCCGCCGAAAGCCAATACCGTCCGCAAGCGCGGAGACCGTCGGTCTCCGCGCTTCCTTTTTTCCTCGGTTTCCGGTCATTTCGGCGCAAATGTCGGGGAGGGCTTGCGGGATGCGCCGCGGGATGGTATGATTGAGATGGGCGCATCGCGCCCGCCCCTCCGCCGTCACACCGCGGAGGGAGAACCGACAAAGCCGAGGAAACAACACATGGCATTGAAAAACAGCACCGACCGCGGCGCTCTGGAGCGTCTGCTGCTCTCGCGCCTGCCGCGCAAGGAGATCAGCACGCTCGTGCAGAGCTACACGCAGCCCTACCGCGAGCTGATGAGCTACTACCGCTGCGCGATGATGGAGGTCGAGACCAAGTTCAACGTTCTCAACGAGGAGCTTTCGCTCCAGTATGACCGCAACCCCATCGAGAGCATCAAAACGCGCCTCAAGTCCCCCGAGAGCATTGCCGAAAAGCTCCAGCGCCGCGGCTTCCCGCTGACGGTGGAGAGCATCGAGGAAAATCTCAACGACATCGCCGGCGTGCGCGTCATCTGCTCCTTCCCGTCGGATATCTACCAGCTCGCCGACGCCTTTCTGAAGCAGGACGACATTACGCTCCTCCAGCGCAAGGACTACATCGCCGAGCCCAAGCCCAACGGCTACCGCAGCCTGCACCTCATCGTGGAAACGCCCATCTTCCTGCACGATCAAAAGCGCATGATGCGCGTCGAGGTGCAGTTCCGCACCATCTCCATGGACTGGTGGGCAAGCCTTGAGCACAAGATCCGCTACAAGAAGGATCTGCCGGAGCTCGATCACGTCAACCGCGAGCTGTTCGAGTGCGCGCAGATGAGCGCGCAGCTCGACGCGCGCATGGAAAAGCTCCAGCGCCTCGCCGAGACTGCCGCCGCGGAGCAGCACACCGACAGCCGGTGGGGCGAGCGCCGGTCCGGTCCGCTCACGCGCTGAGTACCGGACTCCGGCGCACCAGCGTCTCCATACCCGTTTCCCGTTCCATAAACCAGCAAGGCTCCCCTGCCGAAGCAGGGGAGCCTTGCTGTTCGTTATAGCGTATATCGCGGGTCGACGCTTACACCGTCGCCTGCAGGAAGCGCATCAGCATGGCTGCGACCTGCCCGCGCCGGGCGAGGTCCTGCGGCGCCATACGGTTGCCGCCCACGCCGTTGAGGATGCCGTTGTCCACGCACCACCTCACGGCGTCGTAGGCCCAGATGCTGATAACAGTCGTGTCGTCAAAGCCCAGCTCGCCGCTGACGGCGGGGGAGCCGGCATAGCGGTAGAGCATCGCCGCCAGCTGCTCGCGGGTGACCGGCTGCTCGGGAGCGGTTCCGTCGGAAATGCCGTTCTCGACCGCCCAGACCGTGCCCTTGGCGTACCACGTCTCCCCGCCAGCCGTATCCGCGCCGGCAAGGCGCGCGAGCACGGTGCTGACCATGCCGCGGGTCATGGAGAGGTCAGGGCCGAAAGCGTCATTGCCCACGCCGTTGAACAGCTCGCGGGACGAGGCGAATTCCACGGCGTCCTTTGCCCAATGGTTCGCCATGTCGTTAAAGCGCTTGGCGTTGTCGATGATCTTGAGCCGCACGTCGCCCTCCGCGCGGAGCGCGACGCCGGTCTCGGTCACGACGGAGCCCTTGACGATCTCCTCCGTGCCGTCGGGATGGACGATCACGGCGACCATGCTGCCGCTCGGCTTGCTCACGGGAATGTCCACGCGGGTGCTGCCGACGCTCTTGGGTACGCTGACGGACGCCGTGATCTCACCGCTTGCGGGCTGCGCGGTCTTGATCTCCGTGCCGTCGGCACGCTTCTCGACGGTGCTCACGCTGCCGTCAGGCTTCGTCTCGGCGACGGTCGTGCTGCCGTCGAGCTTGGTGGTGGTCTCAACGGTCGTACCGTCGGGCTTCGTCTCGGTCTTGGTGGTCGAGCCGTCCGCATTCGTGACCGTCTCCGTCTTGCCGACCGCGCCGCCCGAGGCCGGCGCGGAAATATCGAGACCGCTCTCCTTGGTGTAATCGGCGGTGTAATATACGGTGACCGTCTCGCCGCCGTTTAGCGGGTAATCGGCGATACCCACATTGGGCGCCTTGCCGTTGACCTTGTACAGCCAGCCGCTGTTTGGCCCCTCGTCGTACTGACCGAGCGTTACGCCGCTGCGGATCACGGCACGCAGATAGCCGTCCTTGATATTCAGTATCAGACCGACCTGCGCCGCCGCTGTCTCGAGCGCTTGCTCAACGGTCGCACCCTCGGCGACCCTGACGCTGCCGGAATACCACGCGCTTCCGCTGCCCGGCTCGATGCTGACCGCGACCGAGATCCATTTCGCTGTCGTCGTACTGCCGGCCGAGCCGCCGGTGCCGCTATCCGTTGAGGTGGACGGCACCGTACCGGCGCCATTGGATGTGAAGCCATCGCTCGGCTTTTCGGGCCGGGTCGTTGTGGTGCTGCCGCTTGCCGAGGTCTTGACAAGCTGCGTATAGATATTGAAGCTCTTGCTGTCGCCGTTCAGGGACGCCAGCTTCTCCAGCGTCACGAGCGCGCGGAAGCCCTGCTCGGTCGCAAGCGCCGCAGCCTTCTGTGTCGACTCGCCGTTGACCGCGCCGACTGCCGCCGTGGTAAAGCCGTTCCTCGTGTCGTTGACGTACAGCAGCAGGGCATCCGCCAGAGAGCAGCCGCCCTTGACGAAGCGTTCATCCGAAGCTGGGTCGATGCCCACGGCGGTCAGGCCGATAATGACCATGGCGTCGGAGTTCACGTTGCCGTAGGAGCCGTTGCTGTTCTGGGCCTTGCTCAGGCCCGCGACCGCCTTATCAATAAAGCTCTTCACCGCCGCACGGTCTGCATACGCAGCCAGAGCCGTCAGGGCCGTGCCGGTGGTGTCGGGGTCGGCGTAGGTCTCCCCCGCCCATTTGGTGAAGAACAGGCCGTCATCGCCCAGGTTCTTGCTGTCGGTCAGTAGAGCAATCATGCTGTTTCTTTGGGCGTCGGTCAGCTTGAGCTGACCCGCCTGCTCCGCCAGCAGCACCCAAGGTGCGGTGTAATGGCTGCTGCCCAAATTCATATCTGCCAGCTTGGCAGCGTTGCTGTATTCTGTGCCGTCAACGGTTTTCAGCTTGGTGCTGTTCACGCCGAGGGCGGCGAGAATGATCTCCGCCTTGGCGCGGTCGGTCACGAGCGGCGTATTGCCTGCCAACTCGTTGGTGGTCAGATTCAGATAATTTTCCCTTGCGGTATCGCTGGTTTTCACCGCGGCGCCGTCCAGTTTGGCATAGGCAGCCATGTCGAATACGACCCAGTCGCTGGAACTGTTGGTGTAAGTTTCCGCAATGTTGTCCATCAAGGTTTTGCGGGAATTGACCGCCGGGTAAATATTGACGGTGACCGGCTTGCTCAGGGTCTTGTCACCCTTGCGCCAAGTGATGGTAGCGGTCGCCTCGATGACCTTGCCGGTCTCGTTCTTCTTCGCCAGCCGGAGCTTGCCGTCCACCACCTTGAGATAAGCCCTGTTGGTGTCGCGCTCGCCCACGGAGCAGGTGACGGTGATACCTTCATCTGCGGCTTCGCCGCTCTTGAGTAACGTGATCTCGTAATTCTCTCCGGCAGTAGCGGGCACCGCCAGCACATCGTTGTACTTTCGGGATTCCTTCAGCAGCTCGTCCTCGGATTCGCTGCCGCCGGTGTAGGTGTTGCTGCCGCTGTTGATGAGATAGCCGCTGCGGATGGTGCCCTTGCCGTAGAGATTATTGGTCTTGCCCGCCGCGCCGAGCAAGACGCCGCTGTTGCTGCTGTCCTTGATGGTGGGCACAAAGTCGCCGGTCTGATAGCCTGCCTCACCCAGTAGACCGCCAACGGTGCAGCCGGGGGCGTTGACGGTGCCGGTATTTGTGCAGTTCGTCAGCTGCACGCAGTTCGCGTTCGCACCGACCATGCCGCCAACAAAGGCTTTCTCGTTATCACCGGTGACGATGATGGTGCCGTTGTTCACGCAGTTGGTCAGTGTCATGCAAATGTTCCAATAAACGTATTCCACGCCGTCATCATAGCCGCCCACCAGACCGCCGACACCGGCGCTGCCCCGTGCCAGAGAAGAAACGGTGGCGTTGTTGACGCAGTTCTTGATCTCGACCTTGCCCCGGGCACACCCCGCGATGCCGCCCACATGAGCATAGGGCTCGGAGCAGTAGACCGTGCCGTTCACGGTCAGATTCTCCACCACCACGGTGGGCTGTTCGTCAATGGGAGTGGTGCTGTCCCGATCCGGCTTACTGTTCAGACAGCCGAAGAAACCAAAATAGCTCAGACCGGGGTCGTCCACCGTAATGGTCACGCTGTGGCCCTTGCCGTCAAAATGGCCGCTGAAGGGGAACGCGGTGTTCTTGCCCAGCGGTGTCCATGAGCCGGACACGGTGATGTTATCCGTCAGCTCAACATAAGCGTCGGACAATTCGCCGTCGTTGACCTGTTCTGCAAAATAACGCAGTTCTGCTGCCGTACCGATGAGGATGGGGGCCTCCTTCGTGCCCGTACCGGAGGGCTCGGTGGTCTTGTAGGTCAGCGGGACCGCGATGGTCTTTGCGGTCTCGTCCTCGCCGACGGTGAAGCCGGTCTCGGGAATGTCGTTATAGTCGGCGTCCGCGCCGAACGTGACCGAATAGCTGTAATCGCCCGCCGCAGAGAGGGTGTAGACACCATCTGTAGACGTCAAAGCCGTTCCTTCGCTGTCCTTGACCGTCAGCACACCATCCTCCACGCCGGTGAAGGTGAGGGCGCAGGAGAAGGCGGGCTCCACAGGCTTGGGGATGCCGTCTTTATCTACGGGTGTCCACTTGGGAACGGGATAGCCGCCGAAGTCGGCGCTAACAGCAAAGCCGTCCATGGTGAGGGATTTTAGTTCGTCGGTGGAGAGTTTATTAACGGAACCAGTATAGTTGTTTTCGTAGCTTTGTTTCGTGGGAAGAATTTGGAACGATTTGTCGCTGTTATTTGTAGAATCGTAAGAAAAATCGGTTAACTCAACTGTATAAGACGACAGATATCCGCAATAGGCAACCGCACCAACCTTACTGCCTGACATAGCACCCGCTACATAGCTGTTATTCACCGTTAACTTGGGCGAGCCACTATTAAAATAACCAACAATACTGCCGCCGTATTTACCGCTGGTGATATTCCCCAGAACAGCTGCGTTTTTTACAGAAATTGTACCGGAGAAAAAGGTTGCCGCGCCTAATAGTCCACCAGCATAACCGGAATTACCACATGTTAAAGTGACATTGCTGAGGCAATTGTTGATTACAAGCGCAGATGTACCGGTTACATATCCAACTAAACCGCCAATAAAGGTATTTGAACTACTGCTGCTACTACCGATTGCTCCGCTGACAACGCAGTTGTCGATTCTGCTGTTGCTGTTGTCAGCAATTTTACCAACGAGTGCACCAATATTGTTCCAGTTTCCAATATTCTCTGTGATGCTCACACCCGTCATTTTGACATTGATGATAGACCCATTCAATTCACCGATCAGACCCGTGTTGACCGGTGAGCCATACTTACCAGTTCCACCCTTCAAGGTCAAACCGGAAATGGTATGGCCGTCACCGTCCAGATAACCGATCAGGCTGGTGATGGGCGTCCATTCCTCGCCAGCAAGGTCAATATTTGCCATCAGCTTGGCGCAGGCAGGGCTTTCACCGCCGTTGACCTGATCGCGGAAGGCCTTCAGTTCGTCCGCATTGGAGATCAGATACGGCTCATCAAATGTACCTTTACCGCTCAATGTGCCATCCGCCGCCCGGACCGTGGCAGGCAGCAGGCTGACGACCATTACAAGGGCCATCAGCAGGGATAATGCGCGTTTTTTCATTTTTTCTTCCTCCTTTTGCATGAAAAAAACGTCTGTACCCGCCCGCCTACGCGAGCCGTACAGACGCAAAAGGGCGCAAAGACCCCTTGGTGTCTCTCGGCTCCCGGTGTGGGCAGGAGCGTCCAAGGCCGTCCGGGCATTCTGACTCATCTCCTCGTGGGAGCTTCACAGTGACCCGCTCGCGGGGCTTTTCACCCCATTCCCCCGTTCCGGTTTTTCTCCGGCAGACGGCCTTGATCGCTATTCTTTTTCGCAGCGGAGCATCTCCCCCGCCGACTGTCCTATCATAAAGAAATTTTACCCAAAAAGCAAGAGCAAATCGCGGGGCGGCGTCATGCGCGCCGCCTTCTCTGCATACTCACCGAAAAGCGCCGCCGGACTTTGCGCATTTTCCCGAAAAATTCGGGCGGGTAGCTTTCTTGCGAGAACGCTCTTTTTCTGTTAAAACGAAATCATAATCGCAAGTCCAATTTGAAAGGAGCGTGAACGTTTGTCATTGCGAGGGAAACAGGCCAACGGCCTTGTGACGCAGCAGTGGGTGCTGCGCGCCGCCGTAGCGCAATTTCTGGAGAAGGGCTACACCGGCACGACCACCGCAGACATCACCGGGGCGGCGGGCATCGCTCAGAGCTCATTTTTCCACGTCTTTCCCAGCAAGGAGGCGCTGCTGCTCGAGCTGGTGCGGCGGATGTTCGGCGGGCAATTTGACCTCGCCGGACAGCACAGCGGCGCGGCGGACCCCGTGTTCCTCTATGCGGCGGAAACGGCGCTTTCACTTTCTATTGCCACAGCGCAAAGGAAGGCAAGAAGCTTGACGTGATCCGCAAGAATGCCAGCGTTGCCTTTGAAATGGATTGTCAGAATACCCTGAACTCTCCCCGCGCAAGCGGGAGCTCTCCGCCGTATCGCTTGAAGTAGTCCAGCAGCAGGTCGGACATCTCCGTGCCGATCTCGCGCACGATCGGGCAGCCGACATAGCCGTCATACCCGCCCGTGCCGCTGGCGCGGTAGCTGCTCAGGCAGGCGGTGAACACGTCCGTGTCCTTCACGGGCGTTCCGTTGAATGTCAGCTCGACCACTCGCTCGCCCACGGGCCTTGCAATGTCGTAGGCATAGGTCACGCCGGCGTAGTAATCGTAATTATAATGCTCCACCTTGGGCTCCAGAAAGCAGTCCGACACCCGCAGCGAGCCGTCGGCGTTTCGGGTGAAATATTCCGCGCTGCGCTCCATCGCCCTGCGCAGGACGGCGCCGGTGATCTCCAGCACCGTCAGCGTGTTGGTGTAGGGGTAGGCGTTGAGAATGTCCCTGCGGCGCACGGTCTGCGGCAGACCCGCCGCGTCGTTGGCAAGGCTCGTGACCGAGAGCTGCGCGCCGCTTGCGGCGAGCTGCACGGTGTTGAAGAGGTCGGCGAGGGCGCTGCCCTCGGCCGCCATCCGCAGCGGCGTATCCGGCAGCATCGGCGTCTCCAGATGTCCCACCACCTGGTCGAGCCAAGCCTGTGCGCCGCGCTCCATATCGGCGAACTCCGCGAGCCAGTCCGCCCGGCATTCGCCGTGGGCGGGGACCGTTTCGCTGGAAAAGCGCTTCCCGCCGCCGGACACGGCGGCCTCTACCCGCAGGAACTCCTGCCCCTTGTCGGAGGGCTGCACCACGAAGGTGCCGCTCACCAGCTGCCCGGGCACGGACATATGCTGGTGTCCGGTCAGCAGGATGTCGAGATCCAGCTCCTGACAGATGCGGTAGGCGACGTTTTCGCGGGTCGCGGAGAGCACGCGCCCCGTGGCGAGGTCGCGCTCGAAGCCGCCGTGGTAAATGCCGACCGTCAGGTCGACCTGATCACGCAGCCTTTCCAGCGCGGCGGCCACGGCGGGGATCGGGTCGGTGATCGCAATGCCGGCGAGGTGCTCCGGCTTTTCCCAGATGTTCACATAGTCAGTCACGATGCCGATGATGCCGACCCGCAGCCCGTTTTCCAGCGTGTGGATGCGCGCGGGAAAGCGCACCCCCGCCTCGTCCCAGCGGACGTTTTCGCACACGCAGCGCGCTTTCAGCACGTTGAGGTAGCTGTCAAGGTACGGCATCCCGTAGTTGAAGTCATGGTTGCCCAGCGTCACATAGTCATAGCCGCAGCGGTTCATCATCTCGGCGAAGCGCGCGGCGCTGCCGATGGTATCGTGGCAGAACGCCCCCAGCGGCGAGCCCTGCAGGATGTCGCCGCCGTCGATGACGAGGGTGTTGCCGTCCTTGCGGAAGCGGCTGGCGCACTTGAACAGCCCCAGCTCCTTTTCCCCCTGTCCGCGGTAATCGGTCGGATAAATGTAGCCGTGCAGATCGGAGGTAAAATAGATTGTCAGCTTTTTCTCGTCCATCGCTTACCCCCGTGCCAGCTTCACGCGGATCTTCGCCGAGATCCACTCGATGATGAGCACCAGCACGATCAGCCCCAGCAGGATCGCGCCGACCTCGTTCCAGCGGTACGAGCTCATGGCGAAGATCAGCGGCGCGCCGATGCCGCCCGCGCCCACAAGACCGAGCACGGTCGCGTCGCGCAGGTTCATGTCGAAGCGGTAGATGATCGTGGAGGTGAAGTCCGCCGTCAGCTGGGGCAGGATGCCATAACGGATCTTCTGGAAGGTCGTGCAGCCCGCGGCGTCCAGCGACTCTAGGATCCGCTTGTCAAGGTCCTCAATGCTCTCGATGAACATTTTTGACACCATGCCAATCGAGCAGAGGGACATGGTCAGCAGGCCCGCGAACGGCCCGGGGCCGGTGACGCGGATGAACATCAGTCCGTAGGCAAAGGCGGGGATGGTGCGGATGGCGGCGATGAGCACGCGGCCGACGAGCGCCACGCCCCGCGGCACCAGATTGCTCGCCGACAGGAACGACAGGGGCAGCGAGATCACCGCGCCCACGATCGTGCCGAGGAAGGCGATGCAGAAGGTCTCCAGCAGCAGGTAGGGCACGCCGTCTGTGCCGAGCGTAAGGAGGAGCTTCGCCGAGGGATGGAAGATGCCGGAGAGAATGTTCCCCGCCACCTCCAGCCCGTTGCCGGTGGAGCTGCTGACCCTCACCGCCGTGCCGGACCACGCCAGAAGGCAGGCGACGATGAACGCCGCCAGCAGCTGCCACACCCACGTCTTCGGCGCGGAGGCATAGGCTTTTTTGATTCGTTCGTTCATAGCCGTTCCTCCTCACGTCAGGCGCTTGCGCAGCGCGTGGCTGATGCCCTCGATGACCATGACGGTGACAAAGAGGACGATCAGGATCATGCCAAGGCTGTCGTATTCGCGCCAGCCGATCTTTTCATTCATAATGAGGCCCAGTCCGCCTGCGCCCACATAGCCGAGGATGGAGGCGTAGCGCACGTTGCCCTCCAGACAAAACAGGGACACGGACAGATAGGTGGGCAGCACCTGCGGAAAGACGGCGGCGGTAAAGGCGCGCAGGCGCGTAGCGCCCAACGCCTCCATGGCCTCGTAGGGTCCCATATCCACCGTTTCGATGATCTCAAAGAGCTGCTTGCCCACATAGGCAAAGGTGAAAACGGCGATGGCACAGGTGCCCGCCATGGTGCCGAGACCGAAAATGTAGGTGGCGATCAGGGCGCACACCAGCGTCGGCAGGGTGCGCACCAGACTCAAAAACAGGCGCACAAGAAACACCACAACGCGGTTCGTCACGATGTTGCTGGCTGCGGCAACGGCAAATGGGACCGCCAGCACCGCGCCGATGAACGAGCCGAGGATGGACATTTTGATGGTGTCCCACAGCGGCTGCCAGATCTTGCCGAGGTAGGCGGTGTTCGGCGGGAACATCGCCTTGAGGATGTCGAAGAACTTGCTGCCCTTTTTCACCAGCACAGCAAGGTCAAAGCCCGTGATGCGGACGGAAAGGACGGTCAGCGCAATCAGCACAAGTAAGATCAGCGGCGCGCGGCTGCGCTTTTCCTCCACCGCCGTACCGTCCGCCAGCGTATAGACGTGAGGCTTGAAAATGCGGTCGTAGAGGCTCATACGCACTCCTCCGCGCCGGCCTGCTCCCCGTAGATGGCGTCGAGCACCGCCTGATCCACCTTTGCGGAGGGGCCGTCGTAGACGATCTTACCGGCGCGGATGCCGATGATCCGGTCGGCGTATTCCAGCGCCAGCTCCACATGGTGGATGTTCAGCAGAATGGAGATGCCCATCTCCTGATTGATGTGAACGAAGTCCTGCATCACCTGCTTGGCGGTCACAGGGTCGAGGGCGGCGACCGGCTCGTCCGCCAGAATGATGTGGGGGCTCTGGGTCAGCGTCCGCGCCAGCGCTACGCGCTGCTGCTGACCGCCGGAGAGCTGGTCGGCGCGCATATACGCCTTGTCCAAAATGCCCACCTTGTCCAGCGACTCGAGCGCCTTGATCTTGTCCTCTTTGCGGAACGCGCCCAGCAGCACACGCCAGAAGGGCATATCCGGCACGCAGGCGGAGAGCACATTCTTGATCACAGTCGTGCGCGTGACCAGATTGAACGACTGGAACACCATGCCGATGCCCCGGCGGAACTGCCGCAGCGCCTTGCCGGAAAGGGTGCTCACATCCGTGCCGTTCACCGTCAGCGTGCCGGCGGTGATCCGGTGCATACGGTTCACCGCGCGCAGCAGCGTGGACTTGCCCGCGCCGGAGCGGCCGATGATGGCGACGAATTCGCCGTCCTGAATGGTCAGGTTCACATCGTCCAGGCCCACGGTGCCGTTGGGATATACCTTGGATACATGGTCAAATACGATCATACGGTCTCCTCTTCTTCCTGATATGAAACGCGGGGAGGACGGCACAGCGGAAGGTTCTTGCCTGTGCGTATCCTCCCCGCGTTTGGGAAAGTTCTGGCTTAGTTCGCGGCGGTCAGCTCCTGAATGAGCTTCTGCGCGGCGCGCTCGTTGTCATAGTCGGAGGACTGCGCCTTCTGATAGCCGTTGTGGCTGTAGATGGCGATGACCTGCTTGCCCTCGTCGGTGTTGCCGATGTTGATGAAGGCGTTCTGCAGGGCGGCGATCAGCGCGTCGTCCATGATCTCGGAGTTCTTGCTCACGGAGATGGTGTCGTTGTAGATGGGGGCGGTGACGCCGATGACGTTGGTCTCCTCCCAGATGGAGGCCTCGCGGTTGAACTCGGTGTTCCAGCGCTCGGCATAATCGCGGCGGGCGTCGGCATAGGTCACGAGCACGTCGACCTGACCGGAGGCAAGACGCGCGAAGGCGCTGGCGTAGGAATCGGACTGCACGGCGCTGCTCAGGTCAGAGATGCCCTTGCCGTAGTGATCCTGCAGCCACAGGGCGGGATAGATATAGCCCGCGGGAGAGGAGGTTCCCATGATGCTCCAGTTGGCGCTGTCAAGGTTCTCCCAGGTCAGCTCCTCGCCGCCGTTGACCTTGGCGGCCAGCTCCTGACCCTTGTCGGAGGGACCGGCGATGATGAGCGCGCGGTAGGAGACCGCCTGCTTCTCGGACGCCTCGGTGGGCTGACCGTCGTTCCAGTCCTTGGCGTTGTCGGAATCCTTGCTCAGACCGTTGCGGGTCGCGGTCAGGATGACCTCGGCGCCGTCGTCATAGAGAACATAGGTGCCGCCCGGGATCAGACCGACGTCGATGGTACCGGCCTCAAGACCCTCGCCGACGGCTTCGTAGGTGGTGCCGACGGTGATCTCGACCTCGCCGACCTCATAGCCCTCCTTGGCAAGCTCGTCCTTGAGCAGCTGCTTGAGGGGCTCGGTCGCGGTGATGATCTCCTGCGGCTCGCGGGACGGAACGAACGCCACCTTCAGCGTTTCGATCTGCTTTGCGCCGCTCTCGCCGTCCTGCTGGGGTTCGTCAGCGGTGGTGTCCTTGCTGCCGCAGCCGGCCAGCAGGCCGAGGCTCATGACCAGCGTGAGCAAAAGTGCAAGACTTCTTTTCATTGTGTTTTCCTCCATAATGTATCGTTTGCGTTTCTCCGCCGGATACCCCGTCGGAGCCGATGATCGCGGAAAACGGCGTTTTCCGCCGCACCGCATTTTGAGTATAGCACAGCCGCGGAGGGAAAATTTTTCCGGTTGAGTAAAAAAAGTACCGATTAGACGCTCTCCTTCCGCTCAAAATAGCGCGCCATCAGATCCTCGAACACCAGAATGACGTGCCCGAAGAAGGGATTCGGCAGGCTGCCGGCGAGCGTCTGCTTTGTCCCGTCGAGCACGAATACAAGGTCAGAGAGCTGTGCCAGAGTAGAATCGCCCCGTCGGGTAAAGGTCACGATCTTATGTCCGTGCTGCTTTGCGTGGCGCACATCGTTGAGGACCGGCTCCGTCTCGCCGCTCTGGCTGACGGCGAACATGACCGCCGCCTCGTCATTCACCGCGCCGCGGTGCGCCTCCTGAAAGAGCATATAATCGTAAAAATGCACATTGTTGAACGCCATAAAGCCGCAGATCGACAGGCGCTGCGTGATATAGGTCCCCACAATGTTGGAAAAGCCCTCGCCGGTCGTGAACATCTTTCCGCCGCGGCGCTCCCGGAGCAGCGCGCAGAAGCGCTCGACCAGCGCATCGTCGTAATTGTCGATCAGGCTCTTGAGGTTTTCCGCCTTTCGGTCCCCCGAAGAGGCAAGCTGGCGGCTGAGGTGGTAATAGAGCTCGCTGTAGCCGTCAAAGCCCAGCCGCTTGCACATTTTGACGATGCTGGTCGTGGACAGGAAGTTTTCATTTGCGATCTGCTGGATGCCCACGCGCTTCTCGCCCCGTTCGATGTGCGCGGCAATACCGGTGATCACCTTGCGCTCATCCTCCGAGAGCAGATTCGTCAGCAAAAAATAATTGTCTCCCATGACGGGTCCCCCTCTCCTGTGATCTCAGCCGTGCCGCCCCGGCCGTCCGTAGCACAGCCACCATCCCAGCGCGCACACCGGAAGCGCGCACAGCACATCGAGGATCGAGTGCCGCTTCATGAAAACCGTGGAAAGGCTGATGCACAGCGCCAGAAGCACGGACGCCGCCTGCCACCACGCCCGTTTCCGGAGCCGCGGGCTGTCCCACAGCGCGAACAGCGCCGCGGCGGAGCCAATGACGTGGAGCGACGGGCAGACGTTCGTGTTTGTGTCAAAGGTATAAAACCACGCGACCGCCCGCGTGAGCGCATTGTCATGTGCAAACGCCTCGGGCCGCAGCAGCTGCTGCGTCGGGTAGATGAAATAAACGACGGTCGCGGCCGTATAGGTGACGATGACGAACCGCATCATCCGCCGGAAGGCGGGCACATCCTGAAAAAAGGTATACGCCAGCGCGCCGATCAGATAGACGAACCAGAGAAGATACGGGATCAGCGCCCATTCGCTGAACGGGATCGCATCGTCCAGAGCGCAGTGCATCACATGATAGGCCGCATGGGGGCGGAAGCGCTCCAGCGCCAGAAACGCCAGCCCGAAAACCGGCCAAAAGAGCAGCAGCTTGATGTGCGAAAATTCCGGCGTGTTGAGCTTACGCAGGCGAAACTGCCGGTAGTCCGGCCTTATGACCGTCTGTGGGGCTCGCGCTTTCATTTCTTCTCCGCGCGGGCCATGGCTGCGATGTCGCCCACGCCGTCGAGCACGATGCTCGGACGGTAGGCGTAGGTGCGGAGCGTCTCGCGCGTCGAGACGCCGGAGAGCACCAGCACCGTGGACATACCGCTTTCCATGCCGGAAATAACGTCGGTATCCATGCGGTCGCCGACCATCACCGCCTCGGCGGAGTGGCAGTTCAGCATTTTCAGTCCCGTTCGCATCATCAGTGGATTCGGCTTGCCGCAGAAATACGCCTGCTTGCCCGTCGCCATCTCGATGGGCGCGATGAGTGCGCGGCAGGCGGGCGCGATGCCGTTTTCGATGGGGCCGGACACATCGGAGTTCGCGCCGATGAGCTTCGCGCCCTGCATCACAAGGTTCGTCGCCTTTGTGAGCGTGTCGAGCGAATAGCTGCGCCCCTCGCCCACGACCACATAATCGGGGTTCACATCGTTCATCGTGATGCCCGCGTCGTAGAGGGCGTTGAGCAGTCCCGCCTCGCCGATGGCAAACACCGAGCAGCCGGGTGCCTGCTCCCGCAGGAAGGCCGCCGTGGCGAGTGCGCTCGTATAAAAGTGCTCCTCCGGCACATCGAGGCCCATGCGCGCGAGCTTCTGGTTCAGCTCGCGCGGCGTGTAGCCGCTGTTGTTCGTGAGAAAGAGATATTCCTTGTCCTCCTCGTGCAGCCATTGGATGAACTCCGCCACGCCCGGCAGGATGCGGTTGCCGTGGTAGATGACGCCATCCATATCGCAGATGAAGCCCTTTTTCTCGTTGAAATTGATCGAAGCGCCCATGTAGATTTCTCCTTCGTTTCTTCTTTCTGTTTGGTATGTTTTCCTGTTATATCATTGAAAGGAATGGATTTCTATATCTTTTCTGTAAAATCTACGATAAGCCGCCGGTAAAGTCGAGCACACACGCGCGCAGGCGCAATATCTCCTCCGGCGTATTCCGGCTCAGGTGCATTCCCATCCCCAGCTCGCGTCCCGCCTTCGGGCTGACCGGCAGCGTCCGCACACCCTGCGTTCTCCCCCGCATCATGATCTCCGTCATCATGGTGATGCCGAGCCCCTTACTGACCATGCGGATCACCGTTTCATCGTCCACATGGCAGGGGCGGACCTTCGGCCTCACCTTTTTCGGGCTGAGCGCGGCATTCACATCAATGTCGAACCGCCCGTAGGGCATCAGGAACTCCTTCCCGTCGAATTCCTCGATGGGAAAGCTCTCTCTCCCGCCGACCGGATAATCCTCCGGCAGGATGGCATACATCGCGTCGTAATACAGCGGCGTCCAATCGCAGTTGACGCGGCTCTGCCGTGCGGCAAAGATGACGTCGGTGCGCCCCGCCTCCAGCAGCTCGAACGGCTCAAGCTCATGGTCCACCATGCGAAGATCCACGTCGGTCTCCGGACACACGCGGCGGAAGCGGTACAGAATTTCCGGCATCCAGTGCATGGCAAGGCTCGCATACGCGGCAATGCGGATCGTCGCCGTCCGCTTTTTCGCGATGGCCTCGATCTGATTCTCCAGCCTTGCCGTCGCGCTGAGATATTCCCGTATGGCGGGCAGCAGCGCTTCTCCGTCCTCGGTCAGCGCGATGCCGCTGTGGTCGCGCCGGATGAGCGTCATGCCGATCTCGCGCTCCAGCCCGTTGATCAGGTGCGTCAGTCCCGACTGGGTGTAGCCCACCACCTCAGACGCTTTGGAAAAGCTGCCGAGGTTGACTGCCGTCATCAATATTTCAAGCTTCTTGCTGTCCACAGGTCTGCCGCCTCCTGTCCATCAGGGTATTTCAATTTGTAATATAACTATTATAACCGGTCGTTTCTCTTTTTCAAGTGCAGGGTGTAAGATTCTCGGCACAAAGGAGTTGATTTTCCATGACGACCAAAAAATTAACGCTCCGGCAGAAAATTCTTGTTGCCGGAACACTGTTCGGAATGTTCTTCGGGGCCGGAAACCTGATCTTCCCCGTCCATCTCGGCCAAATGGCGGGGCAGAATGCCTTGCCCGCGATCATCGGCTTTATCATCACGGCGGTCGGCATCCCCATCCTCGGCGTCGCCGCCATCGGCGTCACGCACTCCGACGGACTTCAGACGCTCTCCGGCAAGGTCGGCAAGGGCTACGGCATTTTCTTCACCTGCCTGCTCTACCTGACCATCGGCCCGCTCTTCGCCATCCCGAGATGCGCCACCGTTTCCTTCACGACCGGTATCACGCCCCTGCTGGGCGCGGATTCGCCGGAGCGGCTGTATCTGCTCCTCTTTTCGGCGGTGTTCTTCGCCTTCGTGCTCTTCTTCTCTCTGCGTCCCGGTAAGATCACCGTCTGGATCGGCAAGATCATCAATCCGCTCTTCCTGTTCTTCTTTGCCGTGCTGATGCTCGCGGCGCTGCTCGCGCCCGGCGCGGCGATCTCCGCGGTCGAGCCAGTGGAGGCCTATCGGAGCGACGCGTTCTTCCCCGCGCTCATTGAGGGCTACGGCACGATGGACGCCATTGCCGGTCTCGCCTTCGGCATCGTGGTCATCGACGTCATCCGCCGCATGGGCGTGGACAATGACGACGCCATTGCCGAGGACGTGCTCTCCTCCGGTCTGCTCACCGGCGCGCTGATGGCGCTGATCTATGTGGTGTCCATCGTGGTCGGCGCGCAGTCGAGAGGGCTCTTCGAGCTGTCTGAAAACGGCGGCATCGCCCTCACGCAGATCGCCGGACATTACCTCGGCGGCGTGGGACTGTTTATTCTTGCCTTCACCATCACCTTTGCCTGTCTCAAGACCTCCATCGGTCTGGTCACCGCCTGCGCGGAGACCTTTTCCAAGATGACGAACGGGAAGATCTCCTACCGCAGCTGGGCGATCCTCTTCACGGTGTTTTCCTTTGCCGTGTCGAACATCGGGCTGAGCGCCATCATTGAATACTCCATTCCCATGCTCATGCTCATCTATCCCCCGGCGATCGCGCTCATTCTTCTCGCCTTCCTCGGCAAATTCTTCGCGCATGACCGCACCGTTTACATCACGACCATGACCGGCACGTGGGCCGCCGCCATTTTCGACTGCATGAAAGCGCTGCCCGCGCCGGTGCAGGCCGCGCTCCATCTGGACGCGCCCATTGCCTTCGCCGCCGCGCATCTTCCCCTGTTCGACAAAAACCTTGGCTGGCTGCTGCCCGCGGTCATCGGCTTTGCGGCCGGCATGGCGATCCGCGCGAGCCGAAAGTAAGCGTCCGCAGCTCTTTCATAAACTGCCGTCCGCATCCTTCTGATGAATAACGGAAATGCTCAGAATACCGCACGCGAAAATTTTTATGCAAAAAATTTGTTTAAGGCAGCTTTTGCATAATGGAGTCGGAATAAGATATACACCAAGGGACAGGCACGAGCCTGTCCCTTATGTGTTCGTCAGTTATAATCGGCAGAATTTGTATATCTCCTGCTTGCCGAAACAATGACCGACCCAACTACGACCCCGAGTATAGATATGTATTGCGACAGTGATAAGCCATAAAGCATTCCGCGGTAACTATCACCTCTGAAAATTCCAGAACAAAACGCAATTCTGTTGGAAACGGCTTATCCCATCACAACGGACATGGCAGCCAGAAGAATTGCCAGGAATGCAAAGCTGATCCCAGAAAAAAGGAAAAGAAAGCGCTTCCCGCCATTGGGAACGCGGCGCGTATATTCCCGAAACGTAATAAGGCTTGCCAGAGAAGCCACCAGCGTTCCTGCGCCGCCCACATTGACGCCAACCAGAAGCCCGCGGGCATCCTGCGTGAAGCGGCTGAGTAAAATGGCGGCAGGGACATTACTGATGATCTGGCAGGTGAGCGCGGAGATCAGCATGGTCCCGTGGGACAAAAGGCGGGCGAACAGCACCCGAACAGGTTCCATCCGGGCAAGATTGCCGGAAAAGGTGAAGAACGCGGCGAAGGTGGCCAGCAGTCCCCAGTCCACGGTTTTCAATGCGTGCCGGTCCAGAAACCAGAGCGCCAGAACAATGACCGTCAAGCCAAGGACATAGGGCATCAGCCGCAGCACCATGGCAACGGCTAAACAGAATAGCCCACCATAGACGGCGGCTTGGCGGGAGTCTACCGCGGCCTGCGCTTCCGGCACACAAAGCTGGTCCTTTGGAAACGCCAAGCAGCACAGGAGAATGAGGACGGTAGACAGGATGAAGGGCGGCAGCATTGCCGAAAAGAACGTTTTCGTGGAAAGACCGTAATAGCTGAAAAGATAGAGATTCTGCGGATTGCCGAAGGGCGTGATCATTCCGCAGAGGTTGGCGGCGCAGTTTTGCAGAATGAACAGAAGCGCGGCGTGCTTTTCCTGACCGGTAGAGGAAAGCACAAACCAGCCAAGCGGCAGAAAGGTCAGCAAGGCGGTATCATTGGTCAGAAGCATAGACCCGAACATGGTGATGACTACCAGCGCCGTACACACGCCCCGGACCGTGGAAAAGGTGCGTACCATCCGCTGGGAAAGAGCGGAAAAGATATGCAGATCCCGCAAAGCACCCACCACTGCCAGCACACAAAACAGGCAAGCAAGCGTCTTGAGGTCATAATAACCTAAGTAGTCCCTATCAGGCGGGACAAAAAATGCCGTTACAACTGCGGCCAGTAGTGAAATGACCAGCATGGCATTGGCGCGGCACCAAGATTTGATCTTACTCATAAAAAGCCCCTTTGCGTGAAAAATACAGAATTTCGCGTGTGTATTTCCGTGAAGAAGATAACACATTTTAGGATAATTTACAATGAGGTTTTATTAACCCGGCAAACGCCAAGGGGCAACGCAATTTGGTGCATATTGTGCGCTGCCGAAAACAATAGGACCTCTCCAAAAACGCACCGCTGTAACCACAGAAGATGTCCAAAAAGTAATAGCTTTCTTCAAGGAGTTGTGGTATGTGTTGTGGCTACCAAAGAAAGGAGCGATGCTCATGGCTAAGAAATGCGCCAACGGCGAGGGCAACATCAGAAAACGAAAGGACGGACGCTGGGAGGGCCGCTACACCGCGGGCTACCATCCCGAGACAGGTAAGCGGATCATTAAAAATGTTCTCGGCAAGACACAAGCAGAATGCAAGGCGAAATTGAGTGCCGCGCTGGAATCGGTCAAGGGTATCGACGTCAGCCGCACCGATGAATACACGGTTGCCGCTTGGCTGCGGACGTGGTTTGAATTGTATGCCAAACCACACATTCGCCCATCCACCATGAACTACTACCACCGGAACATCGAACAGCATATCATCCCTGCTATCGGGGATATCCCGCTGAATAAGCTCACCACCCGTGACCTGCAAAAGCTCTACAACGATTTACAAAGCAATGGCAGGTTGCGAAAGGTACAGAAAAAGGAAAAACCCGGACTGAGCAATTCCACTGTGCGCGGCATCCATATGATGCTGCACAATGCTCTTGACCGGGCGGTGAAGGAAAAACTCATTCTCACCAATCCCACGGAGAATTGCATCATCCCCAAAATTGAGAAACAAGAGATGAAAATCCTTCACCCAGACCACATCAGCGCGTATCTGAACGCCGCCGAGCGGCGTAATGCCCTACCGATGTTCTATCTGGAATTGATCAGCGGCTTGAGAAAGGGCGAGCTGGTCGCGCTCCAATGGAGCGACCTTGACGAAGCCAGCTGCACCATCTCCGTCAGTAGGCAGGCCAGCTGGGACACAGAGCACCAGCTCATTCTAAGCCGCCCAAAAACCGGCAACTCCATCCGCGAGGTGTCCATCCCGCAGGATGCCGTGGAGCTGCTGAAGCAGGAGCACGCCAAGCACCCGGACAATCCGTGGATGTTCCCGTCCAGCAGAACAGGAGAAATGTATCACCCCGACTCGGTGGTAACACTCCACAAGCGGATCCTCAAGGACGCGGGGCTGGAGCATATCAGGTTTCACGACCTGCGTCATACGTTCGCGACCCTGGCACTCCAAAACGGGGTGGACGTCAAAACGGTCAGCAGTATGCTCGGGCACTACGACGCGGGCTTCACCCTCCGCACCTACACCCACGCCACTCGGCAGATGCAGCAAAAGGCTGCGGAGAAAATGGGCAGTTTCATGGCACAGATTCGATAAGACCCACAGACAAGCAGAGCACCGGAAAGGAAACGGTTTCCTCTCCGGTGCTCTTTCACCCTTTCCGCGCATTTCCGCGTGTGGGTCACGGTGTGGGTCAAAATTTGCCCCACACCCTGACCTACAATGTTTGTGGCGTTTATATAACAAAAAAGCACCGAAAACCGAAGTTTTCTGTGCTTTTTGGAGCTGGTGGGGTGACTCGAACACCTGACCTGCTGATTACGAATCAGCTGCTCTACCGACTGAGCTACACCAGCGTCTTTCTCAAAGACGAATGATATTTTAGCACACTTTTTTGCCCGCGTCAAGACAGAAACCATTGTTTTTTCCCGGTCTGCCTTCTTCTCATTTTTGAACGTGCATTTCGGTGAATAATACCATTTGTATTTGCGCTCGCTCTCTTGCATTTCGGACGGCCCGCCGGCGGCGTCCGCGCCCCGCAAACCGAGCCGGCATCCCAAACCGCTGCCCGACGCGCTTCGTCAAAAATCGGGAAAACCCGTACTTTGCCTTCCTTTTCCCGACTTTTTCCGGCACGCTCTCTGCCCTCGCGCGATTGTTCGACGAGTTCACATAAGTTTTTCAATAATGCTTTTCTACAAATAGTTATCCACAGTTTCCACAGACTTATCCCCAGACTTTGAACGCCCTATATTTCTTTGGTTTTCTGAAATTCTCAGACATTCTGCACAGCCGCAGCGTCAAATGTCCCGTCCCTCTCCGGTACATGACTCGTTTGACATAACGCACGATATTTCTTCTCCCTTTTGCAAATAACGTCCGCTTGTTTCCATAACGCCCTTATTTTGCAGGATTTCATTTTGCTCCGTCAAAAAGGAAAGCCGCAGACCTTGACAGGTCTGCGGCTTTTATTCATCTCAGGCGAATATGTCGCGCACCTGCGCACGGTAGGCGACCACCGCGTCGTCGATGTCGCGGGTGGCGTAGGCGTTGAGCGACAGGTCCGCGCGAGCGCCGGCCAAATACTCATAGTAGCCCTGCGCGCCGATCATCGCGCCGTTATCGCCGCACAGCCGGAGCGGCGGGAGGTACAGCTTCACGCCCTCGTGCGCACATGCCGCCATCAGGTCGGCGCGGAGGATGGTGTTCGCGGCCACGCCGCCGGCGGCGACCATCGTTTTGCGTCCGCACGTGCGCGCGGCCAGCATGGCGCGCGGCACCAGCTCATCGGACACCGCGCGGGTAAAGTCCCGCGCGAGCGCCGCGCGGTCGAGCGGCTCGCCCTTCTGCTCGGCGTTGTGGGCGAGGTTGACCACCGCCGTCTTGAGGCCGGAAAAGCTCATGTCGAGCGGGTGCCCCTCGATGCTCGCGCGCGGCAGGTCGTACACGCCGCCCGCGCTCTGCTGCGCCAACTCGTCCATCGGCTTGCCGCCGGGATAGGGCATCCCGAGCACACGCGCGGCCTTGTCGAAGCATTCGCCCGCCGCGTCGTCGCGCGTCGCGCCGACGAGAACAAGGTCGGTATAATCCCGCACGTCCACGAGCAACGTGTTGCCGCCGGACATGCACAGCGCCAGGAACGGCGGCTCCAGCTCCGGGAACGCCAGATAATTCGCGGCGATGTGGCCGCGGATATGATGCACCGGAATGAGCGGTACGCCCAGCGCGTAGGCGACGGACTTGGCGAAGCTCAGCCCCACCAGCACCGCGCCGATCAGGCCCGGCGCGTAGGTGACCGCCACCGCGTCGATGTCCCGCTTCGTCACGCCCGCGTCCGCGAGCGCCTTGTCCGTCAGCGCGGCGATGGCCTCGACGTGCTTGCGCGAGGCGATCTCCGGCACCACGCCGCCGTAGAGCGCGTGCATATCCGCCTGCGACGCGATGGCGTCCGAGAGCACGCGCCGCCCGTCCTCGACGACCGCCACCGCGGTCTCGTCGCAGGAGGATTCAAAAGCCAGTATTTTCATCTTAATCTGCTTCTTTCTATCATTCTTCGCCGCATCTCTCACGAGACCGCCGGGCGCTTGCGCCCGCCCGCGGAGGCGGGGCGGCAGCAGCAAAGCTGCTGCCAAGACGTGTTATCACAGCTGAAATCAAACCGCTTCGCGGTTTGATCGCTCGTCGCAGGAGGATTCAAAAGCCAGTATCCTCATTTCGCTGCCTCCCCAAACTCCCGTGTCATGATGACGGCATCTTCCTTGGGATGCTCATAGTAATTCCTGCGGCATCCCACGCCGCGGTAGCCGTGCTGCCCGTAGAGCGCGATGGCGGCGTAGTTGCTCGCGCGCACCTCGAGTGAGAGAAACGCGAGATGATTGCCCTCGGCAAAGCGCTCGAAGACATCGAGCAGCTTCCCCGCGACGCCGCGGCGGCGGCAGTCGGGCCGCACGGCGACATTCGTGATGTAGCCCTCGTCGAGCACGACCTGCAGGCCCGCATAGCCGACCACGCGGTCATTTTCGTCCAGCGCAACGAGAAAGGCCGAGAGCGCGTTGTCCAGCTCCTCGGCGAGCGCATTGCGCGACCACGGCACGGTGAAGCAGCTGCGCTCCAGCTCCGCCACCGCGTCGAGGTGCTCCGTTTTCATCGGTACGATCCGCACCGGCATGACTTTACCGTTCATCCCTTTGCCTCCAGCCAGTTTTTGCCCCAGTGCGCCTCCGCCACCAGCGGCACGGAGAGCTGCATCACGCCCTCCATCTCCTCCGTGAGGAGCCGTGCCGCCTGCTCCGCCATCGCCTCGGGGCACTCGACGATCAGCTCGTCGTGGACCTGCAGCAGCAACTTCGCCTCCGGTGCCTCGCGTCTGAGACGGTCATGCACGCGCACCATCGCGAGCTTCATCACGTCCGCCGCCGTGCCCTGAATAGGCATATTGAGCGCGACGCGCTCGCCGAACGAGCGGGTGGCAAAGTTGCTCGCGGTCAGCTCGGGGAGGTCGCGGCGGCGGTGCATGAGCGTTTCGACATAGCCCTGCGCCTTTGCCCTTTCCACGATCTCGGTCATGTAGCGGCGCACGCCGGAGAAGCGGTCGAGGTAATTCTGAATATACTCCTTCGCCTCGTAAACGCTCACGCCGATGTCCTGCGCGAGCGAAAACGCAGAGATACCGTAGACGATGCCGAAGTTGACCGCCTTCGCGTGCGAACGCATCTGCTTCGTCACCGCCTCCGTCGGCACGCCGAACACCTGCGAGGCGGTGACGGTGTGAATATCCTCGCCGCTCAAAAACGCCTGCCGCATCGTCTCGTCGCCCGCGATGTGGGCGAGCAGCCGCAGCTCGATCTGGCTGTAGTCCGCGTCCACGAGCACCTTGCCGCGCTCGGGCACGAACATCCGCCGCAGCTCGCTGCCGAGCGGCGTGCGCGTCGGGATATTCTGCAAATTCGGCTCGGTGGAGCTGAGCCGCCCCGTGGCGGTCACGGTCATCTGGAAGCTCGTGCGCACGCGCCCGTCCGGCCCGATGACCTTCAGCAGCCCGTCGCAGTAGGTCGATTTCAGCTTGGCGTACTGGCGGTACTGCAGCACGTCGGCGACGATGGGGTGCTCCCAGCGCAGCTTTTCGAGCACATCCGCATTCGTAGACCAGCCAGTTTTCGTCTTTTTGCCGTGCGGCAGACCGAGACGGTCGAAAAGCACCTCGCCGAGCTGCTTGGGGGAATTGATGTTGAAGCTCCCGTCGGCCTCCTCGTAAATGCGCTCCTCCAGCGTTTTCAGCTCCGCGTCCATCGCCGCGCCGAAGTCCGCGAGCGCCTTCGCGTCCACGCGCACGCCCGCAAGCTCCATCTCCGCGAGCACGCGGCAGAGCGGTAACTCGACCTCATAATAAAGCGCATGGAGCTGCCTCTCCTCGATGCGCGGCACAAGCTCCTTATAAAGCGAGCCGACGGCGGAGGTATAGATATGAAACGCCGTTTCCGCCGCTCTCACATCGCCGAGCAGATCGAACACCCCCGGCTCCAGATGCGCGGGCGCGGCAAGCTGCGTGTGGAAGTAGACGGCAAAGAGCGAGGCGATGTCATACCTGCCCGCCGTCGCGTCGAGGAGGTAGGCGGCGAGCGCGGTGTCGAACACGAAGCCCTCGGCGGGCAAACCGTTTTCCAGCAGCGTGTGCATGAGGTCCTTGACGTTGTGGCTGACCTTTTTGATGTCGGTGGAGAACAGTGCGCGCAGCAGCGCGTTCCAGTCGCCGGAATAGCGATCGAAGAAAAACTCCGCGCTCAGCGTTTCCCTTTCGCTCTTCTCCCACTCCACGATCACGCCGGAGAGGTCGGGCAGCGCGAGCACCGTCACATGGCCCGCCGCGCGGAGGCGTGCAAGACATTCCTCCGCTCTTTCCGCGCTCGTCACAGTCTCGACCGTCACGGTGCATTCGACCGTCTCTGCGGCGCTGAGCGGCTCCGCCGCGGGCTTTAGCCCCATTTTCTCGATGAGCTTGTGGAACTCCAGACGCATGAGCAGCGGATAGAGCGCGTCCGACGGCGCTTTGCGCAGGTTGTCCTGCGGCGTGAACTCCAACGGCGCATCGGTGAGAATCGTCGCGAGGTGATAGCTCTGCCGTGCGCTTTCCTCGCCCTCAGTCAGCTTTTTGATGACGCCGGGCTTGGCGTTAAGCTCCGGCAGGAGACGGTAAATTTCGTCGATGCTGCGGTACTTCTGAACGAGCGCCATCGCCGTCTTTTCGCCGATGCCGGGAACGCCCGGGATGTTGTCGCTCGCGTCGCCCATGAGCGCCTTGAGGTCAATGATGTGGATCGGCTCAAAGCCGTACTCCTCGGCAAAGCTCTCAGGCGTCATGCGCTTCGTGGTGGTCTGCCCCATGCGGGTGGAGATGAGCTTGACGGTCGTGTGCTCCGTGATGAGCTGAAGCGAATCCTTGTCACCCGTCGCTGCCACGCAGTCCCAGCCCGCCGCCTCGCATCTGCGCGAGATGGTGCCGATGAGATCGTCCGCCTCGTAGCCCGCCAGCTCGTAGCGCGGAATGTTCATCGCGTCGAGTACCTCTTTCATCACCGGAAGCTGCATCGCCAACTCCTCGGGCATCCCCTTGCGCTGGGCCTTGTAGCCCTCGTACTCCAGGTGGCGGAAGGTCGGCTCGCGCCGGTCGAAGGTCACGCACACTGCGTCGGGCCGCTCCTCGTCCTCCAGCCGCGCCATCGTGACCAGAAAGCCGTAAATGGCCTGCGTATAAAAGCCGTCCTTCGTCGTCAGGGGACGGATGCCGTAATAGGAGCGATTGAGGATCGAGTTGCCGTCCAGCACCATCAGCTTCATCGTCAAAAACCTCCGTGTTCGCATTCTTTTTCATGTTACAGTATAGCCCATGCGCGCGCAAAACTCAACAAAAACCGTTGACAATGCATCACAAAGTGTTAAACTTCTTGTATTCCGCTTTGTTGGGAAAGGAGGCGTCGCCGTGCGGCTTTCCATGAATACGCGCTACGCCGTGATCCACGCCTCGTTCTGGGGCGCCTACGGCTCGCTCTGGGCCTTTATCGCGCTCGTGCTCGAATACAACGGCTTTGCGAGCGCGCAGGTCGGCGTCGTGACCTCGTGCGCGACGCTGCTCTCGGTGTTCCTCTCCCCCGCGGTCTCCTCGTTTCTCGACGCGCGGCCCGGCCTCGAAAACCGCCACGGCGCGATGGCGCTGCTCACGCTCGCCGCGGCGCTGTGCCTGCTCGTATGGCTCGTGCCGCTGCCGCGCCCGTTCGTGTTGGGCGCGTGCTTCGCGCTCATCGGCGCGTTCCTCTCCTCCACCCCGCCGTTTCAAAACGCCATGGCGATGGACGCGAACCGCTGCGGCATCCCGGTGGTCTACGGCTTCTGCCGCGGCGTCGGCTCGGTCTCCTACGCCGCCGCGGTGCTGCTCCTCGGCTTTGTGCTCGAGCGCCACGCGCCGACGCTGCTCCTGCCGATCTTTGCCGCGCTGACCGCCTGCGGGCTTATCGCCATGGCCGGCTTCCGCCTGCCCGAGCGCCCCGATGAAGCGGCGGACCGCCCTGCGGAGCACCGGAGCATCGCCGCCGTGCTGCGCAGCCACCCGCGCTTCGCGCTCACCCTGCTCGGCTGTATGTTCTTTTTCCTCACCCACACCATCTCCAACACCTATATGAACGCCCTCGTCGCCAAGGCCGGCGGGACCGCGAGCGCCGTGGGCACGAGCCTTGCCATCTCCGCCGTGCTGGAGCTGCCCGCGATGACGCTGGTCTCCCGGCTGCAAAAGCGCTTCTCGCCCGGCTTCTTCCTGCGCTTCGCGGCAGGAGCCGAGGTCGTGAAATTCCTTATTTTCTACCTTGCCCGCTCAATGCCCCTCATCTACCTCGGGCATTGTATGCAGTTCTTCCAGTTCGCCGTTTACGCGCCCGCGACGGTCTACTACGTCGCCGCGGCGCTCCCCGAACGCGACCAGCTCAAGGGACAGTCGCTCATCTATGTCGCCGGCAGCGGACTTGGCGGCGCGCTGGGCAATCTCCTCGGCGGACGGCTCCTCGACCGCAGCGGCATACAGGCCGCGCTGCTGCTCGGCACGGTGAGCGCGGCGGCCTCGCTGCTGACCTTCTGCCTCTCCACGCGGGAGGACTCCCGATGATAATCATAACCACCAGTAAACTGGTGGTTTGGTCTGCCCCTAAAAGGGGCTATTACGACCGTAGCCCCTGAAAGGGGCGTTGAAGGTTTGACACCGCATTACCATTTCAGGCAGCCGC
>NZ_JAHLPT010000018.1 GCF_018918025.1 Oscillibacter sp. MSJ-31 | reverse complement strand
CGGTCGGACCGACGGCGGCGGGACCGGCAGGCATTGCCGCGGGCTTAGCCGGTGCCGCTTTGGTCGAAGCTGCGGGAGCGGACTTCTCGGCTTCCTTGCCCTTATCCATTGCGGCAGGCACGGCGGATGCTTTTTCTCCCGCCTTGACCGGTTCGCTCTTGGTGGAAGCCGCAGGCGCAGGCTTTTCAGCTTCTTTGTCCTTGCCAGCTACGGCAGGTGCAGCAGACATTTTTTCTTCCATCTTCGTTGTCTCGCCCTTGGTAGTGGTCGTAGGCGCTGGCTTTTCGGTTTCTTTGCTCTTGTCAGCTTCGGCAGGAGCGTCGGCCGGTTTCTCTTCCGCCTTGACCGCCTCGCTCTTGGCAGGAACCACAGACGCAGACTTTTCGGTTTCTTTGTCCTTGTCAGCCACAAGGGGTACAACAGGCGTTTTCTCTTCCGCTTTGGTCGGATCAGACTTGATAGGAGCTGTAGGCGCGGGTTTCTCGTTCTGTTTGTCCTTATCAGCGGCAGGAACAGCGGGCGGCTTCTCCTCCGATCTGCTCGGCTCGTCCGCAGAGAGCGTCACCAGCTTGCCAGGGATAACTGCCTTTGGGTCGAGCGACTGCGCCTTGTGATAAAACCGCGCCTCTTCCAATGTCATTTCGTATACAAGAGCAGGGATCGTGGTTTTCTTGGCAAGCTCGCTCGCCTTGCGGCGGCGCTGACCTGCCAAAAGCTGATACATTCCGTCCTCGCTGCGGCGGACGATGATCGGCTCACGGACGCCGACCGACTGGATACTGCTGACAAGGCCGCCTAAGTCCTTTGGCGTGTAGGTGCGGATGTTCACAATGCCGGGGAGATCGCGTATCTGCGCGAGCGGGATCTGCTGGGGTGTAGGGGGTGCGTTGCCAGGGGATGTGGTTTTGCTGGTTTCAGTTGCCATTTCAATACCTCCATGTTTTTTGATTTATGCTAAAATTGCGTCCCACCGTGGGACACATTTCTAACCGGTGTCATGCCGCACGGCGGCAGAATAATAAGGGCCCATCGTCAGCGGCGCGTTGTAAAGCGTCGTAAGCAGATAAGCCCTTATGTTTCGGATTTGTGTGGTCGTCTGGCGCAGACCGTCGATGACGTACCTGATGTGCTCGGCGTCAAGCTGCCGGTATCGCTCCTTGACGGCGCTCGCCGGAAGAATGTCTCCGCCGATACGCATGGTCGTCGATGTGCTGCAAAGCGTATCAACGATCAGCTCCAACAGGCAGTCCACATCGTCATACGGATAGCTTTTCTGTAGGTCAACGTAGTTGATCTGCTCCATGACTTCTTTTCTGCACTCGTATCGCTCCATCTCCATTTCGTGGGATTGGATAGATGGATCAGGATAACTAAACTCAGGTTTATTTCTATTAGGATAACTTGCATCGGTTTTTCCGAGGTCTGCACATCGGGATTGCCGAGGTCTTGACATCGACTTTTCCGATGTCTGGAAGTCGGAAAAATCGATGTCTGCACCTCTGCCGGTATCAGGGCATTGCGCGGATGGCTCAGCCGTGTCCGCTGGAAGCTCCCGCGTCGTAAAGCGCTTGACATATATTTTCGTCGGCTTACCCTGTCCCTGTTTGATTCGTTCGATCAGGCCAACGCCCTTCTTCGTATCCAACTCGGAGAGCAGCTTGAGCGCCTTATCGTTACCGCAGCCCATGTCTGTCCTAATCTCATCCGCGGTGTAGTAGATGTAGACGCGGCTTTGCTCGTCGTACCAGCCGTTCTTTGCAGACAGGCTCATACGGTCAAGCAGCATACCATAGAGCAGCTTCGCGTCTGTTGATAGTCCCTTGAAGCGCGGACTTGTGATAAGCAGGCGAGGGATTCGGAAGTAGCTGAATTGTTCGGATTCATCGCCGTAAAAGTAATCGGTCAGCAGCATCTCTGTCATTTTTTTCACCTCCTGCGGGCATGAAAAAGGCACGATTTGAAAATTACATCAAATCGTGCCTTTTTCGCCTATTGAATTGTGTCAGTTCGGGTCGTTTTTCTGGTAACTGCCTCTAAATTTAACATTTGAAGTCGTGGGCTTTACCAGTAGAACCCCGAAGCGTCTCTTTATTTTCTCGTGTTTTCGGGAGATCAGACCGCAGCCTTCTTCTCCTTCTTGTTCTCAGCCCTCTGGATGAGCAGGATAACGATCAGAATGGCGAGGCCGGCAAGGTCGGTGACCGTACCGGGGATGACCATCAGCAGACCGCCGGCGATCAGCGCGATACGGGAGTACCACTTCAGGTCGTGGATCAGATAGCCCATGAAGCCGGAGGCGATGGAGGCCATGCCGAGCGTCGCGGAGATAACGATGGAGGCAACGCCGAAGAAGGTGACATCGCCGACGAAGATCATCGCATTGTTATAAGCGAAGATGTAGGGGATGATGAATGCCGCGATCGCCAGACGTGTGGCGTTGAGCGCGGTCTTCATCGGGGGCGCCTTGGCGATGGCAGCACCGGCATAAGCCGCGAGCGCAACGGGAGGCGTGATGTCGGCGACGATGCCGAAGTAGAACACGAACATATTGGCAGCCAGAATGTGCATGTTCATACCGTTGATGAGGATGGGCGCGCAGGTGGAGGCCATGATGATGTAGTTCGCGGTGGTGGGCACGCCCATGCCGAGGATGATGCAGCAGATCATCGTGAGGAACAGGGCGATGAACAGGTTGCCGCCGGAGAGCTTGACCACATAGGTGATCAGCTTGCCGCCGAGACCGGTCATCGTGATGCACACGGAGATGATGCCGGCGATACCGCAGGCGATGCCGATGGACAGGCAGTTCTTGCCGCCGTTTTCAAGGCCGTTGACGAACTTGCTCGGGGTCATGCGGTCGTCCTTATTGATGATACCGACCACGATGGCAACGATGGTGCCGTAGATGGCGCTCTTGGCCATGGTCTGACCGGCGACGACCATCCAGGTCAGGACGATCAGGGGCAGGAGCAGATAGATTTTCGGCAGCAGGAGCTTCCACTTGGGCAGCTCCTCACGCTTGAGGCCGACGAGGCCGAGCTTCTTCGCCTTGAAGTGGACGCCGAGGAAGATGCCGAGGAAGTAGAGGAACGCCGGCAGGATCGCACGGACGATGATGTCGGCATACTCATAGCCGGTCATTTCCGCCATGATGAACGCCGCAGCGCCCATGATGGGGGGCATGATCTGGCCGCCGGTGGAGGACGCAGCCTCGACCGCGCCGGCAAACTCGGGGGGATAGCCGGTCTTCTTCATCATCGGGATGGTCACGGAACCGGTGGTAACGGTGTTGCCGACGGAGGAACCGGAGACCATGCCGCACAGGGCGGAGGAGACGACCGCGACCTTCGCGGGACCGCCGGACGCCCAGCCGACCAGCGCGTTCGCGCAGTCGATGAAGAAGTTGGCGACACCGGTCGCCTCAAGGAACGCGCCGAACAGCAGGAACAGCGCAATGTAGGTCGAGCAGACGGAGATCGGCGTACCGATGATGCCGTTGGTGGTATAGAAGATGTTGTAGACCACCAGGTCCAGGCTCATGCCGCGGCCGATGAAGGCGTAGAGCACAAAGCAGCCCGCCACGACCAGAATGGGAAGGCCCACCGCGCGGCGGCAGCACTCCGCGAGCACCAACGTGCCGATGATGCCAAGGATGACCTCGGTCTGGCCGATGGCGATGCCCATCGCCACAATCCTCTTGAAGTTGGCAACATAGTAGAAATAGGGAATACAGCCCGCGACAGCGAGCAGGATATCATACCACGGCATGGAGTTGGGCTTTACATTGCCCTTCTTCACGGGGTAGATAAAGAATGTGAACAGGATCACAAAGCCGACGAACAGGCAGCGGCGGATCTGGCCGCTCCAGGTGGCCCACAGGTTCATGTAGACCATAAAGAGCATAAAGGCGGCCAGCACATAGCGCAGGATCTTCTTCGGCGTGCCCTCCCAGACACGGGTGTTGGACTCGCGGTCATACTTTTTCATGATCGCGTCAACGTCTTCCATCGTACCGACTTCAACGTCTACGCTTTCAACGACGACCTCTTCGTCCAAGACTTTCTTTTCAGCGTCAGTCATTGGTGTTTTTCTCCTCCTTTTTATTGGTGAACACTGTGACGTCAATAGAGGAAGAACTCATAATTGAGCGTCACCAGCGAATTTCTTCCACACAAATCACGCAGACTGATATCCGGACCGTCCTTTACCTTCAAAAAGAAGTCGTAAACGGTGGCCACGGCATAACAGACTCCGGTTCTATCCTGATGTATGCCGGTGATGAGCATGGCTCCGTCGTCGGTATAGCTGAGCTCCTCTCCGGGATTCAGCTCCACCTGCACGCCGGCGCCGTAAGCATAGTACTTACACTCCTCGGCATAGATCTTTCCTTCACTGATCTCAAAGGTGTCCGTCAGCGGATATTGGTTGACGGAATGCTTAAAGGTAATGGAAAAGCGATCCCCCTCGTCCATGCGGTAGCGCGCATAGAGCTCGCCGCTGTCCTTATTGCGGAGCGTCAGGTAATAGCCGGCGCGGGGAATCAAGAGGGAGGCCGCTGCAATAATCAAGACTATTGCAGCGGCCATGCTTATGCGTTGTCGCAGTTGCACTTTCGCACTCTTTCAGGATTGGGTGTTCTTACAGAACGCCAATCTCCTTGTAGTACTTCTCGGCGCCGGGATGCAGGTCGAAGGAGCCGGCAACAGCACCCTCGGGGCTCAGGAAGCCGAACTTGGCCTGAGCTTTGGCCAGGTCAGCCTGATTGTCGAACATGGCCTTGGTGATCTCATAGACGACATCCTCGCTGAGGTCCTTGGAGGCGGTGAAGACGGCCTTGACGGCGACGCAGACGGTCTCGTCCGCAACGCAGGTGTAGGTGTTGGCGGGCAGGTTATCCTGGACGAGGAACGGATAGTTGGTGGTCAGATAGGAAACAGCCTCATCGCTGAGGGAGGGCATATTGAAGTTGTAGGCGGTGGCGAGGTCGGTCAGAGCGGGGGTGGGGGCGCCGGAAACGGTGAAGGCCGCATCGCACTGGCCGTTCTTGAGGGCCTCAGCGCCGCCGGAGAAGGAGTCGTACATGACCTTGATATCGTCGAAGGTCATGCCGTAGGCCTCGAGGACCTGAGCCGCGTTCAGAGCGGTACCGGAGCCGACGTCGCCGACGCAGACGGTCTTGCCCTTGAGGTCTTCAATGCTGGTGATGGAGGGAGCGGTGACGAGCTGGACGGTCTCGTTGTAAACGCCCGCGACCCACAGGGAGTTCTTGTCGGCAGCGCCGTCGAACATGGTCTCACCGCCGGAGCCGTTGTGAGCATAGTTCAGAACGTCGGACTGCAGGATGGACATCTGGGCCTGGTTGGCGGTGACGAGCTGGACGTTCGCCTTGGAGGCGCCGGAGTCGACAGCGGTGAGCTTGGACAGGCTCAGCTTGTCGCCGATGGTGGTGACGAGCGCGTTACCAACGGCATAGTAAGTACCGGTGGTGCCGCCGGTGGCGATGACGATGTCGACGGGAGCGGCGGGGTTATCGGTCTGCTGGGTGTCGCCGTCGGTGTTGGGGGTACCACCTTCCTTGCTGCCGCAGGCAACAAGAGCGAAGATCATAGCGACGGACAGGATGAGGGCTAAGAACTTTTTCATACGCAATCTCCTTTTCGTTTTACCGTTTCGGCAACGTTACCGCCGGTCGGGAGCATTCTGCACAACGTTGTCCAATGTTGTGCATGAGCGTCGGCCGGCGCTTCTTCGTTTTGCAAAACGGCCAATGTACCTCTTTGAGGCATAGCCATTATAACTTATTGCAAGTTTTATTGCAAGATACTTTTGCACTTTTGGCTATTCGCACAAAATTAAGGCGGAATCCATTTTTCTTAGCCCTTTCTTTTTCCGCTCGTTCCGTTATTTCACACAAATTTTTTGGTGACGACAAATTTTTACTTTTTCTTCATATATAAATTTTTCATGCACCTTATTCGAATTTATGCAAGTTTTCCTTCACCGTCCGTCATTTTGGCTAAATCCAAGGCAAAAAAACAGTCACTCTGACGAGTGACTGTTTTTCCAAAAAGATCGGTTTACTTCTGCTCCTTGTTGTCCACAACGCGCTTGAGCAGGGCGGAGAACTCGTCCACGCTCATCGCGCCGAGATCGCCGTCCGCGCGGTGGCGCGGGGAGACGGTACCGTTCTCCATGTCGCGGTCGCCGACGATGACCATGTAGGGCACCTTCTCGGTCTGCGCGTCGCGGATCTTGCGGCCGATCTTCTCGTTGCGGTAATCGACCTCGGTGCGGAAGCCCATGTCTTCGAGCTTCTTGGCCTGCTCGGCGCAGTAGTCGGCGGCGCGATCGGTGACGGGCAGGAAGCGCACCTGCTCGGGCGCCATCCACGTCGGCAGCGCGCCGGCATACTCCTCGATGAGGTAGGCGAGCGTGCGCTCGTAGCAGCCGAGAGAAGTGCGGTGGATGATGTACGGCAGCTTCTTCTCGCCGTTTTCGTCGATGTAGTACATGCCGAAGCGCTCGGCGAGCAACATGTCGATCTGGATGGTGACGAGGGTGTCTTCCTTGCCGTAGACGTTCTTATACTGGATGTCGAGCTTCGGGCCGTAGAATGCGGCCTCGTCGATGCCGATGGTGTAGTCGACGTCGAGGTCCTTGAGGATGCGCTCCATCACGCTCTGGGCGTGATCCCACTGCTCCTTCGTGCCCTCGTACTTGTTGTTCGGGTTCGCGGGATCCCACTGGGAGAAGCGGAACGTGCACTTGTCAAGAAGGCCGACGGTGCCGAGGCAGTACTTGGCAAGGTCGAGGCAGCCCTTGAACTCCTCTTCGAGCTGGTCGGGACGCAGGACGAGGTGACCTTCGGAGATCGTGAACTGACGCACGCGGATGAGGCCGTGCATCTCGCCGGAATCCTCGTTGCGGAACAGCGTCGAGGTCTCGCCCAGGCGCATCGGCAGGTCGCGGTAGGAGCGCTGGCGGTTCAGGTAGACCTGATACTGGAACGGGCAGGTCATCGGGCGCAGGGCGAAGCACTCCTTCGTCTCGTCATACGGGTCGCCGAGGATGAACATGCCGTCGAGATAGTGATCCCAGTGGCCGGAGATCTTGTAAAGGTCGCGCTTGGCCATCAGCGGGGTCTTGGTGAGAAGATAGCCGCGCTTCTGCTCGGTATCCTCGACCCAGCGCTGGAGCACCTGCACGACGCGCGCGCCCTTGGGCAGCAGCACCGGAAGACCCTGACCGATGCAGTCGACGGTGGTGAAATATTCGAGCTCGCGGCCGAGCTTGTTGTGGTCGCGCTTGACGGCCTCCTCGCGCTCTTTGAGGTAGGCGTCCAGCTCTTCCTTCTTCGGGAAAGCGACGCCGTAGATGCGCTGGAGCGTTTCACGCTTGCTGTCGCCGCGCCAGTAGGCGGCGTTGCAGGCAGTCAGCTTGATGGCGTTGCCCTTGATGCGGCCGGTGGAATCGAGATGCGGGCCGGCGCAGAGGTCGGTGAACTCGCCCTGCTTATAGAAGCTGATGTGCGCGTCGGCAGGCAGATCGTTGATGAGCTCGACCTTGAACGGCTCGTCCTTCTCCTCCATGAACTTGATGGCTTCCTCGCGCGGCAGCTCAAAGCGCTCGAGCTTGAGCTTTTCCTTGCAGATCTTGCGCATCTCCGCCTCGATCTGCTCCAGATGCTCCGGCGTAAAGGCGAAGGGAGCGAGCAGATCGTAGTAGAAGCCGGTCTCGATGCTGGGGCCGATGGCGAGCTTCACCTCGGGCCACAGGCGCTTGACCGCCTGCGCCAGCACATGGGAGCAGGTGTGCCAATAGGTCTTGCGGTACTCGGGATTTTCAAAGCTGTACTGGTTTTCTTCGTTGATCTTGACTTCTTCGGACATTTCAGTTACCTCCATTTGACTCTGAGGGTGCAAAAATGCTTCACCCCCGACGGTATCAGGGGTGAAGCATTGCTATACTCCACGGTTCCACCCTGCTTGCGCGTTTGCGCCGCTTGTGTCCGCTGTAACGGGCGAACCCGTCCCGCTCGTCGCGGGCTGCTCGGGAGTGGTACGGCCGCCGCTCACGCAGGACGCTTGCACCGAAATGCGTCCCTCTCTGTGCGGTGCTCTGCGGTTTCTTCTCCGTCGATGCTGGTTTGATGGATAGCAGTATACGCCGTCGCCGCGGATTTGTCAAGGGGCAGGCTCAGAACCCGGGTGGCTGATTTTTGCGCGGCTTGTCGTCGTCCCTGCCGCCGAAAAGGCCGGAGAAAAATCCGCCGCTTTCCAGCTCGTGCCCGCAAACGCACTTCTTTTCGCTCATGGTGTTCCTCCCCTTTCCGGTGTTGAGAAAAAGAGCCGGTCGAAACCGGCTCTTTTTCTGTTATATTTTGTCGAAAAATTACTTGCTGTAATCATAGAAGCCCTTGCCGGACTTCTTGCCGAGCTGGCCGCCGCGGACCATCTTCTTGAGCAGCAGGGCGGGACGGTACTTGGGATCGCCGGTCTCCTCGAGCAGCACGTTCATGATGGCGAGGCAGACGTCCAGGCCGATGAAGTCGCCGAGGGCGAGGGGGCCCATGGGATGATTCGCACCGAGCATCATGGCCTTGTCGATATCCTCGACGGAGGCGACGCCAGTCTCAACGAGGCCGATGGCTTCGTTGATCATGGGGATGAGGATCTTGTTGACGACGAAGCCAGGAGCCTCGGCGACCTCGACCGGCTGCTTGCCGATCTCCTCGGAGAGCTTGTAGATGAAGTCGAAGGTCTCCTGCGTGGTGTTCGCGCCGCGGATGACCTCGACGAGCTTCATGCTGGGAACGGGATTGAAGAAGTGCATACCGATGACGGGGTGCTTGAGGCCCAGGCCCATCTCGGTGACGGACAGAGAGGAGGTGTTGGTGGCAAAGATGGTGGATTCCTTGCACAGCTCATCCAGCTCGCTGAGCATGGCGCGCTTGTACGCCATCTCTTCCTTGGCGCACTCAATGACGAGGTCGGCATCGGCGGCGGCGGACTTCTCCTCCACGAAGATATTCGCCATCAGGGCATCCTTGGCCTCCTGAGTCATCTTGCCCTTCTCGACGCGCTTCTGCAGGGAAGCGTCGAGCTTGTCCTTGTGGCGCTGCGCGGAAGCGACGCTGGACGCGTACATCAGAGTGGTGTGGCCGTGTGCCGCGAAGACCTGCGCGATGCCGCTGCCCATGGTGCCGGCGCCGAAAACTGCAACTTTCATTTTTGTGTTCCTCCTATGAATTGAAATTTATAAATTGTCAAGTAACGCTTACTTGTTGGTGAACGGTTCGTGCTTGCGCTTTTCGAGGAAGGCGCCCATGCCCTCCTGCTGGTCGGCGGTCCCGAAGCAGGAGCCGAAGGCCTTCTCCTCGACCACCACGGCCTCGTCCATCGGGAGGTCAAGCCCCTCGTTGATGGCCTTCTTCGCCGCGCGCACCGCGATGGGCGCGTTCGCAGCGATCTGAGAGGCGAGCTTCTCCGCCGCAGTGTAAAGCTCCGCGAGCGGATAGACGGCGTTGACCAGACCGATGCGCAGGGCCTCGTCCGCCTTGATGTTGCGGGCGGTGTAGACCATCTGCTTGGCCATGCCGGGGCCGACCAGACGCGCGAGGCGCTGGGTGCCGCCGAAGCCGGGAGTGATGCCGAGACCCGTCTCGGGCTGACCGAACACGGCGGTATCGGAGCAGATGCGGAAATCACAGCTCATGGCGAGCTCACAGCCGCCGCCGAGCGCGTAGCCGCCGACCGCCGCGATGGTGGGAATGGGCAGGGTCTCGAGCTTGCGCATCACGTCGTTGCCCTGCTTGCCGAAGCTCTCGCCCTCGGCCTTGGTGAGGCCTTTCATCTGCGCAATGTCCGCGCCGGCGACAAAGGACTTCTCCCCCGCGCCGCGCACGATCAGGCAGCGGACGGCGTCGAGGTCAATGGCGTCGAGCGCCGCGTCAAGGTCGGCGAGCACCTGCGAGTTGAGCGCGTTGAGCGCCTCGGGACGGTTGATGATGAGATACGCGACCGCGCCCTGCGGTTCATAGGTCACGAAAGACATGGTATGCCCTCCTTGTTTTCTCTTAATGGGGCTATTATATGCAATTCCCCCGCGTTTTGCAAGAGGAATATCATTTCATTTGAAATTATTTCCAGTTTGATCACATTTTTTGCAAGAATTGATTCATTTCTGACAATGTAACGCAGTTCCTGCGGCAAATTCCTCTTTGCTGACGGAAAGACTTCATTTTTCTCTTGTGTTATCGCCGCGTTTCCGCTATGATAGGCAGGAAATGAACGCAAAAAGCGAGGTATTTCCCCATGCGAATGAGAAAGAAAAAGAACCTGCTGCCGCGCATGGAGCGCTGCGCGGCGCTGCAGATCAAGGACCCCATCGCGCACCGCGGCCATTGGCGCGAGCTGATGCCGGAGGCCCGCGAGCTGCGTGTTGAGCTGGGCTGCGGCAAGGGACGCTTCACCGCGGGCACCGCCGCCGCGGAGCCCGACGTGCTGTTCGTGGCGGTGGAGATGGTGCCCGACGCGATGGTGGTCGCCATGGAGCGCTGCGCCGCCGAGGGGCTTCTGAACGTCCGCTTCATCGACGCGAACGCGAACATCCTGCCCGAGTTTTTCGCCCTGGGCGAGGTCGACCGCATCTACATCAACTTCTGCGACCCGTGGCCGACGAAGCGCCACGCCAAGCGCCGCCTGACGCACGGCAATTTCCTCAAGCTCTATCGCAAGGTGCTCAAGGACGGCGGGCAGATTCATTTCAAGACGGACAACGCCCCGCTTTTCGCCTGGTCGGTGGAGGAGATCCCGCAGTTTGGCTTTACGCTCTCCGAGGTCACGGACGATCTGCACGCGAACGGCGCCGTCGGTGTGATGACCGACTACGAGGCGAAATTCCACGAGCTGGGCACGCCCATCCACCGTCTAGTCGCCACGATGACGCCGTGGGAGGAGCCGGAGGAAGAATAACGGCCGCGCAACGCGCGGCGTATAGCAAAGGGGGTATTCTCTACCGTAGAGAATACCCCCTTTAGAACCCCAAGAGAGCGCAAGGGGCAAGCCCCTTGACCCCCGAGCCGCTCATATTAAATCAGCTTTCAGCAACCGTATGAGAGTGCATCGGCGCGGCGCAGCCGCGCTTTTTGCGGCTTTCGATTTGATCTGCTCCTTGCGGCCGCTGCCGCTCTGCGGTGGGGACTGAAGGCATCGGCCTTCGGCGACACCGCTTTTTTGCGCGAAAAAGCGGTGAGAAAACGCGCGAGGGGGCGCACCCCCTCAACCCCGCCATCGGAAGCCTGACAATAGGCCGACTGCACGCGCTGCGCAAAGGCGTGCGTGCAGCTTCTTGTTGCGGCTTTTGATTTGGGCTGCTTCTTGCGGCCGCTGCCGCTCTGCGGTGAGGACTGAAGGCATCAGCCTTCGGCGGCACCGCTTTTTTGCGCGAAAAAGCGGTGAGAAAACGCGCGGGGGGCGCACCCCCTCAACCCCGCCATCGGAAGCCTGACAATAGGCCGACTGCACGCGCTGCGCAAAGGAGTGCGTGCAGCTTCTTGTTGCGGCTTTCGATTTGGGCTGCTCCTTGCGGCCGCTGCCGCTCTGCGGCGGGGTCACGGACTATTTCTTTTTCGGCGGAGCAAACGTGTCTGTACGGCCAAGGAGATAATCGGTCGTCGTTCCGTAAATATCCGCAAGCTTCAATAAAATAGAAGTCGGAATATCATTTTCTCCCGTCTCATATTTTGAATATCCGGTCTGCGACATACCGAGCATGGCTGCAAGCTCTTTTTGCGTCCAGTCTCTATCCTCGCGCAGATCGCGCAAACGCTGATACATTCTTATCACCCCGTCAGCACTATACGGCAACCTGAAACAGGGTATTGCAGCGTAACCTGTTTCAGGTTATAATGTGCTATAAGGAGTGATTTTTATGCCGACTTATGAGAATATGTATTATTATCTCGAGCACTCGATCCGCGAGGCGCTGCAGGACTTGGAACAGCAAAATTTCGGCGCGGCAAAAAAGACGCTTACGCAGGCGCGTGAGGTCACTGAAAAAATGCGTCGTGTCATCGTCGGCAAAAACGACGTCTACGAGTGCTTCCGAAACCCCTATGACCTCATAGAGCGGTAGACCCGAAACCCCGCCGCAGAGCGGCAGCGGCCGCAAGGAGCAGACCAAATCGAAAGCCGCGCCAAGCATTGCAGGCAGTATTTTGCACAGCGCGTGCAGTCGCAGCTTCGTAGAAAACCGGCGATGGCAGGTCAAGGGCGCAGCCCTTGCGCTCTCTTGGGGTTTCAAAGGGGTCATTCTCTACGGTAGAGAATGACCCCTTTGTTATAAAAAAAAGAGACGCCTTACAGCGTCTCTTTTCGTTTGCACTTTTTACGCGTTCTTCGCGAGGTCGCAAAGAGCGGTGAACGCGACGGCGTCGTTGATCGCCATCTCGCTGAGCATCTTGCGGTTGATCTCGATGCCCTTGACCTTCAGACCGTGCATGAAGGTGGAGTAGTTCATGCCGTTCATCTTGCAGGCGGCGGAGATGCGGGTGATCCACAGGCTGCGGAAATCTCTCTTCTTGAGCTTGCGGCCGGTGTAAGCGTAGGTCAGGGACTTCATCACGGCCTGGTTGGCCATCTTGAAGTGGCGGGATTTGTTGCCCCAGTAGCCCTTCGCGAGCTTCAGAGTCTTGTTTCTTCTTTTGCGCGTCATCATCGCGCCCTTAACACGTGCCATATCAGTAAGCCTCCTTAAAGCGTATCGTAATTATCTTATTTGTAGGGGATCATCTTGCGGATGGTGCCGGCAACGGTAGCGTCGGCATAGCCGCCCGCACGCAGGTGACGGGTACGCTTGGTGGGCTTCTTGGTCAGGATGTGGCTCTTGAAGGCCTTGGCCATCTTGACCTTGCCAGTCTTGGTCAGGTTGAATCTTTTCTTGGAACCGCTGTGGGTCTTCAGCTTGGGCATGGTAGTTTCTCCTTTTCGTATATTGTGTTACTTTCCGGTCTTGGGGGAAAGGAATATGGACATACTGCGTCCTTCCAGCTTGGGCTCTTTATCCAATGTCGCCACCTCGGCACACTGCTCGGCGAAGCGCACCAACAGGTCTTTGCCGATGTCGGTATGCGCCATCTCGCGGCCGCGGAAGCGGACCGAGACCTTGACGCGGTTGCCGTCGGCAAGGAACTTCTGGGCATTCTTGAGCTTTGTGTTGAAATCGCCGACATCGATGCCGGGCGACATACGGATCTCTTTGATCTCGACCACGTGCTGGTTCTTCTTCGCTTCCTTTTCGCGCTTGCCCTGTTCAAAGCGGAACTTGCCGTAGTCCATGAGCTTGCACACGGGGGGCGTAGCCTGCGGGGAGATCTTGACGAGGTCAAGCCCCTGCTCGTCGGCGATCCGCTGCGCCTGGGCGGCAGACATGATGCCGAGCTGCTCACCGGTGGAACCGATCAGACGGATCTCGCTGTCTCGAATGTCCTCATTGAGCTGATGCACATCCTTGCTAATACCGAAGCACCTCCATTAAATGATTTGACCAAACAAAAACGAGCGCAGCCATGCCGCACCCGTACAACAAACGCAAAGCGCCCACGCGCTTTTTCGATCATTGACCTTCTCGCTTTCGCTAAAGGTGAGAACGGATGCTGCCGTTCTTCTTTGTTTTGCGTAGGTATGATACCACCTCCACCGCCGTTTGTCAACGATAATTTGCGGAAAAATGCCGTGAAGAAGAAATTTTTCCATTTTTCGGCCGCGCTGCGGATTTTTGCGCGCCGTGTATAGTTTTTCCGCCGCGCGGAAAAACTATCTGCCGTAGCAGAACAAAGGAAAGGAGGCGGGCACATGAAGGAGAAGAACCAGAACAAGGAGCAGAACACCAATCAGAACCAGGAGCAGAACCAGAACACCAACCAGCGCTGAGCTTGCATAAGAATGGGAAGGGGACGGCACGAGGCCGTCCCCTTCCCGTGTTTCTTCCCGCAAATCTTTTCTTGTATTTTCCGGTGAGGTTTTATATAATAGGTGCGTTATCATTCAGGAAAGGAAGCGGCGCATGACAGACGCGATCGTGCAATGGCTGCTCTCGGCCGGCGAGGGAAAATTCCTTGCGACCGTGCTCATTTCGATGCTGCCGGTCATCGAGCTGCGCGGCGGGCTGCCCGCCGGCGTAGCAATGGGGCTTCCGCTCCGCGATGCCTTTTTCGCGGCGCTGCTCGGCAATCTGCTTCCCGTTCCGTTTATCATCCTTTTTGCGCGCAGGGGCTTTGCGTGGATCCGCGCCCATATCCCGCGCCTCGGGCGCTGGGTCGACCGGATCGAGCAGAAGGCCTGGAGCAAGAGCGATAAGGTCGTGCGCTATCAGGCGTGGGGGCTGCTGCTCTTTGTCGCCGTGCCGCTGCCCGGCACGGGCGCGTGGACCGGCGCGCTGATCGCGGCGCTGCTCGATCTGCGGCTCAAGCTTGCCGTGCCCGCCATCACCGCCGGCGTGTTCCTTGCGGGCATCATCATTTCACTTCTCACCTACGGAGCTGCTGCGCTGCTATGAAAATTCTCGTTTTTTCCGACTCCCACGGCAATGAGGACAACATGATCCGCGCCGTGGAGCGTGAGCGCCCCTCCACGCTCGACGCCATCGTTCACCTCGGCGACGGCTGGCGCGACGCGGAGGCGCTGCACCGCCTGTATCCCCGCATCCCGCTCGAGCAGGTGCCGGGCAACTGCGACCTCGGCCGCTTTGAGGAGCGCGAGCGCGTCGTCTTCTTCGGCGACTGCCGCGTGCTGCTCTGCCACGGGCACACGCTGGGCGTGAAGTCCTCGCTGCTGCGCGCGTCCTACGAGGCGCGAGAGCGCGGCGCGCAGGCGCTGCTTTACGGGCACACGCACATCCCGCACATCGACTACCACGATGGGCTGTGGCTCGTCAATCCCGGCAGCATCGGCGACCATCGCCGCCCGTCCTACGGGGTGCTGACGGTCGAGGAGGACAAGCTCTCCCCCGCAAATTTTACTTTGGAATAAAAATAAATCAGGAGATGACCCTACCATGCCCTCCGAACCCTTGATCGCGCTTGCGCTGAGCCTGCTCATCAGTCTTGCTCCCTTTCTGCCGGCGGCGGAAAAGTCCGCGCCCGAGGAGGAGCCCGCCCCCGCCGTCGAGGAGCAGCCCGCCCTCAGCGCGGAGCAGCTTGCCGCGCTCGCGCAGACGCCCGCCTCGTGGTTCGACGAGCCGGCCCTGCTGGACGCGCTGTCGAAGCTGCCGCACTACGACGAGACCCGCGCGCAGCGTTACCTTGCCTACCGCACCGGCGGCGCCTGGACGCTCGAGCAGGTGCTGCGCATCGTGAACACGGACAACGATCTGCCGCGCTTTACCGCCGCGGTGGATGCGGACCCGGACGACGGCGATCTCATTCTGGTCAACAAATATAGCCGTCTCGCGAGCGACTATGTGCCGGAGGGGCTTGTGACGGTCGAGCCCGCCTACTCCAACGGCGGCAAGCTCAAGAGCGAGGTCAACGACGCCTTCTGCGACCTGGTCGAGGCCATGTGGGCGGAGACCGGGCTGCACCTTGTCAACGCCTCGCCCTACCGCAGCTACCAGACGCAGAAGAACCTCTACGCCCGCTACCGCACGCAGTACAGCGAGGCAACGACCGACCGTTTCTCCGCCCGCGCGGGCTACAGCGAGCATCAGACCGGTCTTGCGCTGGACGTCATCGCTCCCGGCGGTACGCTCAACGGCTTCAAGAACACACAGCAGTTCGTCTGGATGCGCGACAACGCCCACCGCTTCGGCTTCATCCTGCGCTACGGCGACGGCATGGAGTACATCACCGGCTACAAGTTCGAGCCATGGCACTACCGCTACGTCGGCGTCGACGTCGCGACGTTCATCTATGAAAACGATCTCACGTTCGAGGAATACTACGCCTATTATGTAAAAAAATAAGCCGCCCTCCGGCAGCTTTACGGCAAAAAAGAAACAGCCCTTGACCGCTTTTTCTCTCGCGCGGTCAAGGGCTATTTCTCTGCGCTCTTATTATCTAACATCCTTGGTTACCTCTCTTTCTGCAAAGTCGGCGGCACCGGATAACGCTTGCTCATGGTGTCACTCTCGCTCTATATCAACACCGCAGGAGGCGGTGAACTCCGTTTATGACGTTTCAACATTCGAGAGTGCCGGGACCGGTCGTCGGTGCCTTCGGGATCAGCTGTACATTGGACTCACCCTTTCTTGAGGTGCTTTTACTATAGCACATCTCCGCGCCCCGCACAAGCCGCCGAACGCACGAAAAAGGCAGGGAGAAAACTGTGCATGGCTCTGAACTTTTCGCTTTCGCGCAGTTTTGTGTTGACACGGTAAACCGCGAAATGATATAGTATAAGCGTTGTGGGGCATTTTCCCCGCAAAAAGGGAAGCTCCGGCGGCTGCCGGAGCTTCCCTTTTTATTCTTTTATTCCACGGTGACGGATTTGGCAAGGTTGCGGGGCTTATCAATGTCACAGCCGCGCTGGAGCGCGATGTAGTACGAGAAGAGCTGGAGCGGCACGACGCCGAGCGAGGGCAGCAGCATCGCGGCCGTATCGGGAATGGTGAGGACGTGATCGACGGTCTTTGCCATTTCGCCGCGGTGGCTCTCCGTGGTGAGTGCCAGCACATCCGCGCCGCGGGCCTTGACCTCAACGACGTTGCTCATCGCCTTATCAAAGAGCGGGCCGTAGGTGCCCAGCGCGATGACGAGCGTGCCGTCCTCGATGAGAGAGATCGTGCCGTGCTTGAGCTCGCCGGAGGCGTAGGCCTCGGAGTGGATGTAGCTGATCTCCTTGAGCTTGAGCGAGCCTTCGAGGCCGAGCGCGTAGTCAAGGTTGCGGCCGATGAAGAAGACGCTCTCGTGGTGGAAGTGCTGCGCGGCGTACTTCTGAATGTCCTCGCAATGGCCGAGCGTTTCCTTCACCTTGTCGGGCAGGAGCGCAAGCTCACGCACCGTGTCGGCGTATTCCTCCTCCTTCACCGTACCGAGGATCTTGGCGAAGCAGAGGCCGACCATATCCAGCACGGCGAGCTGCGTGGAATACGCCTTGGTGGTGGCGACGGCGATCTCGGGGCCAGCCCAGGTGTAGAGCACGTCGTCGCTCTCGCGGGCGATGGACGAGCCGACCACGTTGACGATGGAGAGGATGTACGCGCCGCGCTTTTTCGCCTCGCGCAGCGCCGCCATGGTGTCGAGCGTTTCGCCGGACTGGCTGATGATGATGACGAGCGTCCTATCGTCCACGATGGGGTCGCTGTAGCGGAACTCGCTCGCCAGCGCGACCTCGACGTTGCGGCGCAGCAGATGCTCCAGATTGTACTTGCCGACCATGCCGACGTGGTAGCTCGAGCCGCAGGCGACGATGAAGATGCGGTCAAAGCCCCGAATTTTCTCCGGCGTGAGCTTGAGATCGTCGAACACGACCTCGCCGCCGCGCAGACGCGGCGCGATGGCGTGGCGCAGGGCATCGGGCTGCTCCATGATCTCCTTGAGCATGAAGTGCGGATAGCCGCCCTTCTCCGCCGCGCTGACCTCCCACTCGATGTGGTGATGCTCCTTTTCGATGGGCTGCTGCATGGCGTTGTAGAGCTGGATGCCGCCGCGGGTGAGCACGGCGATCTCGCCGTCGTCCATATACACCACGTCGCGCGTGTGCTTGATGATGGCGGTCGCGTCGCTCGCGAGGAAGCTGCAGCCCTCGCCGAAGCCGAGCAGCAGCGGCGCGTCCTTGCGCGCGGCGATGATGCGGTCGGGACAATCGGCGCAGAGCATACCGAGCGCGTAGGCGCCCTCGATGCGGCGCAGCACGCGGCCCACGGACTCGAAGAAGTCGCCGCACTCGTTGTAGTAAAACTCGAGCAGCTGCGCCACGACCTCGGTATCCGTTTCGGATCTGAAGGTCACGCCCTGCGAGATCAGAAATTCCTTGAGCTCGACATAGTTTTCGATGATGCCGTTGTGGATGACGGCAAACTTGCCGTTCTCGCTGACGTGGGGGTGGGAGTTGACGTCGTTCGGCGCGCCGTGGGTCGCCCAGCGGGTATGGCCCATGCCGATGGTGCCCTCCACATCCGCGCCGCCGTGGACGAGGTCGCTCAAGGCCTTGAGCCGGCCCACGGTTTTTTTGACCTGAAGCTCATGCCGCGGCGAAACGACCGCGATACCGGCGCTGTCATAGCCGCGGTATTCCAGACGGGCGAGGCCGTCGAGCAAAATGGGGGCAGCCTGCTCGCTGCCGACGTATCCAACGATACCACACATAAAAAAGTTCTCCTTTATGATCACAAAAGTCTCTGCGGAGCGCAGGGCTCCGCCGCAGGGCGCAATACGCCCTGCGCGATCAAAAAGGGAAACGCACAGAGATTTCACCTTTTCCGTTCCGTCACAGTCCCTTTGTTCCGCGGTCGCCCGCGTATTTGTCGGCTGTGTGCGCGCCGGAACCGCACGGGGAGGCATCCGCCGAAAAATTCGATCACCTCCCGCCTCGTCGTCCTCCGCGAGGGAGGCTCATGGCGCTTTGTCGGTTTTGAGCCGAAAACTCCTTTCTTTGTCTGTGCTTTGAAAATGGAATCTATCTCCACCGTCAGGATATGACGGTGGAAGGCAATAAAATGTTCCCACACGGGGCAAAATAAGGCGAAAAATCCTTACGGGAGGCTCCGCCATGGTCACCGCTTTTGTGCGCACGATCCTTTTATACTTCATCATCATGCTCGGTCTGCGGCTGATGGGCAAGCGCCAGATCGGCGAGCTGGAGCCGACCGAGCTGGTGCTCACGATGCTCATTTCCGACCTTGCCGCCGTGCCGATGCAGGATTTCGGCATCCCGCTGCTCAACGGCGTGGTGCCGATCGTGACGCTGCTCGCGCTGTCGATGCTGCTCTCGTATGGCTGTATGCGCTCCATCCGGCTACGGCGGCTCGTGTGCGGCAGCCCGACCACGCTCATCAAGGACGGTCAGCTTCAGCAAGCCGCCATGCGGGCGAACCGCTTCACGCTCGACGAGCTCATCGAGGCGCTGCGCAGTCAGGGCGTGACCGACCTCACGACGGTGAAGTACGCCATTCTGGAGACGGACGGGCAGCTCTCCGTGCTGCTCTACCCCGCCGAGCAGCCGGCGACGCCGAAGCAGCTTGGGCGCGCGGTGAAGGACGATCTTTTCCTCCCGCAGGTGCTCATCAACGACGGGCGCGTGCTCGACGGCGGCCTTGCCTATCGTGGCCTGACGCGCGGCTGGCTCACGCAGGAGCTTTCCTCGCGCGGCTATCGCAGCCCCTCGGAGGTGCTGCTCCTCACCATCGACGACGCGGGCAAGATCCTCTGCATCGGAAAGGAGGGGGCGAAATGAGGCATTGGCTCTCTCCCCTGCTGGTGCTCGCGCTGCTCTTCGGCGGCGCGATGGCCAACGCGCGTTACGTCTCAAAAAGCGTGGACGGCTGGTGCGCGGGCGTGGAGGTCTCCCTTGCCGCCGCCGAGGCGGAGGACTGGGAGGGGGCGCGCGAAGCGCTCGGCGCGGTGTATGCCTCCTGGGACGCGCGGCAGACCTACTTTCACATCATGGTCGAGCACGCGGAGCTGGACGCGGCGGAGGCGCTTTTCGCCGTTTCGCACAGCTTCGCCGAAAGCGAGGACGGCGCAGAGTTCCGCGCCAACACCGCCGAGCTGCTCACGCAGCTGCGGCTGCTCGACGAGATGGAGGAAATCTCGATCAAGAATATACTTTAAGGCGGCACCGCGCGATTCGGTGAAGCACGAAGACGCAATTGTGCGGTGTCGCCTTAGGTCTTGTCCGCAAGGAGCTTGTTGAGCTCGTGCATGAAGGTGTCGATGTCCTTGAACTGGCGGTAGACGGAGGCGAAGCGGACGTAGGCGACCTCGTCCACGCTGCGCAGCTTGTCCATCACCTGCTCGCCGATGGCCTCGGTCGAGACCTCGCGTTCGAGGGAGTTTTGCAGGTTCTGCTCGATCTCCTCGCTGATGCGCTCGAGCTCGTCGAACGACACGGGACGCTTTTCGCAGGCACGGATCATGCCGCGCAGGACCTTGCTCCGGTCGAAGCTCTGGCGGCTGCCGTCCTTCTTGATGACGACCATCGGCAGGCTCTCCACCGTCTCATAGGTGGTGAAACGCTTTTCGCACGACAGGCACTCGCGGCGGCGGCGGATGCTGCTGCCCTCCTCCGCCGGGCGGGAGTCGACGACCTTGCTTTCCTTGTAACCGCAGTAGGGGCATTTCATGGGCTCGCACCTCATTTTCTTTGGTTTGGATATACTTCCAGTTTTATTGTAGCACAGTCCTTTGCAAAATGGTAGACATAATTTTCAGTTTTTTCAAAATATAGGGGCCTTCCTTCGGTCAAAGGCGTAGATGATGTGGGGTTCTCCGCCGATCTCCTCCACGCGCGCGAAGCAGAACAGCTCCGGGAGCGGCCAGGGCCGCGCGGGCGAATACGGCAGGGCAAGCTCCAACCGTCCGCCGTTCTCGCGCCGCAGGGCGCGGGAAAAGGTCAGCTCCCAGCGGGCGCTCGGAAAGCGCACCGGCGCGCCGCGCCGCCAGACCGCCTGATCGTCCATGCTCCCGCCTCCCCACAAAAAAGCTGCCTGTACACTCTATGCACAGGCAGCCTTGCTTATTTCGGTTTTTACTTGACCTCATAGGTGCCGCGCACGAGCAGCTTGGTCGTCGCCGCAGTCGCCTTGACGCCGCGGTCGGAGATCGTCATCATGTAAAGATGGTTCTTCGTCAGGCCGGCGCCGTTGTCCAGCGTCGTGCCGCCGGTCGAGTCAATAAGGCCCGGGCTGGAGGGCGACACGACCGACGCCGTGCCGACACGCAGCATGACCTCGCAGCCGATCGCACCGTAGAGGACCTGTCCGTTCGTCATCGTGACGACCACAAAGCTGTCCGCCGTGCCGGTGCTCGCGCCCTCGCCTGATGTCTGCGAGCCGTACTTCTCCTCAAGCTGTTTGATGTTGGCGTCCACCTGCGCGCGCAGCTCTTTCGAGGCCGTGTCCGTGCGCGCGGCGAGCTTTTCGTCCACCCTGGTCATAAGCTCCGGCAGGAACTTTTCGTTGAGATAGCTGAGCGTCACGAGCGGATCGGACGAGGAGCCCGCCGTCCCCGCCGCGGCGACGGAGATCGAGAGGATCGTCAGGCTCGCAAGCAGGAGCGTAAAGAGCCGTGTGAGCGCGTGAGGAGTCTTTTTCATGATGTACCTTCCTTTTCTTTTGTGCAGGGGGTATGTCGCGGCAAAAGCCGCCGCGAAAGAAGAGGACGCGCCGTCCCCTTCTTTCGGGCCTTTTCAGATCAGCTGCGTATTGCCAAGCCCGAAGCTCACCGCGATGGCGGCGTCGATGCGCTCCATCAGCTCGCCGTCCACACGGCCCATGCGCTCGCGCAGGCGGCGCTTGTCGAGCGTGCGCACCTGCTCGAGCAGGACCACGCTGTCGCGCGGCAGACCGTGGTCCGGCGCAGAGAGCGCGATATGCGTCGGCAGCTTCGCCTTGTTCGTCTGGGACGTGATCGCGGCGGCGATCACCGTCGGGCTGTAGCGGTTGCCGGTGTCGTTCTGGATGATGAGCACCGGACGCACGCCGCCCTGCTCGCTCCCGACCACGGGAGAGAGGTCGGCGTAATAGATATCGCCTCGTCTGACATTGGTATCCACGCTTCGTTCACACTCCGAGAAGAAGTTCCCGCCGCGTCCTTCGCGGCCGGTCACTTTCATTCTCCCACACTCGGGCGGGATTTATACGGAGCGTACCGAATTTCTCCGCTCCCCCGCCCACGCTATCCTATGCGCGGCGCGCGGGGGCGGTGCTTATCCGAGGAGCTGGAGATTGCGGTCAACGCACTTGCCGCCGAGGTAATAATACCGCGGCACGCGCTTGCTGACGGCGCAAAGCAGCTCGTAGCTGATGGTGCCGCACTGCTTGGCGGCGGTCTCAATGAGCTGATGCTCGCCGAACACCTCGATCTCGTCGCCGACCCTGAGCTGCGGGAGGTCGGTCACGTCGATCATGCACATATCCATGCAGATGCGCCCGACCTGCTGCGCCTCGCCGTAGGGCGTGAGCACGCGCAGCTTGCCGGAGAGGGCGCGGAAAAGGCCGTCGGCGTAGCCGATGGGCAGCACCGCGATGCGGCTGGGTCTTGTCGTGAAAAACTGCCGGCCGTAGCTGATGGAGGTGTCGGGGTCAAAGTCCTTGATGGTGGAAATGGTGGTCTTGACCGTCATGACGGGCTTCATGCCCATCCGCTCGGCAAGGTCGCCCGTGCCGTAGAGAATGATGCCGCAGCGCACCATGTCCCACGCCCACTCGGGGTAGCTGGCGATGCCGCCGGCGTTGCAGCAGTGGTGCAGGCGGAATCGGAAATTGCCCTGCGTTTCCACGGCGTCGATCATGCGCAGGAAGCGGTCGTGCTGGACCTTTGTAAATTCCACGCACTCGTCTGCCGCCTCGTCGCTGACGCAGAAGTGCGTGAACACGCCCTCCACGTCCAGCCCCGGAAGCGTGAGGATCTTCAGAATGTCGCGCAGGCTCGCGTCGAAGTGCGCGTCGTCGCACTGGAAGCCGAGACGGCCCATGCCGGTGTCGAGCTTGATGTGGACCTTCATCGTTCCGCCCGCGTGGACCGCGGCGGAGGAATAAGCCTCGGCGATGGCGAGGTTCGGCACGGCCTGCGTCATGTCGTTTTTCAGGATGCGCCCGGCCTGATCGGCGGGCGTGAAGCCCAGCATCAGGATGGGGAGCGTGATCCCGTTCACGCGCAGCTCCTCGCACTCGTCGAGGTTCGACACGGCGAGATAGCCCGCGCCGAGCCTTTCAAGATGCTTCGCCACGCGCACCGCGCCGTGACCGTAGGCGTCCGCCTTGACCACGCCGAGGAGCTTCGCCTTCGGTCCGACCTGACGGCGAATGGTCTCAAAATTATGGGTGAGATTATCCAAGCTGATCTCCGCCCATGTGCGCTTCAGTGTACTCTCCATATAAGTTCACTGCTTTCCTTCCAAGTGTAACGCAAGGCGTTCCGCGCGGCAGGGAGAAACGCTCAGCCGCCGGCTTCGCTTTCGTCCGCCGCTATTGTATCACAAAAAGCAAAGCTCGTAAACTCCATATATGCGGTAATTTTATCCTTTTCCGCGATCTCCGCGCGCAGCGGCGCGTCATCCGCGCCGAACCAGAGCGTACATTGGATCGTTTCGCCGCCCGCCTCGCTCTCGAAGCACAGCCGCAGGGCGCGGACCGTCCCGCCGCCGTATTCGATCTCCTCCTCGCTGCGCTCGGTCAGCCAGCCCTCCCCGGCGGCGCGGAGCGCGAGGGGCACGCAGGTCACGGCGCTGACGCCTCCCGGCGTCCCGCCCGCGTCGAGCACAAGGCCGTCGTATTCGAGCTTGAGCGTATCGGCGGCGAGGTGCGCCGTCACGCCCGCGAGCAGCTCCGGCGCGAGGACGGTGACCCTTGTCTCCTCCGCGTCGGCGTCGAAGCGGAGCGTATAGCGCACGTTCTCCTCCTCGTCCGCAAGCTCGACCGCAGCGGCAGCCGTGTAGGACGTGAGCGCGGCATAGCGCTCCTGCACCGTCTCCGCGCGGGAGGCGGTCTCCTTCGTGCGGCAGGCGGTGAGCGGGAGCAGGAACAGAGCGCTGAGCAGCAGCGCGGCGAGCTTTTTCATAGGGCGGCCTCCATGCAGAATGATCTTCTCATACCTATGCCGCGCACCCGCCGCCTATGTCCGCCCGCGGCGGAAAAGAGTTGCCCTTTGACGAGAAGTGTGTCATAATGGCAGCAGACTCGCAAGCATCGGAGGTATCCCATGAAAAAGAAACTATTGTCCCTCGTCTGCGCGCTCGCGCTGACGATCTCTCTGCTCCCCGCCGCACAGGCGCTGGAGGGCGAAGGCACGCGCGCCGCGGAGGCCCTCGCATCCCTCGGTCTTGTGACCGGCACCGGAGCGGGCTACGCCGCCGAGGACGCCGCGACGCAGGAGCAGGCCGCCGCGCTGCTCGTGCGTCTGCTCGGCGCGGAGAAAGCCGCAAAGGCCGACCGCCGCAGCTGCGGCTGGGCAGGTATTCCCTCTTGGGCGCGGAGCGCGGTGAACTACTGTGCCTTTCATGGCCTGATCGACTGGAGCGAATACCGCGCCGGCGGCGCGCTGGATGCAGAGCTCTGGTGCGCCATGCTGCTGCGCGCACTCGGCTGCGGCTCCGAGCTGGGAAGCAGCGCGGCGCGGACCGCGCTGCGCATCGGCCTTATCTCCCATCCGCTTGAGGGCACGCTCACGCGCGGCGATCTCTTTGAAACGGCGCTCGCCGCGCTGACCTATCCCGCGAAGAACGGCGGCACGCTGCTCGACGGTCTGCTCGCGAAGGGGCTCTGCACCGCCGCGGCGGTCGAAGCGCTCGGTCTGCGCCGCAAGACGCTGACCGCTCGCGAGGCCGCCGACCGCCACCTCTCCGCCATTCTCTGCCTTGACCTTTTCGCGGACGAGGAGGCCATCGAGGCCGATGAACCGACCGCCAACGCCAGCGCCTTCCTCATCTCGCTGGACGGTCTTGCCGTGACGAACTACCACTCCATCGACGGCGCGATCAGCGGGCGCGCGACGCTCATCACGGGCGAAGCGTGCGCGATCGAGCGCGTGATCTACTACGACGCCGACATCGACCTTGCCGTTATCCGCATCGCGCGCACGACCGCAGAGGGCGAGACCGTTCCGCGCTTTCACGCCATCGCGCTCGCGGGCGCGAAGGAGGTGCGCATGGGCGACACGGTCTACGCGCTCGGCAATCCGCTGGGGTTGGGTCTCGCCATGAGCCGGGGCATCGTGAGCGCCACGGCGCACAAGGCCGACCTTTCGACGCTGCCCTGCATCGTCAGCGACGCGACCATCTCGCGCGGCTCGAGCGGCGGCGCGCTGCTCAACGAATACGGCCGCGCCGTCGCCGTCACGACCGGCGCATACGTTTACGGCAACAATATGTACCTCTGTGTGCCGCTCGATCCGGTGCTGGAGGCCGACCTCACCGGCGAGGGCATGACGCTGCAGGAGGTGCTTGACGCCGTGTCCGCGGCGCGCGAGGCCGCCGCGGAGACTGCCGAAGCGGACGAATCACGCTAAGCTCAAAAGGACGCTGCCCGGCGGGCAGCGTCCTTTGTTGTGTTTTTCGGTGTTACTTTCTCTTGTAGCCGCGGTTGAGACGCATCTCAAGGGCGTCAAGCTCCTCGTAGAGCTCCTCGGGCACCTTGCCGATCTTCTCGTAGTAGGCGCGGGCGTCGGAGCACTCCTGCAGCCAGAGGTCACGGTCGACGGAGAGCAGGCGGCGCATATCGTACATGGACATTTCAAGGCCCTCCATGTCGATGTCGTGGGTGTTGGGCTCGTAGCCGAGCGCAGTCTCCGCCGCGCCGATCTCATCGTCCGCGCGGGAGATGATCCACTGCAGCACACGCATATTGTCGCCGAAGCCGGGCCATGCGAAGTGACCCTCGTCGTCGGTACGGAACCAGTTGACATTGAAGATCTTGGGCGGGTGCGGGATCTTCTTGCCCATATCCAGCCAGTGCTGCCAGTAGTCGCCCATGTGGTAGCCGCAGAAGGGCAGCATCGCCATGGGGTCGCGGCGCACGACGCCGACCTGACCGGTCGCGGCGGCGGTGGTCTCCGACGCCATGATGGAGCCGACGAACACGCCGTGCTGCCAGTTGAAGGACTGGTAGACCAGCGGCGCGGTCTTGGCGCGGCGGCCGCCGAAGATGATGGCGCTGATGGGCACGCCCTCGGGATTGTCGAACTCGGGGCTGAGGCACGGGCAGTTGCGGGCGGGCGCGGTGAAGCGGCTGTTGGGATGCGCCGCCTTTTCGGGGCTCTGCGGCGTCCAGGGACGGCCGCGCCAGTCGATCGCGCGGGCGGGCGGGGTCTTGTTCAGCCCCTCCCACCACACGGTGTTGTCGCTCAGGTCGAGGGCGACGTTGGTGAAGATGGTGTCCTTATGCGTGGAGATGAGGGCGTTCGGGTTGGACTTCATGGAAGTGCCCGGCGCGACGCCGAAGAAGCCGTTCTCGGGGTTCACCGCCCAGAGGCGGCCGTCCTTGCCGATGCGCAGCCACGCAATGTCGTCGCCCACGCACCACACGCGCCAGCCCCAGCGCTGCAGGCCCTCGGGCGGGATGAGCATGGCAAGGTTCGTCTTGCCGCAGGCGGAGGGGAAGGCGGCGGAGATGTACTTGATCTCGCCGCGGGGATTCTGGATGCCGAGGATGAGCATGTGCTCCGCCATCCAGCCCTCCTGCCGGCCGAGGTTGGAGGCAATGCGCAGGGCGAAGCACTTCTTGCCCTGGAGCACGTTGCCGCCGTAGTTGGAGTTCATGGAAATGATGGTATTGTCCTGCGGGAAGTGGACAATGTACTTGTTCTCTTTATCGAGACTGCACTGGCAGTGCAGTCCCTTGATAAAACCGGTATCGTCGCCGAGCGCGTCGCACACGGCCTTGCCGATACGGGTCATGATCGCCATATTCAGAACGACGTAGATGGAGTCCGTCAGCTCAAAGCCGTACTTGGCGAACGGCGAGCCGATGATGGACATGGAGTACGGAATGACGTACATCGTGCGGCCCTTGTAGGCGCCGTCAGCGAGAGCGTACATCTTCTCGTACATTTCCTTGGGGTCCATCCAGTGGTTGGTGGGACCGGCGTCCTCCTCGCGCTCACAGCAGATGAAGGTGCGGTCCTCGACGCGGGCGACGTCGTCCGGGTCGGTGCGGTGGAGATAGCAGCCGGGGAGCTTATACTCGTTGAGCTTGATGAGGATGCCCTCCTCGACGGCCTGCTTCCGCAGCGCCTCGAGCTGTTCCTCCTCACCGGTGATCCAGACGATCTTGTCCGGCTGCGTCATGGCGGCCATTTCCTCCATCCACTGGAGAACGGCCTCGTTTTTCGTGAGGGCGCTTGCCGCGTCCATCCACTTCAGAGCGGTCTTGCTTTCGGGTTTTGTCATCTCGTTTCTTTCCTCTTCAGCATATCCGCGAGGCAAATGATAAGAAAATTTTTACCCCGTGGCTGTGTGGTTCGCTTTGCATCCCGGACGGGAGAGGGAGCTGACCGATGCACAGAGAAAAATTGCTATTGAGAGTCCTCCTGCTTCAGCAGTTTAGCAGAAAGGTTCTTCAATAGCAATAAATCAACTCATTATTATTTTCTATAAATGGCGTCCCGCCGTCAAGCCGGCAGGCGCTCAGCCAGCGCGCGGGTCAGACGGGCGAACTCCTCCAGCCCCAGCTTCTCGCCGCGGACCGTCGGCGCAAGACCGGCGGAGACGACCGCCTCGGTCACCTGCTCCTTGGTGAGCCGGCTGCCGAAGCCGGTCATCAGGCTGTTGACGATCGTCTTGCGGCGCAGGGCGAAGGCGGCATAGACGACGCGGAAGAAGAATTTCTCGTCCTCCACCGCGACCGGCGGCGTCTTACGCACCTCGGCGCGCAGGACGGCGGAGGTCACCTTCGGCTGCGGCTGGAAGCACTCGCGACCGACCTCGAAGAGCAGGCGCGGCGCGGTGTGGTACTGCATATAGACCGAGAACGCGCCGTAGGCGGCGGTGCCCGGCGCGGCGCAGAGCCGCTCGGCGACCTCCTTCTGCACGAGCACCGTGATGCTCTCAAAGCACCTTGACTCGAGCAGCGCCGTGATGGCGGGCGTCGTGATGTTATAGGGCAGGTTCGCGCAGACGATGGGCGTGAGCCCCGCGAGCTTTTCGCGCACAAGGGCGGGAATGTCGGTCTTGAGGATATCGGCGGAGACGACCTCGAAGTTATCGAAGTTCGCCATCGTCTCATCCAGAATGGGCAGCAGCGCCTTGTCCAGCTCGACCGCGACGACCCTGCCCGCACGGCGGCAGAGCTCGTGGCTGAGCGCGCCGATGCCGGGGCCGATCTCCAGCACGCCGTTTCCCTCCCCCGCCTCGCTCGCCTCGGCGATGGCGGCGGGGACGGAGGCGTCGATGAGGAAATTCTGCCCCATGGACTTGCTGAAATGAAAGCCGTGGCGGCGCAGCAGCGCCTCGATGGCGGCAAAGTCACAATGCTCCATGCGTGTCTCCTTTGCAGGTGAAAGAATCGAAAATATTTTACCACAGAGGGGCGAAAAAGAGTAGCATTTTTTTCGCGCCTGTGCTATGATTCTGCCGATATTTGCAGAAAGAGGTCGTTTTTATGGAGCTGACGCCTGTCACCTATCTCATCGTCCTGCCGCTCGTGTTTCTCGCGGGCTTTGTGGACTCCGTCGCCGGCGGCGGCGGGATCATCTCGCTGCCCGCCTATCTGATGGCCGGTATCCCCGCCCACCTGGCCGCCGGCACGAACAAGGTCGTCAACGGCACGGGCACGCTCGTCGCCGCGCTGAAGTATTTCCGCAGCGGCAAGGTCCTGCTGCGTCCCGCCGTCACGGCGGCGGTGTGCGCGCTCATCGGCTCGGCTGTCGGCACGGAGCTGGCGGCCCTCATCTCCGAGCAGACGCTCGAGACGCTGATGCTCGTGGCCCTGCCCTGCGTGGCTGTCTTTCTGAGCGTCAAAAAGGACTTCGGGCGGGACATTCCCGCCGAGGAGCGTCCCGTTTATACGCCGCGGCAGGAGCTGCTGCGCTCCGCCCTCATCGGACTGGTGTTCGGCTGCTACGACGGGCTGGTCGGCCCGGGTACCGGCACCTTTATGATCCTCGGCTTCACGGCGCTGCTCTCGCTCGACCTCATCACCGCGGGCGGCTGCGCCAAGGCGAGCAACCTGGCCTCCTGCGCCGCCTCCGCCGTGGTGTGGATCCTGCACGGGCAGGTGCTCTGGGCGCTGGCGATCCCCGCTCTCGCGTGCAGCATCGCCGGCAATTATCTCGGCGCGCTCTACGCCATCCGCGGCGGCAGCAAGAAGATCCGCAGCGTGATGTTTCTGGTGCTGGGCCTGCTGTTCGTGAAGATGCTCTATGAGCTGCTGTTCTGAGAAAAGCGAAAAGAAAACCGAGGGCAGCCGCCCTCGGTTTTTTTCATGCTCTCAGTCGAGAAAATAGGCGACGGAATTGCGCCGCCCGAACTGGATGCACTCGTTGTAGGTGTCCATGAACAGGTCGATCTTCGCGCCCCGCACGCCGGTATCCTCCGCATGGCTCATACCGTAGGTGTAGGACCCGGAGGTGATGAACATGGTCGTCCCCAGCGGGATGACGCTCTTGTCCACCGCCACGCAGCCGCGCGCGACCGTGGTGCCGGTCGCGGTGATGGTGCCAACCCCGTCGTAGCCGGTGGTGTAGGCGGTACATTTGACCTCCATCGAGCCGGTGAAGTGCAGCGCGTCGCCGGACTGCATGAGCAGATAGCCGCTGCCGTCGCTGTTCTTCACGACCGAGGCAATGGTATCGCCCGCCTGCGCCTCCTTGACGAGGGTGCCGACGTAGGCGTACTCGGTGACGCTGGTATTGTTCTGCTCGGCGACCGCCTGACGCGAGACCAGCTCGCCGTCGGCGTAAACGACCTCATAGACCACCTCGCGCGTACCGTTCATGCCCTGCTGCCAGACCTGCGTCTCCCCCTTGGGGACCTTATAGCTCCTGGTGTAGACCGTGGCGTGCTCCGCCGGCTCGGTGAGCGTCTCGTAGTAGGTGAAGCTCGCGGCGATCTCGATAAAGATCTCCGGCTCGCTCACGTCGACCTTGACCATCTCCATCGGGCCGACCGAGATGCCCATGCGCTTTAAGAGCGCGTCGGCTGTTTCGTTGGTGCGGGTGGTGGCGTACTGCTCCGCGTCCGTACCGTGGGTGACTGTGACCTTGTGTCCGCCCTCAAAGCGCAGCTCGGCCGAGCCGTCCGCCGCGCCGACGACGATCAGTTTATCCGCCGTCACCGGCTCGGCCAGCTCGACCGCCGTGGTCGCCTCGCCATCGGTGATGAGGTAGAGCGCGCTTGCGCGCAGAGCGGGGACCGCGTTCACAGCCAGCACCAGACACAGCAGCATGGCGAAAACCGCCTGCCGCCGGTTGAGCGGGAAGACCCGCTTCTTCCAGTTTGCTAACATAGTTGACCTCCGAAGTTTGCTGTGCGCCGAACAGGCGGCGCATCAAAATGGTTACAATTGTCATTTTATTGTAACCATTTTGTAACCTTTTAAACTCCGAGGAGTATACCCTATTCCCCGCCGTTTGTCAAGCCGTGCGTGTCGATGACAACATTTTGCGGCAGGAATCGCCCATTTCCCACAAGATATCGTATCTTTCCGCAACAAAAAGAGCAGGAGAGCGGCGGCTCAGCCGAGCCGCCGCTCTCCCTTTTTTCTGGCGAGGGTGTATGAGGATCGAACTCATCCGGCAGGTTTTGAGCCTCCCGCAGACGGTTTTGAAGACCGCGGGGCACACCAGCACCCATCCACCCCCATGGAAAAGCTATTCGTACAGGCGCCGCCCCGGGCGGCGCAGATCGCCCTCCCGCCTTGTGCGGCCGTTCCGATCAAGACATTCGAGCACCAACAGCGCGTTGTCGCGCGAGGTGCCGAGGAGGTCGCGGAAGGCCGCGAGCGTGAGCGTCTCGTGGTCGGCAAAATAAGCGCGCACGAGCGCGCAGGCGCACACGTAGACCTCGCGGTGTAGGCAGAGCCGCGGCGCAAGCGCGATCAGCTCGCCGCCGGTGAGCAGGCTCTCGAGCACACGCTCCGCCTCGGCGCGGTCCTTTGCGTCAAAGCGGGCGAGCACGCGGTCCGTGCGCTCGGGACGCAGGTCCGCCGCGCGGTAAAGCGCCAGCAGCTCGGCGCGCAAGGCGGTCTGGCGTCTGGTGTAGCGCACGGTAAAGTCCGCGAGGGCGTAGCGCTCCGCGGCGAAGCGGAGCTTCCCCTCGCGCGCAAAGAGCGCGAGCAGAGCATCTGCGCGCTCCGGCTCGACAGCGCGGAAAAGTCTCTGACGCAGCTCCGCCGCGCGGATGCCCGCGTGGAGCGGGTTTTTTGCGTGGTAATCGGTCAGCAGCGCCTCACAGCGCGCCCAGAGCGCGTCGAGCACGGCAGAGGCAATGAAGCGTCCCGGCAGCGGCGCGGCGGCCTCGCCGTGCGCGAGCAGCGCGTCAAGCTCCGGCGCGAGCCGCGTCTCCTCCATGCCGAGGCGGGCGGCGAGCTGCGCCGCCGAGGGCAGCGCGGTATCAAAGGCAGTCAGCGCTTGCAGCACGCGCTCCGCGCCGCTGCCGTTTTCCCGCACGGCGAGGGCGGAAAGTACCGCGGCGTCGTTCCGCTTATGACGCGCAGGCGCGTCGTCAAGGATGATGCCGCCGCCGATGGTCTCGAGCGGCGAATAAAAGCGGATCACGAAGCGGTCGCCGCACTTCGCGGCGACGTCCTCGGTGAAGCGGAGCTGGGCATAGGCACTCTCGCCGGGGGCGAGGGCGTCGCGGTCAAGCAGCACGACCTTGGCAAGCCGCGCCGCCGTGCCGTGGCAGAAGTGGACGCGCGAGCCGTTTTCAACGGTGCGCTCCGAATCCCGCAGGCAGGAAAGGCGCACGTCGAGCAGGCGCGAGACGCGGACGCTGTCCGGCTCAGCCAGCGTATCGCCGCGGATAACGTCAATCTTTTTAATGCCAGCCAGATTCACCGCCACGCGCTGACCGGCGACGGCGATCGCCGTATTTTCCCCGTGGACCTGCAAATTGCGCACGCGGCTGCGCGTGCCGGAGGGCAGCAGCTCGGCCTCGCCGCCAACGTGCAGCGCGCCCTCGATGAGCGTGCCGGTGACGACGGTGCCGAAGCCGTCCACCGAAAACACGCGGTCGATGGGCAGACGGAACGGGACGCGGGCGCTTTTTTCCCGCGTCTGCCGCACAAGGGCGTGCAGCATTTCCCGCAGATCTTCGATCCCCTGCCCGGTGGCGGCGGAGGTCTCAACGACCGGCGCGTTTTCCAGAAAGGTCCCCTTCACGCGCGCGGCGAGCTCCGCGCGCGCCATGACGAGCCAGTCGGCGTCCGCGAGGTCGCATTTGGTGAGGACGACCACGCCGCGGCGCACGCCGAGAAGCGAGAGGATATTCAGATGCTCGACCGTCTGTGGCATGAAGCCCTCGTCCGCCGCGACGACAAGCATCGCAAGGTCGATGCCGCCCGCGCCGGCGAGCATGGTTTTGATGAATTTCTCGTGACCCGGCACGTCCACCACGCCGGCACAGCTGCCGTCGGGAAAGTCGAGCCGCGCGAAGCCGAGCTCGATGGTGAGTCCCCGCCGCTTTTCCTCCGCCAGACGGTCGGTGTCCACGCCGGTGAGGGCGCGGACCAGCGCCGTTTTTCCGTGGTCGACGTGACCGGCGGTGCCGATGACGACGTGCTTCATCGGTCGCTCTCCGCGACGGCGCGCACGAGCTCGTCGTATTCCTCCGGCCGGAGGGTGCGCAGGCAGAGCAGCAGCCGTTCGTGCGCAATGCGCGCGACAACAGGCGTTTCGCGCTGCCGCAGGCGCTCCGCCAGCTCGTCCATGCGGCAATGCCGCGGCGTGACCGCCGCGGCGAACCCGGGCAGCGTCTGCGCCGGCACGCTGCCGCCGCCGACCGCGTCCTCCTCCGCGAGGACCTCGGCGGAAATGCCGCGCTCCGTCAGCTTCTCGCAGAGCGTCCGCGCCTGCGCGCGCAGCTCCTCGGTCGATGCCGCGAGCATGGCGAGGGTCGGCAGCGTGGAGGCAGCGGAGCCGTCGGCATAGGCGCGGAGCGTCGCCTCCAGCGCCGCGAGCGTCATTTTATCCACGCGCAGAGCGCGGAGGAGCGGGTGGCGCTTGAGCACGTCAAGGCAGGACTTTTTCCCCACAAGGATACCCGCCTGCGGGCCGCCGAGGAGCTTATCGCCCGAGCAGGTGACCGCGTCCGCGCCCGCGCGGACGGAGCCCTGCAGCGTCGGCTCGCCGTGTATGCCGAACGCTTCAAGGTCAAAAAGGCTGCCGCTGCCGAGGTCCTCGAAAAACGGCAGGCCGCGGGAATGAGCGAGCGCGGCAAGCTCCTCGCGGCTCGCGCTCTCGGTAAAGCCGACGATGCGGTAGTTGCTGGTGTGGACCTTCATCAGCGCGCGGGTATGCTCGCCGATGGCGGCGGCATAGTCCGCGGCGCGGGTCTTGTTGGTCGTGCCGACCTCGCGCAGCGTCGCGCCGCAGGCAGACATGATCTCCGGCACGCGGAAGCTGCCGCCGATCTCGACCAGCTCGCCGCGCGAAACGACGACCTCGCCGCCGGCGGTCAGCGCCGTGAGGAGCAGCAGCACGGCGGCGGCGTTGTTGTTGACGACCAAAGCGCTTTCCGCACCGGTCAATCGGCAGAGGAGCGCTTCGACATGGGCATTGCGCGAGCCGCGTCCGCCGCTTTCCACATCGTATTCAAGGGTAGAATAGTGCTCCGCGGCGTCCGCCGCGGCTTTAGCCGCGCGCCCGCTCAGGCGGGCACGGCCGAGATTCGTATGGAGCACGACGCCGGTTGCGTTGATGACCGGACGGAGCGAGGGCGTTTCCGCCCGGCGGACGGCGTCGGCGGCAAGGGCGCAGAGCGCCGCGGTCTCCGGTATCTCCGGCGCTTCGCCGGAAAGGACGCTCTCCCGCAGCGCGTCGAGCGTGCGGCGCACCGCCGCCGTCACGGCGGCGGATGAGGCGTTGGGGCAGAGCGCACGCACGGGGGCGAGCAGCTCGTCCACCTTGGGGATATTGCGCAGCAGCGCCTTGTCCATCTCTCCGTCCTCCCTTCTCATTCCGCGTCGGCCCAGCCGTTCGCGGCGATTTTCGCAAAATAGGTCATGGCCTCGACCGGATACTCGCCCACGGCGGTCTCGCCGGTGAGGAGCAGATAGTCCGCGCCGCTCCTCGCCGCCTGATAGACGTCCGTGACCTCGGCGCGCGTGGGCACGGCGGCGTGGTGCATCGAGTGGAGCATCTGCGTGGAGACCATAAAGGGACGCTTCGCCGCGCGGCATTTGCTTGCGATGAGCGTCTGCGCGCGGGGCAGCTCCCAGAGCGGCATGGCGTTGCCGAGGTCGCCGCGGGCGATCACAACGACGTCCGCGAGCGGAAGGATCTCGTCGAGCCGATGCAGTCCGGTCATGTTCTCGATCTTGGCAAAAATTTTCAGCTCCTGCGCGCCGGTCTCGCGCAGGGCGGCGCGCACGGCGCGCAGATCGTCCGCGCCGCGGACAAAGGGCTGCATGAGCGCGGTGACGCCATACTCCTTGGCATGGCGGAGATTTTCCATATCCATCTCCGTGAGCGCGCTCGCGGGCAGCTCACGGCCCGCGACGGCAAGGCTCTTGCGGGATCGGAGCACCCCGCCGCGCTCCACGCGGCAGGTCATCGCCCGCGCGTCCAGAACGTGCAGAGAGAGCGCGCCGTCGTCGAGCAGCAGTTCGTCGCCGTCTTGCAGATTTCCGGTCAGGATCGGCGGGGCAGGAAAGGCTTCGCCGAGCGTGAGCGTATCGCCCTCGCGCAGCGTCAGCGGCGCGAAAAGCGCGCCGACGCGCAGCTCGGGGCCCTGCAGGTCGATGAGCAAGTCACAGGAAACGCCCTCCGCGGTCTCGGCGCGGCGCAGGCTTTCCAGCCACGGCGCACGCTCGGCGAGGGGACCATGGGAAAGGTTCAAGCGCACGCCGCGCATCCCCGCGCGCAGCAGGGCGCGCAGGGTATCGGGATCGGCACAGCTCGGACCGAGCGTGCCGTAGAGCTTGCCGGTCATGGCGTTTCCTCCTTGGGGTGAAAATGGTCGTACACCGCGCGGCCCGCGGCGCGGCCCAGCTCCGATTGCAGGGCGGGCAGCTCCGCCTCGCGGATGGCCTTGACGCTCTTGAAGCGAGCCAGCAGCTTCCGCTTGCGCACCTCGCCGATGTTGGGGATGCCGTCGAGCGCGGAGGCGACGGACGAGCGCGTGTGGCTCTCGTGGTGGTAGGTGATGGCGAAGCGGTGCGTTTCCTCCTGAATTTGCCCGATGAGGGCAAAAACGGCGGGGTCGGCGTGCAGGTCGATCTCATGGCCCTCGGCGGTGGTGAGGGCGCGTGTACGGTGGCGGTCGTCCTTGACCATGCCGAAAATGGGAATGTGCAGTCCGAACGCCGCGCAGACCTTCTCCGCGACAGCGGCGTGCGTCATGCCGCCGTCGATGAGGAACACGTCGGGCAGCGGCGCGAATTTCTCGTCGCCGTCAGCGTAGCGCTGCAGGCGGCGGGTCAGGACCTCCTCCATCGAGGCGTAGTCGTCGGGGTGCGCCGTGACGGACTTCATTTTAAAGCGGCGGTAGTCGCGCTTGAGCGGCCTCGCGCCGGCGTAGACGACCATCGACGCGACGATGTCGCTCGCGCCGGTGTTGGAAATATCGTAGGATTCCATGCGTTTTGGCGCGGCGCTCAGACCGCACATGGCGGCAAGGCTCCTGAGCGTTTTGTCCTCGCGCTCGGCGGCGGTGGTGACGCGCTCGACCTCCTCACGGGCGTTGCGTTCGGCCATGGCAAGCAGCTCCGCCTTTTCGCCGCGCTGCGGCACGCGCAGCGTGACGCGATGCCCCGCGCGGGAGGTGAGCACCGTTTCCAGCCCGGAAAGCTCGTCCACGGCAAAGGGCAGCAGGATCTCCCGCGGCAGCACGCCGCGCGGAAGGTAATACTGCGACAGGAGCGCCGAGAGCGTATCGGCCTCGGTCTCGTCGGTGGGGGCAGTGAAAATGCTCGTCTCGCGGCCGGTGACGCTGCCATCCTCGACGTGGACAACAGCGCAGCCGGACTTGGCGGCGCCCGTGTAGAGGCCCCAGACGTCGGTGTCGGCGCAAACGCCGGCGATGACCTTCTGCCGCTTGCCGAGCACCTCGATGGCGGCGATGCGGTCGCGCAGGACGGCGGCCTGCTCGAAGTGAAGCTGCTCCGCCTCGTGCTCCATCTCGGTCTTCAGCTCGCGTGCGAGCGTCTTATAGTGACCCGAGAGGAGCGAGCACGCCTGCTCGATGCGCTTTTGATATTCCTCCGCGTCCGGCTCGCCGCGGCAGAAGCCGTCGCAGCGGCCCATGTGGTAATTGAGGCAGGGGCGCTCCTTCCCGATGTCGCGCGGGAACCGGCGCGTGCAGGTCGGCAGGCGGAAGGCGGCGCAGACCGCGTCGATGGCGGCGCGGGTCTCGCCGCGTGCGCCGAAGGGCCCGAAGTAGCGCGCGCCGTCATCCGCCGTTTTGTTGGCGAGCGTGAAGCGCGGGTAGGGCCCGCAGGAGAGGCGGACGAAGGGGTAGCCCTTATCGTCCTTGAGCAGAATATTGTAGTGCGGCTGATGCTGCTTGATGAGGGAGTTTTCGAGGATCAGCGCCTCGAACTCGCTGGAGACAAAGATGGTGTCGAAATGGTCGACCTGCGAGACCATGCGGCGGGTCTTTTCGTTGTGGCCCGTGCCGAGCTGGAAATACTGGCTGACACGGTTTTTGAGCTTTTTCGCCTTGCCGACGTAGATGACCTTGCCCGATGCGTCCATCATCAGGTAGACGCCCGGAGCAAGCGGCAGGTCGTTGGCCTTTTCAAGCAGCTGCTCCTTGGTCATGCGCTCCCTCCTTTCCGCGGAAAAAGGCGGCTCCGCCCTGTGCGAAACCGCCTTTCCTTGAAACTATGATCGTTTATTCGCCGAAGTTGCCGGAAACCAGCTCGCTGAGTGCGGCGACCGCCTCTTTTTCGTCGCTGCCGTCGGCAAGCAGGGTGATGGTGGTGCCCTTCGTAATGCCGAGGGACAGCACGCCCAGCAGGCTCTTGGCGTTTACGCGGCGCTCGTCCTTCTCCACCCAGATGCCGCTCTTGAACTCGTTGGCCTTCTGAATGAAAAAGGTCGCGGGGCGTGCGTGCAGACCAACCTCATTGTTGATGGTGACTTCCTGTGTAACCATTCTCTCATCCTCCCAAATCAGACTAACGGGATATTGAGTATATTATACCATCCAAACCCCATTCGTCAATCCACTTTTTTACAAACTTCGGGAAAAACAGGGTGTTTCGTTCGGGCAGTCTGCCGAAAGTGCCGGTTTGTCCGCAGCAGGCGGACAGTGCTCACTTGAACTCCACAACGGTCACGCCGCTCTCGCCCTCGCCGTAATTGCCGAGGCGGAAGGACTTGACCGTTTTATCGCGGCGCAGGTATGCCTGCACGGCCTTGCGCAGCGCGCCGGTGCCCTTGCCGTGGATGATGGTGACGGTCTCGAGGTGGGCGCGGCGGGCGGCGTCGAGATAATTCTCCAGCACGCTTTCGGCCTCGAGCGTTTCCATGCCGCGCAGGTCCAGCTCGCGGGCGGCTGCCGCGGTGTTGAGGATGCGGCGGGTCGGCGAGGCGGGCACGGACGGTTTTTTCATGGCGGCGCGCTCGTCGTCCTCGATCAAACGCACCTCGTCGTTCTTGACCGTCATGGAGAGAACGCCCGCCTTGAGCACGAGCCGGTCGCCCTTGACGGCGGTGACCTCGGCGGGGCGGTTCGTGCCGGGGATCTCCACCAGGTCGCCCGCGCGGATGGGACGGGACGGCGCGGGGATCGGCTCGCGTGATTCGTCGCGCACACCGGCGCGCTCGCGCGCGGCGTTGAGCTCGGAGACGATCTCGACGCGCTTTTCGTTCATCGCCTGCGCGTCGAGCTGCTTTTTCTGCGCTTTTCGCAGCTCGTCCAGCTCGCGGAAGGCGGCGTCCGCCGCGCTCTTGGCGTCGGCAAGGATGCGCTTGGCCTCAGCCTCGCCGCGGCTGCGGGCGTTCTCCTTGGCGCGCTCCATCTGGGCGCGGAACTCGCGGGCGCGGCGGGAGTCCTCCTCCTGCTTCGCGTGCAGGCGGTCGATCTCCTCCTTCTCCTTTTCGAGCTGCTGGCGCTTGATCTCCAGCTGCGTCAGCACGTCCTCGAAGCGGATGCTCTCCGCGTCCATCTGCTGCTTCGCCGTCTCGATGACGCGCGGGTCGAGGCCGAGCCGCGCGGAGATGGCGAAGGCGTTGGACTTGCCGGGGATGCCGATGAGGAGCTTATAGGTGGGGCAAAGCGTCTCCACGTCGAACTCGCAGCTCGCGTTCTCGACGCCCGCCGTGGTCATGGCAAAGGTCTTGAGCTCGGCGTAGTGCGTGGTGGCGGCGACCTTCGCGCCGCGGGCGCGGACGTGCTCGATGACCGCGATGGCGAGGGCCGCGCCCTCGACCGGGTCGGTGCCCGCGCCCAGCTCGTCGAAGAGGACGAGGGAATCGCCGTCCGCCTCGTCGAGGATATTGACAATGGTCTTCATGTGCGCGGAGAAGGTGGAAAGGCTCTGCTCAATGCTCTGCTCGTCGCCGATGTCGGCGAGAATGCCGGTGAACACGCTCACCGCGCTGCGGTCGCCCGCGGGAATGTGCAGTCCGCACTGCGCCATCAGGCAGAGGAGACCGAGCGTTTTGAGGCTGACGGTCTTGCCGCCGGTGTTGGGGCCTGTGATGACGAGGGTATCGAAGCTGCGGCCCACCTCAATGTCGATGGGCACAGCCTTGGCGGGATCGAGCAGCGGATGGCGGGCGCGGCGGAGGGAAACGCTGCCGTCCGTGCGGATCTCGGGCCGCGCGGCGTCCATCTGGTAGCTCAGCTCGCCGCGGGCAAAGATGAGGTCGAGGTGGACGAGAATATCGTAATCCCAGAGAATCGCCTCGGAGAAGCCCGCCGCCTCGGCGGAGAGGGCAAAGAGGATGCGCTCGATCTCCTTCTTCTCCTTGGCCTCCAGCTCCTTGAGCTCGTTGTTCGCCTGCACGACGCCCATCGGCTCGACGAAGAGCGTCGCGCCCGAGGCGGAAATGTCGTGAACAAGGCCGGGCAGGTCGCCGCGGTGGTCGGCCTTGACGGGCACGACGAAGCGCCCGTCGCGCTGCGTGATGAGCGCCTCCTGCAGCGTGCTCTTGTAGCTGGGCGAGGAGATGATCTTCTGCAAGATCTGTCTGCCCTTGGCGCTTGCCGCACGCTTGTGACGGCGGATATCCGCCAGCTCGGGGCTGGCGGCGTCGGCGATCTCGTCCTCGGAGAGGATGGAGGTCGTGATCTTATCCTCTAAAAAGCGATTGGCGTGGAGCGAGTCGAACATCCGGTCGAGGACGGTGCCCTCGCCCTGGTCGGCCTCGTAGTATTCCCGCACGCGGCGGGAGTTCGTCAGCAGTCCCGCGATGGTCAGCAGCTCGCGGGGATTGAGCATACCGCCGCGCTCGGCGCGGGCAAGTGCCTCGCGCACATCTTTCACGCCGGAGAACGACGGACTGCCGCGCAGGCCGATGAGGGCGCGGGCGGCGTCCGTTTCATCCTGTAAGCGGCGCACATCGTCCGCATCCGTGGAGGGCGTCAGGCGCAGGGCGCGCTCCTTTGCCGCCTCGCTGACCGCCTTTTGCGAAAGGCGCTCCAAAAGCTGCGGCAGCTCGAGCACGCGGATGGATTTTTCAAACAGTTCTGTCATGGTGATTTCCTATGTCGATCTTATGGATTTGTAAAAGTCGAGCGTCCTGAAGCGGCGGTCGAGCTGCACGGCGGCAAAGCTCTCACACACCGCGCTCAGCCGCTTGTCGGACGGCGGCTCTAAGGTAAACGACAGCAGGCGTTTGGACGGCGCGCCGACGATGTGGCGCATCGCGGCGAGCGCTCCCGCGTCGAGCGGCAGACCGCCTGCCGGTCCCGCGCATTTTTTGCACAGCACCACGCCCTGCGCCGCGTCGAACACCGGCTCGACGGGATCGGCCCTACCGCACATGGCGCAGTCATCGAGCAGCGGCTCATAGCCGGAGAGCGCGAGCAGGCGCAGCTCGAAGGCGGCGCGCACCAGCTCGTTCGGGCGGTCCAGCGTGTCGAGCGCGTAGAGCGAATTGAGCAGCAGGGACAGCACCTCGCCGGAGGGCAGGTCCTCGCTCGTGACCGCCTCGGCCATTTCGGCGAAGTAGGACGCGAGGGAGAGCTTTTCCAGATCGGCGCGCAGGCCGTCAAAGAGCGCGATGGTCGAGGCCTCGTCGAGATAGTACCAGCTCCCGCGGCGGTAGAGCACCAGCTCGGAAAAGGCAAGGTGCTGGCAGGCCGCGGCGAGCTTGCTCGAGCGCCGCCGCGCGCCGCGCGCAATGACGGCGAGCCGTCCGTGCTCCGCGGTGAGGACGTTCAGGATGTAGTCGGCCTCCTTTGTCTCCGTTGCACGGAGCACGAGGCCGCGGGTGACAAGTTTATCGGGCATTGGGCGGCTGTTCACACTCCTCCGCTTGCTTTGCCAGCATATAAAAGGTCGGATTCCCGGTTTGCAGAAAAAGCCGATAGTAGCCATTGTCCATTTGCTTCACCTCTCGGCGTTAGCATGAGGAGAAGCGCGGAGAATATGGCTGGAAAATTTTTATTGGTCGTTGTAGCCGAAGCTCCGGATGTAGTTCATATTATCTCTCCAGTTTTCCTTGACCTTGACCCAGGTCTCGAGGTAAACCTTCGTGCCCATGAAGCGCTCGATATCCTGCCGCGCCTCGGTGGAGATCTTTTTGAGCATCGCTCCGTTCTTGCCGATGATGATGCCCTTGTGGCTGGCCTTTTCGCAGTAGATGGTCGCGTCGACCTCGATGACCTCGTCGTCGCGCTCGATGAAGCGCGTGATCTCCACGGCCGTGCCATGCGGAATCTCCTTGTCGAGGTTGCGCAGCAGCTTTTCGCGCACGATCTCGCCCACGACCTGACGGTCGGGCTGGTCGGTGGTCATGCCGTCAGGGAAGAGCTGCGGGCCTTCGACGGCGTACTTCTTGAATTCGTCCAGCAGCTCGTCCAGCCCGTCGCGCGTGCGCGCGGAGATGGGGAAGATGGCGTCGAACCGGTACGCCTCGCTGTAGGCGGCGATGACGGCGAGCAGATCGTCCTTTTTTGCAACGGTGTCGATCTTGTTGATGCACAAAATGGCGGGCAGACGCGACTGTCGGATCTTCTCGATCAGCTCCTGCTCGGGGATGCCGACGTGCGGCACCGGCTCGACGAGCAGGGCGACAAGGTCCACGTCCGCGATGGAATCGCGCGCGACCTTGACCATGTAGTCGCCCAGACGGCTGCGCGGCTTGTGAAAGCCCGGGGTGTCGAGCAGAACGAGCTGCGTATCGCCCTCGGTCACGACGCCGTAGATGCGGTTGCGCGTGGTCTGCGGCTTATTGGAGACAATGGCGATCTTCTCGCCGACGAGCGCGTTGGTCAGGCTGGACTTGCCGACGTTCGGACGCCCGCAGAGGGTGATCATGGCGGTTTTTGTCTTTTGCATAGGTGATCCTCAACTTTCTTTCATGTTGAACAATTCTTGTTTTGTGCGTCGCCGCTGCTGCGGCGTACAAGCGTTTTCCGTATCCTACCGCTCGAGGTCCAGCCGCTTCATGATGGCTTCCTCATGCTCGCGCATCTGCGCCTTCATGGGGCCTTCGTCCAGATGATCGTAGCCTAAAAGGTGGAGCACGGAGTGCGTCACAAGGTAGGCAAGCTCGCGGCGGTTCGAGTGTCCGTATTCCTTCGCCTGCGCGGCGACGTGCTCGAGCGAGATGACCATATCGCCGAGCGGGACGAGGCCCGTGCCGGGGTCGGCGTCCTCCTCGCCCGGAAGCTCGCCGGGGGTAAGCTCGAACATCGGAAAGCTCAGCACGTCCGTTGCGCGGTCCACCTGCCGCATCTCACGGTTGATCGCGTGAATGGCCTCGTCGTTCGTCAGCCGCACGTCGATCTCACAGGGAAAATCCACGCCCTCGGCGGCAAGCGCCGTGCGGATCACCTTGCGGATGAAGGCGCATTTGCTCTCGCCTGCTCCGGGTACATCCGCGGTGATGGGAATATAGTGTCTCTTTGCCATTATCGTTTCCTCTTTTCGTTCCGGGCATCCTCATAGTCCGCGTAGGCCTTGATGATGCGCTGGACCATGACGTGACGCACCACATCCTGATCGGTCAGCTCGCAGATGCCGATGCCCTCGACATTCTTGAGCACGCGCACCGCCTGCTTGAGACCGCTCAGCTTATCGGCGGGCAGGTCGATCTGCGTCGCGTCGCCGGTGATGACCATTTTCGAGCCGAAGCCCATGCGGGTAAGGAACATTTTCATCTGCTCGCAGGAGGTGTTCTGCGCCTCGTCGAGAATGATAAAGCTGTCGTCGAGCGTGCGGCCGCGCATATAGGCGAGAGGCGCGACCTCGATGTTGCCGCGTTCGAGATACTTCTGATAGGTCTCCGCGCCGAGCATATCAAAGAGCGCGTCGTAGAGCGGGCGGAGGTAGGGATCGACCTTGCTCTGCAGGTCGCCGGGCAGAAAGCCAAGCCGCTCGCCCGCCTCGACCGCGGGGCGCGTGAGAATGATGCGGTTGATCTTCCGCTCGCGGAACGCCGCGACCGCGGCGGCGACGGCGAGATAGGTCTTGCCCGTGCCGGCGGGGCCGACGCCGATGGTGACGGTATTCTGAGAAATGGAGTCCACATACTCCTTCTGGCCGATGGTCTTGGGCTTGATGGGTCGGCCCTTGGCGCTGATGCAGATGACATCCTGCGTCAGCTCGCCGATCTTCTCCTCCTGTCCCGAGCGGGCCAGTCCGATGACGTAGCGGACGTTCTGCTCGTTGATGGCCTCGCCGCGGTTGGAGAGCGTCAAAAGCGCGGAGAGGGCCTTGCAGGCGAGCATGGTGTCCTCCGGCTCGCCGTTGACGCGCAGCTCGCCCTCGCGGTTGGCGACGGTGACGTGAAATTCCGACTCGATGAGGCGGATATTCTCGTCAAACGAGCCGAAGAGGTTGATCGCCTGCTCCAGGCGTTCAATGCTGATGCGCTGTTCCATAGAAAAGCTTGTCCTTTCATAAGCTCCTGCGGCAGCGCCGCAGGAAAATGCGTTCAATCCGTTAAAATGGGCACGGTCTCGCCGATCTGCTCCAGACATTCCGCCGAGAGCGTGACGAGCAGCCAATCCCCCTGCACCGCCGAGGCGACGCGCGTCGTCGTCACGGTGCCGTCGATCCTCGTGAGAAGATACGCCGAAAGCGTCCGCGCGCCGAGCTCCTCGGCCTCTGTGCGCGTTCTTGTGACGGTGCGCGTTTCGTAGGGGTGCAGCGTCGTTTCCTCCCAGGTGAGCGGGAGCGCCATACCGCCGGGCAGAGATAATTTTGTTTGATGTATTATTTTATCACAACTGCCCTGCAAATTGCTACTCCCTTTTGCGCCAAATTTTACCCGTCCTTCGCCCACGAGCAGCGCATAGCTGTGCTTTTCGTCATCGGTGTACCACTTTTCCTCATATTGCAGCGGGACCCGGATCGAAAGCTCATACCACGTCCGGCCCCGGACCTGCCCGCGCCCGGCGAGCAGGCGGCTCGGAACGTTCGGGCGCTCCGGCCCCTCGGTCTGCACCGCGCCGGAAATGAGGAGCTGACCCGCCGTGACGGTGCCGCCCTTCCTCACCATCGCCCTGCCGTCGTAAGCGCGCACCTCGGTGACGAGGGCGTCGCGCTTCGCGACGACGTTCGTGGGCGTGCGGTCGTCCGCCAGCTCGGGCTTGGGCACGCGGTCGCGAACGCTGACGTAGGCGCGGCAGCCGCGGACATTGACCGTCAGCCACGCAAGCTCGGGCAGCTCCGGCAGGGCGCGGTTGCAGATGTCCTGCGGGCGGAAGGAGTAGGCGAAGCTGCCGCGGCGCAGCCCTTGCTTTTCCAGCACGCGCAGAATCTTTTCCGCCGGAACGGTCTCGCTGCCGCTGACCTCGAAATCCCAGATGAAGAAGGAATTGACAAAGAACAGCGCGAGCATGAGCGCCAGCCCCGCGAGCAGCGTATAGCGGCGGCGAAAGCGGCGCAGGAAAAAGGGCGCACCCGCCGCGCGCTCGACGGTCAGCGCGGCGTCGAGCGGCGCGAGGAGCCGTTCGAGCTTTTTTCGCTCGGCGGCGCGGATGGTGAAGGACAGCGCGCTCGCGCTCTCCCACCGGAGGTCGGAAAAGGCGATGCCGTGCGCGCCGCAGAGGTTGAGCACCCGCTCGGGAAAGGCGCTCTCCACGCGCACGCGCAGCGTGCCGCGCAGCAGTCGGGCCGCACGATCCATAGTCCTCTCCCTCCTCCCTACCGCAGAAATTCAACGCCGTCGATGCGTCCGCCGATGCGCACCTCGCGTTCGGTCATGCTTTTGAGCGTCAGCCCCTCGCCGGTCACGCGCAGCACCGCGCCGCCCACGCTCACGTCGATAAGCTCCGTGCCGTAGGCGAGCAGGCCCTCGTGCCCCTCCAAAAGGAGCTGTCGGTCGCCGAGCAGCTCCATGTGGCTCAGTCCCGCCGCCACGTCGGCGGGCAGATCGAACAGCTCCGCCATGCGGGCCAGATATTCCCTTCCGTTCACATCCATTGCGCTACCTCCCTGTGCGTTTGTCCCTGTCAGGCAAGGGTATGCGCGCGGGGGCGGAAACTTGCCTGTCCGCGGCGCTTGCATTTTCGCCGCCGCGCTTTTATACTATGGGCAAGCAAATGCAAGGAGGCACGCCATGGGAACGAACATCTTCCGCGCCGTCAACTCGACGCTCATCTATCTCGAGCGCGGCGACGAATATCTGATGCTGCACCGCACGAAAAAGGAGAATGACCTCAACCGCGACAAATGGATCGGCGTGGGCGGCAAATTTGAGGACGGCGAGTCGCCCGAGGACTGCGCCCTGCGCGAAACGCGGGAGGAGACCGGTCTGACGCTCACGCGCTGGCGCTACCGCGGTCTCGTGACCTTTGTCTCCGATCGCTACGAGACGGAGTATATGCACCTCTTCACCGCCGACGGCTGGACCGGCACGCCGAAGGAGTGCGACGAGGGCGAACTGGCATGGATCAAAAAGAGCGAGCTTTTGAAGCTCAGGCTTTGGGAGGGCGACAAGATCTTCCTGCGGCTGCTCGACACGGACGAACCGTTCTTCTCGCTCAAGCTCAAGTATGAGGGCGACACGCTCGTACTCGCGCAGCTTAACGGAGCACCGCTGGAGGTAGGACGATGAAGCCGAAGCTGCTCGTGAGCGCGTGCCTGCTCGGCACGCCCTGCCGCTATGACGGCAAGTCGAAGAAAAACGAGGCCGTTTGCGCTCTCGCGGAACGGTTCGAGCTGATCCCCGTCTGCCCCGAGGTACTCGGGGGACTGCCCACGCCGCGCACGCCGAGCGAGCGGCGCGGCGCGTGCGTGGTGCGGAAGGACGGGCGCGATGTGACCGCGGAATACCGCCGCGGCGCGGAATGTGCGCTGGAGACGGCGCGGCGCGAGGGCGTCCTCGCCGCCGTGCTCAAGGAGCGCAGCCCGAGCTGCGGCAGCGGCGAAATTTACGACGGCACGTTCACCGGCGCGCTCACCGCCGGAGACGGCGTGACGGCGGAGCTTCTGAAGGCGAACGGCATTACGGTCTATGGTGAAGGTGAACAAAGCTTAACGGAACTTTTATGCTCTGTTAGTCATTCTACCTAAGTTTTTTCCTGCGCTTTTGGCGCTCGTCCGACTTGTTTTTTCACTCGTTCTATTATATAATTTCATGTGGTTATGAATACTTTCCAGGGATCAAGGCGTATCTAAAAAATGAGGAGGAATTTTTCATGAAGTTTTCCAGCAAGGTCGAAAAATGCGGCCAGTCCCCGATGCGTAAGTTCCACCCCTATGCGGTGGCGGCCAAGGCGCGCGGCATCAAGGTCTATCACCTGAACATCGGCCAGCCCGACGTGCAGACACCTCCCGCCTTTTTTGAAGCCATCCGCAAGTTTGAGCAGCCCGTGCTCGAATACGCTCCCTCCCCCGGTATCCCCGAGCTGATCGACGCCATCAAGGGCTACTACGATAAGCTCGATATGCACTTCGATAAGAGCGAGATCTACATCACCACCGGCGGCAGCGAGGCGCTTGCCATCACGCTCCAGTGCATCCTCGACGACGGCGACGAGATCCTCATCCCCGAGCCGTTCTACCCCAACTACAACACCATGGTGCGCACCTGCGGCGCGTCCATCACCCCCATCCCGACCTGCCCCGAGGAGGGCTATCACTACGCCGAGCGCGAGAAGATCGAGCTGCTCATCAATGAGCACACCCGCGCCATCATGGTCACGAACCCCGGCAACCCTACCGGCGTGGTGCTGACGGACGACGAGATGAAGATGCTCGTTGACCTCGCCAAGAAGCACGATCTGTTCCTCATCGGCGATGAGGCGTACCGCGAGTTCGTCTACGGCGGCGAGCCGCTGCAGTCCTTCGGCTCCTTTGCCGAGGAAGCGCCGGAGAACATCGTCGTCATCGACACCGTTTCCAAGCGCTTT
>NZ_JAHLPT010000017.1 GCF_018918025.1 Oscillibacter sp. MSJ-31 | reverse complement strand
AGATCTCCAATACTTTATTTGAGGCGGCCAGGCGATCCACTTTGCCGCCTCTGTTTTGCTATGCTCTTTTTCTGCCGATAACTTTTCTTTGAATTAGGACTTGACTTTTTAGCAGGTTTGGAACGGCGGGCTTTGGCGGCAGCGAGGCATATTTCCAGAAGATTCTCAATCATGTCAAGCAGTCTATCGATACAAGCAATTCCGTGGTCGGAGAATATATGTGTCAGGGCAAAATGCCGCCGTCTGTACGGGAACGCTACATGAAAATGAAGGTACAGCCGGAGCATCCGGAAAATATCGATGCGCTGATTGAGAACTTTGACCGAGCGCTCTCCCATCCGGATGGGAATGATTTAGAGAGACTTAGAAAGATAATTGTACGATAGCACCTCAACATGATCTGACAAAAGGCAGGCTGTCGCTCGGAACGGGCGGCGGCTTGCCCATCATTTCAATGCAGCTCAAATCCCACTGTTTTTAGTCCAGAATAGAAGGTTCACCACGACCTAATTCAGGTCATGGTGAACCTTCTTCATGCTTCCAAATGCTTCTTCCCTGCCACACACTCCAGAGCCTGACGAACACTTCCGTCGAGCGAAAAATGAAATTGGAGGTTTCGTATGAAAAGATTCCTGAGTATCCTGCTCGCTCTGGTCATGGAGCTTTCGCTCGTGGCCTGCGGCAACAAGACTACCCCCGACACACCCGACACCCCTGATACTCCTGACGATCAGGAGGAGGCGATTCACATCGGTATCGTGACCGGTTCCGTTTCTCAGTCTGAGGACGACCGCCGCGGCGCGGAAGCGTTCTAGGAGCTCTACGGCAAAGATAACGTCACCCTCGTGACCTATCCCGACAACTTCACCGAAGAGCTTGAGACCACCATTCAATGCATCGTCATCGAAGTTTACATCCACAATCAGCGTCCAGTTGATGCCGTTATATAAATCACCTCATATAACGAAAGGCATCTCCTCCGCAGCTGTATTGACAGGCCGCGGCGGGAATGTTACCATAAGCACATCAAAATCATTGGGAGAGAAAAATAGATGACACTTGATCAATTGAAGGTCGGTACGTCCGCCGTCATTACCGCCGTGGGCGGAGACGGAGCCTTGCGCTGCCGTCTGTTGGATATGGGGCTGATCCCGCACACCCGCGTGACGTTACAGAAGGTCGCGCCGATGGGCGATCCCATCGAGATCCGCGTGCGCGGCTACGAGCTGACGCTGCGCGTAGAGGAGGCACAAAAGATCGAAGTGGAGGGCGAGCTGAAATGATCTTTGCACTCGTCGGAAACCAGAACTGCGGCAAAACGACTCTCTTCAACGCCCTCACCGGCTCCAACCAGCACGTCGGCAACTTTCCCGGTGTCACGGTAGATCAGAAGATGGGCGAGATCACAGATGAAAAAGGCTGCGCCGTGGTGGATCTGCCCGGCATTTACTCCCTGCGGCCCTATACGCAGGAGGAGATCGTCTCCCGCGATTTTATCCTCAATCAGAAGCCGGACGGCATGATCAACATTGTGGACGCCACCAACATTGAGCGCAATTTGTACCTGACGCTTCAGCTGCTCGAGCTGCGGATACCGATGGTGCTGGCGCTGAACATGATGGATGAGGTCCGTTCCAACGGCGGCTCTATCGACGTGCAGAAGATGAGCGCTGCGCTCGGCATCCCTGTCATACCGATCGCAGCCGCAAAGGGCGAGGGCGTGAGCGAGCTGGTGGATCAGGCGATCGCCGTGGCTCGGAGCAAAACTCTGCCCAAGGTGACGGACTTCTGCGCGGATGATTCCGCCGTCCACCGCTGCATCCACGCCGTCACGCACCTGATCGCCGACCACGCCGACCGCATCGGTGTGCCGGCACGCTTCTGTGCAACAAAGCTGATCGAAGGCGGCGATGACCTCGCCGACCGTCTGGCGCTCGATCGGAACGAGCGCGAGCTGCTTGAGCATTGCATCGTGCAGATGGAGAGCGAAGCGGGACTTGACCGCAACGCAGCGCTTGCCGATATGCGCTACACCTTCATTGAAAGCGTTGTGGCATCGTCGGTGGTAAAGTGCCACGAGAGCCGGGAGCACGCCCGCTCGATGAAGATCGACCGGTTTCTTACCGGCCGGTATACGGCGCTCCCTGCCTTTCTTGCCGTTATGCTGCTGATATTCTACCTCACCTTTCATGTGATCGGGCAGCGGCTGTCCGACTGGCTTGCGGTCGGCATTGGCGCCCTTACCGCCGCGGTGGACCATGCCCTGACCGCATACGGCATTAACCCTGTGGTACATAGCCTCATCATCGACGGCATTTTTACGGGCGTAGGCAGCGTGCTGGTGTTCCTGCCCATCATCGTGACGCTCTTTTTCTTCCTCTCCATTCTGGAGGATACCGGCTACATGGCGCGCGTCGCATTTGTGATGGACAAGCCCCTGCGTAAGATCGGCCTGTCCGGCCGCAGCATCGTTCCCATGCTCATCGGCTTCGGCTGCTCCGTGCCGGCCATCATGGCGACGCGCACGGTATCGAGCGACCGCGACCGCAAGATGACCATCCTGCTCACGCCTTATATGAGCTGCTCGGCAAAGATCTCCATCTACGCGTTTTTTACCGCGGCGTTCTTCCCGACGCACCGTGCGCTCGTGATGATCTCTCTGTATCTGCTGGGCATTCTGATTGGGATCGTTGCCGCGCTTATCATGAACTGGAGCACATTCCGCGGGAAGCCGGTACCGTTTGTCATGGAGCTTCCCAATTACCGCTTGCCGAGCCTCAAGAGCGTTGCGCTTCTGCTGTGGGAAAAGGCCAAGGATTTTTTGCAGAGGGCCTTTACGGTGATTTTTCTGGCTACGATCATCATCTGGTTCCTGCAAAGCTTTGATATCAGGCTGAACGTGGTGGCCGACAGCGCCGACAGTCTTTTGGCCCTCATCGGCCGATGGATCGCGCCGGTGTTCGCGCCGCTGGGCTTTGCGGATTGGCACTGCGCGACCTCCCTGATTTCCGGCTTCATCGCAAAGGAATCCGTCGTCAGCACGCTGGAGGTCTTGCTGGGCGGGGCCCCGCTTTCTACAATGTTCACCAACCGCTCCGCCGCGAGCTTCCTGGTCTTTACGCTGCTGTATACTCCCTGCATCGCGGCGGTAGCCACGATCCGGCGGGAATTCGGCTCAACGCTGAAAACAATAGGCGTCGTGCTGATGCAGTGCTGTGTCGCATGGATCGCAGCATCCGTCGTCTACGCCTTGATCGGTATCTTATGATGGGTATAGACTGGATTCTATTCTTCTACAGTCTGAAACCGCTTCCATCTCCCATCTCACACACCTACATTGCCGCGCCACGTCATATAAATTCAGTAAGCGGACTTTAGAACGTCTCGCTTACATCCATGTTCTGATGCTTCCTTCATGCTTGCTATGGTGAGATGTGTTACGTTATCAGTTCCACATCATTGATGACCTCATTACCCCAAACGTCCCAGCCATCAGCTTTCTGACGGGCAAATAACTCAATGCGCGGCACATCCCCCATAAGTCTCTCGATTCGTTCCCTTACCTCATCTGGCTTTTTACTGCGTTCTTCCGCATGAGAAATAATGACCTGATGGACGTCCTTCGCTTGTCGCTTCGGATGGCCCCTAACAGCAAGTAAGCAAGTCTCCGCGTTGGCGCGTGTCCAATGTCCCATAGGCAAGCGAAAGAACAGCCCGTGCAGGAGACCCCGGCACCGATTGATCCTGACCCGCGTCCAAGGAATGACGTGCTGGTGTACCACGAACCTGTGCAAAGGGCGAGTGCAGCAGATGGTGCGGAAGAGAATACCGGCGAACCGACCAACAACACGCCGGAACAGAATGCCGATGTGCCGCCCGACAGCAGGGTGCCAAAAAGAGATGCGGTGTATCGCTCACCTACTCTTGGCGATTCGGTCATGCAGATGCTGCACCACATGGGCAGGATCTTCGAGGATAACAGCAAGGCTGACGGTACGCTCTATGGCCTGCGGATCGACCGCAAGCGCCACCGTGAGCTCCAGCGCAAACGCCTTGCCATGGGACACAAGCCCGACGATCATGAAGAGATATCGCATACATAGTGCAGAGCCGCGGCATCGGTGATGACCGGTGCTGCGGCTCTGTGATCAGCTATGCTCCTCGTTCGGAATGCTCACGCTCACGCCGTTGACCTCCACACCATCGTCGGCGGGAATGAGCAGGTACCTGCGCCCGCCGATCATGCGGGCCTCGATGAGATAGCTGTTCTCCGGCGCGACGGTGATCTTCACCTCCGGCGTGGTGATCTCGAACTTGCCCGTGCCGAGAATGTTCTTCGGGTTCAGCGCGGCATTCTCACCGTACTGCTTCTCGCACTCGCGGCGGAAGCTCTCGACCTTCTCCTCGCTCACGCCGCTCTCGGACAGGATGCCGCCGACGTCGCCGACCGTCAGCTCCAGCGGCGCGGGGTCGCGGCTCTCCTTATGCTCCTGAATGCGGCCGCGCAGCTGCTCGTGGACGGACTGCACCACATCGTAGCTGCAATCCTTTTCAAGCGTATCAGCGAGCGCGGTATCAAACACATTTTTCTGCTCAACGGCGGACATCGGCGGCTCGACGCGGAACACCGCGTCAATGACCTCCTCGTGGATGAGCTCGACGTTCTTGCTGTAGAAAAGCGCGTTGTAGATGTTCGCCGCGCGGTCGTCGAAGGCGGGGAAGAGGAAGCCCAGCTCGGGCGCAAGGGCAATATGTCCGGTGGAGCTTGGGTGGAAGAAATTCTCGTCGGTATCGTAGCGCAGCTCGAGCGTCGGTGCCTTCACAGGACAAATGGCGCAGATAAAATACTTGTAGACGTCGCCGGAGGCGTCCGCCTGCAGCTCGTCGTCCTTGCCGCGGTAAGGAACATCATAGGCGTCGGCGGCGAGGAGAATGAGGCAGTTCGTCTCGCCCATATTGAGAGATTCAATAATTTTGCGGCAGAGCGTTTCGCGGGCGTTCGCATCCTTGCACTCCGTCTGGCGCAGGGTTTGGAGCAGACGGTGCTCGTCGCTGTCCGCGACCTGCGTGGTGGAGAATTCGATGTCGATGAGGTTGCGCCCCAGCGTGCCGGAGAGCGTCTTTTTGAGCAGCCCCAGATACATCTCCTGCTCCTCCTGCCGCATGAGGCCGAGGGAAGCATCGATCCACGAGATGACCTCGCGGTTGGAGTTAACGTAGCAGCCGAAGATGCGGCTGAAGTTATTTTTATCGAGCCGGAAGCGCCGGCGTATTTCGTTGAGTTCTTTCTGGTTCATTTGCTTCTTCCTTCTCTCACAGAATATCACGGAGAGAAATTGTACCACAGCGTCCCTCGGGCGGCAAGAGGGACCACATCGATCCATACGGAGAAAAAAGAATGGCTAAATTTATCTATTTCACGCCGGAGGAAAAGGCGCGGGCGCAGAATACCGACCTGGTATCTCTGCTGCGTGCCCAGGGCGGTGGTTCGACCGTTCCAAGCGTGAGGGTAGCTATGCCATCCGCTTTGTCCAACGCTAAATACGGATGTGGTTTCAGGGACAAAACGGACGATGGCCGGTACCGTCTGCACGGGAGCCTCACACCCCTGCGGCTCTCGCAGATCGTCCCCATTGCCCTGCGGCGGTTCACGGCCTGTCAGGACCGCTTCACGCTCGGACTGCGGCTGGATGAGTGCAGCTTTAGCCCTGGCGTGCAGAAACGCAACAATTTTCCGGAACATCCCTTGACAAATCTCATCATTTGGCATTTAATATTAAATTGATATTGTCGTGAAAAGCTGTATGTTTATCTGCCGGCGGCTGCCGGCGGACGGATCATGGACCGACCGGGAGCACAAGAAGGGCACGACATTCGTTGTGCCCCTCTTGCTTTATTTTGCCTCGTGCGGCTTTTCCATAAGGTATCTGCCTCAAACAGAAAGACGGAAGGACAAAAGCTTATGAACTGGGAGATCACAACATTTATCGCGTACTTTGTTATCCTGCTCGGCGTGGCGCTGGTGTTCTACTTCAACGGCACGAACAAAAATTCGGAGGACTTCTTCCTCGGCGGACGCTCCATGGGCCCTTGGGTTACCGCCTTGTCCGCGCAGGCGTCCGATATGTCCGCGTGGCTGCTGATGGGCCTGCCCGGCTCGATCCTCGCCTTCGGCTTTGGCCAGATGTGGATCGGCATCGGCCTTGCCATCGGTACGGCGGCCAACTGGATCCTGTGCGCCAAGCGCCTTCGCACCTTCTCCAAGGCGGCGAACGATTCCATCACGCTCCCGCAGTACCTGACGAACCGCTTCGCGGTCGATTCCCGCGCGCTGCAGCTCGTGTGCGCGCTCATCTTCCTCTTTGCCTACACGATCTATGTGGCCTCCGCGCTGGTGGCGGGCACCTCCGTGTTTACCACGCTCTTCCCGGATATTTCCCCGAAGATCGCCATGTTCGCCTTCCTGCTCATCATTGTGGCCTACACCTTCTTCGGCGGCTTCGCCGCTGTGTGCTGGACGGATTTCTTCCAGGGCCTTCTGATGATGGCGGCGCTGATGCTGGTGCCTATCGTCGTCTATTTCGGCCACAGCGAGCTGCTTGATCCCACGGCACTGGAGACAGTCTATGAGTATACCGACGCTGCGACCGGCGCGGTGACGCAGTGCGCCTTCGGCGGCGGCATCTTCAACGCGAGCTGGCAGGACATTGTCAGCGGCCTCGGCTGGGGTCTCGGTTACTTCGGTATGCCGCATATCCTTGTGCGCTTCATGTCCATCGAGAAGCCCTCGATGATCAAGAAGTCCTCTATCGTGGCCATCATCTGGGTCGTCATTTCCCTCTTCTCCGCCGTTATGATCGCCTATTTCGGGCGCATGATCATGGGCGAGGAGCTGCTCACCCACGGCAACCAGAAGCTCGTTTTCATCGCCATGTCCCGCAAGTTCTTCCCGGCGGGCATCTGCGGTCTGCTGCTCGCAGCCATCATCGCCGCGTCCATCTCCACGGCGGATTCTCAGCTGCTCGTCGCCTCCAGCTCCTTCACGGCGGACCTCTATAAGCCCTTCTTCCGCAAGGGCGCGAGCGAGAAGGAAACGCTGCTCGTCGGCCGCGTGCTGGTGCTTGTCCTCTCCCTGATCGCCTTTGCCATCGCCAACTCCAAGGGCAGCGGCGCGCAGGCCATCATGGACATGGTGGAGAACGCCTGGGGCGCCTTCGGCGCGTCCTTCGGCCCCACCATCCTGCTCTCCCTCTTCTGGAAGCGCTTCAACTACAAGGGCGCGGTCGCGGGCGTGGTGTCCGGCTTCGTGGTGGATCTCGGCTGGCTGCTGAGCGGTCTCACCGCCTCGACGGGTGTGTATGAGATCGTTCCCGGCTTTATCGTCAGCTTCCTCGCGGCCTATCTCGTGGCGAGATTCACCGAGGCCCCGAACGCGGAGGCTGTTGCGATCTTTGAGGAGGCTACGAAGCCCGACGCGGACTGAGTGAAGCAATCAGCTGACGGCGTACCGATAAGCGAATATAAGAAAAGAGCCGATCCGTTGGATCGGCTCTTTTGTCAGGACTTGAGAAATTCCTGCGGGTCGATGATCTCGCCGTCCTTTGTGACGGAGAAGTGCAGGTGCGGCGACATGGAAGCCTCGGCGAGCGAGGTCACGCCGACCGCGCCGATGACCTGCCCGGCGGAGACGTACTGCTCCGGCGCGACGGTCGGGACGCTCTGAAGGTTGGAGTAGGTGGTCTCGTAGCCGCCGTCGTGCGCGATGACGACGGTGGTGCCCATCAGGTCGTCGTCCGCGACGGAGAGCACCGTGCCGGAGCTGGCGGCGAGCACCTGCGTGCCGGCGTCCGCCTTGATGTCGATGCCGTCGTGTGTGCGCCAGTCGGCGAGCGTTTCGCTGTAAGCGAGCTCGTCCATGCTGAAGGCGGCGACGGTCTCGCCGCTCAAGGGAGAGACAATGAGCCGCGGCGCGACGGGCGTGACCGGCTCGGTGACCTCCGGCTCCTTTTCCGGGACCGTGACCTCCACAACGGACTGCACCGGCTCGGCCGGCTCCTCCGGCTTGACCTCGGGAACGTCCGGGGTGACCGGCTCCGCGGTGATGGGAGTCGTGACCGGCGGCTTGGTCACATTGGTCGGTGTTTTGTCAGCGGAAGAGGGAAGCAGCATCCAATAGCCCGCGACGGCGAGTGCCGTCAATCCGAGGAACAGGGCTATGTATAAGCCCGTCCCGGTCAGGGAATGCCGCGCGGCGCGGCGTTTCGGTTCATTCATAAGCGTGTCCTTTCTGCCCGCGTGGCGGGCGCTGCGAAATAGAAGAGGCTCTGACGGTATTGTGCGCCGTCGGAGCCTTTTCTAAACCATATTTCTCGGGAAATTTTAAGGCAATAACGCTTTCATTGTGCTGGGTTGCCTTAAGGCAATACCGTAAAGGCCGCGCGGCCCGCATAGCGGGCGTTCCCGCCGAGCGCCTGTTCAATGGCGAGCAGACGGTTGTACTTTGCCGTGCGCTCGCCGCGGCAGGGAGCACCGGCCTTGATCTGCGTGCAGCCGAGCGCGACCGCGAGGTCGGCGATGGTGCTGTCCTCCGTTTCGCCGGAGCGGTGGGATAGGACCGCCGCCCAGCCCGCGGCCTGCGCCGCGCGGACGGCCTCGACGGTCTCCGTGAGCGTGCCGATCTGATTCGGCTTGATGAGCACGGTGTTGGCAAGCCTCTGCTCCACCCCGCGGGCGATGCGCGCGGGGTTCGTGACAAAGAGGTCGTCGCCGACGAGCTGCACCCTTTCACCAAGGGAACCGCTCAGCGCCTGCCAGCCCGCTTCGTCGTCCTCGCCCATGCCGTCCTCGAGCGAGAGGAGCGGATAGCGCCGCGCAAGCTCCTGCCAATAGGCCGGTAGCTCCTCGCGTGTGAGGATTTTGCCGCTTTTCGGCAGCCGGTAGCGGTCGGAGCCTGCGTCGTACCACGCGGAAACGGCGGCGTCGAGCGCGAGGTACACGTCCGCGCCGGGGCGATAGCCCGCCGCCTCAATGGCGCGGCAGAGCAGGTCGAGCGCCTCCTCGTGGCTTGCAAGCGAGGGGGCGTAGCCGCCCTCGTCGCCCACACCGCAATGACCGACAAGCGAGCCGAGCGCGTGGTAAATTTCCGCGCCCATGCGCAGCGCGTCGCGGAAGGTGTCCGCGCCGACGGGGACGAGCATGAACTCCTGAATGTCGAGCGAGTTGCCCGCGTGTGCGCCGCCGTTGAGCACGTTCATCAGCGGAACAGGGAGCGTGCAGGCGTTCTGACCGCCGAGATACCGCCAGAGAGGCTGTCCCTCGCTCGCCGCCGCGGCGCGGGCCGCCGCGAGCGAGACGGAGAGGATGGCGTTTGCGCCGAGCCTCGATTTGTTTTCCGTGCCGTCCAGCTCGCGCATGGCCTGGTCGAGCGGGCCCTGTTGCCGCGCGTCGAAGCCCCGCAGCAGCTCGAATATCTCGTTGTTGACATGCGCCTGCGCGTGCAGGACGCCCTTGCCGCCGTAGCGCGCACGGTCGCCGTCGCGCAGCTCGACGGCCTCGTGCGCGCCGGTCGAGGCGCCGGACGGCACGGCGGCGACGCCGAGCGAGCCGTCCTCCAGCCTTACCTGCGTTTCCAGCGTGGGGTTGCCGCGGGAATCCAGGATCTCGCGAGCGTGAATGTGTACGATGGAGCGGTTCATCGCATGACCTCCTGAAAAATAAAAAATCAGCCATACCGAAGTATGGCTGATTTTGAGAAGACTTATGCGCTCAGCGGAGGATAAGGCTCTGACCGTCCATCTCCTCGGGCTTTTCGAGCCCCATCACGTCGAGAATGGTGGGGGCGATGTCGGCAAGGCGGCCCTCGCGCAGCTCGTTGCCCGCGCCGCAGAGGATAAAGGGCACGGGATTCGTGGTGTGCGCGGTCATGGGACTCACGCCGTCGCTTTGCAGCATCTGCTCGGCGTTGCCGTGGTCGGCGGTGATCATGGCGATGCCGCCCATCTTGAGCGTCGCGTCCACGACCCTGCCGACGCACTCGTCCACGGTCTCGACGGCCTTGACGGCGGCGTCGTAGTTGCCGGTGTGACCGACCATGTCGCAGTTGGCGAAGTTGAGGATGATGACGTCATACGCGCCGGACTCGATGCGCTCGACGCACTTTTCCGTGACCTCGTAGGCGCTCATCTCGGGCTGGAGGTCGTAGGTCGCGACCTTGGGAGAGGCGACGAGCACACGGTCCTCGCCGGGGTAGGGCGCTTCAACGCCGCCATTGAAGAAGAACGTGACATGGGCGTACTTCTCGGTCTCCGCGATGCGCAGCTGCGTCAGGCCGAGCTTGCTGAGGTATTCGCCGAGGCCGTTATGGATCGTGATGCGCGGGAACGCGACGAGCACGTTCGGCATCGTGGCGTCGTACTCGGTGTTGCAGACGTAGGTGACGGGGAAATACTCGCGCTGGAAGCCGTCGAACGCGGGATCGACGAACGCACGGGTGATCTCGCGGGCGCGGTCGGGGCGGTAGTTGAAGAAGATGATGGCGTCGTTGTCGGAGATGGTGCCCTCCTTGTCGCAGACGACGGGCTCCACAAATTCATCGGTCACGCCGTTCTGATAGGATTCCCGGATGGCGGCGACGGGATCCGGGTTCTGGATGCCCTCGCCGTAGACCATCGCGTCGTAGGCGCGCTCAAGACGGTCCCAGCGTTTGTCGCGGTCCATGGCGTAGTAGCGGCCCATGACGGTCGCGATCTTGCCGACGCCGAGCTCGGCGCACTTTTTCTGCGCCTCGGCGACGAAGTCCGCGCCGGAGGTGGGGGAGACGTCGCGCCCGTCGAGGAAGCAGTGCAGGTACACGCGCTTGAGGCCCTTGATGCCGGCCATCTTCAAAAGCGCCCAAACGTGCTCCACGGTGGAGTGTACGCCGCCGTTGGAGAGCAGTCCGTAGAGGTGCAGCGCCGTGCCCTTTTCCAGACAGGCGTCCATCGCGGCGTTGTAGGCGGGATTTTCAAAGAAGGTGCCGTCCTCAATGGCGCGGGAGATGCGCGGCAGGTCCTGAAAGACCACGCGGCCGCCGCCGATGTTGGTGTGGCCGACCTCGCTGTTGCCCATCTGACCGGCGGGCAGGCCCACGTCTAAACCGGAGGCGGAGAGCTGCGTATGCGCGTACTCGCCGTTCAGACGGTCAAGCACAGGCGTGTTCGCACCGCGCACGGCGTTGCCCTTGACCTCATCGCTCAGACCGAAGCCGTCCATAATGATAAGGGTGGTGGGGGTTTTATTCATCGCAAGGACTCCTTTCGCTCAGCCCTGATTGGCTGCGTTGACGATGTCCATGAACTTGCCGGCGTCGAGGGACGCGCCGCCGATCAGACCGCCGTCAATGTCCTCGTGGCCGAGCAGCTCGGCAGCGTTGGCGGGATTCATCGAGCCGCCGTACTGAATGGTGACGGAGCGGGCGATGCGTGCGCCGTACATGGCGCGGATGGTGGCGCGGATGAAGCCGCAGACCTCGGCGGCCTGCTCGCCGGTGGCGGTCTTGCCGGTGCCGATGGCCCAGATGGGCTCGTAGGCGATGACGCAGCGGCGGATATTCTCCGCGGCCACGCCCGCGAGCGCGGACTTGACCTGCAGGGCGATAAGCTCCATCGTCACGCCCATCTCGCGCTGGTCAAGGCTCTCGCCCACGCAGATGATGGGGTTGAGCCCGGCGTTCAGCGCGGCGTGGACCTTCTTGTTGACGATGGCGTCGGTCTCGCCGAACATGGCGCGGCGCTCGCTGTGGCCGACGATGACGTACTTCACACCGAGGTCGCACAGCATGGCGGCGCTGACCTCGCCGGTGTAAGCGCCGTGATCCTCATAGAAAAGATTCTGTGCGCCGACGGCCACGCGGCTGTCCTTAAAGGCGCGCACGGCGGCGGAAATATCCACGCTCGGCACGCACACGACCACGTCGCACCACTTGGTCTTGGGCAGCAGAGCCTTGAAATCGTCCGCGAACTTTTTGGCCTCGGTGGCGGTCTTGTTCATTTTCCAGTTTCCGGCAATGATGGTTTTGCGATATCTGCGATTCATGGTAAATGCTCTCCTAAATATATAAAATGTTTTCTGAAAACCTTACTTATCCAGCAGGCAGGCGACGCCCGGCAGCATCCCCCGTGGGGATGCCCCTGATCGGAACACGCGCTGACGCGCGGCTCCCTGCGCCGGCGCTCGGTCGCGTCGCTGCGCGGGCAGAACGATGTTATTACTTATCCAGCAGGCAGGCGACGCCCGGCAGCTCCTTGCCCTCCAGGAACTCAAGCGACGCGCCGCCGCCGGTGGAGATGTGCGTGATCTTGTCGGCGAAGCCGAGCTGCTCGGCGGCCGCCGCGCTGTCGCCGCCGCCGATGATGGTCACGGCGCCGCTCTCGGCGAGCGCCTTGGCCATGGCCTTAGTGCCGTTGGCAAAGGCGGGGAACTCGAAAACGCCCATGGGGCCGTTCCAGACGATGGTACCCGCGCCGCGCGTCGCCGCGCAGAAAAGCTCAATGGTCTTGGGACCGATGTCCATGCCCATCATGTCGGCGGGAATGTGCATCGCGTCCACCACGACCGGCTCGGCGTCGGCGGCGAACTCCTTCGCCGCCACGGTATCCACCGGCAGCAGGAGCTTGACGCCCTTTGCCTTGGCCTTCTCGATCATCTCGAGCGCGTAGGCGCACTTGTCCTCCTCGAGCAGAGACTTGCCGATCTCGCCGCCCTGCGCCTTGGCGAAGGTGTAGGCCATGCCGCCGCCGATGATGACGGTGTCGGCCTTTTCGAGCAGATTGTTGATAACGGCGATCTTATCGCTGACCTTTGCGCCGCCGAGCACCGCGACGAACGGGCGCGTGGGATCGTCGAGCGCCTTGCCCATGACCTCCAGCTCCTTGGCGACCAGCAGGCCGGAGACGGCGGGCAGGTACGCCGCCACGCCAGCGGTGGAGGCGTGCGCGCGGTGGACGGAGCCAAAGGCGTCGGAAACGTAGACCTCGGCCATGGAGGCAAGCTCCTTGGCAAGCGCCGAATCGTTCTTGGTTTCGCCCTTTTCAAAGCGGGTGTTCTCGAGCAGCATGATCTCGCCGCCGCGGAGCGCCGCGGCCTTGGCCTTGGCGTCGGGACCGACGACGTCATGCGCGAAGATGACCGGCTTGCCGAGAAGCTCGGAAAGACGCTCGGCGACAGGAGCAAGGGTGAGCTTCTTTAAGGACTTCTGCCACTTCTCCTCCGTCAGCTCGGCGGGGTCCTTGCCCTTTTCCGCCTGCTTCTTCACCCATTTTTCAAAGCTCGGCTCGGGCTTGCCGAGGTGCGAGCAGGCGATGACCGCCGCGCCCTGCCCGAGCAGGTAGCGGATGGTCGGCAGAGCGGCGACGATGCGCTTATCCGAGGTGATCGCGCCGGTGGCCTTGTCCTGGGGGACGTTGAAGTCGCAGCGCAGCAGGACCTTCTTGCCCGCCACGTCGATGTCGTACACAGTTTTCTTGTTGTAGTTCATGATGACGCTCCTTCTATGTGAATGTTTACGGATCAGTCCGGTTGCTCCGCCATCTCGCCGGTGCCCTTGAGCCCGGGGAAGCCGAGCTGCTTGAGAGCCTCGTAGGTCAGAATGGCGACGGAATTGCTCAGGTTCAGGCTGCGCGCCTCGGCGCGCATGGGAAGGCGGATGCAGCGTTCATAATGCGCCAGACGGAAGTCCTCGGGCAGGCCGGCGGTCTCCTTGCCGAAGAAGAGCCAGCAGCCGTCGTGAAATTCCGCCTCGCAGTAGTCCTGCGGCGCCTTGGTCGTGGCGAGCCAGCAGTCCGCGGCGGCCTCGGGGTGCTGTTCAAAGAGGTTGGCGAGGTTTTCGTAGGTGCTGACCTCGACCAGATGCCAGTAGTCCAGCCCCGCGCGCTTGACGGCGCGGTCGGAAATGTCGAAGCCGAGCGGCTTGACGAGGTGCAGCCGCGAACCGGTTGCGGCGCAGGTGCGCGCGATGTTGCCGCAATTCTGCGGGATCTCCGGCTCAACGAGTACGATATGGAGCATGGAGCATCCCACCTTTTCCGAAAGTCTGCTTATTATACCTCTTAAAGTTTACGAAATCAACCATAAAACTCACTTTCTTTAACATTATTTTGCGCATTGCATGAATTCATGCAGAGCATGAAAAACTTTTTGGGAAAATTGCAGGAAAAGGTGGATTTTTCAAAAAGGTTTGGTATAATACAGATAAAAATAGAAGTGGACGCAAAGGAGGAGACTATCCGATGGACCAGAAGATCGCCGTGCTTTTCATGCCGGACAACATCGCCTGTACCGAAGAGAAGACGCCGCTGATGCTGCAGCCCATTTTGTTCTGCCCCGTCCTGACGTGGATGTGCGCGGAGCTGTGCGGGCGCGGCATTGAGCGGCTTTTTATTGTCTCCGACGTCTCCGCGCAGGAGCGGATGAAGCCTTATCTGCCCAAGGACGCGGACGTCACCTTTGTTGACGGCGCGAAGCACGCGGAGGAGCTTTTGAAGCTTCTTGAGGGCGAAACGGGCAGCATTCTGATCGTCAACGGCGTGGTGCTGCCGGTGGGCGTGTTCTCCGGCGGCGCGGTGTATTCCGCTCCGGCGGACGCCTGCTGCGACGTGCTGCGCGAGCACGGCGCATTTGCCGCGTTCCCCAAGGGCTGTGAGATCTCCAAGGGCTTCCTGCCGGTGGGCGACACCGAGGAGCTGCGCGCCGCGCAGCCGATGTGCCGCCAGAAGATCATGGAAAAGCATCTGGCGAACGGCGTGATCGTCATGGACACGAACAGCGTCTACATCGACCCGCGCGTGAAGATCGGTGCGGGAACGACGCTCCTGCCCGGGACCATCCTGCGCGGCGAGACGGTCATCGGCGAGCACTGCACGATCGGCCCGAACGCCATGGTGCGCGACTGCACCGTGGGCGACTTTACGGAGATCAACGCCTCGCAGACGAACGAGAGCACCATCGGCAGCCATACGACCGTGGGACCGTTTGCCTATGTGCGGCCCAATTCGACCATCGGCGACCACGTCAAGGTCGGCGACTTTGTGGAGATCAAGAACTCCGTCATCGGTAACGGCACGAAGATCTCGCACCTCACCTACGTCGGCGACAGCGACTGCGGCGAGCGCGTGAATTTCGGCTGCGGTACGGTCACGACGAATTACGACGGCTTCAGGAAATACCGCTGCACCATCGGGGACGACAGCTTCATCGGCTGCAACACCAATCTGGTCGCGCCGGTCAAGGTGGGCGAGGGCAGCTACATCGCCGCCGGCTCCACCATCACGGACGATGTGCCCGCCGACGCGCTGGCGCTCGCCCGCACGAAGCAGACGGTCAAGGAGGGGTGGGCGGCCCGCCGCCGCGCCCTGCTCGGCAAGAAGGAAAAGTAAAAACTTTTACATAAAAAAATTACCAAGGGAGAGTGGAAACAATGATTTCTCACGGCAAGGACATCAAGATCTTCACCGGCAACGCCAACCCCAAGCTCGCAGCGGACATCTGCAAGATCATCGGCACCAAGCTCGGCGAGAGCGAGGTCAAGAGCTTCGCAGACGGCGAGGCCTCCGTCTCTCTGTATGAGACCGTGCGCGGCAGCGACGTGTTCCTCATCCAGTCCACCTGCAAGCCCGTCAACGACAGTCTCATGGAGCTGCTCATCATGGTCGACGCGTGCCGCCGCGCCAGCGCGGGCCGCATCACCGCGGTCATGCCCTACTTCGGCTATGCCCGTCAGGACCGCAAGGCCAAGAGCCGCGATCCCATCTCCGCCAAGCTCGTTGCCAATATGCTCGTCGCCGCGGGCGTTGACCGCGTGCTGACCATGGACCTGCACGCCAACCAGATCCAGGGCTTCTTCGATATTCCGGTGGATAACCTGTTCGGCAACCCCATCTTCGTTGATTACTACGCCAAGAAGTTCGGCGCGCATTGCGAGGATATGGTCGTCGTCAGCCCCGACGTCGGCTCCGTTGCCCGCGCCCGCACCTTTGCCCAGAAGCTGCACATGAACCTTGCCATCGTCGATAAGCGCCGCCAGAAGGCCAACCAGTGCGAGGTCATGAATGTTATCGGCGATGTCGAGGGCAAGGAGTGCATCCTCTTCGACGATATGGTCGATACCGCCGGCTCCCTCTGCAACGCCGCCAAGGCGGTCGTTGAAGTCGGCGGCGCGAAGAAGGTCTACGCCTGCGCGAGCCACGGCGTTCTCTCCGGTCCCGCGCTTGAGCGCCTTGAGGCGAGCTGCATCGAGGAGCTGGCCCTGCTCGATACCATTCCCGCTCCCGTCGGCGAAGCGGAGTTGGCCAAGGCCCGCATCAAGTACCTGACCGTCGCGCCCATGTTCGCCGAGGCGATCGAGCGCACCTATCAGGAGATCTCCATCGCAAAGCTGTTCAACTAAGGGCATTTCAAAAAGAGCGGCGGAAGGCCGCTCTTTTTTATACGAGGGTTATCGTCATGTTTTTTGGAAAGAAAGTCACCGGTCCCGCGGAGTGGCTGCTCGTCTGTCTGGGGAACTACGGCAAGCAGTATGAGAACACGCGCCACAACATCGGCTTCATGGCCGCCGAGCGGCTCATTGACAAGCAGGGCCTGCGCTGCAACCGCCTGCGCTTCCGCGCGCTGACGGAGCTGATCGAATTCGGCGGGGCGCGCGTGCTGCTGATGATGCCGCAGACCTATATGAACCTCTCCGGCGAGGCGGTGGGCGAGGCGGCGCGGTTCTATAAGATCCCGAGCGACCATGTGCTCGTTATCTACGATGACGTTTCGCTGCCGCTCGGCAAGCTGCGCATCCGCGACAAGGGCTCCGCCGGCGGACACAACGGCATCAAGAACATCATCGCCCACCTCGGCACCGATGTGTTCCCGCGCGTGAAGGTCGGCGTCGGCGCGCCGAGCCATCCGGACTATGACATGGTGGACTGGGTGATCGGCAGCTTCTCCGCGCAGGAGAAGAAGATCGTGGACGAGGCGCTCGACCGCGCGCTCGACGCGGCGGAGTGCATCATCTCCCGCGGCGTGACCGAGGCGCAGAACCGCTTCAACTGAGAGAACGCTGCCTGCGCGAAAAGTTTATCATTCGTTCATTTACTTTTCTCCTCCGGCGTAGTATACTGCCGGAGGAGAAGTTCTTTTCGGACATCTCAGGAGAACATGGAAAACGATGTGTGTGGGTACAGACCGTCCGACCGGGGACGATCTGCGCCCTTTTGCGCGTTGCGGCGAAAAAGGAGGGGACATTCATGCAGGAGCTGAACCGGCAAATGATGGCGCTGCCGGAGCTGCGGGAGCTGGAGGAGATCATCCGCTTCGGCACGGGACCGGCGGCGGTCAGCGGCGTGAGCGGCGTACACCGCGCGATGCTCGGCGCGGCGCTGCGGCAGGAGACCAAGCGTCCCCTCGCCGTCCTCTGCGCCGACGAGCAGGAGGCGCGGCGCATGGCCGCGGATCTCGCCGCCCTGACAGGGGAGGAGTGCGTGATGCTCTTTGCCCGCGAATGGCAGCTGCGCGACCGCGTTTCCGCCTCCCACAGCTTTGAGCAGGAGCGGCTGGACGCGCTGTGCCGCATGGCGTTCGGCAGGACGGGCATCGTCGTGGCGACGGTGGACGGCATGATGCAGCGCACGCTGCCGCCGACGGCGCTGCGCGACGCGGTGCTCACGCTCCGGCTCGGGGAGGAGCACGACCTACGCGCACTCGCCGAGCGCCTGACCGCCGCGGGCTATGTCCGCTGCGAGCAGGTCGAGGGCGCGGGACAGTTCGCCGTGCGCGGCGGCATTTTAGACGTCTATTCCCCGATGAGCGCACCGGTGCGCGTCGAATTTTTTGATACCGAGATCGACGCGATGGGCGAGTTTGACGTCGCCACGCAGCGCCGCACGAAAAACCTTGAGGAACTGACCGTTCTGCCCGCCGCCGAGGTGCTGCCCTTTGCCGCCGAGGGCGGACGGGACGCGATGCTCGCGCGTATGGAGCACGCCGCGGCGCAGCTGGCAAAAAAGGAGACCACGGAAAAGACCGCCGCAGCAATCCGCGCGGATATGGACCGCCTGCGTGAGGGCCTGCCGCTCGGCGGCATGGACCGCTACCTTGCCGCCGCCTACCCGACCGCCGTCTGTGCGGCGGACTACCTGCCGGAGGGGAGCATCGTGCTCGTCTGCGAGGGCAGCCGCGTCATGGAGCGCGCGAAGGGCTGCGCCTTTGAATGGGGCGAGGACCTGAAGATCCTGCTGGAGGAGGGCGCGCTCGCGGGGCAGTTCGCCTCGCTCACGGTCGAGCTTGAGGACCTGGCGCGGCGGCTGCGGGGCAGCTTCTCGCTGCTTTTGTGCGACAGCCTGCCGACCTCGCGCTATCTGGCCCCGCCGCGGGCGATGCTCAGCATCAACGCGCGGCAGCTGCCGTCCTACGGCGGCAGCCTTGAGACCGCCGCCGCGGACATGGAGCACTATCTTGCCGCGGGCAGCGGCGTGCTGGTGCTCTGCGGCAACGAAACGCGCGCGAGGAATTTTCACCGCCTTCTGGAGGAGCGCGGCGTGCGCGCACGGCTCGATCTCTCCGATCAGACGCTGCCCGCCGCGGGCGAGACCGTCATCGGCCTCGGCGCGCTGAGCGCGGGCTGCGAATACCCGCAGCTCCGCCTTGTCATTCTGACCGAGGGGCAGCTTCTTGCGCCGGTCAGCGGCAAAGCGCCGCGCGCGGTGCGGCAGAAAAAGGATTCGAGCCGTCAGAAGCTCCGCTCCTACACCGACCTGACGCCGGGCGACCTCGTCGTTCACCAGCGCCACGGCATCGGCCGCTTTGTCGGCATGGAGCGCATCCGCGTGGACGGCGCGGACAAGGATTATATCAAGATCGCCTACGCCGGCAGCGACAGCCTGTACGTTCCCGCGACGCAGCTCGATATGGTGTCGAAGTACATCGGCAGCCACGGCGGCGGGGAGGAGGGCGAGCACGTCAAGCTGAACAAGCTCGGCGGCACGGACTGGACGAAGGCCAAATCCCGCGCCAAGGCCGCGGCGAAGGATCTTGCCAAGGGGCTCATCAAGCTCTACGCCGAGCGGCAGCGCCGCCCCGGCTTCGCCTTTTCACCGGACTCCACCTGGCAGCGCGAGTTTGAGGACGCCTTCGACTATGAGGAGACGGACGATCAGCTCCGCGCCATCGCGGAGATCAAGAGCGACATGGAGCGCTCGCGCCCGATGGATCGCCTGCTCTGCGGCGATGTGGGCTACGGCAAAACGGAGGTCGCGCTGCGCGCGGTGATGAAATGCGTGCTCGACGGCAAGCAGGCGGCGATCCTGGTGCCGACCACCGTGCTGGCGCAGCAGCATTACGCCACCGCCATCAACCGCTTCCGCAGCTTTCCGGTGACGATCGAGGTGCTCTCGCGCTTCAAGACGCCGGCGCAGAAGAAAAAGATTTTGCAAAGCGCGGCGGAGGGGAAGATCGATCTGCTCATCGGCACGCACGCGCTGCTGCAAAAGGGACTGCACTTCAAGGACCTCGGATTGCTCGTCATCGACGAGGAGCAGCGCTTCGGCGTGACGCACAAGGAAAAGCTCAAGGAGCTGTCCAAGCAGGTGGATACGCTCACGCTCTCCGCCACGCCCATTCCGCGCACGCTGAACATGGCGCTGTCGGGCATCCGCGATATGTCTACCATCGAGATGCCGCCGCAGGACCGCCAGCCGGTGCAGACCTATGTGCTCGAGCATGACTGGGGCGTGATCGCCGAAGCCATCCGACGCGAGCTTTCGCGCGGCGGGCAAGTCTACTACCTGCACAACCGCGTGGAGACCATCGACCGCTGCGCCGCGCAGCTCAAAAAGCTCCTCGGCGAGGAGGTCAGCATTGCGGTCGCACACGGCAAGCTGGACGAAAAGGGTCTGAGTCATGTGATGCAGCAGTTCTCTGACGGTGAGGCGCAGATCCTCGTCTGCACGACCATCATCGAGACGGGCATCGACATTCCGAACGTCAACACCCTCATCATTGAGGACGCGGACCGGCTGGGCCTCGCCCAGCTCCACCAGATCCGCGGGCGCATCGGCCGCAGCGCGCGCCGCGCCTACGCCTATATGACCTACCGCCCGGGCAAGATCCTCACCGAGGTCGCCGCCAAGCGCCTGACCGCCATCCGCGAATACGCGGAGTTCGGTTCGGGCTTCCGCATCGCGATGCGCGACCTCGAGATCCGCGGCGCGGGCAACCTGCTCGGCCCCGAGCAGTCGGGCTACATGATGAGCGTGGGCTACGATATGTACCTGCAGCTTTTGGAGGAGGCCGTGCTCGAGGAGCGCGGCGAGAAGAAGGCGAGCCGCACGGACTGCTCGGCGGACCTGACCGTTTCGGCCAACCTGCCGGAGAGCTACATTCCCTCTCCCGAGCAACGCATGGATATTTACCGCCGCATCGCGGCGGTGCGCACGCGCGAGGAATCGCAGGACCTGCTCGACGAGCTGCTTGACCGCTACGGCGAGCCGCCGGCGAGCACGCTCGCTCTGCTCGACGTCGCCATGCTGCGCGGTGAGGCGTGCGCGGCGGGCATCCGCGACATTTCCCAGCGCGGCGATACGATCACCTTTACCTTCGGCGGCGAGATGCCGGTCGAGGCGGTGATGCGCGTTTGCGCGATGGGGAAGAACAAGCGCCGGCTGACGCTCTCCGCCGGCATCGAGCCGAAGCTCGCGCTGCGGCTCGAGGGGGGCGAGAAGCCGCTTCCTGCAGCGCTCGAGCTGGTCGAGAGCATCGCGCCCGCAGAGGGCGCCTGAACCCGCAGCGCCACGCCCTGCGGCGGGGTGCGATACCACAAAACTCAGAAGAAAGAGGAAACAAAGATGAAACGTATTTTGGCTGCGGCGCTTTCGCTGGCGCTGCTTGTCTCGCTGGCCGCCTGCGGCGGCAAGGACCGCTTTGACGCGGGCAAGGTCGAGGAGGGCGTCTGCTATCAGCTGACCGGCATCGCTCCCGACGCCGTTGCAATGAGGGTGGACGGCATCGATGTGCCGATGGATATGTATTTCTATAACCTCTGCTATGCCGCCTCCTACATGGAAAGCTACATGAATACGTACGGCATGGACCTTGACTGGAGCATGGAGCTGCAGGAGGGCGAAACGGTGCTTGACGTGACGAAGGACAGCATTTTAGAGAACACGAAGAGCTTTGCCGTCATCGAGAAGCTGGCGCAGGAGAACAACATTATCCTTGACGAAGCTGCGCTCAGCGAGCTGGAGACCGAACGTGCGGAGACCGTCGAGAGCCTCGGCGGCGAGGAGAGCTACCGCGCCGAGCTCGCCAAGCTGGGTCTGAGCGAGGAGACCTATGACCGGATGTGCCGCTCGGACTACCTCTACAGTGCGCTCGAGGAGCTGGCGGCGACCGAGGGCAGCAGCCTTTACGCCACCGACGAGCAGCTGATCGCCTATGCCGCCGAGCAGGGCTACATGACCGCCGACCACATCCTGCTGCTCACGCGCGATATGTCCACCTATCAGGAGCTGGACGACGAGACCAAGGTGGAGAAGAAGGCGCTGGCGGAGGAGCTCAAGGCCAAGCTGGACGCTTACACGGGCGACGATCTGATCGGCTACTTCACCGAGCTTGCCGACGAGTACAGCGAGGACTCCGGCCGCGCGGGCAACCCTGAGGGCTATACCTTCGGCTCCGGCCAGATGGTCGAGGAGTTTGAGAGTGCCGCCGCCGCGCTCGGCGAGGGCGAGGTCAGCGAGATCGTGGAGAGCTACTACGGCTACCACATCATTCTCCGCAAGCCGCTCGATGAGGCGAAGGCTGTGGACGCGGTGCGCGAGACCTATTTCAGCGGTCTGCTCGAAAGCCGCATCGAGGACGCCGCGGTGGAGATGAACCCGGCGGTCGAGGCGCTGGATCTCGTCGATATTTATGATGCCTTTTCGCTGCTGATGGACACCGACGCGGACGGCGATACGGCAGGCGACACCGCGACGGAAAACGGGCAGGAAGCAGCCGAAAGCTGAGAAAGACGCAGGAAATGCTGCAAAACTGTTAATTATTTAACAAAATGCAGGAAAGGCGTCAATTTTTGCGCGGGAAAATGAAATTTTGCAGTTGATTTTTCATGCGCGCCTGTTGTATAATCAAAACGAAAATGATCCCCTCTGCGGAATACCAAAATTTTTATGAAAAAGGAGATATCCCATGAAAGAACTCTATGTCGTGAATTGCTGCCGTACCGCGGTCGGCTCCTTTGGCGGTTCCCTGAAGAATACCCCCGCCGCCGAGCTGGGCGCCATCGTTGTCAAGGAAGCCCTCAAGCGTGCTAACGTCGCTCCCGAGAACGTCGATGAGCTGATGTTCGGCTGCATCCTGACCTCCGGCCTCGGTCAGAACGTCGCCCGTCAGGTCGGCGTGGGCGCGGGCCTGCCCTACTCCGTTCCCGCCTACACCGTCGGCATGGTCTGCGGCTCCGGCATGAAGTCCGTCATCGAGGCCGGCCGCGCCATCCTCGCCGGCGACGCCGACATCATCGTCTGCGGCGGCACCGAGAACATGAGCGCCGCTCCCTATGCCTCTACCGACGCCCGCTGGGGCGCCCGCATGGGCGACAAGAAGCTCGTCGACACCATGATCAAGGACGGCCTGTGGGATGCGTTCAACAACTACCACATGGGCACCACCGCCGAGAACATCTGCGACGTTTGGGGCATCACCCGCGAGGAGCTTGACGCCTTCGGCGCTGCCTCCCAGCAGAAGACCGAGGCCGCGCAGGCTTCCGGCCGCTTTGATGCCGAGATCGTTCCCGTTCCCGTCAAGGTCAAGAAGGAGATCGTCGAGTTCAAGAAGGATGAGTTCCCCCGCGCCGGCTCCACGCCCGAGGGCCTTGCCAAGCTCAAGGGCGCGTTCCCGGTCGGTCCCGAGGGCGTTGAGGACCAGGTCGTCCACACCTTCCAGCCCACCGAGATCCATGAGGCGGATACCCGCAAGCACGTTCAGCGCGTGACCGCCGGCAACGCCTCCGGCATCAACGACGGCGCTGCCGCCATCGTTCTCGCCTCCGGCGAGGCCGTCAAGAAGTATAACCTCAAGCCCATGGCGAAGCTCATCGGCTGGGGCCAGGGCGGCGTCGATCCCAAGATCATGGGCGTCGGTCCCGTTCCCGCCTCCCGTCAGGCCATGGCCAAGGCCGGCGTGACCATCGACGACATCGACCTCGTTGAGGCCAACGAAGCCTTCGCCGCGCAGTCCATCGCCGTCGCGCGTGAGCTGCACTTCGACATGAGCAAGGTCAACGTCAACGGCGGCGCCATCTCCATCGGCCACCCCGTCGGCTGCTCCGGCGCGCGCATCATCGTCACCCTCCTGCACGAGATGCTCAAGCGCCCCGAGGCCAAGAAGGGTCTTGCCACCCTCTGCATCGGCGGCGGCCAGGGCGTTGCCACCGTGTTCGAGAAGTGCTGAGAAGCGTCTGCCGATTTCTGAAAATGAAAAGGGGACCTCTTTTGAGGTCTCCTTTTTCTTCTGCGCCCATAAGGGCCGCCTTCTCATCTCGCTGCACCGTGCGGCCCGACACACGCGGTCATGTGACCGAATGCGGCGCGCTTGCTTTTTTGCAGTCGCTGTGCTACACTGATAAACAGAAAATCATTCCCCTTTGCGGAATCTATTTTTCTTGGAAAGGATACCATATACTATGGATGTGAAAGAAATTCTCCGTCACGTTGACCATACACTGCTCGCCCCCACCGCCACCTGGGAGGAGATCCGCCAGATCTGCGACGACGGCATCAAGTACGGCTGCGCGAGCGTCTGCATCCCGCAGACCTACGTCGCCCATGCCGCGCACTACATCGCCGAGCAGCAGCACTACGGCTTCGGTCAGCTGCCCGTGTGCACGGTCATCGGCTTCCCCAACGGCTACGTTCCCAGCGGCATCAAGTGCATGGAGGCCGAGTCCGCCGTTGCCGACGGCGCGACCGAGATCGACATGGTCATCAACCTCGGCTGGGTCAAGGAAGGCCAGTACGATAAAATTTTGCAGGAGATCAATTCCGTGAAGATCTCCTGCCACGGCAACATCCTCAAGGTCATCATCGAGACCTGCATGCTCACGGACGAGGAGAAGATCAAGCTCTGCGAGGTCGTGTCCAACTCCGCGGCGGACTATATCAAGACCTCCACCGGCTTCGGCGGGGGCGGCGCGACGCGCGAGGACGTAGCGCTCATGGCGGCGCACATGACGAACGGCAAGAAGATCAAGGCCGCCGGCGGCATCGCCAATCTGCAGGACGCCGAGGACTTCCTCAAGCTCGGCGCGGACCGCCTCGGCACCTCCCGCATCGTTAAGGCCGCAAAGGCCATGGAGAAAGGAGAATAATATGTCAACACCCCACAACAACGCAAAGCCCGGCGATTTCGCCAAAACCGTCCTCATGCCCGGCGACCCCCTCCGCGCGAAGTTCATCGCGGAGACCTTTTTGGAAAACCCGCAGCTCGTCAACAATGTCCGCGGCGTGCAGGGCTACACCGGCACCTACAAGGGCGTGCGCGTGAGCGTGATGGCGAGCGGCATGGGCATCCCGTCCATCGCCATCTACTCCAACGAGCTCTACACGCAGTACGGCGTGGAGAACATCATCCGCGTCGGCTCCGCGGGCGCGATGCGCGCGGATATGGAGCTTGGCAGCGTGTGCGCCGGCATGGGCGCCTGCACCAATTCCGACTTCGCCGGCCAGTATGAGCTCGGCGGCACCTTCGCCCCCATCTGCGACTACGAGCTGCTCTCCGCCGCGGTGGAGAGCGCAAAGGAGCTGGGCGTGAAGATGCCCGTCGGCAACCTCTATTCCTCCGACACCTTCTATGACGCGGCGGGCCGCAACGCCCGTTTCGGCAAGATGGGCGTGATGGCGGTCGAGATGGAGGCGGCGGGCCTCTACTGCACCGCCGCCTATACCGGCAAGCGCGCGCTTGCCATCTGCTCCATCTCCGATAACCTCGTCACCGGCGAGGAGCTTTCCGCCGATGACCGTCAGACCACCTTCACCAACATGATGAAGATCGCGCTCGAGGTCGCGGTCAAGATGGAGAACAAAGAATAAGGAGCGATTTCCCCATGCGAGTCATCGACATTGAAAACATCACCGAGGCCATGCGCGACGACACGCGCTTTGTCCTGCGCTGCGAGGAGGTCTTTCACGACAAGATCAGCGCCGCCGCGGCGAGCATCCTGATGAACAAGAGCCAAAAGCCGCTCGTCTGCCTGACCGGCCCGAGCGGCAGCGGCAAGACCACCACCGCCATGCGCCTGAAGGCGTACCTGGAAAACCTCGGCGTAAAGGTGTGCCTGCTGAGCATGGATAATTTCTTCCTGCCGCTCGACCAGCGCCCGCCGGAGGCGTCGGACTGGGAATCCCCCTTGTGCGTGAACCGCGACCTGCTCATCGACTGCATCCACCGCCTGTCCGACGGCGAGGAGGTCGAGCTGCCTGTCTATGATTTCAAGAGCGGCACCACCGGCAGCTGGGTGAAGATGCAGGGCGACCGCGACGCCGTTATCATCGCCGAGGGCATCCACATGCTCAACCCGCTGATCTTCGACCGCGTGCGCGACATGGCGACCGGCGTTTACGTCGCGCCCCGCACGCGCATCATCACCGCGCACGACAAGATCGTCCGTCCCGAGCAGCTGCGCGTGGCGCGCCGCATGATCCGCGACTATCAGGGCCGCGGGCACTCCCTGCGCCAGACGGTCGAGCGCGCCGAGAGCGTGGACCGCGGCGAGCGGAACTATATCATGCCCAATAAGCCCAACGCGGGCATCCACATCGACACCTTCCACGACTACGAGCCGTGCATCCTCGCGCGCTATCTCAAGGAGATCCCCGAGTTCTACACCCAGCTTGACGACGCCTTCATCGACGAGCATGGGCTGACTGACCTCTTCGAGGTCGTCAACTCCGTCCCGCCGCTCAAAACCGATTACGTCCCGCGCGACTCCATCGTGCGCGAGTTCGTCGGCGGCAGCATTTTCCAATACTGAGCAAAGAGAGACCGCGTCTGCGGTCTCTCTTTGTGCGCTTTCACCATGAAACTTTTGCCAAAAATTCACACTTTTCAGCAAATATGACTTGCCCTTTTGAAAAATTATTGCTATAATACGCTCGATGTCATGTCCATGATATGATTTCAAAAAATTGTAAGGAAGGTTTGCACTATGAAGAAGTTCTTTGCTCTTCTTCTCTCCCTGGCTATGGTCCTCGCGCTCGTAGCCTGCGGTCAGAAGGACCCCACCCCCGACACGCCCGATACGCCCGACGATCCCCAGACTAAGGTCGAGTACAAGGTCGCCATGATCACCGACTACGGCGACATCACCGACCAGTCCTTCAACCAGACCACCTATGAGGCCTGCAAGGCGTTCTGCGAGGACAACAAGGTTCCCTTCAGCTACTTCAAGCCCGCCGGCGATAACACCGCCGACCGTGTGGCTATGATCGAGAAGGCTGTTGACGAGGGCTACAACGTCGTCGTGATGCCCGGCTACGCCTTCGGCGGCGCCATCGTTGAGACAGCTCCCGAGTTCCCCGACGTGAAGTTCATCGCGCTTGACGTCTCTGCCGGCGACCTGCTCGAGGCGGGCGTTGCCAAGGCCGGCGAGACCTACGACTACACCCCCGAGAACTGGGACCTCAGCAAGTATGTTGACATGAGCAATGTCTACTGCGCGGTCTATCGGGAAGAGCTCTGCGGCTACATGGCGGGCTACGCTGCCGTGAAGCTCGGCTACAAGAGCCTCGGCTTCCTCGGCGGCATGGCTGTTCCCGCGGTCGTCCGCTATGGCTACGGCTTCGTGCAGGGCGTTGACGCGGCTGCGGCTGATCTGGGCCTCACCGACGTCAAGCTCAACTATATCTACGGCGGCGCTTTCTCCGGTAACGCCGATATCACTGCCGCGATGGATACCTGGTATGCCGGCGGCACCGAGGTCGTCTTCGCCTGCGGCGGTGCCATCTACACCTCCGCGGTCGACGCGGCCAAGAAGGCCAACGCCAAGGTCATCGGCGTCGACGTCGACCAGGCGGGCATCATCGCCAAGTATGCCGATGTGGACGGCATGACCGTCACCTCCGCCATGAAGGGCCTCTATCCTGCCACCTACGATACCCTGAATGACGTTATCAACAACGGCAACTGGGAGAAGTACGTCGGCAAGATCGAGACGCTGGGCCTTGTCTCCGGCACCGATCCCGAGGCGAACTACGTTCAGATCCCCATGGGCGACGGCACCCAGTGGTCCGACAGCTTCACGCAGGACGACTATAAGGCCCTGGTGAAGGATATGTTCGACGGCAAGATCACCGTCAGCAACAACACCGGCAACGACGTCAGCGCCGCTGATTTTGCCACTGTCATCACTGTCAATGACTTCGGCAACCTCAAGGGCTAAGCATCTGTCGCAAAGTACATACGGAGAGACGGGCACCTGCCCGTCTCTCTTTTTTTGCCGAAAAACGAAAAAATCATACGATTTTGCCAAATTGACTTTGCTTTATGGAAGCGGGTATAGTATACTGTAAGATATTCATGGTTTCCGTCCCCGCACATCCCCAACGCGGCGGGCCATCAAAACGGAAGGAGGGCGAAACATCTTGGGATCACCGTATGCCATTGAGATGCTCAACATCACCAAACGATTCCCCGGTATTATCGCCAACGACAACATCACCCTGCAATTAAGGAAGGGCGAGATCCACGCCCTGTTGGGCGAAAACGGCGCGGGCAAGTCCACGCTCATGTCGGTGCTCTTCGGCCTTTATCAGCCCGAGGAGGGCACCATCAAGAAGGACGGCGAGGTCGTGTCCATCAAGGACCCGAACGATGCCAACGCGCTCGGCATCGGCATGGTCCACCAGCACTTCAAGCTGGTGGAATGCTTCACCGTGCTCGACAACATCATCATGGGCGTGGAGCCCACGAAGCACGGCTTTCTGCAAAAGGCCGAGGCCCGCGAAAAGGTCCTTGCCCTGAGCGAGAAGTACGGCCTGCACGTCGACCCCGACGCGCTCATTGAGGATATCACCGTCGGTATGCAGCAGCGCACCGAGATCCTCAAGATGCTCTACCGCGAAAACGAGATCCTGATCTTCGACGAGCCGACCGCCGTCCTCACCCCGCAGGAGATCGACGAGCTCATGCAGATCATGCGCAACCTCGCCGCCGAGGGCAAGAGCATCCTCTTCATCTCCCACAAGCTCGCTGAGATCATGGCGGTCGCGGACCGCTGCTCGGTGCTGCGCAAGGGCAAGTACATCGGCACGGTCGAAACGGCCAACACCACGATGGAGGAGCTGTCGGCGATGATGGTCGGCCGCAGCGTCAGCTTCCATGTGGACAAAAAGCCCGCCGAGCCCGGCGAGGTCGTGCTCGAGGTGGAGGGCATGACCATGGCCTCCAAGCTCCACAAGAATAATGCCGTCAAGAACGTTTCGCTCAAGGTCCGCCGCGGCGAGATCGTCTGCCTTGCCGGCATCGACGGCAATGGCCAGACGGAGTTCGTCTACGGCCTGACCGGCCTGGAGCCGCTCGTTTCCGGCTCCGTCAAGCTCTGCGATAAGGACATCACCCATGCGCCCATCCGCCAGCGCAGCGTGATGGGCATGAGCCACATCCCTGAGGACCGTCACAAGCACGGCCTTGTGCTCGACTATTCGCTCGAGGACAACATGGTGCTCCAGCGCTACTTTGAGCCGGAGTTCACCGACAAGGCGGGCTTCCTGCGCCGCAGGAACATCCGCACCTACGCCGAAAAGCTCATCGACCAGTACGATGTCCGTTCCGGTCAGGGCCCGATCACCATTGCCCGCAGCATGTCCGGCGGCAACCAGCAGAAGGCCATCGTCGCCCGTGAGATCGACAAGGATCCCGAGCTGCTCGTCGCCGTGCAGCCGACCCGCGGTCTGGACGTCGGCGCCATCGAATACATCCACCGCCAGCTCGTCGCGCAGCGCGACGAGGGCAAGGCGGTCCTGCTCGTGAGTCTGGAGCTGGACGAGGTCATGGACGTGCCCGACCGCATCCTCGTGATGTACGAGGGCGAGATCGTCGGCGAGCTCGACCCGAAAAAGACCACGCAGGAGGAGCTGGGCCTCTACATGGCAGGCGCGAAGAGAGATGAGGTGAAGGCATGAAAAAGAATATTTTCAAAAGCGGCGGCTTCCAGTCGCTGCTGGCCTCCCTCCTGTGCATCGTGCTGGGACTGTTCCTCGGCTACCTTGTGCTGCTGCTCATCAATCCCGCGGGTGCGGGCGAGGCCATTCTTACGGTCATCAAGAACTTTATGACCTACAACCGCCCCGCCTCGCAGCTGAAATATTTCGGCAATACGCTCGTCAAGACCGCGCCGCTGCTGATGTGCGCGCTGGCGATCCTGTTTGCCTACAAGGTGGGCCTCTTTAACATCGGTGCAGCCGGACAGTACTGCGCCGGCGTGGCGCTGAGCCTGTACGCGGCGCTCGGCCTCGGCTGGAGCTGGCTTCCGTGTATGCTGCTCGCCATTTGCGGCGGCGCGATCCTCGGCGGCATTTCCGGCCTGCTCAAGTCCTACTGCAACGTCAACGAGGTCATTTCCGGCATCATGCTCAACTGGATCGTGCTGTATCTGACCAATATGCTCCTCACCACGGTGAAGGAGGACGCCAGCCCCTACACCAAGGTGCTCGCACACATCAACGAATCCGCCGTGCTGCCCTCGCTGGGGCTCGGCGCGCTGTTCAACAACAACCAGTACGTCGGTCTCGCGATCCCGCTGTCCGTGCTGATGGCGATCCTCGTGTGGGTCGTGCTGGAAAAGACGAAGTTCGGCTATGAGCTCAAGGCCACCGGCTACAACAAGAATGCCGCCAAATACTGCGGCATGGCGGAAAAGCGCAACGTCATTCTCAGTCTTATGATCTCCGGCGCGCTCGCCGGCATGGGCGCGGCGATGCTCTACCTCACCGGATATGAGCAGTGGCAGTGCTCCACCTCCTCCGTCCCCGCGATGGGCTTCAACGGCATCGCCGCGGCCTTCCTCGGCGGATTGAACCCCATCGGCACCGTGCTCGCCTCGTTCTTTATCCAGCACATCACGGCGGGCGGCGCGTATGTGGATAAGTCCATGTACTGCGCGCAGATCTCCGATCTGATCTCGGCGCTCATCATCTATCTCTGCGGCTTCGTGCTGTTCATGAAGCACGCGATGAATTCCTACGCGGCCAAGCGTGAGGAGAAGGCGGCATTGAAGGCCAGGGCAGCCGAAGCGCAGGCCCGGGCTGAGGCCGGGAAAGGAGGCGATCAGTAATGGTACTGCTGCTGCAATACACCCTGATCTTTGCTTCCGTGCTGATCCTGGTCGCCCTCGGCGGCTGCTTCGCGGAGCACTCCGGCGTCATCAACCTCGGCCTTGAGGGTATTATGATCATGGGCGCCCTCGGCGGCGCGCTGGCAATGCGCTACATTTCGCCCAATGTGCCCGCCATCGTGATGATCCTCGGCGTTCTGGCTATTTCGGCGTTGGTCGGCATGATCTATTCCTGCCTGCTGGCCGTAGCCTGCATCAACTTCAAGGCGGACCAGACGCTTGTCGGCACCGCGCTGAATCTGCTCGGCACCGCGGGCGCGACGGTCATTGTCAAGGCCATCAACACCGCTGCGAATCCCGATGACGTTTCCTCCATCGTGCAGTATGCCGGTGCGAAGAAGGCGTTCACCGTCAATCTCGGCTCGTTCGAGTTCAGCTGGTTCATGCTCGTGACCGCGCTGCTGCTCGCCGCGTCCTACGTCCTGCTCTATAAGACCCGCTTCGGCCTGCGCCTGATGGCGTGCGGCGAGCATCCGCAAGCGGCGGACAGCGTGGGCATCAACGTCTACAAGATGCGCTGGGCGGGCGTGCTGATCTCCGGCTTCCTCGGCGGCATCGGCGGCATCGTGTTCATCACCGCCGGCGTTTCCGAATGGCGCTTTGAGTACGGCGTGGCAGGCTTCGGCTTCCTGTCCCTCGCGGTCATGATCTTCGGACAGTGGAAGCCCCAGCGCATCGCGCTCGCAGCGCTCCTCTTCGGTCTGTTCCGCGCGCTCTCGAATGTCTACATGGGCTTCGGCTTCCTCGCGGCGATGAACATCCCCAGTCCGGTGTACAACATGATGCCCTACATCATCTCCCTCATCGTGCTGGCGTTCACCTCCAAGCGCTCCCGCGCTCCCAAGGCGGAGGGCATCCCCTACGACAAGGGCCAGCGCTGAAAACATATCAACACGGCAAAAAGCAGCGGCTGCGATGCAGCCGCTGCTTTTTTATCGGTCGACTTTTACCATGCGTGCTTGGCACGGGACTGCGTCTCGGTCATGCCGAAGAAGCTCATGTCCACGCGCGTGCCCTGATCGCCCCAGGTCGTGTCGATGTGATAGGTCTTGCCGTCAAGCTCCGCGACGGTCCAGATGTGGTCGGCGTTCATAAGCGCGGTGCACTCGATGCCCTCGAGCCGCAGCAGAAGGTCGTATGCTCCCGTGTAGCCGTCGCAGACGGCTACGCCGTCCACCAGTGCGCTGTACGCCAGATGACTCAGGGAGCTGCTGGAGACGGTCCCCTCGTCGTAGACGCAGTTGTTGCAAAGCCAGACGTAGTAGGCCCGCGCCAGCTCATACTGCGTCATGTCGCCCGTCAGATAGCCGCTCTCCCACAGCGCGTCGTGGACGAGGATCGCGCGGGCGAGTGTCTCCTCACGGTATTTTTTGAGCTGCGCGCCGTCGCAGGCTGTGGAGGAGAAGGTCAGCAGCACCTTGCCGGAGGAATAGCTGCGGCAGGAGGTGGAGTTGTACATCTGCTCGCAATGGCGCTTGACGCCGACTGTAAAAGCGCGGGTGAGCTTTGCGACCTCCTCGTTGGTCAGCGTACGGTTGTATTGCAGAGTGATGCTGTCGGCGCCGTCGTGGAGCATCTTTCGGATCAGCGCGTCGATGGCGTTGGCGTCGTCGGCTGTCGGCGCGGCGGTGACCTCGGCGGGCGCCGCGATCAGGTCGCCCCAGGCTGTGCCCGCGGCGGAGCGATAGGAAAGATTTTGCCACGAGAGCGTCAGGCGCGCGGACGGCTCGACCATGCGCACGACCAGTGCCGCGAGCTCGCTGCGCTTGAGCGTATCATTCGGATGGAAGGAGCCGTCCTCGTCCACGCCGCCCACGATGCCCCATTTGTAGAGCCGGAGAATATCGCCCTGATAGGGCGTGTAATCGTCCACATCGGTGATGCGGCGGTGCGAGGCATAGCCGACGGTCACGGCCTCGGCGTTGCGCTCGTCGTAGCACTCCGCGCTGAGCGCGGGGGCCAGCACACCTGCCATCTGCGCGCGTGTCGCGGCCTCCGGATAGTGGCCGTCAAGCTCGTCGCCGAGGCATTTCTCAGCCTTGAGATAGAGCACATAGGGCCGGTACCAAGCCTCGCCGGCTGCCGCCGCGGGGATCGCCGCACCGCGCTCAAGCGCGTGCAGACGCGCGGCAAAGGTCACCAGCTCGGCAATGGTGACGCTCCCCTCCGGCGCGTAAGCGCTGCTGCTCACGCCCTCGGTCAGACCGTATTCGTACAGCGCAGCGACGGCGTCGTGATACCACGCCGAGGCGTCCACATCCGCGAAGCGCCCGTCGTAGCTTCGCGTGCGCGCAAAGGGGGAGAGCGTGTCCGCCTTCTCCGCCGAAGGAGCGGGCGCGGGGACGTCCGCTGTCACGTCCTCCGCCTGCGCGGCGGTGGAGAGTAGCAGGGTAAAGATGCAGAGGAAAAGCAAAAGCCGTTTTTTCATGGTGCTTACTCCTTATCTCGTCAGGGGACGAGGATATCCATATCCTCCAGCGTGAGCGCCTCATTGTAGGGATTGAGGGCCTCGTTGACCAGGTCGCAGGTCGCCTGCGCGTCGAGCACATAGACCGACTGCTTGTTGTAATAGCCGGAGCCGTCGCCGGGGAGGGTGGCAAAGTGGATGTTTTCGGTGCCGATGTTCAGCGCCTCGTTGCCGAGCCAGACGAGGTTGCCGGTCGTGAGGTCGGTCTTGACGTAGGTGTAGAAAATATCCACCAGCGCGGGGATGTTCTTGACGTTGCCGATCTGCAGCAGCTGCTTGGCGACCGCCTTGAGGAAGGCCTGCTGGGTGCCGATGCGGCCGATGTCCTCCGTGCCGTAGCCGGTGCCGTCGTTGTTGTGGCGGAAGCGGACGACCTCCATCGCCTCTTGCCCGTTGAGATGGCGCGGGCCTTTGGTGAAGTGAATGTGCAGGTCCTGATAGGGGTCGTCGTAATCCATGTTGATGGGAATGTCAAAATCCACGCCGTCGATCTGATCGACCAGCGCGATGAAGCCCTTGAGATTGACTGTGACATAAAAATCCACCGGCACGCCGAGCAGATTTTCGATCTGACTCATCAGCAGCTCCGTGCCGCCCTTGGCGTAGGCGAAGTTGAGCTTGTTGTTGCGGTATTCATTGTGCAGCAGCGTATCGCGCGGGAGACTCACAAGGTCGATGCGCTTGTTCGGCACGTCGAAGCGGACGAGGATGTTCGTGTCGCTGCCGCCGTTGTCGTCGTCAAGCCCGGAGACGAGAATGTTGTAGCAGTATTCGCGGCGTGTGCGGCCCGGAGCGTCGGGCTCGTCCGTGTCGGTCCGGTCGACGTCCGCGCTTGCCGTGCCGTCCGGCGTTACAACGGGCTTGTCCGTGTCAAGCTCGGGCGCGCGAAAGACATATTTGACCGTCGCAAACACAGCGGTCGATAAAAAGAGCAGGGATAACAGTGTGACCACAAGGCGCTCGGGGCGGCGCTTCGCGGGATTTTTTTTCTGCATGGCGGGATACGGTCCTTTCCGTTATTGTCGAAAACAGGGGAATACTGCCATTATACTCATTATGTCAACAAACTACAAGAGGGAAAAAGAGCTTGCGCGGCCGGCGGAGGAAAAAGGCAGGCCGGCCGTGCGGTGTTTGATCGGTTTCTGCTTTTATTTGACGAAATTCAGAGGAAAAAGTTTCAAGCTCCCTTATATTTTTTTCTCGTGGCGATGCCGCCGCGGATGTGCCGCTGGGCTTTGTTGATCTCAAGGATCTCCTTGACCTGAAGGTAGAGGCTGTGGTTGATCTGCGGAAGCCGGTCCTGAATGTCCTTGTGGACGGTCGATTTACTGACACCGAACTTCTTGGCTGCGGCGCGCACCGTGGTGCGGTTTTCTATGATGTAAACTGCCAGATCGCAGGCCCGCTCTTCAATATTACCCTTCATGAATGAAACACTCCCTATTCGAGTTGCTTCAATCTATGCAACGCGGGGAGCGAATATGTGCAAAGACGCGCACGGCGCTTGAAAAGCGGCGCACGGTCTGCTACAATGGGCAAAGATAATCGCGGGAGGGCGTGTATGGACGAAAAAAAGAGGACGCTGCGCGGCTTTTTGTGCGCGGCGCTCGGCGGCGTGTGCTGGGGCGCGTCCGGCACGGTGGGACAGTATCTCTTCACCTGTCAGGGCGTGGACAGCGGATGGCTGACCGTGGTGCGGATGTTTCTGGCCGGCGCGGTGCTGCTCGGCGGCGCGCTCGTAAGGCACCGCCTGCAGCTTCGGACCATTTGGTCGGACCGGCGCGACGCGCTGCGGCTCGTGCTCTTCTCCGTCGGCGGACTGATGACCTGCCAATATACCTACCTCGCCGCCATCCGCTACTCCAACAGCGCGACCGCCACAGTGCTGCAGTATATGGGACAGGCGCTCATTTTACTTTGGGTGTGCCTGCGTGCGCGCCGCCTGCCGACGCGGCGCGAGGGCGCTGCGCTCGTGCTCGCGCTCCTCGGCGCTTTTTTGCTTGCGACCCACGGCAGCCTGACCGCGCTCGCGCTCTCGCCGCAGGCGCTCTTCTGGGGCCTGTGCGCGGCGGTGTCGCTGATGCTCTATACGCTCCTGCCGGGCGATCTGCTTCGGCGCTATCCCGTGAGCGTCTGCACGGGCTGCGGGATGTTCATCGGCGGCGTGGTGCTGCTCGTGCTCACGCAGGCGTGGCGGATCCCGGTCGCGCTCAACGCCGCGGTGGCGCTCGGCACGCTGGAGATCTCCGTTGTCGGCACGGCGCTGGCGTTCACGCTTTATCTGCAGGGCGTGAGCGACGTCGGCGGCGTGCGCGCAAGCCTGCTCGCCTGCACCGAGCCGGTCAGCGCGGCGCTGTGCGCGGCGCTCTGGCTGCACACGAGCTTCGCGTGGCAGGATCTTCTCGGCTTTGCTGCCATTCTGGTGATGGCGGTGCTCATCGCGCTGCCCGAGCGCACGCCGCGAGCGGAACAAAAAAACATCTGATACACAAACCTTTCGATCAGGAGGCGGAGAAATGAAAAGAGAGACCGATCGGCTCCGCGTTTTCACCATGCTCGCGCTCGCCGCGGCGCTTTTTACGCTCTTTCGCACCTTCCCGCTCAGCGGGGACGACTGGTTCCGCGAGGGGCTGGGCGCGTCGCTGCACAGCATCGGCGACCTTGCGTGCGTTGTCGCGGAAAAGTGGCGCACGACGAACGGCCGCATCCTCGGCAACATCCTCGCTTACAGCGCGGGCAGCCGCCCGATCCTGCGCGACCTTCTGCGCGCGCTCATCACGCTTGTGCTCATCGCGCTGCTCGCGCGCGTTTCCAAGCTGACTTCCACAGCAGGACTGCTGCTGTGCGCCGCGGCGGTGTTCACGCTGCCGCGCGAGCTCTTCCGCGAGGCGTACCCCTGGGCGGCGGGCTACTTCAACTATGTTCCGCCGGTGGCCTGTCTGCTCGCGGCCCTCGCGCTGACCGACGCGGTCTTTGCGGGCAAGGCGCTGCGCGAGAGCGCACCGCGCTGCCTCGCGCTCTTCGCGCTCGGCTTCGCCTCGCAGCTTTTTGTCGAGAATGTTACCCTCTGCACGCTCTGCGCGGCGGGACTGATGACGCTTTGGTATCTGCTCCGCGAGAGAAGGCTCTCACCTTCGCTTTTGTGCTGGCTGCTCGGCGCGCTCAGCGGCGCGGCGCTGCTGTTCGCCTCGCCGTCCTACGCGGTCATCCTGCACGGGGGCGGTATGTATCACGCGGGCGTTTCCGGCGGGCTTGCCGGTCTGCTCGCCTCCGCGCAAAAAAACAGCGCGACGGTGTTCCGTTTCCTGCTCGCGGACTGCCCGGTGCTCTATGTCTCCGTGGCGGCGCTGCTGACGCTCTTTTTCGCGCGCGGACGCAGGCGGGCAGCGGACATCTCGCTGCTCGCGGCGCTGCTGTCCTGCACGGCGGCTTTGCCGCTGCACACGCTGCTCCGTCTTTCGGACGGCGCGCTCGCGGCGCTCTGCCTCGCGTGGTTCCTGCTCGCGATCCTCGGCACGCTGTGCTGGACGGCGGGAGCGCTCCGCGCGCGGGGGTGCTTTTTCCTGCTTTTGTCGCTCAGCGCGGCGCTGCCGCTGCTGTTCGTGTCTCCCGTCGGGCCGCGCTGCCTGTACGCGAGCTATCTGCTCACGCTTGCCGCGGCCTTCAGCCTGCTCGCCGAAAGCGGCCTCAAGCCGGACTTTGCCCTCCCGCTCTGCGCGGGACTTTGCGCGGCGGTGCTCGTCTTTTACACCCTCTCCTACCTCCCGCTGCGCCGCGCGGTCGCGGCGCAGGAAACGCTGCTGCGCGAGGCGATGCTGCGCGGCGAGCGCACGGTCCGCGTCCCCGCCTGCGGCGATACCGCCGGCCTTTTGTGGGAGCCGAACACACCGAAGATGGAGTATGCCTATTTCTACATCACGCCCGGCGACCTGAGCATCGAATTTGAAACGAGGTGAGCGCATGAAAAACTACCTTCGCCTGCTGCGCCCCAAGCACTATGTGAAAAATGTTCTCGTGCTGCTGCCGCTTTTTTTCAGCGGACGGTTTTTTGAGCGCATGCCGCTATGCGTGGGGCTGCTCGGCTTTGCGGCGTTCTGCCTGCTCTCCTCGCTCGTCTACATCGTCAATGACCTGCGCGACGCGCCCGCCGACCGCCTGCACCCGACCAAGTGCCGCCGTCCCATCGCCAGCGGCGCGGTGGGCGTTCCCTCGGCCCTCGCGCTTGCCGCCGCGCTCGGCGCGGCAGTGCTGCTCCTCGGTATCCTCGCGCGCTTTCCGGCAGGCAGTTGGCTTTGCATGGGCGTGTATCTGCTCGTCAACCTCGGTTACAGCTTTGGGTTGAAAAATCTCCCCATCCTCGATGTGGCGCTGCTGGTCTCCGGCTTTTTGCTGCGCGTTCTCTTCGGCGCGTCGGTCACAGGCATCACGATCTCCAACTGGCTCTACCTCACCGTCGTGTCCATTTCCTTCTACCTCGCGCTCGGCAAGCGTCGCGGCGAGCTGCGCCGGCAGAGCGACACCGCGCGGCTCGTGCTGCGCTATTATAACGATGCCTTTCTCAGCCGCAACATGAGCAGCTGTCTGACGCTCGCGGTCGTGTTCTACTCGCTTTGGAGCGTGGACGAAGCCAACGCCGGCACTCACCTTGTCTGGACAGTGCCGCTCGTTCTCTGCCTGTGCCTGAAATACTCTCTCACGGTCGAGGGCAACTCGGACGGCGATCCCGTCGAGGTCATCTACGGCGACAAGGTCCTGCTCGTGCTGATCGCGCTTTTTGCCGCCGTGACGACGGCGCTGCTCTATGGGGTATAGCGCGATGGCGGGAGAAAAAAATCTCGCGCGCGGCGTCGCGCTGATGCTGACCTCGTCGCTGATGACCTGCGTAGGCCAGCTTTTGTGGAAGCTCTCGGCGGACGGCTCGCTGCCGCTCCTGCTCGGCGGCTTTGCGCTCTACGGCGCGGGCGCGCTGACCATGATCTTCGCCCTGCGCTGCGGAGAGCTTTCCGTGCTCCACCCGATGCTCGGCGCGGGCTATGTGCTCTCGTTGCTGCTCGGAAGCGTACTTCTGAATGAGCCGCTCTCGTCGACAAAGCTCATCGGTGTGGCCGTCATCGTCGCGGGACTGGTGCTGCTCGCGCGCAGCGGGGAGGGCGGACGATGAACCTTGTGCTCTCCGTTGCGCTCATGACGCTCTGCGGCTCGCTCGGCGCGCTCTTTTTCAAGCGCGGCGCGGCGAATGTGAGCGGTCTGCGCTCGCTCCTTACCTCGCCGCGGCTCTGGCTGGGCGGATGCTGCTACCTCGCCGGCGCGGCGCTGAATATCCTGCTTCTGCGCGGCCACGATTACTCCGTGGTCTATCCGCTCACCTCGCTGACCTATGTGTGGTCGCTCGCCCTCTCCGCCGCGCTGTTGCACGAGCGCGTCACGGCACAAAAGCTCCTCGGCGTCGCGGCGGTCTGCCTCGGCGTATTCCTGCTCACGCGGTAAAGCAAAACGCAAGGGTGCCGAAAACCGGAAGCTTCCGGTTTTCGGCACCCTTTTTCTCTCCGCCCTTACAGCAGCAGCATCAGCACCGGCGTCACCACGAAGCAGGCAAGGGTGGAGATCGCCGCGCCCTGCGCGGCCAGCTGCTCGTCCGCGCCGTATTCCGCCGCGGCGACGACCGTCTGCGTCACGACCGGCATGGCCAACTCCACGACGTATACGCTGCGCACCAGCCCGCCGATGCCGAGCAGCGCGCAGAGGGCTGCGCCCAGCGCCGGAGAGATGACAAAGCGGAAGACCATCATCACGCCGAGCGTGGGTGTCAGGCGCAGGCTGCGCAGCCCGATCTCGTGGATGATGCAGCCCGTCAGCAGCAATGCCAGAGGCGTGACGGTATTGTTGATGTATTTCGCGTAGCTCATCACAAGGCTCGGGAGATGAATGTCCAGTCCGACCAGCAGGAGACTGAGAAAGACGGAAATGACCGTCGGCGCGCGCAGGAATTTCCACACCATTTGCATGGAAAAGCCGCCCGCCTCGCCCGACCAGCGCACCAACGGGATGCCGACGAGCTGCGTAAAGCAGCTGCTGACCAAATAGTAGAGCATGATGTAGGGCGTTGCCACATCGCCGAACAGCTCAACACACATGGCAAGGCCGATGAAGATGGTGTTGCCCATGGCTGCCATCATCACAAAAACGCCGAGCTGGCGATGCGGCAGCCTCATCATGCGCCCGACAAAAAAGCTCAGCACGACGCAGAGCGGAATGATGAGCAGCGGAACGAGCAGCAGACGCGGCGCGGCGAGCACGTCCGCGCGCGTGAGATTCTTCTGCATCCCGTAAACCAGCATGAACGGGATGCCGACCGTCATCAGATAGCGGCTGATAAAGGTCTTGACCTCCGCGGTCATCCAGCCCTTGACCGCGCAGAAGTAGCCGGTCGCCGTCAGCAGCAGGATAATGGTGACGGATGCAACGGCGTGAAGAAAGGTTTCCATAGATATGTACCTCAAAAAATTTTATTTACGCAGACAGTATAGCAGTTCGCCGCCAAAAAACAAGGCTTCGACGGAAAAGAAGTTGAAAACCGAGGGCAAATGGGTTATGATAAAGAAAATTACAGCGCACGAGGAGGAACGGCGATGAAGGCGGCACTGGTCATTATGGCGGCGGGCATGGGCTCGCGCTACGGCGGCAGCAAGCAGGTGGACGGCATCGGTCCCGACGGTGAAATTTTGATGGAATACTCCATCTACGACGCGATCCGCGCGGGCTTTACCAAGGTGGTGTTCATCATCAAGCCCGAAATGCGTGAGCTGGTGGAGACGCTCTGCGGCAGGCGTGTCGCCGGCATGACGGCGGCGGACGGCTCTCCGGTCGAGGTCTGCTATGCCTATCAGGACTTTTCCAGCGTGCCGGCGTTCTATTCCATTCCGGCGGAGCGCACCAAGCCCTTCGGCACGGGGCACGCCGTGCTCTGTGCGCGGAGCTGCGTCAGCGAGCCGTTTATCGTCATCAACGCCGACGATTACTACGGTGTGGACGCCTTCCGCGTGATCTACGAGGAGCTTGGGAGGCTCAAGGCCGAGGGCGAGGCGACCATGGTCGGCTACCGCCTGGATAAGACTGTCAGCGAGCACGGCAGCGTGACGCGCGGCGTGTGCCATGTGACGGACGGGAAGCTCGACCGCGTTGTGGAGACCTTCAAGCTCACAGTATTTCCCGACGGTACCATCCGCGACGTGGACAAAAATCCGGAGGGCGACGTCTACGCGCCCGATACGCCGGTGTCCATGAATTTCTGGGGCTTCACGCCGTGGATCTTCACGAAGCTGGAGGAGTATTTCAACGCCTTTCTCCACGCGCTCCCGGCGGGCGAGCTCAAGAAGGAATGCCTGCTGCCGAGCATGGTCGGCGAGCTGATCGAAAAGGGCGAGCTGCGCGTCAGCGTGCTGCACTCCGACGCGAAATGGTTCGGCATGACCTATCACGAGGATAAGGACGCGGTCGCCGCGGCGCTCAAGGCGCTGCATGACGCGGGCGTGTACCCGCCGACGCTGCACGGATAAAGCATAAAAGGGATCACCTGCGGGCAAGATAGTCCGGAGGTGATCTTTTTTATGAGCAAGGAAAAGAAGGAGCGCAGGCACGATCCTTTTCCCGACGCGCCGTTTGCCGACCCGGTGTTCGGTCAGCCGGAGAGCTGTGCCGACCTGGTGAACAAGTACGGCACCTACAACATTCAGCCGACGGCGGACACGGAGAATGTCTTTCCGCTCATCTCCCACGCCCTGCCCGAGCAGTGGAAGGACATGGCGATCGGAAAGGACGAGTCGGAGCAGGAATAAAAGAAGCGCGCGGCCGTGCCGCGCGCTTTCCTTATTCCTTAGGGACCTGCTTCATGGAGAGAGAAATACGGTGCTTCTTTTCGTCCACGTCGAGCACCACGACCTTCACCACGTCGCCGACGGCGACGGCCTCGCTCGGGTGCTTGATGAACTTATTGCACACCTGCGAAATGTGGACCAGACCGTCCTGATGCACGCCGATATCCACGAACACGCCGAAGTCGATGACGTTGCGCACCGTGCCGGTGAGCACCATGCCGGGCTTTAAGTCCTTGATGTCCAGCACATCCGTGCGCAGGATGGGCGCGGGCAGCTCGTCGCGCGGGTCGCGCCCGGGCTTTGAAAGCTCTTTTGCAATATCGCGCAGCGTCGGCACGCCGACGCCGAGCGCCACGGCGGCCTTTTCCGCGCCGTAGGCATTGAGCCTTGCGGGCAGGTCGCGCGCGTCCTTCGGCGTCGCGCCCAGCAGCTCGAGCAGTCCCTTGGCGGCATTGTAGCTTTCGGGGTGGACTCCGGTGTTGTCGAGCACGTTTTTGCTCTCCGGCACGCGCAGGAAGCCTGCGCATTGCTCGAAGGCCTTGGGGCCGAGCTTGGCGACCTTCAGAAGCTGACGGCGCGTGGTGAACACGCCGTTCTCCTCGCGGAAGGCGACGATGTTCTTGGCGATGGTCCCGTTGAGCCCCGCCACGCGCGTGAGCAGCGAGGGGGAGGCGGTGTTGAGGTCCACGCCGACGGCATTGACGCAGTCCTCGACCACGGCGTTCAGGCTCGCATCCAGCTCCTTTTGCGGCATATCGTGCTGATACTGCCCCACGCCGATGGCCTTGGGGTCGATCTTCACCAGCTCCGCCAGCGGGTCCTGCAATCTTCTGGCGATGGACACGGCGGAGCGGAGGTTGACGTCGAACTGCGGAAATTCCTCCGCGGCGAGCTTGCTTGCGGAGTAGACCGATGCACCTGCCTCGCTCACGATCATGTAGCTGAGGCCTCCGCCGACCTTGTGAATGAGCTCGACGGTCATCTGCTCGGTCTCGCGGCTCGCCGTGCCGTTGCCGATGGCGATGTGCTCCACGCCGTGCTTTTTGACGAGCTGCGCGAGCTTCGTGATGGCTTCGTTCTTCTGCCGTTCGCCGTAGGTGGGGTAGACCACCGTGGTGTCGAGCACCTTGCCGGTCGCGTCAATGACCGCGACCTTGCAGCCGTGGGCATAGCCGGGGTCGAGGCCCATCGTCACATGGCCCTTGACCGGCGGCTGCATCAAAAGCGGCTTGAGGTTGAGAGCGAACATTTTGATCGCGCCCTCACTGGCCTTGTCCGTCAGCGCCGTGCGCATCTCGCGCTCAAGCGAGGGGTAGATCAGGCGGTCGTAAGCGTCCTCGGCGGCGGCCTTAACGAACTCCATCGCGGCGGAGCCCGGCTTCACGACCGCGCGGCGCAGCAGCGGCAGCGCCAGCTCGCGGTCAAGCAGGACGGTCGCGCTGAGCAGTTTCTCCTTCTCGCCGCGGTTGATGGCGAGGATCTGGTGCCCCTGGAGACGGCTGAGCGGCTGCTCAAAATCGTAGTACAGGCGGTAGACGCTGTCCTCCTCCGTCGCGGCGAGAGAGCGGAGCGTGCCGCGCTTTTCCAGCAGCTCGCGCAGCGACCGGCGGATGGCGGCGTCGTCGCTGATCCACTCGGCCACAATGTCGTTTGCGCCCTGTAGGGCATCTGCAACGGTCTCCACGCTCTTTTCCGCGCTGAGATAGTCCGCGGCGGCTTCCTCCGGTCGGGGGCAGTCGCGCTCCTGCGCGAAGAGCAGCGCCGCGAGCGGCTCAAGCCCCTTTTCCTTGGCGACGGTCGCGCGCGTACGGCGCTTGGGCTTGTAGGGACGGTAAAGGTCCTCGACCTCAGCGAGCGTCTGCGCCGCGTCGATGGCGGCGGCAAGCTCGTCGGTCAGCTTCTCCTGCTCGGCGATGCTCGCCTTAACGCTCTCCTTGCGTTCGGTGAGATTACGCAGATAGGCAAGACGCTCCTCGAGCGTGCGCAGGGCGGTGTCGTCCATCGAACCGTGCAGCTCCTTGCGGTAGCGGGCGATGAACGGGATGGTGTTGCCCTCGTCGAGCAGTCTGACGACATTTTCAATGTGCTCGGCGGGACGGTTCAGCTCGCGTGCGAGCTGTTCGATGATGGTCATGGATATTGGCTCCTTGTCGATTCGGTTTTGGGGTGACGAAAAGAGGGATATGCTCCCCCTTTTCGCAGCGTTACTTATGGTACAGCTTTTTGACCTCGTACCTCGGCTCGCAGGTCACATGGATGCCGAGCCGCTTGTAAAGCTTGATGTCCTCCTCCGAGATGATGACGGAGAAGTGCGCGTCGCAGCCGCGCAGACTGCCAAGCTGCTCCTGCGCGAGCTGGGCGATGGGATTCGTCAGCGCCGAGATGCACAGCGCGATAAGCACCTCGTCCGAGTGCAGGCGCGGGTTGTGGTGCCCGAGGCTTTCGATCTTGAGCTTTGAGATCGGCTCAATGACCTGCGCGGAAATAAGGTCGAGCTTGTCGCTCACACCTCCCTGCGCCTTGAGCGCGTTGAGCAGCAGGGAGGCGGAGGCTCCCAGCAGCGAGCTCGTCTTGCCGGTGACCACTCGGCCGTCGGGCAGGACCATCGCGCCGGCGGGCTTGCCGGTCTCCTCGGCCTTTTGCAGCGAGGCGGCGACGGCGGGGCAGATATCCGGCGTGACGCCGGCCTGCTGCATCACAAGCTCCAGCTTGCGCAGCTGACATTCGTCGGCCTCGCCGCGCACGAAGGAGACCTGCGCGGTGTAGTAGCGGCGCAGGATCTCCAGACGGGACGCCTCGCGGCAGACCTCGTCGTCGATGATGCAGTTGCCCGCCATGTTCACGCCCATGTCGGTGGGGGACTGATAGGGGCACTTGCCCTGAATCTTCTCAAACATCGCGCGCAGCACGGGGAAGATCTCCACGTCGCGGTTGTAGTTGACGGTCGTTTTGCCGTAGGCCTCGAGGTGGAACGGGTCGATCATGTTCACATCGTTGAGGTCGGCGGTCGCCGCCTCGTAGGCGAGGTTGACGGGGTGCTTGAGCGGCAGGTTCCAGATGGGGAAGGTCTCAAACTTGGCGTAGCCCGCGGCGACGCCGTGCTTGTGCTCGTGATAGAGCTGGCTCAGACAGGTCGCCATTTTGCCGCTGCCCGGGCCGGGCGCGGTCACGACGACAAGGGAATGGGTGGTCTCGATGTAGTCGTTTTTGCCGAAGCCCTCGTCGCTGACGATATGCGCCACATCGGAGGGATAGCCGGCGATGGGATAGTGGCAGTAGTGCTTCACGCCCAGCGTGTCGAGCCGCCTCAAAAAGGTGTCCGCGGAGCTTTGACCGGCATATTGCGTCACCACGATGCTGCCGACGTACAGCCCAAGCGCGCGGAAGGCGTCCACCAGGCGCAGGCAGTCGTCGTCGTAGCTGATGCCGAGGTCGCCGCGCAGCTTGTTCTTTTCAATGTCGTTCGCGCAGACCGCGATCACGATCTCCACATCGTCGCGTAGCTGCTGGAGCATACGGATCTTGCTGTCGGGCTGAAAGCCGGGCAGCACGCGCGAGGCGTGGTAGTCGTCGAAGAGCTTGCCGCCGAACTCCAGATACAGCTTGCCGCCGAACAGCGAGATGCGCTCGCGGATGTGTTCGGACTGCATGGATAGATATTTGTCGTTGTCAAAACCGAGCTTCCCCATCGAAAGTATACCTCTTTACACAAAATTCAACTTATTATACCCGAGCCCGCACGGCTTGACAAGGAAAGCGCAAAAAGAAAAATAGCAGAAAATGCGGCGCAAATTTCTGCTATTTTCCCATCTTTACAATTTGTTTTTGCCGTCGTATGCTATGAATAGTCTCCCCTGCGGAGGAAGGAACAGCGCCGGAGATAAAAAATTGTCTGCTCCGCGAAAAAAGTGTTGACAAATGAACAGCAGTGCGGTAATATAGTCACGTTCGGTTCGCGCGGTTAGCTCAGCTGGTAGAGCACATGCTTGACGTGCATGGGGTCACAGGTTCGAGTCCTGTACCGCGCACCAGATAAAAAGCCTTGAAACTCAGTAGTTTCAAGGCTTTTTTGCTGCCCTGAAACGCCTTTTACCCTTTATCGTACCCTTTATAAATTGAGAACATTTGTAATGAAGCCTTCCATACGCTGTGCGCTGACCGAGCGCATATCGTCTGTAAAATGACCGTAGACATCAAGGGTGAAAGCGGCGGTCGCGTGACCGAGATTGCTTTGCACAGTTTTGATATCGTCACCGGCACGGATGCAGTTCACGGCGTAGGTATGACGAAGATCGTGTATCCTTGCGTCGGGAAGGCCGATGCGTTTCACGATACGCTTGAAGCTGTCGAAGATTGCACGGTAGGAAACATAGCGTCCAAACTCATTGGTGAACACCAAGCCGCTGTCCTCCCATGCTGGGCCTGCCAGCAATCTCTGTGTGGCTTGCTGCACTTTCTGAGTTTGCAGTAGCTTCATCACATACGGTGCGGGCGTGATGGTACGGCTCTTGTTGTTTTTTGGCGGGGAGAAATAATATGTTCCGCCCTTCCGCTGGCTTCTGCGGAGTTGTTTGTTAATGAGAAGCGTACCCTTTTCAAAATCCACGCAATCCCACATCAATCCGAGCAGCTCGCCTTCGCGCAAGCCGGTGAAGAGGTCAACGGTGAGGGGAATTTCATATCTGCTGCCTTTTAGGAGATTCAAAAGCTGAGCGGCCTGTTGATCGGTCAGCGGATGGATCTCCTTTTTGATAATTTTGGGCAGAACACACGCGGTCGTGGGATTATAGCGGATGTAGTTCAGAAGGACCGCCTGTTGGAGCGCCTTATGCAGTACGCCATGAATGTTCTTGATGGTTTTGGCGTTTAGCGCAGGCTGCCCGTCATGCTCCTGCGAAAGAGAGTTATAAAGGTGCTGGATTGTGTGCGCCTTCAGACTTTCAAGCGGGATATTGCCGAGCGCAGGCCGCAGATACAGCTTGGCCTGTCGCTCGTAGAGGTACGCCGTAGAATCCTTGACACCAATTTGATAATCTGCCAACCATATATCGAGCCATTCATTCACAGTCATTTTGCATGGCTCCTGATAGGATCCGTTGTCGATCTCTGCTGTGATCGCGGTGAGCTTTTGCCTGACCTCCTTCTGCGTCTTGCCGTAGACCGATTTTTGAATTTGCTTTCCCGTTCCGGGGTTGATACCGAGGGTATAGCGAGCTTCCCAAAGTCCATCAGGACGCTGACGGATCGTGCCGCCGCCCTTGGCTCCTTTTGCCTTTCGTGTTGCCAATGTTTCCTCCTTTTCTTCTGAAATCATAAAACGGCCAGTCAGTCCGTTGTTTTATCGCTGCTTGTCTCTGTCGAGCCACGCCACAAAGTCCTCAAGGGACAGCTTTCCTGCCACGCAGGTGTCGCGCTTTTCCCGCGCCTCTGCCGCCCATTTGTCAAATTCCTCGCGTGTCATCAGACCGTAGCGGATACGGGCGTTGTGCGCCTTGTAGGAGCGCTTATACTCCTTGATGGCAGGCTCGCTGAAGATCTTTTTCTCATACAGGCGGACGGAGCCCATCTCCTTGCAAGTCTTCTCCGAGCCGGGGATCACGCGGGAGCAGTATTCCTGTTTGTAATTTCCCACGACGCCGAACAGCTTGCCGCAGAATTTGCAGGCGTGGAAGCGAAGATTTGCCTCCAGATAGCGACAGAGCAGGAAACAGATCAGGTCGCTCACGCCCTCTGTGTTCAACACTTCCGCTGTAATTGCTGTCGGCTCGGAGAATTGTCCGAAGTTTAAGAGATCATCGTAGGGATACGGTACATTGCCGCCGGAATAGACGGCCTCCAAATGCAGCTGGCCATACGAGAGAATAGGAAAGCGAGCTTTATCCTTGGCGCGTTCTGCCAGATACTTTTCCCGCATATCCCTATCCCCATTGTCCTCTGTTTCCAGCACACAATGGGCAATGGCCTTCAGCTTGGGCTGCCATGCGCGGTATTCCTTCATCATGCGCTCAATCTCGTCCGTGTTCAGAGTATTGCCCTTCTCAGCTTCTACTTCCAGCCGTTCCACGGCTGCGGCCATAGGCGCATAGAGCGGGTTATCGCTGAGCCAGAGCTTGGCAAGGTCAAATAGCCCTCGCAAGGACTGCTCGCGCTCCTGCCCTGCATTGATTGCGTCCACGCGTATCTTTACCGCGTTTAGATCGCTCTCAAAGTGCTTCAAATCATCATAGAGGAAGTCAGCGATTGCGGAGCCAAGCGGCGCGTATTTGTGCCAGAGCGGAGAATAGGAATCATTGCTTGTCTCGTTTACGGTACGCAGCTCGAAATATTCTGATTTCTTATCTGTGTACGCACCTACCCATATTTCTTGACGGGGATGCGGATAGCTTTTCCCTGACAGCATGGCGAGCCTCCTAATAGACTGATGAAATGATTTTATAAAAATTCTATTGACAAACAGCATATCAATGGATATACTTCAGTCAACGGGCGACTTAGCGAAACTAATATATATCAAAAAGTCCATTATGTCAAGAACAATTTTTGAAGGAGGTCTTACATGAACAACAACTACGAAAATCTGCCCGCAGTGCTGAACGCCAATCAGCTCGCAGCAGCGTTGGGGATTTCCCGTGCAGGAGCGTATCAGCTCCTCAACACAGGGACTTTTCCCACGCTGCGCATCGGTAAGCGGCTGCTTGTGCCAAAAGACAAGCTCATCGACTGGATCGAGCAGAACACGGGAGGTGGGAATGGCAACTGAAAAAGAAACGACTGCCCCGATTCCATCTGTTGCACCAGATGGGGAGCAGCCGTCCGCGCTTGCACGCACGGACAGTATAACAGCTTTTAAAGAACCACACAAGCGGTTTGGGAAAATTCAGGCCATGACCATGCCGGAGCTGATGGAGACACGCTTTCGTGTCCGTCCGGCGGTCATCGACGGACTGTTGCCGGCGGGGACTTACCTTCTCGCCGGCGCACCGAAGATCGGCAAGTCCTTTCTCGTCTTGCAGATGGCCTATCAGGTGAGCATGGGAGCGCCCTTCCTCGGCTTTTCTTCCCGGCAAGGTACGGTTTTGTATCTTGCCTTAGAAGATACCTACGAGCGATTGCAGAAGCGTCTAGCGCAGATGACGGAGCAGGACAGCGAGCACCTGATCCTCTCCGTTTTCTCTGAAACGCTGGACGAAGGATTGCTTGAGCACCTAACCGACTTTTGGGGAGAGCACGCGGACACGGTGCTTGTTATCATCGACACCCTGCAGCGGGTGCGAGGCCGGACACCGGACAACGGCAGCTATGCCGCCGATTATGACACGCTGGCAAGGCTGAAGGAGTTCTCCGACACCTATGGCGTCACCGTGCTGGTCGTTCATCACACGCGCAAGGAGGGCGCGGAAGATGTGTTCAACACCATCTCCGGCACCAATGGCTTGATGGGCGCGGCAGACGGCACGCTGCTCCTACATAAAGATAAGCGCACAGCCTCGGACGCTGTTTTGGAGGCGGTCGGGCGTGACCAGCCACAGCTCCGACTGCATCTCCGGTTTGCTGCTGCGCATCTGTGCTGGGAACTGCTTGAGGCGGAAACAGAACCTTACAGAGAGCCTCCATGCCCGCTGCTCGAATTTCTTTCCCGGCTGGTAAACGAAGGAAACCCGTCGTGGAACGGCACGGCGACGGAGCTTGCGCAATGTCTCTTTGAGATGGACAGCAGCCGGAGCTTCACGCCCAACTGGATCGTGCGGACGCTGAACGCGCAGCAGGATACACTGCTGCGGAAATACGACATTCGCTATGTTGCCCACCGCACGAGAGAGGGCAAGAGCCTTTCGCTGCGGTGGGACGGTGTACGGTAATGTACGGTATGTACGGTAAAAATGGGAGTGGGGGTATCCCCTCAAAATACCGTACATTATCGGACATACCGTACACGGATAAGGCCATTTTCCGTGCCGTGAGGCAGCGGGAAATGACCGCTTGAGGGAGTCCAGAGGGAACGGCTGGCACACGGACTTTGGAACAAAGTCTAGTGTGTTATACCCATCACGACGGGGGACGGGAGAAATCACGGACTGGCCGCAGCCAGTCCGTGATTTTGACCGGACCGAAAAAGAAGAACGTGAGGTGTCGGTATCGACACCTCACGGGCGCACTTTTTCAGAAAGTCGTGGTGGGTATTCTCCGCTCCCTCGTCTCCAAAATACGACAAAGGAGGTATAGCAATGGCGTATGCCATTTTACGATTTGCCAAGCACAAGGGAGGCGCGTCCAAGGCGCTGAGCGCCCACCACGAGAGGACAAAAGAGATTTACGCCAGCAATCCGGACATTGACAAAAGCCTCACCGTGCAGAACTACCACTTAGTTACACCGCACTGGAGCTATGAGCAGGAGATCTGGCACCGCCTCCAAATGGCGGGGTGCCGTGTGCGAAAAGACAGTGTAAAATTTGTGGACACGCTGGTGACGGTCAGCCCCGAATTTGCGAAGGCGCATGAGTCGGAAATTCAGCCGACCATTATCATGATGCTCGTCGGCGTGATGATCGCTGCATGGATTGCGTGTGGCACGGTTCCGATGATCATTCACTGGGGATTGACCATTATCAATCCGAAGTTCTTCTTGGTCACTGCCTGCTTGATTTGTGCCATCGTCTGTGTTGCAATCGGCAGCTCGTGGTCTGTCGCTGGAACCGTTGGTATCGCTCTTGTCGGTATTGGCGCGGGTCTCGGCGTGAATCCTGCGATGACGGCTGGCGCGATCGTTTCCGGCGCATATCTTGGTGACAAAATGTCGCCCATGTCTGACACGACCAACCTTGCTCCGGCGGTTGCCGAAGGAGACCTTTTCGACCACATTCGATCCATGATGTACACGACTGGTCCTGCCTTTGTGATCAGCCTTGTCATTTACGCGATCCTCGGACTGCGCTACTCTGCTGACAGCGTCAACTCTGAGCTGGTCACCTCTACGCTGCAAGCGATCGAGCAGACCTATCGCATGAACGTCCTCCTGCTGCTTCCCGCGGCCGTCGTCATCGTTATGGCAATCAAAAAGGCGCCTTCTATTCCGACTCTGCTGGTGTCTGCGCTTACTGCGATCATTCTTGCCATCGTTTTCCAAGGCGAATCACTGAGCTCCATCCTCGGTATTCTGGACAGCGGCGTTTACATCGACTCCGGCCTTCCTGAGTTCGACAAGCTGATGAACCGCGGCGGACTGCAGAGCATGCTTTGGACGGCAGCCCTCGGCATTCTCGGAATGCTCTACGGCGCGATTATGGAGCGCACCGGTCTGCTCGCGTCGTTCCTTGAAAAGATGAATCCCTTGGTAAAGACTACGGGCGGACTCATTGCGACCACTATCGTTACCTGCACGATCCTGCTGGCTGCTACGGCCAGTCAAACGCTCGCCATCGTGGTTGGCGGACGTATGTACATCACCGAGTTCAAGAAGAAGAACCTCCTTCCGCAGGTGCTTTCCAGAACGTTGGAGGATAGCGGCACGATCATCTCTCCCCTCATTCCGTGGAGCCTTTGCGGCGCCTATATGGCTGGTACGCTTGGCACGAGCACACTGGAGTATCTGCCGTATGCTTTCTTCTGCTGGCTGTGCCCCATTATTGCGATTATCTATGGCTTTACTGGCAAGTTCGTTTGGAAGACCGGTCAGATCCCCAGTAAGCGCACATATCCTCTGACCGATGAAAGCAACACATAATTACATAGCATATCGTAGTCTTTTATAGCTTCCTTCTGTGAAGCAGCCCTGCACAATGTGTGCAGGGCTGTTCCACAATCTTGCAAACTTGTCATTAAACTGCTCTGCTTTATGGCGACGAGCGGTTGGGTGGGCGCGAAGCGGTGCAGCACCATCTTGTATGAGATGCTTTGTACCGCAAACAGTCACATCCCGCACCGATATTGCCTTAGTGATAACTATGTGGAGCGCAACCTCTTGCTGCCGGAGGAGAACAATGAGTAGTAATAGGTAAAAACAGATAAAAAAGGCAGCATTCGTTTTGTGTTCCCCAAGGCTCCAAAGCCTTGCACTTCCGATGGGCTAAGAGGGCATAGGAACACAAGATTAAAATAAAGAAAGGATCATAAGACAATGAAGTTTTCCAGCAAGGTCGAAAAATGCGGCCAGTCCCCGATGCGTAAGTTCCACCCCTATGCGGTGGCGGCCAAGGCGCGCGGCATCAAGGTCTATCACCTGAACATCGGCCAGCCCGACGTGCAGACCCCTCCCGCCTTTTTTGAAGCCATCCGCAAGTTTGAGCAGCCCGTGCTCGAGTACGCTCCCTCCCCCGGTATCCCCGAGCTGATCGACGCCATCAAGGGCTACTACGATAAGCTCGATATGCACTTCGATAAGAGCGAGATCTACATCACCACCGGCGGCAGTGAGGCGCTTGCCATCACACTCCAGTGCATCCTCGACGACGGCGACGAGATCCTCATCCCCGAGCCGTTCTACCCCAACTATAACACGATGGTGCGCACCTGCGGCGCGTCCATCACCCCCATCCCGACCTGCCCCGAGGAGGGCTATCACTACGCCGAGCGCGCGAAGATCGAGCCGCTCATCAATGCCCACACCCGCGCCATCATGGTCACGAACCCCGGCAATCCCACCGGCGTGGTGCTGACGGACGACGAGATGAAGATGCTCGTTGACCTCGCCAAGAAGCACGATCTGTTCCTCGTCGGCGATGAGGCGTACCGCGAGTTCGTCTACGGCGGCGAGCCGCTGCAGTCCTTCGGCTCCTTTGCCGAGGAAGCGCCGGAGAACATCGTCGTCATCGACACCGTTTCCAAGCGCTTT
>NZ_JAHLPT010000016.1 GCF_018918025.1 Oscillibacter sp. MSJ-31 | reverse complement strand
TAAGTATTACCGTGGGGCAGCAAGGTAGCGGTAGCAAAGAAAGGAGACCATGACATGGCTGCACAAGACCCACAAAGCCGCAGATGGTCGTTGACCATCAACAATCCAAAAGACTGCGGCCTTGACCATGATACGATCATCGAAAGGCTGCATCTGTTTCATCCAAGGTATTTTTGCCTCGCAGACGAGATTGGCGAGAGCGGGACCTATCATACGCATATCTATCTGTTTTCCCATTCTCCGATTCGATTCAGTACCATAAAGAACCGCTTTCCACCTGCTCACATCGAAAAGAGCATGAAAGGCTCCGTGGCAAATAGAGATTACATCACCAAAAGCGGGAAATGGGCTGACACGAAAAAGGTGGAAACCTCTGTCGAGGGAACCTTCTTTGAGTTTGGTGATATTCCCACAGAAGCCGAGGAGGATTCCCCCTCCATGTATGCCCTCATGGGCTGTGTGGAACAGGGTATGACCAATGCCGAAATCATTCGGCAGAAGCCGTCCTATGCATTTCGGCTCAAGGGCATTGACGAGATGCGGGATACCCTGCAGGCAGAGCGATATATCAAGGAAAATCGAGCCGTTCAGGTGCTTTATTTCTATGGTGACAGCGGAACCGGAAAGACGCGAAGCATTTTTGCATCCCACAAGCCAGAGGACATCTGCCGTATTACCGATTACGGTGGCAAAAATGGCACGAAATTCGATGCCTACCACGGACAGCCCGTGTTGGTGTTTGAAGAATTTCACAGTCAGATCCCAATTGCCGCCATGCTCAATTATTTGGATATTTACCCTTTGCAGCTCCCAGCGCGATACCACGACCGCACGGCCTGCTATACCACTGTCTACATCACTTCCAATATCTCTTTGGACGAACAGTATACGGAAGTTCAGCGCTCTGAGCTGGAGACGTGGCGGGCATTCCTGCGGCGTATCGGCTGCGTGAAGGAGTTTCGCAAGGGTAAACCGCCGAGGGAGGTGCCTTTCCATGACAAGAGAAGATAAGAAAAAAATCGAGCGCCGCGCCTATTGGCATGACCTCCTTCGTCAGCTTCGCGGTACCCCTGATTTTCCGGTCAAGCTTTTCTTCCTTGCGCTTTTTCTTGTTGGCGCTGTGTACGTTGCCACAAGGCAGGCCATATTGCGCGAACAGGTGAAGCATATCGAGTTAATTTCCCCCATTCTCAAGGCCGCAATGGAACACGCTGTAACAGCCTATTTGTTTGTTGGAGGTCTGGCACTGCTGACGCTCCTGCTCTATCCCTTTGGCAGACGAGCAGCGAAAGACCAGCTTCAATGTATCGGCCTCATAAACCACGCGGGGATGCCGCCCGATTTGCTCCGCAAGCACCGCGACAAGGATAATCCCCGTGTCACAATATGGGAGTTCCGCAACCAGAGCATCTCTCTACAAGAATGGGAAAAGAAATGCCTTGCCATCGAAACGGCGCTGGGAATCACCATTGTCAAGCTGGCCTACGCCAAGGGCAAGAGTCGTGTGCTGGTGTATTCTGTCTCTGCTGATGACGATTTGCCGGAAGTTCTGAAATGGAAAGACAGCTATCTTTCCCCTAAGAGCTTTGTGCTGGTGTTGGGGGAAAGCTACACCGGCCCTGTGACAGTCAACCTCGCGCACATTCCGCATATCCTCTTAGGAGGTTCCACGGGCAGCGGCAAGAGCGTCCTGCTGAAACTGCTGCTCATGCAGGCGCTCCATAAGGGCGCAGAGGTCTACATTGCCGACTTCAAAGGCGGCGTGGACTTTCCCAAGGCCTGGCATGAGAAATGCCGGATGTGCTTCACGGAGGAAGATTTATGCGATACCCTCGACCGGCTTGTGGAAGAGCTGGAACGCCGCAAGAGCGCATTCAAGGCGCTTGGTTGCCCGAACATCGACGCCTACAACGAGATTGCGGAGCGTCCCCTTCAAAGGCTCATATTTGCCTGTGACGAGGTGGCGGAGATGTTGGACAAGACCGGAGCCGACAATGAGCGGAAGAAGCTGCTGGCGCAAATTGAAAACAGGCTGTCCACTATCGCACGGCAAGGGCGGGCATTTGGTATCCACCTTATTCTTGCCACGCAGAGGCCGGATGCAACGATCATCCCCGGCCAGATACGCAACAACATGGATTTCCGTGTTTGCGGCAGGGCGGACAGCGTGCTTTCGCAAATCATTCTCGACAACACCAGCGCCGCCGAACAGATACCCAAGGACGCACGGGGCCGTTTCATCACTGGGGATGGTACGGTATTTCAAGGCTATCTGTTCGACGAGGAGCAGTTGTGAGGTGATCCTCGTGGCGGTCAATAGTGTCCCTATATGGGAAAAAGCGAATCTTAACCTTGAGGAAGCTGCTGCCTACTTTGGAATCGGCATCAACAAACTGCGAGATATGACAAACGAGAATAACTGCCCGTTTGTACTGTGGAACGGAAACAAACGCCTTATTAAGCGTAGAGCATTTGAAAGGTTTTTGGATTCGTCCTATTCGATATAAAAATATGTGGAAAGCGCGTGTGGGGTATGGTATACTAATACAAACCCTACATGCGCTTTTCGCTGGAAAGGAGTAATTGAGATTGTCTGAAAAGCGCAAGGATAGCAAGGGCCGCGTTTTGAAGGACGGCGAAAGCCAGAGAGCAAACGGTACCTATGACTATCGTTATACCGATATACACAAGAAACGGCGTTGTATTTACGCCAAATCTCTGGCAGAGCTGCGAAAGAAAGAGGACGAGCTGCGGCGCGACATGGCGGACGGCATCGACTACGCAGCGGGTGAAATGACCGTGGCGGAGCTGGTTGACCGCTACATGAACCTGAAACGGGGCTTGAAGCAAAACTCCCTGCGGTCTTATGGTTCTGCGGTCAAGCGGATTCATGCCGACCCATTCGGGCAGAAGCCAATCAAGACTGTAAAGCTATCCGACGCAAAGGGCTGGCTTGTGTTCCTGCACGACAGCGGCATCAAGCAAAACACCATCGGTGTGTTGCAAAGCGTCGTCAGACCGGCGTTTGAAATGGCGGTGGACGATGACATCATCCGCAAGAATCCGTTCAAGTTCAAGCTGTCCGACGTGGTGCCGAAGGATGCTTATGTGCGCGACGCGCTGACCAAGGAGCAGCAGGAAAAATATCTGCAATTCGTGCAGGACTGCGGCGGGAATTACTATGATGACATTGTGATCCTGCTTGGAACCGGCTTGCGCGTGAGCGAGCTATACGGCCTGACACGGGCAGATATTGATTTCGACCGGCGCTGTATCCATGTGCGGCGGCAGTTGTGCCGAACGGCGGAGAAGCCCTATTTCGTCACACCGCCAAAAACCAAAAGCGGCATCCGAAATGTCCCCATGACGGACGCGGTTTACATGGCGCTGATGCGAGTGGTGAAAGCTAGAACACACCCTAAGGCGGAATTGTTGGTGGACGGTCACAGCGGATTCCTCTTTCTGGACAAGTCCGGGATGCCGAAGGTCGCTATGCACTTGGAGAACTATATGCGAGGTCTGCAAGCGCGATTTGAAAAGGCATACGGCAAGCCTGTCCCTCGGATCACGCCTCATGTGCTGCGGCATACCTTCTGCACCAACGTTCAGCAGGCTGGGCTTGATGTTAAAAGTCTGCAATATCTGATGGGACATTCCAACGCCAGCGTGACGCTGGATGTCTACACCCACAGCAGCTTTGATTCTGTCGAGAGAGCCTTTGAACAGATCGCCAGCAGCCTGTAATTTTCATTGTACGAAGTTGGCTGGCTTACGCCACAACTTACGCCAATTCCCTGCCAAGTGGCGTAGATTTGCGTAGAAATGTGTGAATTTTCTTAAAATCAAGGAGACTTCAAAAAGCGGCTCAAAGCATTGATAACTCTATGAAAATCTACGTTTTCCGTTATATTCGTTTTGCTTCAAAAAGTTGCGATTCTGAAGGACGGCATGTACTAAGAGACACCGCAAAGCAGCCACAATAAACAAGATCCCCGATGCCCGCACAAGCGGGCATCGGGGATTTTCACCGTCGATTTACCGGTAGTCGTTCGCCTGCGTGAACACCGGCGGCCAGTGGGGCAGCGGCTCGGCGCCGAGCTTTAGCTTGAAGTCGCAATAGCCGCCGTCCATGCAAGTGTGCTCCCGGAACAGCGGCGCGCCGAGAATGCCGAACATCACGCGGACGAATCTCAGCACAGGCCGAGACAATGGCGCAGCTCGCCGACGCTGTAGAGCGAGCCCCACGAGCAGACAGCGTCCTCGGGACCCGCGAGAGCGAGCGCGGCGTCCAGCGCCTCGCCGATGGAGGCGTGCGCCTCGGCGGGAACGCCCTGTGCGCGGACCCACGCGGCCAGCTCGTTTTCATCCTTGGCACGCTCGCTTTCGGGGCGGACGGTGACGATGGCCTTGGCCAGCGGAAGGACCTTGCCGACCATGCTCTGCCAGTCCTTATCGGCGAGCACGCCGATGAGGAAGATGAGCTTTTTTTCGCCGTAGAGCCCGCGCAGCGAGGCGGCAAGCGCCTGCGCGCATTGCGGATTGTGCCCGCCGTCGATGATGAGATCGGGGCGGCGGCGCACCAGCTCCAGCCGTCCGGGCCAGCGTGCGGCGGCAAGGCCGCGCGCAACGGCGTCGGCGGAGATATTCCGGCCCTGCGCGCGCAGCGCATCCACTGTGTCGAGCACGGTCATGGCGTTGCGGAGCTGATAGTCGCCGAGCAGCGGCAGGAGCAGCGGCGCGCTGCCGCGGTAGGTGAAGTGCTGCCCGTCGAGACCGGACGAGAGCAGCGTGAGCTGCGAGGCGTCCGTGACGGTGAGCGGGATCTCCTTTTCCGCACAGACGCGGGCAACGACCTCCCCCGCCTCGCGGCTCTGACCGTAGAGCACGGCGCGGCAGCCGGGCTTGAGGATGCCGGATTTCTCCGCGGCGATGGCGGCGAGGGTGCTGCCGAGGATGGCGGTGTGCTCCAGCCCGATGTTGGTGATGACCGCCGCCTCAGGCGCGGGAATGACGTTGGTGGAGTCCAGCCGCCCGCCGAGACCGACCTCGACCACGACGAGGTCACAGCCGGCCTCCGCGAACCAGAGAAAGCCGATGGCGGTCATCAGCTCAAACTCGGTCGGATGCTCCGGAAGCGTGTCCGCCGCAGCGAGCACACGCTCCGCGAGGCGGTCAAGCGCCGCATCGGGGATGGGCGCGCCGTTCACCTGAAAGCGCTCGTTGAAGCGGTAGAGGTGCGGCGAGGTGAACAGTCCCGTGCGGTATCCCGCCGCCGCGAGAACGGTGGCGAGCATCGCGGCGGTCGAGCCCTTGCCGTTCGAGCCGGTGATGTGGACGAATTTGAGGGCTTTTTCGGGGTTTCCCAGCGCGGCGAGCAGAGCGCGGGTGCGCTCCAGCCCCGGTTTGCGGTCAGTCCATGCGTAGGCGTGGACGCGCGCGGCGACGTCTTCTCCGGTCATGCAGCTCCCTCCCTCAGCGGTACATCTGCGCAAGCATCAGCTTCGCGCTGCCCTCGACGGTGAGCTGCGCGGGCGCGTCCTCGATCAGGGCGCTTTCGTGCGCGGCGAGCGTCAGCGTTTCCGTGCCCGCGTGGAGCGTGACGCTTCCCTCACCGCAGAAAAGCAGGGCCGTTTCGCCCGCGTGGAGAGCAAGCGTTTCCGTGCCGTGCGGGAAATGCGCGGTGACGCAGCCGCGGCACTGTCCGCGGCGCAGCATGAGGTTGAAGTCCGTGCAGCGGCCCCAGGAGTGGGTATCGTCCGCGCCGGAAAAATCGTGGATCTCGTAGGGGTGGAGCGTCAGTCGTTCCCCGCCGTTGTGCGCGAGGATCATATCGCCGCGCAGCGTGGAGATCACGCGGTCATAGGCGGGCAGGGGCGTGAAGTCGGACTCGTCGAGCTCGACGGTCGCGGAGCTCAGCCGCCAGAGAAAATCGCGGTCGGCATACACCGCGCCCTTCGGCGCGATGGCGAGCTGGGTGGTCGCGCCGCCGGACCACTGCGTGGTGACATAATCGGCGGGGGTCAGATGGGTGAGCGTCATAAAAGGACCTTCTTTCTGCCGAAAAGGCTTCGGTACGATGATACCGAAGCCTTTTGCGTTTGGCAAGATAAATTTTAGCCGTCGATCAGCTTGACGATCTCGGCGTAGCACTCGTCCGCCAGAGGCAGCGCGTGCGCGAGCAGCTTCTCGCCGCGGGCACGGTACTCGGCGGCAAACTCCTGATCCTTCAGCGAGCCGACGTTGATGAGCACGTTGAGCCACGCGCCCTGGATACCGGCCTTGAGGGAGAGGAACGCAACGCCCAGGTCGCTCGCGGAGGTGTCGTTGAAGCGGCCGAGCAGGGAGTGAGCGAGGGTAAGAGTCTCGTCGATCAGCTCCATCATCTCCATGGGCGTCTTGGTGCAGCCCTTGAGACCGTTCTGGATGGCGGCGGAGCGCACGGCTTTCTGCTCGTCGGTGTCCTTGGGCATACCGAAGGCGGCGGAGACGACGTTGAACGCATCGGTGTCGCGGTCCATCACGTCGAGCAGACGGGTCTTGAGCTCGTTGCCCTTGGCCTCGACCTCGGCGGCGTGCTCGGCGTACTCGGCGTACTTCTTGCGGCCCTGGGTCAGACCGCCGACCATGGCGGTCAGCGCAGCGCCGATGGCGCCGTAGAGCGCGGCGCAGGAGCCGCCGCCCGGCGCAGGCGCGTCGGAGGAAACGATGTCGGCAAAGCCGGTAACGGTCAGTTCAGCAAGTTTCATAAAATTCAATGTCCTTCCTTGTGGCATTTCGCGCCCGCAGGCGCGAAACAAAGTGGGATTGTCGCGGAGGGCGCTCGCGCGCGTCCGCAGCGACACCTTGCAGTGCACGGCGCGGTGAGCGCCGCGCGCTGAAGCCTTTCTCAAAAAAGCGGCATAACCGCTTTTTTGAAGCTTTTACTCCATGTCGATCAAATGATACTCCATGACCTGCTTCTTGCAGTCGAAGTCCTTGGCCTTGAGGTAGAACTCGGCGCAGTCGATGAGCGCCTTGGCGGGAGTCAGACCGACGATCTCACTCTCGATGACGCGGGTGCCGTAGCGCTCGGCCAGAGCCTTGATCATTTCATAGGTGACGTAGAGCGGGGTATCCTCATAGTTGACCATGTTCATGGAGACCTGCGCGATGCCGCGGTCCTCGAGCATGAAGCCCATGGCCTTGCAGCTGCGGAAGCCGCCGGAGGAGCCGCGAATGACCTTGGCGATCTTCTTGGCGACCTCAACGTCGCTGGTCTCGAGGTTGCAGTTGAACGCGACGAGCGGCATACGGGCGCCGATGGCGGTGATGCCGGCGGTGGGGTGGATCTTGCGCTCGCCGTAGTCGGGCGCCCACTCGGGCTGCAACAGCTTCTCGGGCATACCCTCGAACTCGCCCTTGCGGCAGGTGGCAAGGTTGCGGCGCTCGGGACGGGTGGCGCTGTCCTCATACAGGAAGGAGGGGACCTTCAGCTCGTCCCAGATGCGCTGGGCGACGCGCTTGGACATCTCGACGGCTTCCTCCACGGTCACGTCCATCTGGGGGACGAAGGGGATGACGTCGGTCGCGCCCATGCGCTTGTGCTCGCCGTGGTGCTTGTTCATGTCGATGCGCTCGGTGGCGACCTTCGTGAGCTGGAAGGCGACCTCCTCGATGGCCTCGGGGGAGCCGATGAGGGTGAAGACGCAGCGGTTGTGGTTGCCGTCGGTCTGAGCGTCGAACAGGGTGCAGCCGGGGACGCTCTGCGCGGTCTTGACGAGCTCGTTATAGGTGGCCTCGTCCTTTTCCTTGGAGCAGCTGAAATTGGGGATGCATTCGATCAGTCGTGCCATGATAAGTTTCCTCCGTTTTTGTCAGGTCAGACAATTTCCGACCTGTATTTTGATGCTTACGCTGTCATTATACCGTGTGCCCGGGCGGGCGTAAACAGGTTTTCTTTCTCTTTTGTTTCGGGGCGCTTAATTTTTTTAAGTAAAGCCGCGCCGGTCAGGATTCCGCGATGAAGCGCTGCACGCAGGGTGCGCCCTGCACGTCGTCACTCCAGACGAGGACGGGGTAGGACTTGGCGGGGATGCCGCGCAGAGGCTTGGCGTAGATGCCGGAGTTCGGGTGCGTCTCGACGATGGAATGCGGCAGAAAGCTGATGCCGAAGCCCGAGCGCACGAGCTGCATCGCCATGGGCGTATCGTAGCACTGGCAGGGCACGTTCGGCTCAAAGCCGCTGCGGCGGCACTCCTTCATCAGATAATCGTTGTAGCCCCAGAGATCGTCCGAGCGCAGCAGGCACATCGGCACGCCGCGCAGCCGCTCGATGGGCACGGCGTCCAGCTCCGGCGCGGGGTCGGTCGCGGCGGTCATGATGAGCTCCAGCGCGTCCTCGCCGAGGATGCGCTCGTGCAGGCTGCCGGACTCCTGCGTGGAGCGGCGGAGAAAGAGGACGTGCAGCTCGCCGCGGTCCAGGTCGTTCAAAAGGTCCTGCGGGGAGCCGAGACGGATGTAGAACTCGACCTTGGGATAGCGGGCGTGGTACGCCTCCAAATAATGCAGGGCATAGGGCATGGCGGAGTAGATGACGCCGACGTTGATGCGCCCGCCCTCGCCAGCACCGATGCTGCGGACGTTCTCCTCCACGCGCCGGAGATTGAGGAAAAGCGAACGGCTCTGGCGGTAGAGCGCCTGTCCGGCCTCGGTGAGCTTCATGCCGCGGCTCTCGCGGGCGAAAAGCTGTACACCGAGCTCGGCTTCAAGCTGGGCGATCTGGCGCGAGATGGGCGGCTGGGCGACGTGCAGGGCGCGGGCGGCGGCGGAAATGCTGCGCCCCTCCGCGACCGCGCAGAAGTATTCGAGCTGACGAATGGTCATGGAAATGCGCCTCCTGACAAGCTATACTAAAAAAGTATGATAACAATATAATAGAAGTTCTTTTCATTATAGCAGGTTCTTGCTATAATACAAGATGTAAAGCAAATTGCACAAGATTCTTTTGAGATAAAACCGAAAATTGAGAGAAATCGAAAAATTTTAGAAAGTGAGGAACACCCCATGATCAATCTCGCTGACGAAGCCATGACGATCAAGCTGGACTACGATCTTCCCGAGTACCCGAAGATGGAATCCTGCTATCGCCGCGCACCCCGCCGCGAATCCCACCTGACCGAGGCCGATAAGGCGCTCGCCATCAAGAACGCTCTGCGCTACATCCACCCCGACCATCACGAGCAGATGGCCAAGGAGTTCGCCGCCGAGCTCGAGGAGCACGGCCGCATCTACGGCTATCGCTTCCGTCCCGAGGGCAAGCTCTACGGCAAGCCCATCGACGAGTACAAGGGCAAGTGCATCGAGGGCCGCGCCATTCAGGTCATGATCGACAACAACCTCGACTTCGACGTTGCGCTCTATCCCTATGAGCTGGTCACCTACGGCGAGACCGGTCAGGTCTGCCAGAACTGGATGCAGTACCGCCTCATCAAGAAGTACCTTGAAGAGCTGACCGACGAGCAGACGCTGGTCGTCATGTCCGGCCATCCTCTGGGCCTGTTCCACTCCCACAAGATGGCGCCCCGCGTCATCATCTCCAACGGCCTGATGGTCGGCACCTTCGACGATCAGGAGAACTTCAACCGCGCCGCCGCGCTCGGCGTTGCCAACTACGGTCAGATGACCGCCGGCGGCTGGATGTACATCGGCCCTCAGGGCATCGTCCACGGCACGTTCAACACGCTGCTCAACGCCGGCCGTCTCAAGCTCGGCATCCCCAACGACAAGGACCTCGCCGGCCGTCTGTTCATCTCCGCGGGCTTAGGCGGCATGAGCGGCGCGCAGGGCAAGGCTGCCGAGATCGCCGGCGCTGCGTCCATCATCGCCGAGGTCGACGATTCCCGTATCGACACCCGCTACACCCAGGGCTGGGTCAGCCACCGCACCGACTCCCTCGAGGAGGCGACCAAGATCGCCCTCGAGCACCAGAAGGCGGGCAAGCCCTGCGCCGTTGCCTACTGCGGCAACATCGTCGATCTGCTCGAGTACCTCTATGAGCACAACGTTCACGTTGACCTCATGAGCGACCAGACCTCCTGCCACGTCCCCTACGACGGCGGCTACTGCCCGCAGGGCCTCACCTTCGCCCAGCGCACCGAGATGCTGGACAAGGACCCCGAGGGCTTCCGCAAGCTCGTTGACAAGACGCTGCAGCATCACTATGAGATGATTTGCAAGTTCCACGAGCGCGGCACCTACTTCTTCGACTACGGCAACAGCTTCCTCAAGGCCGTGTACGATACCGGCGTGAAGAGCATCTGCAAGAACGGCGAGAACGACCTCGACGGCTTCATTTTCCCGTCCTACGTCGAAGACATTCTCGGTCCCTGCCTGTTCGACTTCGGCTACGGCCCGTTCCGTTGGTGCTGCCTGAGCCGCAACCCCGAGGACCTGCACAAGACCGATATGGCGGCCGCCGAGTATATCAAGGCGCACAACCGCCGCTATCAGGACTACGACAACTACGTCTGGGTCCGCGACGCGGAGAAGAATAAGCTGGTCGTCGGCACCCAGTGCCGCATCCTCTATCAGGACGCCATGGGCCGCATGAACCTCGCGCTCAAGTTCAACGAAATGGTCCGCAACGGCGAGATCGGCCCCGTCATCCTCGGCCGTGACCATCACGATACCGGCGGAACCGACGCGCCCTTCCGTGAGACCAGCAACATCAAGGACGGCTCCAACATCATGGCCGAGATGGCGACTCAGTGCTACGCCGGCAACGCGGCTCGCGGCATGAGCTACATCGCGCTGCACAACGGCGGCGGCACCGGCATCGGCCGTGCCATCAACGGCGGCTTCGGCATGGTGCTCGACGGCTCCGAGCGCGTCGATACCATCCTGCGTATGTCCATGCCTTGGGATACCATGGTCGGCGTGGCCCGCCGCAGCTGGGCGCGCAATGAGAACGCCATGACCACCGTGGCCGAGTACAACAAGATGTACGAGGGCCAGGATCACATCACCATGCCGTACCTCGCGGACGACGCCATCGTTGCCGACGCGGTCAAGGGCATGAAGCACTAAAATATTTCAAAAAAGGGGCATAGCAATATGCCCCTTTTTGTGCTATCATCAAGGAAACGGTCCCTTTACAGTAAGAAAGGAACAGCCATATTATGAAAAAACTTCTGGTGAAAAACATCGGCCTGCTCGCAACGCCCGAGGGCAAAAGCGCCCATCGCGGCAGCGAGCAGGGGAAGATCAAATTCCTCAAGGACGCATGGGTGCTCATTGAGGACGGCGTGATCGCCTCCGTCGGCACCGGCGAGGCTCCCGCAGCCGCGGGGGCGGAGATCGTCGACGCCGAGGGAAAGCTCGTCACGCCGGGCCTCGTGGACGCCCATACGCACCTCATTTTCGGCGGCTGGCGGCAGAACGAGCTGGGCATGAAGCTGTACGGCAAGACCTACCTCGAAATTCAGAACGCCGGCGGCGGCATCCAGTCCACCACCAACGCCACGCGCGGAGCCACCGAGGAGGAGTTGACCGCCAAGGCGGCGAAGGCGCTCGACGAGATGATGGCCTTCGGCACGACCACCTGCGAGGCCAAGAGCGGCTACGGTCTTGCCACCGAGCATGAGCTCAAGGCGCTGCGTGTGATCCGCGACCTCGACGAGCAGCACCCGATGGACATGGTCGCGACCTTCATGGGCGCGCACCTTGTGCCCGCTGAGTACAAAGCCAACCGCGCCGAGTACATCCGCCTTGTGTGCGAGGAGATGATGCCGCTCGTTAAGGAGCAGGGCATCGCGAAGTTCTGCGACGTGTTCTGCGAGGCCGACACCTTTACGGTGGAGGAGTCCCGTCAGGTGCTCGAGGCGGGCCTCAAGTACGGTCTGCGTCCCAAGATCCACGCCGACGAGATCGAGGCCATCGGCGGCAGCCAGCTCGCCGGCGAGCTGGGAGCGATCTCCGCGGAGCATCTGATCGTCTGCCCGCCCGCGGGCATCGAGGCGATGGCAAAGGGCGGCGTGATCGCCTGCCTGCTGCCCGCGACGAGCTTCAACCTCGGCGCGGTGTTCGCGCCCGCGCGCGACATGGTGAACGCGGGCGTGCCCGTCGCGATGGCGACGGACTTCAACCCCGGCTCCTGCCCGTGCCTGAATATGCAGTTCGTCATCAACCTCGGCTGCCTGAAGTATCGGCTCACGCCCGAGGAGGTGCTGACCGCCGTAACGCTCAACGGCGCCGCGGCCATCGACATGGCTGACAAGGTCGGTACGGTCGAGGCGGGCAAGCTCGGCGACCTCGTCATCTGGGACGCGCCGGATCTGGACTACATCTGCTACCGCTTCGGCAGCAACCTTGCCAAGAAGGTCATCAAGCGTGGCCGCGTGATGTAAGAGCAAAGAGGGAGAAAGAGAGAAAGCTATGGATCGAACCGATTATCAGATCCTCAATATCCTACAGGCGGACAGCCGCTGCACCCTGCGCCACATCGGCGACCAGGTGGGGCTGACGCCGCCCGCCGTCTCCGAGCGCATCCGCCGCATGGAGGAATGCGGCGTGATCCGCAGCTACCGCATCGACATCGACCGCACGCGGCTGGACTGCAACATCACGGGCTTTATCTCCGTGTCGCTCGAGCCGGAGAAGTACGCTGCGTTCTGTGTCTTCTGCGAGCAGAGCCCCGCGGTCATCAGCCACCACCATGTGATCGGCGTGTTCAATGCACTGCTCCAGTTCGCCGTGCGCGACACGAAGGAGCTGGACGCGCTGCTCGCCGAGATCAAGACCTACGGCGACTCCCGCACGTCGGTAGAGCTCAAGACGCTCTTTGACATCAAGGAGATCCCCCTGCCGTAAGAAAAGAGAACAAAAGCGTCCCGCCGACGGCGGGACGCTTTTGACGTATCAAGAAGGCTCAGACGGCGGCGCGGCGCTGCCGCTTCAGCCACAGCGCGACGCCGAGGTGGACGGTGCAGACCGCCGCGCCGAGCAGGAACACATACTGGGGTCCGACATACTTCCACACCGCGCCGAGCAGGCCCGAGACGGTGACGGCGAGGACATGGTCCACGCTCAGGCCGAAGGAAAGGTTTTCCATCACGTCCGCGGGCGACTCGCTCAGCTCGCGCATGAGCATGACGTGGACGGAATTGAAATGGTCGGTGAGGAAAATGAGAATGTAGGAGGCGAACGCGGCGGCCATGCCGCCCCAGCCGCGCAGCGAGCCGTTCACGATGCCGGAAGCGGCCCACGCGGCAAAGAGGAACACCCCGGCAACGCCGGTGGACTCCAGCACGAGCCCCTTCTGCACACCGTATCGATCTAAAAACTTTCCGATGAGCGGGGCGACCCAGCCGCCGCAGAAATAGGCGGCGATGCCGAGCAGCGCCACCGTGTCCGCGCCCATCGAGAGAAGCTCGATGATGACCCATGGAGCAAAGACAAGGCGCATCCGCTTCTGGAAGCCGTAGACGGCGGTGACGATGTAATAGGGCAGGTACCTTCGGCGGACGGGAAGTCTCCTGCGCTCGCCGCTGCGCTTGCGCACATCCAGCGCGGGCAGCGTTTTCCGCAGGCGGCAGAGAAGGGCGAGCGCAACTATGAGAAATACCAGCGCAGCGCAGAACGAGGGGATGACGCCGGTGCGGAAATAGAAAAAGCCGACGCGGAAGCCCACGAACACAAGCGCCGAGGCCAGCATGGAGCCGAGCGTCATCATGCCGCGGTAGCGTCCGAGAAATGTACCCGTCTTGCCCTCGTCGGCGAGGTCCATGGCGATGGCGTCGCGGATGGGCATGACCATGTGGTCGCCGAGCGAATAGGTGAAGACGAAGAGCTGCATGACAAAGTAGCCCGGGGAGAAAAGGCCGAGCACGAGCAGGCCGACGCAGTACAGCGCGAAGCCGAGAACGGAGAGCGAGACGTTGCCGAGCGAAGGGAGCGCGGCGATGACGAACACGCCCACAACACCGGGCAGCTCGCGCGGGATCTCCAGCAGGCCGCGCTGAACGGAATCGACCTGAAAAACATCCTTGAAGTAGTTGGAGATGATGGAGCCGCTCAGACCGTTGGCGAGCGCGAAAAGGAAAAAGGCGGTGAGAAAAAGCCGCCGGGCTCTCTCTTTATCCATGCGTGATACCTCTTGAAAGCAGTGCGTTTTGGCGGGCCGCCGGCCCGCGCGATGATTATATGCCGGAGAAGCAGGACTGTCAAGAACGCGCAAAGAGCAAAACAGAGATTGCTTTTTGCGCCCGATTCCCATATAATGACAGCACATTGCGGACATTAAGCGCCCGCGCTGCGTGGATACGGCGCGGACCGGCGGCGGGCGGACGAACACCGGAAAGGACGGAACAAGATATGATGCGTCTTTGGAGGTGCCTGACGGCACTTGTGCTGGCGCTGCTGCTGACGCTGAGCGTCGGCGCAGCGGGAACGGCGGGCTTTTCCGACGTGCCGGAAAGCCATTGGGCGGCGCAGAGCATCCGGCGCTGCGCGCAGACCGGGCTGCTGCAGGGAGTCGGCGGAGGCAGGTTCGGCCTCGGACGGACGATGACCCGCGCGGCTTACGCCACGGCGCTCTGCCGTCTGATGAGCTGGGAGCTCGTCACGCCGGAGAAGGGCAGCTTTACGGACAATCAGGATACGGCGAAGTGGTATTACAGCGCCATCGAGACGGCCTACGCCCACGGCGCATTGACAGGCGAGAGCCGCCAATGCCGTCCGAATGATGCGATCACTCGCGAGGAGATGGCGAAGATGACCGTGCGCGCGCTGGGGCTCGCCGTGCTGTCGGGTGCGGCGGCGGACGACTGCCCGTTTTCGGATGTCTCCGTGGCGCAGGGCTATGTCGCGCTTGCCTACCGCATGGGCATCATCAAGGGCGTGAGCGCATACAACTTCGAGCCGAAAAAGGAAGCGACGCGCGAGCAGGCGGCTGCCGTGCTGCTGCGCACCTATGACCGGCTGCACGCCGCGATCAAGGTCACGGAAGCGGCGGACGGAAGCGCGCCGTCCGGCTGCGTGACCGCCGGGAGCATCACGGAGGAGTCCGGCAGCGTGCCGGTCAGTCCGCGCGCGCCGATGGAGGCGGTCTACACGGCGGCGGTCAGGGCGGGTGAGGGCGGCAGCGTGGCGCTGCGCGCCGTGCCGCTGCTGCAGGTGACCCGTGCGGGAGCGGTAACGGACACACGCGAGCTGACCGAGGGCGAGCTGATCGAGCTGCTGTCCGAGGGCACGCTGCGCACGCACCGCTCGGCGCAGCACGAAAGCTCGTGCGGCTACCGCACGGAGAAGGACGGCTCGGTCACGGTCGTATGGTACGAGAGCGAGACGGACATCGCCGAAAAGACGGAGCTGTGCCGCCTGCTGGGCATCGGCAATGTCTATGTACTGAAATAAAAAAAGGGGGACGGCAAGAAGCCGTCTCCCTTTGCGGTTTTGGCGTTACAGGTACTTCTGCATTCCGTCGGTCGCAAGGCCGGGGTCGCCGGAGACCGAAACGGTGAACTTGACGCCGTGGTTGTTGCTGAAGCGGTTGAGCCAATCCAGGAAGTCGTCCGCCGCCTGATTGCAGTCGCCGCCGACGATCTTGAAGAGGTTGTCGATGAAGATGTGGGAAATATCGTAATTGCCGGCATACAGACCGCTGACGAAGCCGCGCAGGCCCTCGTAAGTGGTGATCTGATATTCGTCGGCAGAAATGAGACGAACGTGATAATGGATGTCGAAGGTCATCGTGGACTTGGCCTCAATGCACACCACATTGCCGTTTTCCTCGGCAGCAGAGGCGTTGATAAGCTCGATGAGCTTTTTGGTCTTGCCGGTGCCCTTTTCACCCATGATAAGTCTGACCATAAGAAATCACTCCTTTGCATAACATCCGTACCGCGGCGGTACGGTATCCTTGCGTCAAGCATAGCACAAAATGATCGGCTTTGCAATGCGGAAAGTAAAATTTGCAATTTATTCATTTTGCACCGTCGCGCGCGGCGGAGAGGTCGTTTTTGCTTATTTCCGAAGCTCGCGGCGCAGCAGGTCGAAAGCCGTGTTGGCGCTCTGACCGCGGATGCGCTCGCGCGAGCGTTTGCCGAAAGGACAGAGGCGGCAAAGCGTCCCGTCCGGGCCGGCAAGGCCGATGTAGACGGTGCCGACCGCGTTGCCGCGCTCGTCGCTGTCGGGCCCTGCGACACCGGTGACGGAGATGCCGTAGTCCGCGCCGGTGACGGCGCGGACGCCCTCGGCCATCGCGCGAGCGACCGGCTCGCTGACCGCGCCGTGCTCGTCGAGCAGAGCCTGCGGCACGCCGAGCACATTGGCCTTGACGAAGTTCGTATAGCTCACGACGCCGCCCATGAAGACCTGCGACGCGCCGGGGAGATCGGTCATGCGCTTGGCGATAAGGCCGCCGGTGCAGCTCTCCGCGGCGGCGAGCGTCCGTCCCTTCTCACGCAGCAGGACGGAGACGACCTCCTCCAGGCTGCCGACGTCAATGCCGTAGACCCACTCGCCGATGACGGGCATGACCTCTTCGATCGCGCCGCGCAGCATCTCCTCGGCCTCCGCCTCGCTCTTCGCCTTGGCGGTCACGCGCAGCATACACTCGTCGGGCTTGGCGTAGGGCGCAACGCTGGGGTTGACCATCGAGGCGATCCTGTCGTGCAGCATTGCCTCGATCTGGCTCTCGCCCTGCCCGTAGATGCGCAGGGAATGGGAGACGATGATCTCGTCGGAAAGCGCGCGCAGATAGGGGATCGCGCCGGTCCGGAACATTTTGCGGCACTCGTGCGGCGGACCGGGGAGCATGAGGACGTGTACGCCGCCCTCACAGAAGCCGCAGCCCGGGGCGGTGCCGTTGTGGTTGCGGAAAATGGTGCAGTTTTCCGGCAGGTAGGCCTGCTGGAGATTGTTCTCCGTCAGCTCGCGCCCGATGGAGGCGAAGTGCGTGCGCAGGGCGTCGGCGATCTCGGGGTGAAAGACGTTTTTGCGCCCGAACACGGTGCAGATGGTCTGCTTGGTGAGGTCGTCGTAGGTCGGACCGAGACCGCCCGTGGTAATGACGATGTCCACGCGGCGGCGCGCAAGCTCCAATGCCTCGGCAAGGCGCGTGGGATTGTCGCCGACGACGGTGTGATAGAGCACGTTGACGCCGAGCGCGGCGAGCTCCTCCGAGAGCATCTGCGCGTCCGTGTTGGCGATGTTGCCGAGAAGGATCTCGGTGCCGACGGCAATGAGTTCAGCGGTATGGGACATGGGAAGCCTCCTAAATCGCCAACACGGACAACGGCGGCGAGTGCCGCCGCAAATGCGAAGCGTCAGCGAAGTATTTCCGGAGGGCGAATTCATTTCGCCCGAGGATTTTTATTCAGATCGGGGTCCCCGCGCGATCCGCGATCGCGTGGGGCGTTGGCGATGTTGCCGAGGAGAATCTCGGTGCCGACGGCAATGAGTTCAGCGGTGTGGGACATGGGAAGCCTCCTAAATCGCCAACACGGACAACGGCGGCGAGTGCCGCCGCAAATGCGAAGCGTCAGCGAAGTATTTCCGGAGGGCGAATTCATTTCGCCCGAGGATTTTTATTCAGATCGGGGTCCCCGCGCGATCCGCGATCGCGTGGGGCGTTGGCGATGTTGCCGAGAAGGATTTCGGTGCCGACGGCAATGAGTTCAGCGGTATGGGACATGGGAAGCCTCCTTACAGCTTGATCCGCACGCGCTCACGGCCCGCCATCGCGCGGTCGCACAGCGCGTCGATGTCCAGCACGGCCTCCAGCTCGCGCACCTCCTCCACATGGGGCTTGGTCTTGGGATGGCGCGGGGTAAAGACAGTACAGCAGTCCTCATAGGGGAGAATGGACGTGTCGAATGTGCCGATCTTGCGGGAGATGCGGATGATCTCCTCCTTGTCCATACCGATGAGCGGGCGCAGGACGGGCAGCTCCGCCACGTCCTCGCTCACGCGCAGGGCCTCCATTGTCTGGCTGGCGACCTGCCCGAGGCATTCGCCGGTGACGAGCGCCTTGGCGCGCACCTCGTCTGCCACGCGCTGGGCAAGGCGCATCATAAAGCGGCGCATGATGAGCGTGAAATGGTCCTCGGGGCAGTTCATACGAATTTGTTCCTGAATTTCGGTGAACGGCACGATGTGGACGGTCAGCCGCCCGCACCACGGCGTGAGCAGCTGCGCGAGCTCGAGCACCTTTTCCTTGGCGGCGTCGGAGGTGTATGGCGGGGAGAAGAAATGGACCATTTCGAGCGATACGCCGCGCTTTGCCATCATGTAGGAGGCGACGGGCGAGTCGATGCCGCCGGAGAGGAGCGACACGGCGCTGCCGCCCATGCCGATGGGCAGTCCGCCCGCACCCGCCTCGGCGGGTCCGTGGACGTAGGCCGCGTCGTCGCGGATCTCGATAAACACCGTCAGCTCGGGGTCGTGGACGTTGACCGCGCAGCGCGGGAACGCCTGATGCAGCGCGCCGCCGACCTGCTGGGAGAGCTGAATGGAGGTGAGCGGGAAGGTTTTGTCCGCACGCTTGCTCTCGACCTTGAAATCCTTCGCGCGGGCAAATTCTGAGGCGAGGTAATCCTTGGCGGTGCGGATGATGGCCTGCACGTCCTTTTCACAGGGCAGGGCGCGGCTGACGGCGATGACGCCGAACACCTGCTTGCAGGCGGCGTAGGCGGCGGTGAGGTCGCTCTCGTCGTTCACCGGCTCAACATAAATGGTACTCTGCTTGGAGTAGATGCGGAAATTGCCGCACTTCGCCGTGCGGCGGCGCAGATTTCCGATCAGCTTGTCCTCAAAGCTGCGGCGGTTGAGGCCCTTGAGGACCACCTCGCCGAGCTTGCACAAGATCATTTCACGCATGGGGGTTCTTCTCCTTATCGTCCGTGTGCTCCGCTGCCTCGGCGGGAGCGCCGGTATTATTTTTGATTTCGTTCTCTGTGCGCTTACCGGAGAGCAGGCCGAGCGTCAGACACAGCGGCTCGACGGCGGCGAGCAGCGCGCCGCCGAAAAGATAGAGGGCGGACTGCGGCGCGGCAAATGCGTTCAGTCCCGCGAGCGCGGGAGCCATCGGCATCCCCCACCACATAGCGATCACATTCCCGGTGCCGAACTCCGGCGCAAGCAGGAAAGCGGCCGCGTTAAGTACATAGAGCACCATCGCGGCATTCCAGCAGAGCTTTTTGTCAAAGGGGTCCTTCGCCGACCGCAGCCCCCAGCCAAAGGCAAACGCCGGTAACCCGATGAACAGCAGCCCCAATACAAGTCCGTAGGGCGAGCGGAACGTAAAGGCCGATGTTGAGCCGGATGCAGCGATAAGCAGCAGGAGGAATGCGGCGCAGAGCGCCAGGTGGGCGAGCAGGATCGTGCCGGAAAGACGCATAGCATAGTACCTTTTCATTATCCTTCTCCTCTCAGAATGTCGGTGTTGCGGTACTGGATGGCCTCGGCAAGGTGGAAGCTCTCGATCCTCTCGCTGCCGTCGAGGTCGGCAATGGTGCGCGCGACGCGCAGCAGCTTATCGTGGCTGCGGGCGGTGAGCCCGAGGCGGTCGAACGCGCCCTTGAGGAGTTTTTCACCCGCGGCGTCGAGTCGACAGAATTCGCCGACCATCGGCGCGGTCATGTAGGCATTGCAGGTGATGGGCGTGCCGGCGAAGCGCTTTTTCTGAATGTCCCGCGCGGCGTTGACGCGCTCGCGCACGGCGGCGGAGGACTCCGCCTTTTCGCGGCGGCGCATGGCCTCAAACTCCACCGAGGGGACGCTGACCTGTAAGTCCATGCGGTCGAGCAGCGGGCCGGAAATTTTGGAGACGTATTTCTCCACGTCCTTCTGTGAGCAGCGGCAGCGCCCGGAGGGATGCCCGTACCAGCCGCAGCGGCAGGGATTCATGGCGCCCACGAGCATGAAGCGGCTCGGCAGCGTGACGCTGCCCGCGGCGCGGGTGATGGTCACCTCGCCGTCCTCGAGCGGCGCGCGGAGGGATTCAAGCACATCGCGGTGGAACTCGGGAAACTCGTCCAAAAACAGCACGCCGTGGTGGGCGAGGGAAATCTCACCGGGAGAGAGCGCCCTGCCGCCGCCGGACATGGCTGCGGCGGAAAGCGTGTGATGCGGAGAGCGGAACGGGCGCTGCGTGAGCATGGGGTGCTTGCTGTCGGTCAGTCCCGCGACCGACCAGATCTCGGTGGACTCCAACGCCTCCTCGTGCGTCATGTCGGGGAGAATGGAGGGCAGACGCCGCGCGAGCATGGACTTGCCCGCACCGGGCGAGCCGATGAGGAGCACGTTGTGGGAGCCTGCGGCGGCGATCTCCAGCGCGCGCTTGACATTCTCCTGTCCCATGACGTCGGCGAAATCGGGAACGCTGTCCGCCTCGACCGTCGGCTCCCAGCGCTGCGCAGGGGAGAGCCGCTCCTCGCCGCGCAGATGGCGCAGAAGCTGCGGCGCGTTTTCCACGCCGTAGACGGTCAGGCCTGCGGCCAGCGTCGCCTCGGCGGCGTTCGCCGCAGGGACATAAAGGGTCTTCACGCCCGCACGCGCCGCAGCCATCGCCATCGGCAGCACACCGCTGATGGGGCGCAGCGCGCCGGTGAGCGACAGCTCACCGATGAACGCGGAGGCCGGGTCCGGCGCGTCGATCTCACCCTCGCCCGCGAGGATACCGAGCAGCAGCGGAAGGTCGTAGACCGTGCCCTCTTTCTTCAGGTTCGCGGGCGCAAGGTTGACCGTGATGCGGCTGACGGGGAACTTCGCTCCGCAGTTTTTGATCGCCGCGCGGACGCGCTCGCGCGCCTCCTTCACCGCCGTGTCGCCGAGGCCGACCACGTCGAATGCGGGAAGCCCGCCCGAGAGGAAGCACTCCACCGTGACCTCATAACCGGAAATGCCCTGCAAACCGAGGGAACGCACCGTTGTGACCATACGCTGCCGTCCTTTCCTTGCCTGTTTTCTTATTTTCAGTTTACCACAGTTTGCCGCATAAGGCAAGCGCGGCGCGGGGCGCGGAGGGGAAAGGAATGATATCCTGCAAAACAGGAGTTAATATTAAATGTTTTGAATATTTAATTGCAAAAATGTGGAGAGTCTTACCAAATGTAAATAAAATCCTGCAAAAAAATGAATGTTTTTTGCGAAAGTGACGTTTACAGCGGGTGAAAATCGTGCTATGATAATAGCGTCAGTTTTTGCGTAATGACGCGAAAAACGCCGCTCCCCGGCGGCGAATATAACAGGAGGTTTCATTTATGGCAAGAAAAATGAAGTCCATGGACGGTAATAACGCTGCCGCGCATGTATCCTATGCGTTCAGCGAAGTTGCCGCGATTTACCCCATCACCCCCTCGAGCCCCATGGCCGACTTTGTTGACCAGTGGAGCGCCAACGGATTGAAGAACATCTTCGGCACCCGCGTGAAGGTCGTCGAGATGCAGTCCGAGGCTGGCGCGGCCGGCGCGGTGCACGGCTCCCTCGGCACCGGCGCTCTGACGACCACGTACACGGCGTCTCAGGGCCTGCTGCTGATGATCCCCAATATGTACAAGATCGCTGCCGAGCAGCTTCCCTGCGTGTTCCATGTTTCCGCACGTACCGTTTCTACCCACGCGCTGAACATCTTCGGTGACCATTCCGACGTGATGGCCTGCCGCCAGACCGGCTTTGCCATGCTCTGCGAGGGCAACGTGCAGGAGGTCATGGACCTCAGCCCGGTCGCCCATCTCGCGGCGCTGACCGGCAAGGTCCCCTTCATCAACTTCTTCGACGGCTTCCGCACCAGCCACGAGATCCAGAAGATCGCGGTCTGGGATTATAAGGACCTCGCCGAGATGTGCGACATGGACGCCGTCAAGGCCTTCCGTGAGCACGCCCTCAATCCCGAGCATCCCCATATGCGCGGCTCCCACGAGAACGGCGATACCTTCTTCCAGCATCGTGAAGCCTGCAACCAGTATTATGACGCGCTGCCCGAGGTCGTTGAGTCCTACATGGACAAGATCAACGCCAAGCTCGGCACCGACTATAAGCTGTTCAACTACTACGGCGCGCCCGACGCCGACCGCGTCATCATCGCGATGGGCTCCATCTGCGACGTGGCCGAGGAGGTTATCGACTACCTCAACGCCCACGGCGAAAAGGTCGGTCTCATCAAGGTCCGCCTGTACCGTCCGTTCAAGGCCGAGCGCCTGATCGAGGCCATTCCCGCGACCTGCAAGAAGATCGCTGTCCTCGACCGCACCAAGGAGCCCGGCGCACAGGGTGAGCCCCTGTACCTCGACGTCGTCACCGCGCTCGCCAACGCCGGCAAGACCGACATTCAGGTCATCGGCGGCCGTTACGGTCTCGGCTCCAAGGATACCCCGCCCGCTTCCGTCTTCGCCGTTTACAGCGAGCTGAAGAAGGACGAGATGAAGCGTCAGTTCACCATCGGCATCGTCGATGACGTGACCGGCCTCTCCCTCCCCGAGGACAAGAACTGCCCGAACACCGCGGCGGAAGGCACCATCGAGTGCAAGTTCTGGGGTCTCGGCGGCGACGGTACCGTCGGCGCGAACAAGAACTCCATCAAGATCATCGGCGACCATACCGACAAGTACGTTCAGGCCTACTTCCAGTATGACTCCAAGAAGACCGGCGGCGTGACCATCAGCCACCTGCGCTTCGGCGACAAGCCCATCAAGAGCCCCTACTACATCAACAAGGCTGACTTTGTCGCCTGCCACAACCCCAGCTACATCATCAAGGGCTTCAAGATGGTCGACGACGTCAAGCCCGGCGGCGTGTTCATGATCAACTGCCAGTGGGATTTCGATGAGCTGAACCATCACCTCAACGCGGACGCCAAGCGCTACATCGCCAGGAATAACATCCAGCTCTACACCATCAACGCCATCGACCTCGCCATCGAGATCGGCATGGGCAAGCGCAACAACACCATCCTTCAGTCCGCGTTCTTCTCCCTCGCCAAGGTCATGCCCGAGGAGCAGGCCATCCAGTACATGAAGGATGCCGCGACGCACTCCTACCTGAAGAAGGGCCAGGACATCGTCGATATGAACCACAAGGCCATCGACCTCGGCGCCACCGCCTACAAGAAGATCGACGTTCCCGCCGACTGGGCCAACGCCGTGGACGAGGACAAGGCCGAGGTGCTCAAGGGTAAGCCGGAGCTGGTCAAGCAGGTCAAGGACATTCTCGACCCCATCGACCGCATGGACGGCGACAGCCTGCCGGTTTCCGCCTTCATGCCGCACGTGGACGGCCAGTGGGAGCTGGGTGCTGCCGCTTACGAGAAGCGCGGCGTCGCCGTCTCCGTTCCCACCTGGGACGAGACCAAGTGCATCCAGTGCAACAACTGTGCCTACGTCTGCCCGCACGCTACCATCCGTCCCTTCGCTCTCACTGAGGAGGAGGCCAAGAACGCTCCCGCCGCTGCCAAGATCGTTGACATCAAGGCCGGTAAGGGCAAGGGCGTCTATAAGTACACCATGGCCATCTCCCCGCTCGACTGCATGGGCTGCGGCGTCTGCATCGGCCAGTGCCCGGTCGGCGCGCTGACCATGGTCCCGCAGGAGGGCGAGCTCAAGCAGCAGGAGGTCTTCGACTACTGCGTCGACGAGGTCGCGCCCAAGGCCGATATGCAGGATACCACCGTCAAGGGCAGCCAGTTCATGCAGCCCATGCTCGAGTTCTCCGGCTCCTGCGCCGGCTGCGCCGAGACGAGCTACGCGCGTCTCATCACCCAGCTCTTCGGCGACCGTATGTACATCTCCAACGCCACCGGCTGCTCGTCCATTTGGGGCGGCCCCGGCGCTACCTCCCCGTACTGCACGGATAAGAACGGCCACGGTCCCGCGTGGTGCAACTCCCTGTTCGAGGACAATGCCGAGCATGGCTTCGGTATGTTCATCGGTCAGGAGAAGCTCCGTGAGGATCTTGCCGACAAGACCCGCGAGCTGATCGCTGTCGAGTGGGCGCGTCCCGAGCTCAAGGAAGCCGCGCAGAAGTGGCTCGACACCTTCACCGACGGCAAGGCCAACGCCGAGGCGACCAAGGCTTATGTTGCCGCGCTGATGGCGAGCATCGCCACCGTCGACGAGCTTGCCGCTGTTCCGCAGTTTGCTGAGCACGCCGCCGAGCTCAAGGCCAAGGGCGAGAAGTTCTGTGACTGCGCCGCCTGCAAGCTGGTCGCCGAGATTCTCGACAAGAAGGAATACCTCGCCAAGAAGTCCCAGTGGATCTTCGGCGGCGACGGCTGGGCCTACGATATCGGTTACGGCGGTCTCGACCACGTCATCGCCCAGAACAAGGACGTCAACATCTTCGTCTTTGATACCGAGGTCTACTCCAATACCGGCGGACAGGCGTCCAAGGCTTCCAACATCGGTCAGGTCGCGCAGTTTGCGGCAGCCGGTAAGGAGACCAAGAAGAAGAGCCTCTCCGAGATCGCGATGCAGTATGGCTACGTCTACGTCGCGCAGGTCGCCATGGGCGCCAACCCCGCGCAGACCATCAAGGCCATCTGCGAGGCCGAGGCTTATCCCGGCCCGTCCCTCATCATCGGCTACAGCCCCTGCGAGATGCACTCCATCAAGGGCGGCATGATGAACTGCCAGAAGGAAATGAAGAAGGCCGTCGAGTGCGGTTACTGGAACCTGTTCCGCTTCAACCCCGCTGCCGAGCAGAAGTTCACCCTCGACTCCAAGGCGCCTGCGGGCGGCTATCAGGAGTTCCTGATGAACGAGGCCCGTTACAGCCGCCTGACCCGCGAGTTCCCCGAGCGCGCCGACACCCTGTTTGCCCGCAACGAGGAAGCCGCCAAGGAGCGCTACGAGCACCTCGTCAAGCTCATTGATATGTACGACAAGAAGTAAGCAAGGTCCCATTCAGGAGGGCTGCCGAAGGGCAGCCCTCCTTTTTGCGCGGAGAAAGGCAGAGACAGCCTACATTTTTGGCGATTTGTATAAAAAATTTATCTTTACATCACCTATAGAAATGTTCTATAATTAAAAGACAGCGGGCGCGCCATAGGATGTGCCCGCGTTTTGCGATTCGGAAAGGTGTGAAGGTTTTGTCGAGACTTGACATTATGACGCCGTCGCGCGCCCAGACCGTGATCGACGGACTGTACCGCGACGTGGAGCGGCGCATTGCCGCCAGCCCTCCGGGACTGTGCCCGGTGGATCTTGCGATGAACTTTTTGAACCTCTGCCACGCGCAGACCTGCGGCAAGTGCGTGCCCTGCCGCGTCGGCCTCGCTCAGCTCTCCGATTTGATGGAGAGCGTGCTCGACGGCAAGGCGACGATGGAGACCATCGCGCTCATCGAGCGCACGGCGCGCGTGATCGTCAACAGCGCGGACTGCGCCATCGGGCGCGACGCGGCGCGGCTGGTGCTCGACGGCATCCAGGGCTTCCGCGACGACTATGAAGAGCACGTTCTGCGCCACCGCTGCCTCGGCGGGATGCAGAATCCTGTCCCCTGCGTGGCGCTGTGCCCTGCGGGCGTGGACATTCCGGGCTACACCGTGCTGGTGAAGTATGGCCGCTACGCGGACGCTGTGCGGCTCATCCGGCAGGATAACCCCTTCCCCTCCGCCTGCGCGTACATCTGCGAGCATCCCTGTGAGGCGCGCTGCCGCCGCAACATGATCGACGACGCGGTGAACATTCGCGGACTCAAGCGCTACGCGGTGGACCACGCGGGCTATGTGCCCCATCCCGCCTGCGCTGAGGAGACCGGCAAGACGGTCGCCATCGTCGGCGGCGGGCCGAGCGGTCTTTCTGCGGCGTACTATCTCGCGCTGATGGGCCACAAGGTCACGGTGTATGAAAAGCGGGCGAAGCTCGGCGGTATGCTGCGCTACGGCATTCCCGCCTACCGTCTGCCGCGCGAGATCCTGGACGCGGAGATCGCGTCGCTCCTCTCCGTCGGCATTGATGCGAAGGTCAATGTGGACGTCGGCAACGAGATTACCTTCGACGAGCTGCGCAGCCGGTACGACGCGCTCTATCTTGCACTCGGCGCACACACGGATAAAAAGACCGGCATCGAAGGCGAGGACGCCGAGGGCGTCATGTCCGCGGTCGAGATGCTGCGCGAGATTGGCGACGATCACATGCCCGATTTCCGCGGCAAGGAGATCGTGGTCATCGGCGGCGGCAACGTCGCGATGGATGTATGCCGCAGCGCAGTGCGCCTCGGCGCGCGTAAGGTGAGTTGCGTCTATCGCCGCCGCCGGGAGGATATGACCGCGCTGCCCGAGGAGGTCGAGGGCGCGGTCGCCGAGGGCGTGGAACTGGTCACATTGCAGGCCCCCGTGCGCATCGAGACGAACGGGCAGGGCCATGCGGTCGCGCTCTGGACGCAGCCGCAGATCATCGGCGAGATGGATGATAAGGGCCGGCCCAAGCCGGAGAAGGCAAAGCTCTTTGAAAAGCGCATCGCGGCGGATGGGATCGTAGTCGCCATCGGACAGGGCGTGGAAACACACGGCTTCGAGCAGAGCAAGATCACCATCAAGCGCGGCGCCTTTGTTGCCGAGGCCAGCGGCCAGATCGACAACATGGACGGCGTATTTGCCGGCGGCGACTGCGTCACGGGTCCGGCCACCGTCATCCGCGCCATCGCGGCGGGCAAGGTCGCGGCGGCGAACATCGACGAATACCTCGGCTATCACCATGTCATCGACGTGGGTGTGGAGGTCCCAACTGCACGGCTGAACAACAAGCCGCCCCATGGCCGCATCAACACCACCGAGCGCGAGGCCGACGAGCGCAAGCGCGACTTCAAGTGCATCGAGTGCGGCCTGACGGACGAGGAGGCTTACGCCGAGGCGTCCCGCTGCCTGCGCTGCGACCACTTCGGCTACGGCATTTTCCGCGGAGGGAGGAAGGGCAAATGGTAAAGAATGTGACGCTGACCATCGACCATAAGAGCATCACGGTGCCCGAGACGACCACGATCCTCGAGGCCGCGCGAATGCTCAACATCAACATTCCGACGCTCTGCTACTTAAAGGACGTCAACGAGATCGCTGCCTGCCGTCTGTGCTGCGTGGAGGTCAAGGGCATGGAGCGCCTTGTCCCCGCGTGCGACAATGTGGTGGCGGACGGCATGGAGGTCTTTACCAACAGCCCCATGGCGCGCGAGGCGCGCCGCGCCAACCTGCGGCTGATCCTCTCCGAGCACGACACGAGCTGCACGAGCTGCTCGCGCAGCGGCAACTGCACGCTGCAGTCGCTCGCGAACGACTTCAATATGCGCGGCGAGCACTATCCCACCAAGCTGCGCCGGGAGGCGGTGGACTACTCCACGCCGCTCATCCGCGAGAACGACAAGTGCGTGAAGTGTATGCGCTGCATCCAGATCTGCGAGAACGTACAGACCGTGAAGATATGGGATCTGCTCGGCACCGGCTCCCGCGCGACGGTGGACGCCTCGCGCAATCGCCGCATCCAGGATACGGAATGCACCTACTGCGGCCAGTGCATCACGCATTGCCCCACGGCGGCGCTGCGGGAGCGCGACGACACGGGAATCGTCTTTGACGCCATCGACGACCCCAACACCGTCACGGTCGTGCAGGTCGCACCGGCGGTGCGCGCGGCCTGGGCGGAGCAGTTCAACCTTTCGCCGGAGTTTGCCACGCCCAAGCGCATGGCGGCTGCTCTGCGCGAGCTGGGCTTCAACTATGTGTTCGACACCGACTTTGCCGCCGACCTGACCATCATGGAGGAGGGCAGCGAATTTCTCGAACGCTTCACGCACAAAAAGGACTACCGCTGGCCGATGTTCACCTCCTGCTGCCCGGGCTGGGTGCGCTTCCTCAAGTCGCAGTACCCCGAGCGGACAGAGGAGCTTTCCACCGCGAAGTCCCCGCAGCAGATGTTCGGCGCCATTGCCAAGACCTACTTTGCCGAGAAGATCGGCATTGATCCCAAGCGGCTGTTCGTCGTGTCCATCATGCCGTGCGTCGCAAAGAAAAGCGAGTGTGCGCTTCCGACCATGCGCGGTGAGGACGGCATTCCCGATGTCGATGTGAGCATCACCACACGCGAGCTGGACATCATGCTCCGCGCGAACCACATTTCCCCTGTCCATCTGCCGGAGGAGGAGTTCGACTCCCCGCTCGGCAGCGGCACGGGCGCGGCGGTCGTGTTCGGTGCGACCGGCGGCGTGATGGACGCCGCGCTCCGCTCGGCGTACTACCTCGTGACCGGCGAGAACCCCGATCCCGACGCCTTCACCGCCGTGCGCGGCATGGACGGCTGGAAGGAGGCGAGCTTCAGCATTCCTACGGCGGGCGAGGTGAAGGTCGCGGTGGTGAGCGGACTCGGCAACGCGCGGAAGCTGCTCAACGCCCTTGAGCGGGGCGAGGTCAGCTATGACTTTGTCGAGGTCATGGCCTGTCCCGGCGGCTGCGCGGGCGGAGGCGGTCAGCCCATTCATGACGGGCAGGAGCTGGCGGAGACACGCGGCGGTGTGCTCTGGCGGCTCGACAAGGGCGAAGCGCTGCGCTTCTCGCACGAAAATCCTGACGTGCAGGCGCTCTATCGCGACTATCTCGGCAAGCCCCTCGGAGAGAAATCGCATCATCTGCTCCACACCGACCATCTGGCATGGGAGATGCCGCAGGCGCAGAGAGGACAATAAGCAAGCGAAAAGCGCGGCGTTCGCCGCGCTTTTCCGAATTTTTATCTTTTTGCAAATAACAGTAGCTTTTTGCGGATTTTGTGGTACAATAAATGCACACTTGATCATCCTGCACGAAAGAGGCATTTTTTCATGGAATTTGTTGCAAATGAGTCCAAAAAGGTTGAGATCGAGACCTCAACCGGCGTCTATCAGCGCCACGCCATTCAGACGCATTTCGTCCAGATCGGCGAGAACTATATCGACCTGATCGAGCGCTACGTCAAGCCGCTCTATGAGGAGGGCGACCTGCTGAGCATCAGCGAGAAGGTCATCGCCCTGTGCCAGAAGCGCATCGTCTACCGTAAGGACATCCACCCCGGCTTCTGGGCGAAGCTGCTGTGCCGCTTCGTACACGTCACGCCCGCGGGTCCCGGCGCGGGTACGCCGCACAAGATGCAGCTCATCATTATGATCTGCGGCCTGCCGCGCGTGCTGCTGGCGGCCTTCTGCTCGGCGGTGACAAAGCTCTTCGGCAAGAAGGGCGTGTTCTACAAGGTCTGCGGACACGAGGTGGACGGCATCGACGGTCTGATCGACTACGATATTTCGTTCAAGGAGTATGTGGACTACGGTATTCTCAATCCCGAAAACCCCTCCGGCGTCTGCGATGAGATCTACGAAAAGACCGGCGTGAAGGCTATGATCATCGACGCGAGCGACATCGACTGCGTGATCCTCGGCAAGTGCCGCGACGTCACGCTGACGGACGAGCAGCTCTGTGAGATCGTGCGCGACAATCCCGCGGGGCAGGAGGGGCAATGCACCCCGTTCATCCTCATCCGCAAAAAGGCTTAAGGCAACACCGCACAATGAAAGCCGCGGCGCTTTGCTCGCAAATCGCTCTTGTTCCATTATGCGGTATTGCCGTAACAAGCAAAAAGAACGGACCTGCGCCGCGCGGCGCAGGTCTTTTCTCATTCGCTGGCGAGCAGCGCCCGAAACGCCTCGACGGTCGGCTCCAGAAGCGCGTCGGGGTATTCGTAGTGCTCGGTGTGGATCTGCGGGTGATCCTCGCCCGCGCCCACGCCGAAGAACGCGCCGCGGCAGCGGTGCAGATAATGGCCGAAATCCTCGCTCCAGCGCATCGGGTCGTGCAGGAGCGTGCCGCGGCACACGCGCATGACGCGGCTGGCGCAGAGCGCGTCGTTTTCCGTGGCGGGAAAAATGTCCTGTTCTTCAAAGGAAAACTCCAGATGGTTCTTGTGGGCCAGCTCCTGCGCGCGGGTGAGCACACTGCGGCGGAGCCGTGCGAGATCGTCGTCGTGCTCGCCGCGAAGCGTCAGCCACAGCTCGGCGGACTCCGCCGCCGCGCCGAAGGCCTTTTCGCCCATCTGCGCGCCGATGACGGTGCAGAGCGTAATGCCGCGGTACTGCTCGGGCGCGGCGAGCGCGGGCAGATCGACCAACAGCTGTCCGACTGCGGGAGCGGGGGAGATGCCGGTCTCGGGATAGGCGGCGTGGGCGGGCTTACCAACAAAATGAATAGTCACGCCGCGGCTGGCGCAGGCAAAGGTGCCCGCGCGGGTGAGCACCGCGCCGAACGGAAAGCCCGGCAGGTTGTGCGCGCCGTAGATCTCGTCGACCTTCTCGCGGTCAAAAAGCTCACAGCACAGCGCTGCGCCCGCACCGGTCTCCTCCGCGCCCTGAAAGAGCAGGAACACGCTGCGCCCGATGGACTGCCCCTCGAGCATCAGCGCGACGCCGCACAGCGCCGCGGCATGACCGTCGTGACCGCACAGGTGCGCCGCGCCGCCCTGGGGCGTCGCCAGCGCGTCGTAATCCGCGCGCAGCGCGACTGTGGGCTTTGTGCCCTCCGGCTCACGGTGCGCGGCGTAGAAGCCGCCCGCAAGCTCATGAAGCTCCAGCGAGGTATGCTCGCGCAGGAAGGTCAGCAGGGTGTGCTTTGTCACGACCTCGCGGCCGGAGACCTCCGCGCAGGCGTGGAGCTGTGCGCGCAGGGCGGTGATCTGATCCAGCAGGACTTGTTCCATGATCGTTCTCCTTGGCTCTCCGCGCGGCGCGGAGCGTGGTTTCGGGCGCGCAAAGGGGGGAGCCGCCGGAAGGCGGTCCCCCGATGGATGCGCGCAGTTTTTTACAGGTTGTAGTAGCGTTCGAATTCCGCGGGATGCGGGATGGCGGCCATGGCCGCGCATTCCCTGCGCTTGGCGGCAATGAAGCTGCGGAGCAGCGCTTCGGGGAACACGCCGCCCTTCGTGAGATAGTCGTGGTCGGCCTCGAGCGCGTCAAGCGCCGCGTCAAGCGAGGTGGGCAGCCCCTGCAGCTTGGCCTTCTCCTCGTCGGAGAGGGTGTAGAGGTTGACGTCGTAGGGGCCCCAGCCGTTTTCGTGCGGGTCGATCTTGTTTTCAATGCCGTCAAGACCGGCCATCAGCAGCGCCGCGTAGCAGAAGTACGGGTTGCAGGTGGCGTCCGGATTGCGCAGCTCAAAGCGGCGCATATTCGGCGTCTTGGCGTAGGCGGGGATGCGGATGACCGCGCTGCGGTTGCTCGTGGCGTATCCGACGGTGACGGGCGCCTCAAAGCCCGGCACCAGACGCTTGAAGGAGTTGGTGCTGGGATTCGTGATGGCGCAGAGGGAATGGATGTGCTTGAGAAGACCGCCCATGAACCAGTGGGCCTCCCGGCTGAGGTGCGAGTAGCCGTTGTCGTCGGAGAACACCGGCTCGCCGTCCTTTAAGAGCAGCATATGGACGTGCATTCCGCTGCCGGCCTCGCCGTAGACGGGCTTGGGCATGAACGTGGCGCTCTTGCCGTACTTGAGGGCGGTGTTGTGGATGATGTACTTGATGAGCATGGTCGCGTCGGCCATTTTGCTCATCTCGCCGAGCTTCGGCTCGATCTCGAACTGGCCCGCGCCGCCGACCTCGGGGTGGTGATACTTGATGGGGATGCCGGCCTCCTCCATGCGCAGGCACATCTCGCTGCGGCACTCGTAGGTGCGGTCGAGAGGCTTGGCAATGTGGTAGTGGCCCTGCCGCGGGACGATGACGCCGCGGCCGTTGATGTCGCCGTTCCAATGCGCCTGCTCGGCGTCGAGGCTCATGCCGATCTCGTTCGGCGCGACCTTCCATGCTACATCGTCGAAGAGATAGAACTCAAACTCCGGCAGAATGAGCATCGTGTCGGCGATGCCGGTATCACACATATACTGCTCCGCTGCCAGCACGATGTTGCGCGGATACTGGTCGAGCGGGCGGTTGTGGGGGTAGTCGATGATCATGGCGTTGCCGGTCATCGACAGGGTGGAGACCTCACAGAACGGGTCGATCTGCGCGGTAGCGGGGTCGGGAATAAAGACCATGTCGCTCTTTTCGACCACGGCGTAGCCGTAGTTCGAGGCGTCAAAGCCGATGCCGTCGGTCATGGTCGCTTCGGTAAAATTCTGGGCGGGAATGGTCACATGGCGGTACTGGCCGTTGATATCGACCATTTTGAAATCGACCATCTTGATGCCCTGCTCACGAATGAGCTGCATGACATCCTGTGCCGTTTTAGCCATTGGGAATTACCTCCAAAATTTATGGTTCGGCTCAGCGAGCCGCCTTGCCGAGATAGGCCTCCGCGATGGCGGGGTCCTTGAGCAGTTCTTTGCCCGGGCCGGACTTGGTGATGCGGCCCTGCTCGAGAACATAGGCGTTGTCCGCGACGGAAAGCGCCTTGAGCGCGTTCTGCTCCACGAGCAGAATGGTCTTGCCCATGGCCTTGATCTCGCGGATGGTATCGAAAATGGTGTTGACCAGCAGCGGCGCGAGGCCGAGGGACGGCTCGTCGAGCATGATGAGGTCGGGCGCGGACATGATGCCGCGGCCCATCGCCAGCATCTGCTGCTCGCCGCCGGAGAGCGTACCGGCGATCTGATTTTTGCGCTCCTCCAAGCGCGGGAAAATCTCATACACGCGCTTGAGGTCGCGCTCGATGCCGTCCTTGTCGCTGCGCAGATACGCGCCGACCTTCAGGTTCTCGTAAACGGTGAGGTTCGCGAAGATCAGGCGGCCCTCCGGCACCTGACATACGCCGAGCCGGACGACCTTGTTCGCGGCGGTCGGCAGCGGCTGACCCTTGTAGAGGATCTCGCCGGACTTGTACTTCACAAGGCCGGAGATGGCGTTCATCATGGACGATTTGCCCGCGCCGTTGGAGCCGATCATCGAGACGATCTGCCCCTCCTCGACCTCGAGCGAGATGCCCTTGAGGGCGTGGATGCCGCCGTAGTAAACGTTCAGGTCACGAATTTCAAGCATCGCCATCGCCGTCGTCCTCCTTTCCGAGATAGGCCTCGATGACCTCGGGGTTGCTCTGGATCTCCGCGGGCGTTCCCTCGGCAAGAGGCTTGCCGAAGTTGAGCACGAAGATGCGGTCGGAGACGTTCATCACGAGGTCCATGTGATGCTCGATGATGAGCACGGTCAGGTCGAAGCGGTCGCGGATCTCGCGGATGAGGTCCATCAGGGCAAGCGTCTCCTCCGGATTCATGCCGGCGGCGGGCTCGTCGAGCAGCAGCAGCTTGGGATCGGTCGCAAGCGCGCGGGCGATCTCCAGCTTGCGCTGCTGGCCGTAGGGCAGGTTGACGGCGATCATGTCGCGCTGCTCCCAGATGCCCATGATCTTCAAAAGCTCCTCAGTCTTTTCGCGCAGAGCCTTTTCCTGATAATAGTACTTCGTCAGCCATTTGGGACCGACCTTGAGGCGCCAGAGCGACTGGAAGATGTTGTAATCCGCCTCCGCGTGGCATGCGGTGAGAACGTTGTTGTAGACCGTTTCGCTCTTAAAGAGGCGGATGTTCTGGAACGTGCGCGCCATGCCGCGGGACATGATGTCGTAGGGCTGCTTGCGGAAGGGCTTGACATCCGTTTCGCGCATATCGTCCTTGATGATGGCGTCGCCCTGCCCGACGACTGTACCGTCGAAAATGACGCGGCCCTCGGTGAGCGCGTAGACGCCCGTAATAAGGTTGAAGATGGTGGTCTTGCCCGCGCCGTTGGGACCGATGAGCGCGTAAATCTCGCCTTTTTTGATCTTGAAGGAAACGTCGCCCACGGCGGTCAGGCCGCCGAAGCGCTTGGTGACGTGCCAAAGCTCGAGCATGACGTTGGGGTCGTGGTGCTTGAAGGTGATGTCGCTCATACCGACGCCTCCTCTCCGACGCTGCCGCCGTCAGGCGGGGGCAGGTCCTTTTTCTTCTTGGTGAAAACGCGGCCGACGGCACGGCAGATCCTGCCGACCGGCAGCTCCTTGCCGCCCATGAGACCCTTCGGACGGACGATCATGATGACGATAACGGCGAGGCCGTACATGACCAGTCGCCAGTCACCGACCGCGCGCAGCAGCTCCGGCAGCGCGCAGAGCAGCACCGTGCCGAGCACCGAGCCGGTGATGGAGCCCATGCCGCCGAAGATGACCATGATGGTATACTCCGTAGACTTGGTCATCAGGAACATCTTGGGCTGAAGATAGCCGAAGTAGTGCGCCATCATGCCGCCCGCGATGCCGGCGTAGAGCGCGGACATGCACATGGCGAGCATCTTGGAGCGGAAGGTATTGATGCCGCTCATCTGCGCCGCCAGCTCGTCCTCGCGCACGGCGAGCATGCTGCGCCCGTGCTTGGAGTTCATCAGCAGCGCCGTGGCGGTGAGGAAGATAATGACGATGAACAGCGCCGAGGAAAAGAGCGTGGAGAGGAAGGTGCCGACATCGCCGTTGGAAAGCGCGTTCCAGTCACCGAACAGAGTCGTTTTGAGCGGAATGCTCGCCACGCCCTTCGCGCCGTCGAGCAGGAAGTCCTTGCCGCCGACATTGATGGTGAGCTGCAAATTGTTAAAGATCAATCGTATCGCCTCGCCCACGCCGAGCGTGGCGATGCAGAAGTAGTCGCCCTTGAGGTTCAGCGTGATCTTGCCGAGGCCCGCGCCGAGCAGCATGGCGGCAAGGCCCGCGATGATGAGCGAGAGCCAGTAGGGCAGGCCGAACGCCATCGTGCAGAGAATGGAAACATACGCGCCGATGCACACAAAGCCCGCGTGACCGAACGAGAACATACCGGTGTAGCCCGTGAGGATGGAGAGGCCGAGCACGATCAGCAGGGTGTAGCAGGACTGAATGAGGATGCCTTCGATGTAATACCAGCTAAACATATCGTTCCTCCCTCCTTACGCCTTGTCTTCCACGACCTTGCCCATCAGGCCGGACGGCTTGATGACGAGGACGAGGATCAGAAGTCCGTACACGAACAGGTCGCGCAGGTTGGAGTTGAAGGACGCGACAAAGATCTCCATGATGCCGAGCAGCACCGAGCCGACGATCGCGCCGGGGAGACTGCCGAGACCGCCGAACACCGCCGCGACGAAGGACTTGTTCGTGACCTGACCGATGGTGGGCTTGACGATGAAGCGCATGCCGTAGAGCATACCGGCGAAGCCGGCGAGCACGCCGCCCATGAGGAAGATGATGAAGATAACGAGATCGCCGTTGATGCCCATGAGGGTCGAGGCCTTCTCGCTGTAGGAGCAGGCGCGGATGGCGAGGCCGACCTTGGTTTTCTGTATGATGAACATCAAAATCAGCAGCGCGACGGCCGAGACCACGATCATCAGCAGACTGTCGACGCCAAGGGAGATCCCGCCGATGTTGATGCGGTTATCGAAGATCGGAGGGTAGTTTCTGGGGGTGCCGTCGATGGTGGCGATGACGAAATTTTCCAGGAAGATGGAAGCGCCCATCGCCGAGATGATGAAGTACAGGGACGGGGCATGGCGCTTGCGCAGCGGCGAGTAGACCAGCCGCTCGATGATGACGGCGAGCAGGCCGCTGCCCACGCCGCAGAGCAGAAACGCCGGAAGAAACGGAACGTTCAGCGCCGTGAGTGCAAAATAGCCCACATAAGCGCCGACCATGATGACGCCTCCGTGGGCAAAGTTGGAAAAGTTCATAATGCTGTAGACCAGCGAATAGCCGACCGACATCAGCGCGTACATACCGCCGAGGCAGATGCCGTTGACCAGCTGCTGGAGAAAATATTCTATACCCATGTATAGCCTCCTTTTGTCCTGTTAACCTCGGGCGCCCCGCACGGGGCGCCCGAGTGTCGAAAGGGTGCTTGCTTTTTCTGTTTTGGGAATGTGCTTAGTCTGCGGCGATGTAGGTCTCAAAGACGTAGGTCTTGTTCTTGCCGTCAATGCGCTCCACGCAGCCGGACTTGCCGACGGGGTTGTGGTCCTCGGCAGAGATCTTGATCTTACCGGCCATACCCTCGACCTCGACCTGAGAGTACGCGTCGGCGATGGCCTGCGGGTCATCGCTGCCGGCCTTCTCGACCGCCGCGCACCAGAGCAGGAACGCGTCGTGCGCCATGTAGCCGTTGAGCTCCATCTTCGCGCCGTTGTACTTCTCGGCATACTCCTTGCGGAAGGCGTCGCCCGCGGGATCGACGAGGGAAACGTGGTTGATGACGTAGGAGCCGTCCACCGCGTCGGCGGCGTCGAAGAGGACCTCGGACGCGCAGCCGTCGCCGCCGAGCATCGGCACCTCAATGCCGAGGGTGCGGGCCTGCTTGTGGATCATGATGAAATCCTGATAGAAGATGGGGGTGAAGATGATCTGGGGCTGCGCTTCCTTGATCTTGGTCAGCTGCGCGGTGAAGTCGGTGTCGCCGGCGGTGTAGCCCTCCTCGGCGACGATGGTGCCGCCCTTGGACTCAAAGACCTTGACGAAGTTGTCCTTCAGACCCAGCGCGTAGTCGTCGTTGACGTCGTAGAGGATGGCGGCCTTGTCAAAGCCGAGGTTATCATACACGAACGAACCGGCGATCTTGCCCTGCTGGGGATCGAGGAAGCAGACGCGGAAGTTGTATTCCTTGAGCTGACCGTCCTGCATGGTGACCTTCTCGTTGGTCGCCACGGTGGACATATCGGAGATCTTGTACTGGTCGAGGACGGACTGGATGGCGATGCACTGACCCGAGGCGTTCGGGCCGATGATCGCGCAGACCTGATCCTGCGCGCACAGACGCTTGGCGACGTTGACCGCCTCCTGCGCGTCGCCCTTGGTGTCGTAGCAGATCAGCTCGACCTGCTTGCCAAGCAGTCCGCCGTTGGCGTTGAGGTCCTCGACCATCATCTTGAGGGTCTGGCTTTCGCAGGTGCCGTAGGCGGCCTGGTCGCCGGTGAGCGAGCCCATCCAGCCGAGCTTGATGGTGTCGCCGCCGGAGCTGCCTCCGTCGTCCTTCTTGCCGCAGCCGACGAACAGTGTCGCGAGCATCAGGCAGGCGAGGGTGAGAGCAATGAGCTTCTTCATGGATTTGCGCATGGTTTGTATCCTCCTTCAATTTGTTGTGACCGTTTTCCTTTCCCGGAACGGTCAGGGCTTGCAGGGATGGATGTCCGCCGTGCGGAGCCGGCCCCTGCATCAATGCCGTCCATACTTGATGTGTATGACGCAAGAGAGCGGCAAATGAATTGCGTGGGCTTATGTTCAAAATAACATCACATTCGGCTATTGTCAAGTCATATCAGGAAATACTTTTGAAGTGTATGTTTCTTGTGCATATCGACGAAAATAACTGAACAGCGCTCCGAAAGCGACAAAAAAACCGCTCCAACTGCGCGAAAACAGCCGGAGCGGCGGGCGAAAAAGAAATTACAATCGGCTCTCCTGGAGCGCGACCTTTTTGCGGAAATCGCCGGGCGTCATCACCTTGAAGCGCAGGAAATTGCGGTTGAAGGTCTTGACGTTGGCGTAGCCGACCTCCATGGCGATGTAGGTCACGGTCTGGTCGGTGGTGAGCAGCAGCTCGGCGGCGCGGTTGATGCGGACGTAGTTGAGAAATTCCTCGAAATTCTTCTCCACCTGCAGCATCAGCGCGCGGTTCATTTCGGCGGCGGTGCAGCCGAATTTTTCGGCGACCGCGCGTGCGGAGAGCGGCTCGTTGTAGCTGCGGCAGATATACTCCACCAGCGCGTAGACGCGCCGGTCGGTCTCGATGCGGCAGATGCTCTCCACGCGCCGGTAGGTCTTGCGGTAGTCGTTGATGCGCATTCCCACGCGCGCGGAAAAAACCTTGGAGATATGCGAGGCGTCCACATAGCCGAGCGCCGCGGCGATCTCCTCGAGCGTGAGGTCGGTATAGAGCAGATAATTCGCCGTCTTGCCGATACGCATTTCGTTGAGCAGGTCAAAGAACGAAAGCCCAGTCATGCCGCTGATATAGCTGCTCAGGCTGCTCTCGGAGACGTAGAAGATGCGCGAGAGCCCCTTGAGCGTCAGCTTTTCGCCAGTGTGGCAGTAAAGGTAGCGCAGGATCTCGCTCATGTCCGGCGCGGCGGAGGCGCGGTCGGCCGCGGCGGGCTCGGGCTGCTCGGCGCGGAAGCGCTCCATGAGGATCACCAGCTCGACGAGGCGGTTGACGACGGCGAGCGAGCCGAGGACCTTCGGCGGGGCCGCGCCGAGAATGGATTCCAGCCCCACCTCCTCGCGCAGCGAGAGGAAAAATTGCTGCATCCGGTGGGCCTGTCCCTCGTTGCAGTAGAGCGCGGGCTGCCACTCAATATGCGCGAGCCAATCCACCGCGTCGCCGCGCTCGTCGGAGAAGGCGCGGATGTAGCGGTTGAGCGTGTGGAGGTTGTAGATCACGAGGTGATATTGCAGCGGCTCGGCGACCTCCGTCACCGCCGTGATCTGCCACGGCAGGATGGAGAGAAGCGTATTCGGCCGCAGCTCCACGTCGTGCCCCTGAATGCGGATGACGCCGTGCCCCTCGCAGATGTAGAGGAAGCGGGCCTCCTGATGGATCAGCGGCGCGGTCGGCGCCTCGATGGTCTCGTTGTCGAACGAGCACAGCTTGCTCCGGTCGAGACGGGAGCGTTCAAAGGACTGCATCGCGGCAAGGTCTTTCATATCGGTCACCTCATTCGGCCCGCGCCGGACGGCGCGGGGTTGCTTTATGCGTTGTTTCGGTATATAGTATACCGTAGAGGCGCCCCATTTGGCAAGTGCCGGAAAGCTCGCAGGGAAGCGGAGCGGCAAAGGGCGCGCCGCGCAAATTTGCCGTTAAATACAAGAAAAATAACTGAAAATGTCCAGCACGTTTTTCAAAAATTGGTATGCTATGTACAGAACATGAGTCAATTTCCCCCATTGGGGGCGAACTATCTTGAAGGAGGACTATCCCATGCCTGTTAATCTCAAAGGCCGTTCTTTTCTCACGCTGAAGGATTTCACCCCCGATGAGATCCGCTATATGCTCAACCTCGCCGCCGATCTGAAGGCGAAGAAGCGCGCCGGCATCCGCGGCAACCTGCTCGCCGGCAAGAACATCGTTCTGCTCTTCGAGAAGACCTCCACCCGCACCCGCTGCGCGTTTGAGGTCGCCGCCTATGACGAAGGCGCGCACGTCACGTTCCTCGATTCCAAGTCCTCCCAGATGGGCAAGAAGGAGACCATGGTCGACACCGCGAAGGTCCTCGGCCGCTTCTTCGACGGCATCGAGTACCGCGGCTACGACCAGAAGGTCGTCGAGGGTCTCGCAGCCAACGCCGGCGTTCCCGTGTGGAACGGTCTGACCGACGTCGATCATCCCACCCAGGCGCTCGCCGACATCCTCACCCTGATGGAGAACACCAAGAAGCCCCTCAACAAGTGCAAGCTCGTTTTCTGCGGCGATACCCGCAACAACGTGGCCTACTGCCTGATGTACATCTGCGCCAAGCTCGGCATGCACTATGTCGGCTGGGGCCCGAAGGAGCTCGCTCCCGCCGCTGACGTCGTGGAGTATTGCCGCGAGGTCGCCAAGGAGACCGGCGCCGTCGTCGAGTACGGCGAGGACAAGGCTCTGCTCAAGGGCGCCGACGCTCTCTACACCGATATCTGGGCTTCCATGGGCGAGGAGGACAAGATCCCCGAGCGCGTGAAGCAGCTCACCCCCTACAAGGTCACCGGCGACGTGATGAAGGCCACCGAGAACAGCGACTGCATCTTCCTGCACTGCCTGCCCTCCTTCCACGACTTCGACACCACCATGGCCAAGAGCCAGATGGAGCTCGGCTACGACATCCGCGAGGTCACCGACGAGGTGTTCCTCTCCCCGAACTCCAAGGTGTTCGACGAGGCCGAGAACCGTATGCACACCATCAAGGCTGTCATGGTCGCCACCATCGGCAACGTCTGATCGAAACAACTCGCTCAAGGGCGACGATCTTTTCTTCACTCACGGCAAAGCCTCCGGTGCAAACCGGAGGCTTTGCCGCATTCCATCATTATATAATATAAGGAAGCCGCTCTGCCCACGGCAGAACAGCTTTTCGTTCAATCCTCCAGCATGGCGACGGCGCGCACGGGCGAGCCGTCAGCGTTCCTGAAGCGCAGGGGGAGCGTCGCGTAGGGGAAGGTTTTCCCCACAAGGGAGGCGAGATTGCAGAGATTCTCCGTGTTCACAAAGCCTGCGCCGAGCAGGATCTTGTGCACAGGATAGTCCACCGTGTCCATTGGGTCGATGGAGATGGCGTCGGTGCCGACGCCCTTGAGCGGAAAGGCGGCAAGGTACTCCGCCGCCTCAAGCGAGAGCACGGGGAAGGGGGAGAAGTACTGCTCGCTGCCCCAATATTTCTCCCAGCCGGTGTAGAAGAGCAGGAAGTCTGCGGCCTCGATCTCCGAGGCATGGAGCTGGAGCCACGCTTTGGGGATCTCCTTTCCCGCAAGGGCGGAGCAGTCGAGCACATAGGCCGTGCCGATGTACTTGTCCGCCGGAAATTGATCGAGCGTCTTGCCGTCGCGCAGCATATGCGCGGGGGCGTCCATGTGCGTGCCGGTGTGGGAGCCCATCGTCAGCAGCGTTTCACGGAAGCCGTGCTGCTCAAAGGTGTTCGAGGGCGTGAGCTTCGGCGGCTCGGTCTCGGGATAGACGGGCATGGCCTCTTCAATGAGGTGGGTCAGGTCAAGAATTTTCATGGCGCTTCTCCTTTTCCAAAAAAATCATCAGGGCGGCGAGGTCGGCGGGAGAGACGCCCGAAATGCGCCCCGCCTGTCCGAGCGAACGGGGACGGATGGCGGCTAACTTTTCCCGCGCCTCGAGCCGCAGGCCGTCGATGCCGGAATAGTCAAGCTCCTCGGGCAGCAGGCGGCTCTCGAGCCGCGTAAACTCCTCGACCTCAGCCATCTGGCGGCGGATGTAGCCCTCGTACTTCACGGTGATCTCCACCTGCTCGGCGACGTCCTGCGGGCAGGCGGCGCAGCCGGCGTCGAAGGCCCGCAGATCGTTGTAGCGCAGCTGCGGGCGGCGCAGCAGCGCGATGAGCGGGCTGCCGTCCGTGATCTCCGCCGTGCCGCGAGAGCGCAGCAGCGCGTTGAGCGCTTCGCTCGCGGGAAGGCCGGTGTGCTCGAGCCGTTTGATCTCCCGCGCGACGGCGGCGTACTTTTCCTCCACGGCGGCAAGACGCTCGTCGGAGATGAGGCCGATGTCGTGCCCGAGCTTTGTGAGCCGCCGGTCGGCGTTGTCCTGCCGCAGAAGCAGGCGGTATTCGCTGCGGCTCGTCATGATGCGGTAGGGCTCGTTCGTACCCTTGGTCACAAGATTGTCGATGAGTGTGCCGATGTAGCTCTCCGAGCGGGAGAGGACAAAGGGAGACTGCCCCGCGAGCCTGCGCGCGGCGTTCACGCCGGCAACAAAGCCCTGTACGGCGGCCTCCTCGTAACCGGACGAGCCGTTGAACTGCCCCGCGCCGTACAGCCCCGCGATGGCTTTCGTTTCCAGCGTAGGCTTGAGCGCGGTGGGGTCGATGCAGTCGTACTCAATGGCGTAGGCGGGGCGCATGATCTCCGCGTGCTCAAGCCCCGGAATGGTATGGACCATCCGCACCTGTACGTCCTCGGGCATCGAGGAGGAAAAGCCCTGAATGTACAGCTCCTCGGTATCAAGCCCCATCGGCTCGATGAAGAGCTGGTGGCGGGGCTTGTCCGCGAAGCGGACGATCTTCGTCTCGATGCTCGGGCAGTAGCGCGGCCCGATGCCCTCGATCACACCGGAGTAGATGGGGCTGCGGTCGAGATTTTCGCGGATGATGCGATGTGTCTCCTCGTTCGTGTAGGTGAGGTAGCACACCGCCTGATTGCAGGGAACGTGCTCGGTCGTGAACGAGAACGGCAGCGGCTCGGCGTCGCCATCCTGCCGCTCCATTTTGGAGAAATCGACGCTGCGGGCGTTGACGCGCGGGGGCGTGCCGGTCTTGAAGCGGCGCAGAGGAAGTCCGAGCGCGCGCAGCCGCTCCGCGAGCGGCAGGCTTGCGTGCATCCCATCGGGGCCGCTTGACTGAATACATTCGCCCACGATGGTGCGCCCGTCAAGGTAGGTTCCCGAGCAGAGGATGACGGCCTTTGCGCCGAACACCGCGCCCGTCGCGGTGACGACGGCGGAGACTGCGCCGTTTTCCACGCGCAGCTCCACGATCTCCGCCTGCCGGAGCGTCAGGTTTTCCTGCCGCTCGAGCGTATGCTTCATGATCTGCTGATAGCGGCGGCGGTCCGCCTGCGCGCGCAGAGACCACACGGCGGGGCCCTTGCCGCGGTTCAAAAGGCGGTACTGGATGCAGGCGCGGTCGGCGGCCTTTGCCATCTCGCCGCCGAGCGCGTCCAGCTCGCGCACAAGATGGCCCTTACCCGTGCCGCCGATGGCAGGGTTGCAGGGCATATTGCCCACCGCGTCAAGGTTGATGGTGAAGCAGACCGTTTTCCGTCCCAACCGCGCGCTTGCGAGCGCGGCTTCAATGCCGGCATGGCCCGCGCCGATGACGGCAACGTCGTAGTCGCCGGCAAAAAATTCGTACATAGGCGTCCTCTCGCCTCCCGAAGAACAAAATTGGATATATTATTTTACCACAGGGCTTTGAGCGGAAACAAGCAAAACGAATTAGCGTAAAGCACAAAACGACGAAAATATTTTTGTGAAATATGTGGAAAATCACGCTTGCGCACTTGACAGAGAAGTGGTATCATACTCTTGGAATTGAAAAGAGAAAGGAGCGTGAGAACCAATATGATGTTTGAAAACTTCAAGGGCTTCGACGTCGATGACATGATCTTCGGCACGACGGAGCAGATCGTCAGCGAGCGCTGAGCGACCAAAACGGAACCACGCAGGGATGCGTGGATTTTTTGTTTTTATGGGGCAGTTTGCACCGTTGACGATAAAAAATTGGGAAAATCCGCCGCCGAGGCGGATTTTTCTTGCCTTTCGCGCGGCGGTATGATATACTTTTTCGGCTAATGCAGTATGAGAAGAGGAGATCACCATGGCTGTTATCGAATACGATTCCTATAAGCAGAAGCTGCTCGCCATGAGCGACACGTTTGAAAACCTTCAGAAGGCGCTTGACATCGAATCCTCCAAGCACGAGATCGCGCGGCTCGAGGCCGAGGCGCATGAGGACGGCTTCTGGAACGACATCGAGCGCTCGCAGGCCAATCAGATGCGCACCAAGCAGCTGCAGAATAAGGTCCACCGCTTTGAAAAGCTCGTCTCCACGCGCGACGACCTGCTCGCCCTCATCGACATGGGCAACGAGATGGACGACGCCAGCCTGCTGCCCGAGCTGGAGGAGGGCTTCGCCGATCTGGAGAAGCGGATCGAGGAGGTCCGCCTCACGACGCTGCTCTCCGGCGAGTACGATAACTGCAACGCCATTCTGACCTTCCACGCTGGCGCGGGCGGCACCGAGGCGCAGGACTGGACGCAGATGCTCTACCGTATGTATATGCAGTGGGCAAACAAGCACGGCTTCGAGTTCGAGATGATGGACTATATCGACGGCGAAGAGGCCGGCATCAAGAGCGCGACGGTCATGGTCAAGGGCGAGAACGCCTACGGCTATCTCAAGAGTGAGAACGGCGTCCACCGTCTGGTGCGCGTTTCCCCCTTTGACGCGAACGCCCGCCGCCAGACGAGCTTCGCCGCGCTCGAGGTCATGCCCGAGCTGCCCAACGACATCGAGGTCGACATTCGACCCGAGGACATTGAAATGCAGGTCTACCGCTCCTCCGGCGCGGGCGGCCAGCACGTCAATAAGACCTCGTCTGCGGTGCGTCTCATTCATATCCCCACCGGCATCGTCACCGCCTGCCAGACGCAGCGCAGCCAGTTCCAGAACCGCGACTACGCCATGCAGATGCTCAAATCCAAGCTCATGGAGCTGAAGATCCAGCAGCACGCGGAGAAGATCAGCGACCTCAAGGGCGTGCAGCTCAAGATCGAATGGGGCAGTCAGATCCGCTCCTATGTCTTCATGCCCTACCAACTCGTCAAGGATACGCGCACGGACTACGAGACCGGCAACATTCAGGCGGTCATGGACGGCGACCTCGACGGCTTCATCAACGCCTACCTCACCAAGGCCGCGAACGGCGAACTGAAAAAATAAAGAAAAAGGTGCTCTGTCCGCCGGGCGGAGCACCCTTTCACGCACGGAGATACGGAAAATGGACGAGAATATCAGAGAAGAGATCCTACAGGAAAATAAAATGGGCACCATGCCGGTCGGCAGGCTGCTCTTCAGCATGGCGGTGCCGATGATGGTATCCATGCTGTTTCAGGCGCTCTACAACGTGGTGGACAGTATCTTTGTGGCAAAGCTCAGTCAGGACGCGATGAACGCCGTGTCGCTCGCGTTCCCGCTCCAGACGCTGTGCATCGCCTTTTCCGGCGGCACGGGCGTGGGCATGAACGCCCTGCTCTCCCGCTCGCTGGGCGAGAAGAATCAGGCGGGCGCGGACCGCGCGGCGAATGTCGGCCTGTTCCTCACGCTGTGCAATTTTGTGCTCTTCGCCCTCATTGGCTGGACGCTTGCGGGACCGTTCTTCCGCTTTCAGACGGACAACCCGCAGATCATCACTTACGGACGCGGCTATGTGACCGTCTGCATCGGCTGCTCGATCGGCCTGTTCTTCCAGATGTATAATGAGCGCCTGCTGCAATCGACGGGACGCACGAACCTCTCCATGATCACGCAGATCGCCGGCGCGGCCACCAACATCGTTCTCGACCCCATCCTCATTTTCGGCCTGCTCGGCTTCCCGCGGCTGGAGGTCGCCGGTGCGGCGATTGCCACCGTTATCGGTCAGCTCGTCGGCGCGTCCATCGGCTTCTATCTCAACCTCACGCGCAATCCCGACGTGCATCTGCGCCGCCGCGAGATCCATCCCCACGCCGCGACGATCAAAGAGATCTACGCGGTCGGCGTGCCGTCCATCATCATGCAGTCCATCGGCTCGGTGATGGTGTTCGGCATGAACAAGATCCTCATCTCCTTTACCGAGGCGGCGACGGCAGTGTTCGGCGCGTACTTTAAGCTCCAGAGCTTCATTTTCATGCCCATCTTCGGCCTGAATAACGCGATGGTGCCTATCATTTCGTACAACTACGGTGCGGGCAAGCCGGAGCGCTTCCGCAGGACGATCCGCCTTTCGGCTGTCACAGCCATTGCCATCATGTGCGTGGGTCTTGCGCTCTTCGAGATCATCCCCGGTACGCTGCTCAGTCTCTTCTCCCCCTCGGAGGAGATGCTGACCATCGGCAGGACCGCGCTGCGCATCATCGGCCTGACGTTCCCGCTCGCGGGCTTCTGCATCGTCTCGGGCAGCGTCTTTCAGGCGCTCGGCACGCCGTTTTACAGTCTGATCGTCTCGGTCTGCCGCCAGATCTGCGTGCTGCTGCCGGTGGCGTATCTGCTCTCCCTGACCGGACGGCTGGAGCTGGTGTGGTGGTCGTTCCCCATCGCCGAGCTCGTGAGTCTGACGCTCTCGGCCATCTTTCTGCGCAGGACGCTGCGCGCGGCCGGCGAACGCCTGAGCCAAAAATAAAAAACAGGAGACGCCGTCCGATGGATGGCGTCTCCTTGCTGTATTCTGCGCTTACAGCCCCAGACCGGGGATGTTCAGACCGCTGGTGAAGCTGTTCATGCGGTTGCTCATCGCGTCGTCCGCCTGCCGCAGCGCCTCGTTGACCGCAGAGATCACGAGGTCCTGCAGCATCTCGACGTCCTCGGGATCGACCGCCTCGGGCTTGATGGTGAGCGCGGTGATCTCCTTCTTGCCGTTTGCCGCAGCGCTGACGGCACCGCCGCCGACGCTCGCTGTGAAGGTGGCCTCCTCGACCTCCTGCTGAGCCTTCGCCATCTCCTGCTGCATCTGCATGAGCTTCTGCTGCATCTGCATCTGCTGCGCCGCCTGTCCCGCGCCGTTCGAGAAGCCGCGGCGCGCGCTGTAACCCTTTGCCATATCCGTATTCCTCCTGATGTTACTTGATGTTGAAGTTATCGAACTTGCTGCCCATACGCAGCAGGTCCTGGAATTTGTCGCGTTTTTTCCCGTCCTCCGGCTCGCCGACCACGAAGCGCACGGCAATCGCCTGACCGACACTCTGGCCCGTCACCTCGCGCAGCACCGAGGCGACCGCCTCGGTATCGAGCATGGCCTTCGTCACCGCCGTCGGACAGTAGACCGTCAGCACGCCGTTGGCGAGCCGTCCGTCCGCCTGACCGACGAACGCACGCTTGTCGGGCGTGAGTCGGTTTTTGTAGCTCTCCATCAGCGCGAGCCAGATGTCGCTGTCACCGGTCGGTGCGGACGCTTCCGCCTTCGCCTCTGCGGCCTGCGGCGCAGGAGCCGGCGTCGCGCTCTGCGGACGTTCCGGCTCTGCCGGCTCGCCGTAGGGCGGGGGAGCGTCGTCAAAGGATCCGTCCGCCGGCGCGGGCACGCTGTCCTCCCACGGGGGCGGTGCCTCGTCCTCCACGGCTGTCGGCTTCGCCGCAGTCTTTGCGGGAGCGGGCTTCTCCGCCTGCGCTGCGCCTTCTGCGGCGGAATAGCGCACGCCCGTGGCCATCTGCTGTTCGAGCCGTGCGAGCCGCGCGTTGATGGCGCTCAAATCGCCGGAGAGCGTTTCGTCGCAGAGCTTCAGGAGACACAGCTCCGCATCCGTGCGGCGGTTGACGCTCACGTTCATGTCCGCCGCTGTGCGCTGGAGCGTGGTGCAGATGGCGATGAGCCGCGCACTGTCAGCCTGCCGCAAAAGGCCGTCCATCGTCTGGCTGTCGTAGCCGCCCGTGAGCAGCGCCGCGCCGCCCTCGGGAGCCGTTTTGGAAATGAGCAGGTCGCGCGTGAGCGCGGACAGCTCGCCGAGCACCGCGCCCACGTCCTTGCCGCTGCCGTAGAGCCGGTGGAGCAGCAGCAGCGCGGCCTTTGTGTCGCGCCGCAGAACGCAGTCCATCAGCTGCGCGGTCTGGAGGTTGCCCGCCAGTCCCAGCGCGTCGAGCACCGCCGCGCTGTCGATGGTCCCGCCCGCCGCCGCACACTGGTCCAGAAGGCTCAGCGCGTCGCGCAGCGCGCCGTCGGCAATGTGCGCGAGCAGCTCCGCGCCGTCCGGCCGGAGGTCGATGCCCTCCTGCTCTGCGATGTAGTTCAGCCGTCCCACGATCTCGCGCGGCAGAATGCGCCGGAATGCAAAGCGCTGGCAGCGCGAGAGAATGGTCGCGGGCACCTTGTGCAGCTCGGTCGTCGCCAGAATGAACATCAGGTGTTCCGGCGGCTCCTCCAGAATTTTCAGCAGCGCGTTGAACGCCGCGATGGAGAGCATGTGCACCTCGTCGATGATGTACACACGCTTTTTCACCTGCGCGGGGGAGTAGATGGCCTCGTCCCGCAGCGCACGGACGTGGTCCACGCCGTTGTTCGAGGCGGCGTCGAGCTCCATCACATCGAGAAAGCCGCCGGACTCGATGCCGAGGCAGCTCTGGCATTTGTTGCAGGGGTTACCATTCTCGGGGTGCTCGCAGTTGACTGCCTTGGCGAGGATCTTTGCGCAGGTGGTTTTGCCCGTGCCGCGCGTGCCGGTGAAAAGGTAGGCGTGCGAGAGCCGTCCCTCCGCGACCTGCCGCTGCAGCGTTTCGGTGACGTGCTCCTGCCCAACCACGTCGGAAAAGGTTTTGGGCCGCCACTTGCGGTACAGCGCCTGATACATACCACATTGCCCCTTTCGTGAGGATAGAAAAGGTCCTCCGTATACAGCTGCGTGACCGGCGCCCTTGCGGCACATGACTGGTCCCGCTTAATGCTGCTCGGTTCCCCGCCTGACATGGTTCGCGGGCATTCATTGCGCAAGACCGATCCCGCAGCTGTATGCGGAGGACGGATAACAAAAGATATTATACGATACGGCTCTCGGAAAGGCAACAAAAATTTTTTGAAAAAAGTGAAAAAAGGACTTCACAAATGAGAAAAGCTGTGGTATGATATGCGGGCTGAAAAGTTCATGGGCCTGTAGCTCAGTCTGGGAGGGCGATCCCGACATAAAGCGGGCCCACTTGATGATCGATATTTTCAGCCAAGTTAATATTTGGGCCTGTAGCTCAGTTGGGAGCGCAAGCGGTATGGTTTTAGCCCCCACTTTTGGTCCGGTAACTCAAATGCTACGCATTCGGGTTACATCTCAATTTAATAGTTAGTCAGGTAACTCGTATGGTATCCCATACGGTATAGTTACGGGCCTGTAGCTCAGTTGGGAGAGCGTACGGTTCGCATCCGTAAGGTCGTGGGTTCGAATCCCTTCAGGTCCACCATCAAGCAGAAGTCTGAAGCAGAGATGCTTCGGACTTCTGCTTTTTTTGCGTTTCCTGCTCCAAAGTAAACACCTTGAAGTCCTCAAAGGATACGTTAAACTCTATCTCTATCTCATAGTCCTTATGAACATACACGCCCTTTACAAACTGCGCGACGATCATTTTCTTCGCCTCAAAGGAGCAGTTATCGTACATTTCGGCCCAGCTCACGATTTGCGAGTATTCGGCCTGTATGCTCTGTGTACTGGCGATGCAGTGCTCAAGAGACTGCTGCGCTTCTTCAACGGCTGTCTCAGCCGCTTTCAGCGCGGCCTGTGTTTCCGTTACAAGGCTGTTGAGAAAGTCCACGTTGAACTTGCTGATGCCTTGTGCAACCTTGATACCCTCGGCCTTTAGTGCTTCGTACTCCCGCATTTTGTTTCGCTGGTTATCCTGTGCCAGTTTCAGCTTTGCCGTAGCCAATTCAACGTCTCGCGCCTGCTGTTCCCGAACGATCGCTTGTGCAGGGGCATTCTTGATGTGCTCAAATTGCATACGGATCACACGGTCTACGATGGCGTCCAGCTTTGTCACACCGTAGCCAGACTGCCCATCACACGCCCCAGGGTGCCGCTTGTTGTAATGGCATTGGTAGCGGGCGCGGACCTCACGGCGAACGGTGCCGTCCTTTCGCACATACTTTCTGCCGCTCGTTGTCAGCGTGAGCCGACCGCCGCAGTGACCGCAATAGATGTTTCCCACCAGCAAGGACTGCCCGCGCGTGTTGAGCGGGACTTCATTGTGGTGTGTCTTGCGTTTTTCCAACACCTCTTGCGCTCTGCGGAAAATATCATCATCAACGATACGCAGTTCCTCAATAGGCTCGGACTTGCTTTCGCCGTTGCTGATAATTCCCGTATAGAGTACATTTTTAAGAATGCGGTTGATGGTCGTTGTCGGGATATTTCCACCGCGCTGATTACGGATTCCCTGTTCGGACAGGAAATTGCAAAGGCGCTGCGCTCCATAGCCCTCAAACACGCACTTCTGAAAGATAAGCCGCACGATCTCCGCCTCATCCGGAACGATCTCCAAATCATAAACTTCCTTATTGCGCTTGTTCGTTCGTCCTCTATTGATGGGGCGATAGCCGTAAGGGATCATCCCGCCGGTGTAGTGGCCCTCTTCGGTGAGCTGACCGATCCTCGTCTTGGTACGGATAGAGGTCTTGATGCTCTCACCGGATGCCTGCCAATAGCGGATGTAGTTCAGGAGCTTGTCCACATGGGTATCAAACCTCTGCTGTCCCTCGGTCGCGCTCCATACCTCAATGCCATTCTTGACAAACCACTCTACAACAAACGGCGTCTCGTCGTCGCGGCGGCCTAAACGGTCGAACATGAACACAAGGAGAATATCAAACTTTCCTTGCAGGGCATCTTTCTGAATTTCCAAAATGGCGTCACGGTCCTTTGCAGATACCTTGAAACCTGAAATACCCTTTTCCGAAAACTCCTTGACGATCTCCCACGTTCCCATTTGCTGACAGTATTCCCGACAGCGCTTTCTCTGCATGGGAATGTCGTCCTTTTCCACCTGCTCTAAGGTTGAGACACGATATAGGCAATAGACACGTTTTTTCTCTAAATCTGTGTTCGATAAAATCATATATTCCTCGCTTTCTTGGCGAAGGTGTATATATGACTTCCAATTCAATTTTCAAGGTTCATATCTACACCTATATTATCTCATAATCGAAGAATTATTGCAAATTTCCACAATTTTTGACACTGGTGGCCGCAGATACCAAAATCGACCGAACGGACTGTACCACTTGCGGATTATTCTCTTTCTGATACCGCACCATAACCTTGCAGCCGTCTATATAAAACGGCTCAGTTTTCTTTGGAACACGCGCGCTTTTCTTACTTGTGCTCTTCTTCATTTCGAGTCCTCCATGTAAACCGTCTGAAATCGACAAAAACCGCGTCCTCATGCAGACGCGGTTTTGAAATATTGTTTGTAAACTGCTGACATGGTTTCAGGAACAGACCGGACGGCGGCTGGCACCACCTGCATGGGACTCTCACCCCCTGCGGTTCTCGCAGATCGCCCCCATTGCCTGCGACGGCTCACGGTCCGTCAGGACCGCTTCACGCTCGGACTGTGGCTGGGCGAATGTATCATTATCCTGACGTACAGATCATCGCCACAGGCCCGCCACGGCCTGCTGTGCGTCAAAGGACCGCTCCCCCTTTTCCTCCTTTCTCGGCGGGATCATGGCCTGTCCCTTTCGCACGGCTTTTCCCTTTCGGGCTGCACATCAAACGTATCCGGTTGACCTATTCAGTTCTCGGCTGTCGCCAGCTCGCATGAGCGCATTGCTCATAGTGCGCCCATGCCAACCGGCGGCAACATTGAAAGGTCCTATCGGGAAAGGCGGCATCCTGCCGCCTTTTCCCCTTTGCATCAGTCACGGAGATATGCTGCCAGCATATCAATAAACTGCGTATTGGTCGGTGGCTGCACCAAAGGGATGCCCATGATAAGGTTCAGAAAACTGTGGTCCGGATACCTCCAGCACGTTTGAATCACTGTCCGCAAATTGCGCTCCACGCAGTTGCTCGACGTATGAAATACCCGCGCGGTATCCCGATAGAGACGCTTGGTAATGAGTTCAACGCATTCGGGGTGCTCCCGTGCCTGTTCGATCATGTACGCTGTCTGGCGAAAGCCTGCCAGCTTACCAGAAGCGCCGAGCATACAGCGTAATATTGCCGTTTGCATCTTCGGCCTTCATATAGGCAACTTCGGTACCGCCATGAGGTGTGAACTTAACCTCTGTTATACCCTCTGCCGCCAAAGCGACGGTAGGTAGCAAGCTGATCACGAGAGAGAGTGACAGCAAGATGGATAGTAGCTTATGTTTCATAATGGTCCTCCTACAGTTTATATTTTCCGCGGCTCCCCGCGGTTTGGGATACTCATTTTGCCGGAGATTCACTTAGAATCGCTGTACATTGGCTCAAAGGTCTACCTGCACAGACCGGACAACCGCATCTTTGCTTTCCTGTGCGGCTGCAAATCACAGCGCTCCAAGCGTGGCTGTTCTCACATAGCCACCACGCCCTTCGACGGCTGCCAGATGTTACCTGCTGTGGTGTAAGCTCACCATTGAGCGTTGGATGCCACTGCGAGGCAATCACCGGCTCTTTTGTCGCGAGATCATTGAAACCGGCGAGCACCTTTCGACCAGCGCAGTACGGGCAACCGCTTTGATCTTTTACGCGATGTGTAACGCTGGAGTAAAAGGAGTGCCGCTTTTTACAGTGCCACCACACACGGCGGTTGGCCTTTGGTGCCACCATCTCCGGTGTCAGTTTGCCGTTTTTCTTTCGGTCCCATTGTGCGGCAAGCTGCGGATATTGTGAGGCGAGGTCGTTTTTGCCGGGGATGACCGATTGCCCTGCGCAGACCGGACAGCCCGAGCCACGCGCACGGGATGCTATAGATGAGAAATAGCTATGTCCCTTGGGGCAGAGCCACCATGCTTTTTGTTGTGTACCTGAAGCAACTTGCGTCGGTAATAGGGGAGCATTCTTTTCCGCATCCCATTCGGCAACAAGCGCGGGATACTTTGCCGCGAGAGAGTTTTCATCCGACAGCACAACACGTCCGGCACAAATAGGGCAGCCTGTCCCCTGTGTACGGCTTTTGACCACGGAGCAGTAGGAATGCCCCTTGGGGCAGAGCCACCAGACCTTTTGATGGCTGCCCATCGACACATCGGATGGGGTTTTGCCGCTGTTTTTCTCCGTGTCCCACTCGCGCAGCAGCTCGCCGCGACCGCTTTCGGCGCAGAATGCTTGCAGGCTTTTCCCTCTTTTTTCACTTCCCATAAAGAACACTCTTCTGCTTTCGGCAATTTCCTGCACAGACAGGGCAGCCGCTGTGCTGCGCGCCTGCGCGCGTATCAACACGAGTGCGCCAAACATGGCCCCGCGGACATTGCCACCACACGGGCTTGCTGCTTCCAACCGTCACCATTTCCGGCGTCAGCTCGCCATTGAGCGTTGGATGCCATTCGCTCGCGACGTCAGGCGCGAGTGTCGCAAGGTCATTATAACCGGCGAGGACCTTTCGACCCGAACAGTAGGGACAGCCTTGCTCTCGCGCTGTGCGTAACGCAACACGCATGGGAAAGGAGTGACCGCGAGCACAACGCCACCAAATCATTGCGGAGCTGCCGCGGGAAACATCATCCGGCGTTTTGTCACCGTTTTTCTCTGCGTCCCATTGACGCAGCAGCTCATCGCGTCCGTTCTCGGTGCAGAACTCGCGCAGGCTCTTCCCCATGCTTTCACTTCCCACATAGGACGGAATCGGTATTCTGTTCTATATGAAAAAGACGGAATCGGTATTCCGTTCTACGCCCTACGACCGAACCGATGCAACATTGCCCTAAAGTGGCTATAAAGAGTTGCTGAAAGGGGAATTTTGCGTATAGAAGTACAGGTCTCAAAAATAAGGTTTTTTGAGACTGATTTTTCCATGCCCTTAATCGGTTTACTATTGATTTTGACCGACTATTATGTTATATTTTCAGCAGAAAACGACACAAGTGCTATGTATGCTGAGATATAATTTAGACGGAATACCGATTCCGTTCTAACTGACTAACCCCAGCCGCTCCAGCTGCCGCTGGTGCTCCGCGCCGCTCTCAATGAGATAGATGCGCGTCGTCTCGATGGAGCTGTGACCGAGCATATCCGCGAGCTTCACGATGTCGTGGTACACACGATAGTACGCCGTGGCAAACAGATGGCGCAGATTGTGCGGAAACACCTTCGACGGCGCGACGCCCGCCTTTTGGCATAGGCGCTTCATTGCACTCCATATCTGCCGCCGGTCCATACTCCTCCCGCCCGTGGTGAGAAAGATCTCGCCGTGGGCGAT
>NZ_JAHLPT010000015.1 GCF_018918025.1 Oscillibacter sp. MSJ-31 | reverse complement strand
TTCGACTGCCCGAAGGGCGCGTTCTACCTGATGGCGGCTCTGCCGGTGGACAATGCCGACACCTTCCAGCGCTGGCTGCTCGAGGAGTTCAACGACAACGGCGAGACCGTCATGTTCGCTCCCGGCGCGCCGATGTACGCGACGCCCGGCAAGGGTCTCAACGAGGTCCGCATGGCTTACGTTCTCGAAGCGGAGAAGATCGAGCGCGCCATGGATATCCTCAAGAAGGCCATCGAGGTCTATAACGCGAAATGATCCGCCATATCGTCATGTGGAAATTCCGCGAGGGAACGGAGCGCGAGCAGGAGCAGTTCCTCACCGGACTGCGTGGGCTTTTCGGGGTCATTCCCCAGCTCAAGCGCTGCGAGGTGAAGCGCTGCGTCGGCAAGGACAATTACGACGCCGTGCTCGTCTCCGAGTTTGCGTCGATGGAGGATCTGCAAACCTATAAGGACGATCCGCGGCACAAGGCCGTGAGCGCCCTCTGCAAGTCCATCCGAACCGACCGCGTCGCCGCGGACTACGAGATCTAATGCAGGAGAGCCGGCCGTTTGGCCGGCTCTCTTTTCTTCGCTGCGCGGATAATTTTCACACGGCGCTCATACGCTCTTCCGAAAGGGGGCGAGGCTGTGGCAAGACTGCGCGGCGCGGCGGCGCTGTTTTTCCCGGTATTTTTCGGCGCGGCGCTGCTCCTTTTCCCCGACGTGAGCGCGGCGGCGGCGCGGGAGGGTGTGGCGCTGTGCCTGCAAACGGTGCTGCCGTCGCTCTTTCCGTTCTTCGTGCTCTCGTCGCTGCTCGTGCAGAGCGACGTGCCGCGGCTGCTCTCCCGCGCGATGGCGGGCGTCATGTACCCGCTCTTCGGCGTGAGCGGCGCGGGCGCAAGCGCGCTCATTTTAGGACTGCTGGGTGGGTATCCGGTCGGCGCGCGGACGGTCGCGGAGCTGTACGGACGCGGCGAGATCGCTCGGGAGGAGGCTGAGCAGCTGCTGGCGTTCTGCAACAACTCCGGCCCCGGCTTTTTTCTCGGCGTGTGCGGCACGGCGGTGTTCGGCAGCGCGCGGGCGGGAGCGTATCTCTACCTCATTCACGTCGGCGCGGCGCTTGTGACCGGGGTCCTGCTGCGGCGCGACCTCGGCCTGCCGCGCCGGAAGGCCGTTTCGCGGCAGCGCGCGCCGTTCGACCTCGCCGCGGCGCTCCCCGCAGCGGTGCAGGGCTCGTTTGCGGCGGTCGGGAGCGTCAGCGCCTTTGTGATCTTTTTCATGGTGCTGCTGCGGCTCCTGTCGCTCGTACCCGCGCTTGCTGCGCTGCCGCCGCTGCCGCGTGCGGCGCTGTTCGGCTTTGTGGAGATGACGAACGGCGTGAACGCCCTGCCCGCCACGCGCACGGGCTTTGTGCTCTGCGCCGCTATCATGAACTGGGGCGGGCTGAGCGTGCAGGCGCAGACGCGCGCGATGCTTGCGGGGAGCGCCCTGTCCGCGCGGCGGTGTGTGATCGGAAAGGCGGTGCAGGCGCTCGCCGGCGTCCCGCTCGCGCTGATCGCGGCGCAGCGGCTTTTCTGAAAGGTCTTGCGCCGCGGCGTGGGAGGGGCTATACTGAGGGTGCGGCCTTCGCCGCGCCCCTTACTCTATGAAAGAAAGGCGGACAGCCGCCATGCCGAACCTTTTCCCCATCACCGATTTTGCCGATCCCGCGCTGGACGTTTACGCACGCCTGACCGAAAATCAGCTCGTGAACCGTGAGGACTTGTCGCAAGGACTTTTCATCGCGGAAAGCCCCAAGGTCATCGAGCGGGCGCTGAACGCGGGCTGTGTGCCCGTTTCGTTCCTAATGGAGCCGCGCCATGTGGAAACGCAGGCACGGAACATTCTCGCGCGCTGCGGCGAGGTGCCTGTCTACACCGCGCCGCTGGACGTTCTCAAGCAGCTCACCGGCTTCCCGCTCACGCGCGGGATGCTCTGCGCCATGCGCCGCCGGCCGCTGCCGGCGATCGGGACGGTCTGCGCGGGCGCAAAGCGCGTCGCCGTGCTGGAGGACGTGATGAACCCCACGAACGTTGGCGCGATCTTCCGCTCCGCGGCGGCGCTCGGCATCGACGCCGTGCTGCTGACGCAGGCGTGCAGCGACCCGCTTTACCGCCGTGCCATCCGCGTGAGCATGGGCACGGTCTTTCAGGTGCCGTGGACATACCTGCCGGAGATCTGGCCGCAGACGCTCCGCGCCCTCGGCTTCACGACGGCGGCGATGGCGCTGTGCGATGCTTCGCTGCCCATCTACGCCCCGCAGCTCAAAAGGGCGGACCGCCTCGCCGTCGTGCTCGGCACGGAGGGCGACGGCCTCGCGGAGTCGACCATCGCCGCGTGCGACTGCACGGTGCGCATCCCGATGACGCACGGTGTGGACTCGCTGAACGTCGCCGCAGCGAGCGCGGTGGCGTTCTACCAGCTCGCGCTGCTCGCGGGGCTTTCCGAGATGGAAGACTAACTTTGCAAGTCAAATCAAGCGCCGAGCGCCGCCGCGCGGTATACTGCGTGCAGAGCGGTTCGGAACGGGGTGAGCAAGGATGTATGAATGGCGCAGGCAGATCCAGCAGATCGTCGATGAGATCGACGGCTGCATCCGCAGCCACGACGACGCAGCGCTCACGCTGCGTTCGCTTTCGCGCACGCTGGGCTACTCGGAGTATTACACCACGCGGAAATTCCGCGAGATCTCCGGGATGCAGCTGCGCGACTATCTGCGCCGACGGCGGCTGGCGTTTGCCCTGCGCGAGGTGCGCGACAGCGAGCGCAGCCTTCTCGACATCGCGCTCGACTATGGCTTTTCCTCGCATGAGGCGTTCACACGCGCCTTTAAGGACGCCTACGGCGTCACGCCCAGCGCGTACCGCGCCGTGCCGAGGCCCGTGGTCCTGCGCACCAAGATCCACCCGTTTGACCGCTACTTTCTTGGTTTAGGAGAAATTGGTATGGCAACATCAAAGGACGGCGTCAAAACATATTTCGTGACGATCCCCGCGCACAAGTTCCTGCACATCGAAAACCGCGAGAGCAACGGCTACTGGGACTTCTGGCAGAAGCAGGCGCTCATTCCCGGGCAGGACTGCGAAACGATCTGCGGCCTGCTCGAGAGCATTCAGGGCAAGCTCGACGACGACGGCGGCGAGTACGCCGGGCAGGTCATGGGCTATCTCAACGACGCGACGGGCCGTCTGTGCGACTGGGGCTATCTGCGCACGGAGTGCTACGGTGCGCGGCTTCCCGCCGACTACCGCGGCGAGGTGCCCGCGCAGATGCTCCTCACGGACATTCCCGAGGGGGAATACCTCGTCTTTGAGCACGGCCCGTTCGACTACGAGCAGGAGTGCCGCACGGTGGAGGAAAAGGTCGAGACGGCGATGCACGGCTTCGACTACGCCGCCGATGGCTGCGCCCTCGACACGCAGACGCCCGGGCGCGTCACCTACTTTTACTTCAATCCCGGGCAGTATTTCAAGTACATCCGCCCGGTGAAGCGGCTCGACAAGTGAAAAAAGCTCCGCCTGCCATCGGCAGACAGAGCTTTTTCTTTTTCTTGTCAGGGCTTCACCTTTTCAGGAAGCCGAACAGACCCTTCTTTTCCCCGGCGGGGCGCGCGCTCACTGCGGTGACCTCATAGCCGGTCTCCGCGATCGCCTGACGCAGCGCCGCCTCGTCCAGCCCGCTTTCCGAGAGGATGACCGCCTGTCCCTTGCTGTGGGAGGCGGTGACCTTCCTGACCGCAAACCGGGCGCGAATGACGTCGCAGATATGCGCCTCGCACATTCCGCACATCATGCCGCTGATCTTTACCGTTGTTTCAGTCATGGCAATATGCACTCCTTTTTCGATCGGTCCGGCAGCCTCCGCAGCCGGTCATCCTTAACCTTCCGGGCGGAATAAAGGCGGCATCACACCGTTTCATGCGATGCCGCCTTTTCTGCTTTACTGCTTACCGTGGCACTCGCCATGCATGGCGCAGTGTGCGCAGTTGCAGCCGCAGGAGGATCTTCCCTGTTTCTTCTGCCGGATCAAATGGAGAGAGATTGAGGTGACAATGGCAAGCAAAATGGCAGAGATAACGATCGTTGACAGATTTGCGGTAATCCAGTTCAACATGAAAGCTCACTCCTTCGGAAGAAAATAATCAAATGGGGAATCAGACCTTGGCGCTGAGCTTCGTGGCCTCCTTGTAGGGCTTGAAGAGCATATACACGATGAGCGCGAGCGCCGCGACGGCAGCGATCAGGCCGAGGACGTTCAGGCTGCCGGTGAAGGCGTCGCCGAACTGGTTGATCATCAGGGCGACAAGATAGGCGAAGCCGCACTGATAGCCGATGGCGAACCAGGTCCACTTGGCGTTGTTCATCTCGCGCTTGATGGCGCCGATGGCCGCGAAGCACGGAGCGCACAGCAGGTTGAAGACGAGGAAGGAATAACCGCTGATCTGCGTGAAGGCCGCGCCGATCTCGGTCCAGCCGTCGGGATACAGGATGCCCATGGTGCCGACGATGTTCTCCTTGGCGACCAGGCCGGTGATGGAGGCGACAGCCGCCTGCCAGGTGCCCCAGCCGAGAGGCGCAAAGATCCACGCGATGGCGTTGCCGATCTTGGCGAGGATGGAGGCGTCGATCTGCTCCTCAGAGAGCATCTGGAACGTGCCGTCGACCCAGCCGAAGTAGGTGGTGAACCATATAACGATGGTGGAAAGCAGGATGATGGTGCCGGCCTTCTTGATGAAGGACCAGCCGCGCTCCCACATGGAGCGGAGGACATTGCCGACAGTCGGCCAGTGGTAAGCGGGAAGCTCCATCACGAAGGGAGCGGGATCGCCCGCGAACATCTTGGTCTTCTTGAGCATGATGCCGGAGATAATGATGGCGGCCATGCCGACGAAGTAGGCGGAGGTGGCGACCCATGCGGCGCCGCCGAAGATGGCGCCGGCGACCATGGAAATGAAGGGCACCTTCGCGCCGCAGGGGATAAAGGTCGTGGTCATGATCGTCATGCGGCGGTCACGCTCGTTTTCAATGGTACGGGATGCCATGATGCCCGGGATGCCGCAGCCGGTGCCGATGAGCATGGGGATGAAGGACTTACCGGACAGGCCGAACTTGCGGAAGATACGGTCGAGCACGAAGGCGATACGGGCCATGTAGCCGCAGGCCTCGAGGAAGGCGAGCATCAGGAACAGCACGAGCATCTGCGGCACGAAGCCGAGCACCGCGCCGACACCGGCGACGATACCGTCTAAGATCAGTCCGTTGAGCCAGTCCGCCGTACCGGCGGCTTCCAGACCGTTGCCGATGAGAACGGGGATACCGGGCACCCACACGCCGTAATCGGCGGGGTCGGGCTCGTCAAAGCCGTTCTCCTCCAGATAGCTGACGGCGTCCACATAGGTCATGCCAACCGTGGTCTCCTTGTCGGCGTTCTTGGGGATGGCGTCATAGTAGACGGTCATCTCGTTCCGGGCCAGAGTCTCCTCATCCTCCACCTCGATGGTGGCGGAGTCGGCGTCGGGCTGAACGGCCTTCATGTCCGCAAGAGCGGCGTCGGCGTCGAAGTTCTCGGCCTCGGTGTCCAGCTCATAATAGCCGCTGACGGCGTCCATCGCGGCGGTGTAGTTATCGGCAACCTCGGTGTACTCGGCGGTGCCGATGCCGAACAGGTGCCAGCCGTCGCCGAACAGGCCGTCATTCGCCCAGTCGGTCGCGGGCGCACCCACGCCGACCATAGCGACCCAGTACACAAGGAACATCACGACCGCGAAGATGGGCAGACCAAGCCAGCGGTTGGTGACGATCTTGTCGATCTTATCGGAGGCAGAGAGCTGACCGTGATTCTTTTTCTTGTAGCAGCCCTTGATGATCTGCGCGATGTAAACGTAGCGCTCGTTGGTGATAATGCTCTCGGCATCGTCGTCCAGCTCGGCCTCGGCGGCCTTGATGTCCGATTCGATGTGCTGCATGGTCTCGGCCGGGATGGTCAGCTTTTCGAGCACCTTATCGTCGCGCTCGAAGATCTTGATGGCATACCAGCGCTGCTGCTCCTCGGGCATATTGTGGACCGCCGCCTCCTCGATGTGCGCGATGGCGTGCTCCACGGGGCCGGAGAAGGTGTGCATCGGGACGGTCTTGGCGCCCTCGGCGGCCTTGACGGCGGCCTCCGCCGCCTGCATCACGCCGTCGCCCTTGAGCGCGGAGATCTCAACGATCTCGCAGCCCAGCTCGCGGGAGAGCTCGGCAACGTTGATCTGGTCGCCGTTCTTGCGGACCACGTCCATCATGTTGATGGCGATGACCACGGGGATGCCCAGCTCGGTGAGCTGCGTCGTTAAGTACAGGTTGCGCTCGAGGTTCGTGCCGTCGATGATGTTCAGGATGGCGTCGGGGCGCTCGGTGATGAGGTAGTTACGGGCGACGACCTCCTCCAGCGTGTAGGGGGACAGGGAGTAAATACCGGGCAGGTCCATGATGATGACGTCGTCATGCTTCTTGAGCTTGCCTTCCTTTTTCTCCACGGTGACGCCGGGCCAGTTGCCGACGAACTGGTTGGAGCCCGTCAGCGCGTTGAACAATGTCGTTTTACCGCAGTTGGGGTTGCCCGCAAGGGCAATTTTGATCTGCTTTTCCATATCATGCTCCTTCCGGTTCAAGCGCTTGAACCGATCTGCAAAAATTTATGACTCGCTTTATTCCACTTCGATCATTTCGGTATCCGCCTTGCGCAGGCTCAGCTCGTAGCCGCGCACGGTGACCTCCATCGGGTCGCCCAGAGGCGCTACCTTGCGGACAAAGACCTCGGTGCCCTTGGTGATGCCCATGTCCATGATGCGGCGCTTGACAGGGCCCTCGCCGTGCAGCTTCACGACCTTGACGGTCTGGCCGATCCGGACGTCTCGCAGAGTTTTCATGTTCCTCTCTCCTTCTATTTCAAAAATATTTGCGCTCAAATCATGATCTTACGCGCCATCTCTTCGCTGATGGCCACGCGGGATTCCTTGATCTTGACGATGATGTTTCCGCCCATCGCGGCGACCACGGTGGCGGTCCCGCCCGGGGTAAAGCCGAGATCCTCGAGGTGCTTGCGCAGCTCCGGACTCCCACCGACTCGGAGGATCAGATTTTCCTCGCCGATATTGGCAAGTGCAAGCGGCATCATGGTATTCCCTCCCCGTTCTTCAGTTAACAATCTCTAACCGATATTGAAAAAAGAATGGTCAAGGTGTTAATCTCCTCTAACCGCTGTGCAGTTTAGCACGTCTAACCGCCTTTTGTCAATAGCCTTTTTCAAAAACTTTTTGCCACTTGCAATTTTGGTTAAACTGTGTTAACCTAAGAATACTTTTAACCGGAAGGGTCGTGCAATTCGATGGAAATTTTACGCGCGTCGGAGGACTATCTCGAGTCCATGCTGATGATGAAGCTCAAGCACGGATACATTCGCTCCATTGACGTGGCGGAGCACCTCGGCGTGACAAAGCCGAGCGTCACCTATGCCACGCGCCGTCTCAAGGAGAGCGGGCATATCACGATGGATAAGGATGGGCTCATCACGCTCACGGAGACCGGCATGGCCGTTGCCGCCAAAATGCTCGACCGCCACAAAACGCTCACCGCCTTCCTCATCGCCCTCGGCGTGGACGCCAGGACCGCGGAGGAGGACGCCTGCAAGATCGAGCACGACATCAGCCAGCAGACCTATGACGCCATCTGCTCGCACGCGCGCGCCAACCTGCAGCCGAAACGATAAGAAACCGAAACGGGAGCCGAAGCGATGCTTCGGCTCCCGTTTTCTGTCCGGTTCACTTTTCCTGCTTCAGCCGCGCGAGCTCCGCGCGCAGGGCCTCATTCTGCGCCTGCAGATTGTCGAGCTTGCCGTTCACAACCGCCAGCTGACGCTTCAGCTCCGAGGCGACGATGCGCTTATAGAACTGCCGCTTGCCCGCCGCGCCGATCGCGGAGAGCACCAGCGCCGTCCCGCCGACGGCCAGCGCGGCCTTTTTCACGTCCGCCTTGCGCAGCACCTGCACGACCGCCCGCTTGCCGAGCCTCGCGGGGTAGGTCAACTCCGGCACGCTCAGCACTTCCGGCACGGCGAGCGCCGGCAGGGTCTCCTGCTTTGTGATCCGCTTCATGGAAAGGTCCTCCTTTGTTTTAATGCAGGCCGCCGAGATACCAGGCCAGCGCGAGCTGCGCGAGCAGGATCGCCGGCAGGCCGTATTTGAAGTACCAGTGGCGCGTCTTGTGGTGCCAGACACGCATCCCGAGAATGGCTCCCACGCTGCCGCCGAGGATGGCAAGCAGAAAGAGCGTCTTTTCCGGCACGCGGCGCGCGCCCTGCACCTTGCTCCGCGCCTTATCCCAGCCGTAGACGGCGAAGGCCAGCACGTTGATGGCAAGCAGATAGATGACGAGCGGTGCAGGGCTGCCCGTAACGAATACCGCCGTCGAGCCGTCTGCCCCGCCGATCACGCCGAGCGAGAGCGCCCCGCTCACCGTTCGAGCTTCGCCAGCTCCACCGCGGCGGCAGCGCCGAGGCGGGCGTTGTTGAACACGAGCTGAATGTTGGAATCGAGGCTGTCGCCGCCGGTGAGATCCTTGATCTTGGCGAGCAGATAGGGCGTGGTGGCCTTGCCGTGGATGCCGTCCTTCTTCGCGTCCTCGACGGCCTCGGCGATGGCCTTGTCGATCACGGCCTTATCCATGGAATACTCCTCGGGAATGGGGTTGGTGACGAGCAGGCCGCCGCGCAGACCCAGCTCACGCTTGACGTGGAACGCCTTGGCAAGCTCAGCAGGAGTATCAAGCTCGTAGTCCACGCCGAAGCCGGACTTGCGCGTGTAGAACGCGGGCAGCTCGTCGGTGCCGTAGCCGATGACGGTCACGCCGTGGGTCTCGAGGTATTCGAGCGTCAGGCCGAGGTCCAGAATGGATTTCGCGCCCGCGCAGATGACCATGACGGAGGTGTTGGCCAGCTCCTCGAGGTCGGCGGAGATATCGAATGTCTCCTGCGCGCCGCGATGCACGCCGCCGATGCCGCCGGTGGCAAACACGCGGATGCCCGCCATGTCGGCGATCATCATCGTGGTGGTGACGGTGCAGGCGCCGTCCCTGCCCTGCGCGACGAGCACGGGCAGGTCGCGGCGGGACGCCTTGGGGATGCCCGCGCCGGTCTTGCCGAGGTAGTCGATCTCCTCACGGGTCAAGCCCGCCTTCAGGCGGCCGCCGATGATGGCGATGGTCGCGGGGACCGCGCCCGCCTCGCGGATGATGCTCTCGACCTGGAGGGCGGTCTCCACGTTCTGGGGATAGGGCATACCGTGGGAAATGATGGTGGACTCAAGCGCGACGACGGGCTTGCCGGCGTCCAGCGCTTCCTTTACTTCGGGGGCAATGTCAAGATAACGGTTCATAGCGAATGACTCCTTTTCTGAAATTACTGTATTCTTTCAGCCACGGCCGTAAGGCTCATGGCGGGGTTGATGGTGTCGGCGCTCTCCATCGCGATGGCGGAGGCGGCAAGGCCGCGCTTCGCGGCGGTCTCAAGGTCCGCGCCGTCGAGGAACGCGCGGGCGACGGCAGCCATGAAGGCGTCGCCGCAGCCGGTGGTGTTGACCATACGCGCGGGGAGGTTGTGCAGATGCACCTTTCTCTCATGGTCGGCGGCAAGCACGCCGTCCGCGCCGAGCGAAAGAAAGACGCGCTGCAAGCCCGCGGCGAGCAGCGTATCCGCTGCGCGATACAGGCCCGCCTCGTCCGTGACCGTCACGCCGGAGAGCAGCTCCGCCTCCATACGGTTTGGCTTGAGCGTGTGGAGCCGCCCGAGGACCGGCTCGAGCTTGCCGGCCTTCGCCGCCGAAACGGGATCGGCAAAGAGCGGCGCGGTGCAGTGCTCGCCGAGATAGCGGATGCTCTCCGCGCTGAGGTTCGTATCGAGCACGACGAGCGCGGCGGCGTTGAGCGTAATTAGCTTCGTCTCCAGAAAGGCGGGTGTCAGGTGCTCGTAGATAGCCATATCGTTCATGGCAAGCGCCATATCGCCGTTGCTGTCCGCGAGAAACAGGTAGGTCGAGGTCGCGCCGTCGGGAACATACAGGCTGTCCGTCAAGTCGATGCCGAGATCGGCACAGGACGCCTCGATGCGCTTCGCGCCGTCGTCCGCGCCGAGCGCGGTGATGAGCTTGACCTTTGCGCCGAGCAGAGCGAGGTTGTGGGCGATGTTGCGGCCCACGCCGCCGAGGCTCGAGCGGATGCGTCCGGGGTTCGAGTCTCCGGCGACGAGCGGGGCGTCGCTCCGCCCGCCGATGTCGATGTTCACGCCGCCGACGACGGCAATGTAGGGTGATGCGGTCACAGTCAGTCCTCCTTTGAGCGGCGCACGCGGATGCTCTCGATGCCGCTTCGCATGATGAGCGAGCGCACCCACGGCGTATACATGAACCAGCGCTTCCAGATCTTCAGAAAGAGCTTGCAGCGCAGGGAAAAGGTCTTTTTCCGATAACTTCTTGTAATTTTCGACGTGTTTTTTACGTTCCGGAATGCGTCGGCCAGCGCGCTGCCGCTGCGAATGGCGCTTGAGATGCCCTCAAACGAGCTGGCGCTGATGAAGCCCGCGGCCTCACCGATGAGGTACACGCCGTCCGCGCCGGTGACAAAATCGCGCCAATGCCTCGGCCGGTCGGCAAGGCAGGCTTCGGTCTTCACAAGCTCGCCGAAGTCGTGGCCGAGGAAGTCCGCGAGCCGCGCCTTCTGCCGCTCGAACGCCTCGCGGCAGTTCGTCTTTTCAAAGCAGCCGCCGTAGATCACGAAGCCGTCCTTGTGCATCAGCCACGAGCAGCTTTCACTGGTTTCGGGATCAAAGATGCAGGAATAAAAGGGGAAAGCTTTGTCCGTCGCGCGGAACCACTGCTGCAGCGACACATAGCGGTAGATAGGACGGTCAAAAAAGGTCTCGCGCACGATGGACCGCGCGCCGTCCGCGCCGATGAGGCAGCGGCAGGTGAACGACCGCGCGCCCTCCGCCGTCCGCACGGTGAGGACGAAGCCCCCGTCCGTTCTCGACACGGCCGTGCAGCGCCCCCGCACGATCTCGACCGTCGGCGGCACGAGCGAAACGAGCCAGCGGTCGAAGGCGTAGCGGTCCATATTGAGATAATAGCGCTGGTAGTAGCGCACGCGGCGCGTGCGCAGGTCCATTGTCTCCACCGCGAAGATCTGCGGATCGGCAAGCACGCTTTTGGGCAGTACAAGGTCGAAGTGAGCGAGCGTCTTCTGCGCGTCGGGCGCGAGCAGACCGCCGCAGGGCTTCTTGTGTCCCTCGTCCTGCGCGTCGAGCAACAGAATTTTCAGCTCGGGACTCTGCTGCGCGAGGCGGCGGGCAAAGGTCGCGCCTGCAGGGCCCGCGCCGATGATGGCGGCATCGTATTGCATGGAGCGTCCTCCCTTGTGCTTTTCTTTTCTTCAGCATAGCACAGCAGGGCGCTTTCTTCAACTCCCGATTGGGCGTTGCCCAATTAAGAAAGGTCAAAATACCACCTTTTCTTCGGAATGTCAAGCCCGATTTCCCGCGATTTTGTAAAAATTTTGGGAACAAAATTTTCTTCCCGTCCGTCTAAGGAAACAGAAACCATTCGAGGAGGTACCTTCCATGAAACGAAGTCTTTCCCTTTTGCTTGCCCTCGCCCTGCTCTGCGCCCTGCTCGCGGGCTGCGCGGGGAAGGCGGCCTGCCCGCCTGCGTCGGACGGCGGCAATCAGGAGCCTTCGCCCAAAACAGAAGGCGCAGTCGCGCGCTGCCGCGTGGTCGCGGTCGGCGAGGGCAACACGCTGCTGCTCGCGGATGTAGAGAGCGAGCGGGGCGACATCTACACGCTTGACGCGAGCGGGCTTCCCCTGTACCGCGAGCCGACGGAGCGCGGCGAGCTGCTCGACGACGGTCAGCTTGCGGTCGGCGCGCTGGTCGAGGTCGCCTTCGGCGGCGATATTTTGGAGAGCTATCCCGCATTGTTCGGCGGGGTGGAGCGCATCACCGTCCTGCCGGACGAATTTGACGACCGCTGCGCGCTCTATCTGCGTGTGCTGAACGACCTGTGGGGCAAGGACGAGGGGCTGAACGGCGACGTAAAATATATCAGCGTCGATCTTGCCGCGACCTCGCTCACGCCCGCCGAGCGCAGCGCGGTGGCGTGGACCTTCGCGCAGTCTCACAGCGCGGAGCCGATGGAGCTGAATTACGAGCAGCTCTGTGAGGAGGGCTACATCAGCGGTCTGGAGGGCGAGGACATCTTCCCCGCGTGGGAGAACGGCGTTCTCTTCACCATCACCGAGACCGACGATCCGGTCACATTCAATCTGCCCAGCCTCTCGGAGGGCGGGGAACTCCCGTCCATGACGCAGTACAACATCAAAAACACCGTCAGCTTTGACGCGAGCAAGTGGCGCACGGCGCTGGGCGCCTACGGCTTCTCGGAGTGTGTCGCCGTGCAGAACAATGACGGCGTGTGGGGCGACTACCGCATCAACGGCCCCGAGTGGATCAGCTGAACGAAGCGCACATCGCAAAGCAGCGCCTGCCTTCCGGCAGGTGCTGTTCATTTTACACGGATTTTACAAAAGAGCGGTAACGGATTTGACATTTCTCCCTTATGCTTTAGCTTGGTCAAGAATGGGTAAGATCAAGGAAACAAAAGAGGGATGGAATATGGATATTTTTGATTTTCTGACGATGCTCGGCGGCTTGTCGCTGTTTTTGTTCGGCATGAGCCTGATGGGCTCGGCGCTGGAGCGTCGCGCGGGCAGCAGGCTGCGCTCGCTGCTCGACCAGATGACCGGCAAGCCGCTCGTCGGCTTTCTGACCGGTCTGGGCGTAACGGCCATCATTCAAAGCTCGTCCGCCACCACCGTCATGGTCGTCGGCTTTGTCAACTCGGGGCTGATGACGCTGCGGCAGGCCATCAACGTCATCATGGGCGCGAACGTCGGCACCACCGTCACCGCGTGGCTTCTGAGCCTCGGCGGCATCGAGAGCTCGAGCGTCTGGCTGCGGCTGCTCAAGCCCAGCTCCTTCACGCCCGTTCTCGCGCTCATCGGCATCGTCTTCTATATGTTCTGCAAGGACGCAAAGAAAAAGGACACCGGCACCATTCTCCTCGGCTTTGCCACGCTCATGTTCGGCATGGAGACGATGAGCGGCGCGGTCTCCGGCCTCTCGCAGGTCCCCGCGTTCACGAACCTCTTTCTCGCCTTTAAGAATCCGATCCTCGGCGTGCTGGTCGGCGCGGTGCTCACCGGCATCATCCAGTCCAGCTCCGCCTCCGTCGGCATCCTGCAGGCGCTCTCCGCCACCGGCGCGGTCAGCTATGCCGCCGCCATCCCCATCATCATGGGACAGAACATCGGCACTACCGTCACCGCCATGCTCTCCTCCGTCGGCACGAATAAGAACGCCCGCCGCGCGGCAGTCGTCCACCTGCTGTTCAATGTCATCGGTGTCGCCGTGCTGCTGAGCGTGTTCTGCATCGTGCGCGCCGTCCTTGCTCCCGCGCTGCTCGATGAAAGCGCCACGCGCGCCGGCATCGCCGTGGCGCACTCGGTGTTCAATCTTCTCTGCACAGCCATGCTGCTGCCCGCGGGCGATCTGCTCGAAAAGCTCGCCATCCGCCTCGTCCCCGACAGCAAGAGCGCGGAAACCGTTTCCGAGCTGGACGAGCGTCTGCTCGCCGCGCCCTCGCTGGCGCTCAGCCGCAGCCGCGCCGTCGCCTGCGAAATGGCGCAATGCGCCGTGCGTGCGCTGAACAACGCTCTGCGCTCCTTCACCGAATACACCGACACGCTCGCCCGAAGCATCCGCGACGACGAGGAGCGCTGCGACCACTATGAGGACATCCTCGGCACCTATCTCGTTCAGCTCAGCGCCCGCAAAATGGGCGTGGACGAGAGCGAGGAGGCCACCGAGCTCTTAAAGTCCATCGGGGACTTTGAGCGCATTTCCGACCACGCCGTGAACATTCTCGAATCCGCCGAGGAGCTGCGCGGCAAGTCGCTCGCCTTCTCCGCCGCAGCCACGCGCGAATACGACGTGCTCGCCGCCGCCATCGGGGAGATCCTCGACCTCTCGCTGCGCTCGTTCGAGCGGCAGGACGTCGCCCTCGCCGAGCTGGTCGAGCCGCTCGAGCAGGTCATCGACACGCTCAAGGAGCAGATGCGCACGCGCCACATCCTGCGGATGCAGCAGGGGCATTGCAGCATTGAAGCCGGCTTCGTCTGGTCCGATCTGCTCACGAACCTCGAGCGCACCTCCGACCACTGCTCCAACATCGCCGGCTGCGTCATCGACGCCGCGCAGCACAATCTCAATCTGCACGAAACGCTCCGCGCGGCGCACAGCGATACGCACGCCTTCCGCAGCGAGTTTGAGCGCTACGCCGCCAAATACGCCCTGCCCGCTCCCGCAAGCGCACAGTAAGGTGCAAGGAGGACCGCCCCCCGCCGGGGTCGGTCCTTCCTTTTTTTGTATCAACGGCAGCTGCGCTCGAGCGCCTGCCGGATGTTGCCCTCCAGCAGCCGTCCCAGCCGGTCGATGTGGTCATTCACGTTGGACTTCATGCCGCCGCGCAGCCAGTCGGCGGTCATACCGGAGAGCGCCGCGGCGTAAAACTGCGCGAGCGCCTGAATGTCCTCCTCAGCAGCGCTCAGACCCTCGGCCTGTCCGCGCACATAGGAGAGCATGGCGGCGTAGGTGACCTTATGATAATAATGCTCCAGAATGTTCCGGTTGCCGGAGTTGAACAGGTGGTGCACCGCCCGCTTGTTCTCAGACACGAAGGCGGTCGCCTCGCGGAACGCCTCCTCCCACGAGGCATAGCTGTGCAGCTTTTCCATGAAAAGCTGCGTCTCCGTCTGGAAGATCTCCTCCACCAGCGCGTAAATGTCCGCGTAGTAGTAATAGAACGTGTTGCGGTTCACCGTGCTGCGCTCGGCGATATCCTTCACGGAGATCTTGTCGAGCGGGCGCTCGTTGAGCAGCTCAATGAACGCCTGCCGGATCGCCTGCTTGGTGCGTACTGCCATGTCACTCCACCCTTCCCGTGCGCCTCGCGCACCATGTCTCCACCGCGCGCAGCAGCGGGACCAACTCCTCGCCTGCCGCGGTCAGCGAATATTCCACGCGCGGCGGGATCTCCGCGAAAACGATGCGTTCCACCGCGCCGAGCTGCTCCAGCGCCCGCAGCTCCGCCACCAGCGTTTTCTGCGACATCCGCCCCATCTGTGAGCGGAGCACGCCGAAGCGCTTCGCGCCGTCCGACAAAGCAAACAGCAGCGAAACGGTCGCCGCGCCGCGATGGCCGAGCAGCGCGTCAAGCTGCTCGTCCGCCGCTCTCACAGAGGCTGTATTCCGCTCCAAAGTGATCCCTCCTCCCCATCGCTTTCCAAAACGGAAGCAATGGTATTTTTTTCGTTCTGCGGCATTATTATAGCGCTGCTTCCGTAATTTCCGCAAGAGAGCCGATTTGGGCAATTTTCGGCGAGTGCCCGGTTTTTGTGTGAAATGCGCCTGTTTGTCTATTTTTGTCCCTCTTTGCAAATGCTACCATGAGGGAACAAATGGCAAGCCCGCCGAACACGGCAAAATTTTGATCACAAACAGGACGCTGAAAGGAGCGCACGGAACCATGACCGTAACCGAAAAGCTCGCCCACGCCGCCGAACGCAAGGCGTTTGAGACGATGCTCGACTCACTCATCAGGAAAAGCCGGACGCAGGACGTCGGCAAGGTCGCCGACGACCTTGTCAGTATGGTGCAGAGGATCCACTCGAGCGTCTGGGAGCCGGAGACCTTTGCGATGCTGCACAAGATCGCAAACGACCCGAGCAGCAAGTGGGCGCACTATGCCGAGCGTCTGCTGCGCGAGTGCGACCCGTATCTTCTCCGGACCTTCCTGACGGCCGCCGCCTACGAGGGCGGCTTCCGCGGCTTCCAGCAGGCGCGGGCGAACTCCGAAAAATACGACTGCAACATCCCGTGGATCGTCCTCATGGACCCGACGAGCGCCTGCAATATGCGCTGCGCGGGCTGCTGGGCGGCGGAGTACGGCTACAAGCAGAACCTGACCTTCGAGGAGATGGACCGCGTGCTGACCGAGGGCGCAGCGCTCGGCACCCACGCCTGTCTCTTCACCGGCGGCGAGCCGCTCATGCGCAAGGCGGACATTTTCCGTCTGTGCGAAAAGCACCGCGACATCGCCTTCCACGCCTTCACCAACGGCACGCTCATCGACCAGGCGTTCTGCGACGAGCTCAAGCGCGTGGGCAACTTCATCGTCTCGGTCAGCATTGAGGGCTTCGAGGACGCCAACGACGGCCGCCGCGGCGCGGGCCATTTTGAAAAGGCGCTCGCGGCGATGGAGCTGATGCAGAAAAACCGCATCCCGTTCGGCGTGTCCATCTGCTACACGAGCAAGAACTACCGGGTCGTCACGAGCGACGAGTTCCTTGACCTGCTCATCTCCAAGGGCTGCTACTTCGCGTGGTACTTCCACTATATGCCCGTCGGCATGGGCGCGGCGACCGACCTGCTGCTCACGCCCGAGCAACGCGCCTATATGAAGGACCGCGTGCGCGAGATCCGCGGTCTCACCGGCGGCAAGGAGATCTTCGCCATCGACTTCCAGAACGACGGCGAGTTCACGCACGGCTGCATCGCCGGCGGCAAGCTCTACTGCCACATCAACGCCGCAGGCGACGTCGAGCCCTGCGTCTTCATCCACTACTCCGGCGCGAACATCCGCGAAAAGAGCTTTTTGGATTGCCTGCGCCAGCCTCTCTTCCTGGAGTACCGCAGGGGCCAGCCCTTCAACGATAACCTGCTGCGCCCCTGCCCGATGCTGGAAAACCCCGAGCGCCTGCCCGAGATGGTCAAGCGCGCCGGCGCACATTCCACCGACCTCGAAGCGCCCGAGAGCGCCGAGCACCTGTGCGATAAGTGCCATGCCTACGCCGCGTGCTGGAAGCCGGAGGCTGAAAAGCTCTGGGCCGAGGAGGGCCACGAGGTCTGAGTCCCCCTTCCGATCAAGCGAAAAGAGCCGCTTCCGCGGCTCTTTTTTCAGCCTATTGAAAAGCCTCGCAGAGTTTCGCGTCCGCAGACGCGAAAGCGATATGATCCGTTTTCTGCTGCGACCTGCGCGTGGCAGAAAACACTTTGCGCGGAGTGAGCGTCGAATTGTCCGCTTTCAGCGGACAACCGAGGCGCAGAACGCAGCGAAGCCTTCTCGAAAAAGTGGTTTTGCCACTTTTTCGACAGTACAAAAAGGGCGGGACGCCCAAAGCGTCCCGCCAAGGAGGAGACCGGTCTTCCTCAGACCAGCGCAGTCAAAAGCCAGACCAGTGCAATGCCGAGCGCGCCCGCCGCGCTCCAAAACACGGGCGAGCCGCACCGCAGCAGCGGCCGGCGCGTGCTGTGCGAGCGCGTATAGCTCCGGGCGACGCGGCACGCCTCGTCCACGAGCTGCTGCGCCGTCACGCCGTCCTTACTCAGCGCATCGTTGCGCACGATGAAAATTGCCTGCTCAAACAAATTGGTATCCGGTGATTCCACAACGATCACCCGTCGGGACGTACCCCTGACCATGGCGCATCACTCCTTGCCCACATAATTTTGACAAGGAAAGTATTCCCCCGCGCGGCCCCGCTTATACCTCCACCGCGCCGCCGTCCTTATCCCGATAAAGCGCCAGCACCGCGCAATCATCATCGCCGCCGCGGCGCTCACGGCCCGCGGCAAGAATCGCCGAGGCAAGCGTCTGCGGATCGTCGCCCTGAAATTTTTCCAGCAGCGCCATGAGCCAGCCGTCGTCGTTCACGTCGGCCACACCGTCGCTGAGCATGACGAAAAAGGAGCCCTTCTCCAGCGTGAAGCCGGTCGTCTCCGGCCGGGTATCCGCGCTTTGCAGGCCCGCCGGCAGACAGGAACCGGTGATGCGCCGCACCCGAGCGCCGCGCTTGACGTAGGACGGCGCCGCGCCGTACTTATAGACCTCCGCCGCGCCGTCGCGCAGCGAAAGCGTCAGAAGGTCGATGGTCGTAAAGCTCTCGGACACCTCGGCACGCAGCGTCAGGGCGCTGTTGAGCGTTTTGAGCGCACCGGAGGTCTCCACGCCCGCCCGCAGAAAGCGCTCTAAGAGCCGCACCGCCAGCGCCGACTCGCGCCGCGCCTCCTCCCCGCAGCCCATGCCGTCGGAGAGCAGCAGGCAGAGCCGTCCGTCCTCGGTCTCGAAATGCGTCACGCTGTCGCCGCTGACGTTCTCGCCCTCCTTGGGCCGCAGCGCCGCGCCCACGCGATAGGTCAGCAGCGTCTCCGCCGCCGTCGGCTGTGCCTCCAGCGTTTCCGCCGCGCCGCTGAGCAGCTCGGAGAGCTGGGCGTACTGCCCCGCCGCCTGCGCGCGCGTGTCGGCGAGCCGCCCGCGGTACTGCCGCCGCAGCAGGAAGGCGCTCAGCTCGCTGTTGACCGCCGACAGAAAGCTCGGAAAGCGGATGCAGCGGTCCGTAAAATACGAGGGAAAGTCGCCGCCGCGCCCGCGCCCCTGCGTGAGCAGCGCGGGCGTCGCGTCGTTGAGCGCGTTGTAGGTCTTGGCATAGTCGCGCTCCCAGCAGATCGTGCGCAGCGAGCAGCCGCGGCACACGCGCTCCGCCGCGCGGTCGAAGATCATCGCGGGGTTCTCGTCCTCCGCCTTCGGCGTGCGCATCAGGCTGTCGTACAGCTCGCGCAGCGCGAGCGCGGTCGCGCTCAGGCGGCGGCGCGCCGTAGAGCGCTCGGCCTCCTCCGTCTCCGCGGTATCCGCTTCCGGCTTCTCCACCGCAAGCCGCTTGCCGCCGAACAGCCGGTTCGGCAGCACGAGGAAGAGGAGCGTCGCGCAAAGGCCCTCGTAGAGCAGAATCAGACCCTGCTCCGCGTCCAGCGGCAGAGAGAGCAGGAGGAGCGGCACGCACCACAGCAGCGCCGCGCCCACGCGCCGTCCCCGGCGCTCCCTTCCCATCGAAAGCGCGCCGAAGCCGTAGACCGCCGCGTGGAGGAAGCTCCCCGGCTGCGCCGTCAGATCCATGGCAAGCCCGATGCCGAGCGCCGCCGCCAGCGCCGTTCCGGCGCTGCGGTCGTAGGCGAGCAGCATCACGAGCAGCATCGCAAGGATGCGCCCCGGTGCAAAGCCGTTTTCAAGCCGCAGCGCGGACGCCGCCATCAGCACACCGGTGACGACCACCAGCAGCGCCGCCTGCCGCTGCTCCTCATTCATCGTTTTCCCCTCAAGCACCGCGCGGGCGCACACCGCCGCCAGCACGGCAAGCGCAATGCTCAAAAGGCACAGCGCCGCCCGGTCCGCCCCCGCCTGCAGCAGATACACAAGCTCCACCGCAAGGTACATCAGCGCCGTCATCACTGGCAGGAAGCGCCGCGAGCGATACCACCTCGTTTCGCAGAAGGCGTTGTTCGCCGTGTAGAGCAGCACCGCGACCGCCAGCGTGCGCAGCGCGTGGGAAAAATCGAGGAACACCAGCGCTCCGGCCACGCCGCCGAGCAGCGCGGCAAGGCCGCGCTTCCCGCTTCCCGCCGCGGCGACAAGCCCGAGGGCAAAGGGCGCATAGCCGCCGAAAAGCTGCGCGCCGCAGAGCACAGCGGTCAGCAGGAAGCAGGCGGCGCAGGGGGCCAGCGGCTCCCATCGTTCCAATTTTACGGCAAGCTCTCCACGCTTCAAGGCTTGTCCACCTCCCGGTCGTTTTTCCTCATTGTAGCGGAGAGGCGGCAAAAAGCGCGTCGGAAAAGCGCCGTGAAATAACAAAAAAGAACGGAAAGACTCCGTTCTTTTTTCTTATGCTATTTATCGGTTTTTTCGTCATACGTTGTCAGGGAAACGAGCGACGCCGCCTCGCGGATATTTTCGGCGATCCGGTCGTGCAGCTCCCGTGCGGAGGGAAACTTCTTCTCCGGCCGCAGATAGGCGCAGAATTCGAGCCGCAGCTCCTGCCCGTAGAGGTCGCCGTCAAAGCCCGCCAGGTAGGTCTCCACCGTCACGCGGTTTGCCTCGCTGACCGTCGGGCGCACGCCGACGTTCGTCACGCCGACGCGCTGCGTGCCGTCGGGCAGGTGCGCCCGCGTGGCGTATACGCCGCGCTTCGGGACGATGATGTGCGCGTCGGGCACAAGGTTTGCCGTCGGAAAAAGGCGCTTTCTGCCGATGCCCTCGCCGTGGCGGACCGTGCCACTCATGCGGTGCGGATGCCCGAGAAAACGCGCGGCGCGCTCCACCTCGCCCGCTTCGATGAGCGAGCGGATATAGGTCGAGCTGACGGTCACGCCGTCCAGCTCCACCTTGGGAATGATGTCGCAGCCAAGGCCGAGCGCACGGCATTTTTCGCGCAGCTTCTCCGGATCGCCCTGATTCTTGTAGCCGAAACGGAAATCGTGCCCCGCGACGAGGTGTACGGCGCGGTACTTCTTCACCAGCAGCTCGGTGATGAAGTCCTCCCACGGCATGGTCATCATCGCGCGGTCGAACGGCTCGACAAACACTGTGCCGATGCCATAATACTCACGGATGATCTCCGCGCGCTCCGCCGCGCTTGTGAGCAGCGGCACGGGAACGCCGGTGACAAACTCCTTCGGCGAGCGGTCGAAGGTAAAGGCCGCGGGCGTGACGCCCAGCTCGCGGGCGTGCTCCGCCGTTTTTCGCAGCAGCGCACCGTGGCCCAGATGCACCCCGTCAAAAAAGCCGAGGGCGATAACAGTTGCTTCACTCATGGTCGGTTTTCCTCAAAAGAAATTCTTGATGGCGTGCAGCTCGCCGCCCTCCGCGCGGGAGAGCGAGAGGAAGTTCCCCGCGCGGTCGTAAACGCGGTATTCCCCATCCGCGACGCCGCGCGCGGTGAAGGCGTTGCCGTTGTAGGCGCGTTTTTCCTGCGTCTCATTCTGCACGGTAAAGCGCGGGTAGGCACGGAAATATTCGTCCAGCGGCAGGAGCAGGGCTTCGCGCTCCTCCTGCGCCCGCTCAAGCGTCACGGCCTCCTCGATGCGGAAACCCGCCGCCATCGTGCGCCGCAGCGCCGCCATACAGCCACCGCAGCCGAGCGCCTGCCCGAGATCGTGGCAGAGCGTGCGGATGTAGGTCCCCTTGGAGCACACCACGCGCAGGGTAAATTCGTCCGGTGCGGACTGCTCCAGCAGCTCCAGCTCGTAAACGGTGATGGCGCGCGCCTTGCGCTCCACGGTCTTGCCCTGCCGCGCAAGGGCGTAGAGCTTCTGTCCGTTGACCTTGAGCGCGGAGTACATCGGCGGGAGCTGCAAAAGCTCGCCGGTAAAGTGCTCCAGTGCCGCGCGCACCTCGTCCGCGCCGACGGTGACCGGATGCGCTTCCAGCACCGCGCCGGTCGTATCCTGCGTGTCGGTGACCGTGCCGAGCTTCAAAACGGCGCGGTATTCCTTTCGCCCATTTTCGGCAAACTGCACCGCTTTGGTCGCGCGGCCCACAAACACGGGCAGGACGCCGGTCGCCATGGGGTCGAGCGTTCCCGCGTGACCGATGCGCTTTTCGCGCAGGATGCCGCGCAGCTTGGCGCACACGTCCATGCTCGTCCAGCCTGTCGGCTTGTCGATGATGAGAATGCCGTCCGGCATAGATCGCGCCTCCTTTGCGCCAGGCATTCGGCGCGTTTGCGCCGTTCAAGCGTTTCGCCGCAAGGCGGAACCTTGCCGCAGGCGGAATTCACTTCCGCCGAGGATGAAAAATCAGAGGGGTCCCCGCGCGGTCGTTGACCGCGTGGGGAGGCACACATCCATGCTCGTCCAGCCTGTCGGCTTGTCGATGATAAGAATGCCATCCAGCATAGGCTGCGCCTCCTTTGCGCCAAGCATTCGGCGCGTTTGCGCCGTTCAAGCGTTTCGCCGCAAGGCGGAACCTTGCCGCAGGCGGAATTCACTTCCGCCGAGGATGAAAAATCAGAGGGGTCCCCGCGCGGTCGTTGACCGCGTGGGGAGGCACACGTCCATGCTCGTCCAGCCTGTCGGCTTGTCGATGATAAGAATGCCATCCGGCATAGATCGCGCCTCCTTTGCGCCAAGCATTCGGCGCGTTTTCGCCGTTCAAGCGTTTCGCCGCAAGGCGGAACTGCTCTTTACTCCTCCGCCGCAGCCTGCACGGCGGCGAGGATCGCCGCCTTCGCTTCCGCGAGCGGGCCGTGGTACACGCAGCCCGAGGCCGCGCGGTGCCCGCCGCCGCCGAGCGCGGCGCAGGCCTTCGTCGCGTTGACGCGCGCGCCGGTGCGCACGCTGATCTTCCACGCGCCGTCCTTCGTCTCCTTCATCGTGATGGAGCAGTCCGTTCCCTCCACCACGCCGCCGAGGGCGGAGACATCGTCCATGTCCGCCTCGGTGAGCGAGAGTCTTTCCGCAAGGCTCAGCGGCAGCGTGACGACGACCACGCGCCCCTCGTCGTAAAACTCCATCGTACGCAGCAGCTCCGCCTCCAGCGCAAGCCGCTTCTTCGTTTTGGTGCGGAAGTGGCGCTTGTTCGCCGCGCGGTAGTCGATACCCGTCTCCATCAGCGCGGCGGCTACGCGGTGCGTGTTCGCCGTCACATTGGAGTAGACGAAGCAGCCTGTGTCCGTACTGACCGCGACATAGAGCGGCAGGGCGACGGCAGGCGTGAGCTGTCCCAGCTCGACCGCCAATTCATAGAGAATTTCGCCGCAGGCGGCACACTCCGGGTGGACGCAGCTTTCCTTTCCGAAGCCCTCATAGCTCGGATGGTGGTCGATGGCAAGATCGACCCTGTTCTTAAAGCGCTCCGCATTGTCGGGGAACAGCCCCAGCGCCGCGAGATCGACGGAGACGACCGTTTCATAGCGGTAGTCCTCCGCCGCCCAATAGGGCGCGACGTAATCGGCATAGAGGCTCGTGACCTCGGCGTTCGGCAGCAGCGCCGCCGTTTTGCCCATTTGCCGCAGCATGGCGCACAGCGCCGCGGCGCAGCCGAGCGTGTCGCCGTCGGGGCGGCGGTGGGTCAGGATCAGGTAGCTGTCATGCGCGCGCAGAAAGGCGGCGACCTCCTTGACCGTCATTCTTCCTCACCGTCCAGTACAATATGCTCGTTTGCGGGGTTCGCGGGCTTGACCTTCGTCGGGTCGCGCAGCATTTCCAGAATGTGCGCGCCGTACTCGATGGAATCGTCCGCCGTAAATTGCAGCTCCGGCGTGTAGCGCAGGCTCATCGCCATGCCCAGCTCGCGGCGCAGATAGCCCGCCGCGGACTTCAGGCCGCGGATCACGTCCTTCTCCTGCGTTTTATCCAGCACGCTCACGAACACACGGCAGTAGCGCAGGTCGGTGGTGGTGTCAACGTGCGTGATGGTGACCATGCCGCCCTGCACGCGCGGGTCCTTGAGGGTGCGGAACAGAGAGCTCAGCTCGCGCTGGATCTCCTCGTTGATGCGCCCGATGCGATTGCTTGCCATAAAAATGACCTCCTTTGAGAAAGGTGAGGACGGGCGACCGCCCGCCCTCACCTAAGGCTTCGCAGAATTGCGCCGCGCACGGCGCAAAAATTGTGATCGTTGAAAAAATACCGCTCAGGGTGCAGGTGTGCGAGCACAGCGCGTGCGCCGCAGCACCCTGCATCCTGCTCAAAAATACGCGATGCGTATTTTTGAAAACATCTTACTGTTCGATTTGCTCCATGACGTAGGCCTCGACCACGTCGCCCTCCTTGATGTCGTTGAACTTCTCAAAGTTCAGGCCGCACTCGTAGCCGGAGGCGACCTCCTTGACGGCGTCCTTGAAGCGCTGGAGGGAGGCGAGATGGCCCTCGTGGATGACGATGCCGTCGCGCACGATGCGCGCCTCGCAGGAGCGCTGGATCTTGCCGTCGGTGACATAGCAGCCGGCGACGGTGCCGACGTTGGACACCTTGAAGGTCTGGCGGATCTCGGCGTGGCCGATGACGTTCTCGCGGAATTTGGGTGCGAGCATACCCTTCATGGCCGCCTCGATCTCGTTGATGGCGTCGTAAATGACGCGGTACATCCGCATATCGACGTGGGCGCGGGCCGCGCTGTCGCGGGCCGCCGCGTCGGGACGGACGTTGAAGCCGACGATGATGGCGTTCGAGGTGGAAGCGAGCATGACGTCGCTCTCGTTGATCGCGCCGACCGCGCCGTGGATGACGCGCACGCGGACCTCGTCGTTGGAGATCTTCTCCAGCGAGGCCTTGACCGCCTCGACGCTGCCCTGCACGTCCGCCTTGACGATGATGTTCAGGTTCTTCATCTCGCCCGCCTGGATCTGGCTGAACAGATCCTCCAGCGAGACCTTGGAGATGGGCTCGTTCGCCTTGGCCTTTTCCTCTGCCTTGCGCTGCTCGACCAGCTCGCGCGCCAGGCGCTCGTCGGCGACGGCGTTGAAGTTCGCGCCCGCGCCCGGCACCTCGCCGAGGCCCGTGATCTCCACGGGAACGGACGGACCCGCGCTCGTGAGCTTCTGGCCCTTATCGTTGGTCATCATACGCACACGGCCGACCGCCGTGCCCGCGATGATGATATCGCCCTGATGGAGCGTACCGTTCTGCACGAGGAGCGTCGCGATGGGGCCGCGGCCCTTGTCAAGGCGCGCCTCGATGACGGCGCCGCTGGCGGCGCGGTTCGGGTTGGCCTTGAGCTCGCCGACCTCGGCGGTCAGCGCGACCATCTCGAGCAGGTTATCCACGCCCATACCGGTCTTGGCGGAGATCGGGCAGACGATGGTGTCGCCGCCCCAGTCCTCAGCCAGCAGGTCGTACTTCGTGAGCTGCTCCTTGATGCGCTCGGGGTTCGCGTCCGGCTTATCCATCTTGTTGATCGCCACGATGATGGGGATGCCGGCGGCCTTGGCGTGGTTGATGGATTCGACCGTCTGCGGCTTGATGCCGTCCTCGGCGGCGACGACGAGGATGGCAATATCCGTGATCATCGCGCCGCGGGCACGCATGGAGGTGAACGCCTCATGGCCCGGGGTATCGAGGAAGGTGATGGGCTTGCCCTTGATCTGCACCTGATAGGCGCCGATGTGCTGCGTGATGCCGCCGGCCTCGCCGGAGGCGACGTGCGCGTTGCGGATATAGTCGAGCAGGCTCGTCTTGCCGTGGTCGACGTGGCCCATGACGACCACGACGGGGGCGCGGGGCTTGAGCTCGTCGGCGGTATCCTCATGGTCGTCGATGAGCTTCTCCTCAATGGTGACGACGACCTCCTTCTCGACCTTGCAGCCGAGCTCCTCGGCGACAAAGGACGCGGTATCGAAGTCGATCATCTGGGAAAGCGACGCCATGACGCCGTTCTTCATCAGGCACTTGACGACCTCCGCGCCGGTCTTCTTCATGCGGCTCGCCAGCTCGCCGACGGAGATCTCGTCGGGGATCTTGACGGTCAGCGGGGTCTTCTTGGCGATCTCGAGCTGGAGGCGGCGCATCTTCTCGGCCTCCTCCTGACGGCGCTTGTTGGAGAAGGTCGGCGCGCCCCTGCCGTTTTTCTTGTTCGCGGCGCTGCGGAACTTCTCCTTGCCGGCGCTCAGATTGTCGCGGCGTCCGCCGCCGGCGCTGCTGCGCTCGGCCATGTCCTGCAGCTTCTCATCATACTTGTCGAGGTTGACGTTGGTGGACTTGCGGGTATCCACGATCTTCTTTTCCGGCACGCGGGTGGTCGGCTGCTGCGTGGCGGTGGACTTGCCCGGCGCGGTCTGCCCCGCGGCGGGAGCCGCCTTGGGCGCGGCTGTCTGCGGAGCCGCCGTCTTCGCGGCGTCCGGCTGTGCGTTCGCCGCCGGAGCGGGCGCGGCCTTGGGTGCGCTCGCAGCCGGAGCGGGAGCCGCCTTCGGCTCCTCCTTCTTTTCCGTGTAGGTCTCGGCAAAGATCGTCTCGATCTTCACCTGATGGTGCAGCGTCAGATAGTCGAATACGATCGACAGCTCACGGTCGCTCAGCACTTGGGAGTGACCCTTGGGGGCCTCCGTGTAGTCCTTCAAGATGGCAATGATATCCTTCGACTGCATACCGAAGTCCTTTGCCAGACTGCTTACCTTGTTCTTATTCTCCGTAATAGCCAATATAACACCTCCAAATGTGATGGGACCGAATTACTGCTTCTCTTTTTTCAAGCTGCCCTTGCCGCGCTTGACCGGACGGGAATCCGCGTAGCGCGCTCTTGCCGCCGCCTTGACGGCGCTGCGCTTACGCTCCTCGCGGCTTGGCTTCTTCGCGTCGCCGCGGCTCTGCGCGCCGGTCGGGCGCTTTCCGCCCGCTCCCGCGGCAGTCCGCAGCGCGGGACGCTTTTCCGTCCGCTTCGGCTCCGCTTCGCCTGCCTCCGCCGCTTTCTTCGCCGGACGCTTCTTGCCGGTGCGGACGTTCTTTTCGTGCGCCTCGGCCTCCCTGCGCCGCTCGGCGGCGCGCCGGGCCTTGACCGCGAGCTTCTCCGCCGTTTCGGCAAAGCGCTCGTCGCCCTCGGCGAGCTTCCTGGCGATGGCCTCGGCAAAGCCGATGTCCGTGACCGCCAGCATCGCGCAGCTCGAACGGCCGACCGCGCGGCCAAGCGCGTCCTTATCCGCTCCGATGCGGCACCAGAGGCACTGTCCCGCGTCGGCAAAGTGCCGCACGCGGCGCACGCTGTTTTCCGCGGCGTCGGCGGCGACCAGAATGAGCCGCGCGTCGCGCGCCCGCGCCGCCGCGCCGGTCGGCTCCTCGCCGACGGCCAGCCGGCCCGCCTTTTGGGCAAGGCCGATGAGATTCAAAAGCTTATCCACCGCTCACCATCTCCCTTTCCAGCTCGTCGTAAAGCTCCGGCGTGATGGCGGTCTCCAGCGCCCGCTCCAGCGCGCGGGACTTTCTCGCCCGCTTCAGGCACTCGAGGTCGGGGCAGAGGTACGCGCCGCGCCCCGGCTTTTTGCCCTTGAAGTCCAGCGAGATCCCGCCCTCGGGCGAGCGGACCACGCGGATCAGCTCACGCTTCTCCTTCCTCTCGCGGCAGCCCACACATTGGCGCTGCGGGAGCTTTTTCACTTTCTGCACGGGACTGCCTCCCCTCCGAATTACTCCTCGTCCTTGTAGGACTTGGGCTTGATGTCGATCTTATAGCCGACCAGACGCGCCGCGAGGCGGGCGTTCTGACCCTCCTTGCCGATGGCAAGAGAGAGCTGGTCGTCCGGCACGATGACGCGGCAGGCCTTGCTGCCGTCGTCCGCCATGCGGACCTCGACCACGTCGGCGGGCGCGAGCGCCGCGGCGATGTACTCCGCGGGGTCGTCGCTGTACTTGATGATGTCGATCTTCTCGCCGCGCAGCTCCTCCACGATGTTGTTCACGCGCTGGCCGCGGGGACCGACGCAGGCGCCGATGGGATCGACGTTGGCGTCGTTACTCCACACCGCCATCTTCGTGCGGCTGCCCGCCTCGCGCGCGATGGAGCGGATCTCCACCGTGCCGTCATAAATTTCGGGGACCTCCAGCTCAAAGAGGCGCTTGACCAAGCCCGGATGCGTGCGGGAGATGACGACCTGCGGGCCGCGGGACTGGCGGCGCACGTCCACCAGATAGACCTTGATGCGCTGGCCCTCGACGAGCGTTTCGCCCTTGACCTGCTCGCCGGCGGTCAAGATGGCGTCGGTCGCCTCCGCGCCCGTGCCGATGCGCAGGGCGACGCTGCCGTTGCGCGGGTCGATGCGGGTGACGACGCCGGTGAGGATCTCATGCTGCTTGGAGTTGTACTCCTCGTAGACCATGCCGCTCTCGGCCTCGCGCAGACCCTGGATGATGACCTGCTTGCCGTTGCCGGCGGCGATGCGGCCGAACTCGACGTTATCGACCGGAAGATTGACGATGCTGCCCACCTCGTACTTGGCGGAGAGCTTCTTCGCGTCCTCGAGGGACATCTGCGTGCCGGGGTTCTCGACCTCTTCGACAACCTCCTTCTGCACATACATCTTCAGATCGCGCTTTGCCTCGTCCACATCCACGATCACGTTCTCCACGCCCTCGTGGTCGCGCTTGTAGGCGGTGGTGAGTGCCTGCACGATCTTATCCATCATAAAGGTCTGGGAAATGCCGCGCTCCTTTTCGAGCATTGCAAGAGCGGCAAAGATTTCATCGCATTTCATGGAAATAAGCTCCTTATTATTTATGATAAAGTGGTGGTTGTCAGAAGTCGCAGCGGAGACGCACGAGCGCGATCTCCGGCTTTTCAAAGCGCAGCGTTTCGCTGCCGACGGTCAGGCTCACAGCGCCGTTGTCATAGCCCGCGAGCACACCGGAAAACTCCTTGCGCCCGTCGCGCGGCTTGTAGGTCTTGAGCAGCACGTCCGCGCCCATGAACTGTTCAAAGTCCGCGGGACGCTTGAGCGGGCGCTCGGCTCCCGCGGAGCCGACCTCAAAGACATAGCTTCCCTCGATGGGATCCGCCTCGTCGAGCAGGTCGCTCACGACGCGCGAGATGGCCTCGCAGTCCAGAATGTCCACGCCGCCCTGCTTGTCGATCAAAAGGCGCAGGTACCACTGCCCTGCCTCGCGGACATACTCCACGTCCCACAGGGTGCAGCCGTGCTCCTCCACAACGGGGCGGGCGAGCTCCGCGACGATCTCCGTTACCTTTTTCATAGCTCCCTCACTTTCGTGTGCAAAAGTGTTTGTTCAAGGCAAAAATTGCAAAAGAAAGAGCGGACCGAAAGTCCACTCTGCCTGACCGACTGAAATAACATAAGCATATTACCATAGCTTTATGCCGATTGCAAGCCTTTTATTGCCACGGCGGCTCATTTTTTATGAAAAAACTGCCGTTTTGCCGGGAAAAAGGGGCGTCCGACCGGACGCCCCTTCAAATTCGGGTCAGGATAGATAGTTCAGCGGGTTATAATAGGTGCCGTTGTACATGATGCCGAAGTGGCAGTGGACGCCGCTGGCGACGCCGCTGCGACCGGCCTTGGCGACCTGCTGGCCCTTGTACACCGTCTGTCCGGCGGAGACTAGGAGCGAGGAATTGTGCTCATAATAGGTCTTAAAGCCGTTCTGATGGTCAATAATGACCACATAGCCCATCGCGCCCTTGTAGCCCGAGAAGCTGACCACGCCGCCGTCCGCCGCGTAGATCGGCGTGCCGTAAGGTACCGCAATATCAACGCCCTTATGGTTGGTGGACGCGCCGCGGATGCCGGTGTTGCGGTAGCCGAAGTAGGAGGTGATGCGGCCGCTCGTCGGCCAGCGGAAGCTGCCGGTGGGATACCAGCTCGGGCGCGCCTTGGTGCCCTGTGCGCGCTGCTCGGTGACCGGCTCGGTGAGCGTGACGCTGGAGATGACGGTGCGCTCGGTCTCCTCGCCGTTGACATAGGTGACGTCCGCCACGACGTCCGCCGTGCCGTAGACGCCCTTGGAGAGGACCTTGTAGTCGCCCTTGTACATGGTCGCGTCGTCGGTGTAGGTGATGTCGTACTGGATATCCTCGACGTAGTTCTGCCGCTCGGTGACCATAACGGTCAGATATGGCACGGCGTTGGAGAGCGTCAGCTCATCGCCGATCTGCAGGCGGTTGATGTCGAAGTCGGGGTTGATGGCCAGCAGCTCCTTGGTCGTCATGCCATGGCTGTTGGCGATGCCGCTCCAGGTGTCGCCCTTGACGACCGTGTAGGTCACCTCACCCTCCTTCGTGGAGTTGAGGATCTCGGCGATCTGGCCGAGGTTCATAATGCTTTCGGTCGGGACGTAGCCCTTGGCGATGCGGACGTCCTCGACAAAGTCAACGGTCAGCGTATCCTCGGAGATATAGCTCTCCTTGAGCTGGTCGAGCAGGCCCTCCAGCGCGCCCTCATACTGCGTCGAGCCGATCAGCTCGTCGTTGATGTAGAGGGAGTAGCCCTGTGTGACAAGGCCCATCTCGTCGGTCAGCTCCTCCTCCAGCTCGGCGCGGTCCACGATCGCGCTGCGCTCGACCAGGCCGCTCGTGTACTGAATGGAGCTGTCGGAGAACGTAAACGTTTTGCCCAGCGTCTCCGAGGTGATGTCCGCGATGCTCGCCGTGACGCGCTTCGCCTCAAGCTCGCTCGCCACGGTGTCGAGCGCCTGTCCCTCGTAAATGACGGTGGTGCCGAAGGTATAGCGCGAGACAAAAACAGCTGTCGCCGCGATCACCAGCGCCGCACCGCCGAAGGCAAGCGGGTAATACTTCTTTCTGCACCATTTTGCGGCGCGGGACGTTCCGCCGGTGCGGCGGATATGGCTGCGCCGCGCAAGGCGCAGCTTCTCGCGTCCCAGCGCGCCCCAGTAGGCCGCAAGGCCGCACAGCAAAAGCAGCAGCTGCCCCGCCACGCCGTTGGACTCCGGGAAATTCCGCTCGCGGGATTCGTGCACCGCCTTGCGGACCTTGCCGTGGATCGCTTTGAGCTTCTGCCCCAGCGACGTCTCCGCGCCGCGGGCCGCTCTGCTCTCCGTCGTCCGCTTCGCTCTGACGGCAGTCGCCTCCCGGGTGCGCTCCGCGCTCCGGTCGGCGCGCTTCTCTTTCTCCTCCGTGCGCTTGACGCGCACGCCCTGATTCAGTTGCCTCTTCCCTTTGCGCTGTTCCATGTTCACTCCGCAAACTCATAAGACGTTAAAAAGGTTACAATTTGTAACAAATGCTATGATACCCTCTTTTTCCCGCCGCGTCAACCCCCGCTTTCCGCAAGGAATCGCCGCCTGCGGTGCGCGGCGGCGGGGCGCCGCCCCACATCTGCGCGTTTTTGTACACCTTCGGCACAACATCTGCGGATTTTCGGCTGTTTTTCGTCATTTCAAAAAATCATGGAAAAATTGTAAATTTTTTATGATTTGGTGTTGAGACGCGAAAAAAAGAGGTGTATACTGTTCCCGTTAATTCCTGCCGCCCCCCTGCGGCACAGAAATTCGGAGGAATCTCTATATGTTTGGTCAACTGATCGCAACCCTGAAAAAGAGCCCCAAAACCATCGTCTTTACCGAAGGCACCGACCCCCGCATCCTCGAGGCGAGCGCCCGTCTGCTGTCCGGTAACTTCCTCAAGCCCGTGCTCGTCGGCAATCCCGAGGAGATCGCCGCGGCCGCCGAGGACGCCGGCTTCAACATCCGCGGCGCCGAGATCGCCGATCCCGCGAACTATCCCGAGATGGACGCGATGGTCGAGCAGATGGTCGAGCTGCGCAAGGGCAAGATGACGCCCGAGCAGTGCCGCGACGCGCTGAAGAAGGGCAACTACTTCGGCACCATGCTCGTCAAGATGGGCGTGGCCGACTGCCTGCTCGGCGGCGCGACCTACTCCACCGCGGACACCGTGCGTCCCGCGCTGCAGCTCATCAAGACCAGGCCCGGCAGCAACATCGTCTCCTCCTGCTTCATCATGGTCCGTCCCGCCGCGTCCGGTGAGAACGAGGTGCTGGCCATGGCGGACTGCGCCATCAACATCAAGCCCACCGAGGACGAGCTGGTCGAGATCTGCCGCGAGACCGTCGAGTGCGCGAAGATCTTCGGCGTCGACCCCAAGGTCGCTTTCCTGAGCTACTCCACGCTCGGCTCCGGCAAGGGCGAGGACGTCGACAAGATGCGCAACGCCTGCGAGAAGGCCAAGGCCGAAATGCCCAACACCCCCATCGGCGGCGAGTTCCAGTTCGACGCGGCGGTCTCCCCCGTCGTCGCCAAGACCAAGCATATCTCCGACGGCGTCGGCGGCCACGCCAACACTTTCATCTTCCCCGACATCAACGCGGGCAACATCGGCTACAAGATCGCCCAGCGTCTCGGCAACTTCGACGCCTACGGCCCCATCCTGCTCGGCCTGAACGCCCCCATCAACGACCTCTCCCGCGGCTGCAACGCGCAGGAGGTCTATTCGATGGCCATTATCACCGCCGCTCTCGCGTGAGACTCCGAGCCATCGGAGCGGCCGGGGCCCCGCCAACGGCGGGGCGGCGCGGCAGCGCCGTGAATCAAATCGGGCATACAGCAGACAAGGCGCAGCCTTGCGCTGCTATTCGATGGCCATTATCACTGCTGCTCTGGCATAAGCGAAATAAAACTGCACAGCAAAGAGGAGCGCCAAGCGGCGCTCCTCTTTTTCTTATTATCCATGGCTTCTGTCACTCTTCAGCAGATTGAAACGCTTACTCTCTCTTTCCCGCATCTCTCAGCTGACCCGCAAGCAGGACGAGCAGGAACACCGAAAAAATTTTTGTAAACTGCAAAAGCGTGTCCATTTTGCCCTTGAGTGTGTAGATCAGGCAAACCTCTATGGCAAATACAAGAAGCATCGTAAGAATGATCGTTCCTTTTCTTTTCATGTTTCCTCCGTTTGCGGTCTCCGGTTTGTTTCCTGCCTCGAAGCCATTCTACTACACTCCCATACAAAAGCGGTTTTGTCGTCTTGGCGTTATCTCGGCCTTCTGCGATCGTGCTCGGCGTAGTAGGCGCGCTTGCTCCCGAGCATCTTCTCGTCCGCCTCGCGGACCAGCTCTCTTAGCCCGTTTGCCGCCTCGCAGACGGCGATGCCGTAGGAGATGCTGTGGCCCTGCGCGGCAAGGCTTTCAGAAACCGCCCGCATCCGCGCCTCGTATTCCGCCTCTGCCGCCGGCGCGGGAAACACGACGAACTCGTCGCCGCCGACGCGGTAGAGATCGTCCCTCGGAAACTGCTCCCGCAGACGCTCTGCGACCGCGCGCAGCAGCTGGTCGCCCGCCTCGTGACCGCGCTCGTTGTTGATCTCGTGCAGGCCGTTCGCGTCGATATAAATGCAGGCGGCCGGAGCGATAACGCGCTGGTCGCTCTTGCGCAGACACTTCTCATAGGCGACACGGTTCATCAGGCCCGTGCCCTGGTCCGTAATGCTCATACGGCAAACGCCGCGTCGCGCCGAGATCAGGTACCAGCTGATGTAGGCAAGATAGCTCAGCAAAATCGCGCCGACGATGACCGACATCAGGTAGAGGATCTTCACCACGCCGCGCGTTCCCGCCAGCGCGTCCTGCTCGCTGACGCCGAGAACGACGCTCCAGTTGTTGATACCGACCGGCTCGTAGTGCAGGTAGAGCGTCAGCCCCGTGGAGCGGGAAACGATGCACATATCGCCGCCGATACCGTTGGGGATATTCTCCATGGCCTGATCGTAGGTGTAGCCCTTGAGCATTTTGCGGCCACGCAGGTCGGAGAGATTGCCGAGCGAGTCATGCCAGGTATCCAGCAGGATGTCGCCGGTATTTCCATCCACGATGAGAACGAAGGCGTTGCCGCCGTAAAGGTCGGTCTTGTAGCTGCGCGAGAGCTCCTGCAACGGCACCATGCCATAGAGGATGGCGATGGTCTCGCCGCCACGCTTCACCGGCACGACGTTGCGCACCACCAGCTTTTCCGGCGCAAAGTAGCTTGTGACGCGGTCGGAGATGTACGCGCCCCGCGCCGCCTCTGTTTCAAAATCGAATGCGCCGGAAACGTCGTAGCGGGCGCCGTCGGTCAGCAGCAGTGTGCCGTCGGGTCGCAGCAGCGCGACGGCGGAGACAAAGGTCTTATCAAGGCTGAAGGTGTTCATGATGCGCAGCACAGAATCCAGATCGTCCTCGTCCTGCCCGGCGATCAGCTCCGCCATGGCGGAGAGAATGATCTGGTCCGTGCGTGTGGCATTGTTGATGTCCTTGGCAAGCTGCTTTGTTGCGGTCGTCAGCTCATCGAAGGAGCGCTGTGTGACCTCCTCACCTGCGCGCCTTGCGCAGACGAAGACCGTACCCGACAATACGATCGCGCTGAACAGCGTGATCGCCAGCATGACACGCGAACGCGTTTTGTTTTCCATTTCTTTCTCCTTACTGCTCTGTCAGCTCGCGCAGATAGCGCTCCGCCTCCCGCTTCGGCAGGACGCGCGAGAAATAAAAGCCCTGAATGAAGTCGCAGCCCGCCGCAAGCGCAATATCCAACTGTTCCTTTGTTTCCACGCCCTCAGACAGCACTCGGATACCCATGCTGTGAGCAAGCTGCACCAAACCGGCAAGCAATGCCCTTCCGCGCTCCTCCTCCGCATCGAGGAGGATGCTGCGGTCGATTTTTACATAGTCGAACCGGTAGGTACACAGATCCGAAAGTGAGGAGTAACCGGCACCCATATCGTCCAACGCGATATGAAAGCCCAGCGCGATCAGACCGTTGAGCGTTTCCGCTGCTGCGCTCCGGTCATGCACAAGGCAATCCTCCGTGATCTCGATAATAAGGCAGTCATGTGAAAAGTCATACTGCTCCGCGATCTCACGCACACGCGGCAAGGTCCGCTCGTCCGAGAGCGACTGGCGCGTAAAATTACAGGACAGGCAGAGCTTCTCCAGCCCCTCGCGTCTCCATGACTGGAGCTGTGCACAGGCGCAGCGGAGCATATAGAGATCATGTTCTGTGACCGTACCGGCGCGGATCATCAGGTCGATGTACTTGGACGGCGGCAGCAGTCCATCCTCGGGGCTTTGCCAGCGGGATATGGTCTCCGCACCGATGATCGTGCCGCCGCGATCCACCACAAATTGGAAGTACGGCTCAAACTCGCCCTTGGCGACAGCCTCCGCCGTGCGGCGGCGCAGCCGGTCGAGCTGCTCGCTTTCACCGACCATACGCTTATTGCCGAACGCGCAGAGCATACCGTGACCGAACGCATAGGCGCAGCCCTGCCGCGCGCTATAGAGCGCGGCCTCGCCGCTGTAGTCCGGGTTTTCCTCCAGTGAGCAGATGCCCGCGCGGAACGCGCCGGCATATTCGGCGCGGAAGCCCGCAAGGTAGCCGTCCAGCCCGCGGATAAGCCCCTCGGCGCGCTGCTGTGCCGCCTCGCGGCTGCTGCGTTGGCACACCAGGGCGAACATTCCGCGCCCCACACAGGCAAGGTAATCTTCGCGGGCGCAGCCGCGCCGGAGAAACTCCGCCGCGCGGGAGAAGATCTCCTCGCGCTCCGCCTCGCCAAAGCGATGCTCCAGCGAGGGCATATCGCAGCCGACGCAGACAACATAGGTAAGACTCCGCAGCGGGGCGGGGAGCAGCGTTTCCACGCAATGCAGATAAAAGCGGTCATTTCCGATGCCGTAGCGCGGATCGATGAGGGCGTTGGTCTTTTGCTCGGCGCGCTTTTTTCGCGCAAAGACTATCAGCGCGACCGCCGCGGCAAGCATCGCCGCGATCAATGCGGCGAGCGTAATGAGCCACCTGGTACGGTAGGCTTCCGCGCCGCTGCTATTCGTATAGTCTGCCAGGACGCCGATGCTCTCCGCGCCGGAGAGGTCCTCCAGCGCTTGTGCAAGCGCGCCGGCCAGTTCCGGCGTGAGTGCGTTGGTAAAGCCAACATATATCGCGCGCTCTGCGCCGTCATGTTCTATCGTGCAGAGCAGCACTTGACGGCGCATCGCGCCGCTGTCGACCGCGCCGGAGGGATAGGCGGAAATAATGTCCGCCTGCCGGTTTGCGGTCTGCTGCGCCTGCGTTGTGTTCTTGCTGTACGGAAGATAGACAAGATCGTACCCTGTCTGCTCACTCAGGCGCTCGTACAGCTCCGGCAGCAATCCGACATAGCATTCCCTGCCGCGGTCATAGGACTCGATGGGATAGAGATCGGCGTTTCCCGAGATCAGAAGCGTCTCCCTCGCGCTTGCATCCTGCATACAGCACAGCAGCGCTCCGATCGTCAGCACGGCGCAGAGCGTGATTCCCAAGAGCTTTTTTCGGCGCACAGGCGGCACCCCCCTTTATTTCAAATCGATCTCGCGGCGCTCGATGCGCCCCCAGCTGAGTTTTTTCTTCCTATAGCCGATAAAGGCCGTGCAGCGCACCCATGCGAGAATAAAGCGCAGGAACACCAGCTCAAAGAGACACAGACAGACGGCCTTGAGGCCGTCGCCGAACGAGAGCGTGAGGTCCGCCGTGTAGATGCGCGAGAAAAAGGCAGTAAGCGTCAGGACCGAGCCGAACACGGCGTAGATCAGGAAAAAGAGCAGCATAAACGGGACGTTGATCAAATCGAACCACCATGCGAGTACCATTGTAAAAACGCCGAATATCTCAATAAACGGCGAAAGCAGCTCGTAAATGAGGAAATAGAGATAGGATACAAAGCTCACCGCGCCGAACCTGTGATTGGAAAACATGACGCGATGCTTGTACATACTCTGGAACAGGCCCAGATGCCAGCGCTTGCGCTGCTTGCACAGATCGCGCAGCCGCTCGGGCGCCTGCGTCCAGCAGATCGCGTCGGATGCGTAGCGAATGGCATAGTCGATGTTGTTGACCGTGCAGTATTCGTGCAGCTTGACCACAAGCTCCATATCCTCGCCCATCGTTCCGCTGTCATAGCCACCTGCCGCGATGACGGTATCCTTTTTGAACAGCCCGAAGGCGCCGGAAATGATGAGCGAGCCGTTGAAGCGGTCAAAGAGAATGCGGGAGGCAAGAAACGAACGGTCATATTCCAGCACCTGCATGAAGGCGAGAATATTGCGCGGCAGCCGGTAATGCTTCACCCGTCCGTTTTCCAGCTCAACATCGTTGGAGATGCGGACGATGCCGCCAACCGCCACCACATTGCCGTTTTCCAATATTGGCTGGGCGATGCGGCGCAGAGAGTCGTACTGCAAAACGGAGTCCGCGTCCATGCAGATAAAGTACGGGAAATTTGCGGCGTTGATGCCCATGTTCAGCGCGTCTGCCTTGCCGCCGTTCTTTTTTCGGATGAGCGTCACCGCTACCTTCTGTGCGCGTGTCTCATAGACGTATTCCTCGCGCTGACAGTTGATCTGCCGGCGAATGGGCCGGTGAACAAGGTGCATATCAAATGTCTCGGCCAACACCTCCGAGGTGCGGTCCTTCGATCCGTCGTCCACCACGATGATCTCATAGGAGCGGTAGTCGAGCGCAAGCAGTGAGCGCACGGTGTCTGCCACGGTGACCTCCTCATTGTAGGCGGGAACGATGATACTGATGGGCAGGTAGTAATCCGAAGGCAGAATGCTTTTGAGCATTTCCTGCCGGTTCCTCTTATAGAGGTCGAGCGAGCCGACGACGACCGACAGAAACAGAAAGGTCGAGTAGCCGATCAGATAAGCGATAAAGAAGTAGCCCACCCACTCAAGAAACAGCTTTATACCGTCGTACATACTGCGTCCTCCTTTCGCTCCTCCAGCTCCCGCACATCAAAGCGATAGCGCAGGATCTCGGAGGCGTAGCGGTCGTGCCCCTCGATCACGTCGATCAGATCGCGGTAGCCGAAGCCGAGCTGCTCCAGACTTTTTGATGCGTTGAAGCGGATATACCAGTTGGGATGATAGAGGTTCCTCTTCAGCACCGCCGCAGTCTCCGCCCCGGGATAGCTCGCCAGTACAAAGGACGCAATGGCTGCATACTCCCAGCGCGCATTTTCCGAGGGCGTCGCATAGCGCAGCAGATCGGCGTAGGCGGGCGGATAGGGATAGCGGCCAAGATAGCGCAGACAGGCAAAGCGCACCTCGTCGTCCTGCGCGGGATCGTTGAGGAGCGCGTGTATTTTCTCGCAGTATGCGCCGGAGGAAAAGCGGAAATAGTTGAGTAGCGTCACCTGCATCCACGGCTGAAACGCATCAAACGCCTCCCAAAGCGCGTCGGCAAGCTCCCATGTGTCGCCCGTGTAGTTCAGCAAGCCGTCGGAGAGGAGCTTGCTGTGATAATAGAGGCTGCTTGCGTCGATGATCCGCAGCGCACGCACGATGATCTGCGCGTCGCCCGAGGTGTAGAGCGCCTGCATCGCGTTCTCGCGGCAGTAGATGCTCGATTCATGCAGCAGGTCGAGCAGCATCGTTTTCAGCGCCTCGTTCTCCTGCCCGTCGAGCAGCCGGTATTTCCGGATGATATACGGAAAATACGCCGCCTCGATTTCATCGCGGCGGCAGTAATCCTCTGCCAGCGTGATCGTCACACCGTTAAGCGCCGTCAGATAGGAGCGGGTCAGCTCTGGCCGCCTCACGCACAGGCGCTCCAGCGCGGCATCAAAGGCCGCCATGCCGTTCACGCGGCGCAGTCTGCGCTCCATGAAGCGCAGATGCCTCTCGCTGACCGCTCCGGTCTCCGCGAGACGGTCAAGCTCCCGCGAGACCGTCAGCTCAAGGCGGATGCCGTCGCGGAAGGACCGATGCTCCCTGCGCCGCGAAAGGAGCGCCGTTGCAATGTTAAAGAGGATCATGCCGGCGCACATACCGAGGTAGATGTAGATCAGAATTTCAACAGGCACCGGCGCTCTCCCCTTTCTCTTTCTTACCGCCAGAGTCTCCGCATCGCATCATACGAAGCCTTCAGCCGTTCGTGATAAGCTACCCTGTTCCCCCAGCCCTTGAGCGCGGCGGGATAGAGCGGCGTGCGCTCCTGCGCCGCGCCGTCGGTAAGACCAAGGTACATCGTGTCGATGGTGATGTAGTCCACACCGTAGTTTTCATAGTAATCGTCGTGGATGGTCATGCGCGAGGGATCGGCAAAGTTCAGAAGCTGCCAGGGCAGCTTCAGCTCCACATAGTCGCCCGCGAAGATGAAGTCCGCGAGGGAATCGTAGTCCGGCGCGGCGGGGTTCGCGTTGCCGTAGGCAAGATCACCCGTCTCGTAGGTCTCAGAGCTTGCCTGCCAGTTGCCCGTGAGCAGCGGCATCGCCGTCTGGAGCATCAATTCGATGGGCTTGAAAAGCGGCGTGTCCGCGTCGGGCGGGTCAAGGTAAGCGTCCGCGTCGTGCGTTTCGTGGTAGAACATGGCGCGCAGCACCTCGTAGCGCTCCTGCACCAGGAGGCGGCTGTTGTCCCTGCCGTCGATGGCGAGGACGAAGTCCACCGGGTCCTCAAAGCGCAGGCCGAAGTTCTCGCAGTAGGTGCTGCCCGTCTTGGGCGTGGTGTCGATGGGGATGTAGAGCGCTTTCTGTCCGTTCGCAAAGCCCTTTTCATAGGCGAGCAGATAGATGAACTTCTCGTCGTATTTCATCGAAAGGGCGCGCGTGCCGGTATCGAAGAGTTTATCCTCCTCCGTCCACTCCGAGAGGTCGCCGTCCACATAGCAGACGCTTTCCTCCGCGCCGGGGTCGAAGGAGAGCAGACCGAAATACTGCTCGTTGGTCTGATAGTCGCTCCAGTACGGCGTGCGCTGGAGATTCACCGCGTGCATGGTGTTCCAGGTGCGCTTGAACCACTCGTCCTGCCAGGTAAAGACGCAGCCGCCCGCGCAGTTTGCCGCGGTGATGTCGCGCCAGCAGTCCACGAGCGCCTGCCCCTGCTCCTGCTCGGACATATGGCCCTGATTGCGTCCGGTGTTCCGGTCGATCTGCGCCATGCCGCGCCCGGTGGAAACGCCGAACTCGGAGATGACGACGGGCATCGTGTGATGCCGCCGCAGGGCGCGCAGATAGGCAAGGTAGGTGTTCGTCGTGCCGGTCTCATCGTAGAAGTCCGATCGGCGCAGCACGGAACCGATGGGCGTGCCGGGACCGGTCTCCACACGAGAGATGACGGCCTTGCCGTCCCAGATGGGCGTGCGGTCCATCACCGCGGGGTTGAGGATATAGTTGAGATAGTCGGGATAGTAGGGATAGACATGATAGGAAACGAATTGCCCGGCAAGAAAGGCGTCCTCCGCACGGATATGCTCCACATCCACCTGCGCGCACTTCATAAAAAAGGTCGTGATATCCTCCGGATAGAGGAACGGATCGGTGGTCGGCCAGTTGGAGAAGGCGACGAGCCGCTGGCTCTTATAGCGGCGGCTCTCGTATTCAATGATCCGGTCGCCCGCCTGCGCCAGCATGGACTCAAAGGCGGAGGCGTCCTCCGTCGCGGAGAGATACGCGCCCTGATAAGGCGCCATATCGGGATACTTGTGGTCGGTGTAGGCGACGGTCACATCCTCCCACTCCACACCGAGAATATAGCCGATGACCCAGCGGGAAACGTCCTTGGTGTAGAAGCCGGAGCCCGTTCCGCGCCCCAACGATATTTTGCGGTTTCCGTGCAGGACGTCGACCAGCGTGCGCCCGTCCTCGATAAACGCATCGAGAAAGTCCTTATCGTAGGCGTCGCGGTGGGAATTCTGCACATAGTCGTTGACCCACACGCCGTGGATCAGCCAGAGCGGCTCCTCGCCGTTCTCCTCGCGCAGCGTGTTGTATTCATAGAAGGCATTATAAAAATCGTCATGCAGCGTAATGTAAACGCGTACGGTATTGGCGCCCATCTCCTGCATCTGCCCGAACCAGCGCAGGTAGGTCTCCCTGTCGATGGCGTAGTCCGTCGCCCACTCGCCCGGAAGGCCGACGCCGAGGTTTACGCCCTTAACGATAAACGGCTCGGGACCGCTGCCGCGATCCATGTAAATGCTTTGCGTATCCGTGGTCATAAAGGCCGTCACCGGCTCGTCCGGCTTCAGGTCGATGTACCATCCCAGCCGGTAGCGCGCCGTGTCATAAGCAAGATAGAGCAGGATCAGAGCGGAAAGCGCGATGATAAATTTTTTCACGGCTCCGCCCTCGCTTTCTCAGTGGTTGAATTTCTTGTTTTTGGATTCGTGGCTGTACTGGCGAAGAATGTCGATATTCTCGTCCATCCACGCGCCGCGCTCCGTGCAGAAGCGCTTCATCTGCGCGACGGCCTCGGTGTGCGTGTGCGGGTTTCGCTCTGCGGGGGAGAGCATATCCTTATCCAGCGCGTAGCCCCAGACGGAGAAATTGCGATCGACGGCATCGCCGAGCCACGCGGTAACGTCGTCCATGTAGGCGCAGAGATACTCGTCGCTGAGGATGCCCTGACGCAGCTCGCGGTAGCGGTCGATGACGGCGTTCATAAAGTCCTCGTCCTTGCTGAGCATATAGTACCAGACATTGTATTGCAGCTCAAAATGCTGCGGCTCTGTGACCGGATGACTGTAGTTGTCACAGGCGGAGTTGAAGTCCCAGATGCACATTTTGTATTTGCCGCGCACATCCCTGTAGATATAGGTGGAAAGCCAGCCCGCATCATAGTTGCAGGTAAACTCGTTGAGGATAAAGTAGTCCACGAAAGAGCTCATGTCCGCCTGCTCCCACCATGCATAGGGCTCGGTATCATAGTCATAGGAGTAGAGTGACTTTTCAAAGTCGGAGAAATCCTGTGCGATCCACGCCGCGCGCTCCGGCGTAAGCCATTTTGTTCCCGGATAGACGATGTCCATATCCTGCAGATTTCGCAGGGCGTATTGGGAGAAGGTCTCGATGTTTTTGACCTCGTTGCCGCTGCCGCGGTCAAGGCGCAGAGCATAGCTCGTCTGCACCGTGTCCTTCGACGGCTCCGTGAGCTTCAAGCGGGCATCCGCGCCGGAGCTGACAGTCTCCGTCATAACATAAAGCCCCTGATGCACTCCGTTGAGCAGCACCTCGCAGAAGCGCACATTCGGCGCGTAGTCCATGATCTCGCCCGCAAGATTGTACCACATATAATTGCGGATGAGCGTCTTATCGAGGTACGGCCCATGCAGCGCCCACTCGTCGAAGGCATCCATGCCCAGCATGGCGACATCGCGCGAGGCCACACCGTCGTCCGTCAGCGTCTTGACAAGATAGCTGTGCTTATCAAAATAGCGCGAGGAGTTGCCTCGCACGCGAATGTCAATGACGCTCTGAAGCGTCGGCGCGTCCGCGGGGTGATTGTTGCCCTCGGCGTGATCCACCACCGAGACGGACGCGCGCAGCAGCGTACTGCCATCGGCGGTGGTGGTGAAGCGGTTGTTTTCGATGTTGCTGTCCGCATCGGGGATGGGAACGCCGGGGATCTCCGCGCCGCCGGTGTCGATGAGAACGAGCGGCAGATGAGAGCAGAGCAGATCTTCTCCGTGGTCGGCACAGGGTGTATAGGCGGGGCGCTCAAGATGCTGATGATAGCGTGGGTGCTCATCGGTCAGCACGGCTGACAGGTTTGTTGCGGATAGGAGGAGCAGCAGCGCGCAGGCCGCAAGAGCCATTCGCTTGTATTTCATGTTCGTCTCCGCTCCCCTCTTTCCGGTTTCTCAGTTCGACACCTCGTCGTTCTGCATGACAAGATTGACATAGTCGATGCTTCCCAGCGAATAGATGCTGCCGGGAATGTCCGGCGTTGTCTGCTCCGCGCGGCGCAGGAGCTTTTGCGTGATCTCGTAGATCAGCTCGACCGTATCCTCCGTCGTGTTTTCCACACGCAGCGTCGCTTTGGCGCGAAAGAGCTTGTAGACCTGCGCCTTGATCGGCTCCTGCTTGCTGCGGTGGGCGCGGATGATGAGCAGCATCCGGTTATCGCTCTTGATGCAGCCGAGCAGCAGGATCACCGCGAAGGTCACGGCGCTGCCGATGCAGGCCACGGCATAATCGCCCACGCCGCAGCAGATGCCGACAATGATGGACCAAAAAATATAAACCGTATCGCGCGAGTCCTTGATGGCGGTGCGGAAGCGGACGATGGACAGCGCGCCCACCATACCGAGAGACAGCGCGATGTTGTTGCCGATGACGGTCATGACCGTCCCCGTCAGCACCGCGAGAATGACGAGTGAGGCGTTGAACTTGCGGCTGTAGATCGTCCCGCGGTGGGAGATGGCGTAGGACAGGAAGATAAAAAAGCCCAGCACAGCGGCAAGGACGATATTGAGCAGAATATCCTCCCACGACATATCGCGGGGTGTGGTAAAAAGGTTCAGGATCTGTTGTCTCATGGTGTTTTCCTCCTATAGCCGCGTCTGACATCCGTTTTGGCGGGCAAGCACATATTTGCTGACAGAAAGCTCACTGCGATCCACGCTGTTGATCAGCTCGCGAAGATAATCGAGCAGAAAGCCGTTGTACTTGACCTCAAGCACCACGCAGTACGGATCGAGCACGGGGTTCATGTTCAGCCGCGGCGAAAAGAGGTCGAAGCAGCTCTCGACGGAAACAATGCGGCTGTCAAAGGTAATGCGTATTTTGTTCTCCTTGGCGATAAATGCCTTGCGATCGTATTCTACGATCGTTTTGGGGCGATAGCACCGGCTGTGCATCAGCGCGTAGCACTCCGCGGCAAAAGACTCCGGATACCGCAGCAGCGGCGCGTAGTCGCCGCGCGTGAGCGCTTGGGCATCCTCCCGTGTCACGCGCAGAGAGCGCTTGAGCTGGCTTGCGCCCTGCTTCTGCTTCATCTCCAGCATGGCGAAGTCTGCCGCCGGATCATAGCAGCGCAGGCGCAGCTTGCGCCGCAGCTCTACGCCCGCAGCCTTTTCGCGGAAGTCCCTGTCGTCGAGCGTATCGAAGTAAAGCGAGCGGACAGGGTAGCCGCTTATGCCGTTGTGCGGGTCCTCGTGCATGACCTGCGCGAGCCGATGGCAGGCTTGCAGCGCCTCCGGCAGCGAGATCAGATATTTCTTTTCCTCGCGGAACACGCGGTTCACCGATGCTCCCTCCTTTCGCAGAGAAAGAAACTGACCGCAGTCCTGCTAAGGCAATACCGCAGCTTTCACTGCGCGGTGTTGCCTTAAGAGTGCGGTCGGTCGATCATAGGGGCTCTTCCGCTCAGGCGTATGGCCCTGCAGCATAGTCTTTCGACAATTTTCCATCTTAAACGATTATACAGGGCTGCGCCGCATAAGTAAAGTCCTTTCTGGCATTTCATCAGCAATGTCAGCAGTGCCACTGTCAGCATCAGAAATCTGGCTATCAGCAGCACCGACTGTGCCTCCACTCTCTGCCCGATCTCCTCCAGGAGCATCATCACCGCCGGTTCCACCGTCATCCTCCTTGTCTGTGTCCTCCTTTGTCATGTCGATGCCCCAACCCTTCCGAGTGCCGCTTCCGCGTGCCATTCAGGGTGCCATTCCGAGTACCGGCGGCACACGGAATCTCTCCATGACGCAGTTTTTCTCAACCTGCCCCGCAAAAGATGCAAAAAAATCCGGTATCGCTCCAAACGGAACAATACCGGATTTTTGTCTGTTTTCAACTAATGATGTCTGCAAACGCAGTCACATCAAAGGTTTGCAAGTTTCAAGCCGCTTTGTGAACGCTCAAAAGATCGCTCACATTTCCTTGATTGCAGCCTGTGCAGCAATATAACTATGGCAAGTTAACTGTTTATACCCTTCCATGTGCCTTTCAGGGTGCCATAGTGATATTTCTCTATACATTGTCATTCGCTAATACTGACTGTCTGCATTAGCAAATCTGTATTGGTGTGGTTCTAATCCATATAATGCTTATAAGCATTATAGAGGAAGTGCAGGTAACCACTATGATTGATAAGCGGATCGGAAAACGAGTAAAAGAATGCCGTGAGCGTCTTGGCATCACGCAAGAGGAGCTTGCCGAAAAGACCGGCTTGACCACGAACTACATTTCTACTGTTGAACGTGGCATGTCCTTTCCTCGCTGCGAAAAGCTCATCATTCTACTCAACGGCCTTGAAACCTCTGCCGACTCCATTTTCTGTGATGTACTTGACTATGCTAGTGAATACAAGGCAAGTGAATTGTCGAAATCTCTTTCAAGCTTATCCCCAGATGCTCAAAAGCGTATCTTACAAATGGTAGAGCTTATGATCAAGCAAGAGTCCGAAAATAAATAACAAGTCCAAAATGAAATTAACTAGTCCAGAACCTGCTAGAAATTTTAGCAGGTTCTTTCAATTTCCGCTACAATTCGACAAATCTCTCTGCTATACTGTGTATTAGAGAACGATAAACAAACGCTAATATACAGAAAGAAGGACTTACATGAAAACCGTCTCCTGTGCTTTTACCGGCCACCGCCCACAAAGCTTGCCGTTTGGTTTCAATGAAACTGACAGCCGTTGTATTGCTCTTAAAAGGGCTTTACACGACCAAATCATCAATCTCATTGAGACTAATGGTGTCACTCATTTCATCTCTGGCATGGCTATCGGAGTTGATATGTTTGCCGCTGAAATCGTCCTTGGCCTAAAGGCCATATACCCAAACATTACGCTCGAGTGTGCCTTCCCCTGCGAAACTCAGGCTGCTAAATGGTCAGAAAACCTGCGTGACCGCTATTTTGACATTGCATCTAAATGCGACAAGGAGACACTTATTCAGCACCAGTATTCTATTGACTGCATGGACAAGAGAAACAAATATATGGTTGATAATGCCGACTATGTTCTATCCGTTTGGAATGGCAGTCACAGCGGAACCGGTGCCACAGTAAACTATGCCATTCGCCAAGGCAAGCCTGTCATAGCAATCAACCCAGTAACCCTTAATGTGGACAAACTATAAAAAAGAAAGACGCTGCCCACAAACTGAGCAGCGTCCTTTTTAGACCTTTGTTGTCCTAACATACACATCAACCAGAAGGTCTGTCCACCTTCCTGGTCTCACATGAGTACCACACTTATCCCTAAGCTTTTGAGCCTCTTCAAAGGGAATTGTGAAAGCAAAAGCGTGAGCGTAATATTTATCTCTGACCTCTATAGCATTTTTGGCTGCATCAGCATAGTTCACTATGCGTGTGCTCGTCTTATCAGAGCCATACCCCCGCATCGGGAACAGTTCCGGTGTTGCCGTCTGTGCATCGCCAGTAACATTCACAAGCCACTCAAAGCAATGATCGCTTTGCACAATCACACGATCAATAAACTTCTCCACCGTTTCATTGTCTAGCTGAGTGCCAGACACATTTATCATTCTCTGCATCTTCTTGAGGAATGCCCCTGCCTCATCCTTGTCAATCTTCTGTTCTTCGGCACACTCGCTGATGATTTCCTTTTGCTTCTCAATCGCCGCCGTGTATGCAGCATACTTGGACGTGAACACATCATGATCAATCTTGTCATCGGTGTAAAGGTCTAGTAATCGGTCTCTTTGCCTTGTAATTTTTCTTATCTGAGCCTCACACCTATCAGCAATGCTGATAGTACTGCTTTTCTTTTCTTGCTCTCGCTCGTCCATTTCATCAAAAGCATTTATCACAGCATCAAAGTGTGTCTTCCAGATGCCCTTGAACACCAACATGCCCATCAACTCAAATTGCCATGCCGGAATACTTCTAACATCACATGGTACATGCGATTTCATATAAATCATCATAGTCCGAATATTCAGCTGCTAACTTTTCAATCGGGAGTAGATCACGATTGCCATCAGTATTTAAGCTGTACCTGAATAATCCTTTTGCCTCAACTTCTTTTTCAATGATTTTTCTAATGGTATCAGCAGCCTTTTCCTTTTTCTTATCAAGCTGCTCAACTTCTGTATAGCTCTCAATCAAACGACCATCTGAACTAAGCTTTAAGCCAGAAACGCTTGTACCAGCACGAATCAGGTTCACGATGTAGTCACGGGTTGCAATACGCTCATCTCCTAGACAATCAATGTGATAAGCATTGTCGCCTCTGCGTAACTTGCTTGGATCACCGCATCCGTATGATATCTGGCCCTTAATTGTGTCTATATTGAATTTAGTTACGGGAATTTTCTCAATCAGATTGACATCAGCCATAATACCAGCTCCTTTTTATCAAAGAATTTACTTTCTATTACTGGAATGTATATCGCTTAGACGATCACAAAATATTCAATGAGTACCTATCTTTCTGCAATGCTCTCATCTCTTCCGCAATGTATGTACCACAATTACTTTCCCATAAACTCGCCTGTTTCTTTGAAATGACCCCACCCCCTAAATTGGAGGCGGGGTCATTTATTATTGTGTTAAGTTATAGATTTTACTCTGTTTAATAACTTACTTTGCTCCTTTGAATACACCGCACATGCATACGTTTAGAGTATTGGTTTGACTGTTATAAATGGCCTCCATATCAAAGCCAGGTCTTCCGTTATCATCAATATGCCCAACTTGTAAACATTTGAAAGGGCCTACAGTCTGATACTGCATAAAGTCATTCTTTCCAAGACCTGATTTGCAAACATTATAGGCATTTTTAAGAATCCGCTTCTTATCAATACCCTGTAGCTTACGAGTCATAGGCACTGTACGAATCTCAATACCAGTAAGAGCCTTAATAGATTTAATGTCCTTGCCCATAAATAGCTTAATTATATCTGCAGGTGCCATGCCGGTATTAACAAACTCTATGCCACAAACATATAAATACATATCACTAACAGGCCACTCACGATGAATCATTTTCTGATGGCAAACCTGCTCCATGTATCCATTTGCCAAATTCATATCACTGTTTAACATTATCAATTACCACCTTTATTAAAGAATTTACTTTCTATTACTGGAATGTATATCGCTTAGACGATCACAAAATATTCAATGAGTACCTATCTTTCTGCAATGCTCTCATCTCTTCCGCAATGTATGTATCACAATCACTCTAAGTCTCAATGTATATAAAAGAATGAAGATGGCCGCTGCACTGTATGTGCAACAGCCATCTTCATCAGTTTTTCACTTCATGCTCTAACAGCCATCTCAGGAGTTCATCATATCCGCTCTCACTTGCGGCCACAGATAAAATTATCTCAGACAGTTCTTCCTGTGTGTAATCAAGGTCAATTCCGTTCAGCGCGAGGAACACAAGCATTGTGTGTGCTCCGATTCGCTTGTTCCCGTCTACAAACGGATGATTTTTTACCAAGCCATACGCCAGTCTTGCCGCCTTTTGCTGAATAGACTGAAAAGCATCTGCACCGTCAAAACTCTGAAAGGGTGCTGCCAGGGCCGACTGCAATAGACCTTCATCCCTAAGTCCGTTTGAACCGCCGGTTGAAGCAATCAACTGGTCATGCAGCATTAGAACTTGTCTTTCAGTGATTATTTTCACTTTGCAAGCACCTCATAAGCCACACGGTTTTTATCTATGAGTCGTTTGGAAATCTTCATCAGGTCATCGTCATCCGCCTCCTGCACAGATTCTGCCTGACTGAACTCAATCACAAGATACCTTGGAGTGTTATTTTTCAGAATAACTGCCGATCCGTGTTCGTCAACTAGCCGTGCCACTTTAGAAAAATTACGATTCGCTTCTGTGAGAGAAACCAAATTATTTGTATTGACCATCATAACCAGTCACTCCTTTCACATTTATTATATACCAATAGTAGGATAAATACAACCTACTTTTTTGAAGCTCACAGAAATGGCCTGTCACAATAACTGTGACAGGCCATTCAGTATTGTTATTGCTTTATGTGAGGTCTTGGACGTTTGCGTTGGGGATGTAGAACGGACGAGTGTAGAACATATTTTCAACATCTGGCATAAACGCGTCAATGCCGAAGAATGTTCCCATATATCCTGAACCCTTACCAGATGCCTTTGCACTGTCACTCTTGTCATTCAGACGGAAAGCACTGACATGAGCATTTGTGAAAATGTTACTTGTAGAACTCTTAGCAGGGCAGAGGTTCGGGTCAAGTACACTTACTCTACGAGAAGGATCCTTAAAGCCAACCTTGTAGGTCATTGTCTGCATCGCTACATAGTATCCATCAAATGCCTCATTGTACCACTTGTTATCAGTGACCCAGGCTGCATTTTCATCGTTACCACGGTTACGAGAAATAGCATTGAGTACATTTCTCACTGCACCAGTCTTTTGGTCTAACTGATAAACCTCATTATTTGAGGTCTGGATACTTGCCATCACTTGGTCAACATTCTGAGTTCTTGTACCTAACAAGATTGCACCTGTCGGATTTGTTCCGTTCGTGTTAGCCAGCTGTGTCATCAGGCCACTGAATGTATCTTCCGTAGCAGGTGTCTTAGAAGGACTGCTCTGCTGCTTTGCGAAGTACACATTTCCTTCTGAGTCAGTGAAAATCTTGTACATTGTCACTACATAAGACTCACTCAGAATATCAATATCACCCTCAGAAGCACCATTACCGGAATTGCCAGCAAACAACAGGTACTTGCTATCAGTAGAAGCCTTTGTACTTAGACCAAGCTTGGACAGTGACTCACCGCCACGCTCAATCTTCACTGCATTATTGTTATCCCAAGGCATATTCAAAGACCAATCTTTGTTCACCCACTGAACTACCTTGTAGTTTTCAACAATGTCACGGTACTGCTCAATAAACTCATTGTTATTCTTGGTTACCTGAGCTGCACTGTACTCATTAGCGGTAGCACCATCAATCCAAGTATCTGTCGGGTTCACCATTGCACTGTATGTAATGGCTCTCAATGTAGTCTCAGTTCCAGTCGTGTTCAACTGATACATTGCACCGCCAGGGAGAACTTGGTTAGGCTTCCTCCACTCACTTCCGTTTGTCGCTCTATTATGGATTGACCACTGTTGAGAAGTCATCTGCAATCCATACTTACCAGAAGTCTGTGTCGGATTGTACCAGCCAACCTCAATAGCATTTGTCGGGAGGATTGAAGACTGCTTATCAGACAGCACATACGCCGTTCTATCTTTCAGATAAGTACCAAGAGCACCGTTGAAAGTGTTTCCAGGCTGTGCCAATTGCTTAAATAACTTTGCTCCTTCGGTGTTATATTGGGTAGTATCATAACCGTCCTGCGTATACTGGAAACTCATTCTGATATAAGGATTGAACTTTAAGGTGGTTTCACACTTCTTATTGAACGAGTTAATAAGAAATCTGCCTGAGGTTACACCCTGAATTGCTCCAATATCGGTACTGGACAGGCCGTGACTTACACCGGCATAGCAGAAGATTTTCACCGAGCCAGTAAAATCAATCGTATCAGGTGTCATTGTTGGTGTCGCTGAACCTGGAGCATGTCCACTGTAACTGTGGCTAATAACGACAGAGGACGGAGTTCCGTTCAAAGTCAGCGTGATCGGCCTTGTGTATTCAGCACCAGTAGCACGCTTAGCAGGATTACTATTTGCGCTTCCAAATAGAGTTGCCAAGTTACTGTAACCGCTCATATCAGACTGCTTATATTTTGCCAAGGTCACAGTGTCCACGCAACCGCGCCAAATTGTAGTAAACTGCGCTACTCCATCATCATTATGGTATTCAGGGCCATTGTCCCAGTTAAACCCTCCAGCAGCTGCTATCTTTGTCGTTGCTGTTGATCCAGCTCCACTGCTTGTCACCACAATCGGCTTAAATACACTTGCTGCCCCACTCTTCGACTGAGTTTCAACAGAGGTCGGTGTTTGGCCTACGCTGTAAGTAAATACTGCATCACCAACGTACTCTCGATGGCAGGTATGATAGGTTGTGTAACTATGTGACTTTCCATTGCTATCAGTGTAGCTATGTCTTACAGAATAGGTGTGGTCACCAATGGGTTCAAGTTTACAATTAAATATGTAACTGCCCCAGTTTGAACTTTGCGTTGCATCCTCGCCAAACTTCTTGTCTGTACCAATAGCACGGTTCAGCTGTGACTCGCTTATAATGTTGGCTCCATATTCAACCTGAGTAGCAACATCGGTTTTCAGAAGTCTCACATATAAGGTGGTAGCCATTGACTCAGCCGAGGAAGTCTCGGCATATTTTCCAATGTAAACGGTATTTGCCGCTGATCCAGCCGGTTTGCCCTTGACCGTGCTCCAACTATACTCTGAACCACTTATTACTGGCATTGTATTAACATCTTCCCAAGTTAGGCTCTCACTCCTTGCGTTGCTATGCAGAGTGTTACTTGTGAAGTAGGCAATCACCTTATAGGTAGGTTCATGCTCAATGTGTATCATACCAGGCTCGTTAGTCTTATATGTCGTAGTCACGTGTTCAACACTGCCATCCTCATGCTGATAGTCATAAACCTTGACAATATTTATGTTGTAACTACCGTCACCCGGGTCTGGCTTTGTCGGATCCGGTGCAGGGTGCGGGGTATCTCCAATGTCTTTATCATAAGTCGGAACGCCACCCTTACCTGCAAAGGTGTACCAGTGCATTGCGTATCCGAGTGACGAATTGCCAAGTGTCGAATTTGTTAGGCTTGAACTTGGAACGTTCACTGTGTCAACATGCTTTCCACCTTCAAAGGATAGAGCATCCTCGGAGTCCTTCAAAATCAGACAGGCAGCACCAATCTTATTGATAGCATTGTTATAATGCCCACCCTTACCGCCATCTGTCCAACCACCTGCCTTTGAGGCTTGTTCCACCTGCCACTTACCATAGTTAGTAGGTGTTCCATAGAACCATGAGGAATAAGTGCTTGCACAGCCAGCCGTTGCCGGTCTAAACCAGAACACAGGCTCAATGCCAATATCATACTCGTTGGTGTAGCAGGTATAGGTGATAGCATCATTTGCATCCCCACTGCCCGTAGCTTCAAGTTCTGATTTTGCATCAACGCCGTTTGTAAACTGGAATATGTACCCGTCAGGCGATTTGAAATTCAGTATCACAAACAGGTTTCCGTTGCCGGTGGACTTGTCTACAGCTGCGTATGAAATGTTGAACCAACTGTCAACGGCGTTCTTAGCAGATACTCTCAATGTTGTCTTTTTATTATTGATGTTGGTCTGCTGCCTTCCTGTCAATGACGGAAGAATTACATTATAAAAACTTGTGTAGAAATCGCTGTCTGAAAGGGAAGTTGAAATAGGTGAGTAGGCTCTATATTTACTCTTGTCCTCAATCTTTCCATCCTGCATATCTACAGTCAGGTTGTACAGTCCTTGATAAAGCCTTATCTGATCTCTCGTGGGCCATGTTCTAGCCGCAATATTGGATTTCAGAGCAGAAACCTTGTTGCTATATGCCATGTTCAATGACTTCTCAATCATTGCAGCATTATTGCCGCTATATGAACTCTTAATTGCACTGACCAGACTGGCAATCTCACCTTGAATGGCAGACTGAGCATCACTTGAAGTAAAAATACCAAGGTTATAATAGTAATCAGCCTTAGTGCCTATATCGTATCCAGCCAGTCTTTCCATCAGGTCATATATGCTGTTGTCTGGTGTAACAGGATCCTGCTTTGATGGTGTCAGTGGTACTCCAGAATTTCCACCCTTATAATCACTGCCGCCCCAGCTCGGAGCTACATAGGATCCAATGTTACCCTCACCATTCAGCATCCATGACTTAACGGAGTCACCATTGCCAACGAATGTTGAGGTATAAACCATTGGCAACGGCCACTCAGAGGTAGTACCTTTGATTTGCTCCTGAGGTATCCTCTTATATGCGCTGGGCACTCCAAGCTTTGTTTCAAGGTGAGCCTCAGCAGCCTTTAGTTCATTTGTTCCACCGTTTGCCGTTCTAACAAAATCAACTACGTTTGAAACTATTTCACCAGTCTTGCTATCATATATATAAATACGGTAGCCGGACAGGGAAGTGGAGAATGTACCCTTTGCTGTGCCACCTCCAGAACCTCCAGAACCGCCGTGCCCCTCTGCATCTACAGCTGCAAATGACACTGTCATGCTAGAAAACATCATTACGGCTGCAAGCATTGCAGCCACTATGTTCTTTACCTTCATTCCATTTACCTCCAATTGCCACTTAGTTAATAGTGTAGCCGTGCTGAGTAGTGTGCTCCTGTTCTGGCATCTCAACATCCCACAAGGAGTCATCAATCAGAATACCTTCAACCGAGTAATCTTTCTTTGTTTGGTCATTCTCACCCGTTGGCTCGTCCACACCGTTAAACTCTGTAAAGTGTTCGTCATAAGCACCTGCATCATCAGGAATGATTACATTTGGCTGCTCAGGCTGTTGCGGCTGCTCTGCTGTTTCACCGCCGTTATTGATCAGATTGTCATAGTACTCATCAATTTCTTCCGGTGTCATTTCTGTTGTTTTTGGAGTAATGGTTTTCTTCTCACCATTCTCATCTAAATAAACAATGCTACCGTCATCCAAGAACTCAAGTATGCTATCAGGCTCAACTGTCACACTATCATCTGAACTGTTTATCGCATCAACCATGCTGTCCGGCAGCTTCTCATTCATCATGTCCAAAATGTCCTGCTCAGTCATATCTGGCAGTACCTCTTCAATATTGGACTTTGCATCTTCCTTAGGTGCCATTGTCTTAAAAAGCAATGCACCTGCTACTACAGCCAACAGGACTACGCCTATTGCTGCAATTATCCATTTTGTATACAGAGCATTATATATCTGCTTTTTTCTATCCTTATTAAGTATTATCATTGCTACTATGCCAAAAATAAGTATCACAATTAGTGCATTACCTAATTGTTGTGTATCTTCTATAAAGCAAGTTGCAATAATCACCCAAACTACCTGCCCTAAAGCAACAAGTAAGCACTCATAGAAGTAATTAACGTTTATAGATGCCTTCTCACTTGTCTTTGAGTAATTATACAATGATTGAACAGCCAGACCGGCAAGCAGTGCAGCTGCTGCATACGACCCATAGTTTTTCTTACTCATGCCTACATTCCACCGTTATACAAAATCTCAAAATAAGTTTATAAAATTTATATTTAGTTAGTAAGCGGTAAATAACCCGTACCTTGACAAAGAAGGTCGGCGGCCACGCAAAGATGGCTGCCGACCTTCAGTTAAGAGTCTTTCCTGCAAATATCCGGTAGGTTTTCGGACCAGGGCAT
>NZ_JAHLPT010000014.1 GCF_018918025.1 Oscillibacter sp. MSJ-31 | reverse complement strand
GCCGGCGGCCCTTTCCGCCGTCTCCCGCGCCGCTTCCAAAGGTGAGGACGAACTCCGCAATTGTTCACAACGCCGAAAGCAGGCCGAAGCTCCTCCGGCATGGCGATACCATATCCCCATTGAGTCGGATTTGTATTGCAAACTCGGATGTTTCAGGCATTTCTCGATCCACTTACCGTGGCATGCCGTTCCCGTAACTGAACCGGGAACCTACCCTGCCCACCTTCATTTGCACGCTTATCTTACACCCCGCTTTTTCCCGCGTCAATGGCTTTAGGCAAATCGTAATAATCCTGTAATATTTCCGAAATCCTGTTACAAGCAAGGGAAGAATTCCCGATTCGGTCGAAAACAGCCGCAGACGATACTCTTGTATATAATATGTATACCCCGCCGCAGCAAGAGACTGATCGTTTCAAGGCCGGGCGTTCCGCCGTACTGCCGCAAAATCGGTCGTTTTTGTTTCAAATGTCCAACGGACTCCCTCAAAATCGTCGATGTCTACCCGATGTCTACCCGCCGAAACGCCCGTGGCACAAGGGCTTACTGGTTTTTTACCCCTCTGCGCCGTCCACCCGGAGGGCTACCCCCTTTCGAATGTCAAAAGGCCGCGAAACGCCTGCTGCGCGGGCGCTTTGCGGCTTTTTCCTGTCCCGGATGCTGGGGATATGGTATCGCCGAAATGGCGCAATTTTCGGTTTTTTCAGCTTGCTGCACAAAGCGAAAGGGGGCTTCCCTTTCGCGAGGGCCGCGCCGAAACCGCCGGAAACGGCGCTGCGACAGCGAAAAAAATGGAACCGGCGAGCGGAAATTTCAGAAAGGAGAGTAACACTATATGAAAAAGTTACTCGCTCTGGTGCTGGCGCTGGTCATGACCATGTCCCTCGTCACCATCAGCAACGCGGCTTTCAAGGATGCTGACAAGATCAGCAACAAGGAAGCTGTCGACGTTATGGCCGCCGTTGGCGTCCTCGCCGGTTATGACAACGGCGAATTCGGCGCCACCGACACCCTGACCCGTGCGCAGGCCTGCAAGATCATTGCTTACCTCGACCTGGGCAAGGATGTCGCCGAGGCTCTGCCTGCCGTTCAGGTCTTCTCCGACCTGTCCGCCAACAACTGGGCTGCGAAGTACGTTGCGTACTGCGCTGACGCTGGTTATGTCTCCGGTGTGGGCGACAACAAGTTCGCTCCCGACGAGAAGGTCACCGGCTATCAGTTCGGCAAGATGCTCCTCTGCGCTCTGGGTTATGACGCCACCATCGAAGAGATGACCGGCGCTTCCTGGACCATCAAGGTCGCCAAGCTGATGGAGAGCAACTCCCTCAGCAAGGGCACCAGCAAGCTCGGCTCTGCCGCCCTGACCCGTGAGGAGGCCGCCCAGTACGGTCTGAACGCCCTCAAGGCCACCACCGTTGAGTATGACGAGAAGGGCAGCACCATCACCGCGGGCGATGTTACCATCGTCACCGGCGCCAAGAAGGCTCAGGCTGTCACCACCGAGGAATCCTACGGCAAGGCTATCAAGACTGAGTATCAGGCTAATGGCACCACTCCTGTGACCAAGCAGAGCGTCCAGCTCGGTGAGAAGCTCTACAAGGGCGACCTCAAGAAGGACACCTCTGTCACCGTTGATGAGTTCAACCGTCCTCTGGATTACAAGTGGACCTACAAGACGAACGATGACGTCTACACCGTTGCCAAGACCGCTCTGTTCACCTATACCGCTGAGACCTCTGCCAAGAACATGCTGAAGGATCTCAAGGGTTGGTACATTGGCTCTGTTGCTTCCGCCAACAAGATTACTGCCGAGTCCGACATTGCTGCTTATGCTAACGATACCGCTAACGGCAAGGTCGTTGAGCTTTATGGTGATAAGGACAACAAGGTCATCAACGCAACCGCGGTTGAGATTGAGTACGCTGTTGCTGAGATCACTGATATCTCCACCAACAAGGCCGGCGACGTGACCTACACTCTCAGCTATGGTGGCAGCGACATTACTGCCAAGGATTGGGCCGATGACGATAAGAACACCGATACCGTTAAGGTTTATGGTAAGGTCGCTGAGGATGACATCGTGACCTTCACCACCACCGGTGCCGGTACTTCTGCGGATCCCTATGTCCAGCACATCTATCCCACCACCAAGGTCGTTGGTACGCAGACTCAGAAAACCAGTGACAAGATCACGGTCTCCGGCACTGCTTACTCCGTCGCTCTCGGCGTTGCTAAGGACAGCAGCAATAACGTTGCGATGACTGACTTTGCCAACAAGACCAGCGACAACAATTACTACCTCGACCAGTTTGGCTTTGTCGTTAAGACCAGCGCCATTGCTGAGGAGAAGAACTATGCCGTTATCGACCTCATCGCTCTGATGGGCGCTTCCGGCACCGGCTCCAACCAGTATGCCGAGGCTAAGCTCGTCTTCGCGGACGGCAGCACCAAGACCGTCAAGGTCACCAAGATCGACAGCAAGAAGATCAAGGACTATACTGCCCTGACCGATGGTACCAGCGCTGTGGTTGGCACCAGCATGAACACCAACAAGGCCAAGAACACCGCGTTCGAGAACAAGGTCGTCACCTACACCGTCAAGAACGATGAGTACACCCTCAAGTTCGTTGGCACCAATCCCACCAGCATTGCGCTGACCTCCGGCGTTCCCACGCTGTCCGGCAGTGATGCGATCAACAGCGAGACCGTTGTTGTTGTTAAGAGCGGCACTACCGACACCAACGCCAAGTTCACCGCCTACACCGGCTACAAGGCGATGCCCACCGTCACCTCTACTCCGGTCTCCTACGCCACCGATGACGGCAAGGTCGTCTTCGTCTATGTCGACGCCGTTGGCAAGACCGTCTCCGGCGCTGTGACCAAGACCGACGCGTTCTACGCCATTTCCGATGACGTTACCGTTACGGGCAATGCGTCCGATGATAACCTCGTCTACGCTGTCGAGGGTATCCTGAACAGCGAGAAGACCACCATCAAGTCCGAGGAAGTCATCTTCGATAATACCGGCGATGTCAAGATGTCCAAGGGCTATCTGTACACGGTCGAGTTCGACGGCAGCGGCTATGTCACCAAGTCTACCCTGCAGGGTGCTGCCGGTACCGACTTTGTCAAGAGCACCGTTACCACCGCCGCCAAGAACGGCCTGCTGGTCACCAATGCCACGACCTACACCTATGACGGCACCGAGAAGGTCGTCGTGATCGACTCCGACGGCGAGCTCGTTTCCGGCTCCATCACCTCCGCCAGCAAGGACGATGTCGTCTACGTCAAGGTCGTTGACAAGAACGCTGCTGACGGCACTGCGAAGAAGATCGCCATCGACACCATCTACATCATCCAGAAGTAATTTTCCGCAAGGGAAATACCGCATGATGTAATAACAAAACACCCCCGCCCCGCTCTTTCGAGCGGGGCGGGGGCTTTTTCTTCCTTTTGATGCTCGCAGCCGTCCCTATCACGTCTCCCGCGTGGTCTTCTTCCGTTCCGGCAGAAGCTCCTCCGGAATGTCTCCCAGCGGCTTCGTGTGCAGGAGCGACACCTCCCAGTAGCCGGAGCGGAAATTCCGCTTCAGCCGCTGCAGCGTGGCAAGGGCGATGTTCCCCTGAAAGAAGGGATCGTTGGGGTTCAGGTGCTTTTCCGCCCGCATTTTCTCATAATCGTCCAAATAGCGGCCCGTGATGCCGATCGCCGCGCTCAGCCACTCGTTCTCCTCCGAAAACAGATCCTCCTCAAGCTGCCGTCTCGCCGCTGTCTCCGCAAGTCCGGTCGGATACGGACTCTGCAAAGTGGTCTCCCACATTTTCACCTTAATGAGCTTCCTTCCGTCCCGATACGGATAGTCCTTTTCCTCCGAATAGAGTACGATGTACCCCGGCCTCGTCTTTTTCGGCCTCAAACCGCGCTCCGCGTTGGCGCGCTCGCGGTTGATCCGCAGCAGGTTGGCATTCAGCGCCCGCTGATACGCGCTCTCGTCCTTCTCTGCCTCCAGCTCCTGCCGGAGCGCCTGCAGGCGTTCCCCGGCCTCTTTTTCCGCCTGTGCCAGCGCCTCCCGCGCGCTCCGGTTTGCCATTGCAAGCGCGTTGTCTCCCTCGTTTCTTATCCGCATGGCTTCCTGCCTCGCGTCGGAGACACAGCGGCACAAGCCGTCGTAATCCGCTCGCTCCATCAGCACATGGCTGCACTCCGGATCGCTCTGTCCTCCCGGGACCTCGGCAAATCCGCCCAGCAGCGTTTTCCGCACAAATTGGGTCATTTCAAGCCTCCCCTACAGTCCGCGGATATAGTTATCCGCCACCACGCTGATGCGGTTATGCCCCAGCGCCTTGCTGCATAAGAGCATCGCCGCCTTGTCCAGCTTCTTCCCCGCCTCGTCCTTCCGGCAGGTGTAGACATCGCCCTGAAACCGCTTTCCCGTCCCCTTGTTCACCCGGTCGTAGGGGATCTCCCCGATCGGCCGGGCGTAGGCCTTATAGATCGCCGTGGCGTATTCCGCGCGGTAAGCGTGAATGTCGGCACTCGTATGGATGTGCTGCCACACCTTCTCCTCCGCGGGCGTGTCGACGATCCGCTCCACGATCTGCGCCGCGTTTTTTCCGATGATCGGGCTGAGCCGCTCCCGTCCGCCCTTGCCGTTGCGGACATGAACGAACCACTCCTGCGGGAAAAGCATCGCGTCCCGCAGCATTTCCAGCCGCTTTGTGACGCTCGGCGCGCGCTCCTCCTCCGGAATCTGCTCCAGCTGCGCGGCATCCGCCGCGATCTGCTCACAGCGCACGAGGTCCTTTCCGCGAAGCTCTCCCAGCTCGCGGCGGCGCAGCCCCGTCCCGCGGCAGAACTTGATCAGCTCGTCGTTGTTCGTCTTCGAAAAGTGTTCGTCGCGCACGCAGTCGCTGCGGCTGCGCTTGATGTCCTCCCGATTCCGCTTGGGCGGCTTGAAATAGTCCTCATCGTCCGGCTCGATCCCGTAAAGCTTGCCGAGCGCCTTCGCCTCCAGCTGCACCGTCCACGCGGAAAGCTCCTCATCCGCTCTGCTCTGAAGCCATTCGTTGACATACTTTTTCGCGCCTTTGAGCGTCGTACACTCCGGATGCTTCTGCTTGATAAAGCGAAGGAAATATTTGATGTGCTTCCAGTAGCTCTTATATGTATTTACCGAGAAGATCTTATCCTTTTCCGTGCCTTCGGCCACGGCTTCCTTTTTGCTCTCGCCGAAGGCCAGCATCTCGGTCAGCCGATCATAGGCCTGCTGGTGCAGATCCTTGTAATAGGTTTTGTTCTTCCGCCCCATCCGGCTCCCTCCTGTCCGTTTGTCTGTCCATTTATGTTCAAGCTGCGCCGCCTCCTGCCAGCTCCGCGCGGAGACTCGGCGATCGGCAAATACACTTTTTAAGGTCTCGTGTGTGACCGTTTTGGGGTCGCCCCCGACACTTTTTTCTGCTTATGTGTGCAGCCCTGTTTCTTAACTTCCACGGCAGTCAGGGCCTGTCGGCGCCATTGCAGAGGGCGCGCTCTCCGGAAAATCTACAGCATTCCGGCTGCTATCACAGGGTGGACAGGAACATGATACATTTTACTTACCGGCACTTTCAAAGAGATTACTCCTGCCGGGTCCATGGCGCGCCTTCCGTTTCGCATTGGCTACTGTGGCAAGCCCGCGCGCCACACAGGCGTATCGCACCTGCTTCGGCTTCTTGTGATGCAAACCTGTCTATGGCTATCTTATCATATGGCACCGACGGCTGTCAACATATCACCAGTATCTTACTTATATCGGTTTACCCGTTCATGGTTTATGGCGCTTCGACATAAAAATAAGTGAGGCGGCTCTATGCCGCCTCACTTCCTGTTATTTTCTCCGATTCCCTGTTTATCCGTTGTACGAGCGCCAAAGGAACGTCACGATCTGCGCGCGGGTGCAGGGCGCGTCGGGCGCGAAGCGCCCCTCTCCCACGCCGTTGGTCACGCCCGCGCCGACCGCCCAGCGAACGGCTTCAGCGTACCACGCGCCCGCGCGCACGTCGGAAAACGCCGCGTCCCCCTGCCCCTCGGGCAGGCCGAGCGCGCGGTGCAGAAAGGCCGCCGCCTGCGCGCGGGTGCAGGTCTCATCGGGTGAGAAGTGCGCCGCGTCCGTGCCGTTGGTCACGCCGCGCTCGACTGCCCAGCACACAGCGCGCTCAAGCGCGCCGCCCGCGCTCACGTCGGCAAACCCGTTCTCCGTCCGCGCCGTTTTGGGACTGCCCGCCGCGCGGTAGAGGAACGTCACCATCTCCGCGCGGGTGCAGGGCGCGTCGGGCGCGAAGCGCCCCGTGCCGGACTGCGCGATGCCGTGCTCCGCCGCCCAGCGGACGGCGTCGGAATACCACGCGCCCTCGCTCACGTCTGAAAACGCCGCGGTACAGACCGCGAGCGTCCGCTGCGGGTCGAGCACGCGCCAGCCGTCGACGGCCTGCGCCGTGTTGAACAGCGCCGCGCACACCTCGTCCGCCGTCCATTCGGGGTGCAGCGTCCACAGCTGCGCCGCCGTGCCGCTCACGACCGCCGCGGCGAAGCTCGTCCCCTCGCCGCGGATGCGCGTGCCGCGAATGCTCGCAAGGCGCAGATCCGCGCCCCGCGCGAGCAGGTCGACCGTTTCGCCGCGCTGCGTGAAGTCCGCGAGGCTGCCGTCGGCATTGCACGCGCCGACGCACAGCACGCTCTCGTACCCGCCCGGGTAGTACACCGCGTCGGGGTCGGTCCGGCCCGCGTTGCCCGCGCTGGCGACGACCAGCGCGCCGCGCGAGGCGGCGTAGTCCACCGCGTCGCGGAGGGTCTTGCTGTCGGCGGCCGTGCCGGAGGAAATGTTGATGATGCGGCAGCCGTACACGTCCACCGCATCGTAGACAGTCTGCGCAGTCATGGCGGTTCCGCCGCTGACCTCGCGAGCGTCCTCGTCCGCCGAGCAGTACACCAGCGGCACGAGTGCCGCCGTGGGACAGATGCCCGTGACGCGGGCCTTTTCGCTGCCCGCAATGATGGCGGCGACCGCCGTGCCGTGGCCGAGCTTATCCTCGGTGCCGTCCTGCGGGCGGATGTAGTTGTACCCCGCGGCGATGCGCTCCGCGCTCACCGCTCCGGTGGAGATGCCGCTGTCGATGACCGCCACGCGCAAGGGGGCGGTCTCCGCGGCGGTCTCACTCTGCGCGGCAGTCTCCGTCCGTGCCTCGGTCCGCGCCGCGTCTGTGCTCTCCCCCGCAAAAGCGCGCGGCTCCCCGGCCTCCGCCGCTTGCGCGGCGGAGGCGAGGAGCATCAGGGTAATCAGTAGGACAAGAAATCTTCTCATGGGCGTCCGGTCAGGGCTTGCGGAGGTCCGAGACAATGGCGCCATTGGTGACCTCGCCACAGCGACTCGCGCTCACGCCGCTGCCCACCGTGTGCGTCAGAGACGCGCCGGCGGCGATGGTGAGCCTGCCCTTGCTTCCTCCGACTTTGTCTCCGTACAGATAGCCCACCAAGGCGCCCACGGCGTCGCCGGCGTAGGACTTGCCCGTCTGGTTCTCGTGGGCAAAATACACTGCAACGTCCGAGCCGTCCCGGAACTCGATGCTGCTCCGGTTGACATAGCCGGCAATTCCGCCGGCATGCAGCGCGAGCCGTATTCCCGCTACGGTCAGCTCCATGCTCACCGTCAGCTTCGTGCTGCCATTCTCGTTGATCTGGACCTCGTTTTGATCGTACAGGATCAAGCCGCCTTCGACGCTGTTGTAGCCCGCAAGACCGCCCACATCGAGGTCTCCGCTCCGGTTGTTATTGACGATCAGCTTCACGGGATGCGCCGTGTCCGCGCCCACGCCGCAGTTCTGGATGGTACCGCCGTTGCTGCCCACCAGTCCGCCGACGTATTCGTACGCGTCCTTCACAAGGCTGATGGTAACGCTCTTGCTGCCGCGTCCGTTCACCGTGCAGCCCCTCAGGATGCCTCCAGTCTCGAGCGTGCCGCCAAAGACGCCCCAGAAGGAGTAGTTGTTGCCGCTGGTGTACATACCGTCTGCCGTGACGCTTGCGTTCTCGAACGCGATGTTGATGTTATAGATCTTGCAGGAGATCTCGTTGCCAAACAGCGGCTTATAGTTTTCCGTGCCGGTCATGGTGATCGTTGTCTGGGCGGTCTCGGAGCCGGAGGTGATCTCGCCCGTGAAGTCGCTCAGGTCAAGCTGCGTTCCCGCCGGGACCTCGATGTCGTTCTTTACGCAGATGCGCTTCGTATTCCTCTTGTACTTTCTGCCACTGCTTCCGCTGCATGCCGTCGCAAGCGCGAGGAATTCCTCCGTCGTTTTGATCTCGCCCTTCAGGCGCCATACCGCCTGCAGCGTGGCATTACGCTCCGGCACCGAATAATCATTCGTGCTCGGATCATATTCCCTGCCAGTAAGCGCATCCCTCCAGCCCGCAAACTCCAGTGCGGAATTGGTCGTTCGCGGCGTCGGCAGCTTCACAATCTCACCATAAAACTTCGTCAACGTCTCATAGGTATCGGTGGTCTCAGTACCCCCTTTGAACGTGACCGTATAGGTGGGGTGCTCCCAAAGCGCGTAGAGCGTCGTGTTGCCGGTCGGTCTATACGAAACGCCTGCTTTGTCCGTCGAACCGTCGATCGCCGTGCTTCCCTCGCTCAGCGCCCAGCCCAGGAACTTCCAGCCCGTCTTGGACAGAGGCATCAGCGTGAAGGACTCGCCCTGGTTCACCGTGGTCGGATTGGGGTTATTATCGACGCTTCCAACCTCGCCAAGCTCGTAGCTGATGTTCCACACCAGATGTTCCCACTTGGCGTAGAGCTTCAGGTTCTCGGTATGGTCGCCGGGCAGCTCCGTGATCTGCGTCCCTTCGGCGAAGTCCGCGGTCGTATACCAGCCCATGAAGTTGCAGTTCTCCTTGGTGGGGTTGCCGAGCGTGGCCGTTTCGCTTTCCACGGTATACGTCGCCGGGCAGCCGTCGCCCGCCGTACCGCCGTTCAGCTCATAGGTGACCGTGTACACAGTAGGCTCCCACTGCGCGTAGAGCGTGACCGTTCCGCCGTTCTCCGCGGTCAGATTGAGGACGTTCGCTCCGTCTGCATAGGCCGTGCCGCCGCCGTTCTTCTCGGTGTTCCATTCCTTGAAGGAATAGTTTTTCTTCTCAAAGGTGTTGCCCGTCAGCGCAGACTCCATATCGTAGACAGCGTCTTGCTCGGGCATCGTCCCCGCGCCGCCGTTGGCGTCGAAGCGGATGCTGTACGAATTCGCTTCCCATGCCGCCTTGAGCGTCAGCTCAATGGCGTAATCCGCATTGCCGCTGGCAAGGCGCAGCACGCCGTCGCTGTCCGGCTTCAGCAGCTCCGTGCCGCCGTTGGCGTACCAACCGGCAAGGTGGTAGCCGGTCCTCACGGGTGCGGGGACCTCCGCGCCGGTTTCATAGAGATAAATGACCTCAGGGTAATCGGTCCCGTCTGCCAGCTTCCAGCCGGCGGCCGCCGTGCCGTCTTCCTCCTGGAACTGAATCGCCCGCTGCAGAGGCGTCCAGACCGCCGTGAGCGTCAGGTCCTTCGCAGGGACCGTGACCGATCCGGCCGCCTGATATTCCGTTCCGTCCTGATCGCGCCAGCAAACGAAGTCGTAGCCATCCCTGCTCACATAAACCGGAATCTTGTAGGTGGAATCATACTCCTTATTGACCGATGCGAGGCTGGTCGTCCCGGGCTTGCCGCTCACATGGCCGCCGGCAAAGTCAAAGGAGATGGTATACTTGTTCGTTTTCCATTCGACTTTGTAAGTCAGATCCTTCGCAGGCATGGTCATGCCTTCAAGGTCTACCGACTTATTGGTCCCCGGGTCGAACCAGCAGTTGAGGGAATACCCTGTCCGCTCCGCCTTCGGCGCAACGATGGGCGTACCGTAGTAGACCGGCTCCGCACGGTTAGCGCCGCCGGTAAACGGCGTACTCGGATCTGCCTTGCCGAGAGGTTCAAGGTCCCATGTCAGGTTAAACTGGCAGCGCTCATAGTAGAGCTGGACGGTAATGCCGTCGTGGTCAAAGATCAGGCTTTCCGGCCATGCCTCGCCGTTTGCCGTCGCGCGCTCAAACGCAAATCCGCCCTCGCTCAGCGCCACTCCCATTTCCGGCATCGCCTCACTCAGGTAGCTGTAGATGCTGCTCTCCGTTATCTTGGTCAGGTCAATCGCCGTGTTGGGCGTCGTCCCCCTCACCGTTCTGGTCATATCCGGCTCGCCCGGGTACTGTCCCTGCAGATCCATGAAGAAGACCTGCAGCTCGTAGGTGGCGTCGCCCCTCGTCCAGCTCAAGCCGTAGGAGAGGTTCCGTGCGGGCATGGTCTCGGGGATCGCCTCGGCCGCAGTGCCGGAGGTCTTATCCTTCCAGCCGCTGTGCGTATAGGCGAAGCGCTTGGGATTCGCAGGCTGGACGATGGGCGTGCCGTAGTAGACCTCGCCCGTGGTGTAGCTGCCCTCGTTCTCCGCCGTTCCGCCCGCAAGATCCCACTGGATGGTGTACTTGTTGCGGCTGTAGTAGAGCTTCACGGTCATGCCCTTGGCCACGGAAACGCTTTCCGCGGAGATCTCCGTTTCCACGCCGCCGGAAAGGGTATTGGTGGCACGGACAAAGGTGAAGCCCTCCTTGCCCGGCGCGAGCGTGCCGAGCGCAAGGCTGCTGCCCATCACGCCGGTGACCGTCCCCTCGCCTGCCGTCACGCACACATACTGTCCATTCAGGTCCATCTCGTAGCGCAGGACCTTATAATTGACCTCGCCTGCCCTCCAGCCGGCATACAGCGTCAGCGGCTGCGCGGGCATGACCGTCGGGGCCGCGGTCTCGCACGCCGCCTCGGTGTACCACCCCGTAAAGGCGTAGCCGTCGTTCACGGGCTCGCTCGTGCGGATGGTCTGGCCGACCTTGAAGGTCACCTCTGCGGCCGCGGGCGTACCGCCGTTGCCATGGAAGGTCACGGTGTAGGTGTCACGGTCGTAGTACAGCCGGAGCACGAGCGAGCCGTCCGCCGCGACGGTGCCGCCGGTCGTCGACTTCTCCGCGTTGAAATGGAAGTCCGTATAGCGCTTTTCCGCCGCCGTGACCGGCTCGCCGGTCACGCCGGTGAGCGAAGCGGCGTCCGTCTCCGTATAGCCGTCGTCGTCCGCGTTCTGCTGGTAATATTCAACCCTGTAAGGCGTCGCCGTGCCTGCCGTCCACTTGGCGTAGAGCGTCACGTCGTGCGCGGGCATCCTCATGCCGTCGCTCATCGGCGCGGTATACGTTTCGTCCGTGTACCAGCCGGCAAAGGCGTAGCCCGTCTTTTCCAGCGTGGGCGTGAGGATCACGGTATCGTAGGACACCACATAGCTGCTCTCCGCCGTATAGCCGCTGCTCGCCGCCGTGCCGCCGTTGAACACCCATGTCAGCGCATAGGGTACGCGCTCATAATAGAGGTCGATGTCCGCAAGCCCGCTCGCGGGGACCGTGTAGGTCTCCTGTACCGTGCCGTTGACCCTCGCTTCACGGTAGGTGATGCCGCCCTCGACAAGCACCGTGTCGCTTGCAAGGGAGTAGAGCGTCATCGTCTCCTCCGTCCGGACGCTCTTATGCTCGGTCTTCACCGCGTCGTAGCCGTTGCCGTCGGTTCTGCGCACGTTGTGGCGCACGGTCATCGTCTGCGCGCCCGCCTCCCAGTCCGCGGTGATGGTCAGGTCATGCGCGGGCATGGTCAGGCCCTCCTCCGCGCTCCAGCGCAGTCCGTAGCCCGCCTTCGTCACAGCCGGGAAGACAAGCGCCGTGCCGTAGAGAACGCCGCCCTTTGTGTAATCGTCATTTTCCACCGTGCCGCCGTTGAAATCCCACGTCAGGGTATGCGGCACGCGGTCATAGTAGAGGTCAACGGCTCCGCCCGCTGCGGAAACGGTATAGCTCGTCTGCACCGTGCCGTCCACCCTCGCCTCGCGGTATTCGATGCCGTCCGGAACCAGCAGAGCGCCGTTCACAAGCTCCGCAAGCGGCAGCACATCGTCTGTGCAGACGTCGGTCTTCTGCTCGGTTTCCGCGACCTCATAGCCGCTGCCGTCGGTCTTGAGCACGTTGTGGCGCACGGTCACGCTCTGGCCGAGCGCCGTCCACTTGGCGTAGAGGGTCGTATCCCGGTCGGGCATGACCCGCGCGGTAAACGGCTCCGTCAGCGCAGAGTCGGTGAACCAGCCGTCGAAGCGGTAGCCCTCTCTGACCGGCGTCGGCAGGACGACCTTCATGCCGAAGCCCTTCGTAATATCCGCGGCATCGCTGCCGCCGTTGCTCACAAAGTGCAGCATGACCGGCACGCGGTCATAATACAGCTTCACGACCGTCCTGCCGTCCCGGCTGACGGTGTAAGAGCCCGTGGTCTTGTCGACCTCTGTGCCGTTGACCTTCGCGCGCACGAGCGTCAGTCCGTCGCGGGCGTCCGCCAGAGCGCGGATGGGCAGGCTCTTGTCCGTTTCACCGGTCTTGCTCACGATGTCGTGCTCGCCGTCAAGGAGCAGATATCCGCGGCCGTCTGCGCTCTGGGTGTAGTATTCCACGCGGTAGGGTGTGTCGGTGCGCGGCGTCCAGGTCGCGTTGAAGCGCAGCGCCTGCGTGACCTTCAGTCCGCCGCTCTCATCAAGCGTCAGGTCCTCATAGCCCGCGAAGTCATAGCCGCCGAGCGTCAGCCGGGGCGGATAGACTGTGCCCTCATACCGGATGCGGTAGACCATGTCGCTGCCCTCCAGCCCCGCCACGTTGTAAGCGAACGTGACCGGATAGAGCTCGCGGTCGTAGTAGACCTTGGCCACCGAGCTGCCGTCCGGCATGATCGTGGTCTGCTCGATCTTCTTGAGCTGGAAGCCTGTGTAGCTCTTCTCTGCCGCCGCGGTCATGCCCTCGGTCGTGCCGAGAAGCGTCTGGGTGTCTTCCGCGGCCAGCTCATAGCCGCCGGCGACCGTCTGCTTATAGTGCTCGACGGTGTACTTGGTGTCGTCGCGCGGGGTCCACTTCGCGTAGACCGTAATGCCCTTGTACCGGTGGTTGCTGTCCGCGTAGTAGTCCGGCATGGTGGACGGGAAGTCGAACGGTGTCGTGCAGCTTCTGTCCGTATACCAGCCGGCGAAGTCATAGCCCTGTCTGGTCGGATTCACGGGCTGACGGACCGCCGCGCCCGCGCGCAGGGACAGGGCAGACACCAGACTGCCGCCGCGCGTATCAAAGGCGATGTAGCGCGCCTCGGCCGGATCGCTCCAATCGATGTGGACCGTGCGGCTGATCGGTCGGTCGGTGAACGCCAGCGGGGCGTTCTTCCATAGGATCCGGATGTCGCAGGACTCCGCGGTGGAGTCGCCGGGCGTCACGGTGACGGTGTTGGTATTCCCGTCATAGCGGAACTTCGGGTTGCTGATGTCGATGGTGAAGCTCGACGCGCCGAAGAGCTTGGCGGGCTTATCCTCATCCTCCAGCGCGCCCTCGTCGTTCAGCACGCCGAACTGCTCGCCCGTCTTCATATCCATGTAGCTCATGCGGAACAGGTCCTGCGGAAGGCCGGTGGAGCGCTGGCCCGTGAGCACGATATTGCAGTCCTCTCCCCCGTCGAGGAAGCCGTAGACATTCTCCTGCGCGCCCGCGCTCCACAGCGGCCACTCGTTTTCATAGAGCGTCGGCTGATAGGTCAGCTTGTCGCTTGAGAAGAGCTGCGCCTTGAACGTGATCTTGAGATAAAGACCGATCTCGACGAACATCGCACCGGAGGCATTGGAGTCCTTGCCGCTGCTTTTTGTCCAGCTCAGGTGGTAGTAGAAGTAGCCCCACAGCCGCGCGTAGGCTCCCGCCTCGGCTGTAATGCCGATGGAATCCAGCCGGAGGGAAAACAGGCCGATCCCGATCTCAAATTCCACGCCCGCGCGGATGCCGATGGTACCCATGACGTAGAAATCAAAGTTGTAGTTGGGCTCTTCCAGATCAATGGTCTGGTTCGTGGACTGCTTGTGGAACAGCTGCAGGGAGAAGTTGTAGCGCTTCGCCGTGCTGTAGGTAAAGGTCATGCCGAGCGTGACGTACACATTGGCGCTGACCACGAAATCGGCGCTGATGCCATAAACGAGGATATGGAGCTTATCGACCGGCCCCTCCTTGGAGAAGATCTCCCGGCGGAACAGCTCGACCCAGTTGTCCTCGGCGTCCTCCATCATCGCGGAATACTTATCCGCGAGACTGCCGCCGTTGGTGCCGCTCCACTCGATCTCTTCGCCGTTCTCGTCCACGAGCTTCTGGCCGAGGAATTCCTCCTTCTTCTCCATCAGCTCGGTGATCTGCTGGCCGATGTTGAGGATCTTGCTCTCCGCGCTGTTTCCGGTCACGGGCGCCCAGTCGAAGTCCTCGTCCTCCCCGCCGACCGTCTTGGCGGTGGCGGTAATGCCGATGCCGGTGTAGGTGCCGAGGTCGATGTTGGCGTTGAGCTGGTAATCATAGATGTAAGGGAAGATCCACTTCCACTTCCAGATCGCGCCGCCGCTGGTGTTGACGCTCAGGAGCACCTCCTGCTCGAAGATGGCCTGCACGACGATCTCGAGCTTGCCGCCCACGTCCACCTTGAAGCGGATGGCCAGCTCGGCGCGCACGCCGCTGCTGCCGTCAAAGTGCTGGAGCACATAGCCCGCGGCGACGGTCGCCTCGACCGTCTTCTCGGTGATCTGCGCGCGGCCCGCCATAAGCGCCATATCGCCCTCGCTCACCGGCGTGCCGTCGGCATAGGTGATGGAGTAGGACGAGAGGTCCATGTCCAGATCGTCGCTCAGCTCGCGGAAGCCGTCGGTCTCCATAGCAAGCGCGGCAAGATATTGGGAAGCCTCTTCCACGAAACCGCTCTCGATGGCCTGACGCTCCATGTCAGCCTCGATCTCCGCCCTCTGCGCGGAGGAAAGCTCGATCTCCTCATTGCGGGTGCTGTAGAGATCCATCGCCGCGAAAACTTCATCCTGCGATACGGCGTCGTACTTGATCTCGTAGCACGCAGTCTCCTCCAGTTCGATCTCACGGATCGCGGTGATGCGTCCGTAGACGGCGCCGCTCGCCCCCTCGGCTGTATCGCCGGTGTAGAGTGCCAGATAGTCGCCCACATCGATGGTCGTCTGGGAATCCAATCCCATGTCGGCGTACTTGTCGTCGGTAAAGGTCAGGTCAAGCTTATCGACGGTGAGCACGCTGCCGTCATCCGCGACCTTGTCCGCAGCCGCGCTCACCGGCAGCACGTCGGGCGTGAAGAGCACGTCCTCGGAATCCGCCGTCTTATAGGTATAGGTATTGCCGCTGGCCGCCGTGATCTGCACGTAGGCCACCGCGCCGTCCGCGCTTGTGCCGGAGGTGGCGATCGTGCGCTGGTCGGGGCTCGCGCCCTCGTAGATGGCGACGGTGTCGCCCACGGCGAGGCCGTCGCCGGTGTAGCGGAACGTGCCGGTGTTCTCGTTCTGCTCCACACTGCCGCTCTGGGCGGAGGCGGTGAACAGACCGTCGAGCGCCGTGCCGGTCATATCGCTCACGCTGCTCGCGGGAAGAAGCTTCACGCCGTCCGCGAGCTTGAGGTGATCCACCGTCCCCTTCTCGGTGACGATGTTCAGCACGCGCACGCTCGGCGCCTGCTCCGCGCCGTCCACCACGAAGCGCGCGTCGGAATCCGCCTTCAGCTCCACGCGGTAGGTCTGGCCCTGCGCCAGCACCGGCGAAACGGCCGTGCCGCTGACCGTGTAGCGGTACGGCTCCGCCGTGTCGCCCGTCTGCTTCATTTCGGCGTTGTTCGCCGTCACATTGATAAAGGAATCGATGCAGCCCTCGGCATAGCCTCTGATGCCGAAGGTGTAGCCGCTCACATTCGCCGCCGGAACGGTCACGGTCACATAGTTGGGCGTCTCCGCCTCGTTGGCGTTGACCGCCATGACCTCGCCCAGCTTGGCGTAGAGGGTCGTGTCCTGATTCACGGTGTCGTTCGTCCCGGCCGCGCGGGTCAGGGCGCTGTCGTAGTACCAGCCGAGGAACACCTTGCCCTCCACCGTTGGGGTGGACAGCGAGGAAATGCGCGTACCCGCGGCGACGGTCGATTTGGGCATCGAAGCGCCCTCGACCACGAAGCTGACCTCATAATGGGTCGTGACGGTCGTGCCGCCGCCCGTGGAGCCGCCGCCGGAGCTGCCGCCGCCCGAGGGCTTCTGCTCCTCGGGCTTCTTATCGCCGCTCTCCTGTCCGCTGCCCGGCTCGACGCTCACGCGCTCACTCTTCACGCCCGGCTCGGAGTACCAGGTCTCCACGGCCTTGTCCGTGCGCTGGCAGAGCGCGGCGGTCTGGGCGCGGGTCGCCTTATCCTTGGGCGCGAAATTCACGCCGTCGCCGTTAAGCAGGCCCAGCGCCCACAGCTTGCCCACCGCGTCCTGCGCCCACGAGGACACCTCGTCAAGGTCGGCAGGCTTTGTCGTGACCGTCGTATCGGCCTTCGGCATCGCGTCAAAGGTCTCAAAATAGCGCACGAAGAAGACCGCCATCTCCTCGCGGGTGATCCTGCCGTCCGGCGAGAACTTCCCGTTTCCGGTGCCGGTGGTGATGCCGTAGCGCGCCGCCCACTTGACAAAGGGCGCGTACCAGGTTCCCTCCGCGACGTCGATGAAGTCCGTCGCGCCGGCGTAGTCCGCCGCCTCAACGCCCGCCATGCGGCCGAGCACCGTGACGAACATCGCGCGCGTCATCGAGCCTTCCGGCTCGAAGGTCGTCGCGCTGGTCCCGTCAAAGAAGCCGTTGGCGCGGGCGTACAAAACCGCCGCCTCATACCAGCTGCCGCTCTTGACGTCGGCGAACGGGTTCTCCGGCTTTGCCGCCGTCGTGCCCGCCGTCTGGGTTTGGCCCGCTGTCGTCTCCGCAAGGCCCTTCACCTCGTCCGCCAGAACATTGGCGGGTACGAGCGTGATGACCATGCAGAATACCAGCAGCAGGCTGACGATCCGTTTCTTCATACTGTTTCTCCCTTCTGAACTCTGTGTGGATACGTCTGCTGACAATGTAATTGCTTCTCCCCGGATGGGGAGAAGCAAAGTCCCCGGGGACTTTGCCGTGGTTTCCCGGTGATTTTACGCGGAAAAGTATACCTTCTTTTGCAAAAAAATGACTGCGGACGGCCTGAAATGTAGGGATCAGCACCCTGAAATGCGTCGCTCCGCCGCCCCCGCGCCGTTTTTTGACATCAAAACATCCGGCTTACTCTTGACAAGCCGCCGCAATGATGTCATAATATTTTCCATGAAATGACATCATAATGTCAAACCCCGTCGAATTATGGGGTCTGACCGCACCAAAGGGGGAATTTCGGTGGAAGAAGCCAAGGTCAAGCTGCTCGTCTACGCCACGCCGGACGAGCGCACGCGCATCAAGCTGGCCGCGACCAAGCTCGGCATGAGCATGACGCAGTTCATGCTCGACACCATCATGGAGCAGGTCGTAAGCGTCGAGGAGCTGGAGCGAAAGGGGGCGGAGAGCAAATGAAGACCGTCGCCATCATGAACCAGAAGGGCGGCACGGGCAAGACGACCTCCGCCATCAACCTCGCCGGCGAGCTGGTCCGGCGCGGCAAAAAGGTCCTCATCATGGACATGGACACGCAGGGCAACGCCACGAGCAACCTCGAGCTGACCGACATCCCCGCCACCACGCTCGCGGACGTCATCTGCGATAAGGACCGCCGCATTCCCGACGCCATCTGCCATACGAGCGTCGAAAACCTCGATGTGATCCGCGGCGGCGCGCTGCTCGCCCCCGCGCTCACCGCCATGCAGGAGCTGCCCTTCGGCCGCGACATGACGCTCCGCCGTCTGCTCCCGCAGATCCCGCAGGACTACGACTTCGTGTTCTTCGACTGCTCGCCCTCGCTCGAGAGCCTGTTCAACATCAATGTTCTCGTCGCCGTGCAGTACATTCTCATCCCCATCAAGGTCGATAAAAACTCCATCGAGGGCTACAACGTCATGCTCGAGACGGTGCAGAATGTGCGCGAGCTGGTCAATCCGGACATCCGCGTCCTCGGCATCTTCATGACCGCCGTCGAGTCCGGCTCGACGCTCGATAAGGAGATGATCGCCTCCTTCCCGCAGATGCTGCCGGAGCTGGCGTTCCGCAGCTACATCCGCAAGAACATCGATGTGAAGAAGGCGCCGCTGGCGCTCCAGCCGCTGTGCTTCTTCTCCCCCCGCTGCGCCGCGACGGCGGACTACGCCGCGCTGTGCGACGAAATGCTGGAACGAATGGAGGGCTGAGCATGGCGAGCAAGAAATCTCCGTCCATCTTCGGGACGCTGCAAAAGACCACCGAGGCCGCCAGCGCCGTCAACGGCGAGTTTGTCCGCCAGCTGCGCGTTTCCGACCTCGAGGATAACCCCATGAACCGCTTCTCCATGGCGGAGGACGAGCAGTTCCTCTCCACCGTCGAGAGCGTCAAAAGGGACGGCTTCCTTGAGGACATCATCGTCACCCCCGCCGCGGCCGAGGGCAAATACCGCATCGTCAGCGGCCACCGCCGCGTCGCCGCCGCGCGAAAGCTCGGCAAGACGACCGTGCCCTGCAAGGTGCGCCATTATGAGGACTCCCTCGCCGAGCTGCGCGCGCTCATGGGCGCGAACCTGCACCGGCGCAATCTCTCGCCGTTTGACATGGCCCGCCAGCTCGAAACGCTGCGCGAGGTGCTCAGAAGCGAGAATAAACTCCCCGCGAACATCAAGGAGCAGTCTGAGCTCATGGCCGAGCAGACCGACCTCTCCCGCGCGACGGTCGAGCGCTATTTAGACCTCCTGAACCTTGACGAAACGCTCACCGCGTGGGCGGAGAGCGGCAAAATGACCATGACCGACGCCTACGAGCTGGCGCGCAGGAGCAACGCCCACCTCTACCCCGCCGTCGAGGAATTCGTCGCCAAGGCGGGCGAAACGGACGACTTCCCCGTCCTCGTCCATCGCGCCATCGCCTACGCCAAGGCCGCCGAGCTGCCCCCCGCGCCGCCCAAGGCCGCGCCGAACGCGCTGCGCAGCGTCGATTCCTTCGGCCGCGCCATCCGCCGCTCTACCGCGCAGCTTCGCACCCTGAAGCTCGACGACGCGGACAAGGCGACCGCCAAACGCAAGCTCGATACCTGCCTTGCCAATCTCGATGAGCTGCGCCGCACGGTCGAAGCCCTCAAAAACAGCCTCGACTGACCCCATTCGCACAAAAAAAGCTGCAAGCACCGCTTGCAGCTTTTTTCTTTGCTCATCCCTCCGCGATCTCGCCCCACGCAAGCTCCAGCGCGCCCCCGTGCAGAGCCTCTGCGCGGTCGAGCGTCAGCGCCGCGCAGGGCGTGGCCGTGACCGCAAGCTGCGCGGGCTTCTGCCGCGCAAGGGCGTCCTCCAGCGCCGCCATGCCCTCCGGCGCGGGCAGCCGCCCGTCCTGAATTGCCGCCAGCTCGACCGCGTAGGCGGCAAAATCCTCTGTCACCTCGCCGCGGTCCGCACCGCCGACCGCGACCGCCAGCGCCGAGAGCCGCTCGCGGGTGAGCGTCTGCCCGCCCGCCATCGCGGCATAGATGCGCGCCCTGCGGCGCGCGCCGTCCTCTCCCGACCGGTCGGCAAGGCCGTACTCGCGCTCCCAGCGGGAAAGCCCCGCCGCTTCCGCCTGACCGACGAGCAGCCGCGCATTGACCCGCTCCCCTGCTTCGCGCAGCAGCGCCTCGCCCGCCTCGCTTGCCTTCAGCGCCGCGCCGACCGGCTGAATTTTCGTCACGCTCTCCGGCAGTCTCATGCCGTCACCTCCGTGAGCGTCACCGTGCCGGGTACGCCGATCTCGCGCTCGCCGAGCGCAAAGCTGGTCCCCGCGCCGCCGAGCGTGAAGACCGTCACATCGGCGACCCCCTCCTGATCGAGCAGAATGGCGCTCACACGCGCGTAGCTGACGAGGCGGGTCGTTTAACGCCCCCTCGCGGCAAAACGCCGTGAAGGCCCCTTTAAATGCGTTTACGACCCCTTCGAGGCTCGCGCCCTCGCTCAGAACGACGCTCGCGGCAATGTTCAGCGGCTTTTCGACCGCTGCGAACACCTTCGCGTCCGCGCCGATGGGGCGCTTTTCGTCCACGACGCTCTGCGCCGCCGCGACCGCCGCCGCGCTCGCGGCTCTGCCGTCCTGCCCGACCGCGACAATGTCCACCGTCCCCGCGCCGCGCGCGAGGGGCAGCACGCGCACGCGCAGAAGGCCCTCCACCGTGCCGCACCACGCGGCGTAATCGTCGGCGTTGCCGCTCGCGCCCTGCCGCTTGAGGCTTTCGAGCGCGCGGGAGCGCAGCGTTTCGTCGTCCTCGCCTGCGCGGCGCTCCACGCCGCGGTCGGCGCAGACCCTTGTGAGCCACTCCCCCGCCGCGCTCGCAACGAACGCGCGCTCCTCCAGGCCGTCGATCTCCGTACTCCACAGCTCCGCGCAGCCGTCCGCGCAGGCACGCAGGAGGTCGCCCGCGAAGCTGCCCTCGACCGTGCTGCCCGCGCCCGTGTAGGCTTTTTCCATCGCGGCAAAAATTTCGTCCTTCGTCATGCCGTTTCCGCCTCCGTTTCAAAGGAATTGTACACCGTTTTCACGGTGAAGCGCACCGTCGCGCCGTCCGCGCGGTGCTCGAACGAGAAGCCCTCCACGCCCGTGATGTACGGGCAGACGAGCAGCGTCTCGGTGATGGTCCTCTTGAGCAGGCTCTCGCGGATGCCCGCGTCGCCGCTCCTGCCGAGCAGCGCGGCAAGCTCGTTGCCGTAGTCGCCGCTGTGCGCGCTGTACCTCCAGCGCGCGCACCTTGCGTCGAGCGCAAGGCGCACCCAGAGCTTCACGGCCTCGTCGCCCTCAAGCGTGTACGGCTCGCCGCCGCGCAGCGCAAGCGCGCCGCTCTCCCAGTCCACCGCCCACTCCCGGAAAAGCGGGAGCGGGCTTTCGTTTGTCTCGGGGGCCGTCCCCCAATCGGGAAAAATCATCTTCTCTCCTCCCCTACTCCACAAAAAACAGCAGCAAAAAGCCCTCCTCGCACGGCAGGAGCGCAAGCGTCCGCCCCACATCCTCCGCGCGCAGACTCATGCCCGCCGGACGGAACAGCCCCTCGCTCACCTCGCACCCGCCGACGCGGACCGTCAGGGGCGAGACGCCCGCGAGCGTCCCGAACAGCGCGCCGCCCCCGTCAAGGCTCTTTTCGGGCCGGAGCAGCGCCCACAGCTCGCTGTATACATTCATGCCTCTCCCTCCCAGATCAGCTCGGTCGTGAACAGCCCGCGCTCCCAGCGGTGCTTTACCGCCGTGAGCGGATACGCGCCGTCCAGTCCGAACTCCTTCCGGTGCAGCTCGACCATTGCGCCGCAGCGGTACCTGAGGTCGCCGCGCACCGTCAGCTCCCCGCGCAGGATACGCCCGCGCAGGCCGCCCTGCGCCTGCGCCGCAGCGTCCCCGCTTTTGCCAAGTACCCGCTGGCGCAGTCCGAAGCGGGCGAGGTCGGTCGTGTTCTGCGCCGTGGCGGCGGCCGCCCCCCTGCGGTCGATGACCGCGCAGCGGTTGACCATCTGCCTTGCGTCCGCCGTCCCGCGGCTCGCGAGCACCGTCTCCTCGGCGATGACAAAGCGCTCCTGCCCCGCCTTCGTGACCGTCAGCGCACCGTTTTGAATGGAAATTTCACGCTCCTCTCCGACCGCCTGTCGAAGAATGTCGAATGCGCGCACACCAGCGCCTGCCACCAGCCGCTTCCAGCCCGCGGGGACCTCCAGCGTCCCCACGGGAAGGCTCAGGCGCATCGCCACCGCGCGGCAGATCCCCTCCGGCGACCCGGCGAATACGCCGGACAGCTCGTTCGCCGTCAGGTACAGCCCGCGGTCGCACGCGATGAGCGTCACCGTTTCGACATTTCTCGACACCGCCTGCACCGCGCCGAGAAAGACCTCCTCCCCCGCGTCGCCGAGCAGCCGCACCGCGTCGCCGAGGGCAAGGCTCTCCTTCGGAAAATAGCGGTCGGCCGCCGCCGTGAGCAGCACCACCGTGGGCGTCACCGCCGCGTCGCCGCGGCTCTTTTCCAGCGTCACGCTCTGCGCCGCCGCGTTGAGCAATATCCCGTTTGCATACAGCTTCACAGCACCAGCACCTTTCCGACCGGTAATTTTCGCGGCTCGGTCACGCCGTTCTTCTTCGCGATCTCGCGCCAGCGCGTCCCGTCGCCGTACAACTCGCAGGCGATGCCCCAGAGCGTGTCCCCGCGCTTGACCGTCCGCGTTTTCGGCAGCACGCGCTCGTCCGCGCGCGCCGTTTTTCCCGCGCTCTGCACCGCGCCGTCTGCGTTCTTTGCCAGCTCGGACGCAAATTTATACTCGCGCAGCGTCAGCGTCAGCGTGATGTCGCCGTCGCCCTCGCGCAGCGTCTCGGTCACATCCTCGATGAGGAACGCGTCGTTGATGTCGCTGCCGGAAACGATCAGGCGCACGGGGTCGCCGCTGTCCTGCCAGGCCTTCAAAAGCGAGAGCACCTCCGCGCCGTCCGTGCCGCCGTAAAATGGCGAGCGCTCCTCCGGCAGGAATGTCGTGAACGACACCTCACGCAGCCCGCGCCCGCCCCAGAGATTGACCGTTCCGCCCATCGCAAGCCGCTCCACGCGGTTGCAGTTGGGGCGCGAAACGCGCAGCCGTTCGGGGTTGACTGTAAAGGTAAACTGCTGTTCACCGTTGTTGTGCCAAATCAAAATTGTCCGACTCTTTGCCATATTCCCCCCTATCGCACCCACGCCGCGCGGCGCAGGCCGTCGAGCAGCTCCCGCGCGACCCTCTCGGCAAGTTCCGATGTGGTTTCGTGCAGCGTTTCCGTGACTTCCGACTCACTTTCGTGCAGCGGATCCCCGCCTGCCGCGTCGTTTTCCGACTTGTTTTCGTGCAGCGTTTCCGTGATTTCCGACTCACCTTCGTGCAGCGCGCTTCCGCTTCCCGCACCGTTTTCCGACTCACTTTCGTGCAGATTCGCTCCGCCCCGCCCGTCGATTTCCGACTTGCTTTCGTGCAGGCCGAGCGCATATTCGTCCTCCGGCGCGGCGCGTTCCGATAAAAACTCCCGCTCCGTTTTCTGTAAACTGCCGTCCATTTTGTCCGAAACCCCAACATTTAGTGGTGCATCGGGCGATTTTTCGGGCAGGACTTGTGTTTTGCCGTCAGGCGGGAGCGGTTCGCCATATTCTGCCAAAAACTCACATGAGGCTTGTCCGCCCGCTTTTTCTCCATGCACGGAACGATGTCGGATTTCCGCGTTTTTTCCCGCTTTTTCCCGCACGGTGTCAGGTCGGAACGATGTGCGCGCCGATTTTTTCTGCACGGCATCGCGTCGGACTTCAGCATTTACCTGCACGACGGCAGGTCGGATTTCCGCCTTCTTGTCCGTCTCATGTGAGTCCTGTCCGCCCGCGCCTTCGTCCGTCCCGTCCGCCGTGTAGTCGAACCGCTGACCTCTTGACCGCCCGTTATCCGCCGTGCGTCTGTCCGATGTCACGGCAGGGAACGCCGCCTTTTTGTCCGTGTCCGTGCCGTGCGCCGCGGCTTCACCGGCTGTCCCGTCCGATGCCTCGGAGGAGGCGCCCGTGTCCGCGGCTTCGCCCGCGCCCGCGCTGTCGCCAGCCGTGTTCCCCGCAGGGAAGTCCGTCCTCTGCGCCGTGCCGCCGTCCATGCCCGTCCAACCGGACAGCGCGCGCACCGCCTCGGCGGCCTTCGCCGCCTCCGCGTCGGACACGAGCGCCATCACCTGATCGGGGCGGTAGCCCTTGCCCGCGCGCAGCAGCGCCGCACCGGTGCCTTGCAGCTCACGGCAGGCGGCATAGAACACCGCGCGGTCGCCGTCCGCGCCGCGCATGAGCCGTTCCAGCTCGCGGACGGGGAGCGCCTCGACCGTCACCGTCCCCAGCGTACCGGCCTCGACCGTCCCGCGTGCGCGGGCGTTGTCCGCCCGCGCCGCGAGAATGTCCCCAAGCGCCATCATTCGCCGACGCCGATGGCGTCAAGGCTCTTGAGTTCGCTCGGACGGAAGGTGAACGGCAGGCTCTGGCCGTTGACCTCGCCGATCTTGTAGTTGATGAACGGCAGCTCCGTGAACGCCACGCCCGCAATGGCGTAGCGCTCCTCCTGCCCGTCCACGCTGTCCGGGTCCTTGAGCGCGGTCGTGATGGTGCAGCGCTTGTCCACGCCGCGCCGCGCCTCGTCAAGCACCTCGTAAAAGCGGGTGTAGACCTGCTTGAGCTTCATCGTACCCTCGCCGGAATAGCCGGTGATCTTGCTGTCCACATCCATGCCGAGCTGCACGCGCTCGCGCTGCAGCTTGACCTTGACCGTGATGCTCTCCAGCTCCGCGATCAGCGCGCCGTCCACCCAGACGGACGCGAACGAGCCGGAAAGCGTGCGGTTTGCCTGTAACTGTGCCATATTTTTTACCCTCCTTTTACATCGCGATCCTGAGCGTCAGATCCTCCATCGCGTCACAGAACGTCAGGGAAGCCTCCAAAAAGACCTCGCTGCCGGTGTTCGCGCGGAGAATTTCTGCGTCGGACATCTCGCCCGTGTCCGTGCCGTGGCTCTCCAGCCAACCGCGCTGGCCGGACAGGGACACACGGCACGCGTTGTCCGCCGTCTTGTCCAGCACATCGCCCTCGAGCGCCTTGAAATAGGCGTTGATGGCCGTCACGAGCAGCAGCTTGTTGTCGTAATCGTTCAGCACGCTGCCGATGTAGCCCTCGCGGAAGGTGCGCGTGATGTCCGCGCGGATGAGGTCCACGCCGTCCACGATCTTGATCTTTCGGAACGCCGCGCCGTGCGCGGTCGTGACCGTGGTCAGCGAGTTGACCGCGCGGCCGAGGCAGTAGCCCTCGCCGTTCGGCACGAGGATGAGCTTGCCCGCGTCGATGGCGGCGTCCGCGTCGCTCTGCGCGCCGCAGGAGACGACCTCGCTCAGCTTGGCATAGGTCGCCGAGCGCGTGAGCGGCGTCGCCGCCAGCAGACCCGCAATGCGCGCGGCGTAGTTGTCCGCCGTCACCGCGCCGTCGGTGAGTGCGATGTCCTCCGCGCAGAGGTTGATGATGCCCTCGTCGTCGGGCGCCGTCGCGTTGGCGACGACCGCCTTCACGCCGCGGCCCTTGGCGCGCTCGGCCTTGATGTAGCTGATGACCTTCGCCTGCGTCAGGCCCGGCGCGGCAAGGTAGTCAAAGTCCAGCGTGTCGAGCGCGGTAAAGGTGTCCGCCTCATCGCTCCCGATGCGCAGCACCGCCACCTTGCTCGGCGCGGCCAGAAAGCACAGCTTCAGCAGGCGGTAATTTGCCGCCGTGAACTTGCTCTCGTCCACCTCGCTCAGACTGCGGTACACGGCGCTCGCCGCGCCGCCCTTGGTCGCGTCCGTGACAGCCAGCGCCACGACCCCGCGGCTCGAGCGCTTGACGGCGCTCACCGCCGCCGTTTCAAAGGAAATGTAAATTTCCGGTAAACCCATTTCGGTTTCTCCTCCTGTTATCAAATCAGTTGCTTTCGTTCCAATGCAGCACCTGCATCGTTTCGCCGCCCTCGCCGCCGCCGTCCGCCTTGGGCGGCACGCTTCGCGTCAGCGAGAGCGTAAAGCGCAGCTCGTCGCCCTCTGTCTCCAGGCCCTGCGGGGACAGCACGCGCCGCACCTTGCCGCCGCCCGGCACGCCGGAGGGCAGCGCCATCGGAATGCCCCGCAGCAGCACGGGGACCAGCGCCGCGAGCCTCCCGTTTTTGTCCGACCGCTCGCGGTCGCCCGCGCACGTCACCGTCACGCGGTAGCGATGCTCCACCTGCGCCCCGCCCGCGCACAGCACCGCGCCGTCCTCCCGCGCGTCCACGGTAAGAAGCGGGTACTCGCCCGTGTGCCTTGCGGGGGCGCACACGGCGTGAATGCCGCTCTCCTGCTCCAGATAGGCGCGCACGCCCTCTTTGATGTCGTTCAATTTCTCACCTCCGACTCATGTGAGTCTTGTCCGCCGCCTCCCAGCGGCATTACGAAGCGTCCCCGCTCCGCGAGCACCGCTTTTGACCGCGCAAAAGCGGTGGGAAAACGCGCACGGGCTTTGCCCGTGACCCATTCATTGTCCGCCCCTGCCACACTGATGCTGCCCGCGCTGTGCAAAGAACTGCCTGCCGGTTTTTTTGCGGCTTTCGATCTGGTCTGCTCCTTGCCGCCGCTGCCGCTCTGCGGCGGGGTTTCGGACAAAACTCACATGAGTTTTCGTACCAGATACGCAGCAGCGGCTGAGCGGAACAAGAAGCACACCAAGTCGTCAGAAGCTCCTGCACCCCCGTACTGTTCCCAAAAAGTTGGCTTCCCTCGGCAGTCCGGGGGTCAAGGGGCTTGCCCCTTGTGTTTCTCTGGGGGTCGCGCAGGGGGTGGTCTCTTTCAAAAGAGACCATCCCTTGCGAACCGCCAGAGGGCGTCAGCCCTCTTTGTGAGCTGTGCCGCTCTCGGCATTCCCCGCGCGGCTCCGCGCAAAGCGGGTTCTCTTTCAAAAGAGACCATCCCTTGCTGGCCGTCAGAGGGCGTCAGCCCTCTTGATCTGCCGTGCCGCCCTCGGCACTCTCCTGTGAAGCAGGTACGGATACCTCCGTAACCTCCACCACCGTCACGCAATGGCTCGGATAGCGCACGCTGTCGCTGGCGCGGGCGTGGTACACACGCCCGCTTTTGTCCGAAACTGTCACGCGGTCGCCGAGCCGCAGCCAGACCTCGGGTGGCGTGAAGAGCGAGAGCGCGTAGCGGCTCTCGCACAGCGCCTCTCCCGCGCCGCGCACCGACGGCGCACTCGTGAGTGCGCTGCGGCTGAGCACGCAGGGAATATCGACATAGACCGCCCGCTCCGTCCCGTCGGACAACGGACGAAATACGCAGGCCGTGCGGTCGAAGGTGCGCCGCAGCGCCCTTGTCATCCTCGCGCCGCGCATTTTCAGCCCTCTCGGAGCGTTCCGAGCCTGCACCACGGCGCAAGCAGCACGCTTTCGGCGTTTTTCCCGTCCAAATAGGTCACGGATGTGTCGCCGCGCGTGATGCTTTTCACGTCGGACTCACGTGAGGCCAGTCCGACCAGCACCGCCGCGACCGCCTCGCCGAGCGGTTCGCCCGCAAGCGCCTCCGCCTTCGTCAAAATAGCGTCCCGCTGCGAGAGCGTCACGCCGCCCATTTAGTTGCCTCCCGCGGCCTGCGCGGGTTCAACGATCGCGCCGAGGGAAACGACGCTCTTCGTCGGCACGAACAGGTCGTAGAGGTAGCGCGCCTGAATGGCGGTGCCGTCGAAGAACTGGTTCTCCTCGGGGCCGAACTGCTTGATGGAGTCGAGCTTGCTCACCGCCAGCGGCGCAGAGCAGTGCGCGAGCAGCACGTTGATGTCCTGTGCGCCGGTCGCGGACACGATGCCGCCGCTGTTGCCGCTGCCGGTCTGCACCGTGACGGCGGTCTTCATGCGGCTCTGCGGCACGAAGATGCACGGCAGGTCGTCGAGCAGCATCACATTGTCGTAGGTCACGCCGTTGATGCTCACGCCCGCGCCGAATGTAATGCTGTGGTAGGTGCCGGTCGCCGCGGCGAGGAACTCGCTCTTATTCTTGTGGGAAACGAGCGCCACATAGCCGTCCATGACCTCCGCGTCGTCGCGCACGGTCTGCAAAAGGCCGCAGACCTTCTCGATGATGTTGCTCTTGGTGAGCGCCGCGGACATGATGTGCGTTCCCTTGTGGGCGGTGTCGGCGTTCGCCAGCGCATAGAGCTTCTGGATGCGGTAAGCGTCCTGCTCGCGCACCAGCGCGTTTCGCGCGAACTCGCGGATCACATTCTCCGCGGTGGCAAGGAAATTGGTGTCGTTGGGACTGGTGCGGTCGAGCGCGAACTTCACGCCGCGGTCCATCGCCAGGGTGTAGGTCGTCCAGTCGTTCGAGACCGTGCCGCTGGGGTAGGCGCTGCCGTCGCTCTTGGTGGCGTCGTAGTTGCCCAGCCCGCTGGTCGAGAGCGTGGAGATCTCCACATCGCGGCCGCCGGTGAAGCGCACCTTGCCCGCCTCCGGGATCATCCAAGCGGTCGCGGACGCGGCCACCAGCTCCTCGTCAATGAACTGCTGATATGCCTTTGCGTAATCAAATGCCATTATATTACCTCCGGTAATCAAATTTCACCCTCTTTGGGGTGTCAGAGCCGCGCCGCCTGAAAGGGATCGCAAAAGGAAGAAAGAGAAAAAAGGAGGACCCTTTCCCGCTGAGCATTGACGGCAGCGGCGCGGCTCATATTTTCAGCATAGCCCGCTTTTCCGCCCATTTCCCTTGTCGCCGTTCCTCTTTTTCCGTCACAGCCCCGCCCGCTCACACGGACAAGCCTCACATGAGTTTTCCCTCTCCCGCAGAAAATTTCCCGTTCTGTAGCCCGCGAGCGTGCAACAAAGCCCGCCTTGACGCTCCTTCACAGAAGCACTTCCCAAAGCCCATTCCGCGAAAGGAGACACTATGACGGCTGCAAGCACACAGCGCGCCGCGGAGCACTCCGCTCCGACGGACGCAAATTCCCCCGCGCGGGAGGAGACGGGGCCCGGCGCAGCCGCGCTTGCCGCCCTCTGCGCGGACACAAGCGACTACCGCCGCGCGGCGACGGACCTCGAATACTTCGGGAAATACTACCTCCCGCACTACTTTTCGCTCCCCGCGCCGCCGTTCCACCGCGCGCTGGACGCCCTGTGGCGCGAGCGCGTGATGGACGGAGCCGACCCCGTGCGCGATGCGGCTCGAATTTTGTCGAAAACGGGCACACGCACCGCCGTTGCCGCCCCGCGCGGCCACGCGAAATCAACGGTCATGAGCCTCAAAAACGCGCTCCACGCCGCGCTCTACGGCTACAAGCGCTACATCTTACTTGTCTCTGACACAGAGACACAGGCGGTCGGCTTCCTTGACGCGATCAAGTCGGAGCTGGAGGAAAATCCGCGCATTCTGCGCGATTTCGGCGAGCAGCCGGGCAAAAAAACGTGGAAGACCTCGTCGATCCTCCTCGCCAACGGCTGCCGCATCGACGCGGTCGGCTCGGGGCAGAAGCTGCGCGGACGGCGCAACCACGAGCGCCGCCCCGATCTGATCCTCTGCGACGACATCGAAAACGACGAGGGCGTCCGCACCGCCGAGCAGCGCGACAAGCTCGCCGCGTGGTTCTATAAGGCCGTCTGCAAGTCGGGCGACCGCTACACGGACATTTTAATGATCGGCACGGTCCTCCACCATGACGCGCTGCTCGCCCGCGTGCTGAAAAACCCCGGCTTTCAGTCGCGCACCTACCGCGCGATCCTCTCGGACAGCGCCTCGCCGCTCTGGGCGGACTGGGAGGCGCTCTACACCGACCTCGCCGACCCCAAGCGCGAGCACACCGCGCACGCCTTTTTCTACCGTCACCGCAAGGAAATGCTCACCGGCGCGCGCATCCTCTGGCCGGAGAAGCTCTCGTACTACGACCTGCGCGTCATGCGCCTGGCGGAAGGGGAGAGCGCCTTTCAGTCCGAGATGCTCAACCAGCCCGTGAACCCGGACGACTGCCTGTTTTCGCCCCAGTGGTTCCGCTTCTATAACCCCGCCGAGCTGGATTTCCGCGCCCCGCGCTTCCGCTTTTACGGCTACTGCGACCCCTCACTCGGAAAATCGGCGCAGAGCGACTATTCCGCCATCGTCACCCTCGCCGTGGACGGCGACAGCGGCACGGCCTATGTCTACGATGCGGACCTCGCCCGCCGCCACCCCGACCGCATCATCTCGGACATTTTGGAAAAGGAGCGCCTGCTGCGCCGCGAAACGGGCCGCGGCTACACGCTCTTCGGCGCGGAGACAAACCAGTTCCAATGGTTCCTCAAGGAGCAGCTCGCCCGCGAGAGCGCCAAGGCGGGCTTGTACCTGCCCATTCAGGGCGTCCGCGCGACGGAGGATAAGACGCTGCGCGTCGAATCGCTCCAGCCGGACATCCGCAACGGCTACATTCTCTTCCGCCGCGACCAGACGCTGCTCTTGCAGCAGCTCGCCGAATTTCCGATGGGCGCGCACGACGACGGCCCCGACGCGCTCGAGGGCGCGCGCACGCTGGCGCGGAAGGGGAGCGCCCCCCTCGACCTCTCCGCCCTGCGCCTGTAGCAGGGGAGCCCCTCTGACCGGACAAAACTCACATGAGACCGATCCGAAGCCCTGAAAAAAGCAGCCGATCTCGGTTTCCCAAAATCGACTGCTTTTCGCTGTTATTTTACTTTTTTTGGTTCAGCGCCGCCCTTTCGGCGTTTTTTATACCGGTCAGCGCCGCAATATCGCCTTTATGCCACAAGCGCCGCTGTGTGCAATACCAGCATCGTTCCTTTCTCTTCTTGAAAATGCGGTATGGCACCGAAAGCGAATTGTCATAGATATGACAGACATCACAGACGGCAATCAGTTCCTTGACCAGTGCAAGCGCCTTATCATAGCGCGAACGGATCTTCTCGGCCGGCACATCATGCCCGCCGTCCGATACGCGGGACACCACGCGCGCCACATTGATCTCCGGATCGGCCGTCAAGACATAGTAGCACCGGATAAAATAGCCGGACTCCTTTGCGCGCGCCAGAAGCTTCAGGTTTCTGTCCGTAGAGAGAACGGTCTCAAAACAAAAATCCCTGTGCGCCGCCAAATACGACTCTCTCAGCTCCTCCGCCTTTTGAGCAGCCTCCAAATTAGTGCAGCATAAGGCCTTTTGTATTTCGTCTGCATTGATATACGGCATGGATTGGGGGCGAAGCGGACTGGTAATCGTACTCTTGCCGGAGCCATTCGGTCCGGCAAATACAATGATCTCAGGCTTTTTCTTTGCACCGTTCACTGTATCTTCCTCTCTGCATCGCGTTTCCGACAGCCTCTTTTCTCCCGTCGCTGTATACCAGATACACTTTTCCGTCCTTGGGATCAAACTCCGCGATCGGCTTATTCAGCACCCGCTTTCTCTTTAGCTCCGCCGAGACAGCCAGGCGCGCATTTTCCACTAAAATGCCGTCATAGGGCAATTTCTCCGCCACGGTACACACCTCCATTTCCATAAGTATCTAGGGTTAAGCAAAACGCAGGTTTTACAAAAAAGGCACAATATATAGTATTTCGACGATGCAAATAGCACTATTTATCGTGTATCCCCATGAACAAATCGGAGTTTTGCGCATCCCGAATAAGGTATTTTTTATTATATGCATTTTTTCTCGTTCTGTCCAGCCCTTTCCCCAAGACTTTTCCAATTACAAAGCAAGCAGAGTTTTAGTTATGTTGACTTGCATCCAGTCTATTAGTGCCTTTTGTCCCTATAACATTTATGTAGAGTACACTATCTATATCGCAGTTCTCGGACGCGACGGCTATCTCGCCATCATGAACCCCTGCGAGGAACATAGTTTTTCGTTCCCACGGGTGCGGTCTTGAGATCCTCACGCTACAACGACACAAAGCCGCCAACTCGTGCGGCAGTCCTCCATGACCGAATAGAATGTGCTCAAAATTGTCAACTACACGCGTCTTTGATGGCAGGGGAACGTGACATGGTTTTTCTCCGGACAGGTCTCACGTAAGACCACCCTTACAACGGAAAAGTGGTCAAATTTCGCCCCTTCCACAGGAACAAAAAAGAACAAACTGGAACAAAACTGGAGTTGCAATGGAAACCCAGTGTGGTATAATGGTAGCGTCAAAAAGTGTATACCATCCACGCCGAAAAACGGAGATCACAGAGCCCCTCCGTTTTTCGGCGTATTTTGCCCCAAAATGGAGAAATTTGTCCGATCTGAATGGAGGTATACACACAGTGCTTGCAAAAATTCTTTCCGTAAGTTATAATCAGTACAAAAATTCCGTCTGCGAAAAAGGAGGTGTCCCCATGCCGCATTTCACCGAGTCGCTCGACGCGCTGCGCCGCGAAGCGCCGGCGCGCTTCCTCGAAACGGACCAGTTCGCCGAGATGCTCTCGACCTACCATAAGCTCAAGCCGCTCGCGCTGAGCAAGCCGAAGTCCTTTGCCAAGCAGTGCGCGGAGTACGACTTCACGCGCATCTACCCGCTCATGGACGCCTTCCTCGCGGAAAACGACCTCTCCGCGCCGGACAGGCTCGCCGCCCTCGCGGGGGAGTGCGCGCCGGAGACCGTGGCCTTCGCCTCGGCACTCATCGACATTTACGCCGACTCCGTGGCGAAGCTGACGCGCGAAACGGAGTACGACACCGTCGGCAACTCGCCGGCGACCTACTTCATCTGCGGCGTGTGGGCGAACATGAAGCGCGGGCGCGAGTTCCACCCCGCCTCCAACGGCATCACCGTCACCTACTCCCAGCCCGACGCCTACGGCAACCAGTCCATCTCCTACAAAAATAAGGACTACGAGATGACCCTCATCTTCGAGGCCGTCGATAAATACACCAAGAACCTCTCCTGGACGGCGCACCGCCTCCTCATCTATACCCTCATGTGCGGCAACCGGGACGGCTGGCGCGGCAACGCGGCGGACTTCAACATCGCCGACTATATGGCGTGGTCGGGGCTCGCGAGCCGCGACGCGGCGTACCGCCAGCTCAAAAAGGATGTCCAGTCCATCACCAACCTCAAGCTCACCGCCGAGTCCTACAAAAAATACTTCGAGTCCTTCTACATCACGCACCTCGCCACCGAGGCCAACATCAAAAAGTACACCGGCGAGGTCCACATCGCCTTTGCCGAGAATGTCCGCCTCTTCCTCACCCAATACTACCAGCTCATTCCGGACTGGATGGGCCAGCTGTCCGAAAACGCCTACCGTCTGGCCTATTACCTCTACTACCGCGCGCGCAAGGCGCCGCTCGACGAGGACGGCAGCTTCCTCGTGCGCGTGGAGGACATCATCCAGTACATCGGCCTTCCGACCAAGGAGGAGGTCAAGAACCGCAACTACGACGAGGCGATCATCCGCCCGTTCAATAAGGCGGTCGAGGAGATCGAGGGCGTCGCCAACGGCTCCATTCATATGTCCTTCGATTATGACAACATCAACTCCTTCCTCGCGGGCAAGATGACCGTCGGCATCGACGAGACGATGCAGGACTATACGCACAAGCTCGAGCGCGCGCGCATGGCCAAGCAGCTCGAGAGCGGCAAAAAGCGCCGCCGGAAGGCCGAACCGCCCGCCGAAGCAGGGGAGACCCCGCAGGGCGCCGCGCCCGCAGATTCCTGAGCCGACTGCTTCCACCACCTCTCTGCACGAACGCAAGTCGCTTTTCCGCGCACGCCGACCGTCCAAACCGCCGCATTTCCGGCCTATTTCCCCGCCTCCGCGCCTTTCTGTGCAAAAGAGCGCGTCCGCACCGCCCCAAACCGAAAAAAACCGCTCCTTTTTCCGCCCAATGTGCATAAACGCTCCACAAAGCGGGCATACTACACCTTTTCCTCCCACTTCGTATCGTGCAATAACGACTTCAACCCGTGCAGTTCCTGCTTCGACCCGTGCAGAAATTTTTTTCGCGGCTCTCCCATTCTGCGGTTTTTAAGGGGATTTCTTCCCCCTTTGTCCGACCCTATTCTCCTTATGGATATTTAAGATAAATTACGGCCACGCTCCGAACCTGCTCCGGAGGGTGGCTGTGCTATACTATCTTCAGAAACGCTCACCGAAAGGAGCCTTCTCCCATGCCCGACACCTTCGACACGCTCCGCCCCTACCTCTTCGACTACCTCCGCGCCAGGGGCATCGACCCGCGGCGGCGCTTCCGCTGCCTGAACCCGGACCACCTTGACCGCAACCCCTCAATGGCCTACGACGCGCGCCGCCATAAGGTCCACTGCTTTGCCTGCAGTGCGGACTACGACCTCTTTGACCTCCTCACCTTAGACCACGGCTATTCCTCGCCGCTCGAGGCGCTGGCTGAGGCGAGCCGCCTCTACGGGCATGGCGATGTGACCGTTTCCCGCACCGCACCGGAAACGCCGCGCCGCGCCGCCGACAGGGGAGGGGAGAACCGACCCGCAGCCCACACCGAAAGGGGAGACCTCACCATGACTCCCGAGCAGACCGCCACCTACCTCGCCTCCTGCGCCGCAAACCGCACCAAAACCGACTACTTCTCCTCCCGCGGCATCAGCGAAGCGACCGCCGCGCGCTTCTCCCTCGGCTACGACGGCGCACTCTCCTGCGTCGTTCTGCCCTGTGATGACGGCCACGTCGTCCGCCGCTCCACCGCCGAAAAAAAATACCTCAACGAAAAGGGCGTGCCGTCCCCGCTGTTTCAAAGCAGCCTTCTGCGCGGAGACGAGCCCGTTTTCCTCGTCGAGGGCGTATTCGACGCGCTTTCCGCCGAAGAACTCGGCTTCCGCGCCTGCGCGATGAACGGCAGCGGCAACCGCACCAAAATTGCCGCGCTCCTCCGCACCCTCGCGCCCTACGCCCCCATTCTGCTCCTGCCGGACAATGACCGCGCAGGCGACGAGTGGGCCACCGCCCTCAGCGATGAATTCCCCTGGCTCTACCGCTGCCCGCCGCTGCCCGTGGGCAAGGATCTCAACGAGCTGCTCTGCGCCGACGCGGGCGAAGCCGCCGACTTTCTCGCCCAGTGCTGCACCGACCGCCTGGCGCACCTGCCGCCTGCCTACGATACGCTCTCCGCGGGCGGTCAGATGGACGCGCTCGACGCCTACATCGCCCAGCAGGCGGCGCGACCCGCGCTCTCCACGGGCTTTCCCGCACTTGACCGCGCGCTCGACGACGGCCTCTACGACGGCTTTTATGTCCTCGGCGCGATCTCGTCCCTCGGCAAGACCGCCTTTTGTATGCAGCTCGCGGACCAGCTCGCGCAGCAGGGGAGGGATGTCCTCATTTTCTCCCTCGAGATGACCGCCTTTGAGCTCATGGCCCGCTCCGTCAGCCGTGAGACCTTCCTCGCCGACGCCACCCCCAGAAAATCCCTCTCCAAGACGGTGCGCGGGGTGCTCGACGGCAAGCGCTACCCCCACTATCCGCCCGCCGAGGTCACGCACCTTGCCGAAGCAAAACAGCGCTACGGCTCCTACGCCCATCACCTCTGGTTCCGCGAGGGCGACCACGAGACCTCCCTTGACTTTATCCGCGCCGAGGTCGCGCGCCACATCCGCGAGACCGGCACGCGACCCGTCGTCCTCATCGACTACCTCCAGATCATCGCCCCCGTGGATGTCCACTTCACCGACAAGCAGAACCTCGACCGCATCGTCTGCTCCCTCAAGAAGCTCTCGCGCGAGCAGGAGCTGACGATCCTCGCCATCTCCTCCTTCAACCGCGAGAACTATAATATGGAGGTCTCCATGTCCGCCTTCAAGGAGTCCGGCGGCATCGACTACTCCGCCGATGTCCTCATCGGCCTTCAGGCCAAGGGCGCGGGCAAACCCGGCTTCAACATCGACGAAGCCAAGCGCGCCGACCCGCGCGAGATCGAGCTGCGCATCCTCAAGAACCGCTCCGCCGCCATCCCGCAGCCCATTCCTTACCGCTACTATCCCGCCTACTCCTGCTTTGAGGAACTCACATGAGTTTTGTCCGAGCCTCAGCTATATTACATTTCTGTTACATTCGACAGAAAATAAGAAAAAGCGGGTCGGTTCGACTTGCAAATATACGAAAAGGCGTGTAAGATAAAATTGAATTTTATGCGGATTGCAGCAACGAAGAAAATCCGCAGACTCACAGCGCCGGCGCTGTGTTCTTTTCCCATGGAAAAGAACGATCCCCCTCCGCGGCTGGCGGACGGGGCGCGCCGCGCAGATAGGACAGCCATGAATCGATTCCGAAAAGAAATTCTCTTTCTCTGCGATGCGCTGATCTTCGCGGCATCTGTGGCATTCTTCCTGCTCGTCTATTCCCACTTCGACTATGCAGAGGTTGGCACAACGGGTAACGTTGGCGGACACATTGCCCTGCTGTACCTCAGCACGGTGTTCTTCCAGCTCGTGTTCAAAACCTACGACAGCCTCTGGCGCTATGCCGAGAGTCAGGAGTACCTGAGCCTGCTCGCCGCGGCGCTGTGCGGCTTTGCCGCCTACGAGGTCATTGCCCGTGTTTCGTCGATGGGGACGATGTCCTTCGTCCTGCTCCTCGGCATCGCCTGCGCGTGGGTGCTCGGTATGCTGACCGTGCGCTTTCTCTACCGCGGCTACCGCACGCGAATGCTGCGGCGTGACCGCAGTTCGCTTGTGCCCGTCGCCATTCTCGGTGCGGGCGCGGCGGGCGCGCAGCTCGTTTCGGAGCTTCGGCAGAATCCCGCCAGCCGCTACCGCGCCGAGTGCTTCTTCGACGATGACCGCACCAAGCGCGGCAAAATGCTCCACGGCGTTCCCGTGCGCGGCACGCTGGACGAAGCGGTCGCGAAGATGTCCGCCGTTGGCCTGACCAACGCCATCTTTGCCATCCCCTCCATGCCCGACGCGCAGCGCAGCGCGGTGCTGCGATGCCTGAGCGAAGGCGGCATCCATGTCATGACCCTCCCCGGCACGCTCGAGCTGATCGGCAGGACTGCAACCGTTTCCCAGCTGCGGGAGGTGCAGATCGAGGATCTGCTCGGCCGCGACGAGGTCACGCTCGACCCCGCGCCGGTCGAGGCTCTGCTACGCGGCAAAACCGTTCTCGTTACGGGCGGGGGAGGGAGCATCGGCTCAGAGCTTTGCCGCCAGATCGCGAAATATTCCCCCCAAAAGCTTGTTATCTTCGACATCTATGAGAATAACGCCTACGACATTCAGCAGGAGCTGAAATTCCGATACGGCGCGGACCTTGACCTCGCGGTCGAGATCGGCTCCATCCGCGACGGCGCGCGACTCATGCGCCTGATGGACCGCTACCGTCCCGAGGTCGTGTTCCACGCCGCGGCGCACAAGCATGTTCCGCTCATGGAGTCCTGCCCGCAGGAGGCGATCCGCAACAATGTTTTCGGCACGCTCAACCTCGTCCGCGCGGCGGATGCCTACGGCGTGCAGAAGTTCATTCAGATCTCGACCGACAAGGCGGTCAACCCCACAAATATCATGGGCGCGAGCAAAAGATTGTGCGAGATGATTGTGCAGTCCATGGCGCAATGCTCGAACACCACCTTCGCTGCCGTCCGTTTCGGAAACGTTCTCGGTTCGAACGGCTCGGTCATCCCGCTCTTCAAGCGCCAGATCGCCGCGGGCGGCCCCGTCACCGTGACGGACGCGCGCATCATCCGCTATTTCATGACCATTCCCGAGGCCGCGTCGCTCGTGCTCGAGGCGGGCGCGATGGCGCAGCAAAACGAGCTGTTCGTGCTCAACATGGGCAAGCCCGTGAAGATCCTCGACCTTGCCGAGAACCTGATCTGTCTCTCCGGCTATGAACCCTATGTCGATATCGATATTATCGAAACAGGCCTGCGCCCGGGCGAAAAGCTCTATGAGGAGCTGCTCATCGCGGGCAATAACACGGAAAAGACGGCGAACGACAAGATCTATGTCGAGTATCAGCCGCTCGTCACCCCTGCCGAACTCGAGGATAAATTGGAGGTTCTCCGCGCCGCGCTGGAAACGGAAAACGCGGACAAGCTCCGCGCCGCGCTCCACCGCGTCGTCCCGACCTTCCGCGAACCGGACGAGGTCAACCGGACACAGGGCGAGACGGTAGAGCTCCCAAAGCAGAGCGGGGAATATATACCAGTATAATCAAGAGAGGAACAAAACACGGAATGAGTAACGAAGGGGAAATGTGTCAACAAGGCTAAAACGCCGGACGGCAAGATAAAGGCGCACAAAAACCAGTCTCCGCAGAAAGCCGGGACTGAGAAAGGCAATATTGTGGGTGGTCAGGCAGACCGTCTGAGTGATTTTGCAGCGCGGCAGGAGTGATAACCTGGTAAAACAGCGGCTAGGGCAACCACCAATACAGAGATATGCACCGGCGGATTGAGGCCTATCGCGCTTGTGCTGTTGCGTTCCCACAACCGTTTCTGGCCTGTGGATTTGAAGCGGGAATTGCAGTGCTCACACTCTGTTCGCAAAGCGAAGGTTCGTTTGAAATGGAGGCAACTGCGGTCAATGGAAAGCCAGTAGCCTGTGGGATTGGTTCTGTATTTGGTGCAGCCATGGCTTCTATTGCCATTATTCCAGTTCTTGTGGCCGCAGGGGCAAGCGCCGGTTTTGGATTGACATAATGGGCAGCAATATTTCTGGCGGGTGCGTCCATTGTCGGTGGTTTTGCTGTCCATGTGCATGGCAATGCCAGCTTCGTAGACCGGATTGCCAACAGGGAGCGCTTTATTTTCAGCTCCGTGCTTTTTGAGATGGATAAAAGATTCACCGGCATAGACCGATTTCGCGGTATTGTAGATGCTTTTCGCGTCATAACCCTTATCCGCAAGGAAGGAACACACCTGCCAGAAGATGACTTAGTCGGATACGGCAAGGATGTCAATTGCAACGGTGGAGTCCGCTGTGTTGGCCGGATTGGTCAGCTCATACAACGGTAGACCAGAGATACAGTCCACCAGCACATGGTTTTTATAGCTCCAGTAGAACTCGTACCGGTGCTCGCTGTGCAGATTGGAGGCGGAGTGGACGCTGAGCGTACAATCCGGAGCGCTTTTCGGTTGGTTTTCCTTGGAGAATTTGTTTTTCGCAAAGGATTTCGGATTGTTTTGCTTTGTGTTTGTCATGACAGGAGTAGAATCCAATCCGATGAAGGATGAATCTACTACGCCCATCCCGTTCGGAGGTCGCGCCAAACCCGCCATCACAGCCTTTAATTCCGCATTGTCCATCTGTTGCGGAAAGCTGTCATAGGCCCAGTAGGACAGCAGCGGCTTCATAATATTGAAGCTGCTGTAAGGGGTCCTATGACATTGTTGTTTCATGGGGTGCGGTTATGTGCTTCTGGAAATACCTCCATGGCCTCCCCTGAAAGGGCAAACGCGCAGGAAGCGAAGAACCTGAGGCATACTTGTTTTTGTGTGGACGGTTTAACGAAGACTGTCGAAAAGGTTGCGTGTGAAGAAATCAGGGCGGACTGGTTTGGCAGGAGATTCACATTTTGCGAGGACCCGGACGGGTAGCCGATTGAGTTGAAAGAGTCGGTATAAGAGGGGAGTATTTTGGAATATGGGCAAGATGAACTGGAAAGCGGTGATAGGGGTCTCAGCAGCTGTGCTTGGTACAGCTTTTGCAGCGGTATCCGTTGTCGCTCATAAGAAAAAAGGGGACAGCACCTTTGAAAATGAGCCGGAGCAGAAAAACCCCCTGGAGGGCAAGAAGGTCGTCTTTATAGAAAACGGGGAAGACCCCGAAAACGCGGACGGGGTGAAGGGCCATCTGGAAGTGGTCGGAGACTCCGATTATAAAGAGAGCTTTTACGGAAAGTATGTAAAGCGGGGAATCGATATCATTCTTTCCTTTGGCGGGCTTGTCGTGTTGTCTCCGGTTCTTGCGGGGATCGCTCTCGCGATTAATATCGACGACCCGGGTCCTGTCCTGTTCACTCAGAAACGCGTGGGCCAGAATAAGAAGTATTTCAAGCTCCACAAATTCCGTTCCATGAAAATGTCCACGCCGCATGATGTGCCCACGCATCAGCTGGAGAATCCGGAGCAGTATATCACGAGAGTCGGGAAGTTCCTGCGGGCGCACAGCCTGGATGAGCTCCCTCAGATCTGGGATATTTTCATCGGCAACATGAGCGTGATCGGCCCCCGCCCGGGTCTGTGGAATCAGGACCTCCTGACGGCGGAGCGGGATCAGTATCACGTCAATGACGTAAAACCCGGCCTGACTGGCTGGGCGCAGATCAACGGACGGGATGAGCTTGAAATTCCGGTCAAGGCGAAGCTCGACGGAGAGTATGTTGAGAAGCTCGGGCTCAAGATGGATGCCAAGGTTTTCTTCGGTTCCATCGGAGTGTTTGTCGGTGATGATTCTGTTGTCGAAGGCGGGACAGGAACCATGAAAAAGGATTCTGCCGATATCAGCATTCCGGAGGATACGCTTGTTTCCGTGGTCATGGCCACCTATCGAAGGGATCAGGCGCTCCGCAACGCACTGACCTCTCTTGCCGCACAGACGTATCAGAACTTTCAAGTCGTTCTGGTAGATGATAATGACGATGGGGAGTGGACGGCGAAGGTGCAGGCTATCGTCGATGAATTCAAAGATCAGATTTCCATCCATTACATAGTCAATGAGCACAATATGGGTTCCGCGGCGACAAGAAACCGGGGGATCGCCGAGGCAAAGGGCCAGTATATCACGTTCCTCGATGACGATGATGTGTATCTTCCTCCCAAAATCGAAATGCAACTGAAGGATATTATTTCCTCCGGCGCTGATTATGGCATTACTGATTTGTACCTGTACAATGAAAACGGAGAGCTGATCGACAGAAGGATCCGTACATATATAAAATCGACGGAAGCAAAGGATCTGATGCGCTACCATTTGCTTCAGCACATGACCGGTACAGATACCTTTATGTTCAAAGCGGATTACCTGCGCAATATTGGCGGTTTTCCCGGGATCAATGTGGGTGATGAGTTCTATCTCATGAAAGGGGCCATTTTAGCCGGCGGAACATTCACTTATTCGAACCATTGCTATGTCAAGGCCTATGTGCACTCCGGGGAGTTAAACGGCCTCTCAAGCGGAGACAGTAAAGTCCGCGGCGAAAACGCGCTCTTTGAAGATAAAAAGAAGTACTATGATTATTTAACAAAAGCGGATATCCGCTATGTTAAGATGCGCCACCATGCTGTGCTCGCGTTTGCGGAGATGCGGCGAAAGAACATGGTTCCGTTCGTTGAGAACGCAGTGCAATCGTTTGCCTCGGCGCCAGTCGCATGTGTGAAGATGTTTCTTGAACACAGATAGGAGACAGGTATCGTGAAAAAAAGCGTTGAAGTGCTGATCACCACAATGCATCTGCGGGATGTGGACTCTCTGGTAAAGAAAATGAATATCCAATCCAGCTTCGTCATCGGCAATCAATGTGATGCTGATAGAATGGAGTCCGTTGTGTGTGACGGCAAGCAGGGAATGGTGCTTTCAAGAAACGAAAAGGGTGTAGGAAAAAACAGAAATGTGGTAATGGATCATGCCGAAGCTGATATTTGCGTTTTTGCGGACGATGACATGGTCTTTTATGACGGGTATGTTGATAAAGTAGCTTCTCTGTTTGAGCAGTATCGGAAAGCGGATCTAATCATCTTCAATCTGGGCGACCTGGACAGTATCGGATATGAGAAGGAACGCAAGAATCGGAAGGTTGTCCGCGTTAATCAATGGAACTATATGAATTATGGCGCGGCAAGGATCGCTTTTCGAAGACAGATTGTCAGTTACTTGGGCATCCGGTTCAACTTGAATTTCGGAGGTGGAACGCAGCACCAGGCCGGGGAAGATACGCTCTTTCTGAAAGAGTGTCTGGATAAGGGTTTAAACATCCTTGCCGTTCCGGTCTCCATCGCTTATTTGTCTAACGACCGGGAGTCGTCATGGTTTCATGGATACAACGAGAAGTATTTTTTCGATAAGGGCGTTTTTCTGTCGGTGGCTTACGGAAAACTGGCCGTCCCTATGGGAGCTGCTTTATTGGCACGGCATTCGGAATATATGTCTGCCGGTATGAGTAAAACAGAAGTGTTTCGCTCTATGTACAAAGGAATCCGTTATATCAGTGAGGAACTACATGAAGTTAAAAATAGGAGCCAAAAAACTGGATGCCGGCCAGGTACTGCTGGCCATCATTTATAAAATCGTACTGGACGCGTCGTATGGGTTATTTGAAGTGCGGTATTTTGGATATCTGGGGATCGAATGCAAGATCATGCTATATCGCATCATGCTCGGATGGCTCATTTATTTGGGGACTTTCGCGGTTATTCACAGCAATGAATGCAAAATCGTAAATCTATTCAGCTATATCATGTTGTTTCTAAGTATGGCACCGTTTGTGACGCTATATCAGTTTTGGCCCGAGTGTAAGCTTTGGATGGTTTTTTTGCAGATAAGCGCCCTTTTGTTTATCGATATCATTGCGCGGCGATTTACGTTAAAAGCCTTTTCAATCAAATCATTGCCGTATCAGGATTTCCGCGTTGTATTCGCCGGGTGGCTCTTCCTGATTGCAATGTTCTTGTATATGTTCATGAAATTCCGGCTGCCCAGTTTTTCGCTGTTGGGCTTTGAGTCCATTTATTTAGTCAGAGCCGACTCTGGGTTTTCTACGTTTGATAGTATTCTGACCTGCATTGCCTGTAAAATTATCTGTCCGCTTTATATGGTGGTATGCTGGAAAAAGAAAAAATACTTAAAATTAGCATTTCTTGCTCTTATCCAGCTCTACATTTACAGTATATCTGGATTCAAAACGTTTTTATTCATACCCATTGTTCTGTTTGGCTTGGAATTCTTTAAAAATATCGATTTGAGGAAGCTGATTATCGCCGGATTAACGGGCACTTTGCTTTTCGTGGATCTGATCCAGGTGGCAACAGGCAGACTGATGCCATACGCATTGATTGGAGACCGGACGATTTTTTTTCCGGCCATCATTAAGCGTGCTTTCTTTGACTTCTTTTCGAAGAATCCCTATGTGTATTTTTCCCAGAACAGCATCGCAAGAATATTTGGCATCAAGAGTGTCTATGAGACGAATGTATTTAACATCATTGGCGCGGAGTACTTTGACAAGCCCAATATGTGGACAAATACAGGAGTTTTTGCAGATGCCTACTCGAATTTGGGCGTAGCCGGTGTATTCATCATTTCATTTTTGCTTGCTATTATTTTAATTATCGTCTCCCAAAAAATGGAGTCTTTCAGCGGCGATGTAAAAAATGCAATGACCGCCATCTATATCCTGTATTTTATTTCGTTTAATGATGGTGCATTCCTGTTTACCATGGTATCGGGTGGTTTCCTCATCGTGATGATCATCGCTGAATTAGTTGATTTTTCTTCCGATATAGAGGTAGAAAACAAAGATCTTCGAGAATAGAATTGACAGGATATTTTTTGTAAGAAAAAACGAAAAGCAGAAATATGTACTTACAAGGGAGAGCAATATGGAACAATTACAATATCCATTTGAAAGTAAAACCCTTTTGAGAAAAAAAATAAAACTAAAGAAAGAGTTACTATCCAGCGGAAACTCTTGGGTAGAAAAACGGATCGCGGTGCTTGGCGGATCAACAACCAATGAAATTGTAGATCAGTTGGAGCTGTTTCTGCTGCACTATGGGATCAAACCTGTTTTCTATCAATCCGAATACGCTCAATATTGGCAGGATGCCATGTTCGGGAATGAGCAATTAGACACTTTTAAACCTGATATTATTTATATCCACACGAATTGGCGGAACATCACGAATTTTCCGACAACCGCGAATACAGTCGCGGAGGTTGACGCGATGCTGGAAGCCGAGTTCTCACATTTTTCCGTCATGTGGGACAAGCTGGAGGAACGGTTTGGTTGTCCGGTGATTCAAGACAACTTTGACCGTCCGGGTTGGAGATTGCTGGGCAACAGCGACATTTCGGATTACAGAGGGAAGACGAATTTTATTTCCCGGCTCAACCAGAAGCTGTACCAGTATTCTCAGACCCATAATGGCTTTTATGTCAATGATGTGGACTATTTAGCCGCTTCGTTTGGTCTGGACGCCTGGAGCAACCCTCTTTTCTGGCATATGTACAAATACAGCCTCTGCTTAGAAGGAGTTCCTTACCTGACAAAAAGCGTTGCGGATATCATCAAGAGTATATATGGAAAAAATAAAAAAGTGCTCGTCTGCGATCTCGACAATACCCTCTGGGGCGGGGTTGTTGGAGATGACGGTGTGGAAGGAATTCAGGTAGGGCCGGAGGTCCCGATGGGGCAGATATACAGTGAATTCCAGAAGTACATTAAGGAACTGAAATCTATCGGAGTATTACTTGCGGTAAACAGTAAAAATGATGAGGAAAACGCGATTGCCGGCTTGAATCATCCGGATGGAATTCTTCGGCCAGACGATTTTATTGTCATAAAAGCAAACTGGGAAAACAAAGACCGTAATATGCGGGAAATTGCATCTGAGCTGAATCTCGGTATCGATAGTTTTGTTTTTGCGGATGACAATCCGACCGAGCGGGAAATTATGATTCAGTCTGGTTTCGGCGTAGCTGTCCCGGTCATGGATAAGGTTGAAAACTACCTTCGTGTGATCGATCGAAATGGCTTTTTTGAAGTGACTTCATTGTCCGCGGATGATTTATCCAGGGAGAAGATGTACAAGGCCAATGCGCAGAGAACGCAGTTGGAGCAATCACTCGGCAACTATGAGGACTTTCTGAAAAGTCTGAATATGAAAGCGACCATCCGCTGCTTTGAGCCCATTTATTATCAGAGGATCGCTCAGCTTACAAACAAGAGCAACCAGTTCAACTTGACCACTCTGCGCTGCAGCGAGGGTGACATTACCCGTATGCAGGAGTCCCCAAATTATCTCTGCCTCTATGGAAAATTGGAGGATAAGTTTGGGGATAACGGCGTCGTCAGTGTGGTTTCGGGCGAGATCATAGGCCAGGAGCTTCACATGCGGTTGTGGTTGATGAGCTGCCGTGTTTTAAAGCGCGGTGTGGAGGATGCCATGCTGGATACGCTGGTCGCGGACGCAAAGGAAGCGGGCATTCAATCCATCATTGGTTATTATTATCCAACCGCAAAGAATCATATGGTCGAAGAGTTCTATGGCCGGATGGGATTTGAAAAAATCGCATCGGACGAGGAGAAAAATACGACTTGGAAACTGGACGTAAATACTTATGAGTCCAAGAATCCGAAGATTGAGATCAACAGATAAAAAGGAGATCGTACCATGAGCAGAGAAGAGATTTTTGAAAGATTAAACCTGGTATTTCGGGATGTTTTCGATGATGACAGCCTGACTGTGGGCGAAAGCACCACTGCTGAGGATATCGATGATTGGGATAGTTTGCACCACATTTCTCTCTTGGCGGCAATTGAGGATGAGTTTGATATCGAGTTTTCTATGGGACAGACCGTTAAGATGAAGAATGTCGGCGAGATGGTAGATTATATTGCGGGAGAGCTCTAATGGAAGTGCATCATATTGGCTACTTGGTGAAAAACATCGATAAGTCCATCGAGAGCTTCCAAAAATTAGGGTATGAAATTACGATCCCAGCGACATGGGATGCCGGGCGGAATGCATATTTATGCTTTATGAGGAATGGCGGATATTGTGTGGAATTAATTGCGCCTGCAAAGGATTCTTCTCTTTATCCCCTCCTGAAGCAATATAATAATGCGCCCTATCACATTTGTTACAAATGCGAGCATCTTGAAGATGCGGTTGCAATTTTAAAAACCGAGAAATTTATGCCCTTTCTTGAGCCTGCTCCGGCGTCGGTTATCGGAAAGACTGCAAGAGTCGCTTTTCTCATAAGTGCGCGGGCCGGAATGATAGAATTAGTAGAGGAATAAGACATTGAGTATTACATCTTTTCAATTCATACTATTCGTGATCGTGTCTGTAACGATATATAGGATTATACCGGCTAAGCTGCAGTGGGTGGTATTGCTGATAGCCAGTGTTATTTTCTATATAAGCTTTAGTGTAGTTGGGATATTCGTTCTTATTGCAACAGCACTGATCACATATTATTTTGCAATTCAGATACAGAACCAAAAGGACATGCTGTCCTCTTGGATGACTGCTCATAAAGCGCTGGCCACGAAAGAGGAGCGAAAAGAAAAAAAAGAATACTATGGAAAGAAACAACGGTTCTACTTGATACTGGCCATCGTAATCAATGTATTTATTCTCTTTTTGTGCAAGTATTATGGCAAATTATCCATCAACTTGAACCATACGTTCCACGTAAACATTTGGACTGCTGAAAATATTATCCTGCCGTTAGGAATTTCATATTATTCATTGCAGCTGATCGGGTATATTACCGATGTCCAGCGAGACGTGATCCAGGCAGAGCGTAACCCTTTGAAGGTCATTCTGTATGGTGTTTTCTTCCTGTCCATTATGCAAGGCCCTTTTAACCGCTATGAAACTCTGATGCCGCAAATCTGCAGGGATAAAAAATCGAAGCTTGATTTTGTCACCGCAAAGAAAGCCATTCTTCGCATTTTATGGGGATACGTCAAGAAAAAGTGTATCGCCGACCAGGTAGGCATTTTGGTGAACGAAGTGTTTTCCAATTATAGAAACTACTCAGGTTCAGCGATTATCCTGGCAACCTTCTGTTTTGCGATTCAGCTTTATGCGGATTTTGCGGGATACATGGATATTATGGCCGGTATCGGTCAATTGTTCGGAATTGAGATCCCGGAAAACTTTCATCAGCCGTTTTTCTCAAGGAAAATTTCTGAATTCTGGCAAAAATGGCACATCAGTTTGGGGGCATGGCTGAAAGGTTATGTATTTTATCCCGTTTTAAAATCACATGTCTTTAAAGATTTTGGTAAGTGGTTAACACAGACGGTCAGTAAAGAGGCAGGAAGAAATATCCCCACTTATGTTGGAATGCTGATTCTGTGGACTTTGATCGGAACATGGCATGGAGCTGGCATCACTTATGTCTTTAGCGTAGGACTATTGCAGTTTTTCTATATCTTCATGGGTAAAATCACTGCTCCGGTTTCTGCAAAGGTCAAAGCCGCATTAAAAATCAATGAGGACAGCCTTGGTTGGCACGTCTTTCAATCTTGCAGAGTGACTGTGTTGATGATGTTCGCATGGATATTCTTTAACTCCCCAAGCATGAAGGATGCGTTCGGATTCATTGGACGTATATTCTGCGGGGGGATCAACGTCAGTCAGGTCACGCAAATCTTCACAGAAGGCAGTGCTTTAGCTGGTATTTCAGGAGCAATATTCATGTTCTACATTCTGCTATGCGCTGTAATTCTTGTTTGCGTTGATTTGATTCACGAAAAAGGCGTTTCCATCCGTGACAGCGCCATCAGCAGAGGCTACATAGCTGAATGTGTCCTGTTTTTCACGTTGATTTTTGCTTTGATCGTATTTGGCGCATATGGCAGCCAGTATAATCCCAGTAACTTCATTTACTTTGAGTTTTAGGGGAAAATTATGAATATAACAAAAAAAATCATACGGGGCTGCTTAACCGCGCTTGCATTTGTTATCCTTTTTACGCTTATTCAGACGGTATTGGTTCCTCAATACGGAAGCGATTCAACGACCAAGGTTGAAGGCTATTACGCGTTAGAAAAAAACTCGGTTGATGTTTTATTTGTCGGGCCAAGCCAGATGTTCTGTACCGTGGATGCGCCGAGGCTGTACAATGAGCACGGTATTCATGCGTACGATTTCGGCGCCAGCGACCAGAGGCTGTCCATGAGCTATTACTATCTGATAGAGGCGCTAAAGACGCAGAACCCAAAAGCTGTTTTTGTAGAGGTATGCGAGATTTTCGAACCAAACGATACCATTGATGATTCAACCGTTGCATGGAATTATGCGCCCATGCGCGCATCAACGGATAAATATCGTTCATTGTTGGCTACTTTTCAAGGCGACAAGAAAAAGGCTTTTGAATACAGCTATGTTCCCTTATTCGCCTATCATTCCAGATGGAACAGCCTGCGGCTGACGGATTTCGTATATTATCCTTGGTTCTTCTTTGTTTATGATGGTGCTGACCGGGGATTCACAAGCGAGGAAAACTCCGCCCCTCAAGAAATCGTATTTGATAAGACAGCCGCAAGCGGAGAGTTCCTCCAGATTCCGGTCGAAAACCAGGAAGCGCTTTTGTCCATGAATGAACTTTGCAAAGAAAATGGTATTGAAATTGTCTATTTTAAGGCGCCATCTGCCGACTGGACGAAGAACGAGTCCGCTTCAGCAAAGGCTTTTATGGAAGGGAATGGTCTTACTTACCTGGATATGAATGATTATTTAACGGAAATCGGGATCGATCCCAATTCGGATTTTCGTGATGAAAATCATTTGAATTCCAATGGCGCAGCAAAATCCACCGACTTTTTGGCACAGTTTATCGCGAGCAATTCCTATTTGAGATGAACATGTATCCGTAAATCCAAACTTGCAATTTGAAATACATGTCATCCGATGAATACAGCTATCATTGAGGAGAATGTATAACACGGAATGAGAGGAAAAGAAATCCTAAAACTGAATATTATTTTCAACATTATATATCAGGCCGTAAATGTCTTGTCTCCGCTGATCATTACCCCCAAAATATCGAGAGTCTTCGGTGCAGATTATTTAGGGGTAAAAAGTTACACATTTTCTATTGTATATTACTTTGCTGTATTCGGCGTCCTGGGATTAGACATGTACGGACAGCGAAAAATCGCGTTAGAGAAGGACGAGCTTGAAGCCAGAAGCAGAAGCTTTTGGACGATCTACATCGCGCGTTTTTTGCTGGCCGCAGTCAGTACGCTCATATATGCCGCATTTTTGGTGATTGCTGTCTCTGACCCTTTTGAAAGGATCATTTTCCTGTGTTGGCTGATATATCTTATCCGGAATATGATCAATCCGATATGGTTCTTGCAGGGCATCGAAAAATACCAGTTTATATCCATATGCGAAATCGTCTCCCAGCTGGCCTATCTGTCCGCCACATTTCTGTTTATAAACGAGAAAAGCCAGCTGCCCCTGTATATCGTTTTCTATACGGCGATCCCCCTGGCAATCTCAATTGTATACATTCCTGTGGTATTGCGGAATGTGAAGATCACAAAAATAGATCCGGGTGAAATGGTTTTGGCAATACAGGAGTCCTTTGTCTACTTTATTCCCACTATCGCCACTGCCATCTATTCGATGATCGATAAGACTATGTTGGGCATTTTTGACTCCACCAAAATTTCAACCGGCCTGTATGAGGCTGCGGAAAAGCTGGTGAAAGTCGCTCTGGCTGTCTCAACCTCGTCCTTTACGATCATGCGTACGAGGATGTCCTATCATATGGCCAAAAGGATCGGGAGGTCTATAAGAAATACAGCCAAATATTTATCTCCCTTTCCATGATTCTGTGCTGGCCCATTATGTTTGGAATTATGGGCATCGCAAAAGATTTTGTCCCTCTGTTCTTTGGAGAAGGATTCGAAGCGGTTGTCGGCTATTCAAACATCTTTGCGCTGGTGGTGCCTTGTTTGACCGTCAGCGGGCTCCTTCAGGCTATCTATATCTTTCCGTACGGTCTGCAAAAAATCATGGATTATTACTATATCATCATTGTAACTGTCAACGTGGTGATGAACTATGTTTTGATCCAGCTCATTGGTACTCCGGGGGCGATCATATCCTCGATCTGCGCGGAATTGCTTCTTGCCGTCATCCTGCTTTGGAAAGCAAGGACAGAGATAGAGGTCCGTTATATCTTTACCTCCTCCGCAAAGTATTTCATTTCCGCTGCGTTTATGTATATGTATATTCGGCTGGTATCCAATTACCTGGTCTGCGGGGAGATCCCAAAAGTAATGATCGAGTTTGGCGGAGCCGTGTTTGTCTACTTTTTGCTTTGTTTGTTATTCAGAGACGACTTCGTCACGCAGCAGGCAAAAAAAGTGGCCCATATCGGGCTGTCGTTTTTGAGAAAGTGACCTCTCATTCACATCTACCACAATGTATAAGGGGATAGCGTTATGCGAGAAATAAATACAGAAGAGCTCAAAAAAATTCAGGTTGAAATCTTAGATGTGATGTCCCAATTCTGTGAGAAGCACGGCATCCAATATTGGCTGGATTGGGGGACATTGCTGGGCGCCATCCGGCATAAGGGATATATCCCCTGGGATGATGACGTTGATACCGGAATGCTTCGCAAGGATTATGACATCTTTATGAAGCTGTTTAATGAGGAGAATGATCGGTATAAGGTATACAGTGTTGAAAACGATCCCAGTTACAGCTTCCCGTTTGCGAAGATAATCGATACGCAGACGGTCCTGTATGAGCCGGATGAGCACGGATACAAATCAGCCGTATATGTTGACCTTTTTGTTTATGATAATGCGCCTGAAGACGAAGAAGAAGTGCGGCGGATGTTCCAAAGGCGTGACTTTTTACTGAAGATGAGAAGCTTGCAGTGGCGCCACAGGCCCAGCGGAAACGTTCTTCGGAGAGCTCTGATTTACATGGCAAATGTTCCAATGCGATTGATCCCTACCGGATATTTTGAAAAGAAGATTATTCAGAACGCGAGAAAATATCAGGATACAGAGACCGGAAAAATCGGAAACTTTACAGATTCCTATACGGTAACTGCCGATAAAAGTATTTTCACAGACTTTATCTACGTTGAGTTTGAAGGAAAGAAATACCGGGCGCCGGCTCGGTACGACGAATGGCTGCACGCAGCTTACGGTGATTATATGCAATTGCCGCCCGTTGAGAAGCGGGTCTCCAGGCATAGCTTTAATGCCTATTATCTTGACTGATATCTGCTGAACAATTGAAAAAAACCGGCAGGACAAGCCATTGAGCCTGATCTGTGGTGCGATGAGGGTATTCAAACGCAGGCGCAGGCAAAACCGTTCTGGAAACGGAAATGTATGAACTGCATTCTAGTGCCGAAGCCGTGACAACGGCAGGTTCAGTCTGGCAAAGCGCAAATGTAGCATATGGTTGATGATTTATAGATGTTAGTCGTAAACAAGTTTGAGGTGCTTCACAGATGAAAAATTATGTTTTCCTGCTAATAGATTCGCTGAATTACAGCCATGTAAAAGCTTCAAAGATTGAGCTCATGCCATTTTTGTCTTCACTCAAAAAAGAAGGCTTTTCATGTGAAAACATGTATTCGGAGGCACCCTACACGGAAGCGGCGCTGATGAGCCTGATCTGCGGTCAGGATGTTCTTGATTATGGTGGGTACATATTCAGATATAAGGACACCCCGCTTACATTGTTTGAAGCGATGCATGATAAGGGCTTTGAAACCTTTACAAATTCGTATGAGCCGCAATGCCATCCTTCTTCCGTCGCGCGGGGAATTGATGTGAGTGTCAACGGAGTTGGATATGACGTCGGCGCACTGTGGTCGTACCGCGTAAAGCACTATAGTCAGCTTTATCATGCGGGGAAAATCACCGAAGAAGACTATGTCATATTGGAAGAGATCATAAGGGACAATCTTGTTTCCTGGCTGAAATGGACAAACGCCCTGATCAACCAGTCCTTCTCAACAAGTATGATAGGCAATAACGCCCCCCAGTATGACCCCTCAGAGGTCAAGCGGCAGGTCGAAGAACAGTATCACGCATTTCTTGAAAACCCGAGAGGCTATCTGGAGCAGCTGCTCCAAGCGGGCCATTCACATCCGATATACAAAATAGATGGATTTGCCCAGCGAGGGAAGATAAAGAACAGAGAGATCACTTTGTTTGTCCGTCAGGAGTTCAGGCCCCTGTTCAAAAGGATCAGGAAAATGGACTTTTGTCTGAACATGAAAAATGGAAGCCACGTTTTGAGTGGTCCATTTAAACAGCTTGGTAGGTTTATCAGGCACCCGAATGAGGAAAACCTGAAAAACGTTGCGAAAGCCGGCCTTTTGTCCGCTAATAGCTTATTCGATCTGGATCTGTTTGACCGTATCGATAAAGATTGCGATCATTTCAAGGATTCACCGAGTCTGCGGGCGGAGGTAGATTACTTTTTTGATTGGACAACCCACCGTTCAGCTGATTCAAAGCCGTTTTTTGCTCTTCTTCACGTGTGTGATGTACATAATCCGGAAGTTTTTTTTACGTACGACTCGGAAGATAAAGACTTACTCCATAAAGAGATGCTAGAAGCGCAGTCTTTGCTGGATCAGATCCCGAAGGATTATTACGGCAGCCTGTCTCATGACCTTTCACTCCATTACATTGACGGAGTCATTCAGTATTTCTATGAGCAGTTAAAAGCACGCAAGATGGGTGACAATACGGTCGTGATTGTTTGTGCGGATCACGGATTTTCGTTCAGCGGAAACCCATTGCGGGACAGTGCAGTCGTCAATCTGTTTTTAGAGAATTACAACATACCTTTTGTAGTGACCGGCGCCGGCCATTTGGGCCTGAGCATCAAAAAATTGTGCCAGAGCAAGGATATCCCGGCAACCATATGCGATTTGGTGGACGGCGTTATTCCGGATGTGTATACAGGACACTCTGTACTGCGGAATGACAAGTATGATCACTTGAAAATTGAGTATTGCGGCGGAGGCTGTCCTGACCTAGGGAGAAGAGAACTGAAGCTAGCATCCTTTGATGAGGAATATTTTGTCGGCACGATGGGGACATTAGATGATTTTTCTGATGCCATTATATCTGAGATATACGATTTGAAAGTCGATCCGCTTCAGCTGAAGAATCTGGTCGGAAAGCCCCACGACAACGAGAAGGTCCAAAGGTTGTTTGAAACCATTCTTGAAAGGAAACGGCAAATTCAGCAGTCAGTTGGCTGATAGTACATTTATGAATACATCCAAGAGCAAAACAAGTCCTAAAACAAGAGGGCGAATACCCTGGTAGAGGCCGCGCAAAAGAGCGTCGGAATGGATGGTGGCATCTGTGCAAGGCCGGACTTGCAGATTCTCTTGGAGGATTTCAGAAGAAAGCAGGGACACTTAAAGCAAATCACAGAGGTTCTGGAAGCGGAAACGCTGGAAATGCCGCACGTTGAGAAGCTGCTCGCCATCAAGGGGGTAGGTCTCCTCGCGGAGGTAGGCGACGTCGGACGTTTTGACTCGCCGAAGCAGATTCAGAAGATGGATGGGCTGGAACTCAAGGAGAACAGTTCCGGCAAGCACAAGGGTCAATCTTCCATCAGCAAGCGTGGACGGAAGAATCTGAGGGATATCTTGTTCCAAGCGGTCATGCCGTTGATACGGAGCAACGATGAGTTCCGGGAGGTGTATCACTATTACATGACCCGGCAGAAGAATCCGCTCAAGGGTAAGCAAGCTGTCGTGGAGGTAGGCTGCAAGTTGATCCACATCTTCTACGCCATTCTCACGCACGGCGTGGACTATGACGCGAACATGCTACGCACGGATATTGTCGACCGCAGGAGCAGCAGGCCGCGTAAGCAGTCTCAAAACTGCATCTGGGAAAACATCCGCCATTCAGTGGTGCCGGATTGCAGGAATGCGAATCAACAACAAAGCAGAGCCAGTTAGCCGCGTTTTATTCCTTCTGGGGGCAAGACTCCGTATACGAGTAGCAGCGGTACCCATCTGTAGGCAGGTAGAACGAAGGAATTGAGGACTCCGCCATAGTGTGGATGATCCTGTTGGACATGGGAGGTTTGCTGCCACGGGATGAGTGGGAAACGTATAGGCCGTCATGACGAAAGCAAGACGTTGCCTTTGGCATACCCATCTTTACCCGTAGAGGAAAAAACTGCAAATTTTGAAAAGTCTTATGTCCGCTACCAATGCCTGTTGTTGATTATCTGAAGTGAAAGGTCCTAAAGCACATCCAATGTGGTGTACTTTTAGGCAAAATATCCCAAAATATTTGGGGAGTCCAACAAAAGTCAATAGCTGAAATGAAAAAAATCCCGCAAAATTTACGAGACTGAAAATGGGCATAACAAAACAGGCTGGAGAAAAATCGCATCGCCAGCCGTGATGAAGTTGGTTGTTTGCTTAACTCTGCGCGGAATTTTGCTGCGCGTCGAATGCCTCAAGGCACTCCTTCACGCTGGCGTAGTAGATGCGCAGGAACTTGTTCTGCGCAGCTGTCATGAAGACAAAATAAGGCTTGCCCTCCGCGCGTTTCGTATCGAGGAACTGGTACACTGGCTCATCTGCCGGGGCTTTTCTCAGGTATGTACAGATGATCTGGTACAGCGTTTTCCGCAGATGCGGATAGCCTCGTTTGGTCGTAGGTATGCTTTGCGCCTCGTGCTTGCCGGACTGGTTTACAGCCGGATCGACGCCAGCGAAGCCCACAATAGAGCTGCGGCGTAGAAAACGGCGCATATCGCCGATCTCAGCCATGAGCTGCGCGGCAGTGGTTTCGCCAACACCGTACATGGCGCGCACGGTATCGTACTCCGGCAGTTGTTTTGCAAGGCGCGTCATCTCGGCGCGCAGAGCGGCCAACGTCATCTTGCCTGCCAGAAGCTGCTGGGCAGCGGTCGTAATGAGCAGCTTTTTGTTGTCATTCTTCGGCAGCGTGGTGAAATGGCCGCAGCTTCCGGCATAGACATCCAGCGCCTTTTCTGCGCTGAAATGATAACCCTTGCGTTTGCACCACTTCTGGTAACGCTCAGTGAATGCTTTTTCACTGACATGGCAAATGCAGTCACAGTAATAGAAGGTCATGACAAAGTCCACCCATTTCTGGTGACCGTCGGCGCGTTCCGGGCTGGAGAACAGTTCGTTCACACCGGGAAAGGTCTTGTCGGTCAATGAAATGAGATTGTTTTGCAGCGATACCACCGTTTTCATGTAGAGGTTGTACTGGCGGCTGCACAGCTTCAGTTGTTGTCTTACCGTGTCCATGGGAGTATATTCCCGCAGATCCACCCAGTTGTCAAGGCCGTATTTGGCGATCTTCATGGCGTCCGCCTTATCCGTTTTGACCTTGCAGATAGAACCGCCTCCGCTCTGCTTGATGAACAGCGGGTTCAGGACGCAGACATAAATGCCGTATTCGTGCAGCGCCGCCGCGACCGGCTCATGGTAGCGTCCGGTGGCCTCCATGATGACGCGGGTATCTTCCCCCAGCGCAAGGATGGCGTAAGCCATCTGCTCCAGACCGACCTCAGTGTAGAGAAATTCCAGTGGCAGCAATGCCACTTCACCCATTGGGCGCAGGGCAGCCACCATGCTTTTTCCTTTGGAAACATCGATCCCAACTTCGTTCATATCGTTCCTCCTTCTGATTGGATATGGCTTTCCGCCCTTTCCTCATTGTCTGTTCAATCTCCTGGGTGACACGAGCGTTTTCGGGGTCCCCGCAGAGCTGCAGCGAAGCGAACTCGGTGGGGAGAGGAGGGACAGCGTATTGAGCGAGCTTCCGCCGATAGGCGAAAGCGAGGGATATGACGCTTGTCCCGACGAAGTGGCTCTACCTGCGCAAATCGAATGCTGCGAACTAGAGAGGCAGCTGACGGACTCCTCAGCGGGCGTGTTGGCCCAGGTTGATAACTGTCAGGCCATTTACTCTCCCATTCTAACAGCTTCGGCTTTGAGATGGAAAAAGACGCGGCTGGCTACCGCGCCTATCACCTAAACTATATTGTAGGAGGAGATAATACTATGCTTAACTTCACAGTTGGACCGGTGATGTCTGAGCCGGATGTTCTAGAGATTGCGAACCGCTCAACGCCGTATTTTCGAACGCCGGAGTTTTCAGAAGTGATGTTGGATAATGAACGGATGATTCTGGAAATGCTGAATGCGCCAAAGAATTCTCGTTGTGTTTTCTTGACATCATCCGGAACTGGCGCAATGGAATCCATGGTCATGAATATCCTCAACGAGAATGACAGGGTCATAGTGATTAATGGCGGTAGCTTTGGCCATCGTTTTGTAGAGCTGGCGGAACTGCATGATAGACCGTTTACAGAAGTGAAGTGCGAATTCGGAAAGCAGCTCAGAAGAGAGCAGTTAGATGGTCTTGAAGACAACACGGCACTCCTGATCAATATGCATGAGACTTCTTCCGGTGTTCTCTACGACATGAAGATGGTGGCGGAGTTTTGCAAAGAGAATAACATTCTCCTTCTTGTTGACGCCATTTCTTCTTTTATTGCAGACGAGTTGGATATGACCGAGCTCGGTGCGGCCGCGGTAATCACCGGCTCTCAGAAAGCCCTTGCGGTTCAGCCGGGTGTGGCTGTTATGGCACTGACGCCGGAAGCGCTGAGAAGAATTGACGAAAACAAGGAAGTCTGTATGTACCTGAGTCTAAAGCAGGCTTTGCAAAACGGCCAGAGAGGACAGACGCCTTTTACCCCTGCCGTTACTACGCTGCTTCAGATCCACACCCGCCTTCAGGGTATTATTTCTCGGGGAGGAGTACAGGAAGAACGCAATATTATTGCTTCGGTAGCCGCGGACTTCAGAAACGGAATAAAAGACTTACCGTTTGAATTCGTTTCAGAGTTCCCGTCAAACGCAGTCACAGCGCTCCGCCCTGTAAACGGCCACGCTAAAGAAATCGTAAGAATCCTGAAAGATGAATACCAGATTTGGGGCTGCCCAAATGGCGGGGAACTGGCAGATGAAGTGTTCCGCATCGGACACATAGGCCATATCACAAAAGAGGATAATCAGAAGCTGATAGATGCTCTGCATGATATGAAGGAGAGAAGCCTGCTTTAACTCCGGAGCGTACGAAAGCCCCGGTGGTCGTTGGAAGAAACGCAGCTTCTCACTCCTTCTGACTCAGACGCTCCGATGGGCAGCGTATGCACAGATGAAGGATATGGGCAAGTTCAAAAAACACTACTAGAACCAGAACAATAAAGAGGTGGGCTTATATGGTCAAGGTTATCACATATGGAACGTATGATTTGCTTCATTATGGGCATATCAGGCTTTTGGAACGTGCGAAAGCTCTGGGAGACTACCTGATCGTTGGAGTAACCTCGGATGACTATGATAAAACCAGGGGGAAGATCAATCTTCAGCAATCCCTTATGGAAAGGATCGAAGCCGTTAAAGCTACCGGAATACCCGATGAGGTAATTGTCGAGGAGTACGAAGGTCAAAAAATAGATGATATTCAGCGATATAATGTTGATATTTTTGCTGTCGGCTCCGATTGGGTCGGATATTTTGACTATCTGAACGAGTACTGTAAAGTGGTTTACCTTCCCCGAACAGAAGGTGTATCCAGTACCGAAATACGTACACATGAGAGGCAAATAAAGATTGGATTCGTCAGTGATGGGGAGGAACGGGTCCTAAATAAATTTATTGATGAATCGCAATATGTCAATGGACTTACTATTTCCGGCATATGTTCATCCAGTAACTCAATAAAGAAGTATGCATCAGAAAAAGTAGACTTTATGACCAGTGACTACGAAGAGCTATTAAAGAATAGCGATGCAGTTTACATCATATCGCACCCAAGAATGCACTTCGAACAAATTAAACAGGCATTGACTGCAGGCAAGCATGTGTTGGTTGAAGCTCCTATAGCATTGACGGAAGAAGAGTGTAAGACACTTTTTGAACTGGCGGATAAAAATAACGTCGTACTCATGGAATCAATCAAGACAGCGTATTCCACCGCGTATAACCGCCTGTTGTTACTTGTGAAAAGCGGAAAAATCGGAAGGCCCGTATCTATTGATGCTACCTGCACCAGCATCAGGAGCATAGAATCTGAAAAGGACTATGATAAAATCTGGAATAGTATCAGTGCGTGGGGGCCTACAGCTGTACTTCCAATCTTCCAAATTTTAGGTACAAATTATCAATTCGCCAGTATCAGCAGCCTGCTTCTGGATAAGAAGCATATGTTTGACGCGTTTACAAAAGTTGATTTTATTTACAATAACGCGGTCGCATCATTAAAAGTAGGAAGAGGCGTGAAATCAGAAGGAGAACTCATTATCTCTGGAACTAAAGGATATTTGTATGTTCCCGCTCCGTGGTGGAAAACCGATTATTTTGAAATTCGATATGAAAATCAGGAGAATAATAAGCGCTATTTCTATCAGCTTGATGGAGAAGGAATACGATATGAGCTTGTCGCTTTTGTGAAAGCTGTTATCCAGGGCAAAAAATCAAACTATGTGTCGCAAGATATTTCATTGGCCATCGCAAAGCTAATGCGTCAGTACCAAGCTGGCGAGATACATGAGCTGTAAGCAATGTTGAAATCGTGGATGCAGAAAAAGATATTGCAATAGCAGCCCTCCGTAAGTATACTCGAAGAACAGCGGGGGAAAGGTCGCGCGCAGCCAGCCGCGAAGGGAAGCCCCCCGGGTAAGCAAAACAGCTGTAAACAGAAACAATGGCAGAAAACGCAGGCCGGCAGATTCTTTTCGAGCTATTCCGTTGATGTAAGCGGGGCATACTTGAAAAATGGCTTTAAAAGCAGCAAATAAGAAAGAGGAAGTTGAAATGAATGAGCATAGCAAACAGAGCGTGACAAAGGAAATTGATCTTGCGAAGCTATTTTGGGCGATTTGCAGGAAGTGGAAATCGATTCTTTTATGGATGGTTGCTATTGCAATTGTCGGCGGTGCCGCAAAGGTTGGGCGTTCTGCTCTGTCCATGCGCGATTCAGACGAAGTCTCTCTGGCGTTGTCCGCATATAAAATGCTGGTTGCGAACAATCTTCAGGAACGGATTGACTGCCGCCACCGAATGGAAAACCTCAGCCTGGAGCTGAAGGAACAGCAGGAGTATGTGGATAATTCCCGCTATATGCATATCGATCCGTACAATGTAGCGGTTGCAAAGGCTACATATTATGTGAAGACGGATTATGAAATCATGCCGGAAATGACCTATCAAAACCGCGATTATACAGATATGATCGTGAACACATATATGGAAATTCTGACAAGCGAAAGCAATCTTCTCGTTGTTTGCGACAAGATTGATATGGAACTGCGGTATTTGCAGGAGATCATGTCTGTTTGGAGTGATGGTTATGGAACCTTCAGCATTCAAGTGATTTCTGACAGTCTGGAGGATTCAGAGAAGATCCTGCGCTTATTGGATGACTGTGTTACCAATAATAAAGAGAAAATTACGGCAACAATTGATGATCATCGTATCGGACAGCTGACCGATAGCGCATATACAACCGCTGATTTAGGAATGGCGCAGACGCAGCAAGCCAAAAAGGATATGCTGACGGAGCTCAGAACACAATTCTCTGATGAACAGGAGCGGTATAAAGCTCTGACAAAGGAATCAGCGCAAATCGAGGAACCTACCTATACCGTGAGCGCTATCCTAAAAGAGAGTATTAAAGCGATGATTATCGGAGCCATTCTTGGCGCTGTGATAGCCTGCTGTGTTATTTTTTCACAGGTGGTCATCAGCGATAATGTTTACTCGGCTGACTGCCTGGCAGAGCGGACAAGAATGAGAATCCTTGGCGCACTTCCCGGTGATGTTAAAAAGATTGAGAAAATGAGTAAGCTTGACTTGCTACTGCGTAGAAAAGAGGGGCTTTCTACAACAACGGATACAGCGAGTGGATACTCTGTGGCCGCATCTTATCTGGCGGGAATCTGTCCGAATGCTTCTACTATTCTCGTAGCAGGTGGGGCAGAGACTGAGTATATCAAAAACGCCTGTGAGATGTTCCAGGCTGCGCTTTCCGGAAAGTCATTTATGAATGGCGACTATATCCTGTCTGATGCAAATACGATTCGCATGGTTGGGCAGTGTGACGCGGTCGTTTTAGTTGAGCAGGCCGGAGTTTCCCGCTATACAGAGGTATTGAAAGAAATCGAAGTCATTCAGAATTTGAAAGGGACCATTGTTGGCGCAGTGGTGATCGAAAATTGATGTTAGGGCAATGGGGGGAGGATATCGCTCCTTGAGATGGCGGCGTTTTTATACGCAGTTAGATTTGACGCTACTACAATATAATTGCCGGGTAAAGCACGTCAACTAGGCGTGCTTTATTCGTTCTCATGCCTAAGCTACAATGAGGGAGTAATCGGGTGGCGCTTTGTAAGGTAGTAAACGGTAAATAACCCGTACCTGTACCGGCTGGAACAGATATGGCATACTGTCTCGGGGGGTATCGAGAAATCTCGACACTTCCCGAGACATAGTATGTGGGGGTAAGCAGAATGA
>NZ_JAHLPT010000013.1 GCF_018918025.1 Oscillibacter sp. MSJ-31 | reverse complement strand
CAGCTCGCGACCATCCTCGCGAAGCTCCTCAAGCTGCCCGCCGCGAAGGACGCGGGCTTCACCGACAACACGGCGGATGCCTGGTACTATGATGCCATCAACCGCTGCGCGGCTGCCGGTATCCTCAACGGTAACGGCGACGGCACGGTGACGCCTGACGCGCCCATCTCCCGCGAGCGCGCTATCGTCATGCTCGGTCGTGCGCTCGGCATTGAGCCGATCCGCGAGCCCGACCTGACGAAGTACACCGACGCGGCAAAGGTCGCGCCCTACGCGCAGGGCATGGTGGCCGCGATGATCGAGGCCGGTATCGTGGGCGGCGTGACGGCTGACGAGCTCGCCCCGCAGGCGAACATCAACCGCGCGTCTACCGTCACCATCCTCGACCGTGCCATCAGCATCTATGCCGACAAGGACGGCGCGACCATCGACGCCAAGGACGCCAAGCTTGTGCTGATTGTTGCGAAGAATGTCAAGGTTACCAACGCGCCTGAGGGCGCACTGATTATCGTGGCGGACGGTGTTACCGGTACGACTGTCAACGGCAAGGCAGTTGCCGCTGGCGAGGTTTGTGCGGTACCCGCGGCTTCCGCGTCCAGCGGCGGCAGCTCCAGCGGTGGAAGCTCTGGCGGCGGCAATACGCCTACGACCGGCGGCGGCAATACGCCCACGACTGGCGGTGGCAATACGCCTACGACCGGCGGCGGCAATACGCCTACGACCGGTGGCGGTAATACGCCCACGACCGGCGGCGGCAATACGCCCACGACTGGCGGTGGCAATACGCCTACGACCGGCGGCGGCAATACGCCTACGACCGGTGGCGGTAATACGCCCACGACCGGCGGCGGCAATACGCCCACGACTGGCGGTGGCAATACGCCTACGACCGGCGGCGGCAATACGCCTACGACCGGTGGCGGTAATACGCCCACGACCGGCGGCGGCAATACGCCCACGACCGGCGGCGGCAATACTTCCACGACGCCCGGCGGCAATACGCCCACGACCGGCAGCGGCGCTGCAAATAACGCGGGCGGCAATGCTATGACCGGCGAATAACAGGCAATAGTACTGTTTTAAAGTCAATAAAATCAGCCGAGTGCTGTTGCAAATGTGCTCAGTACTCGGCTGACTTATCTCATACTGATTATATGAATGGAGGTGCGGAGCTTTGAAAAGGTTTATGGCATATCTTCTTTCTTTGTGTATACTTATTTCCTTAGTGCCGACGTATAGTATATCTGCCGTAGCGGCAGAGGACAAGCTGGTGCAGATTTCCAAAAAGTCATTTAGGCTTGCACCCGGCGTGACGGAATATGAGCTGGTCACGAATGACAATGACCTAAGCAAACAGCAGGTTGGACATATTATGGAGATCTCTCCGGACAGTTCTTCTGAGATCAGGGTCGGTTATAATGACTACAATATTCGCGCAATCGCTTCCGGAAGCAACTGGGCGATGGTCAGGCCGACGGAGCAGGCGCAAAAAGCTGAAACAGCTGCGCAGATTGATGTGATCGGCGTTGTCAACGGAGACTTTTTCAATATGGCTAACGGCTGTCCGTCGGGCTACACGGTCATGCAGGGAATGACGGTCCGCGATGTGAACAGTTCCTGCTTCTGGATCGACAGCGCGGGCAAGGCGCATATCTCTGCAAACCGCGCAGAGGTCGAGTCCATCTGCACGCAGGAGAATGTTGCGGTGCAGGAAGCGGTCGGCGGCGGTGCAATCCTTGTCGAGGATGGACAGAGAACAAATGTGGGCGGCAACTATGGCGACGCTGCCAATCCGCGCACGGTTGCCGGCATCAAGCCGGACGGAACCGTTATTTTGTACATGGTAAACGGACGCCAGGCGCCCTATTCTGTTGGCATGGTTTACGGCGATCTTGCCGATATCATGCTTCACCTTGGTTGCGTTGACGCGATCAACCTGGACGGCGGCGGATCGTCAGTATTTGCAACGCAGCGTGAGGGCGAGAGAAACAACAACGGAACTGCTGGCCTCACGGTGCGTTGCCGTCCCTCAGACGGCTATGAGCGTTCCGTTTCGACGAGTTTGATGGTCGTTTCCACAGCTGCATCCGATGGCGTGTTTGACCACGCCACAATCACCCCAGCACAGGAGATATATACGCCCAACAGCACGGTGCAGTTCAGCGCGGCAGGTATCGACAAGGCCGGCAAGCCCGCGCCTCTTCCTGATGGCCTGACATGGACGGTTGCCTCTGGCGATGGGAGGATTGACGCCAACGGTCTGTATTGCGGGAGCAGTAACGAGGGTGTGGTGCGGATCGAGCTCAAAAATGGCAGTGCCGTTGTTGGTACAGCAATCATTGAACAGCGCTGGCCGGACAAATTGGGGTTCACCAACGCCAGCATTTCTTTAGACTTCGGAAAGTCGAGCGATCTTACATTTAATCCTACCTATAAGGGCCAGCCGATTCACTATAAGGATGGAGACTTTGTATGGGGCGTGGATGAATCCAAGAGCTTGACCTACAAACATTCCGCACCCGTTGAAAAGTTTACAAAACCCGGATGGGGTGGATATACGACGCAGCTTTCTCTACCTCTTACCGGAGTGATTGGAAGTACGCAAGTGGCAACCGCCAGTTACAGCAACTATCTTGTGTATGAAAGCAAGTACAAAGAAACATCGAGAAATATCTTCGTGGATGATCGCGGTGTGATCCAAGCGCGAGAGGAGATCAAACACGAGACATCAACCATTTGGTCGTATACAAATGGTTCGCTGGTCCTGGATAATATTACAGCCGATGTTGAAGCTGATACCGGAAAAGGTCAGGGCGGGGTTCAGGGCATTAAAGAACAACAGACGGTCGAATTTACGCTTGGCTCGTTCAAAGGGAATATATTTACTTCTGACGAGAATAACTCCTTCAATGGAACATTAAAGGTCTCCTTGAAAGACCAGCCCAGTATTTCTGCGTCGATAGCGGTGATTGTCGGCATGGAGCCGGTTGTCTTAATGGACTTTGAGGGCGGACATAAAGACCCAATCACGGGAAACACGCTTCCGGCTGAAGACTATTGGACTGTCCATGTTGGCATGAGTGAGACAAACGGCGGCAACTCGCTCTCTCTTGCTGAGCGTGAGAAGTATCGCCTGATGGTTCGAGATACGACAGCGAAGGGAGTTGTATTCCCAACGAATGCTGACGGTAGTCAGATCAACGGGATCGTAGCCGCAGAAGATGATCCGAATGTTCGGTTTGGTAGTCACGCTTTCAGACTGGCATGGGATTTTACAAAGGTTGCACAATCGGCTGTTGGCGCCGCAGACTTCGGATTTTCTTCGTTGATTTATGCGCATGTCGTGCAGCCGACAAAAATTGGTTTCTGGCTGAATGTTCCTGAATCTCTTTCGAATGACGACAGCCAGTTGAAAATGATTTTTGTTGGGGGAATTACAGAGGTTACAGATACTACTCAGACAGAGGAGACAAATAAGGAAAACGCCTATTATGATATGGATGCAGAGGGAAACTTGACTTGGCATCCTCATAAGCTTCCCAAGGGGACGACCCAGTACTTATGCTACTACAGCTATGATTCGGAAGGAAACATAACCGGCCGTACGCTGAGTGACTGGGCAGGGAAGGGCTGGACCTGGGTCGAGGCAGATCTATCCGGAGCACAGTTCCCGATCGGTATTCAGTATGGTTATACGATTCGCGTGGTATCTCTGCCAAATTCCGTAAAGCGTTCGGGCACGATACTCATTGATAATCTGCAGCTTATTTACGGTACGAACACCAACGATATCAATAATCCTGTCATTGAAACTGTCAGTGAGCGAAACACCAATACAACGCTGTCGCCGTCAGGTGTTACGGAGATCACCAAGAGTGCAGTGGCTTTTGAAGCGCTGTATAACGATAGTGCGGACAAGGATAAGTATGCCAGCGGCATCGATGCGGGCAGCGTCCGCATCTCTGTTGACGGTGTGGACTTTACCGCAAGCGCCGAGATCAGCGAGTCAAGCCTGCTTCTGCCTGCGGTCACACTGACCAACGGCGAGCATAACGTCAAGGTTTCGGTAAAGGATCGTTACGGCAACGAGACGGTGGCGACGCGCACGATCCGCATCAATGATGATGCCGGAACCGACGCGCTGGTGGGGTTACGTGCGCAGGAGGCAGCACCGCAGATCAACAGACCTTATCAGATTGATATCATCAGCAAGACGGGACAGCCCATTGATACGGCAGAGGTTTCTTTGAAACTCTATGAAACGTATTTGGACAAGGTTGCCGTCACGCCCGGCAGCGGCTATTCTGCAAACTTTGAAAAAGATGCGCAGAATAAGCTGATCAAGATCAGTATCTCCAAAACGGCTGAAGATGTTGAGCGCAATGAGGTCTTGGCGAAGGTTTCGATCAATATTCCCGGCGAGGCATCCTCGAACGAAAACTTAGTCTTCTCAATTCCCTCTGGTCGCTATGAGGAAGCCGGTGGAGCAGCCACATTTTCCGTTGCGGAACAGAGCCGACCGCTTACCGCGGCCTATATCGTAGCAGCAGAAACGGCGATTAAAAATTACCCGACCGTCATTACTGTGAAAACGGAAGGCGGCGAACCCGCAGCCAATGTCTCCGTCTATTGCGACGGAACGCTGCTGCCTGAGAGAACAGATTCCAACGGCCAGCTGACACATATCTTTGATGCGGCGACCAGCAGTGCGCATGTGGTCTATGCTATGGATGATGATGGCGGCCGTTCCTGGAATGTAAACACACCAGTGTGCGATTGGGCAACGGACGGCAACGGAGAACCCTTTGGCATTCAAAATGTTGCTGTAAAGCACGCGGAACTGAACGCAACGATCACATGGATGTCTGCGATTGGCGAGGGCAACGCGAATGGGTATATCCGTTATGCCGAGGACAAGACAAATGTTAGCTCTGCGGAAAATGTGGAGGCAGCAAGCAAGGTTCTTGCATTTGCGCAGGCAAACGGCGGAGAGGCCATGTATCTGCATACGGTTCGCCTGACAGGACTGACGCCGGATACTACCTATTTCTATCAGGTTGGCGATGGCACAAAGTGGTCGGATATTCTCAGCTTTACGACGGCATCCGATAACAAGAAGGCGGATACCAGTTTTGCTGTGTTCGGCGATATCCAGACCGGCGACACTTCTCGATTGGCGGCGGCTCTCAATGCAATTCGCGAAACAAAATACGATTTTGCAATGCAGACCGGCGACGCGATCGATAATGTGACCAATTTCAGCCAGTGGCGCGCACTATTCACAGTGTTGAATGCGAACACGCTAGCCGTTCCAATGGTCCATACGCTTGGCAACCATGAGTACTATGGTGCTGCCAACGGTGAGATCAGCAGAGACATTTTTGCACTGCCTGAAAGTGCGCAGGGATCCTATTACTCGGTTGAATACGGCAGTGTATATGTCGGCGTCATCAATAACGGCGGGAATATTGCCGAGGCATTGGGGCAGATGAAGCAGGATGCGGAAGCGTCCTCCTGTGAATGGAAAGTGCTTGTCACTCACGAACCTGTTTATGGGACAACGGATGAGATGTCTGCCGATGCAAGAAAACGGTTTACTGATGCAATCGAGGCTGCTGGAATCGAGTTTGTGTTCTCAGGAGATGACCATTCCTATGCGAGGACCTATCCGATGAAGGGTGGAGAGAAGCTGCCGGTGGAGAGTACTGATGGTGTGATCTACTATATCTCCGGTGATCTGAGCTCGAAGGACAATGCGTTCAACATAAAAGATCATTTTGCCAAAGCGATCGCACACAATGAATACGATGGCTGTTATCTGACTGTTGAAGCAAGTGCTAATTCCTTTACTGTAAAGGCAGTTAAGTACAACGGAGAACTGCTTGATTCGTTTACCCGTATGCGCAGCGCCTGCCAACAGGGCGATCATAGTTTCACAGATGAGAGCCAGTATATTCTAGCGACAGATCAGATTACCTGCGCACTTTGCGGCACACCAATTTCAGCAGCTACAAGTGGCTATACTGGCGTGCTTAGCACACGTGATGGCATGGGAAGGGTTATGATTAGCGCAGGTTCGCTCAAGAAAAACGAGTGGTTTGCGCTAGGAGAAGATATTTGTCACGCGGGTGAAGATGGAATCCTGCATGAGACAGAAACAAAGGATACTGCAACTTGCCTGAATAATGGCATGCTCATGTCAACATGCAAAACATGTGGAGAAACGTATAGAGGTTCTTCGACTTGGGCAAAAGGGCATACTTGGGATGCGAACCATCACTGCACAATTTGTGACATGCAGGGCATTGACATCGCGCAGGCTGAGTTGACAACTCAGTATCGCTATTATTCCTATACAGGAACAGGAATTCGACCGGCTTCATCAGCAACTTACAATGGGAAAAAGCTTGTAGCCAGCAGTGACCGTTATGGTACCGATGCCTATGTCTCATATCAGAATAATACAGAGATTGGTATTGGAACGGTCATCTACGAGGGACGAGGGAACTTCTATGGTGAAGCATCTGTCACTTTCACGATTGTTCCGGCAAGCGTACAGACGATTACTGCGACAGAGAGCGGGATGCACAGCATTACCTTGGGATGGGCTGCCGCCAAGGGCGCACCGACCTATCTGATCCAACAGAAGATGGGCGAGAAGTGGTATAAAGTCGGTGAAACGAGCGCGACAAGCTTTACGGTTGACAGGCTGGAAAGCCAAACCGAGTACGAATTCAGAGTGAATACTCGAGCAGTTGCCGGAGGAACAAATTATTACAGCCTTGCGTACTCGAATGTTCTGAAGGTCAAAACAATTGGTGATCCGTCAGAGTTGAGCGAGACATACATCATTGGCATGGACTGCGAAGTATTCGGGCAGACGATTAGGCCGCAAAGCGTGAACGCACGAGACTACTTATTCCTGCCGTCCGCATCAGATCTGGATGCACTGCATCTGCGCTTCACCGTAGAGGGGACAGATGAGAAGATCACTGTGAGCGGGAATGCAGGAAGTATAGAGCTAGCCGGATACAATCAGGACTTAAATATCAACTCGCTGGCGATACCGGAAGAAGATGGTAGCTATTTGCTGGAGGTTAGGCTGAGTGATCTGCAGCCGGTGACGATCTACCTCCTGCAGTCCTCTCATATTCCCGCCATGTACCTCACCAGTACAAACCCTGCCGAACAGGGGCGAGATTATGTGGATGAAGAAAAGGGTAGGGTAGCGACTGCTCATATGCAGCTTGTAACGCCTGATGGGACAGCACGGTACGATGGGGAACTGACACAGCTCAAGGCGCGTGGTAATTCAACATTTAAATTTTATCCCAAAAAATCGTATCAGATCAAGCTTGCGACTGGTGCAGACCTTCTTGGGAATCAGGAGAATACGAAGAAGTGGGTTTTGCTCGCCGGCTACGGTGATGCGACACAGATGCACGATAAGCTGTTTAAAGACCTTGCCGCAGAGTTGGGCCTTGCCTATACGCCAAGTTGTGACTGGGTTGACCTGTATTACGACGGAGAATACCGCGGGGTCTATCTTCTCAGCGAAAAGAATGAGATAAGCGCTTCCTCTGTTAGTATTACAGATATGGAGAAAGCCTATCGGGACATTTTTGAGGAGTATGGCACGGCGGTCACAACAGACACAGCAGAGAATAAATACGGCATCAGCTTCCTCTATACAAAAGGCCTTCCTGCATTGGCTGACATTACCGGCGGCTATCTGTTGGAGCTGAACCACAATGAGATTGACGAAGCAAACGGATTTTCTACCAGAAAGGGCGTTTCTTTTAACATCAAGAGCCCTGAATTTGCTGGAGAAGATGCAGTCAGCTATGTCAGCGAATACTATCAGGAGTTTGAGGATGCCGTGTACGCTACGGATATTTCCGGAAACTACACCGGTTACAATGAAAAGACAGGGAAATACTACTATGACTATTGTGATATAAATTCGCTGGTCAAGGTATATCTTCTCCAACAGTTGAGCTTGAACTCGGATAGCTTTGCGTCGTCTCTGTTTTTCTACAAGGATGCGGGAGCAAAGCTGTATGCCGGTCCCATTTGGGACATGGAGATGACATGCGGAACGGCTTGGGAAGAGCAGCTTCACCCGTCTCGTGACTTCTTGCAATTGCGCTATTTAAGCGAGGCGCTGCAACAGATCCCGAGTTTCCAGAACGCCGTAAAGAAATACTTCCAGACGGCTTTTTCGGAAAAAACGAGGGACCTCTATGGTGCGGATGGCCGAATTGCTGCGTATTATGAAAAGCTTGCAGACAGTGTATCAATGAACAGCCATCTTTGGCCGTATGTGCGCGTTGGTTCGCCGACTGCTTCGAATCACCTGTGGAGAGAAGGGACGACCTACGATGATGTAATTGATGATTTGATGCAGTGGATGCAGCAGCGCTTGACTGTTATGGAGAATATGTATAAGACCGGTGCAGATAGCGGCAATACCGGTGGCGGCGGTTCGACCGCCACGAACACCGAGACCACGACCAACCCGGACGGCTCTGTCACCAAGACGGAGACGAAGCCCGACGGTACGGTGATTGAGACGACCACGGGCAAGGATGGCAGCACCACCAAGACTACGACCAAGCCTGACGGCAGCTCCGTGACCGAGAGCAAGACCGCCAACGGTACGACCGGCACGGTCAAGACTGATGTGAACGGCAGGGCCGAGGCGGAGGCCAAGGTCAGCGAGAAGGCGGTCGAGGACGCAAAGAAGTCCGGCGAGGCGGTCAAGGTCCCGACCGAGGTTAAGGCGGGCGAGAGCAGCAACAGCGCTCCGACCGTCAAGGTCGAGCTGCCCAAGAACGCGGGCGGGACCAAGATCGAGATCCCGGTCGAGGACGTCAACAGCGGCACGGTGGCGGTCATCGTCTACCCCGACGGCACGGAGGAGATTGTCAAGGATTCCAAGCCGACCGAGGATGGTGTTCAGCTGACCGTGGATGGCAGCACGACCATCAAGATCATCGACAACTCCAAGGACTTCATCGACACGCGCGACCATTGGAGCCGCGACGAGGTGAACTTCGTTGCCTCGCGTGAGATCTTCAACGGCGTAGGCGGCAATAACTTCGGCGTGGATCAGCCGATGACCCGCGGCATGGTGAACACGGTGCTGGCGAGACTTGCGGGCGTCGATACCACACCCAAGAACGGGCAGAAGTGGTATGAGGTCGGCAACGAATGGGCGAGGGCCAATGGCATTTCCGACGGCACAAACCCCGAGGCGAGCGTGACGCGCGAGCAGTTAGCGACGCTGCTCTACCGCTTCTCCGGCAAGCCGGAGGTCAGCGGCACGCTGCGCTTTGCGGACGCGGGGGCGGTCAGCGCTTACGCGCAGGACGCGCTCCTCTGGGCGACGCAGAACGGTATCCTGAACGGCGTCGGCAATAACTGCGTCGCGCCGAGCGCGGATGCCCAGCGCGCGCAGGTCGCCGCCATGATGGCGCGGTACCTCAAGAGCGCAGGCTAAAACCGAATACGGCACAGCAAAGAGGGGCGGTCCGCAGGACTGCCCCTCTTTCTTCTTGCTCTGCCATCTCTGTGCCCAAACTCGCTCGCAGGTATCGGCGGCGAGGACTGGGAGTAAGCGTAAAACATATACCTGTGACTCGTATATCGGCCGGACCTCGATTTTCGGATTCCTGTTCTACGAGGACTTCACATCGTTCAAGGATATTGTCGACACCATAGGAAAGTAGCGGGCTATGAGATCGTTATTTGCTGTACGCGCGCCAGAGGAAGGTGACGATCTGCGCCCTTGTGCAGTCGTCGTCGGGGGCAAATAGACCGCCGCCGACGCCCTCGGTCACGCCGCTGGCGGCCGCCCACGCCACCGCGTCGGCGTAGTAGCTGTCCGCGGGGACGTCGCAGAATGCGGCGCTGCCCTCCGCCTTGGCGTTCAGGACACGGGCGAGGAACGTCACCGCCTGCGCGCGGGTGCAGGCGGCGTTCGGGCTGAATGTGGTATCGCCGGTCCCCTTGGTGATGCCGTTCTCGATGGCCCACGCGACGGCCTTGGCGTAGTAGCTGTCCGCAGAAACATCCGAGAAGCTGCTGACAGCCTTCGGCTCGGGAGAATCGGCGGCACGCCACAGGAAGGTGACGATCTGCGCGCGGGTGCAGGGCTGGTCAGGGGCGAACAGATTGTTGCCAACGCCGGAGGTGATATTCTTTTCGACCGCCCATTTCACCGCTTCATAGTAAAAGCTGTCGTTGGGAACATCGGAGAAGAAATTCAGGACAGCGTTGTCCTCCATGAAAGCTGCCTTGACCTCGACCCCGCCGACCGGCATGGTGAAGGTGTACTTGCCGTCGCCCTTATCCGTAAGCTTGAGTTCGCTGCCGTTTTTATCCATGGCCGTGAGCGTTTCCAGCACATAGCCGCTGTCGGGCTTGACCGTTATCGTAACAGTGTCACCGCGCCCCGCGGAGCGCCGGTCGACCGTTACGCTGCCGTTTTGGGTCTGACCAGGCATGGTCACAGGATAGCTGGACGTGTGGCTGCCGCCGCCAGAGGACGGACGCTCCTGTGCCATAACGGTGACGGCTCCGGTCTTTTCACCGCTGTAGTTGCCGGAGGCGATGAAGGTGTAGGGGATGTTCAGGCTATCGCCCGCCTTCAGAGCGCGGAGCATCTCGGGAATATCCGCTTCCGTCTTTCCGTCAGACAGCGTATAGCGAAGCGTACCCGTCAACTCCTCGCCGCCGATGCCGGTGAATCTGGGCGCGGCGAAGCGATCCTCACCCACATAGATGATCTGATCCTTACTGGTGGCATCATCGAAAGCGGCGCAGGGGGTGATATCAGCCTTTAAATCGTTCAGTTCGGGCTGAGTAAGGGCGTATTTGTGGGCGTCCGCGCCTGTCAGCTTGAGGGCGCCCTTGACGGTAACGCCCTTATCGTTTCCCGCGTCTTTGCTGTCAAATTCCGCTTTCGCATCAGAGAAGTCGAGCGCTACGGTGTCGCCCTCCGCCACGCCGCTGAGCGTGCCACCGGTGAGGGTGGCCGCCGCGGTGCCGTCATAGGTTTTGCCTGCGGCGGTGATGCCTGTGACGGTGACGGGGGCGGCGGGTTCGACGGAGCAGCTTACACCGATATACTTGGTGTCAAAGCGACTGAAGAAGCCATCGGACACCCGCGCCTCCTTGCCGTTATAGGTCACGGCCACCGTGCGCCCAAAGTAATGGCCGGACTGGGGGAGCAGCGTGAAACTCAAATAGTTGTTGTTATAGCTTAAAGATCTGAGAGTCACAGGGGCATCCGCATGGAACGCGCCGGGGTCGCTGATGTCAACGGTTCCGTTCTGATACGCCGGGCCGGTGACGGCGACCCGGGTGATCGGCGTCTGCGTCACATCTCCCACGGTGTACCAGAGGTTGTACACCTTCCGTTTTTCAGTATCCGTCTCGCGCTGCATCATGGCGTAATTGCTGTTGGAGCCGTCTAACTGTTTGAAGAAGACGGTGAAACCGTCACCAAAGCGGTAGCCGTCCGCATTTCTCAGCGTCAGCCAGTACCAATAGACCTTGCCCGCTTCAAAGGTGTCGGTATTTGTCAGCTTCTTGATGCCTTCTGTGCTGCCCACGCAGGGAACCTCGTACCAGGAGTAGTTTCCATTGACACCGACCAGCATCGTCCTGCTCCCGGCAGGCGCATACACGCCGTCCGCATACGTTGCTCCCGGCTGCGGATCGTTCTGATGGATCGTCACACTGTTGATATGGGTGTTGGGATCATCCACACTGTAAGTATAGACCGGATCGTAGACCGCGCAGGTGCGGGTGACGGTGCAGGTCTTTTTATCTGCGGAGATTTCACAGCTTACGCCATCCGTACCGTTGAAGTCGCCGGTGACGTTATCTACAAAGGTTGCGTAGTCCTTGGCCTCCAGCTCGGCGATGACGCGGTAGTTGTTGTATCCCCTGAATACGGTTTCCTCGTCATTCAAGTCGCGGTAGCTTTCGCCGTCCTCGATCTGGAATCGCGCGGACTTCAGCGTGTAGGGAATGCGGCCCTCGTTGAGAAAGCTGTAGAGCGTGAAATTGTCCGCATCCTTGCGGATGGTATTGCCGTCAATGGGCCAGGCGGCGCTCTTTACCTCGACCTTGTCGATGGTCACATTGCCGAAGGGAACAAAAATTTCCACCTCGTCCATGCTCCGGTCCGCGATCTCGGCCGCACTGTCGTTGACTGTAGCGGTAACGGTATTCTCAAAGACATAACCCGGGAGCGTGTTGAGGTGCAGGATCACGCCGTAGACGGCGTCGCCCTCGGTGGGGTCGGAGTCATAGCAATAGTTCCAGCAGCTTTCCCCACTGTTCCATTTCTGAAGGGAGGCATCGTAGATCCGGTACCCATCGCCGTAGACATCTGCCTGCTGGATTTTATCCGACCAACCCTTGATCTGCGCACCATCCCATGTCGTCTGTACACCGGAAACCGAAATTGTGCTGACGCTCTCCGGGGACTCTGTGGGAGAACCCACCTTGAACCACGCGGAGAGATAGACGGCATCGTCCTTATAGCGTTCGACTTCGACCAGTTCGGCGCCGGGGACGGTTCCTGTTACGCTCTCGCCGTAGACATAGCCGTAATCCAACAGCAGCTTGACCTGCATGCGGTACCAGCTGTTGTTTACAAGGCTTGTTCCGTTGGTGTCATAAATGCCGCCGACATGGGATTTGCTGCCCTTGGCGGCCACGCGATTCCAGTAGAAAAGGTTCATGTCAATATCGTCCAGAGAGTAGGGATTGTCGATGAAGTAGGGGGCATTGTCCGCCACTGTCGGGACCTTTAATCCATCCTCCGACGTCGAAGCCGAGACGCTGACGGAAACCTCGTCGACCTCCACCGGCGGTGTGTATGCCGCAAATGCCGCGCTTGGCAGCAGGGTCAGGCACAGGAACAGAACCAGCAGGGCACTCATCACTCGTCTTTTCATAATAATTCCTCACTTTCTATCAATTTGGCATATCCAATATTCACTTTATCTTAAATTATACCAAGCGAAAAAGCAGAATTCATCTGGGCTTTCCACTTTGTCACGGACTCTTCGGGAAACTCTTTTCTTTTTGCAAAACACACTTTATAATAGAGTTATTGAAAACACTGCTGTACGCAAGGAGGAGATCCTGAATGTTCAAAGATCAGCTCAACGAATATATGGTGCAGCTCGGCTGTTCCGGTCGGGAGCTGGCCGAGATCAGCGGTCTGTCTCCCGCCACTGTCAGCCGCTACCGCAGCGGTGAGCGTAAACCGGAAAGCGAGGCAGAGCGGGCGAAGCTCATCAGCGGTATTGTTCAGCTTGCCGCCGCACGGGGTATACCCGCGCTGTCGGAGGAGAACGTGTCAGCCACCCTCCGTCCCTTTTTTTCCGAGGAGAGCGTTGACGCAGAGCATTTGCGTGACAATCTCAACAGCCTGTTCACGACCTTTTCCATCAGCAACTCCGAACTGGCACGCAGCACCAATTATGATGCCTCTTACCTCTCCCGCATCCGCAGCGGACAGCGCCATCTTGCGGATCCCGAGCGCTTTGTTTCCGCGGTCGCCGATTTTGTGATCCGTCGCTTTGATTCCCCGACGGAACGCGCAATCCTTGCCGAGCTGATCAATGCAAAAGAAGCAGAGGAGGACACAGAGACCCTTTATGGCAGCTTGGTTCAATGGCTTGGCGGACACAACGCAAAGCGAAACGACGATGTTGCGGCTTTTCTGAGTCATCTGGACGAGTTTGATCTGAACGAATATACGAAGGCCATTCGATTTGACGATATGAAAGTCCCTACCGTACCTTTTCAGCTCCCACTGAGCAAAACCTATTATGGACTGGAGGAAATGAAAAGCGGGGAGCTGGACTTTCTCAAGGCGACGGCGCTGGGAAAGTCAGACGCACCGGTATTCCTGTGCAGCGATATGCCAATGGACGACATGGCGAAGGATCGGGACTTTACGAAAAAGTATATGTTCGGTCTTGCCGTGCTTCTGAAAAAAGGACTGCACCTGAATGTAGTACACAATCTGGACCGGCCCTTTCATGAGCTGATGCTGGGACTGGAGGGGTGGATCCCGCTGTATATGACAGGGCAGATCACGCCATGCTATCTCAAGGGTGTGCAGAACAATGTCTATTGCCATTTCCTCAATGTTTCCGGCAGTGCGGCCCTCTCCGGCGAGTGTATCGCCGGAGCGCATGAGCGGGGACGTTATGAGCTGACCAAGGGTGGGGAGGCTCTGCGCTATTACCAAGAACGCGCCGATGCGATCCGGAAAAAGGCGCTCCCGCTGATGGACATTTACCGGGAGAAGCAGGCCGCCGCGTTTCATGCGTTTCAGTTGGCCGATGCACAGAAACCCGGACCGCGCCGCCGGGTTCTATCCGCCCCACCGCTGGGGACGCTTCGGGAGGAAACGCTCCGTGCCATCCTCTCCTCCCATGGCATGCCCGCCGCAGAACAGCAGCACCTCCTAGAGCATGCTTCGGCACAGCGTACACATATGGAGCAGATCCTTGCACACAGTTCGATCACGGATTCTTTCCCCACGCTGACGCGGGAAGAGTTCGCGCGTTGCACGCCGGCTCTTCCGCTCTCGACGCTGTTCTTTCCGAAGGATATCCGCTATACTTATGAAGAATATTGCTTCCATATGGAGCAGACAAATGAGTATGCCCGCGCCCACCCCGGCTACTCTCTTCGCCCCTGTGACACAGATTTTCACAATATCTCGATCTCCGTCCACGAGGGTCGATGGGCGATGATCTCAAAAAGTAATGCGCCCGCCATCCACTTTATCATTCGCTATTCCAAGCTGCGCAGCGCAATCGAGACCTTTGCCGGGGAAACATGATGCCGCTGCCCTGATCTTATTCTGCCCGTGTCACAGCCGCATGAATGGCACAACCGCCGCATGAGGATCGTACTCACGAGGCGGTTGCCTACGGCAGCGCATTTGTCCTGCTTTTTCAATAGGAATATGCCCATTTTCAAACATTGAGGTGCAGGCTGACCCTGCACCTCAATGTGGTTTCTAAAGGAGATAGAAAATCCTTTTCCCCATCACTTGCCGGTGTAAGCTCTCCACAGGAATGTGACGATCTGGCCGCGGGTGCAGTTGTTGCCGGGGGCAAACAGTCCGTTGCCGATGCCGGTCGTCACGCCGTTGGCCGCCGCCCAGGCGACTGCGTCCGCAAAATAGCTGTCGGTCGGGATGTCATCGAACTCCGCCGCACCGGACGCCTTGGCGTTCAGCGCACGGGCGAGGAACGTGACGGCCTGCGCGCGGGTGCAGGTAGCATAGGGAGAGAGCTTGCCCTCGCCGGTACCGGTCGTGATGCCGTTCTCGATGGCCCATGCGACCGCCTTTTCATAGTAGCTGCCGCTGACCACATCGGTCATGCCAGCAGTGTCGCCCTTCGGCTCGGGAGAGCCGGCAGCGCGCCACAGGAAGGTGACGATCTGCGCGCGGGTGCAGGGCTGGTTCGGTCCAAACAGGTTATTGCCAATGCCGCCGGTAATACCCTTTTCCTGCGCCCACTTGACCACCTCGTAATAATAGGCTTTGGTCAGCACATCGTCAAAGGGACCGACCTTGATCTCCTCGACAAAGGCCGCCTTGACCTCGACCTTGCCGGAGGGCATGGTAAAGGTCGTTTCGGCAGCGGCGGCATCGTCAAAGGTGTTGCCGTCATCAGAAGTCCAACCGCTGAGGGTGTAGCCGCTGCAAGTCCCCGCACGGACGGTGACCATGCTGTTTTCCGCATACTTCCCCGCGCCGGGGCTCTGCGCGTAGCTGCCGCTCACGGTGACGGAATACTTCGTCTGTTTCGTGATCAGCGCAAGTTGCGGATCGGATCGGTTGCCCGCGCTGTCCTGCACATAGAGGGAGAGGACTCCGCTATTTTCACTCTCCTCCAGCTTGCCGGAAACAGCAAAGAATCCGTTACTGTTGGCGTAAAACGCTTCGCTTCCGCCGTAGACAATCCTGCTGCCCGCATCCGCTGTACCGGTGACGGTGTATTCGCCGGTGGCCTTATCGACAAAGAAGATCGGGTCGGAGAGCGTGAGCACAGGCGGTGTTTCGCCACGGCTGACCAGCAGGAAGACGCTGGTCGTAGGCAAGCATTTCTCGGGAGACCTTGGCCTTATCGGTGATCGGACGCATAATGCTGCCAACGTACAGAGAAGAGAAATAGTCTGAGAAGAAAATGAAAATGCCAAGGAGAGAAGAAAGAATGGTAGCACCCTTACGCTTGAGATTGTGTTTGGAGAGCATATTGGCGAACGCCTCCAGTGCGCCAGCCTTCTGGAAATATGCTACGACAATGCCGACGAAAACCTCAATGGCAAGGATCCAAATGAAGTCTGCATTACCAAGGGCTGACTGCAGGATGCCGGTGAAACCGGTGACAATATTTTGACCGGAGACAATGATGCCGGTCAAAACACCAATTAGAATAGAGAGCAGCGCATCTTTTGTGACGAAGGCTAAGACCAAAGCTACGCAAACGGGTAACAGAGATAGAATTCCATATTCCATAGTGACTCTCCTTTATTATGAGATGTTTGTGTAGACGCTCAAAACATTGCGAGGACTTTTTCCTTGTCGGTGAGCTCCATTCCAAAGGCGTCCGCAGTGTCCTTGAAGGTAAGGTAGCCTTTGACAAAATCAAGGCCGTACTTCAGATCTTCATTGTCTTGTGCTGCGGCTTTCCAGCCTTTGTTTGCAATTTGGAGAATATATTTAATAGTAGCGTTAGAGAGAGCGGCCGATGCAGTATTTGCGTCAGAGCTCGGCAGATTGGCAATGCCAATGTGGCGAATACCTTTCTCAACAAAAATGGGATCCTGATGCGTGGTATACTGGCTGGATTCAATTGCTCCGCCCGGCTCCGCATCAATATCAACGATCAGTGAGTTGGGCTGCATGAGCTCCAGCATATCCCTTGAGAGGATCGTGAGTCCGGGGAACCACTTGACACAGTTGAAAACAATGTCTGCATCCTTGATCTCGTGGGATACATTTGCGCGGTTGGAGAAACAGGTCTTTACGGTTGGCAGCTTGTTGGCCAGAATATCCTCCAGCTTATGGATGTCCGTATCCATCAGGACGACCTCTGCGCCCAGCCCGAGCGCAAGCCGAGCACAGGAAACGCCAACATTTCCGGCACCAAAGATTACGATCTTCATTGGCTTTACGCCCGGTGTGCCGCACACCAGCTTTCCTAAACCACCGGTTGTTGTGGAGGAATAGAAAACGCCTGTGATCAGACCGACCTCGCCGGCAATGCGGCTCATCGGCTCGAGCAAAACAAATCTTCCGTTTTGATCCTTGACGTCCTCATAGGCGAACGCTACACACTTGGAGTTGAGCAGCTCCTCCGTCTGAGGCCGACGGTTTGCGGAATGAATGTAAGTAAACAGGATGTGTTTGTCATTCAGCAAACCAAACTCACTCGGAAGAATTTCTTTCACTTTGATGATCAGTTCACAGGTTTTGAATACTTCTTCCTCCGAAGAGAGGATCCGGGTCCCTTTCTCAAGGTACATTTCATCGGAAAACCCTGCAGCCTTGCCGGCATCATGCTCAACGTAGACATCATGCCCGGCATCTACAAGCCTGCCGACGTTGGAAGGGATGATTGCAACACGGTATTCGTTTTCTTTCCGCTCTTTGGGCAAACCAATTTTCATAGGGAGAAGCTGCGGGCGACCGCGCCTGTAAAGCAGCTGTCAGTCGGGAGACCGGCAGACTTCGCTGCACCGAAAGAGCTTCTATGCGGCAAAAGAAAGTCGATGTACCCAAATGAAAAAATTTCGGGCCGCCCGAAGACGGCCCGATAGTCGATGCTCAAGGGTGGATAAGCGTATAGCTCAGGGGGTGACCGGGGCGGGACATATCCGCCTCCTTTGCAATCTCGCCGCGCGCGAGCATCGGCTCCAGCGCACGCTGGATCATGCGCGGCGCCATGCCGAGCCGCTCCGACAGCTCGCGGGCGCTGCAGGGGCCGTGTTCTGCGAGGGCGGCCCGTATCCGCGACGCCCTCTGCGCCGCGGTCGTTTCCGCGCCGACGGGACGGTAGACGGGATGGTCGCGCGTCAGCTGCCCCTCGGCGGTGAGCTGCGTGAGCAGCCCCCGCGCGGCGCTCTCGGAAAGGCCGAGCAGCTCCATGGCGGCTTTGAGCGAAATGCCGCCGTGCCGTGCGGCATACGCAAGGAGTCTGCGCCTGCGGCTCTCGCGCGCCCCGTCCGAACGGAGCCGCGCCGGAAGAGCGGGGTCCAGCCCGTTCTTCGCCAACAGCTCCTTCGTCAGGTTGGAAAGCCGCGCGCGGGGGATCGGCTTGCGTGCATGGGGGGAAAGGAGCACATGCGTCTCGCCGACCGGCCCGCGCGTTTCGAGAACCTCGCACAGCAAGGAGACCAGCTCTGCCGAAAGAGGCTCGTCACGGTCGGCGAGGTGAAGCAAATGGTGTTCAAGATCGACCTGCTCCCATGTCAGCGAGGAGATCTCCGTATATTGTAAGCCGGTATCGCAGTACAGCCAAAGGGCAAGTCCGGCAGGGGAGAGGCGGTTTTCCTTCAGAACGGCTTGCAGCCGTTCCCGTTCGTTTTTTTCGCCGTGCGGCAGGGCAGGGGAGGACGCCTTTTTCGTCTTGGCGCTGCTGCGCGCGTTTTTGTAGCGCGGCCGGCCGCGGTAGGTGGCGATGGAGAGTCCCGAGGTACGCAGCGCCTCCTGCCAGCCCTGCTGTGCGGACTGGCGGAGAATATAATTGTAATGCAGGTCTGCGAGCCGCACGCTTGTCAGCCCCGCGCGGTCGAGTGCGCTGCGCGCCAGCCGCGAGATCGACTCCGGCAGCATATGCGTCCGCTTATGCTCGCTAACGATGACATAGGGACTGTATTGCCCGCAAAGGGTCTGCCATTGCCGCAGACAGCGCGCAAGGTCCTCGTCCATCGGCACATCGCGGCCGGGGAGACGGAGCAGCGCGCGCTCGAAGTCCACCTGCTCCCATTGCAGGGCGTGGATCTCGTCGCGCATCAATCCGGCGCGCCACGCAAGGCGCAGGATCGCGCCCGCGCCGCTGCACGGCTCCGCGGCAAGCAGCTTTTCCAGCTCGGTGATCGTGCTTTCGTCCAGCTTGGACCATTCCATGCCCTTATCCTCCTGCACCTGTAAAGGATTTTTCCCTTGCAAAGGGCGGTTATCTGTCAAGGAAAATGCCTTGCGGCAATGACAGCCGTTCAAAAGCCGCCTTTCCCATAGTATACGCTATTTTGGGAGGAAAAGCAACGATGGAAGCACAACGCATTGCCGAAGGAAGCAGAACAGGAAGCGGCGGCACATCGGTCGATGTGCCACCGCTTCCCGTAGGAGAAAGATAAGTATTCAATATGGAATCAGAGCACGGGGCTCGTGATCGGCTTGCCGGTGAGCACCTCGTCGCAGCCCTTTGCCGCGCCGAGGGAGGAGCGGCTTTTGGATTCCTTGGTGCTGCCGCCGCAGTGCGGCGTCATAATGACGTTTTCCATGCGGAAGAGGGGACTTGCCGCGTCAGCCGGCTCCGGCTCCGTGGCGTCGAGACCCGCGCCGGCGATCTCTCCGGCGCGCAGCGCCTCGATCAGCGCCGCCTCATCGACCAGACTGCCGCGGGCGGTGTTGATCAGGCAGGCGGTCTTTTTCATGCGCGCGAATTCACGCGCGCCGATGCCGTGCTTGTTTTCCGCCGTGGCCGCCATGTGCAGGGTGATAAAATCGGCGTTGTCAAAGATCTCGTCGCGGTCAGACACCAAAGCGACATAGTCGGGTACGCTTTCAGGCTTGCAGAAGGGATCAAATGCCAGAATCTTCATACCAAAGCCGTCGTGCGCCATCGCAGCGACGCGGCGCCCGATTTGACCGAAGCCGAAAACGCCGAGCGTCTTTCCCGAGATCTCCACACCGGCGGCGAGCTTGCGCGCCTCCTTGAACTGACCTGCGCGGTAACGGTCCTGCAGGACGTTGAGCGTCTTGGCGCAGGCGAGCACCAGCAGCATCGCGTGCTCGGCGACCGCCACGCTGTTGCTGCCGCGGGTATTGACCACGCGGACGCCGTGACGACGGCAGCTCTCCAGGTCGACTGTATCGACGCCGGAGCCGTGGCGTGCGATGACCTTGAGCCGCGGGCACGCGGAGATCACTGCGTCGCTCATCACGGCGAGGCGGGGGATCACGCCGTCGCAGTCCTGTAAATCTTCAATGAGTGTTTTTTCGTCGGTGCCGCGGCCGTATTTGACCTCATAGCCGTTGGCACGCAGCCAGTCCGGTCCGTCCTCGGACATGGCCTCTGTAACTAAAATGCGATAGGACAAGGGATGACCTCCTAAATCTTCGTTCACTTCTCAGCGAAGTGGGTTTGCTTGAATGCGTCAAAGCTCTTGCGCTTGCCGACCACCGCCTGCTTGATGCAGGCCATGTCGGAGCCCACCGTGAACATACGGCAGCCGAGCGCGCAAAGCTCATCAAAATCCTCCTGCGAGGTCAGGCCGCCAAGGCCCGCGTCGCCGAGAATGACCTTGGAATCGCGGATGCGGCGGCAGACCTCCTTGACCGTCTCCTTCACCTCGGGCGTGACGACGCCGCCATAGCCCATATCCAGAGACAGGTCCTTCGCGCCGATGCGCAGCACGTCAATGCCGGTGGAGAGAATCTCGTCCAGATTGCGGATGCCCTCCCGGCTTTCGATCATGCCGATGACCATTACATTCTCGTTGACGTAGTCGAGAAACTGCTCGGTCGGCAGGAAGCCGAACTTGGAGGCTCGGGCGGAGTCGCCGAAGCCGCGGTTTCCGACCGGCGGGTACTTCACCTCGCGGATCGCGTGGAGCGCCTGTTCCTTCGTGTCGATGTGGGGGAAGATGACGCCCATCACGCCGGCCTCAATGACCTGCAGGATCAGTCCGTCCTCATGGCTCGGGATACGGACGATCGGTACCGCGCCTGCGACCTGAATGGCGCGGATCTGGTTTTCGACGGTTTCGATGTTATGTACGAAGTGCTCGCCCTCGATGAACACATAGTCCAGCCCGCAGTAGCCTAGCATTTCCGCGATGAGCGGGGAACGGCTGCGTACCTGACAGCCGAGCACCGGCTCGCCGCGCTTCATTTTTTCCAGCATGGAATTTTTTTCGATCAGGCTCATAAAACGCTTCCTTTCCTTACACGCCCTGCACGACGTAGGCAATGTTTTCCTTGCTGCGCAGGATCGAGATGTCCTCCAGCGGGTTCTTGTTCAGGACGAGAATGTCCGCGGATTTGCCCGCCTCGAGCGAGCCGGTCTTGTCCTGAAGGTCCAGCGTTTTCGCGGCGACGCTGTTCGCGCCCTGCAGGATCGCATAGTTCGGCAGGCCCGCCTTGGCGAGGGAGACGTATTCCTCCGGGCAGCGGCCGGTGCCGTGCATTCCGTTTTCGTCCGTACCGCAGGCGATGGGCACGCCGGCCTCCCAGGCCGCCTTTACAAATTCGCCGTGCTTTTCCACATTGTGGTAGAAGCGGTCGGCGGCCGCCTGATTGCCGTTCTTTTCCTCGTACTCGCCGAACCATTTGATGATGGAGAGCGTCGGGACCAGCGTGACCTTCTTTTCCAGCATCTTTTCCAGCAGCTCGGGGTTCTTCTCAAAGTTGAACAGGCAGTGCTCAATGGTGTCGATGCCGCCGTCGAGCGCGTTGCGCAGGCCGACGTCGCCGACGACGTGCGCCGCGATCTTTTTGCCCTGCTCGTGCGCTTCGTCGCTCATGGCGCGGATCTCCTTGAGATTGAAGCAGGCGCGGAACTTCATGTTGTCATAGGGCTGGCCCATGTTTCCGGTCGCGGTGACGATCTTCACCAGGTCGGCCCCCTCGCGCAGCAGGCGGCGGACCGCATACACGCATTGGTCCGGGCCGTCCACGAGGACGCTGCGCATGGAGGTCTCCTTCACGAAATCATAGGGCAGGATCGGCCAGTCGCCGTGTCCGCCGGTCGGGGAGAGAAACTCGATGGACGTCAGGATACGCGGACCGCGGCACAAGCCCTTGCCGATACCCTCGCGGATCCCGATGCCGCGGCCCTTGGCGCCCAGCTCGCGTACGGTCGTATAGCCGTGCGCGAGCAACTCCTCGGCGTGACCCAGCGCGCGGATCAGGCGGACGTCGTTGTTTTCAAAATAGCGGCGGTAGGGCTCCTGCGTGTGCATGCCGGACATATGAAGGTGCGCCTCGATCAGGCCGGGCATCACGAACTTGTCGGAGCAGTCCCACACGGGGAGACCCTTGCCGTCAAAGCTGCCGCGCGGCGCGACCTGCACGATCTTTCCGCCGTCGAGCAGCAGATCGAGGTCGTGGGAGGCTTCCCGCCCGATCCCGTCGTACACGGTTCCGGTACGCAGGATCAGCGCTCCCTGATCCTTGGCGGTCACGATCCTGCTTCCGCGGATCGTATCATAGGTGATATTCATTTGCTTTCGACTCCTTTCTTTGCCGTGCGGCGGCTGATGAGCTTGGGCATCAGCAGCGTCGCGGCGCACATAAGCCACAGGACGATACAGATGGGGCGGGTGAAAAAGATGGAGTAGTCATTGTTGGAGATGGCCAGCGCGCGGAAGAAGTTCGGCTCGATGATGGGGCCGAGGATCACGCCGAGCAGGAAGGCCGGAAGAGAGTAATTGTACTTCTTCAGGAAGATGGCCAGAATGGAGAAGACCATCATAATGAACAGGTCATTGACCTTGTTTCGACAGATGTAGGCGCCCAGCAGGCAGAAGATGGCGATGATCGGGCCGAGAATATAGGTCGGCAGAGACACGATCTTGACCATGTATTTTGCCATGAAGATGCCGACAACGCTCGCAAGAACGCCGACGAGAATGACGGTGATAAAAATCGCGTTGGATTCCGGCAGGTAATTGCTGAAGAACGACGGGCCGGGCTGCATACCGTGCATGAGGAAGGCGCTGATGAAGAGGACGGTCGTGCCGCTGCCGGGAATGCCGAGCGTCAGAGCCGGGACGATGGAGCCGGGGACGCTGGCGTTGTTCGCGGTGTCGGTCGCGACAAGGCCCTCATAGTGGCCGGTGCCGAACTTATCGGGCTCCTTGGACACGGAGCGCGCCATGCCATAGCTCGTGAAGGAGGCGATGGTGGCACCCGTTCCGGGGATCACGCCGATGATGAAGCCGATGACCGCCGAGATCAGCATGGCCTTCTTATAGCGGAACGCCGCGCGGAAGCCCTCAAACTGGCTCTTCACGTCGGGGGCGTCCGTCGTTGTGCCGGCGCCGATGGATTTCTTGAAGATCAGGGAGTACAGCTCGCTGACGCCGAACAGACCAAGCAGCAGTGGGATCTGCGGCACGCCGCCGTAAAGCTCTGCCACGCCGAAGGTGCAGCGCGTGACGCCGAGGAAGTAGTCCAGACCGACCGTGCCGACCAGAAGGCCGAGGATCGCGGCCAGCAGGCCGCGGGAGACGGAGCTGCCGGTCAGAGAGGCGACGGCGGTCATACCGAACAGGGCCAGCATGAACATTTCGGGCGGGCCGAAGCTGAGCGCGTAATGACCGAGGACCGGCGCGAAGATCAGACCCATCAGACCGCCGAGGACCGTACCCATCAGCGACGAGCCGAACGAACAGCCGAGCGCCTGACCGGCAAGGCCGCGTTTGGTCAGCTGATAGCCCTCAAGCGTGGAAGCCGCGGTGGAGGGCGTGCCGGGGATATTGATGAGAATCGCGGGAATGGAGCCCGCCGTCTGGCAGGCAATGAATACCGCCGTCATCAGAATGACCGCAGGAAACGGGTCCAGAAAGACGACAAAGGACAAAAAGAGGGTGAGAATGTTGGTGTCGTTCAGGCCGGGAATGGCGCCCGCCAGCAATCCGACGACACCGCCGATCAAAATAAAGAGAAGCACCTGAGGGTCGGCAAGCTCCTGAAGGCCAAGCAGTAAGTTTTCCATTTCACGCGCCTCCTCAGAGTGATTTCAGCAACTTGAACAGCTTGCCCTTCGGCAGGCGAAGCCCAAGCGACAGGTCAAAGATCAGATAGAATGCCAATGTGATGCAGACGGCGGTGATCAGTGCCGTTTTCCACTTTCCCTTGCTCAGGTAATAGACAAGGAAGAAGCTCAGCAGGAAGTTGCACAGGTGCAGGCCAAGCGTTTTGAGCAGCAGCGCGTAGCACAGCAGGGAAGCGATGATGACAAAGATGGGGGAATTCGCCTTGAACCAGTCGCCGAGGGTTTTCTTTTCCGCGGCCGTCTGGTCCGCCTTCGCTTCCGCGGAGGCGTTCCGGACCAGTTCGACCGCAATAAAAAGAACACACAGAAGTGCACCTGCCATCAGAATATATGGCCAAAGAACGGCCTTGAGGCCATAGCCTTTCACAGAGAAGAAGTAGTAGGCAATGCAGAGCACGATGACGGTTAAAAAGCTGACCTCACCCCATGGCAGTTTCTTTTTCATGGGATTCTCCTTTCACAAGGTAAGCGATTGCTCAGCCGTTTGCCGGATCGAGCAGATAGGCGTAGTCCTCGAGCGTCTTCATAAAGCCGGTGGCGTTGGCGGCCGTTTCATCGGGACCGAAGTAATCGATGAAGCGATCCTGGTTGGCGTTCTTCAGGTTCGTCGCAGCGTCGTCGGACTGGATCGCCTGCGCATAGGTATCGACCAGCATCTGGTAGACCTCGGGGTTTCTCTCGGCCATAGCCTTCGTGGTCCAGATGGAGCAGTGGCAGGTCAGGTCGGGCATTTCGAAGTCGGTGGCAAAATCGGAAACGACCTGCGCGTCGGGCCAGATGTCCGTGACGGGGTTGTTTTCGCCGAAGATGCCGATGATCTTCACCTGATCGGCCAGGCCGACCGCAGTGGAGATGCCGCCGACGGAGACGTCGACGTGACCACCGATGAGGTCGTTGCGGGCGCCGGAGCCGCCGCTGTAGGTGACGACATTGGCATTGATGCCGGAGGCCTCAACGAAGATCTGCGCGGTGATGTTGGCGGGCGTAAGAGCCTGCGGCGTGGAGATGGCGATGGGGCTGGACGCGGTGCGCGCATAGTCGATCAGATCCTGCGCGGAGTTGAAGCGGTCATCGTCGATGCGGACCATCAGGCAGTTCGCGTCGGTGTAGACGTTGCCGATCCAGGCGATGTCATCCACGGTGTAGGGAGAATCCTGGAACGCAAACATACCGAGCATCGCCTCGGGCAGGCCGCAGATCACGCCGAACTCGTCTTCATCAAGACCGCCGAGATCGTTGAGCGCCATGAGGTAGGTGTTGCCGGTATCCTCGTAGATATACTCGAAGGTGGTGCCGAGCGCATCCTCCCACTGATTGGTGAAGGCACGGGAGACAATATCGAGACCACCGCCGGCAGACGCGGCAACATAGTAGTTGAGCAGGTCGGCCGGGTAGACAATAGCTTCGCCGGCCGCATCCCCGTCAGAGGGCTGGGGGGCGGGAGTGGTATCCTTGCCGCCGCAGCCGGCAAGGGCAAGCAGCATGACGGCGCTGAGAAGCAGAGCAAGGAATCGAGACGTGCGTTTCATAACAATTCTTCCTTTCGATTTGTTTGATTACATCAAGCGGTGGACTTAATGTAATGCTATTTTACGATGAAAAATAGGCCTTGTAAAATACAAACACTTTAGATATTATATAACCAAAAGTTATTGTTGCCATTCCGGGTTTGATGCATTCCGCCAAACTTGATGCTATTTTTTTGTGTATTTGATATAATAATAGAAGCGGTTTTGATAAAATTTTCACAATTATACTGTTTTTTTGAAAGACGGAGGAGAATTTATGCAGAAATTAGGGGACTATGAGTTTCTCATCACGCTCTATCACAGCAAAAACCTCACGCAGGCCGCACAGGCTCTTTTTGTGTCGCAGCCTGCATTGACCAAGCGGCTTCAGCAGATCGAGCACGAACTGGACACTGTGATCGTTTACCGGAATGTAAAGGGGGTTCAGTTCACGCCGGAGGGGGAGTATATTGTCCAGTATGCCATGCGCAGCCTGGAGGAATACAAGGAGCTGCGGCGGGCGCTGCTCGGCCTTCATGAGCGGAAGGAAACGACGATCACCATTGCCTCGGCCGGTTCGCTGTCGCACGAGATCCTGCCCGAGCTTTTTCAGAGGTTCGGAGAGCTGCATCCCGATATTCATCTGATCCTGCACGCGATCGGCAGCGGGGAAGCCGCGCAGCGCGTGCATAACGGGCAGGCCGATCTTGCGTTTGTCTGCGGCGACCAGCCGTGGGTTTTTGAGCAGGATTTTATCCGGCAGGAGTATATGACCATGATCTATTCCAAGCCGGTGGAGCTGGCGGATCTTCCGTTTCTTCCGCGCATTGACTCCCGCATGAGCGCAAACACGAAAAATATGATCACAAACTGGTGGCAGAATAATTTTGATATTCCACCCCGCATCGGCATGAATGTGCCGAGCATTCAGACCTGCGTGGAGATGGTCACGCATGGCCTGGGCTATAGCATTCTGATGGATCACCGGGTTTATCAGAATGAGTCCGGTCTTTACCGCTGCATTCTGAAGGATAACCGCGGTGAGCCGATCGCGCGAAACGATTATCTGATCTATCTGGCGGAGACGGCGCAGCGGCCGCCGGTGAGAACCTTTATTGAATTCTGCCGGACGTATTTTGGGCCGAAGTTCGATAAGGAAAGAAAAAACCATCATTAGCAGATGTTTGATATGCTCTCTCTGTGGAGAGCCTGTCGATAAGGACACATACCGTGGTGAAGTGCAGATAGGTATACGCCGTGATCTCGTTTGCGTCCGATCCGAGCAATAAGATTTTATCCGCTTTTATGTTTTATTGGTATTAGCGCCAGGCGGAATTAACCATTCCGAGCTATGATGTGAGCATCGGTGAGGACACGAACATTCTGAGCTTCGATGACACGCTGACCGTCAGAGGATACGCCATCCCCGCGATGCAGTGGGCCTGCGGCTCCGGCCTCGTGACCAGCATCGCGCAGAACAGCGGAATGCTCTTGGCCCCCAAGGACACGACCACCCGTGTGCAGGCGGCGACGCTGATGATGCGCACGCTGCTTCGGGAGATGCTGCAAATTGCAAGCGGGTAGTTACCAACTCTGTTTTCAAAAACTGCACGGCATCTCTAAATGGCATTACCCAGATTGACAGCAACAGCTAATCGAACTCAGACCACCCGTAATACGCCCTTGCTCCACAATGGCCGATCGCTTTTTTGTTGATAAGTTTTCTGAATTTGCAATAAATTTTTCAATGAAGGGGTTGATTAATCCGCTCTGTTTATGTATAGTATTCATTGAAATGTAACATGATAATATCGGGTAAATCTTCAACAGAAGGGGTAGAGCTATGGAAATCAAACGAGATCGCTATTTGAAAAAAATCATCTCCTTTATGTGGGACGGTCAGGTAAAGGTGATCACCGGTATTCGCAGGTGCGGCAAGTCCTATCTGCTTCGCAAGCTGTTCAAGAGCTACCTTCTTGGCGAGGGCGTTGCAGAAGACCACATCCTGTCCTTTGAGTTGGACTTGACCCATGATATTCGCTATCGCAATCCGTTGGAGATTGCCTCTCACGTCCGTGAGATCGTAGAACACAGCGCAGACCAGTATTATCTCTTTGTAGACGAGATCCAGATGTCGGATGAAGTTCCGAATCCCTACAATCCGGACGGAAAGAAGATCACCTTCTACGACGCGCTTAACGATTTGAATGCCTTGTCCAACTTGGACATTTATGTGACCGGCAGCAACTCCAAAATGCTGTCCTCGGATATATTGACCGAGTTTAGAGGGCGCAGCGATGAGATCCGTGTGCATCCGCTTTCCTTTGCCGAATACTACTCGGCTGTCGGTGGTGATAAGCAGGACGCTTTTGATGAGTTTGCTTTCTACGGCGGTATGCCGCTGATCCTTTCCCGTCCCACAGACGCTGCAAAGATGGCATATCTGAAATCGCTGTTTTCTGAGGTCTATCTGAAGGACATTGTAGAGCGGAAGAAGATCAAGCGTGAGGATGTACTGTCCGCTATTCTTGATCTGCTGTGTTCGTCTATCGGGTCTCTGACCAATCCGACGAAGGTTGCAACCACCATCAACACCGTGCAGAAGCGCAGCGGTGAGAATGTCGTTGCCCTGAACACCGTGAAAGCCTATATGGATCACTTATCGGATTCCTTCCTCTTCACCGAATGCAAACGCTGGGATGTCAAGGGCAAGAGCTATTTTGACTATCCCAACAAATACTACTGTGAGGATATCGGGTTGAGAAATGCCCGCATCGGCTTCCGCCAGCAGGAGATGACGCACATCATGGAGAACATCATTTTCAATGAACTGATGATCCGTGAATGCTCCGTTGACATCGGCATCGTCTATGGCAATGAGAAAAATGCCAAAGGAAGGATCACGCCGGTCGCGCGGGAGATCGACTTCATTGCGACCTCCGGTGGTAAGAAGACCTACATTCAATCCGCCTACGCATTGGGGACCGAGGAAAAGGCAATCACCGAAAACAAGCCCTTCGCGCTGACCGGCGATTCTTTTCCGAAGATTATCGTGCGTCATGACATTCGCAAGCGTTGGTATGATGACAACGGTATTCTCAATATCGGCGTCATCGACTTCTTGCTGGATGACATGCTTGTCTGAGCCCGCACATAGCAAAACTGCCTACCGTGATTGACTCATGGCAGGCAGTTTTTTGAAAGAATAAAATAGATTGCATCGACAGGAGATAACTGCAAAGATGTATCCATTCCTAGTAATATCGGATTCGTTCAGCTCCACATCTTCAATAAAAAGGGAAGCGCGTGAGCTTCCTGATTATTTGAGATGCGGAATTGAACAAAATCAAATTTTTGTTCAAAAGAGGGGAGCGGAGAAATAAACCGCACATCAGCTAGCTCTTTTCGATAACGGCTGGGATGTAAATAACGATGAAAAGGCTGATGCAGCGGTTCGTCTCGGCAAAGCCGGACTCACAGGTATTCCTGCGTCAGCACACCGTGTTGACGCAGTGGCGTGGACAGACCGTCGGCGGTGTGACCGAGGGCGTCGGTAGCGGGCAGCTCGTTCTGGACTCTGTGAAAGAAAAAGGTGGTGCATCTACGGATACACCACCTTACTTATTCTATCCCAATGTGTTACTGTTCTACACGCTGCCAGGCTGCCATCACATCCTGCGCGTTCCAGAGCTTGAAGCGATGATCGATGAGCCGAAGCGCCGGCTGCTGAACATTGGCCACAGAGGTCTCCATGCCGTCCGCAACCGGAATAACGGTAAAGCCGTTCTGCTCCGCGCCCATCATGGTGCCGAGCACGCAGCCTTCCGTCTGCGTACCCGTGACGACAAGGTGCGTGATCGCGTTGGCATGGAGAATCTTTTCCATCCAGGTATCATGGAATCCGTTCGAGCGCAGCTTCGGAACAACGACGTCCGCATACGCGAGCGGAAGCGCGTCGATGTATTCCTGGCCGACTGAACCCTCGAGCGCATAGGAGGCCTTCTTCCCGTCGCGCGTTTTGAAAGCAAGGCTCGCTCCGTTGTCGGCGCGGTCATTATGCGGCGTGAACTGGCTGAAATAGAGCACCAGAACGCCGTTCCGGTGCGCGTCGTCGACCAGCGCGCGGATGACGGGGATGATCTTCTGCACGGCGCTGACATCTCTCGTTTTGGCGTATTCGCCATCCGGATCGCAGAAGTCCTTCTGCATATCGACGACGACCAACGCGGTGTGCTCAGGATCCAGATGCCCTTTCCTCACCGGTGCAGCAGCAATGCGGCAGACGCGTGGTGCGCATGACCAAAGCGCTGCGAGTGTCGGTGTGTCAATCATGCGATAGCGCTTTTGGAGCAGGGTCAGCGCGCACGCGCCGGTCTCCTCTCCCTCGCTCGCCGCCGTGTCCGGCACGAAGCAGGCATAATAGTCGTGATACTGCGCTTCACATACAGATGTATACAGACTTGTCTCTGTCGTCCCGCCACAGAGTACCACCGACTCAATTCGATTTTCCTGAAGCAGTGCGTGCAGGCAGTTCCCAAAAAAGCAGCTGCTGCTGACGCGTGGAATGCGGACATCCCCTTCTCCCATGAGCAGCAAAGCATCATTGGTCGCGCTCACCGCCGCCTCGCCGAAGCGATGCAGAGGCCGGTATTCGGTAAAAATGACCGGCACGCCGCACGAGCGCGCCGCGCGGACGAGTTGCGGGATGCGCGTGCGGTACGCCTCCCCTGTCCCGTCCAGCACCACCAGCGCGGTATGCTCCGGCGAGAGCACATCGGCGGTCTCCCGCCGGATCGTTCGTTTCTCTGGCATGACAGCTCCTCCCTTTTCTCAGCTTTTCGATTTGAGAAACAGGCTCACGGCCTTGCAGAGAGTCCGTGAGCCTGCCGTTTCTTTTTGATTGCTTTGTTTACGTGTTCTCTTTGACCGCAGCCAGCTTCTTCGCGCGTGGACCGCAAACAAAGAGCTGCGCGGCCAGACTGACGATGCCGATGCCGTAACCGATGTAGTCCGTCATCGCGGACGGCATGACCAGCAGGATGCCGCACACGGCAAGGGGGACTCTGAGGTACCACGGCGCATCACCGCGCAGATAGCCCATGCCGGCAACCGACAGGCACAGGATACCGAACGTGGACGAGATCGCAACGCGGATGATCTCAGGCACTGTGCCGATAAGGAGAAGCGCCGGATTGGTGAGGTAAACAAACGGGATTACGAACGCGCCGACGCTGATGAGCAGCGCATACATGGCGGTCTTGACCCACTTGGCCTTGGCCAACGCCGAGGCAATGAACACCGTCGCACAGACCGGCGGCGTGAGACCGGCGAAGATGGAGTAATAGAAGATGAAGAAGTGCGCGCCGAGAGGAGCAACGCCCAAACGAATCAGCGCGGGAGCCATGACGGAGGCACCGAGCAGATAGGCTGCAACTGTTGGAAGGCCCATACCGAGAACCATCGTTGCGAACATGGCGAACACACCGGCAAGAAAGATGCTTTCACCGCCGAGGGCGATGACCATGTTGGTGAACTTGACGCTCACACCGGTCATGGAGATCATGTTGAGCAGGATCTGCGCGCATGCAATCAACGCCATAACCGAGAGCATGTCCTTTGCGCCGCCCTCGAGTGCATCGCCCATCACGCGGAAGATGTCCTTGCCGGTCTTGAGGTGTGTGACCACATAGAACACCACGCCGACGACAATGGCATAAGCCGCGCAGGTCACGGCTGTGTAGCCACAGACGAAGAAGAACAGCAGAACGCCGACCGGCAGGAAGATGGGAAGCGACTGGCGGGGCGCGAGGACTTCCTTCCAGGTCTTGATCTCATCCTCGGGAACGCCGCGCAGATTCTCCTTGCGACCCTTGAGGTCGACCGAAAGCAGGATGCCAAAATAGAATAGGAACGAGGGGATCAGCGCAGACTTAGCAATGTCGAGATAGTCCATCATCAGCATTTCTGCCATGATGAACGCGCCCGCACCCATGACTGGCGGCATGATTTGGCCACCAGAGGAGGCGGAGGCCTCAACTGCTGCGGCAAACTCGGGCTCATAGCCCAACCGCTTCATCAGCGGGATGGTAAACGCACCAGTCGAGGCGACGTTCGACGCCGCGTTGCCGGAGATCGTGCCGAACAGGCCGCTGGCCACGGTGGCGAGCTTTGCTGCGCCACCGTAGGTCTTGCCGACCATGCAACCTGCCAAGTCGAGGAACGCCTGTCCGCCGCCAGTAGCGAAGAGCAGTGCGCCGAAGATGACAAAGGTCGCGATCATGGTCGAGGAAATGCCGGTCACCGTACCGAAAATGCCGCGGTCGGTGAAGTAGAGATTATCAAGAAGATAGGTGAGCTTGATGCCATTGTGTTTCCAAATGCCGGGGAAATAGGGCCCTGTGAGGGCGTAGACAAGAAACACCATGACAAGGCCGGGAATCACCCATCCGATCAGTCGAATCGTACAGACAAAGATAACGATGACAAACGCAATGGCGATCGCGTATTCGATCGGTGTCGGGAGGAAGTTGGGCCGGACAATGCGGGTGTAATTGGTGATCATGTAGATTGGCGTGATGCCGGACATGATAATCAGAACACAGTCAATGATCTGGACAAGCTTTTTGCCCGGATTCTTTTTGATGTGCAGCAACAGGACCAAGATTAAACCGAAGCCGACATGGATCGGGCGCTGGAGCAGGCTCTGGAGGCTGCCGAAAAAGGCGGTGTAGAGGTGGAAGGCGGCGTAGATGACCGCATAGTAGCGGATGAAATAATCAAGCCGCGTTTTCTTTGCTTGAACATTTTCTCCCATATTTGCTTTTCCTTTCGTGGCTCATCGGATCGCGCCGTCCGGCGCGCCGCGGCTTCCCGCGGCGCGCACCGGCACGGGCGCATGGTTTATCCGGAAAATTTTACTTGCACTCAGGGGGAATCAGGCTGGGATCGTAGGAGATGCCCTGCTCGTCGAGGTACTTGATGACGCCGGCGTGGAGATAACCCTTGGCGTTCTGCGCGGTCAGCTCGGCAAGGTTCTGACCGTTGATGGCGGAGTAGGACTGACCCATGTAATCAACGTTTTCGCACAGTGCGGCGAAAATGTCGTGCACAGTGTCGGCGTCCATATCAGCAGAGACCTGGAAGCCGAAGAAGAAGGCGATGGAGGTGATGTCCTCCTGATCGTAGATGGAGCCGTCCATGGTGGCAAAGCTGTAGTAGGGAATGGCCTCGAGGACCTTGGCCTGCTCCTCCTCGGTGAAGCTGAGGATGTGCATGTCAACGCTCGTCTCGATATCGGCGATGTTGCTGTCCTTGACGATGGTGGAGGCGCTGCGCTGGAAGCCGTCGATGCGGCGGTCCTTGAGGAAGGAAACGGCGTCAGCGTTGCTGCACGGGACCCAGTCCGGGGTGATGCCGAGGATGTTCTCGATCACGTCGTAGGACACGCGCTCAGAGTTGGAGCCCATCGCGCCGGGGTTAAAGGCGCGGCCCTGCAGGTCGCTGAAGCACTTGATGCCGCTGTCCTCGGTGACGGCGAAGAGGTACATGATGGGGTTGGTCAGGGCAAGGATGCGGGGCTTGGTGTACTGCATGCCCTCGAAGTTGCCGACGCCGTTCTGCGCGGCGTAGGTATCCGGATCGGAAGCGTTTCCCAAAGAGGCCTGACCGGCTTCGAGCGCCTTGAAGTTATCGGAGGTGCCGCCGCTCTCAATGATGGTCACATGCACGCTGGGGACATTCTGGTTGATGACTTCGGCCGCCGCAACGGCAAGGGGATAGTAGGTGGAGGAGGTGTTGCAGGCGGACCAGTAGACCTCCTGCGCCTGAACCTTTTCGGGCTGATCTTCTGTGGGGCCCTCCACCGGCGCCTTTTCGCCACAGGCGGTCATGCTCAGTACCATGAGCATGGCAAGGAACAGTGATAACGCTTTCTTCATGTTGATTCTCCTTCTCAATCATATTTTTTCAGGCATACCCATGCCAAGGAAAACTATTTACCGGTATTTCTGCTCGGTTTTGTACCAATCCTCGCTGTGAAACAGGGGCCAGAGATCCTTGTGCGGGATTATGCGGTCCCACATGGCCTCTGTGGTGCCGTGCTCCCTGAGCTCGCCGAGCAGGTCTAGGCACGATTTAGTGATGATGCGTGTGAGCATGTTGGGATAGATCGCGGCGCGGATGCCGAGCATATTAAGCTGTTCGCGCGAGAGAAAGGGCGAACGTCCACCCTCAACGTTGTTGAACAGCACAGGGCCCTTGATCTCGGTGGCGATTCGTGTAATCTGCTCCATCGTCTCGGGGCTTTCGACAAAGATAATGTCTGCACCGAAATCCAAATAGGCGTTCGCGCGGCGGATCGCCTCATCGATGCCGTAATCAGTGATTGCGTCCGTGCGAGCAACAATGACCATGCCGTCAGGTGCCTTCCGCGTATCGCGAATAGCCTGGATGCGGTAGCCCATCTCATCCGCCGGTACGATCCGACGTCCGAGCTCGTGGCCGCATTTCTTTGGCATGACCTGATCCTCGATCTGCACAGCCGCTACATCGAGGTTTTCGAAGTCCCGAATCAGGCGAATGATGTTCAGCGGCCCGCCGAAGCCGGTATCAATGTCTACGATGAGCGGCAGGTCGATCGCCTGCGAGATGTTCTGCACGACATTTCGCAGCTCAGCATAGCTGACCGTGTTCACGTCGGGGTGTCCGAGCGTTGTGAGGGAAATGCCCGATCCGGTGAGGTACGCGGCCTGAAAGCCCGCGTGCCGGATCATGTGCGCCGTGATGCAGTCATAGCAGCCCGGGACCAGAAGCGTCTCCGGCTCGGCGAGCAGACGGCGCAGCGTTTGTTGTTTTGTCATGGCCTTACTTCTCCCCTTCCCTTTCCCGCAGGCGCTGGATGGTGTAGGGGATCAGTCCGCCAGCCTCGACCAGCCCCTGCACATAGGCGGGATAGGGCTGGAAGCGGTACTCCCCGTGTACGCTACGGATGATGCAGCGCTCGGTGTCGACGGAGATGCTTTCCCCTTCCTGCGCGATTTGATCCGCCTCTGAGCAGACAAGAATCAGCAGACCCTCGTTGAGCGCGTTGCGGTAAAAAATTCTTGCAAAGCCCTTGGCGATCACGGCGGCCACGCCGCGCTCCTTGAGACATTTGGCGGCCTGCTCGCGGGAGGAACCGCAGCCCCAATTCTTCCCAGCAATGATGATGTCGCCCGGTTTTGCCTCTTGGTTGAAGGCGGAATCTGCGTCCTCAAGCGCGTACTTTCCCATCGCTTCGTCGCTCATCGGCTCGTAGGTATAGCGCCCGGGAAAGATCACGTCCGTGTTGACGTCGTCTCCGAATTTCCAAACTCTTCCAGCGATCATATCCGCGCCTCCTTTGCCCATTCGGTCGGATCACTCAGTGCTCCGTTGAGCGCGGTGCAGGCCGCGGTCAGGGGGCTTGCGAGATAGATGAAGCTCTCACGGTTGCCCATGCGGCCCTTGAAGTTGCGGTTCGCTGTGGAAACGCAGACCTCTCCGTCGGCCAGAATACCGCCCATCACGCCCGCGCACGGACCGCAGCCCGGATGGCTGATGACGCAGCCGGCGTCCATCAGCTCGGCAAGGATACCATCGTCCAGCGCTTTGCGGTATATTTCGCACGAGGCAGGAACGATGATCGTGCGGACGGCGACATGCCTGCCGCGCAGGACCTGAGCCGCCAGCCGGAGATCCTCGAGGCGTCCGTTGGTGCACGCGCCGATAAAGACCTGATCGACCGGCATGCCAATATGCTCGCGCACCGTCGCGTAGTTATCGACCGTATGGGGACAGGCAAGGCCGGGAACGATGTCCTCGAGCTGATAAACAAACTCTCTGCAGTAAACGGCATCTTCGTCCGCCCAAAGAACCTCCCAGTCCTCCTTTTTCGCCCGTGCACGTGCATGGACGAGCACTTCCTCGCTGGGCTTGAACACGGCGTTTTTCGCGCCCATTTCAATTCCCATGTTGCACAGCGTCATCCGCTCGGCAAGGCACAGCCGGTCGGCGGCGTCGCCGTGGAACTCGACGGACTTATAATCCGCACCGTCAGCACGGAGGTCGCCGACGATCCTGAGGATCAGGTCCTTGGCGGACACACCGGGCCGGAAGCTGCCCTTAAGAACGATTTTGATGGTCTCTGGGACACGCAGCCAGATGTCTCCCACCGCCCAAACCGACGCCATTTCGCTCCGCCCGATGCCGACGGCAAACGCACCGGCTGCGCCGGAGGTGCAGGTATGGCTGTCTGTTCCGAGGACGATGCATCCGGGAAGCGCATAGCCCTCCTGTACCATGATCTGGTGGCACACGCCGCCGCAGGAGTTGAGGTCGTAATAGTGCGTGATCCCCTGCTCATGGGTGAAGTCCCGGACGGTTTTCTGTGAGTTGGCGTTGCCCGCTGTTGCAGCGGGAACCGTGTGATCCATGACGAGAACAATTCGCGAGGGATCAAACACGGAGGGAACGCCGAATTTGCGGAAAGTCTTGACAACAGCCGCGCCGTTTTCGTGACTGACGCAGAAGTCGGGGCGCACAATGACGATCTCGCCGGCGCTCACCTCATGCCCGGCAGCGCGGCCAAGCACCTTTTCGGCAAATGTCTTTCCCATGTCTTATGCCTTTTCGCTGTAGCGTGCGTTCATTTCCTCTGACGCGAGGAACCGCTTCTCCAGCTCCTTGATCTCCGGCAGGCCGACGAGGTCAGTGAACTCCGCGAACTTGAAGATCTCATCGTCCATGGAGGCAACGTCGTCGTTGACCACGGCGGTGTAAGCTTTGCGCAGAGCGAAGGATGCGGCAAAGAGCGGCATAACCGGCACGCTCACGCGGGCCGCGCCCCACTCTTCAAGCGTCTTGATAGGGATGCTGGGCGTCTTGGAGCCCTTGGCGTAGATCATATTGATGCTTACCGGCGCGTCGATGGACTGGATGACGCGCTTGACATCGTCCGGATCAGTGGGCGCCTCGACAAAGATCAGGTCGGCGCCGGCCTTGGCAAAGGCATTGCCGCGGCGGATCGCCTCATCCACGCCGGCGACGGCAATGGCGTCCGTGCGGGCGTTGATGACAAAGTCCTTGTCCTTGCGCGCGGTGGCCGCCGCCTCGATCTTTTTCACGGCCTCCTCGAATGGGATGATCTGTTTGCCACCCATGTGACCGCAGCGCTTCGGGAAAAACTGATCCTCAAGATTGATGCCCGCCGCGCCCGCCGCTTCAAATTCCTGTACGGCGTAGTAGAGATTGATCGCGTTGCCGAAGCCCGTGTCGCCGTCGGCCATGACGGGGATGCTGACGGCGTTGCAGATGTTGCGCGTAAGCTCGACCATCTGCGTCTTGGTCAGGATGCCGACGTCCGGCTTTCCCAGATAGCTGCCCGCGAGGCCGTAGCCGGTCACCTGAACGGCCTTCACGCCGCACTGCTCGGCGATCTTCGCGCTGACGCAGTCGTAGACGCCGGGCATGACCAGAACATCTTTTGCCTGAATGTACTGCTTTAATAATGTGGTACGGTTCACTTCGTTTCCCTCCTGTGCGATGATTGATAAAAATATGCGGATGCCAATTTCAGATCAGAGCGTAAAGTCGCCCTTTTCCTTTAAAAACTCCACCAGACCGCCGCTGTGCAGGATGCTCTGCATGATGGGCGAGAGCGCCTGACATTTGATCTCCCGCTCCCCGTTGACGGTGACGATGCCGCGGTCCATGTCGATGCGGATCTCGTCGCTCTCGCGGATGGAGGAAGTATCGCAGATTAGCGCCGGGATGCCGACGTTGATGGCGTTGCGGTAAAAAATGCGGGCAAAGGACTTGGCGAGGATTGCGCTGATACCGGAATACTTCAGAGCCAGCGGCGCCTGCTCGCGCGAGGAGCCACAGCCGAAGTTGCAGCCCGCGACCAGCACGTCGCCGGGCCGGACCTTCTCGCGGAAGCGCGGGTCAAGGTCCTCCATGCAGTGGTCGGCAAGGTCCTGAAAGTTCAGCGTTTTGGTGTACTTGCCCGCGATGACCAGATCGGTGTTGATGCTGTCGCCGTAAACGAGTGCCTTGCTCATCGTGCCATGACCTCCCTCGGATCAGTGATGACGCCTGCGAGCGCGGAGACCGCGGCGGTCGCCGGCGACGCCAAATAGATATTTGCCTTGTTGTTGCCCATGCGGCCCTTGAAGTTGCGGTTGGTCGTGGAGAGAACGTTCTCCCCATCGGCTGGAACGCCGCCGAGCGTGCCGACACAGAGACTGCACCCCGGCGTGACGATCGTTGCGCCTGCGTCGATAAATGTGTCCAGATAGCCCAGCGCGGCGGCCTGCTTAAGGATCAGATTCGAGGCCGGGCAAACCATCAGACGCACGCCCGGCGCGGCATGCCTCCCTTTTAAAATTTCAGCAGCCACGGCCAGATCGCTCAGCCGTCCGTTGGTGCAGCTGCCGATGTAGGCCACCTCGATCTTCGTGCCGGCTGCCTCCACCACGGTTTTGACGTTGTCGACCGTGTGCGGACAGGAAATCATCGGAACGATCTCTTCCGCGCGGTAACACAGCACACGGTTATAGCGCGCGTCTGCGTCCGGGATCAGGCTCGGGTCGGTTAAGGCGGAGACAAATACGCCGTTCTTTCCGCCCATCTCAATCGTCATGTTGCACACCGTCGTCGCCTCTTCCTGCGTGAAGCGGGCGAAGCCGTCGCCGGCAAATTCCACGGACTGGTAGGTTACGCCATCGCTGGTCAGGTCGCCGATGATCTTCAAAATGGCATCCTTGGCGTACACGCCGTGTCTCAGCGCACCGGTGAGCTCGATGCGCGTCGTCTCAGGGACGCGCAGCCATGTCTTTCCGGTCAGCATGGCCGCGCCGAGGTCGGTCGAGCCGACGCCCGTGGAGAAGGCACCGACCGCGCCGTAGGAGCAGGTGTGGGAGTCGCCGCCGAGTACGAGGTCGCCCTCGCGCACAATGCGGTTTTCCAGCATGACCTGATGGCACACGCCGCAGTTCTGGTCGAAGAACACGCTCCCCTGCTCACGGCAGAAAGTGCGGATGAGGTCGTGCAGCCCCGCGATACGCTCATTCGGGCATGGCGTCGCGTGGTCAAGGACAAAAACCGTGCTGCCCTTTTTGGCAAGGCGCTTGCCGCCCATGTTCTCAAAGGCGCGGATGGCAATCGGCCCAGTAGTGTCGCTCGCCATCATTACGTCCACATCGACGATCACGCAGTCCCCCGCATGGACCTCCTGATGCGCCTTGCGCGCGATCAGCTTTTCAGCAAATGTGTATCCCATATTCCCTCCTGTTCCGTATAATGGAACGGCGTTTCAAAAATTTGACATCAAGAAAGCTTCCGTTCTGCGGAAGCATTTCTGATTTATCAGGAACGATAGCCCAGCTTGGACGAGATATTTCCGGCAGCCTTTGTCAGGCACGCGCGGTACTGCTGGACGTTTTTCTCCGTGAAGAGATAGACGGGGCCGGAAACAGTGATCGTCGCGACCACCCGGCCTGTATAGTCGACGAGTGGAACGGACACCATTGCTGTGAGCGCGTCGCGCTCGCCCCGCGTGGCGGAGTATCCAGCGGAACGGATCTCGTCCAACTCGCGCTCAAGCGTGTCCCTGTCCATGACCGTGTTTTCTGTGTACCGCTCCAGCTTTACCGTGTGGAAATACATCTCCCGGAATGCGGGTTCGGCATAGGCCAGCAGCAGCTTGCCCGCGCCGCAGTAGAGCGGATACTTCGCGCCAAGGAACGAAAAGCGGCGGACATATTCCGTCCCTTCCACCTGCGCGATGCACCGCCGTTCCATGCCGTCGCGGATGTACAGGTTGCAGGTTTGGCCGGTCTGCTTCGTGACCCACTCCATGTCCGCGCGCGCCACACGCGGCAGTGAGTTGCCTGCCTGCGCTACGCTTCCCATACGGATAAATTCATACCCTAACCGGTATTTTGCCTGCTGTGTGTCGAGCACGACCAAATTCCGCTGTTCAAGTGTGGAGAGAATACGGTAAGCCGTTGTTTTTGGCAGATCAGCCGCCAGTGCAACCTCGGAGAGAGAAAGCTCCTGCTTTTCGGCGGTAAAGGTCTGAAGAATGTCAATTGTCCGCTCGACCACCCGAACGGAGTCCTTTCGTTTTGCGTCTGTTTGCACGACTGTCTCCCTTACATTCCATAGAACGGAATTTTATTCTGTATAATGGAATTATAATAAGATATTTTGGAAAAAGTCAAGAGTATTTTCCCGGTCTATGCTAAATTCGACAAAAAAGATAATATTCCAAAATGCTATTGTGCAATATAATGGGAGTGCGTTTCACCATGTGGATTATCCGGCCCTTCCATGTTTCGGATTTGACCAAAAAACGGCCAGCAGCTTTTGAGCTGCTGGCCAAGAAAGTTTTATGCTTCACTATACTCCTATACGTTTATCGTACTACTGCATCGACCAGTCATCTTGCAAGCTCATACATGGCAGCGGCGGTGATTCGCACATGCTTTTTGAGCTTTTCAAGCTCCATATACTCATTTGCACGGTGGATCAGCGGCGGTTCTCCGGGCCAATTCGGCCCAAACGCCACTACATTTGGCATTTCTTTTGCATAGGTCCCTCCGCTGATCGTGCGGGTATACGCTTTTTCGCCGGTCATTCCTTCAAATGCCGCAGAGAGCTTTTGCACAAGCACGCTGTCGGACGGGACATAGAGTGGAGCCTTTATCTTTGCCTCCGCCTCCTCAAACCCGTTTTCTGTCATCAGGCTGCATAGCTGGGCATGAATCGTTTCAACATTTGCCGTAACTGGTGTGCGGATATTCAGATGTATACTCAGCACGCCGTTGTCCAGCGAAATCATGCCAAGGTTGACTGTTAGCTCGCCGGGAATATCATCATGATGACAAAGGCCAAGCGCCTCGCCATACACCTCTAAGCCAAATTTTTCGGCGAGGAAAGCAATCGCGTCCTTCTGTTCCCCCGCGAGAGGCAAAGTACTAAGCAGCAAAAGCAGGCGACCGATCGCATTTTCCCCACCCTGCGGGCGCGCGGCGTGTGCACTTACGCCGTCTGCATGAATGTGCAAACAGCCATCGTCAGAAGAGAATGTGAGCTTATCTTCGGCATAATCCGGCATATTCTCCGCGTCGCATGAAAACGCGACGAAAGTATCGGCCGTGTCTGGCACAACATTTGACCCCTTCCCTCCGATAAGGGAAATTATGCGGCACTCCCCCGCTGATGCAAAGGGCCTTTTGAACAACAGAGTGAGCGACCCTTTTTCCCCATTGATAATATTTCCTTGTGTAAAGTCGATTCGCTGTCTCATCTCTCACCCTTCAGTAATCCATTTATATAGGTCCAATATAGCACATTATTTTCGTACCAGACAAATACATAATCAGCGGAAGCCTTCAATTTCCGGCTTCCGCTGATGTTTTTTATTCTGCTGGTATCGGCGTCGCGGCAGCCGCTCAGCTCTTGTAAGCCTCCGCGTACGGCTCGTCGAGAAGCGCGATCCCCTTGCCGTCCATGCGCTTTTGCGTGCTGACATGTTCATGTTTCAGTATCGTCCGGCTTTGGCTCTGAGACCAATTGTGGAGAGAATGCGTACTTGTCTAACGATAACGATATGCTTCGCTACCGGTATTGAGAATGGCATCAAGATCGTTCATCTTGCAGACTTTTTGCTTGCAGAAGTGTGGTAGCTTAGTTTGCGTTGACCATGGGTGAGACCGATCATAAAAGGAAAGCAAAATGCTTCTGCCAAACTTTGGCGATGAGGCAGAATGAGTGTTCATTGCATTTTTTTCTATATATAATATAATGTAAAGGGAACCTGATGTAAAGGGAACCTGCGGCTGCTGTCGAGATTCCATTCTCCCATGCCATTCCGTGTCGAAGGGGGACCGGCTATGAAGTTAGAGCAAAGCGTCATACAGACCCAGCGTCTTGCGTTGACACAGGCCATGCGGCAATCCTTGGACTGCCTGCAAATGCCCGCGCTTGAGCTGAACGAATACATACAAGAGCTTGGCCTGTCCAATCCCCTGTTGGAGATACAGCCTCCCTCCTATTTTGAGGTCGAGCTTCCGACCGAAGCGGCTGCGGTGTGGGACAAGCCGTATCATTCGGCGGATTATTCCTCCGCAGCGCAGGGCGGAGAGCGCAAACCGGAGCTCGGAAGTTTATTTGCAAAGGAAAAGACCTTCCGCGATTACCTGCACGATCAAATCGGTCAATCAAAACTGGTGGACAGCGAAATGCGTCCGCTCTGCCTCTATCTGATTGATTGCTTGGATGAGCGAGGTTATCTTGACTGCCCGCTCGAGGAGCTGTCGGCGGAGACCGGGCAGTCTGTCTTTTCACTTGAGCAAGCACTTTATGCCGTGCAGATGCTTGACCCACCCGGCGTCGGTGCACGCAGCCTTTCGGAATGTCTGGCCCTCCAGCTTGTGCAGGGTGCAGACTTCAACCACCTTACTCTTTCCATCGCACAGAACGGACTGGATCTGCTTGGTTCACGTAATTATCCTGCGCTGGCCGCGCGGTTCGGCGTCAGCGTGAGCGAAATAAAGCAGGCAAGCAGGGCGATCCTTGCACTTAACCCGATCCCTGCACGCGGCTTTTCATCCGGGCGGCAGGCCTCTTATGCTGTGCCGGATGCCATTTTCCGCACGGAACATGGCACCCTGACGATCGAGCTGAATGAGCGCATTCTCCCCCGTATCACCATCAATGAAGAATATACGCGAATGCTTCAGGGGGCGGCAGAGCCTGAGGTCGCACAGTACCTCAAGGAGAAGCTCTCCGAAGCGCAAACGCTTGTCAACGGAATTCACACGCGCTGCGATACCTTCCTCCGGCTTATCCGCGAGCTTGCGGAGGCCGAGGAGGATTACTTCTGCCGCGGTGGTATGCTTCGCCCGATTACCATGCAGCAGATCGCCGAGAAAATGCATGTTAATGTCTCTACAGTCAGCCGTGCCGCGCAGAACAAATATATCGAGTTTCAAGGCAAAACCATCCCTGTCCGCAGCCTTTTTACTGCGGCACTCCGCGCAGACGGGGAATTGTCCTCACACAGCGTCAAGCAGCACCTTCGTGTACTCATTCAAGCGGAAGACCCCGATGCGCCGTTGTCCGACGAAGCCATCTGCCGCGCGCTTGCCGCCTCCGGCATAAAGGTCAGCCGCCGTGCGGTCGCAAAATACCGCATTTCCATGGGGATTCCATCCTCCGTAGAACGCAGGCGGCAGATGCAATAAGGAGTCCGCGGAGATGTCAGCTATCTTTCTCCGTCCGGTAGCAGCCTTTTCCGCACGATAATGTAGTAGGCAGAAAGCAGCAGCAGGGTCGCCGCCCACGCCACGGGGTAGCAATAGTATATGTACTCCACCGCCGCACTTTTGCGCATCGTAAATGCAAGAAACACTTGCCGCACGCCAACCATGCCGGTGAGGCTCAGGATCGTCGGCCCCACGCTGTGTCCGCAGCCGCGCAGTACGCCGAGTAAAACCTCTCTGAGCGCCATGATCCAGAACATCGGCGCGAGCACATGCATCATCGCCACGCCGACGGCAACCACCTCCGGCTCCGCGTTGAACAGAGCCACGCACTGCGGCGCAAAGAAGTAAACGATCCCGCTGAGCGCAAGCGTGCCCCCCAGCGCCACCGCAATGCAGTTCCGCTCGCCCTTTCGGATCCGTTCATAATGGCCTGCACCGAGATTCTGCCCCACGCAGGTCGTCATCGTGATGCCGAACGATTTTGCCGGCAGGATCACAAAGCGGTCCAGCCGCTGCGCAACGCCGATCCCGGCGACCGTTTCCGCGCTGAACCAGTTCATATATCGTGTCACAAAAATGTTGGAAAAGCCGATCAGAGCGCTTTGGATGCCCGCCGCCGCGCCGACGCCCAGCACCTCCGCGACAACGCCTTTTCCGCGATGGAGCATCTCCGCAAGGTCGAAGCAGTTCCCTTGAATACAGCAGTTGATCGCCCGATAGATCAGCACGGCGGAGGTGCCCTGTGAGATCACGGTGGCAAGGCCGACGCCGGCGATTCCCATACGCAGCACACCGGTCAGCAGCAGATCGAGCGCAATATTCATCCCACAGGAGACCAGCAAAATGCGAAACGGAATGTCCGCCCTGCCGAGCGCACGCAGAATGCCTGCCGCATTGTTGTAGATCACGGTGAACATCAGTCCCGCGAGGTAAATGCGCAGATACACCTGCGCCGCATCAAAATAATCCTCCTGCGTGCCCGCAAAGCGGAGTAACTGCGGAACGGTCAGGATACCGAGCACGGAAAGCACGACGCCCAGCACGACGCCGAACGAAAACGCCGCGCGGACTGCAAGCTGCATCCTCGCGCGGTCTCCGCTCCCGCTCGCTTTTGCAACAACGATATTGGCCCCCACAGACATTCCGTTGAAGAAGTTGACCACCATGTTGGCGATCACGCCGCACACCGTCACCGCTGCCAGCGCATATTGATCGACAAAATTCCCGACCACCAGCGCGTCCACGCTGTTGTAGAGATTCTGCAATAGCTCGCCCGTGATGAGCGGGATCGAAAACAGCACGATCGAGCGAAGCATATTTCCTTGTGTAAAGTCGATTCGCTGCTTCATAACTCACCCTTCAGTAATCCATTTATATAGGTTCAATATAGCACATTTTTTTTATACCAGGCAATACATAATCAGCGGAAGCCTTCCTTTTTCCGGCTTCCGCTGATGTTTTTTATTCTGCTGGTATCGGCGTCGCGGCAGCCGCTCAGCTCTTGTAAGTCTCCGTGTACGGCTCGTCGAGAAGCGCGATCCCCTTGCCGTCCATGCGCTTTTGCGTGCTGGCGATATGCTTTTGCGCATAAGCCTGCCAGTCCGCCTTCATAGAGGCAAAGGTCTTGTCCTCTTTTTCCTTTTTCTCCTGCGCGGCTTTTGCAACGGCTTCGGCGTCCTTGGGCCGAATAACAACAATGCCGTCCTTGTCCCCCACTAAAATATCGCCGGGGAACACGACCTGACCGCCGCAGGCGATAGGAACATTTATTTCACCGGGTCCAAACTTAAACGGTCCCTGCGGGGTCACTCCTTTGGCATAAACAGGCATGGTGAGTGTTTCAATGCCGTCGCTGTCGCGCAGGCAGCCATCGACTACGATGCCGGCAAGGCCCTTCATTTGGGCGAAGCGGATCATGATCTCACCCGCGAGCGAGCGGTTGCAGCCACTGCCGCCGTCGACCACGATAATGTCGCCGGGCTGTGCCAGATCAAGCGCCTCGTGGAAAAACAGATTGTCGCCGATCGGCGCTTTGACGGTGATCGCCGTACCAAGCAGCTGCACGGCGCTATCGCGGTTGAGCAGCTTCATGTAGTCATGCATACAAAACAGGCGATTCATTTCGTCATTGATGTTGCTCGAGGGCAGACCGCGGAACTGCTCGACCAGTTCGCGTGACGGACGCTTGACCTCAGTAAAAATTCGATTTCCGATATTCATTGTACTTGATACTTCTCCTTGATTTTAGCCGTTTTCTGAAAACAGAATCCACGTCGGACACGGTACCGGGATCAGCGGAGCGCAGAAGAACAGCATGCCGCTCTCAGCATCCACGTTAAATACCGCCACATTCCCACTTTTTTGGTTGCCGACGTAAAGTGTCGAACCGTCGTCGCTCAGGCAGAAATAGCGCGGAATCTCGCCCTGCGTCTCCTGCCACGCAAGCGGCGTTAATTCGCCCGTAAGCGCGTCGATTGCAAAAACACCGATCGTATTGTCGCCGCGGTTGGAAACATAGAGGAACTTTCCATTCGGATGCACTGCAATTTCCGAGCTTTTGCAATAATTCCCGACATAGGTACTGCGTTCCGCGGAAATGATCTGCCGTTTTGTAAGGCAGCCCTTCTGCGCGTCATAGTCAAATACATAAACCTTGCTGGTAAATTCAGCGACCATGTAAACAGTCCTTCGATTGGGGTGAAATGCCATATGACGCGCGCAGGATGCGGGGCGGATCGCTGTTTCACTCACCTTCTCCAGCTTGCCGCTGTCGATATTCAGACGGTAAACATGCACCAAATCATACCCCTTATCCGGAATAACAAGGAAATTGCCATCCAGATCAAATGGGATGTGATGCGGGCGGGAACATTTTTGCACCTTTGTCAGCGGGCCAAGTTCGCCTTCCAAGGCAACGGTATCGGTAATTTCCTTCAGAGAGCCGTCCTGATTCAGCGCGATCGCATAAATCGTGCCCTTGAAGTCTGCGGCCACCATATACTGGTCGCTCTTATGTACGCAAAAGCAGCAGATCGGCTTACCGAAATCAAGCTGTCGCGCCATTTTTGTCATCAGGCCGCTTTTCTTGTCTACCGCATAGGCCACCAGTCCAGAAACAGGCTCGGGTGACGCGCTGTGCGCAACATAAATGACCTCTTTGTTTCGACCAAATCCGATGAACGCGGGATTCGGCTCCTGAACGCATTGGATCTCGTCCCACATGTCGCCGTTTTCGGAAATTTTGTAAACATGAACTCCGTCCCCCGCAGAGTAACGGTTATAGGCCGCACTCTCTGTGGTATATGACGCGGTGTAAGCGTATTTTGGATTCTTCATTCGCATCAGTCCTCTTCGTCCGCTTCAATTTCCTTGCCGGCGCGCTTCGCTTTGATATGCTTACGGATGACCAGCGTAACCGACAGCACAGACGCCGCCAGCATAACAGCCGAGATCGGACGGGTGATAAACGGTAGCCAACTGCCCTGGCTCTGGCTGAGGGCGCGGATCAAATTGGTCTCGGCCAGCGTGCCGAGAATGTAGGCGATGATAAATGGGGTCGTATTCAGTCCAACCTTTTTGAGCAAATATGTTGCAAGGCCGAACGCAAATACGAGGATCACATCGAAATAGCGGTTGTTGTTGGCATAGGCACCGATCACGCACATGGCGATGATGACGGGATAAAGGATCCACTTGGGAATATCCAGCAGCTTGACAAAGGCTTTGATGCCCGCCGTCTCGATGACGGCAAAGGCGATATTTGCGATGAACACGGCGGCAAAAAGGCCATAGATAAAAACACCGTTGTTTTTGAAAACCAGAGGCCCCGGCGTAATGCCGTGAATGGTGAGGCCGGCCAGCAGCAGGCATGCCGGCGTGCTGCCGGGAATGCCAAGCGTCAGCAGGGGGATCATGGAGCCGCCGACCACGGCATTGTTCGCCGTTTCCGACGCAACAACGCCGTCGATGATACCGGTGCCGAATTTCTCCGGGTATTTGGAGGAATCCTTTGCCATCGTGTAAGACAGCAGTCCCGCTGTGCTGCCTCCGATACCGGGAAGAATGCCGATCACGATGCCGATGACAGCGGAGCGGATGGCGTTCCAGCTCTGATCGATAAATTCCTTCCAAGTGACCGGCATGCCGAGCTTATAGCTCTTTTTCTCGCCGACGCCCTTGTTCACATCGCCAAAGGCGTTGGAAATGATCGCGCCGATGGCGTAGATGCCAATTAAGATTGGTACGGTGTCGATGCCGGAGAGGAGATTGTGATTGCCAAAGGTGAATCGGACTTGCCCCAGCGGGGACATTCCCACCATAGCGACCAGAAAGCCCAGCACACCGCTGATCAATCCGTCAATAATGGATTTTCCCGCAAGGCTCGCAATAACGGTGAGCGAGAAAACCGCGATCGCAAAATACTCAAACGGCGTAAACTTCAGGGCAAAGGACGCCAGCGCCTTTGCGCCGATCACCAGCGCGACCGTGCTGATCACACCACCGATAAACGAATACAGGATGCCGATGCCAAGCGCTCTGCCCGCTTCTCCGTTTCGGGCCATCGGCCCGCCGTCAAACACCGTTGCGATCGACGCCGGAGTTCCCGGGATCTCCAGCAGAATGGCCGAAATCAGGCCACCCGATGTACTTCCCACATACAGTGCGATGAGCAGTGAAATGCCCTCGACCGGCTCAAGCGCAAAGGACATCGGCAGACACAGCACCATCGCCATCGGTGCCGACAGGCCCGGAATGGCGCCGAAAATCAGCCCGATTACGGTACCAAGAGCAATCAACGCCCAGCAGGACGGAGAGGTCACTACTGACATAATACCTTCCATCATCATTGTGTTCTCTCCCCCTTTCTTACCAGATCAGAATGTTTTTGAGCGGACCAAGCGGCAGCATCAGGCTGAACGCCACCGCAAAGATCAAATAGGTTGCCGCCGTTGCCAGGAGTGCAATCAGAACAACCAGGCCCCACCGTTTTCTCCCCGGACAGAACAGCGCCATCTGCCCTACCAGATAAAGGAAGGTAACGATCACGAAGCCGAGCGTCTTGAACAGCACGCAGTACAGACCGATCAGAATGATCGTTCCCATGCCGGTGAGCATTTTCTTCTTGTCGATTTTAACCTCTATCGGCGTCGGGTCATCCTTGAGAGAATAGATGAGCTTCAAAACGCTTAGCACAAGCAGGCAGACGAAGAGCAGCTTCGGCATATACATCGAGCCGATTTCTCCTTCATATGCAAGCGTGTTGGCCTTGCAATAAAGATACCCTGCGATCGAGAGCAGTATCAGCACCACAGCGGTACTGCAGTTCTTAATTCGTTTACTAATTTTCATGATTCACTCCTGACAGCGGTTCTGCAGAAAATCCGAGGTTTACTGCGCAAGATAGTCCTGTGCCTTCTGGAAGTATTCTTCCTCATAGGCGACGCAGGCATCCCCTGTTTGGAACTCCACCGTAGCATTGTAAACGGCGATCTCTGCCTGATAATCAGCGTCTTCGCAGACCTGGGCAAGCGCATCTGCCAGCTTGTCGATAATCGCCTGATCCGTTCCGGCCTTGGCGCGCAGCATAAACATATAGTCCTCAGAGTGATCGTAGCCCTGCGTGATCCAGCTGTAAACGCCCTGCTCTGTCAAAACGGGAACATCCTCAGAGCCGTAGTTGCCAAGGGGAACAATCGTGCCTTCGGCAATGTAATCCTTATACTGCGCAAAGTTGCCGGTGAGCAGATCATACTGGCCGCCAAGGAAGCCGGCGAGCTTTTCCGCCGAGGAGCTGGGGCCTTCGACCCAGCGGAACTGGATCCCGCCGAGAGCCTTTTCCATCAGCGCAACATTCATGCCGGAGGAGCCGCCTGTCGCAGCAATGGTGCTGACCTCACCCGGGTGCGCCTTACAGTATTCGGCAAGCTCGGCGAGCGTGGAATAAGGGGCGTCCGCGTGGCAGTATAGACCGTAGGTGCGGTCAACCAGCGGGCTGCCGACCGCGATAAAATCAGTCAGGTAGTCAAAGGGGACCGTACCGGCCGCCTGATTGAAGAGGACAGACTGGTGACCGAAGAGGAAGCAGTAGCCGTCGGCATCCTGATCGAGCACGGAAAGCGCACCGGTCGTGCCGCTCGCGCCGGCCGTATTTACAACGACGATGGACTGGCCGAGGACCTTTTCCAGATACTTTGCGGTTGCACGGGCATAGTAGTCCGTATCGCCGCCGGCATTATAGGGAACGACAAATTGAATGCTCTTTTTCGGCCAGTCAGTCGTCTGCGTCTGCTCGGTGTCGTTCTGCTTCGGATTGTCCTGCGGCTCATTCGTCTCCTTCTGACCGCAGGCCACCAGCGCCAATGTCATAGCAAGTGCTAGGAATAGTGCAACCAATTTTTTCATTTTCATCTTTCTCCATTCGTTTTCTTTATTTTAGCTCCAACGGAGCAGGAAATGCAATGATCGTTATTTCGTTAACAGAGATATTCCCGGTTCGCAACCGAGAGCAGCGGTTCGCCCTTGAGAAAACGGACGGCATTTGCCGCCATGCGCGGCACCATCTCCTGGGCAAGATCGTTGGATGTTCCGCCGACATGAGGCATCAATGTGATCTTATCGTTATGAAGCATGGGGTCGTCGGCATGGAGCTTGTCCTTTTCGTTGACCAGACAATCGAGTCCGGCGCCCATAAGCCGGTCGTGGTCAAGTGCGTCGAGAAGGTCCGGCTCATTGATAAGTCCCCCGCGCGCCGCGTTGATCAGCACGGCCGTCGGCTTCATCAGATCGAGCTCGCGCTTGCTGATAAAATTTTTGGTGCTCTCAAGCAGCGGAATGTGCAGTGTAACGATGTCAGAGGTGCGGAGCAGCTCGTCGAGCGGTACGAATGTCATGTGATGGGCGGCTTCCTCCTCCGGACTCAGACGCGCAACATCGTAATAAATCGTTTCTGCATCAAAGGCCTGCACCTTCTTTGCCACCAAACGGCCGATATGTCCGCTTCCGACGATGCCGATCGTCTTGCCGCGCAGGCAGTAGGTACGCTCCACCAAGTCGCTCTTGCTCCAAATGCCGGCCTTGAGCTTTGCGTTGTGATACAGCAGGTTGCGGTAAACTGCCAGCATCAGCAGGATCGTCAGCTCGGAAACCGCATAGGAATTCGCGCCGGGGACATTGCAAACAGGGATTCCCATCTCCCCTGCCGCCTGCACATCAACTGCGTTCAGGCCGGAGCCCCACTTCTGAATGAACTTCAGCTTGGGATTCTGTTCGATAAATTCTCTTGTTACCTCAAAGCCCCGCGTGATCAGGACTTCAATATCCGTGCGCTTCTTCAATGCTTCAAGGTCGGTCACGATCTCAGCGCTGTACTCGGCAGGGATCTCTTTTAGAAACAGTTCTGTTGCACCGGGAGGAAACGATCCTCCTACAACAATTTTCATGGATAAATTCACCTCTGTAAAAATTTTGCGCGCGCCGCTGCTCTTATTCAAGCAAATAGTGTGCCAACTTTTTACCTTCCTCTGTTTTTCTGTTCTGCACAAAAATACGCAGTCATTTTTGTGCCAATCTTTCCACTTCTTCCGCTTGCTGTTCCGATTTGCTGTGGTTCCTCAATCGGACATTACATTTCATTTCATATCAATGTTGCAATATAATGTAATATCTGTTATAATAAAACAGGTAAGGGGGCGATTTCCAAATGCCGAATAACAAGATCGCAATTATTTCCGTGTCACAGACCCTGACGCAGGCTGTCAATACTGTCCTGCAGCAGGGCGGCAAGTCCTATCCGGTCTATGAAGCAACGCTTGACCAGGCGGTCAGCATTGCAGAGCGGTGTATGGAAAACGGCATAGAGGTTTTTGTGAGCCGCGGCCGTACAGCGACCTACTTGCGCGAGCATCTGCCGACTACTGTGGTGGATATCGGATCCTCCTACTTCTCCTATGCAAACGCGATCAACGATCTGCGCCGCCGCGGCATTTACAGGATCGCCGTTTTGGGGTTTTCCGATCAATTTCATCATGTTGCAGAGAGGTATAAGGATATTTTCGGTCCAAATGTGGTATTTCGCAGTTTTCAATGGCGCGGGAAGACCGACGAGACGCTGCAGGAGGAATTTGCCGAAGCGCTGCGCGGGATGAAAGCGGAGGGCATCAAGGCGGTGATCGGAAACCATTCTATTCGGAGGGTTGCGGATTCGCTTGGCTTTGTAAGCGCCATTCATTATCCGGATACGGACATGATTGAAATGGCGCTGATCGAAGCGGAATATACCGCCCGATCCCTCACGGCCTATGAAGAAAAAAGCCAGACCATTTCCGCGTTTCTCAGCGCCGTTTCCGAAATACTGATCAAGGTCGATGAAAATGGCTGCATCACGGAATTTAATCCGGCCGCTCAGTCATTCTTCCATCTATCTTCCGAGCGCAGCACGACCGTCACCGAGCTGATCCCCTCTGTTAACTGGAATGCCTTTCGGGAGCACCCTGTTGAACTTCACGAGAAGGTTCATCAATACGACGGTCAAAATATCGTCATGGACATCGTGCCTATTTTTATCAGCTCGGTTTTTTCCGGTGCGGTGGTGTCTGCGCAGAAGGTCGCACAAATTCAAAAGCTGGAGCAGAAACTGCGCTCGGCGATCACTCAGAAAGGCCTTGTGGCAAAGCACTCCTTTTCGGATATTATCGGAAACAGCCCCTCGATCCGGACCACGATCGATCGCGCAAAGCGCATTGCATGGGCATCCGGTACCGTTCTCCTTACCGGCGAGACTGGCACCGGTAAGGAGGTGTTTGCCCAAAGCATACACAACGCAAGCCGCCGTGCAAACGGACCTTTTGTTGCAATCAACTGTGCGGCGCTGTCGCCAAGCGTTCTGGAAAGTGAGCTGTTCGGCTATGTCCGCGGCGCGTTTACTGGCGCGCTTTCCGAAGGAAAAACGGGCATCTTTGAGTTGGCACACATGGGAACGATTTTTCTCGATGAGATCGGTGAACTTCCCTTCGACATTCAAGCCAAGCTTCTGCGCGTTGTACAGGAAAAGGAGATCGTTCGCATCGGGGACAACAAGGTCATTCCAGTTGATGTCCGCATCATTGCGGCAACAAACCGCGATTTGCAGGAGGAGGTGGATAAGCACCGTTTCCGTAGCGACCTGTATTACCGCCTGAGCGTCCTTACCCTTCACCTTCCTCCCCTTACGCAGCGGCCGGAGGACATACCGCTGCTGATGCAGCGTTTTCTGTCACAGGAGTCTCCGAATAAAACACTGACCCCCGCCGCGGTCGGGCTTTTGAAGAAAATGCCATGGCCCGGCAATATCCGCCAGCTGCGAAATGAAGCGGAGCGGTTAGCCGTCTTTTCCGACACAGATGTTATAGATGCCTCTGACATCGCGTTTTCCGGGGACCGTTCTTTTCCGAATCCTGCCGAGCCGCCCCGGTCTCAGGCGGACATGGCAATGCGGGAAAGGATCCTCTCCGCCCTTTCAAGCGCCAAAGGCAGCCATGCAGCGGCAGCCGAACAGCTTGGGATCAGCACGGTAACGCTGTGGCGGTGGATCAAGCGTGTGCGCGAAACCGATCCGGAGTTTTTGAAGAAGTAAGCGCAAACATTTGTCAACGCTGGTTTCCGGGCTATACGCCGCAGGAGGAAACCATGCATTTTTCTGCGGCGAGCAATATCAAGACCGTGCAGCGGCGTGTCTGGAAGGACTATTGGGGGCGTCGGCGGGCATGTGCATCACATCCTTTGCAAAAAATATAGCCGGGAGGTTTCAATCTGAAACCTGACCGGCTATGTAGGGGATATTTGGTCTTACAGTTGACTCGCTGTTATTGAGCACTTACGAATAAAATCTACCACGACAGGGAAAAGCTCGGATACGGTCGGACGTCTGTCATTTGGAAACAGCGCCTGCCAATCTGGCGTCTGCGCCTTCCACATGTGGTGGATCAAAAGCCTGATCCCACGCTCGACGGCCGCCGATGTTGTTTCATATTTCTTTGCAATGTCGGGCTGCAGCCATTTTGTGACTAAGACCATGCGCTGTGGCTGCTCCAAAGCAAGCTGTATGCCGTAGGCGGCGTAGTAATATCCTACGGTTCGTTCACTCCCTCCGAGTTTTCGAAGGGCTCCATAGACGCTCGCCGACGCGGGTGACTGTTCAAGCAGCGTCATTTTCATCCTTCCTTCCATAAAATTCTCACACAAAGTACTGACAGATTCCATCCAATAAGGTCGCTGGTTTTCGCAATGTTGATTTACAATCAGAGACAATTTTGTGACAGGCCTGCGTCTATGGTTCCATTGGTTATATTTGTTCACTACGGCAAAATGTTACAAATTTTTTGAGAATACGACAAAATCTTTGCGCTCGACGGATTGATAATGGTTTCTTGCTAGCTTAGGCAATGAAAAAGCGGGCTTAAGCCCGCTTTTTCATTGTATGAATATATTATACAATCAGCTGATAGCCCGGACAGTTGCAGTCTCGTAAGGCTTGCTGTCTGAAACACCGCCTTTTTCGGCGTAACAGTAGACGAGCGCATAGTAATACCGCCCTGGTACACCCTGATAGGTGACTACAGTTTTATAGTAACTGATCGTATTCGTAGTCAGCATAGCAGGGTAATCCTCTGGCTCGAAAATTGCTACGCGGGTGTAGCGTGTACCATCTGTAGACTCATAAAGGTAGATTACATCCGACCCAATCTTATCCATCCGAGGATTTCTCCCCGTTACATCAATCCAGATTGCAATTTTACCGCCACTTTTCGCAGCGCAACCTGCGCTATACGCATCCAAAGTCAAACTGGATCGCGCGAAAGCGGAGGTCATCGCAGAAAAAAGGCAAAGGGTCATAACAAGGCAAACAACTCTCCGAAATGTGGTTTTCATCTTAACCTCCATAAATCGACTCGATAACCCGGTACATCTCTTCTTCGGTCATATCACCTGAGGCATGGCATTCAAATACTCCATTAGTCCATACGACTTTTTCAATACCATTGTCTACAAAATGATAATGTTTGATTCCTTCTAAATCCCACGAGGTGACAGTCCAGCCATCTTTTTCTACGGTACTCGTACTATCCTTGTTGATTTGCTTATACCAAAAAAATATATAATGGCCTGTACTCTCATATAGAATTTGTAGCTTTACTCCACTCTCATCATTGCTTGCCCAACAGGTTGGCGAACCGAATTCCTCCGGTACCTCTGCTGGAATGAGTTGCCCCTTGATGCCGAAATCGTCGAGCATTTCCTGCGGCGTGGCGTATTCGCGCACCTCGCCCTCTTCGAGGTCATTATGGCCGATGGATGCTTCGGGCTTTGCGCTGTCGTCCAAATGGAATATCTCAGACGTCCACTTAGCAAACAAATCAAAGAAATTTTCACCGAAGGCCTGCGCGGACACGGTACCGATCAAAAGAACAAGAACTGCGACAAGCGGGAGAAGTTTGAGTGCTTTGCGGGAGTGTATAGATGAAGTCTTCGTATCGCCAATCGATTTTTCATTTTTTAATTTATTTTTTTGCGCCACGGCAGTAGTGGCAGAGTCTTCCGCAGAAGGCATCTGCACGCGCTCGTGCAGCTCGCGCAGACGTGCTTCTATTTCTTCCTCGGAAAGCGTATTCTCCGAATGGTCGAATTGCTCCAACTGATCGAACAACTCCGCAAGGCGCGCCTGTTCGGCGTCCGTGCGTGTTTCGCGCGTTGACAGGTCAGTCAGCTCATCCAGAATCGCTTCTTCCGGATCATTTTCCGAATGCCACGGGATTTGCTCCAACCGGCCATCGTTACTGCCAAACGTTGCGGGCTTGCGAGCATCAGGCATCTCATTCACCTCCATCTCTTTATTTGTCAAATCAGGTAAAATGTTACACATATTTTTCACACTTTAATAAAAGTTCTCTACAATGCATTCTTGCACGGAACAATTTCATGCGGCTGGCCTCCAGAGAAATGCCGTACAGCTGGGCAATATCTTTGTGCGATAGTCGGTACTCATAGAAGCATTGCAATACCTTCTTTTCCGACTCCGACAAACCGAGCGGCAGACGGTCGACAAATGGGAGTTCTTCATCCACGCCGGGTATTGTGACCGAATCTAAAAGCGGCGCGTCTGCGTGGTAACTCATTTTCTGCATTTCTGTTCGGCAGCAGTTTACCACCACGGTTTTCAGCCACACGTCGATATGGTCGTCCGGCTGGATTTGTCCAGTCGTCCATTTTTCGAACAGAATGCGAAAAGCCTCCTGCACCATGTCCTGCGCAAGCTGTGCGTTGTGGACATTTCGCAACGCCAATCCATACAGCTTTGGATAGCACTCCTTGTAAAATTCATCGTGCCATACAAACGGTGCCATGTCTGCAACTCCTTCTCGTTCTCTTTGAAGATGCTTTTTCCGTCCGTTCTATCATCCGGTAACGTTTCCACCTTTATAAAAGAAGAGGGCTGGACCTAAGCGTCCAGCCCTGCATACCTATATCAGTCCGCTGCTTCCTCGACTTCGATAAACTCCATAACATCACTAACCTCGCAATGCAGGAGCGTACAGAGCTGGTTGATCGTATTGGTAGAAACACTATTTCCACATTTGATTGAATAGTATGTTGCACGGGAGAAGCCCATCTTCTCTAATCGGTACGAAGTAATTCCCTTTTGAGCCATCGTCTTAAATAATGGTGCATAGCTGATCATCCCGAATCCTCACAATTATATACTCTGCAATCAAGTATAATGTGAACTTTTCAGGTTGAGTATGTGTGAATATACGAGTACACAAATGAGAGATGACAACTTTGGGGATTTGCACTCAATCAGTTTTAGAAAAGCTGCGGCCTATTTCGCGGCCAGTTCGCAACACGCTTGACTGCGCGGCCCTAAATAATGGACAGTTTGTGGATCTGCATTATCGACATATCCGGAACCAACCCATGCAACAGGGCTGACAAAAGACAACATTTGTTTTGCTGCACGGTGAAGTAGCAGAGCAGGAACGGTACCGTAAGTACCAAACGGAGGGAGAACGGCCTCTCCCCTGCCAGATCACCTTATCTCTTGAAACGTCCCCCTCGGCGAGCTGTATCTCATATGCTACTCCTTTCGCTGAGATGCTTTAATATGTTTGCATTTACATTCAGTGCTTTGTAAATCCACAACAGCATGTCTTAAAAAAGAATTTGAGCACCTCTGCCGACTTACGGCTCGGCAGAGGTGCTGTGTCTTTGACGAGATTTGTTTACCTTAACGACTAAATCGCCTCGTATCAGAGCGACGTAAGCGTAAAATCTACCCACGTATAAGGCCAGATGGCGGTCTTCTATTTTTGATAGCATTCTTCCGGAACTCTCGCGGGCGATAGCTTTTCGGTCCATGTTTCATCTGTTTCACTTAGAGCTGGCGCTTTTTGTAGGACCCATAGCAGATAACGGTACGGATGTGTCCCATTTTCCTTCGAAGTTTCGACCGGACCGTATATCACAGTACTGGCCTGTACACCACCGGCTGTATGAACGGGTCGAGTGAAGAAGCGGCAGAGACTCTCTGCCGGTTCTTATTTGGCTGTCAACAGGAAGAAAGGAGAAGGATTAGCTCGTCCGGCGGGAAAAAGAGAAGGGCGGCGCCGATCGCCAGCAAAAGGCTGCTCAGCGTGCCGATGAGGTAGTATTCGCAGAAATCCGGGTCGTTCTGCAGCCGCGGATAGCGTGTCAGCGTTTTTGCGGCAAGCACCACACCGATGGCGCTGTATGCCCGCAGTAAAAAAAGAATCGCTGTCAGAAGGCGCTCAAGCGTGCCGATGGCGGCGCCGGCAGGATAGCCGGCGGACGCCTCCCTCTTTGCCTCGGGCTTTTGGTGAAAGCTTTTCAGCGCGATATTACAGGGCTTCCCCAGAAGGAAGAGCAGGCAGAGGAAGCGGATATCCTGCGAGGAGACCGTCCAATGAAAGAAAAACAGCGTGTCCGGAGCTCTAAACCGGCTGCTGATCACGGCCAGCATGACGAGATGCAGCGCTTGGTCGGTCAAAAAGCACCACTTGGATCGGTAGAAGCCCTTCAGTCGCTTGCGGAACAGGAATTTGAGCACGTCAATAATGGCATGAGCAGCCGCTGCTAAAAGACACGCCGCGAGAATGGCGCAGGAATGAAAAAGCAAGCAGCCGGCTGCGGCGCCGATGCACAGCAAGGTAAAGCCATAATACCGGCAATGCTTCCGCAGCATCGCAGAGTCGTCTTGCTTTCCGACTGCCACATTGTGGCTTTGAAAGTAAAAATCTCCAAGCAGATGCGCGAGGAACAGGGAAAAAAATGTCGCAGACATGTCAGCTCCCCTCCCCTCTCGCCCCGCTGCTCTTCCGGCTGCGGTCCAGACGGCGCTCGGCTTGGCGCAGCAACAGCATATAGGGGGCTGCAGCCTCCGGATTATGCTTTTCCTCGCAGATTTCCCGCAGGTTTTGGCAGATCGCAATGAGGTATTGGTCGTTGTTCCTTTTGCGGGCGTGGGAGATTGCCCTTTCAAACTGCTCAAGGATCTCCTCCGTTGCTGCGCCGGAACGAGACAGAAGCAGAGCGTAGAGATTATACAGGCTCACTATCGCCGTCTCTGCCGAGGGATGCTCCTGCGCCAATTTCAGAGCAAGCCGAACCGCCTTGAGCGCCTTGTTGAGCTCGTCTGTTGTATAATAGGCGGAGGCAAGGTTGTGAAGATTCGCAATGCGCGCATCAGGGAAAAGCGGAGAAGCAGCGCAAAGCTCCCGCTCCAATTCCAACCGCGACTCGATCTCGAGGGAGCTATTGCCCTGTTTTCCGAACGCGGCGGCGAGATTTCCCTTCGCCTGAGCATGCAGGAAAAGATCATCGCCAGTGTCGCGGAGCGCCTCGGTCAGCACGGCAACAGCCTGATCCGCATACCGCTTCGCCGCTCGCCTGTCGTGTGCGCCCGCTGCGCCCTTGGAGAGGCCGAGGTAAGCGTGCCCAAGCTGGTTGCGCAGCCGCGCGGCCGTGACATGCGGCAGAGAGGATGCTTTTGCAGAGGCTAAAAAAGCTTCCACGAGGCCGGCTGCCTCTTTATATTGCAGCAGATCGAGATGACATTCGCTGAGAAGGTAGACAATGTCTGAGCGCGATGGCGGTGTATCTGCGTCGGACGCCGTTTGCAGCAGCTCCCGCAGCATATCGAGTGCGTCCGCAGACCTGTGGCTTTGCCGCAGTATGGCGGCGCGGTTGTATTTCCCGATTCGACCTGCGGACTTCGGACAATCGTAGACGTTTAAGAGATATTCGCCGAGCGTTTTTTTGCTCTCGTGATAGGCGGCATAGTGCCCGCGCCGCAGACTGCGGGAGACCGAGGACGGGGAAATCCCCAGCCTGTGGGCGACCAGCAGCTGCTCTTCCGCGACCTCCATATTCAGGATACAGTCACGCTGAGGAGCAGACCACGCTTCCGCTATTTCATTTAAGAGCCGGCAATAGCAGCGGAGGAGCGCGCAATCGTTGCTTCCCGTTTGAATGGAGACGGGGAATCCCGTCCACCCTTCTTTTTTCAGCTGCTCGATACCCTGTCTGGCGTGGTGATAGGCAGGCCCGTCATCGCCGAGCGCCTGCTCCCGATTTACATTGGTGCTCAGCTCACCAATGCCGATGCCATAGCGAATTTGAATGGGAAGCTCCATCAGATTCTGCCCCAAAAAATCAATGATCTCCAGCACGGGCTCGGCAGCCGTGAGGACGCCTTGAAACTCGTCGCCTAAGGTCATGAGAAAGGGAGAAACCAAAAAAAGAGAAAATTTTTCGTTCACGCCATTCAGCAGTGTCCTCAGCCTTTCCTGAATTGCGGCGCGGTCCTCTGCGGGGAGTTTTTTTGAGTTGATCAGGTCGCCGATCATAGCGCAGTACATAGAGACTCTCTCCTTACATGCTCTTTTAAGGCAAGTATAATATAATTGCATAAAAAAAGCAACAGAAAAATTATTGCATAAATTAAGCAAATAAAGTCACTAGACGAAATGATACGTCTAGTGGCTCCCCTTGCCGACCGCACGGCATGATCTTTTCCCCGGGGATTAGCTCACATATGTGCGCAAACATGAAAATATGATCACCGTGGCGAGCGGGTCGCGCTCAATTTCTCATAAACCATATAGGCGTCTGTGGAGTAAAGGGAGAGAAAGCGGATCAGCAGGCTTAAAAAACAGAGCGCCGCGCCACTGCTTCCTCGTTTGGGCGACAACACCCCGTGTGCAATTTCATTGCGCAAATTCGGCCCGCCCCGCTCGTCCAAGAGCGTTTTCCAAGTGAAAAGCAGGTCCTCGTCGTAAGCCTCCCTCAGCTTCTGCGAGTCAAATAGCTGCGACAGCGGCTTGATGTCCTCCGTGCCGTCTTCTTTTAAATAGGTGGGCATGTCCCCACACAATTTGACCAACTCTCTGAGGAGGTTTTCCGTCTGCGGAAGAAGGATGTGCAGCGATGCGTACAGCTCACCGTTTAGCCCGAGCTGCAGCCCCGTCCTGATGATCGCCCTTCGCTCCTCGGGAATGAGGGCGTTCCGATCGATCAGGAAGCTCAGGTCGTCAGGAGCTACCGCTCCTCTTTCTCGAACCTTGTGATACGCAAGCTGTAAGCAAATGGTCTCGCCCAGCGATCGTCGCTCCGACACATAATGCACCATATGCTCGCGGAGCAGGGACGCATCCTCCTGCGGGTCTCGCAGGTCCAAGGGGGAAAGAATTTTTACCAGCCTTCCCTCCTCGTCGATGAACCGCTTGGAAAACAGCGAAGAAAACACGTTCTTCTGATGATCTGTCAAGACGCCCTGCCGCACCTCTTCCACTTTATACAGCATCGCGACCTCTCCGAAGGCAAGGATCGCCTCTTGCCGCGAAAGCCCGTGAAAAAGCGTCTCTATGTTCTTTTGGATGGGAGCAGCATCAAATTCAAACGGGATAGACGCCATTGAATTCAGTCTGTCTTGCTGGACCTGTTTCAGTTTGCCGCGCAGTTGAAGAAGCCTTTCCCTGTCCTGTTTTTTATCGTATAGGTTATAAGCCTTTTGCAGCATTAGTTCTGCATGGATCGGACGCCCAGTCAAATCGTCTGCAAGCGCCTCATAGTGCTCCGCCAATTCCAAATTCAAAGCACGAACTTTATTATCTTTGTTCGTCCGATGAAGAAGGTCCGCATAGACGCGGTATGCTGCTTGGATCACAAGCTCAGATGCCTCGCCCCCTGCTTTTGCCTGCGTAAAAAGTTTTTGGCTGAGGGATAGATAGTGCTGCAATTGCTCCTTGCCGGCGTAGGGGGCGACCATTTCGATCAGATTCAGCGACAAGAAGAGAGGGTCTGTCCCGTCCGCCTTTCGGAGCACCTCATCGATTTTCACAAGTGCGGCGAGAAACACAGCATGATTTCGCCCCAGCTTTATGGCGATTCGGAAGGTGCGCTGGGCGGCTTGAAAGCAGGATACCCAGTCCTCCGGATCGTAGGAAGCTTCAAACAGAGACAGATTTGCGAAAGCCGCTGTCTGAGCGTATCGGTGGTCGCCCGTTTTGAGCCACAGAATATCCGCCAACTGTGCCCTGATCCAGAACGGCTCAAAAAGGGGAAGAGCCTCTTCTATGATCGCAGTGCCGCGCTCGTCCAGATCCTCCATACCAAAGGACCTCCGACCGTCGTTCAACACGAGCATCGAGGTATAGCAGTCCTCCTGTGTGTCGTATGCCATCGACAGCGCACCGCTGAGGACAGCAAATGCAGCCTTGTCCTCAGGCGTTTCGGCGTTTTCTCCCGCAGCTCGCAGGTAGGTGTCAGCGGAAAAGCGGACATTGTCGGTGCTGTGATTGAGTTTTTTTATCTGTTCTGCTGCATATGCCGATAACATCCCTCTGCCCTCCCCTTGCGGCGGCATCGCTGCCCGTATCCATACGCGGCTGCGACTTCCCCCGCCTTTGTATTCTACATTTTCTGTGCGTGAAATCCTATTTGCTGATTTGTTGCACATTTATTTTATTACACTCCTGCGCCGTAGTGCAAGCGGTTGAAAGAGCTTTTGCAAAAGACCTGTTCTATGCAAGATGGAACATGACCGTCGCTATAAGAATAATCTGCAAAAGCAAAACATTTTTGTTATGAAAACGGAACAAAAATGTGAGGTAAACATTATTTATTGTAGTCGGTATTACAAACTCATTGTATATGGAGCCGAGTTCTGCTATAATTACAACACCATAAGCAAATCGGAGGAGGATGAATTCGTGCAGATCGTAAACGAAAAAATCAGCCGTGCAGATTTGGCTAAGATATCGGGACACTATTTCGGTGACATGACAAAGGGTGTTGTTGACGTTGAAAAAGAAATCGTTGCAATTGATGCGGAGCTGCATGCTGACTTAGAAACGCTCCTTTTGGAAAATGGCAGCAGGCAGGAGCAGCTTTGGGGCATCAACCTTTACCCGGATGAAAACGGAGAGGATTTTATCGAATTTGATTCTCTTATCAATATCCGCCCTCGGCAGAATAACCGCGGCCGCGGCGTCAATGACCCTGCCATCCGCGAAAAGATCCGCGAGATCATAGGAAGGTGGTTTGAATGAGCGAGTTTATGCATCATGAGCTTGCAAGTGGTCGGTGGGAGAATATGTCGCTGGCGGAACAAATGGGAAACATCGGAAGTGAGATATCCAGAGTGATCCGCTGGAAGACCAAGGGTAATACCGAGCGTATGAACGGTGCGTTGGATAGAGCGCTGGAACTGATCGACTTGAGCATCCAATGGGCGCAGACGGGTGAAGCCCGACGGGCCCATCCAGGCGCGCTCCATGAGTTATGCAGGCTTCGCGAAGTCGTGTGTGACTACTACTGTGGAGAGAATGCGTACTTGTCTAACGATAACGATATGCTTCGCTACTTCGATGCGTTTGCGCTGATGCTGAGAAATTAGAGCAAACCTTATAAGCAACCCTTGTAATAAAATTAACGCAATCATTCGTGCAAAGTATTGATTTCTCCGTGCAAACAGCATATACTATACTTGCCGGCAGGAAAGGGGATGGTTTTATGGCTGGCTCCACCACGAATATCAGCATCCGTATGGATTCAGATTTGAAAGCACAGGCTGACGCGCTCTTTGGCGAACTCGGCATGAACCTGTCCACGGCGTTCAATGTCTTTGTCCGTCAGTCGCTCCGCGAGGGTCGTATCCCGTTTGACATCTCTCTCAACCCGCCCAACAAGGAAACGATCAGCGCTATGTTGGAGGCAGAAAGGATCGCAAAGGATCCGTCCGTGAAGGGGTACAACGACCTGGATGAACTCTTTGCAGACCTGGAAGCATGAGAAAGACAAGATACACCGTCAAGCCCACCACGCAGTTTAAAAAGGATTTCAAGATGGCCATGAAGCGCGGATTGAAAATCGAGCTGCTGGAGGAAGTGATCGCCGCCCTTGCAATGGGCGAAACACTCCCCCAAAAGCACAAGGATCACGCGTTGACCGGAAATTGGGTCGGACACCGTGAGTGTCATGTCCTCCCGGATTGGCTGCTAATCTACCGCATCGAGGATGAAGTGCTGGTGCTGATCTTGGCCCGCACGGGGACGCACAGCGACCTGTTCGGAAAATAACGCCTGCCGCCGTATGGAAGTCATTCTGTACGGCGGTTTTTTTCGGCTCAGCGTTCGGGTTCATTCCATTTCTCCTCCTTGGGCTGAGCGCTCTTTTCGAGGTGCCCCGCAGTTTCTCCTCGGTCTTGATCTTTCCACGCATGGCACGCAGTGCTATACCGCCGTATGCACATCATGCCGGAATCACGGCGTTGCGAGACTTCAGGTAGATATCAATGTCACGGTTGATATATTGACAACGATAACGATATGCTTCGCTACTTCGATGCGTTTGCGCTGATGCTGAGAAATTAGCGAAGTCCCAACAAACTATCATATCGAAAAGATCAGAGTACCTCCGCTGAGTGATATGCTGGCAGAGGTGCTTCGCTTTTTTCATGCCGCACAGCCCTCGTTGATCTCCTAACCGCTTGATGATTTTTCTTGCTAAACCTTAAAAACTTATTGAAAATAGCGGTTATTTCGGTTATACTAACAACTGTGAGGGAGGCGATACGATGATCAACAGGCCGGATTATATTGAGGCACTTGAGCCTTTTATCGACAAGCCGCTCATCAAGATACTTGCCGGTATCCGTCGCTGTGGCAAGTCTACGATCTTTGAGATGCTGAGAGAGGAACTGCTGCGGCGCGGTATTGGGGGGGACCAGATCGTCTGCAAGCGGTACACGGAGATGGATATTCCCGAGAACATCACCGCCAAGCAGATGTATGACGAGCTGACCGCTGCCATGGTGGGCAAGGGACACTGCTATCTTCTGCTGGACGAGATTCAGGAGATCACCGGCTGGGAGAAGGCGGTCAACAGCCTGTTGGAAAGTGCGGATGCCGACATCTATGTGACCGGCTCCAATTCCAAGCTCATGTCCGGCGAGATCTCGACCTATCTGACCGGACGCTATGTTTCTATCCCGGTCTATACGCTGTCGTTCAAGGAATACTTTGCGTTCAAACAGGACAGCTCATTATCCCGCAGGGAGCTGCTGGAAGATTATATCCGCTTCGGTGGCTTCCCTATCGTGGCGCTCAATGAGTACGACGAGCAAAGCGCCTATCAGATCGTCAACGGCATCTATCACACCGTGGTTTCCCGCGATATTGTCAAGCGCCACCGCATCAATAAGCACGACCTTTTTGACCGCGTGGTAAAATATATCATCGAGAATATGGGCAAAACCTTTTCTGCGAACGCTATCTCCACATTCTTAAAGAGCGAGCATCGCAAGGTTTCGGTGGAGAGCATCTATAACTACCTGCGCTGGCTGGAGCAGGCGTTTATTATCTACCCCTGCGAGCGCTATGACCTGCAAGGCAAGAGCATCCTGAAAACGCAGGAAAAGTATTACCTTGCCGATGTTTCCCTGAAATATGCGCTGCTGGGGTACAACCGGAAAATGCTGGACGGCGCAATGGAAAATATCGTGTTTCTTGAACTGAAGCGCCGCGGTTACGATGTTTTCATCGGCAAGAATGATACAAAGGAAATCGACTTTGTGGCCACACGCCGCGACGAACGTATCTATGTGCAGGTCTGTGTCCGGATTCCGGAGACTTCTGACCGCGAGGTCGGAAACCTGATGGAGATCCGCGACCATTACCCCAAATATGTCGTTACGCTCAATGAAATGGATACCGGTATCGAAAACGGCATCAAAATCGTTCATCTTGCAGACTTTTTGCTTGCCGAAGAATGGTGAATACGGATCGCAGAATCATGCGCTGCACATCCTTGCGGCTTTGACCGTGAGGATGTGCAGCATTTTTCTTGCATGTGGGACCGGATAGTCGGAAACGTTCCGGAAAGCGTTTTCTTAAGGATGTTAAAATGATATGGAAGGAAAAGGAAATTTCAATATTAGGAAGTGTACTTCATGGAAGCGCACTTCGGCACTGAGTAAGATTTCCGTAGAATTCCTCAAAGAAACGGAGATCTTATCATATGGGATATTACAAGCGGCTGATCCGGAATTTCTTTTCCCGGTCAGCCCGTGACCTGCGGCGCAAGCTTCGGCTTTCACAGGAAGAAATGGCAGAACGCCTTCACATCACGAGCCGTGCATACAGTGATCTGGAGCGAGGGAAATACTGCCTGTCTGCGACAAGTCTGGTTTTTCTTCTGCTGCTTTTGGACGAACTGAACGACCAAGCGGTGAGAGATACGCTTTGTGCGCTTCGGCGCGAGCTCTGTGAGAATGAAGAAGATGGCCTGATGGAGGCAGAAGAAGCACCGCCTGCCGCACTGTGTACGTAAATACTATTTGATTCAAAAAATTAGGATAGGAAGATATGTATGAAGCATTGTCATGACATTCTGTTGGCGGATGCCAACGAAGCCTTTTGCGGTCTCTTGCAGGAATCCATCGCGCTGCGCGAAAACTATCGGGTCGTGCGGACAAAAAAGGGATGGGATATTCTGCGCTCTGTTCGAGAAAGACAGCCGGCGCTTTTGATCATGGATCCGGATCTTCCGGATGTGAATGGTGCAGAGGTCATGCGTGAGCTGGGCCGTCAGAAGCTTGCTCTGCGCACGATCATCATTTCGGCAAGAGTGTCAAACCGCCTGCGCGAAGAGTTTTTTGCATTGGGCGCGGCATGCTATCTGCCAAAGCCGTTCAGTCATAAATTTTTATTACGCAGAATGGATCACATTTTGGGGAGATCGTGATCTTTGAATTCCATTCAGATTTTTTTGCAGACAGACCATTCGCTTTTTATAGAGCCGCGCCTCGGACCGAGGCAGCGTTTAGCAGACCTTCTGCAGGAAGAGATCTCTCCCGGGCAAGCAAAACAGCGAGGCATTGCCTCGCTGTTTTGTTATGGACGCTTTCGAGGAACTGCCCGTGATCCAACCGATAGACGCATTGTATATGGCATAGCCCCGACAGTTACAGATGAAGTAGCACCTTGCCGAAATGGAAATCGACGGTGCGACCATCGCAGTATGCCAGCTTGCCGCCGACAAAGACATACGGGACTCCCACTGGACGAACCTTTGAATCCAGATATGTTGAACAGCTTGCGATTCGCTCTCTATCAAATATCGTTATGTCCGCAGCCATCCCCTTTTTCAACTGCCCGCGGTCGCACAGGCCGAGAATCTGTGCCGGAAGCGCAGTCGCCTTATAGACGGCATCCTGTATGGACATAAGCTGTTTTTCACGGACGGTCTGGAAGAACTGCGGGAAGGTAGCAAAGTTGCGCGGGTGAGGATTGGTCTTTGTGTGTAGCTTATCATAGGAAAAGGAATATCCGTCGATCCCTACGCAGATAAACGGCTCGGCCATACAGCTTCAATGGATCCTCCCCTTCCCGATGCTGCCTTCCTTAACCGAGAATCGGTTGGGACGCCTGGGCTAAGGACCATGTACTGCAAGCAGGGATGGCCGGAAACCATCCTGTCAGTCTGGTTAATCAGGAAAAGTGACGGCAGTGATAAAATCTCGCTGCCGGATGCCTGCGACTTCAGTCGCAGGTAGTTCACATCTTTTTACATCATGCCGGAATCACGGCGTTGCGAGACTTCAGGTAGATATCAATGTCATGGTTGATATATTGATACCCTGTCGTATGAAGGACATCGTAAAACTCGTTCAGATAGTCAAACACACCGTAGCGGCGAAACAATTCTGCCGTTTGTTTGCCCGTCAGGGACTTATAAACCTTATAGCTTTCAAGGCAAAACACAGCAAAAGCAGTCTCCTTGCTCATATTTGCGCCTCCTCACACATCGGGAAATTCGATTTCCCCTGTTCTTTCTTCCTGCTCAAGGAGGGAATACAGCATATCCGTGCTGTATTGCCAGACCTTTGTATCCTCCTGCTCAAGAGCGGCGTACAGCTTTGAGTTATACAGCTTTGTAACCGCATCAGGCTCGGATATGTTTTTCTTTTTGACAATCATCCCAACAAGATCGGCGCTGATGTAGGGCATGATTGCGGCAAATTGTTCCTGTCCCATATCATCATTCCTCCGCTCTGATTTCTTTTGAATCAATAAAATGAACAAAGGACAGTATTTTTTTCGTATGGAATGTCCATTGATCCTGCAAAACCTCTGTTTTCAGCCGCTTCACCGTTTCGTCCGCATCCAGCACACCGGTTTCAAAAAGTCGGATAGATCGGTAAACATTATCGTCCGCTACCGGGCCGATATGCATATCGAATGCATTTTCCGGCATTTCGCCGCGACGGTTTCTGACAACGAATTGCAGCCATTCCATGTCGGCATGGTCAAAGCGATAGATTGCTGTCTGCTCCTTCGCCAGTTCAAAGTCAAATCCGTATATTGAAACATACCCAACGCTTTTACGCTCTCTCCGCATTTTGGTTTTCGCCCAACGTTCCGCCTGACCTTCATCTGTCGTAGTATAAAAGCCGTTTCCAAAATCAAGGAACGAATCGCCGGTGCGGATCTCCGGTTTTTCAACGAGTACCGTACTTCCGTGATAAATGATCATGCAAGTTCCTCCAACAGTCTATGAATGGTCTTTTGTTCACGTTTTAATGCGGAGAGCATTTCCGTACAGTGCTTTCGGAGAGCGAGTTTTTCGCGGATTGCATCAACCTTTTCTGCGCTCTTGCCAATGTACCTGTCATACAGTTTGCCGCCTTCGCGGTATCTGAGATAGTAATATCCGTTTTTACGGCAGGTAATCGACCCTTTGGGAAGCTCCCCAATCAGGGACTCATATTGAAGTATCATCTGTTTGTTGCGAACAGCCTCCCGCTGAACCACGGAATCGATCAGCATCGCTCTCACCTCAAGCTGATGATACCACACAAGCCACAGAATATCAACCATTGTGTGTGGTATAAAAGATAGCTCTATCAATGTAATTGACTTTTTCAAAAGCCTTTATTTCAAAGGCTTTTCGCATTGTCATAAAATATTTTGTCTGAATGGTGCCGACAGAAAAGAGCGCACCTTATTATACCATGGCTCCAATGACGTCTCCCCTGCCCCGTGTTATGCTGAAAGAAAACACGGGAGGATAGGCTTATGGGGACCTTTGCAGACTATATCGGGGAAATGGACGTTCCGGAGAACCGGCGCGCGGAATACGCGCGGCAGATGCTCCGTCTGCTCCATGCGGGCGGCATGATGTCCGTGGACGAGGTGGGACTTTTCGGCCACCGCATCCGCCTGCTCTATCCGCCGGAGTTGGATGAGACCGGACGCGCGTGGGGCTGCTATAACTACTTCGAGGACGAATTCTGGGAGAGCTGGGGTCTCAACGCCGACAGGGGCACATTTTCCTC
>NZ_JAHLPT010000012.1 GCF_018918025.1 Oscillibacter sp. MSJ-31 | reverse complement strand
TCGCCCTTGTAGTTGCTCGAACGGCCCGTGACCTTCTTGTGGCCCTTGGTCGCCAGAATGTTTGCGGGCATCGCTTCACAGTAGAAGTATTCCTTCCACTGGTCGGCCATCACGCCGCCCGCCGCGCCCGCGATCGCTTTGATGAGTCCCATACGATAAAGCTCCCTTCTGTTTCTTTCAGCCGGTTTTGCTTGTATTTGCTTGCGATGCATCCAGTTTATCAGAAAATAGACAAAAACGCAATGACCTTTTGCGCTTTCCTGTACACTTTCGTTATCCGGTAGCACAAAAGAAGGCTATATTTTTGAGTGTTGTTCAAAGCGCCATATTGCAATTTCTTTACGGCGTGCTATAATTTGAGAACTGTTCAGGAAAGGAGCACTCCCTATGGCACGAAAGCAGATGATCGAGGGCGGCACGAAGAACCGCATCCGCGAGGTCGGAGGACGACAGATCTTTGAGCACGGCTACGACGGCACGAGCGTGCGCGGCATTATGCTGGAGGTCGGCGGCGAGGTCGGCTTGTTCTACTATTACTACAAGACGAAGGACGAGCTGTTCACCGATGTGCTTGACCACTTCTTCGAGCCTTACCGGAAGGACTTTGAGGCGCTTGCCGCCGAGGCGAAGGAGAAGCCCTATCGGGCGCTGCTGCGCTTTTTCAGCTACATCAAGCGCGAGGTGCGCGCCTTCCGCGCGAAGTACGAGGGCAATATGCACCGCACGGTCCGCTGGGCCATTCGCGAGCAGACGCTCACGGTCATCGAGCCGTATATCGAGGACATCATTCGCACGCTCATGACCTGCGGCGCGAAGCCGACGATGGACCCGCACACCATGGCCATTTTCCTCGCGCACGGCCTGGGGAGCTGCATCCTGCACGAGGACGCCGACTGGGTGGACGAGGCGACGGACGATATGCGCCGCACGGTCAACCTCATCATGGGGCTCAGCGAGGAGGAGTCCCGCAAAATGTTTGAAGACGCGGACGGGAAAGCAAATGCTCCCGCCGCGATGGAAGGAGAAAAGGAAAATGAAATGTAAGAAGCTCGTATCCCTGTTCCTCAGCCTGCTGCTGGCGACGGCGCTCGCCGTGCCGGCCTGTGCCGCGTTCGAGGACGTTTTTGCCGACGGCTCCGCCGACGGTACGCGCGACGGCTCGCTGTTTCTTTCGGGAGAGACCGTGCGGAGCAGTGCCGCGGTGAACGGCGTCCTGCTCGCCGCGGGCAGGACCGTCGGCGTGAACGGTACAGGAGCGTATGTCATGGCCGCTGGCTATGAGGTGACGCTCGGCGGCACGGCGGAGAACGACGCGTTCCTCGCGGGCTACAGCATCGGCGTGAGCGGCACGGCGCAGCGCGACGTGTTCGCCGCAGGTCAGAGCATCACGGTGAACGGCACGGTGGGGCGCGACCTCTACGCCGCCGCCAACACCGTCACCATCACCGGCTCCGTCGGCGGCGACGTGTACGTCAGCGCTGAGAACGTCATCATCGGCGACGGCGCCGAGATCGGCGGACGGCTGCACTGCAATGCAAGCGCCCTGCGCTCCGTGCCCGACGGCATCGCGGACAGCGCCGAGCTTTACGACGACCCGGCGAGCGGCGACGTGAACGTGAACATCACGGTCTCCGAGCCAAGCGTCGGCAGCATCGTGCTGCGTAAGGCGCTGAGCTTTGCGGGTGTGCTGCTGCTCGCCTTTGTCCTGCTGTGGCTCACACCGCTGTGGGAGACGGTGGATCGGAAGTATTACGGCGCGCCGTTCGGCCGGTATGCCAAGGCGTTCGGCATCGGCTTCGCGGTGCTTGCGGGCGTGCCGCTCGCGGCGATCCTGCTGTTTATCTCGAATGTCGGCGTGCGCCTTGCGCTGATCGTGCTGTTCCTTTATGCTGCGGCGATCATCGCCGCTCCCGTGTTCCTTGGCTTTTTCCTCGGCGCGCTGCTCTGGCGCGGGGCGATGAAGAAGGCTCCCTGCTACTATGCGGAGCTGGCCATCGGCATCCTCGTTTGGCGCGTCGCGGCCAGTGTGCCCGGTCTGTCCTTTGCGGTGGGCCTCGTCTCCGTGCCGCTCGGTCTCGGGGTTGTGACGCTCCTGCTCGGCAAGGGCGCGGCGAAGCCGTCGCCCAAGGCGGAGACGGCTTGCGAGGAGTGCGCGGCGTCCGCCCCCGCGGTGCTGCCGGAGGACAGCGACAGCGTGGAGCAATAAACTCATATCGCACAGCGAAAAGAGACCGCTCGGGCGGTCTCTTTTTTGATGGGAACATAATTTTTTATTATGTCTACTTGCAATGCGGCGGCGATTCCTGTAAAATGATGTCGAAAACTTTTCCGACCTCGGAGGCTGCCATGAAGAAACGAACCTTATTTTTGAGCTGTTTGCTCGCGCTCGTGCTGAGCACCGCCGCGCTCGCCGCAGACTACACCGACGTTCCCGCCGACTCGTGGGCGCGGGAGAGCATCGACAAGGCCGCAGAGTACGGCTTGATGAACGGCGTGGGGGAGGGGCGCTTCGGCCTCGGAGAGACCATCTCGCGCGAGCAGTTCGTCACCATTCTGGTGCGGATGTTCGGCTGGGAGAACGTGAGCGGCGAGGACGCTGCCATCGACATCGCGGATTCGTGGGCGCGGGAGTTTGTCAACACCGCTGCCGCCAACGGCGTCATTGACGCGGGCGGAAAATTCCGCCCGAGGGACGCCATCACGCGCCGCGAAATGGCGGTGATGCTCGTGCGTGCGCTCGGCCTCGGCGAGCTTGCCAAGGCGGACGCGGACGCGGCGCTGCCCTTCGCCGATGTGACCGCCCAGCGCGGCTACATTGCCATCGCCTACGAGATCGGCATGACCACCGGCACGACCGAGACGACCTTTGAGCCGGACGGCACCGCCGCGCGCGAGCAGGCGGCGGCCATGCTCGTGCGTGTCTACGAAAAGTACCACGCGCCGACGACGTGGAAGCACGCCTTCTACGCGCTCTCGTCCTATTCGCAGCTCGAGCAGGCTAAGCAGTTCGACGCCGTCAGCTTCGGCTGGAGCCACATGACCTATTCGGCTGAGGAGAGCGCGAAGCTCTCGACCGTGAAGGACGACAGCTCAGGCTTCTACATCCCCGCCGGCTATGCCGATGTGGTTCCCGCGCTGCGCGAGGCGGGCGTGGAGCTCAAGCTCAACGTCTTCATGGCGAACGCGCCGCTCCGCACGATGCTCGCCGACGAGTCCTCACGCGCGGCGGCGGTCACGGAGATCATGGCGGAGCTGGGGCGCGTGTACCCCGACCTCGGCTACAATCCCTACAGCGGTGTGACCATCGACTTCGAGGGCCTGCGCGCCGCGGACAAGGAGAGCTTCAACGCCTTTATGACGGAGCTTTCCGCCGCGCTGCACGCCGAGGGCAAGACGCTTTACGCCGCCGTCATGCCCGCCGTCTACGGCGACGCCTACTTCGACGGCTACGATTTCAAGACGCTCGGCACGCTCTGCGACCGCGTGATCCTCATGGCGCACGACTACGCGGCGAGCGATCTCACCGGCTTTCTCGGCTCGCGCTACTACCGCAACCATCCCTGTGCGCCGCTCTACAAGGTCTACTACGCCGTGCGTACCGCGGCGCGTGAGATGGACGATCCCGCGAAGCTGACGCTTGCCGTCAGCATGGATGCCCGCGCGTGGCAGACGGACGCGGACGGTCTGCTGACCGCGGTCCGCTCCACGCACCCGCTGCAGACCACGGTTTACAAGCGTCTGTGCCAGAGCGGCACCGTGATGGGCTGGTCGGACACGGCCCGCAGTCCGTGGTGCACCTACAGCACGGAGAGCGGACAGCATATCTTCCTCTGGTATGAGGACGCGCGCAGCACCGCCGAGAAGCTCGCCTGCGCCAAGCTCGTGGGCGTGACCTCGGTCTCCGTCTGGCGGCTCGGTCTCATTCCCGATTACGCGGACGAGGGCCTGCACTACGATGTGATGAGCGTTCTGTAAGCAGAGAAAAGCGCAAAAAAGAAGAGCTGCGAAAGCAGCTCTTCTTTTTGGTTTTCAAAGCGGTTCGGCTTAGAAAATGCCCTGAGCCATCATGGCGTCGGCGACCTTCTGGAAGCCGGCGATGTTGGCGCCAGCGACCAGGTTGTAGCCCAGGCCGTAACGCTCGGCAGCCTCAACGGAAGCATCATAGATGTTCTTCATGATGGCTTCCATCTTGGCGTCGACTTCCTCAGCGGTCCAGTAGATGCGCTGAGCGTTCTGAGCCATTTCGAGCTCGGAGACGGAAACGCCGCAGGCGTTGACAGCCTTGGAAGGAGCGACGGTGAGGTGCTTCTGGCTCATCAGGAAGGCCAGAGCATCATTGGTGGTGGGCATGTTGCCGACTTCGATGTAGTAAGGAACACCGGACTCGGCGATCTTCTTGGCCCACTCCATGTTGACATCGTTCTGGGTAGCGGCGGGCATATAAACGTCAACGTCCTTGACGCCCCAGCACTTCTGACCCTCGACGAACTCAACACCGAACTTATCGGCATAGGGCTTGCAGTGCATCGGATCCTTGGCGCGCATCTCGAGGATGAAGTTGAGCTTCTCTTCGCCGCAGACGCCATCCGGATCGTGGATGTAGCCGTCGGGGCCGGCAAAATAGGTGACCTTGCCGCCGAGCTCGTCGATCTTCTTCATGATGCCCCAGCCAACATTGCCGTAGCCGGACATAGCGACGCGCAGGCCCTTGATGCCCTTGCCGTCGTGCTTGAGGACTTCGCGCAGATAATAGACAGCGCCGAAGCCGGTCGCCTCGGGACGGAGGATGGAGCCGCCGGTGCAGACAGCCTTGCCGGACATAGCGCCGAACTCGGCAGCGCCGACGATGCGGCGATACTGACCGTACAGATAACCGACCTCGCGGCCGCCGACACCAACGTCACCGGCGGGGCAGTCGATGTCCTGACCGATGTGACGATGGAACTCGGTCATGAAGGCCTGGCAGAAGCGCATGACTTCGCCGTCGCTGCGGCCGATGGGGGAGAAGTCGGAGCCGCCCTTGGCGCCGCCGATGGGCAGGCAGGTCAGAGCATCTTTGAAGGTCTGCTCAAAGCCGAGGAACTTGATGATGGAGAGGTTGACGTTGGAAGCAAAGCGGAGGCCGCCCTTGTAGGGGCCAAGCGCCGCGTTGTACTGAACGCGGTAGCCGCGGTTGACGTGATACTTGAGCTGATCGTCCATCCAAACGACGCGGAACTCGATGGTGCGCTCGGGCTCGACCATACGCTCGAGCAGGCAGGCAGCCTCATACTCGGGGTGGGCATTGATGACGGGTTCGAGAGAGGTCAGGACCTCTTCGACGGTCTGCAGAAATTCGGGCTCATTCGCGTTCTTGGCTCTGGTCTCGTCCAGAACTCTCTGGATATAAGCATTCATGATAATAGCCTCCTCTAAATTTACTCGTTAAGAGCATTTCGATGGTGCTTCCATCTCGTCTGTTAGACTATCACAAAACAGGCGCTTTCTCAAGGGGGTACGTCCAAAATCGAAGCGTCCGGCTGTGAGAAATTTTTCCTTCCTTTTTGTGCAAAGCGCAGAAATAGAAATGAAAAAGTTTCGGAATTTTGATAATACCTATTAAAATTCCTGCAATTATTCCTTCATGTCATGCTTAACATCTGAATTTTTTCTGTCATGCTGCGGCGAAGCATGACAAAAGGCGATGGAAAACATCCATCGCCTTTTTGCATATTTGCATGGTTTATGCATCCGCGCCGCCGGAGGGCTGCGCGTCGTCCGGCTCGGCGGGCGTGGAGACGGGCAGCAGCTCAAGGTCGCACGCCTCGATCCAGAATTCGCTGACATGACCATCGTAGTACCAAACGCGCACACGGTCGCCCACATTGAGCAGCGGCGCGTAGGGCACGTCCGCGGCGCTCATGCGGACGGTGAAGTCCGTCTCGCCTGTAAAGCGCAGGAAGTAGATGCTGTTGCCGTCAACGACGGCGGAGCGGATCTCAGCGATAACGCCCTCAAGCGAGCGGCGGTCGGTCTCGACCGGCTGGTCGATGCCGGTCTGATCGTCCGAGATCAGATTGCTCTGCCGGAGCATCTGACGGTAGTTCGACTCGCACTCGGCAACGGTCGCGCCGGTGGCGACGATCTGGTACTGGTTGACGTTGACCATGGCGTACATCTTCACGAGCTCGCTCGCGTCCTTGAGCGCCATGAAGTAGGTCGGCTGCTCGGCAACGTTCAGGAGCAGCGGGAAGGTCGCCGTGTAGCGCAGGTTCTGGACCTGACCCTCGGCGCTGTCCATCGCGCTGTACTCGGTCGCGCCGGCGCAGGGGTAATACTTCGTTTCCTTGGTGCGCTGGTTGGAGAGCAGGAAGCCGACGTTGCTCTCGTCGCCGCCGACGCTCGTCACGCCCGTGTAGAGGTAGACGTCGTCGCCCTCGGCGATGTAGTTGTAGCCGTCGGTGGTGACGGTGACGTCGCGCTGGCCGAGGATGGAGTTGATAAAGCCGTTGTGGTACATACCGTAGTAGTCGTACTGCTCGATGATGAGCTCGGCGGAGTAGACGTGATCGACCCACTCGGGCGGCTCGGTCAGGTACTCGCTCTCGCCGGTGACGGCGTTGACGAGCACCGCGCCGTTGTTGTCCGTGCCGCCGAAGAGTCCGATGGTCTTTTCCTTCTTGGCGCAGACCCAGTAGGGCGTGCCGTCCTCGTCGATCTCAAAGACCGGCTCCTCGAACATGAAGGTCGGATATTGGAAGCGGAGGTGGCGGTAGAGGTTGCGGGAGAAGTGCTCGGCGGTGGTGTACTTCATGCCCTCGTCAAGGCGGACGACGTCCACGCTCTGATCGACCATGTCGATGATGAGGTAGGCGGGAAGGCCGGCGGAGCGGTTGTTGAACCACTTGATGATGTCGCCGTAGCGCAGCGGGGTGACGCGCACGGGGCGGCCGTGGTAGTTGATCTGGGTGTAGTCCTCGGAGACCTCGAACTGGGAGACCATGTCGGAAAGCTCACCGAGCTTGCGGTCGCCGAGCTTCTCGGCGCTGTCCTTATCGAGCATGGGGATGCGGTCGTAGGCGACCTCGGCGATCTCGGAGGAGAAGTCGCCGGACTGGACGGTGAGGAGCTTCTGGTAGCTGCCCGCGCGGAACACGACCCACGAGGCCACGCTGCCGACAACGGCGAGGGCGAGCAGTCCGGCGGCGAGAAAGAACGGGACGGTGCACTGCTTCTTCACGAAGCGGAAGTAGCCCTTGGCCCCCTCGCCCTGAAAGCCGGAGGTCAGCAGGGCGCAGCCGCAGTAGACCGCGCAGAGAAGCAGAACGAAGCCGTAGAACTCCTCGGCGTGGAGGTTGATGGCGGGCAGCTCGAGGTAGAAGTAGACCGCGCCGACGAGGAGGGTGACGAGGGTATTGATGGCGATGCGCTTGCCGGGGGTGCCGACGGCCTTGCGCGGCTTGCGCTCGCGCCTGGGCGCGGCGCTTCCCTCGCTGCCGCCGGCAGCGCTGTTCGCGCCGGAGAAATCAAAGCGGAAGCCGCCGGCGTCGGAGCCGGAAAATTTGATGCCCATAAATTTTTCCTTTCCTTTTGCACGAAGCCGTGCAACAAAATGGGGTTGTTCCACGTTATTATATCACGGCGCGAAGCAAAAACAAGCGGAACGGCGATTTGTTACGGAATTGTTCAAATTTTCCGGCGACGCGGCCTCAGACCCCTTCGCCCACGATGCGGCAGTAGGCGTTGGAGGTCAGGCGGCAGGCGGCGCAGTAGAGCACGGTGAACACGGCGCAGGCGCACGCCGTGACGCCGAGCACGAGCGGAAGGTTCTGAAGTCCGAAGAGCCGCAGAATGCGCCAGATCATCGGCTGGGCAAAGACGAGATGGACGAAGGCGGCAAGCAGCGGCAGGAGGAACACCATGCGCAGCTGGGCGTTGACACTTGTGCGGATGTCGCGCTTTGTCATGCCGACGCGCTGCATGACGGCGAAGCGGGCGGCGTCCTCGTAGCCCTCGGAGAGCTGCTTGTAGTAGAGCATCAGGACGGAGGCGAGGAGGAACACCGTGCTGAGGACGAGGGCGAGGAAGAAGAGGCTGCCGTAGGTGGCGTAGAACTCCGCGCGCGCCTCGGCGGCAATCTCACGGCTCATCTCGGCGGAGAGAGTGCGGACGACGTCCTCCGCGCCGAAGTAGAGCCCCGCGGTGGAGCCGAGCATGACGAGGATCATGGTCGAGAGGATACAGATGACGGCAAGTCCCGCGCCGGAGCGCTTCATACGATAGACGAGCGAGGAGAGCGCGACGAAGTTTTTCTTCTGGTAATAGAACCGGTCATTGCCTTGGAGCGTGCGGCAGAGGGTAACGCTGCCCGCGATGAAGAGAAGGAATGTCGCAAGGATGACCATGACGACCGCCACGAAGAAAACGAGCATCGCGGTGATCGGCTCGGTGATGGTGACGGCGAGGTAGTAGGCTCCGCCGAGAAGCCCCAGGCCGGGAAGGACGAGAAGCCATTGGGATCTCGGCGGACGCTCGCCGAGGCTGTCGCTGCGGAGAAGGCTGACCGCGGAGGCGCGGCGCACCTGCCGCCATGCGTTCAGGAGGAGAAGAAAGAAGATAAACGCATCGGTCAGGACGCAGAAGCGCACCGCGCCAAGATCCAGCAGCGGCAGAGCGGGCAGCTCCGTGCGGGCGAAATGCGAGAGCACGCGGGCGGAGAGCTGCGTGAGCAGCACGCCGAGGGCGAGTCCCGCGGTGAGGGAGACGAGCGCGGAGAAGGCAGTCTCCCAGAAAAGAAGCGAGGTGAGCGCGCCGCGGTCCATGCCGAGGACGCTCATGAGGCCGAGCTCCTTCTTGCGGCGGCGGATGAGGAAGGCGTTCGTGTAGAAAAAGAAGAGGAGGGCAAACACCGCCATGACCCACTTGCCGAGGGTCATCACGAGGCGGATCGCCGAGGTGCCCATGCCGTTTACGCCGCTGCCGACGGCGTAGAGCGCGGGGCTGTCGGCGAGGAAGGCGAGGTCGTAGACCACCGCCGTCATAAAGACGCAGGCGGCGAGGTAGGGGGCGTAAATGCGCCGGTCGCGGCGCATCCCGCTGAGCGCCAGACGGGGGTAGAAGAACGCATTCATGCCGCGCCGCCCCCCGTCTGGGACGCGGTGAGCGCGTCGGCGATGCGGCGGTAGAAGGCGGTCTCCGTGTCCGTGCCGCGCGTGAGCTCCTGTGCGACGGCGCCGTCGCGCAGGAAGAGGACACGGCCCGCACAGCTGGCCGCGCGGACGGAGTGCGTGACCATGACGATGGTCTGCCCCGCGCCGTTGACCGTGCCGAAGAGACGGAGCAGCTCCTCGGTGGAGCCGGAGTCGAGCGCACCGGTCGGCTCGTCGGCAAAGAGCACCTGCGGGCGCGTGATGAGCGCGCGGGCCACGGCGGCGCGCTGCTTCTGGCCGCCGGAGACCTCGTAGGGGTACTTTTTGAGCAGGTCGGAAATGCCGAGCCGGTCGGCGAGCGGGACAAGGCGGGACTTCATCTCGCCGCGGCTCTTGCCCTGCAGGACGAGGGGGAGGAGAATGTTGTCCTCCAGAGAGAAGGTGTCGAGAAGGCTGAAGTCCTGAAAGACGAAGCCGAGGTGGTCACGGCGGAAGGCCGCCGCGCGCTCCTCGGGGATCTCGGCGAGGTTCTGCCCGCCGAGGAGGACCGTGCCGCCGGTGGGACGGTCGAGCGCCGCGAGGAGGTTCAGAAGCGTGGTTTTGCCGCTGCCGCTCTCGCCCATGACGGCGACGTACTCGCCGCTCTCGACGGAGAAGGTGACGCTTTTGAGCGCCTCGACCTTCGCGCCGCCGAAGCGGGTGGTGTAGGTCTTGGAGAGACCGCTGACTTCAAGAAGGAACATGGGGAAAACTCCTTTCCGATATTTCTGCCGCCATGATAGCAGGCGGAGCTTGTGTTTTTTCTGTGCTTTTTCTTAAATCTTTCTTGATTTTGTGCGCAAAAAGCGGCCGAAAAAGCTTTTTTCGCTCTCCGGCTGCTTTTTCAGATGAGGTGGTTGTTTACTTTTTTCGCCGCAGGAGGGCAAGGCCCACCGCAAGCGTCAGAATGAGGACAAGAAATTTTTTCATGGGTCACTCCAGATTCAGCTTCCTCGTGAGGAAGAAATAGGTGACGAGGTAGAAAATGACGCAGACGATCAGCTCGCAGACGAGGGCGACGGCAAAGATGGCATTGCCTGCCTGCACGCCGGTGAGGCTCGACCACGCGGTGAAGCCGTCGCAGAAGAGATTTGCCAGAACCGCGATGGCCGCGAACTGCACGAGCTGGAAGAACACGAGGACGGACACGGCGGTGAGGGCGCTCTTGTGCTTATTGAAGCTGAAGCCGACGGCGTACGCCGCGTAGACGATGAGGGAAACGGCGGTGACGCCGAGGACGCAGAAGAGGAAGAGCTCCAACGCGAAGAGCAGCGCCTGCCCCTGCAGAGCGCCGTCCAACTTGCGGAAGGCGCGGAGGAAGTCGGCTGCGAACTGCGGGACCACCCGCCAATCACTGAAATCGAACGCGCCGATCATGCACAGCAGCACGACGGCGAGGAACGCCGCGGCGTACCAGACCGCCGAGACGATCAGCTTGGAGGCAAGGAGCTGGTGCATATTCACCGGCAGCGTCAGGGTGAGGTAGCCCTCGTCCTTGAGGAGATGGTCGCGGAAACGCACGGCGGAGAGCACCAGCGGCGCGAAGCACAGCGCCATGATACCGAAGACGAAGCCGATGGTGACGAGGACCGCCAGCAGGTTGAGCAGCCAGGGAGATTCATTTTGCAGCACGTTCTGCGAGGCGCGCATGGCGAGCGTCAGCGCGAGCATCCCCGCGAAGATGGGCCACATGATGCGGCTTGTGGCACGAAATTCGTGCCGGATGAGTTTGGTCAGCATTTGAACACCTCCCGGAAAAGCTCGTCGACGCTTTTGCCGGTTTCGCCGCGGATGGCGTCGACGGTGGTGTGCCGCTCGACGCGGCCGTTTTGCAGGAAGATCACCTCGTCGAGCACCTGCTCGACATCCGCGATGAGGTGGGTGGAGATGACGACGGAGGCATCCTCGTTGTAGTTGCCGATGATGGTGCGGAGAATGTAGTCGCGGGTGGCGGGGTCGACGCCGCCGATCGGCTCGTCGAGCAGATACAGCTTCGCCGCGCGGGACATGACGAGGATGAGCTGGAGCTTTTCGCGCGTGCCCTTGGAGAGCGTTTTGACGCGCTGGGAGACGTCGAGGCCGAGGCGCTGGATCATCTCCTGCGCCGCGTCGCGGCGGAAGTCGGCGTAGAAGTCGGCATAGTAGTCGACGGTCTGCGCGACGGTCATCCAGTCGGGCAGGGCGTTGCGGTCGGGGAGATAGGAGACGATGGCCTTCGTCTCCGGCGAGGGGGCTTTGCCGTCGATCAGAATTTCGCCGCTCGTGGGGGTGAGCAGGCCGTTGGCGAGCTTGATGAGGGTCGTTTTGCCGCTGCCGTTCGGGCCGAGCAGACCGACGATGCGGCCCGGCTCGATGGAAAGCTCCACGCCCTCGAGGGCGGATTTGCCGCTGTAGCGCTTGGTGAGCGCCTTACATTCTAAAATATTCATGGTTCTTCCTCCTTTCGGCCTTGCAGCAGGGCGATGACCTCGTCTCTGCCGCAGCCGAGCTTTGCCATTTCGGAGAGAAAATTCTCCACACATTGATCCGCCAGACGGAGCTTCGCGTTTTCGATCATGGAAACATCTCCCGTCACGAAGCGGCCCGCGGTGCGCTGGGAAAAGACCAGCCCGTCGCGTTCGAGGTCGGCGAGCGCGCGCTGCACCGTGTTGGGATTGACGCCCGCCTCCACCGCGAGCTCGCGCACCGAGGGCAGACGCTCGCCGGGTCGGAACTCGCCCGCGACGATGGCCTGCGTCAGGCGCTGCGTGAGCTGGGTGTAGATGGGGCTGTCATTGCGGAATTGCCACTCCATACGGTTCCTCCTTTTCTTGATGTATGATTGTATTAGGTGATTAGTACAATAATACATCGGGAACGATTTGTCAAGAGGGTTTGAAAAAGTTTTTGGGAAAACCGACCGTTGTCAAATATTTTTGATGGACAAAGCCCGCTCATTTCCCTATGATGAAGGCAGAAAGGACGGGATGCCTATGGAGATCGGAGCCAAGCTCAGGCAGGCGCGCATAGCGGCTGGGCTCACGCAGGAGCAGACGGCGGAGGCGCTGGGCGTGAGCCGCCAGAGCATATCAAACTGGGAGAATGAAAAGAACTATCCGGACATTGTAAGCGTGGTGCGGCTGAGTGACCTGTACGCGGTCAGTCTGGATGCATTGTTAAAGGAGGAAGCACCGATGTCAGATTATCTGGATTATCTGGAGGAGAGCACCAACACCGTGCGGAGCCGGAGAGAGCAATCTCTGATGATCCTTCTGTGCGTATATCTGGGCATCTGGGCCGTTTCCGTGCTCTTTTTCTGGATGCTCACCGGGCCGGACGACGCCATGGGCTACGGCATCGTATTTTTGTGGCTCGTGCTGCCGGTCGCCGCCTTTGTCATTTCACTGCTCATTGGCCGGGGCGGATACGGCGGAAGACAAGGCTGGCTGCTGCCGCTTGCATTTGGCGCGATGTATATGCTTGCGGAGTATGCGACCTTCACGTTGGCTAATATGCTCTCCTTCAGCGTGCTGCGGCTGCCGCAGCCGAGTCTGCTGCTGAAGGGAACGATCATCTCCGCCGCTGGTTTTTGGTTCGGAGCTCTGGCGCGGAGACGGAGGAGGCAGCGCGGGGAGAGCGGCGAATAGGAGAGATCGGACAAAAGAAAAGCCGCCCGGGAGGGAACTACCGATAAAAACCAAGACAGAAAGCAAAGAATTTAGAGGTAGTTACCGAAAAAGCGACCGCAACTGACAAAATTAAACAGACAGAAAAAGGCACGATTTGACACGAAATTCAAATCGTGCTTTTTTCATGCCCGCAGGAGGTGAAAAAATGGCACAGGAAGCCCTTATAACGGACTATTTTTATGGCGATGAATCCGAGCAATTCAGTTATTTTCGCATCCCTCGTCTGCTGATTACGAGCCCGCGCTTCAAGGGGCTATCGACAGACGCGAAGCTGCTCTATGGTATGCTGCTTGACCGCATGAGCCTGTCTGCAAAGAACGGCTGGTACGATGAGCAGAGCCGCGTCTACATCTACTACACCGCAGACGAGATCCGATCAGATATGGGCTGCGGCAACGACAAGGCGCTCAAGCTGCTTGCCGAGCTGGACACGAAGAAGGGCGTCGGCCTGATCGAACGAATCAAGCAGGGACAAGGTAAGCCCACAAAAATATATGTCAAGCGCTTCACAACGCGGGAGCTTCCAGCAGACACCACCGAGCCATCCCCACAATATCCCGACACCGGCAGAGGTGCAGACCTCGATTTTTCCGATTTCCAGACCTCGGAAAAGTCGATGTCAAGACCTCGACAAACCCGATGTGTAGACCTCGGAAAAGCCGATGCTAATTATCCTAATAGAAATAAGCCTGAGTTTAGTTATCCTGATCCATCCATCGCTTCGCGTGAGGCGGAGATGGAACGATACGAGTGCCGAAAAGAGGTCATGGAGCAAATTGACTACATTTCCCTGCAAAAACGCTATCCGTATGATGATGTGGATTGCCTGCTGGAGCTGATCGTTGACATTCTTTGCAGCACCGCGGCGACCATTCGAGTCGGCGGAGATATTCTTCCGGCAGGCGCAGTGAAGGAGCGATACCGACAGCTCGATATGGCACACATCGAGTATGTGATCGAAGGTCTGCGGCAAACAACAACAAAAATCCGAAACATAAGGGCTTACCTGCTCACGACGCTCTACAATGCGCCGCTGACGATGGGTCCTTATTATTCTGCCGCCGTGCGGCATGACAGCGGTTAGAAATGTGTTCCACGGTGGGACACATTTTTAGCATAAATCAAAATCAGGAGGTATGAAAGCATGGCAAATGAAATCAGCAAAAACTCTTCCCCCGGCAACGCATCGCCCGCTCCGCAGCAGATCCCGCTTGCGGAGATAAGCGATCTCCCCGGCAGCACAAGCACCCGCGTCTATACCCCAAAGGAATTGGGCGGCCTTGTGAGCAGCATCCAGTCGATCGGTGTCCGTGAGCCGATCATCGTCCGACGCACCGAGGACGGAAGGTATCAGCTTTTGGCAGGTCAGCGGCGCCGCAAGGCGAGCGAGCTTGCAAAGAAAGCAACCATTCCGGCGCTTGTGTACGAAATGACGCTGCAAGAGGCATTGGACTACCACAAGGCGCAGGCGATCAACCCGATGGCGGCGATCCCCGGTAAGGCAGCAGCTCTGTCAAAGCCGGAGGGCAAGCAGGACACGCCTGCCGCACATACTGCCCCCGACAAGGGCAAGGACGCTGAAAAGCCCACGCCTGCGGCATCTGCCAAGAGCGAGCCTGCCAAGACGGAGGACAAGCAGTCCGCGCCCGCCGCGGCAACTGCCCCCAACAAGGGCAAGGACGCTGAAAAGCCCACGCCTGCGACGCCCGCCAAGGCCGAGCCTGTCAAGCCGGAGAGCAAGCAGGCTGCGCCCACCGCACATGCTGCCCCCAACAAGGACAAGGACGCTGAAAAGCCCACGCCTGCGGCATCTGCCAAGGCCGAGCCTGCCAAGACGGAGGACAAGCAGACCGTGCCTGCCGCGCCCACTGCCCCCGACAAGGGCAAGGACGCTGAAAAGCCCACGCCTGCGGTGCCCGCCAAGAGCGAGCCTGCCAAGACGGAGGATACGCAGACCGTGCCTGCCGCGCCCACTGCCCCCGACAAGGGCAAGGGAGCTGAAAAGCCCACGCCTGCGACGCCCGCCAAGGTCGAGCCTGCCAAGACGGAGGACAAGCAGACCGTGCCTGCCGCGCCCACTGCCCCCGACAAGGGCAAGGGCGCTGAAAAGCCCACGCCTGCGATACCCGCCAAGGCCGAGCCTGTCAAGACAGACGACAAGCAGACTGCTCCTGCCGTACACGCTGCCCCCAACAAGGACAAAGACGCTGAAAAGCCCACGCCTGCGACGCCCACCAAGGCCGAGCCTGTCAAGGCAGAGGACAAGCAGGCCGTGCCCGCCGCGCCCACTGCCCCCGACAAGGGCAAAGAGACTGAAAAGCCCGCGCCTGCGACGCCCGCCAAGAGCGAGCCTGCCAAGACCGAGGACAAGCAGGCCACGCCCGCCAAGGCTGCGGCAAAGGCTCCCTCCGGTCCTGCCGCCATCGGTCCTACCGGCACAGCCATTACGCAGGTATTTGAAGCGCGGCTGACACCGCCGAGCGAAAAGGACTTGAAGGAGCTTCCCGTTCCCAAGGAGGGCGAGAGTTACTTCATCACCCTGCACCCTGCTTATTTGGAGCGCTCCAAATTCAACAATTTTTCCGTAGACAAGAACAGTGAGAACTTCAAGGAGCTGCGCAAGGCTGTGGAGCAGGCCGGTATCAAAGATCCCGTGCTGGCGCGTCCGAGGGAGGGCGGCGGTCTTGAGATCCTTTCCGGCCAGCGCCGTCACCTGATCGGCACAGAGCTGAACTACCCGATTCCGACGATCATCCAGCGCATTGACGACGCCGACGCGAAGATTCTCGTCGCAGACAGCAATCTGCACCGTGATAAGATCAGCACCTATGACCTCTCCCGTGCATTGAAGATGAAGATGGAGGGCATGAAGCAGAAGGCCGGCCGCAAAAAGAAGGGCGAGGTGGGCGAAAGACTGAACACAGATGAAGCCCTTGCAAGAGAAATGGGTATCACCGTCAGCAAATTTAACCGTATGCAACGAACAAAAAGCAAAATCCTGAGCATCCTACTCAGCCTGGTGATGCTGCTCTCGCTGCTCCCCACCACGGCGCTGGCGACAGAAAGTCACCCCGCTGCCGAGGCAGTTTTAGTTGACGGCGGCAAGTATTTTGGCAAGCCGGGGAAACTGTATTATAAAAACGGCGATTCTGACGCCAGCTTCAGCGGCACATCAACAGATTTCAACGCCGCGTATGATCCGGATACCGGCATCCTGACGCTGCAAAATTACAACGGCGGGAGCATCGTAGCAGGCGGAGCCACCACAGCGAACATCACCATTAAACTGCTTGGTAACAACACCGTCACCGGCTCTGTCAGCAGTGATATGGGCGGCAATATAACCATTACTTCGGATAGCAGCGGCGAGCTCTCAATTACCAACACATTAAGCGGCAACAACAAACGCGCAATCGGCATCGAGGCCGGTTTAGCTGGCAGCTATCAAACCGGCAATGTGACAATCATGGGCGATGCCAAAGTGATCATCAGCGCAACCAACAACAATAACGTTATCAACTATGCGGAAGCCTACGGCATTTTCGCAAAGGAAAACATCACCATCTCCGGAGATGCCTCCGTGGACATCACCTGCGCTACGCCGGACAATACGACAGGCGGTGATAACTGCAACGGTCTGCGTGCAGATAAAGATGTGACCATCGACACCAACGGCACGATTAAGATCGATGTGACAAACGCCGGTAAGGATGAGAATAGTGGATACAGCTTCGGTGTTTATCCTATGGGAACTGCAACCTTGACCAAGGTTGGCAATATGGAGGTCAAGTGGAAAAAAGAGGCCAGCAATTCCGTGAACTCCGGCGGTGCCGTCTACAAAAAAGGAACGAGCCTCAGCGGCACAGACTACGCAATCAATGAGGATGAGACTAACTGCTACGCCTCCTACCGCTTCGGCACGCCCTATACGGTGACGGTCGAAAACGGCACGCTCACCGGTCCCGGCGTCCCCAATGCAAGCGGCAGCGGAATGTTCCTTAAGAACGACACGGTGAACATCACGCCCAGTGAAATGAAAGGTAAAAGCGGTGAGAAAATTCCCTTCCAGAAGTGGACTTCTGAACAAGTGACGTTCACCGACCCGACCGCGGAGAACAATTCCTTCAACGTTCCCGCCAACGCTGTCACCGTGACAGCGAAGCACAATCCCTTTGTCGGAGCGCCGACCTTCACGCCCACCGGCACGACCGGCACCGACGGAACACTCACTTTCAAAACGAAGGTAAAGACGAGTGGAGATGAGTATTTCAATTTGGTGAAGGCCGAGGATGACAGCTATCATAGCTTTAACCCGGGAACTTCCTCCACATCCCCGCCGTATGAGTACCGCTCTGCGGCGACATCAGGTCACAGTTCCAGTCAGGTTGAACCCGGCGATTACTATGTCGCCGAAAAGCTGAATGGCGCATGGTATCTGAGCGAGAAGTTCACGGTGAGCTACACCGCCGCGCCCACGCCCACGACTAACATCAGCCTCGATACGACCGGCACCGTGGACTTTGGCAGCTTGGAAGCGAGCTACACTACCGCTCCGACAGCGCAGACCGTTACCATCACCAACAACGGCACGGTGGGTACCGGCGCGCTGACCATCGCGCTGGAGGGTACTAATGCCGGCAGCTTCACGGTGAGCCCGAGCAGCATCACGGATATTGCAGCCAGCGGTACGGATACCTTCACCGTGCAGCCCAATACCGGGCTTTCTGCCGGTATTTATACCGCTACCGTTAAGGTCAGCGGCACCGGCGTCACCGAGCAGAGCTTCGATGTGAAGTTCACCGTGACAGCCCCGGCTACTCCTATCACGGATACGCTTGTCCCCGTGACCGATCTGACCGGCAAGAAGTACAATGAGTCCGCGCAGGAGCCGGCCTTCGGCGGCGGCCTTACCCGTGACACCGATTATACGGTTTCCTATGAGGTCAAGTCTGGCTTCAACGGCACACTCAACAGCGACGGCAAGCCCGTCGGTGCAGGCACCTATGTTGTGACCGTTGCCGGCAAGGGCAGCTACACGGGCAGCTTCACCGAGGACTTTAAGATTGACAAAGCCGATCCCGTTTATACCGAGCCTACTGCCAAGACCGGCCTTGCCTATACCGGCTCCCCGCTTAAACTGATCACCAAAGGCAGTGTGAGCAAGGGCGGCGAGATGCAGTATAATCTGGATAGTGGCGCTTACAGCACGACTATTCCTACTGCGACTGATGCGGGCAACTATACTGTGCATTTCAAGATCGTCGAGAATAACAATTATAATGCGGTTGCCGAAGCGCGGGTAGGCACCGGCGCAATCAACATCGCCCAAGTTGAATGGGGTACTCCTACCGAAACTCTGACGCCGGTGAATCCCACTACTCCTGGCGGCAACGATGGCCAGATCACCGGCACCACCAATGTTATGCAGTACAAGAAACCTACCGATAGCACTTGGACGGACTGCACCGGCAATGCGACCAGTTTGACCGCAGGCACCTATTATGTGCGCTATAAAGCGGACAGCAACCACACCGCCAGCGACACGAAGTACAAGACGGTCACATTGACCGATCCCGGCACGACGCTTTATGGCGTGACAGTCACGGGTGGTACTGCTGCCCCCACCGGCGATCAGGCCGCAGGCGCGGAAGTGACCATTACCGCAAACGCCAAGACAGGCTTTAACTTCAAGGAGTGGACCGGTCTTGATGCTGGCGTCTATAAGACCGGCAGTAGCAAGACCAGCAACCCCGCAACCTTTACCATGCCTGCTTCTACCGTTAATGTGACGGCAACCTATGAAGCCGCTGCCCTCATCGGCACGGTGAACATTACCGGCACCTTGAAGTATGGCCAGGAGCTGACCGCCACGCTGACCGGTGACAACAACACCGGCAATTTGGACTACAAGTGGTATCAGAACGGCACAACACAGGTTGCGGCCAACAACACCGGCAAATACACGCTGCGTGCAGACGACATCGGCAAGACCATCACCGTGAAGGTGTCCAGCACCGTTCAGACCGGCGAGATCACCAGCGCTGCTACTGCCGCTGTTGTCAAGGCGGACGGCCCTGCGGCTCCTTCTGCGTTCACTCTCACCTTTACGCTCAACAGCGACGGCACGACCTTTACGGCGACCATCCCCACCGTGGCAGGCGGTGAATATAGCTTCGATGGCACGAACTATTCTGCAACGAACACCAAGGCTGATTGTACCGCAAACACCAGCTACACCGGCCATGTGCGGATCGCAGAGACTCCCACTCAAAAGGCCAGCGCAGCGACCAGCGACACGCAGACCTCCCCGAAGCTGACCGTTGCCACCCCGACCTTTACGCCCAACGGTGCGAGCGGCTTCACCGGCACGCAGAGCGTCAACATCTACTGCACTACGGCAGGTGCAAAGATTTACTACACCACAGATGGCACAACGCCGACGACCACCAGTACCGAGTACACGACCGCTCTCAGCCTGACCTCCACCACGACGGTCAAGGCTATCGCGGTCAATGCGGGTATGAATGACAGCGCAATCGCAACGGCTACCTTCACCAAGTATTCCGGCGGTGGCGGTGGCGGCGGTGGCTCCAGCAGCGGCGGCAGTGCAGCGACCCCGTCTGTTTCCGACAAGGCAGCCAAGGAGCTGAAGAATGCCAAGGAAGGCTCCACCGTCACCATCGACATGAAGGGCGAAACCAAGCTTCCTGCCAGCGTCACCAAGGAAATCGCAGGCAAGGATGTTACCGTTGAGCTGGATATGGGCGGCGGCATGGTCTGGTCCTTCAACGGTCTGGATGTTCCGAAGGGCGGCGTGAGACTGGACCTCGGCGTTAAGACCGGCACAAAGGCCATTCCCGCCAAGGTCATCAACGCCCTGACCGGCGAGACGACGACAATTCAGCTTCAGCTTAACCACAACGGTCCCTTCGGTATGTCGCTGAATCTCTCCGTTGACCTCGGCAAGAAGCACAACGGTTTGTACGCCAACCTCTACTTCTACAATTCCAAGAGCGGCGAGCTGGAATTTCAAAGTGCCGGTATGATCAGCGGCGGCAAGGCAAGCTGGGCATTTGACCACGCTTCCGATTACGCCATCGTGATCGATAAGGAAAGCCATGAGCCGATGACCTTCATCGATGTACCTGCCAGCGCCTACTATGCCGAAGCAGTCAATTGGGCAGTCGCCAAGAAGATCACCGGCGGCATCGGCAACGACCTGTTTGCTCCCAACGATCCCTGCACCCGTGCGCAGATCGTCACTTTCCTGTGGCGCGCGGCGGGCAGCCCCGCTCCCAAGAACACCGGCACCGCCTTTGGCGATGTGAAGCCCGGCAGCTTCTATGAGCAGGCCGTGGCGTGGGCCGTGGAGAACGGCATCACCGGCGGCACCGGCGACGGCAAGTTCAGCCCCGACGCCACCTGCACCCGTGCGCAGAGCGTGACCTTCCTGTACCGCGCGGCGGGCAGCCCCGCGGTCAGCGGCAGCGCTGAGTTCGGCGATGTGGCGACCAACGCCTATTACGCCGACGCGGTGGCATGGGCCGCCAAGAACGGCGTGACCGATGGCATCGGCGGCGGTCAGTTCGGCTCCGGCAGCGACTGCACCCGCAGTCAGATCGTCACCTTCATGTACAGAGCGTACAACAAGTAAATATACCCTCATAAAGAAAGGCGAGGCGGCATTTGCCGCCCCGCCTTTCTTGCTTATGCCGATGCGAAACCAGTCGAAATAAATCTCACGGTGAGACACATTTCGCTGCCTTCTTTGTCGAATAATAGCGAGAAAAATATCTTTATGGGAAGTTTTGGCATATTGTGGAGTTTTTTTCAAGTTAGGCACCCCTTTTTCCGTATTTCATATAAGGGCAAGGAAAGGAGGACAACCTATGACCACAAAAGAACTGCACGACTATAAAGAGCGAGCCTTTGACGCATTTTGCCGAACGGTCATTCGCAACGAAAGCGCCGATGCGTTGCGGGATCTCGCTGAAAAATCCGAGCACGAAATTGAAATGTCCATGCTGCCCCGACAAGATCAGGATGCGCTGTCCTGCACCGACGAATACCATCTTTTCTCTCTTGTGTTTCTCGTTGGCAACCTGAAGATCAGCGTCGATGAGCCTGCCATTGCGCACGCCTTGCAGTATTTGACGCCGCACAAGCGCGATGTACTGCTGCTGTATTACTTCCACGGAGAAACAGACGCGGAGATCGGCAAACGAATGAAGCAGACGGAAAGCGCCGTCTTTAGACGCCGGATCGCGGCGCTGCAACGGCTGAAGGAGATCATGGAGGATCTGAACGATGAAGCATAAAAGGATCAGATACGACGAGATCGTAAGGGCAAAGCACGGCGACACAGAAGCGATGTACGCCATCTTGCAGCACTATGAACGCTACATAGCGCACTTCTCCAAGCGCAGGGTGACAGATGAATACGGCAACCTCTATGTATTCATCGACAAGGATATTAGTGAGCGCATCGAGTCAAAGCTCATGTTCTCCATCATCTTCAAATTTGATTTGGAGAGTATACCGCCGGAGCTGCTGACCGAAACGACCGAATAGATCGTCCTACTGCTAAAGCGCATCTTTAATAACGAAGGTGCGCTTTTACAGGCTGACGATCAGCCTGCGGCAATATGCCGTATGACAAGTGAATAGGGAGATCGGGTACATTCCGTTTGTGTCGAGCCGGACGGCGGGTGCGCGAAGATGCTCCGTTCAGAGCAGAGCGGTAAACACCGGCGCCGTGAGCTGCCCTTGGCAAGGGCTGCGGGCGAGAACACACAGACGGATATGATGATACTTGCGTTGGCCGTGCGTCACAGCGCGGGACGCCCCGCTATAAGAATGGGGGGAGGCACTTTACACCTATGGAGCAGCTTTGCCAGCTGCCGCCCGAATTGCCTTTGGATACCAAGTGAGATATGAAGTCTGCGTCTGCATGAGGGCGCAGATTTTGTCATAATTTGCGTTCCACCGTGGGACGCATTTCGCCAAACGATCAGGAGGTGCTTTTACAATGAGTGAAACCAAACCTGCCCCGTGCATGGAGACTACCTGCAAGGTCGGCAATACGACCTACATAGTAAATGGCTTTTACGCTTCCGAGGGAGCTACCGCGACTGAAAAAATCAAGCGTTTACTTGACAAAGAAACAAAAAAGTGATCGTGCGAAAATTTGACGCTTTTTTTCAGATATAGTACAATATAAGTGTCAGTTAGGTCACACGGTAGCTGCCGGATTGGAGGCTTCAAATGAACAGGCAGCAAGAAAAAATCACAGCCCTTGACCGTCTTATCCGCGAAAAGTGGGCGGCACTCTATGCTCGGCTTTCCCGTGACGACGACAACGAGGGCGACAGCAACAGCATTTCCCATCAAATCGAGATATTGACAAAGTACGCCAAGGAGCATGGCATCGACAACTTCAAGATATACAAGGACGACGGTTTTTCGGGAACAAACTTCAACCGTCCCGGCTTTCAAGAAATGCTGGATGACATTGAGGATGGTCTTGTGAGCATGGTCGTTGTCAAGGATATGTCGCGGTTTGGCCGCAACTATCTTGAAGTCGGGATGTACACGGAAATACGCTTTCCCGAGAAGGGTGTACGCTTCATCGCTGTCAATGACGGCGTTGACAGCGAGCGCGACGATAATGATTTCACGCCTTTTCGGAACATCATCAACGAGTGGTATGCGAAAGACACCAGCAAGAAGATACGCGCTGTTTTTCGCAACAAGGGAATGTCCGGCCAGCGCATTTCTACCCGATCTCCGTATGGCTACCTCCGCAACGAGGATGGCAGCCTGCGAGCAGACGAGGAAACCGCGCCGAATGTGCGATTGATCTTTCAGCTCTGCGCCGAGGGAAACGGCCCCGGCAAGATCGCCCGTATGCTCAAGGAACGAGAGATCCCTACGCCAAGCACAGTTGTATTTCAGCGTACCGGTCAGACAAGATATTATCACCCAGACGATCCCTGCCGGTGGACCTCCGATACAGTTGCGGGCATTTTGGAGCAGGACGCCTATTTGGGCCGCACATCCAATTTCAAGACCAGCAGAATATCGTATAAGAGCAAAAAGATGGTAAACACCCCGCCCGAAAAGTGGGTAACATTTGAAAACACCCATGAGGCCATCATTGATGTGGAGCTATGGAACTCAGTTCAGAAAATACGCTCCCAACGCCGTCGGCCGACCAAGATGGGCGAAATGGGTATGTTCTCCGGCCTTGCTTACTGCGCCGACTGCGGCTCAAAGCTATATCATTGTCGGAGCGGCTCTTGGTCGTATGAGCAGGAATCTTATACTTGCTCTGCGTATCGGACGCGGAAAAATTGCAGTGCGCACTATATCCGTGCGGTGGTGCTGGAGCAGCTTGTGCTTCAAAATATCCAGCGTGTTATCGCCTATGTGCAGGAGGACGAGAGCGAGTTTGTACGGCTTGTCACACGCAATCTGAACGCTGCACAGACTGAGGAGCTGGAACAAGCAAAGCGCCTTTTGGAGAAGAATATGCGTCGAGCGGACGAATTGGACACCATTATCCAGCGGCTCTACGAGGACAATATCAGCGGCAAGCTGACGGACGATCGTTTCAAGAAGCTGTCCGAAGCCTATGAGCAGGAACAGGCCGCCCTGCGCGAGAGTATTCCGACGCTGACCGCAAAAGTGGAGAGCATCGATTCCAAGGTCGTGAATTTGCAGCACTTTCTAAAGCTGGTGCGCAAGTATACACAGCCTGAAAAGCTGACCCCCGCCATGCTGCGCGAGCTGGTAGAAAAAGTGGTGGTCTATGCGCCGGACAAATCCAGCGGGCATCGCATCCAGCGCATTGATGTACATTATACCTTCATTGGCAAAATTGATTTTTCGCCCGAATACAGCAAAAAAGGAACAGCATGATACTTTCATACCATGCTGTTCCCACCGAAGAAGAAATGTTCTTTATCGGTAGCGCCCTGGAGGGCGGCTTTTTGAGCGATACGTTTGAGCAATACATTCAGGTGTTGTCGGGGGCGATGGGGCGGCGGACGAGCAGGGCGCGGAGCGCATGCCAGTTGAAGGGATAAATGGGATACATATAATGTCCGCCGGCGATGGGCCTGGTGGTGACGAGCAGGACAATAATGAGCAGCGTGCCGAGGGCGAGTCCGACCCAGCCGAAGGCAGCGGAGCTGACGAGCAGCACGAGGCGCAGAAGCTTGAAGGCGTAGCCGAGCTCGTAGCTCGGCTGGGCGAAGTTCGCGATGGCAACGAACGCCATGTAAGCCAGCACCTCCGGCACGAGCCAATGCGCCTGCACGGCGAAGTCGCCGAGCACGAGCGCACCGATCATGGAAAACGAGTTGGAAAAGACGCTGGGGGTGTTGAGCGAGGCGAGCTTGAGGAGGTCGACGATGAACTCGGTCAGGAGAAGCTGGGCGAGGAGGGGGACCTCGTACTCGCTCGTGACGGCGAGGAAGCTCAGCGTGCTGTTGGGAAGATCAGGGTCCTGCACGAGCAGATACCACACGGGCGTGATGAAGAGCGTGAGCAGAAAGACGACCACGCGCAGGATGCGGAGGTATGAGCCGACGAGCGGCGGGAAATAGAAGTCGTTCGCCTCCTGCACGAAATCAAAGAAGCGGGTGGGCAGGATCATGGCGGCGGGGGAGTTGTCCACGAGGACGATGATGCTGCCCTCCATGATGCTCGCGGTGGCGGCGTCGGGGCGCTCAGTATAGCGAACGCGTGGAAAAGGGTTGAACCATTGCCTCTGGTCCATCATGGATTCCGCGATGGATTCCTGCGACATGGAGATGGAGTCCGCGTCGATGGCGGCGAGCTTCGCGCGGACGCGCGCGAGGAGCGCGCGGTCCACCTTGTCCTCGAGATAGCAGAGGACGACGTCGGCGCGGGATTTCTCGGAAATTTTGTGGCCCTCGAGCGTCAGCTGCGGCGTGCGGATGCGGCGGCGCAGGAGCGCCGCGTTCTGCACGAGCGTTTCGATGAAGCCGTCGTGCGCGCCGCGCAGCACCTTGCCCGAGGACGGCTCCTCCACGCCGCGGGAGGGGTAGCTCTTCGCGTCGATGAGGATACATTCGCCGTAGCCCTCGGCGAGGAGCAGCGTTTTGCCGAGGAACACGGCGGTGGCCGTCTGCCGGAGATCTGCTTCGGCGTTGACCTCGCTGAAGGTCACATAGCGGTCGATGAAGGTCTGCGCGTCGGCGGCGTCGGCGGTGGAGGGCAGGGCGAGCCAGAAGCCGATCATGCGCTCGAGCACCGCGTCGTCGCCGTAGCCGTCCACGACATACAGACGGCAGCGGCGGCCGCCCGCGACGAGGTCGCGGGCGATCATGTCGAAGCAGCGCTCGACGCCGAGCAGGGCGTCGAGCGTGCGGACATCCTGTTCAAAGTGTCCCGTCAGGCGCTCCATGGCGGCTTACCGTCCTTGCATGTCAAGATAGTCCCAGACGTAGCTGGCGACCTCGTCGGGGGTGCGCAGGCTCTTGGCGCCGGAGACGAGACGCTGCTGCTCCTCGGGCGAGAGGCCGGCGTAGCAGCGGTTGGCGTTGACGTCGCCCGCGAGGAAGGATTTGAGCAGGGTGTAGCCCACGCGCTCATCGGAGCAAAATTCGGAATTGGTTCCCATCGTGAAGATCTCCATTCTGCCGCTCTGCCTTGCGCTGCTCTCCGTCGGCGGCGGATGGAGAGCCTGCATACGGCGCGGCTGCCGCCTGTCGGCGTGCCGCAGATGCCGCGATCTTTTATGTGGACACAAAAAATCGCCTCTGCACTATTGTGTGCAGAGGCGGTCTTTTCATACGCGGTTCAGACCTCTTTATCAAAATAGAAGAAGGTCTCATCCTCGCCGGCGCGGTGCATACAGGAGGAGAGCATCCTGTAGGAGGCGTCGTTTTCCTTATAGCATTTGGCGACGACGTGGGCGAGGTGGAGCCGGTAGAGCGCCCAGTCGGCGACGGCGGCGAACGCCTCCATGCCGTAGCCGTGGCCCGCGAAGCCTGGCGAGACACGGCAGCCGAGCTCCGCGCCGCCGCAGGAATCGAAGCGGTAGAGGACGACCTCGCCGATGAGCGCGCCGTCGAGCCGGACGGCGAAGTTCACGGCGCGGGAGCGGGCGTAGTCCTCCCGCGCGACGGCGAGAAAGTAGTCCTCGTAGGGCGTGCCGTCGTAGTCCTTGCGGAAGTCGTAGCCCCACCAGCGGTTGCGGTCGTCGTCGAGGCAGAGGGCGGCGTAGGCGGTTTTGTCCGCATCGGTGAGCGCGTCGAGCGTCAGACGGGCGGTGGTGAGGGTCGGAATTTCGGTGATGTTGACCAACTCGTTGAGCACGTCGAAGCGCAGCTTCGCGCCGAGGTGGTCGGGCAGGTACTGGAGCTTCGAGGTGCGCAGGCCCTTGTCGCCGGCGTCGTCCTCGCGGTTGAGCCAGCGCACACCGTCCACGGCAAATTCCTGCGCGAACGCCTGCACGGTGGCGGGATAGACGCCCTCATAGCCGTAGAGGGCTTTTTCGATATGAATTTGCAGCGTGTCGCCGCAGCGCTCCGCCATGGCGACGGAGAGGAGTCTGCCGTCCAGCTCCATGCCACCGACGAGGAAGTGCGGGCTGCCGGTCATGCGGAGCATTTTCTCGGCGCAGCGCAGCTCGTTTTTCGCCGAGTCGGACGCCTTGGTGAAGACGGCCTCGTAGTCGCGGAAGAACTGCGTGATGAGCGGCAGGTCGCTCTTCCCGAGCGGGCGGAAGGCGGCGTCGGGATAGAGCTTGCGGAACTTGTTGATGTGGTTGCGCTGTCCGGAGTAGCGGCGTCCGGCAAAGTCGCGCAGATCCTCGGCGGCGTAGATATAGTCGCGCCAGACGCGCGGGGAGGAAAAGCGGAAGTAGGGGTAGCGCGCGGCAAGGCGCTCCGCCTTGTCCTGCGGGACGACGGAGAGGACGAGGGGAATATCCCGCTCGCGGCAGTCGTCCTCGATGAGCGTGAGCGCCGCGTCCTCGTCGCCGTCGGGGCCGGGAACGGGGTAGTCGAAGCAATACTGACCGTCGATGAAATTGCGGACGATCAGGCAGCCCGCGCCCTCCGCCCACGAGGGGTGCAGGTGGCTGCGCCACATGAGCTTGACGAGGGCAGAGTATTCGCAGAGCTGGTATTCGCAGCTTTTATAGTAGCGGCGCAGGCGGGCAATGTCCCGCTGCGTGACAGGAGTAAAGGTGAGCATAGGGTGTTCCTTTTCTTTCGCGTTGTTTTCTCTGCGCCCGCGGGTCGGCGGGCTTCCTTATTATAACCGCTTCGGCGGTGATTACAAGTGGCTTTTGCAACGGCTCAGGGCTGCATTTCCGCGACGACGCGCTTCGTGCAGTCGATGAAGTGGCGCAGGCCGTCGCTCGCGGCGTCGAGCGAGCGGACGGCAAGGCCGAGCTCACGCGAGGACGCCGGCTCGACCGGCAGGAGCTTCACGCCGTCCGTGCGGCCGCGGACGGTCAGCTCGGTCATCATGCTCACGCCGAGTCCGTGGCTGACCATGCTGATGACGGTGGGATCGTCCACCCAGGTCGGGAGGATGTGCGGCTTGACGCCGATGCGGTTGAAGATACGCATGATGTCCTTATCGAAGCCCTGCGAGGGCATGATGAAGTCGCGCGCCTCGAAGGCGGCAAGCGGGAAGGCGGTCATGCCCTGCGTGTCGAAATCCTTCGGCAGAACGGCAAACATGGGATCGTCGGCGAGATGCACCCACTCGTACTGGCCCTCGTCCTGCGGAGAGACGAGGATGGCGTCCATCTTGCCCTGCGCGAGCAGCTCGTAGGGGACGTCGACGTGGTCGGCCATGCGGATATCCACGTCCACGTCGGGGCACTCCTCGCGGAAGCGCTGGATGATGCCCGGCAGCCAGTGCATGGCGATGCTGGCATAGGCGCTGACGCGGATGATCTCCGTGCGCGAGGAGGCGACCTGCTCGATCACGCTGTCGAGCCGGGCGTTGGCTTGCAGAAATTCGCGCACGGCGGGCGCGATGCGCTCGCCCTCCTCCGTGAGGCGCACGCCGCTGCGTCCGCGCTCGAGCAGCGTGAAGCCGACCTCCTTTTCCAGCGAGTTCATCATGTGCGTCAGGCCCGACTGCGTGTAGCCGAGGACCTCTGCCGCCTTGGTAAAGCTGCCAAGATCGACTGACATGAGCAGGGCCTCTAATTTCTTGCTTTCCATAGAAGTATTTCCTTTCTATTAGGATCGCTCATATTTTTATTATAATACGTCGCTTTACTTTTGGCAAGAAAGACGGTATCATTTGACTAATTTCTGTTTAATTTATACATCTCATTAAAATATATGAGGACGAATTTGACGGAAAACGGAGAGAGAAACGTAGTTAAAGGAGAAAATCACATGGAAAACAATCGTGCCCAATGGGGAAGCAAGATCGGCTTCATCCTGGCGGCGGCGGGCAGCGCCGTCGGTCTCGGCAACATCTGGAAATTCCCCGGCAAGGCCTTTGAGGGCGGCGGCGGCGCTTACATTCTGATCTACCTTGCCATTGTCGTTCTCATCGGCTTCCCCGTCATGCTCTCGGAGCTGTCCGTCGGCCGCGCCGCACAGGCGAACGCCATCGACAGCTTCCATAAGCTCGGCTACCGCGGCTTCCGCTGGGTCGGCGTCACGGGCGTCGCCGTGGCGTTCATCGTCACCTCGTATTACTGCCACGTCGGCGGCTGGGTGCTGCGCTATGTCGTGTCCTACATCACGGAGGCGCAGACGGTCTATGCCGATCCGCTCGGCTATTTCTACGGTCTGCTCGGCTACAACGCCGCGACGGGCGAGACATGGTTCCCGCTGACCGCCATTCTTTTCGCCGCGGTCTTTATGGCGGTCAACGCCTTCATCATCATCAAGGGCGTTGAGGGCGGCATCGAGAAGTTCAACAAGGTCGGTATGCCCGCCCTGTTCGTCATTCTCGTCGTCCTGCTCGTGCGCACCGTCACGCTCGACGGCGCACAGGCCGGCTTCGCCTATATGCTCACCTGCGACTGGAGTAAGGTCGGCTTCAGCACCTTCCTCTCCGCGCTGGGGCAGGCGTTCTTCTCCCTGTCCCTCGGCATGGCCATCATGATCACCTACGGCTCCTACCTGCCCAAGCACGAAAACCTCGGCAAGAACACGGCGCTCATCTGCACGATGGATACGCTCGTGGCGCTGATCGCCGGCTTCATCATCGTCCCCGCGGTGTTTGCGACCCTCGGCTCCGAGAATGTCGGCAAGGGCGGCGGCTTCGCCTTCGCGTCCCTTGCAGGCGTGTTCCAGAATATGCCGGGCGGCGTATTCTTCGGCGTGCTGTTCTATCTGCTGCTTCTGTTCGCCGCGCTGACGAGCAGCATCTCCCTCATCGAGGGCGTGGTCGCGTTTCTGACCGAGCGCTTCGGCTGGAAGCGCAAGCCCACCGCCATCATCGTCTGCACGCTGATGTTCCTCATCGGCTGCCTGTACACCATGTCGCAGGCCGCGTTCAGCATCAAGGGCATCTGGTTCGACTTTGCCAACGGCGTGAGCTTCCCCATCTTCGGCGACTTCATGGAATTCCTCACCGACCGTCTGCTGATCCCCGTGTGCGCGCTGGGCGTGTGCATCTTCGTGGGCTGGATCTGGAAGCCCGAGAACGCCGTGCGCGAGATCGAGCTGGACGGCAAGCCGTTCAAGCTGGCCAAGGTCTACAGCGTGCTGGTCAAGTACGTTGCGCCCATCTCCATCCTGCTCATCATCGTGGCGAGCTTCGTCACCGGCACGACGCTGAGCTGAGAAAACGAAAAAGCGACGAAAAGCCCTCCGCTCACCGAGCGGAGGGCTTCCTTGTGCGTTATTCCGCCGTGTACAGGCGGCCGTTTTTCCGATAGACGATGCGGACCTCGGGCGTGTTGGTGAGGTAGACGAGCGAGCCGTAGCTCACGCCGAAGTCCAGCACGTCGCCGAGCCGGACGGGGACGGCGGCGTCCTCCGCGTCAAGAATGGTGTGGTCCGAGGACGCGCCGAGGACCTCCACGCCCGCGAGGCGCGGCGTGAGGTCGAAGGGATCGCCGTAATCGACGCGGCCCGCGGCGCAGAGCGCGCGGCGGCGGATGCCGCGGTCGGTGTATTCGCGCGTTTTGCCGAAGGCGTCCACGGTCAGCTCGCCGACGGGATAGCTGGGCTTCGGCTTGCACTCCACGACCTCCATGCGGAGGGTGAACACGTCACGGCGCAGAAAGTCGGGATAGCAGCCGTAGATGCCGCCGAGGAGGGCGAACTCGCCGATGCGCAGATGGTTGACGCGCGCGGGCAGCGTGCCGTCAAGCGCCATGTGGACGGAGGTGGACGCGCCGCCGGAGATGTATTGCAGCTCGCGGCCAATGGCGCGCTCCACCGCCTCGGCGGCGGAGACCAGCTCGCGCAGCTTCTCCGGCGTGGCGGCGACCGAGCCGTAGCAGCCGAGATTCGTGCCGACGCCCGCCAGCTCCAGATGGTCGAGCTTATACTCGACCTCAAGCGCGGCATCGACCAGTTCCTCGCGGCTCCAGAAGCCCTCGCGCAGATCGCCGAGGTCAGCCATCAGGATCACCCTGTGGCGCGTTCCACGCTTCGCGCAGACCGCGTTGAGGGCGCGGAGCGTTTCAAGCTCGCTCTGGAGACTCATGTCCGCGACCTCCGCGACCTCCGGAAGCTCGGAGAGCATGGGGATGCGGATGAGAACGCGCTCGCAGGCGACGCCCGCGCCGCGCAGGGCGCGCAGCTGACTGAGACGGGACGAGGCAAGGCTCCGCACGCCGCATTCCGTATAGACCCCGGCGGCCTCCGGCAGCGCCGAAAAGCCCTTGACCACGCCCGCGACCTCGACAGAAAGGCTCTGGCAGCGCTCGATGAGCGCTGCCAGATTTGCTTTCAGCTTGTCAAGGTCGATCTCTAAAAGAGGGTATCGTGCCGTTCCTCTGTTCATAGACCGTTCCTTTGCCGTTTTGATTTATTCCGCCTTAGCCGCAGCCTTGGACTTCTTATAGGGCTTGCCGGCAAGATCCTTGACCGTCCAGCCGATGAGGGCGCACAGCCAGTTGATGAGCGGCATCAGCCAGTTGAACAGAGCCCACGGGCCGTAGCCGCCCGCGCCCCACGCGTTGATATCAAGGGTGCTGGAGATAAACACGCCGCAGGTGTTCCACGGAATGAGGGCGGAGGTGACGGTACCGGCGCTTTCCAGCGTACCGGAGAGGAGAGCCGGGTGCAGACCCTTTTCTCTGTATTCCTCGGCATACATACGGCCGGGAACGACGATGGAGATGTACTGCTCGGGCATAACGGCGTTGGAGAGAACGCAGGTGCACTCGGTGAGGAGCACGAGACCCGCGGGGCCCTTCGCCAGCTTCTTGAGGCTGTTGACGATGACCTCGAGCTGGTGGGTGTCCTCCATAATGCCGCCGAACATCATGGCGATGATCGTCATGGCGACGGAGGACATCATGCCGAGGATACCGCCGCTTTCAAGCAGACGGGTCATGGTGTAGCTGGTCTCGGGAGAGAGGGTCTCCTCGAACATGGCGAGCACTTCGTCGCTGAAGTAGTAGCCGTTCATGCCGAAATCAAACACGGTACCCATGTTGCACTCGGGCTGGAAGATCATGCCCATGATCGCGCCGGAAATGATGCCGAGCGTGATACCAGGGATGGCGGGCATCTTCATGGCAACCGCCACGATAACGATGACCGGGGGCAAGAGCAGCGCAGGGTTGATATTGAACACGGCCTCGAGCGCGCCGGAGAACTCCGTCACGCGGCTCATGTCGGCATCGCCGCCGTGATACTGCATGGCGCCGAGAATACCGAAGGCAACGAGGGTGATGCCGTAGGTGATGCCGGTGGGCAGGATCATGGCCTTCACGTGGGTCATAACGTCCGTGCCTGCCATAGCGGGCGCAAGGTTCGTGGTATCGGACAGCGGGGACATCTTATCGCCGAAGTAGGCACCGGAGAGGACCGCACCGGCGGTCATGCCGGGGCTCATGCCGAGACCGAAGCCAATGCCCATCAAGGCGACGCCCATCGTACCCATCGTGCCCCAGGAGGTACCGGTGGCAAGAGAGGTGATGGAGCAGATGAGAACAGACGCAATGAAGAAGATCGCGGGCTTGAGGACCTTCAAACCGTAGAAGATCATTGTGGGAACGACACCGGCGTTGATCCAAACGCCGATGAGGATACCGACGATGACGAGGATGCAGACAGACTGGAGGGCTTTATAAATACCGTCCATCATGGACTTTTCGATGGCCTCCCACTTGTAGCCGAGGTAGAGCGCCATCAGCGCGGCGCCCATAACGCCGATGAACATGGGGACATGCGGGTCTGTTTCATACTTGACGATGCCGAGCGCCAATGCGCCGACCAAGATCAGCATGGTGACCAGAGCTTCCCACAGCTTTGGCATACGCGGGGTCTTCACTTTCTTTTCTTCACTCACTTGATTGTACCAACCTTTCTCTAAATACATGGTGCGCATAGGGCGGGAACGCTCCCGTCTGCGCAGCTTTGTAGATGGTGAACACTGTTTTACGGTATTTGCGAGGGTCTGTGCGCCCGCAGACCGGCAGATGAGACCGGCGGCGGGAAGACGTGATCTTGACGGTATTCCCCCTTTATTCGGTGATTTTTCCCTCCTTGAATGATCAGGAAACGATTTGCTGCGGTCTCCCCGTCCTCCCTCGCCCCCCTGCGAAGGGGAGGACGGGGAAATTGCATGTAAGGCTGATACGGGAAGCGCGCGGCGTACCGATTAAATATGCGGATATTTTAGCATATTTTATGCACGGTGGCAAGTGCCGCGCGCTTGCCGGATATCACAAAATTTACCCCTTGGGCTTGGCGATAACGCTGTGGCGCTTTACCAACCGAGCTTGGTCATGGCGTCGTCGACCGCCTTGATGCACAGGTCGATCTCTTCCTTGCCGGTGATCAGCGGCGGAACGAAGCGCAGGACGTTGCCGTTGGTGTTGTTGATGAGGACGTTGGCATCCTTGTAGCACAGGTCGACGACGGGCTGGCCGCTGGGATGGTTGAGCTGGATGCCGTTGATCATGCCGAGGCCGCGGATCTCGTTGACCGCCTTGGGATGGTTCTTCTCGATGACCTTGTGCATCTGATCGCGGAAATACTCGCCCATGACGCGGGCGTTCTCGATGACGCCCTCGTTGATCATGACGTCGAGCGTGGTGGCAGCCAGAGCGCAGGCGAGAGGACCGCCGGCGAAGGTGGAGCCGTGGGTGCCGGGGGTGAGGGTCTTGGCCGCGTCGCCGCGGGCGCAGACCGCGCCGATGGGCACGCCGGAGCCGAGCGCCTTCGCCATGGAGCAGGTATCGGGCTCCACGCCGTAGTTCTGATGCGCGAAGAGCTTGCCGGTGCGGCCGGAGCCGACCTGGACCTCGTCGAACATGAGGAGGATGCCCTTCTCGTCGCACAGGTCGCGCAGGCCCTGCAGGAACTCCTGAGAGGCGGGACGCACGCCGCCCTCGCCCTGGACGGGCTCGGTCAGGATGGCGCAGACGTATTCATCCATGATGTCCTTGACGGACTGGAGGTTGTTGAACTCGGCATAGCGGAAGCCGGAGGGCAGGGGCTCGAAGTAGCGGTGGACGGCATACTGACCGGTGGCGGTGCAGGTGGCGAGGGTGCGGCCGTGGAAGGAGTTCTTCATCGTGATGACGACGAAGCGCTCGGGATGGCCGTGATCCTTGGCGTACTTGCGGGCGAGCTTGATCTGGCCTTCGTTGGCCTCGGCGCCGGAGTTGGCAAAGAGGACCTTATCGAAGCAGCTGTTCTCGACGATGAGCTTCGCGGTCTGGACGGCGGGCTCATTGTAGAAGTAGTTGGAGCAGTGGAGGATGGTCTCCGCACGCTCCTGCAGGCACTTGACGATGGCGGGATGGCAGTGGCCGAGACCGTTGACGGCGATGCCGCCGACGAAGTCGAGGTACTTGTTGCCGTCCTTGTCGAAGACGTAGACGCCCTCGCCGCGCTCCATGGAGATGGGCATACGGACGTGGTTGCCGTACAGGTACTTGTCACCGTTTTCGATGACTTCCGCATTGGTCTTGAACTTTTCGATCATGGTAGAGTCCTCCTGTTAAAATTTTATGTATTTTTTACCATTTGATGCCAACGCTCGGCTGTGCGGTGCCGATCGTGGTGCCGGTGCCTTCGGTGGTGAAGGCCTCGTAGAGTACGGAGTGGGGCTTGCGGCCGTCGATGATGTGGACGCTGGTGACGCCCTCCTCGATGGCCTCGACGCAGCAGTCGACCTTGGGGATCATGCCGCCGGCGATGGTGCCCTTGTCCTTGAGGGGCTTCACGTCCTGAATGTTCAGGTAGCTGATGACATCGCGCACCTTGATGTCGTTGCACAGACCCTCGATGTCGGTGAGGATGACGAGCTTTTCCGCACCGAGCGCGCTGGCGAGCTTGCCCGCGGCGGTGTCGCCGTTGATGTTGTAGGTGTTGCCCTGCCCGTCGGTGCCGACGGGGGCGATGACGGGGATGAAGCCCGCGTCGAGCATGGCGTTGATGGCGTCGGCGTTGACGTAGTCGATGTCGCCGACGAAGCCGAGCTCCTCGCTGCGCTTGTGGCAGTGATAGATGTCGCCGCTCACGCCGGAGAGGCCGACGGCCTTGCCTCCGATCTGGTTGATCCTGCCGACCAGCTCGGTGTTGACCTGACCGACGAGAACCATCTCGACCACGCGCATGATGTCCTCGGACGTGTAGCGCAGACCGTTGATGAACTGCACGGGAATGTTGAGCTTCTCGAGCATCTTGTTGATGCCGGGGCCGCCGCCGTGGCTGAGCACAGGCTTGAGGCCGAGGAGCTTGAGCATCACGACGTCGTGGAGCACGGCGTCCTTGAGCTCGTCGTTGATCATGGCGTTGCCGCCGTACTTGATGACGATGACCTTGCCCTGATACTTTTCAAGGTAGGGCATGGCCTCCATCAGGGTCTCTACCTTCTTCGCAACGTCGCTCATGGGTGGCCCTCCTTAGGTGCGGTAGTCGCCGTTGATCTTGACGTATTCGTAGGTGAGGTCGCAGCCGTAGGCGACCGCCTTGCCGTCGCCGCTGTGGAAGTCGACGATGACGGTGATGTCATGCTCGGTGAGCACGGCCTTGGCCAGCTCCTCGCTGAAGTCGGTGCCGAAGCCGTCCTTCATGACCTGGACCTCGCCGGCGCTGCTCTTGATGATGCAGTCGGCCTTGGTGGGATCGACGTCCGCACCGGAGTAGCCGGCGGCGGCCATGATGCGGCCCCAGTTCGCGTCGCGGCCGAACACGGCGGCCTTGAACAGGGTGGAGCCGGCGATGGCCTTGGCGACCAGACGGGCGTCATGCTCGGTGGGCAGGCCGTAGGACTCGACGACGATCAGATGGGTCGCGCCCTCGCCGTCGGAGGCGATGCGGCGGGCCATATCGATGCAGATGTGCTCGATGAGACCGGCGAGAGCCGCCTTGTCCTCCTCGGTCTTGACCTCGACGCCGGAGGCGCCGTTGGCGAGCAGGATCATGGTGTCGTTGGTGGAGGTGTCGCCGTCGACGGTGCACATATTGAAGCTCTTGTCGATGGCGTTGTGCAGCATCTTCTGCAGGTCGGCGGAATCGCACTTGGCGTCGGTGGTGACGTAGGCGAGGGTGGTGGCCATGTTGGGGTGGATCATGCCGGAGCCCTTGGCCATCGCGCCGATGCGGATGGTGCCGGAGGAGAGCTCGAGCTCGTAGGCGGATTCCTTGCGGACGGTGTCGGTGGTCATGATGGCATAGGCCGCGTCGGAGCCGTTGGCCTTGTCGAGCTTGACAGGGATGATCTGGCGGACGCCGTCGAGCACCTTCTCGACGGGCAGCTTCTGGCCGATAACGCCGGTGGAGCAGACGAAGACCTCGTTCTCGCCCACGCCGAGGAGCTTCTCAGCCTCGCGCTCGACGGTCCGGGCGTCCTCGATGCCCTGCGTGCCGGTGGCGGCGTTGGCGTTGCCGGAGTTGATGACGATGGCGCGGGCCTTGCCGTTCTTGAGGATCTCACGGTCGAGAATGACGGGAGCGGCGCAGAACTTATTGGTAGTGAACACCGCGGCGCAGGACGCCTCGGTCTCGGAGTAGAGGACGGCCACATCGGGCTTCTGGGACTTGCGGCTCTTCACGCCGACGTACACAGCGCCCGCGGTAAAGCCCTTCGGGGAGGTGATGCCGCCGCCTTCGATCACTTTGTATTCCATAGTGTTGTTCTCCTTTTCTTATTTTTACCTTATATAAAATCAGTTCCTTACGGATACATCGGGGGCATCATGAGGCCGGTGGTCTCGGGCAGGCCCATGATAAGGTTCATGTTCTGAATGGCCTGACCGGCGGCGCCCTTGCCGATGTTGTCGATGACGGAGGAGACGATCAGGCGGTGGGTGCGGGAATCGAAGGTCGGGGTCATCTCGACGAAGTTGGTGCCGTAGGCCCACTTGGTCTGCACGGGGAGATTGGCCGGGAAGACCTTGACGAAGGGTTCGTCCTTGTAGAAGTCCTTATACAGCTCGTAGACCTCCTCGTTGGTGAAGTCCTTATCGCAGGTGGCGTAGATGGTGACCTCGATGCCGCGGACCTGCGGGAGGAGGTGCGGCTGGAAGTTGATGTACTGCCAGGTCTCGGGCTTCATCAGATCCTTGCCGGTGATGTAGGCGATGTTCTGCTCAATCTCGGGGGTGTGGCGATGGCCGCCGCCGAGGGCGTAGGCACAGAAGTTGTTCTCCGCCTCGGTGAGGAGCTTATTGAGGGCGGGACGGCGGCCGGCGCCGGTGTAGCCGCTCTTGGCGTCGATCACGATGGTGTTCTCAACGATGTGGCCGGTCTTGAGCATGGGCTGGAGGCCGAGGGTGGAGGCGGTGGGATAGCAGCCGGGGTTGGCGATGAGCTTCTTGCCCTTGGCCAGCTCGCGGTTCATCTCGGGCATGCTGTAGACGGCGTCATGGGTCATCTGGGGATTGGTGTGCTTGTCGCCGTACCACTTCTCCCAGACCTTCACGTCGCGGAAGCGGATGTCCGCGCCGATGTCGATGATGCGGGAGCCTTCGGCGAGAACGATCTCCGCCCACTTGGCGACCGCGCCGGAGGGGACCTGGATCATCACGACGTCGCTCTTGCGGGCGGTCTCGCGCACGTTCTCCTCGGTCAGATCCAGGATGGTCTGATCATAGAAGCCGCGCAGGGCGGGATGATGGGTGGAGATGGCGTCGCCCACGCCGTAGGTATCGAGAACGTTGACGAGCTCGCCGTCGGGATGGTTGACCATCATGCGCAGCACTTCGCCGCAGACATAGCCGGTCGCACCGATGCAGGAATAATGGATCATGGTGATAGCCTCCTCAAAAATTTTCTGCGATTTGCAACAACGCCGTCGTGGGCTTGCAAACCGCTTCGCGATAGTGTTTAATTATCTACGCATACAGTATATAGTTTTAATGCGGAATGCACAAGAAAATCATTGTTCTGCTGAACATTCCAAAACGGAATGCTTGACAGATGATTCACATTCGGCTATCATGGCCTTAATGCCGATGCAAGCAAGGAGATGAGCGCATGATCCACAAATATCTGGCCTACCTCAAGACCATCGAGACCGGCAGCATCACACAGGCCGCCGCGGAGCTGGGCTACACGCAGTCTGCCGTGAGCCGCATGATCGCGGACCTGGAGGAGCATTGGGACGTCCCGCTGCTCACGCGCAACCGCTCGGGCATCGAGATCAGCTCGGAGGGGACGCAGCTGCTGCCCATCCTTCAATCCATCGTCAAGGGGCAGGAGGAGCTCAGCTTTGCCGTCGGCGAGCTGCACGGACTGCAAAACGGCCTCATTCGCGTGGGCGCGTTCACCAGCATGGCGACCGGCTGGATGCCGCTGATGATCAAGTCCTTCCACGAAAAATACCCCAATATCCGCTTTCAGATCTTCAACGGCGAGTACAACCAGATCGCGACCTGGCTGCGCCGCGGGCAGATCGACTGCGGCTTTCTCGCCCTCCCCTGCGCCAAGGAGTTCGACACGACCTTCCTGCTGCGCGACTCGCTGACGGTCATCCTGCCGCCGAACCACCCGCTGCGCGACGCGGAATGCTTCCCCGTCAGCCGGCTGTCGGACGAGGATTTCATCAGCCTCAAGGAGGAGCAGGACTACGAGATCAATTTGTTCCTCGAGCATCTCAGGCAGTCCCCGCGCATCAAGTTTGAGGTCAGCAGCGACTTCGCCATCCTCGCGATGGTCGAGTGCGGGCTGGGCATCAGCGTGGTGCACGATCTGATCCTGCACCCCAACCGCCACGGCATCATCAAAAAGCCGCTCGACGAGCCGTACTACCGCGACATTGCCATCGCCACGAGCGCGGCGGCGCAGCCGTCCACCATCACGCGGATGTTCTGTGAGCACGCGCTCGAGTGGGCGAGGGATACCAGCTCCGCCATCGCCCCCGCCACGGCGGAGGCCCCGGAGTACGCGGAGCTGGCAAAGTAAAGAGATGGGAAAAAGGGACCGTTCTCTGCGGAAGAGAACGGTCCCTTTTGCGGTAAAGGCGGCGTTATGCAGCTTCTCCGGGCGGCGCCCGCGTTTTTGCGCCTGTTTGCCGCCCGGGCGTAAAATCGCCTGTTGACATCCGTGCCACGGCGTGTACTATGGAGGTAACAGATCAAACGGAAGCGAGGAAGCGTATGGAATACAGGATAGAGCGGGACTCGATGGGGGAGGTCCGTGTCCCCGCGGACCGCTACTGGGGCGCGCAGACGCAGCGCTCGCATGAGAATTTCCCCATCGGCGTCGGGATCGAAACGATGCCCGCGGAGATCATCCGGGCGTTTGCCGTTCTGAAAAAGGCGGCGGCCATCGCCAACCGCGAGCTGCTGCCCGCACGGATGAGCGCGGAAAAATGCGCCCTGATCGGCCACGTCTGCGACGAGATCCTCGCTGGTGAGCTGGACGGACATTTCCCGCTCGTTGTGTGGCAGACGGGCTCGGGCACGCAGTCGAACATGAACGTCAACGAGGTCATCGCCAACCGCGGCAACGAGCTGGCGGGAAAAAAGCTCCTGCACCCGAACGACGACGTCAATATGTCGCAGTCCTCGAACGACACGTTCCCCACGGCGATGCATATTGCCGCCTGCCTTGCGGTGGAGGACCGCCTTCTCCCCGCTGTTTCCGCGTTGGAGCAGACCCTCCTGCGTCTGGAGGCGGAGAATGCCGACGTGCTGAAATCCGGGCGGACGCATTTGCAGGACGCGACGCCCATCACCTTCGCGCAGGAGATCTCCGGCTGGCGGACGAGCCTCGCACGGGACCGTGAGCTGCTCACCGCCGCGCTGCCTCCCCTGCGGGAGCTGGCGCTCGGCGGCACGGCGGTCGGCACGGGACTCAACGCCCCCGATGGCTTTGGCCGGGCGGTCGCCGCGGCTGCCGCAGAGCTGGCCGGGAAGCCCTTTGTCACCGCGCCCAACAAGTTTCACGCGCTTACGTCGAGGGACGAGCTGGTTTTTGCGCACGGCGCGGTCAAGGCGCTCGCGTGCGACATGATGAAGCTCGCGAACGATGTGCGCTGGCTCGCCTCGGGTCCGCGCACGGGGCTGGGGGAGATCACCATTCCAGCCAACGAGCCCGGCTCATCCATCATGCCCGGCAAGGTCAACCCCACGCAGTGCGAGGCGGTGACGATGGTGGCGGTGCAGGTCATGGGCAACGACGCTGCCGTCGGCATAGCGGCATCGCAGGGGAACTTTGAGCTGAACGTCTTTATGCCCGTGTGTGCCTATAATTTTTTGCAGTCCGTCCGCCTGCTGAGCGAGGCCATCGCTTCGTTTGACAAAAACTGCGCGTCCGGCATCCGCGCAAATCGGGAGAGGATGGACGAGAACGTGCGCCGCTCGCTGATGCTCGTCACGGCGCTCAACCCGCACATCGGCTATGAAAACGCCGCGAGGATCGCAAAGAAGGCATACGCGGAGAATCTGACGCTGCGCGAGGCTTGCGCCGCGCTGGAGCTTCTGCCGCCGGAGGAATTTGACCGCATCGTCCGCCCCGAGCGGATGGTTTGAAAGCCTGCCAATAAAAAGGAGAACGCTATGGATTACGCAAAAGAATCGCTCCGCCTGCACGGGGAGTGGAAGGGCAAGATCGAGATGGTGACCCGCGTGCCGGTCAAGACGAAGGACGATCTGTCCCTTGCCTACACCCCCGGCGTCGCGCAGCCGTGCCTGGAAATTCAGAAGGACATCAACAAGAGCTACGAGCTTACCCGCCGCTGGAACATGGCAGCAGTCATCACCGACGGCAGCGCCGTTCTGGGCCTCGGCGACATCGGCCCCGAGGCCGGTATGCCCGTCATGGAGGGCAAGTGCGTGCTCTTCAAGGCCTTCGGCGATGTGGACGCTTTCCCCATCTGCGTCAAGACCAAGGACGTGGACGAATTCGTGGAGACGGTCTATAACATCTCCGGCAGCTTCGGCGGTATCAACCTTGAGGACATCGCCGCGCCGCGCTGCTTTGAGATCGAGCGCAAGCTGAAGGAAAAATGTGACATTCCCATCTTCCACGATGACCAGCACGGCACCGCTGTCATCACGCTCGCGGGCCTCACGAACGCGCTCAAGGTCGTCGGGAAGAAGAAAGAGGACGTGAAGGTCGTCACCTCCGGCGCGGGCGCGGCGGCCATCGCCATCACGAAGCTGCTGCTCTCCGCGGGCTTCCGCGACATCACGATGTGCGACCGCAAGGGCGCGATCTACCAGGGCTGCGAGGGGCTGAACTGGATCAAGACCGAGATGGCCGAGGTCACGAACCTGAGCCGCAAGGCGGGCACGCTCGCCGATATGCTGGTGGGCGCGGATGTGTTCATCGGCGTTTCCGCGCCGAACACCGTCACGACCGAGATGGTCAAAACGATGAACAGGGACGCGATCATTTTCGCCTGCGCGAACCCGACGCCGGAGATCTTCCCCGACGCGGCGAAGGCGGGCGGCGCAAGGGTCATTTCGACCGGCCGCAGCGACTATCCCAACCAGATCAACAATGTGCTCGCATTTCCCGGCATCTTCCGCGGCGCGTTCGACGTGCGCGCGAGTGACATCAACGAGGAGATGAAGGTCGCGGCGGCGGAAGCGCTGGCGGGTCTTGTGGGCGATGAACTCTCCGAGGACTATATCATCCCCGCGGCGTTCGATCCGCACGTCGGTCCCGCGGTGGCGAAGGCGGTCGCCGAAGCCGCGCGCAGGAGCGGCGTGGCAAGGATCTGAGCCCGACCGGCGGAGCTGGAGCCTGCCTATGTGCGAACGGTATTCGACCAGACCAACGGCCTGCCGACCGACGAGGCAAACGCCGTCCTGCAGACGAGGGACGGCTACCTGTGGGTGGGCAGCTACGGCGGCCTTCTGCGCTTCGACGGCTCCGAATTCCACAATTTCAGCACCGAGGGCGCCATTGCGACGCCGTCGATCCGCTGCCTGTTTGAGGATTCCGCCGGCCGGCTGTGGATCGGCAGCAGCGACGCCGGGGTGTTCGTCTACGAAAACGGCGTCTTTACCGCCGTGCCCTGCACGAAAAAGAACAGCTATCTGAGCATACGCGATTTCGCGGAGGGACGCGACGGCACCATTTACGTTGCCTCCACCTCCGGCGTGTGCCGGGTCCGCAGCGGACTTCTGGTGCCCTACAGCAACCCGTACATAACGGGCGAAACCGCTTATGCGCTGGGGATCGACCGCTATGGCCGCCTGTGGTGCGCCATGAGCACGGGAAAATGCGCGGTCATGCAGGACGACCGTGTGCTGGCCATGCTGGACGCGGAGCTGTTCTTCGAAGACGGCAGCGCGATAAGCTGCCTGACCTCGGACCGCGCGAACAACATCTATCTGGGCACCAACGGCTCGGCGCTGGCGAAGGTCGCGTGCAGCGGTCAGAGGTTGGACGGCACGGCCTTTATAGTGCAGACCTACGAGGTGACGGACGCGGTCAACCACAACCGGATCGACGTTACCGCTGAGGGAGATATACTGGTCTCGGGCCAGCAGGGCTTTGCATGGGTCACCGCCGACGGTACGCAGCGGGATCCCCATACGGGCACGAGCACCGACGCGGTGAACTGCGCCGCTCTGGATAGCCGCGGCCGCCTGTTGTGCGGGACCTACTCCGAGCTGGGTCTTGTGCGCTATGACACGGGCGGCGGAGAGATTGTTTTCTTTAATCAGAGCAACGGGCTGGGGAGCACGCGAATCCGCGTGGCTTTCGAGCTGCGGGACGGCATAGTGGCCGTGGGAACGCAGGACGGCCTTGCCCTGATCCGGGGAGATAAAGATGTCGCTTTCTACGATAAAGACAACGGGCTGGAGACGCAGTCGATCCTCTGCATCGTTCAGGCTCCCGACGGCACGCTGCTGGCGGGCAGCGCCGGAAGCGGGATCTACGCGCTGGCGCAGGACGGCTCGATCACGAAATTCAGCTACGAGCAGGGGCTGGAGGACGGCGTGGTGCTGCGCATATTGCAGGAGGAGGACGGCCGCAGCGCCTTTGTCAGCGCGGGCAGCCACCTGTATTATTGGGCGGACGGGACTTTCCGCAGGCTGGACGGCCTGCGCATCGGTCCCGGCTCGATCTTCGATCTCTACAAGCGGGACGGAAAGCTGTGGCTGCTGCAGGACAGCGGCATTTACGCCTTGGATAAGGCGCGGATCTTAGCGGGAGAAATGCCGCACGCCACCCAGTACGGAACGGCCCGCGGGCTCACTGGCTCCCTGCGGGTGAACACCTGCAATTATATGCCCCCGGACGGCAGTCTGTATCTGGCCACACGAAACGGCGTCAGCGTGTTTGACTTCCGGGAGATCTCCGCGCCGATGCCGCCGCTGGTCATCAACAGCATCCGCGTGGACGACCGGACCTACGAGTCCCCGGAGCGGCTGACGCTCGGCAGCGATGCCCGGCGCATGACCATCCGCTTCTCCGCGCTGACCTATTCCGGCGCCACCGATCTGTGCATCGGGTATCAGCTCGTGGGCTTTGCCAAAGCCAAGACCTACACGGTGGGAACATGGCTGGAGGTCTGGCTGGAAAACTACGCAAAAATCAAGCTGCGCCCATCGACCTACAAAACCTCGCAAGGCTTTCTGAAAAACCACATCAAGCCGCAAATCGGCAGCATTCCGCTGGCAGATCTCACTTCTCTGGACTTGCAGCGGTTCTACAAGCACTTGCTGGACGGCGGGCGGGTAGACCGCATCGAGGCCAAGAAAAAGCCGAAAGGTCTGGCTCCCAAAACGGTGCGGAACATCCATCAGATGATCGGCTCGGCATACAACCTCGCCATGCCGCGCATCGCGCGGCGCATAACAAAGGGGCTATTCTCTACCGTAGAGAATAGCCCCTTTGAAACCCCAAGAGAACGCAAGGGGCTGCCGCCCCTTGACCCCCGAACTGCTCATATTAAATCACCATCTCAGCAACCGTGTGTTTGATTTTTCTTCTGAACGATTTGGTGTGCTTCTCTTTCCGCTCAGCCGCTGCTGCGGAGCCAGTACAGCAGTCGCTGCAAAAAAATTTGCCCCCCCCACAGGGGCAGCGGCCAAGCGGACATAGACGAAGGTCAAATCGAAAGCGGCAACAAAAAATGGCGGGTATTTCTTTGCGCAGCGCGTGCAGTCGTTCTGTCGCGAGCCTGCAATGAAGTGGGTCACGGGCGCAGCCCGTGCGCGTTTTCTCGCCGCTTTTGCGCGGTCAAAAGCGGTGCCGCCGGAGGCGGGAGCTTCCATGATCTGCGCCACACCTTCGCAACCATGGCCCTGCAAAACGGCGTGGACGTCAAGACCGTCAGCAGTATGCTGGGTCACTACTCCGCGGGTTTCACGCTGGACACCTACGCCCACGTCACCACCGACGCCCAACTGAAAGCGGCGCAAACAATGGGCAATATCCTCTCCCGTGCCGTCTGATGCTTTCCGCTACCCGCTCCCGTTGGGGTCAGCGTTTGGGTCAGAAAAAAGCGGTACACTAAAAACGGAACTTATAAAAAGCAAAAGTCCTCGAAATCAGACGATTTCGAGGACTTTTGGTACGCCGTGAGGGATTCGAACCCCCGGCCTTCTGGTCCGTAGCCAGACGCTCTATCCAGCTGAGCTAACGGCGCGTGTCCTTTCAGACAGCTTGTGTATCATAGCACAACGGCTCCGAAAATGCAAGGGGTATTTTCACATTTTTGTCTCTTTTTTGCCCGGGGTGGGAAAAATGCTTGCAATGCGCCCGTCCGGCGCATATAATATCCTATTATTTTCCTTGCATTTTCAAGAAAGGAGCGCCCCTATGAACATCTTCCATTCCGTCGCCGAATTAGCGGGAAACACCCCGCTGCTGGAGCTGTGTCGCTACGAGCACAAGCACGGTCTGAACGCCCGCATCCTTGCCAAGCTCGAGTGCTGCAACGTAGCGGGCAGCGCCAAGGATCGCGTGGCGAAGCACATGATCGAACGCGCCGAGGCGGAGGGGAAGCTCGTTCCGGGGAGCGTCATCATTGAGCCGACGAGCGGCAACACCGGCATCGGCCTCGCCGCGATGGCCAAGGTCCACGGCTACCGCGTGATCCTCACCATGCCGGAGAGCATGAGCGTGGAGCGCCGGAATCTGCTCAAAGCCTACGGCGCGGAGCTGGTGCTGACGCCGGCGGCGGAGGGCATGGCGGGCGCCGTGAAGCGCGCGGAGGAGCTGGCGGCGGCAACACTGAAGAGCTTTATCCCCGCACAGTTCGACAATCCCGCGAACCCCGAGGCGCACTATCTCACCACCGGCCCCGAGCTCTGGCGCGATACCGACGGCTGCGTCGATCTTTTCGTCGCGGGCATCGGCACGGGCGGCACATTCTCCGGCACAGGACGCTATCTCAAAGAGAAAAATCCGGACGTGAAGCTCGTGGCGGTCGAGCCGGCGGGCTCGCCGCTGCTCTCGGGCGGCAAGGCCGGGCCGCACGGACTGATGGGCATCGGAGCGAACTTCATCCCGAAAAATATGGACGTTTCGCTCATCGACGAGATCGTCTGTGTCCGCGAGGAGGACGCCTATGCCGCGGGCCGCGATATGGTCGCGTGTGAGGGTGTGCTCGTCGGCATCACTGCGGGCGCCGCGCTTTGGGCGGCGACGCAGCTCGCGCTCCGGCCGGAGAACGCGGGCAAGACCATCGTTGCGCTGCTGCCGGACGGCGGCGAGCGCTATCTATCCACGCCAATGTATCAGGGGGAATGACCGATGTCCGATAAAAATGAAATCATCCGCTCCGCCGCCGCGCAGGTGGCGGAGAACTACCGCAAAAGCGATATTTTGATGTACGGCGACGCGCTGCGCCTGCCGAGCCGCACGGCGGTCATAGAGATCATCCGCGACTTTCAGAAGATCCTGTTTCCCGCCTACTACGGCGACCGCGACCTGCTGAAGCTCCCGCCGGAGCAGTACAGCGCCCTGCTCATGGGGCACGTCTACGACAAGCTGCTGCGCCAGCTTGAGCTGGTGATGCCGGAGGGGGAGGAGGGCGCGCGCCGCGCCGAGAAGGTCTGCGAGGCGATGATGGAGCGTCTGCCCCATATCCAGGAGCTGCTGCTCAAGGACCTGACCGCCAACTACAACGGCGACCCCGCGGCCTCGAGCCGGCAGGAGATCATTCTGTCCTACCCCGGGATGTTTGCCATCTTCATCTATCGCATCGCGCACGAGCTGTATCTGGAGAAGGTGCCGATGATCCCGCGCATCATGACAGAGTATGCCCACTCCCAGACGGGCATCGACATCAATCCCGGCGCGACCATCGGCGAGTACTTCTCCATCGACCACGGTACCGGTGTGGTCGTCGGCGAGACGACCGTCATCGGCGACCGCGTGCAGCTCTATCAGGGCGTGACGCTCGGCGCCATGTCGCCCGCAGGGATGCACCACAGCGCGGAGACTCCCGCCCGCCGTCACCCGAAGGTCGGCAGCGACGTGACCATCTATGCCGGCGCGACGCTGCTCGGCGGCGCGACGGAGGTCGGCGACAACGTGGTCATCGGCGGCAACGCCTTCCTGACCGAGTCGGTCGAGAGCGACACCAAGGTGAGCATCAAGAAGCCGGAGATGACCTTCCGCGTGAAGGGCGGCCGGTTCTGAAAACAGAAATGGAAAAGCCCGCATCGAAAGATGCGGGCTTTTCTAATGGGCAAAACAGAGGCGAATTCAGAAGCCTGGAGGTATTGGCGCACACATGCGAACGGGCCGGCTATTCCTCCTCGAGCGGCAGGGCGACCTGCGTGACGAACTTCGCGGGGTCCTTGTGCTGCGGCGGGCCCTCGAGATAAATGCGGCGGAGCTTCCCCGTGGGCGTGAGCCCATGCCGCCGCGCATAGGCGCGGAGCTTCTTCTCCGCGGCGGGCAGGTCCTCATAGGCCCCGTGGTGGTAGAGACTGAGCGCCGGCGTCGCGGGCAGCGTTACCACATGATCGCCCTCGCTCTCCGGCGGGACAGCCGCGCAGAATGCGACCTCTTGAGGGTGTGCAATGGCAGACTCCACAAGGTACATCCGCTGCGTGATGTCCGTGCCGTAGAGCCGCATTCCCTCCAGCGCGACGGCGCGAAGCAGAGCCGTGCGCTCCGCCACCGTGGACGCCGGATACACGCGGCGGTAGACCGTCTGCCGTGGCAGAAGAACGCGCCTGACCTGCGGCGGCGCTGCTGCTGGCAATGCCGCTGCTGCGAGTGATGGCGGGCAGCCGGTCGTTCGGCGCGCTGCAGGCGGCGTTTATCCTAACCGCCTGCGTCCACGCTCTCTGTGCGCAGTTCATCCGTGCCGAGGGCCACACCACACTCTACGCTGTGCAGGGGCTTCTCAACACCGCGCTCTACATCGCGTTCAATGTGCTCTTTCTCACGGTGTTCCGCTGGGGCGTGATGGGGTATTTGCTCTCCACGGTCGCGGCCGACTGCCTGAGCGCGCTCTTTCTCATATGCAGGGAAAGGCTCTGGCGGCAGCTCCGCCCGGCGCCGCGCGCCGCGCCCTGGCGGCAGATGCTCGCCTACTGCGTGCCGCTGATCCCCACGGCTGTCTTCTGGTGGATCATGGGCGTGTCGGACCGCTATCTGGTGAAATGGTTCGTGGGGAGCGATGCCAACGGCATCTACGCCGTTGCCTACAAGATACCGACCATCCTGACCATCCTCGCCACGGTGTTTATGGACGCCTGGCAGCTCTCCGCCATCGCCGAGTCGGGCGACCGCCGGGCGCAGGCGCGCTTTTACGCGCGCGTGTGGGACGCGTGCTTCTCCGCGGTCTGCCTCTGCGCGGGCGGCATCATCGCGTTTTCGCCGCTGCTCATCCGGCTGCTCGCGGCGGAGAGATACCCTGTCCTCGGTCATCGGCGCGACGATTTTGACGAAAACGGACCGCCGCTTCGGCTATGCGGCCATCCCGCTCGCAGCGCTCATTGCCTTTTCGCGGCTGTATCTCTATGTCCATTTTCCAAGCGATGTGCTTGCCGCGGCGGTGCTGGGTGTTATGATCGGCGAGCTGGCCTTTTATGCTGACCGAAGGTGGACGGAGCGCAGAGGGACATAAGGCGTTTCCTGCCATCTCATTCTTTGAAATAAATCCTCAAAAAGACACACAAGCCGGAGGCTCCCATAACGAGGGAGCCTCCGGCTTGCGCGTTCAATTCAGATGCTCCAGCGCCGCCGCGACGGACCCCTGCAGGCTCGCCTCGACCTCCGGCGTCGAAACGGGCTGCTCCAAAAGCTCCGCTGTGGAAACGGGAAAGCGGCCGCCTTCACGGCTGCGCAGCAGATAGATCAGCCCAAGGGTCATCGCGTTGCGCTTCGCCTCGATGATCGCGGCCTCCTCCTCATAGCCGCCCGTCTCGCGCAGGGCGCGCACCAGTCCGCGGCGCATCTCAGCGAGATAGGTGGGCTGATAAAAGCCGCCGAACACCGTGAAGTCGCGGAGGAAGTGCGCCTCCAGAAAGCAGAGGAACAGGCCCGGCAGGAGCGACCCGTCCCGCAGCCCTTCCGTCAGCGCCTGCGGCGTGAGGGGGACGGTCACAGCCTCGCCCAGCGAGTTTTGACCCGTCAGCGCCGCTGTGCCCGCGTTCTCCCGCAGCCGCAGGGGAAACAGCACCGTGCGGCGGTCGAGCCCCCAGAAAAAGTGCGTGCCGCCGGTGTTTCCCGTCCAGCAGCCGGAAACGCCGTTCAGCTCCCGCAGAAGCGATGCGCGCAGCTCCTGCCGGAACAGCATTTGGCAGGTGAGCGCGTCTTCCGTCCGAAGATCCCTTTCCAGCAGGCGGGCGGTGAGCGTCTCCATCGGCATCCAGAGGTACTGCGGCGCACGGTCAGTAAAATAGCGCTGGGAGAGCATGGCGTTGATGACCGTGGTCTGCTCCCGCAGCGTGCCGCAGCGCTGCACACGGTCGGAGAACAGGACCTCGCGGCAGAAGCGCTCCAGCGCGTCGGCTGTGCGAAGTGAGCAGGAGCCGCGCCGCGTCTCCTGCCGCAGGCGGCTCAGCGCATTGTCTACCATGTCCGGAGAGATGCCCTCCACGGCGGCCACGCAGGCGTGGCGCAGCTTGAACGGATAAAACGGCAGCCGCAGGCAGCCTCCCGGCGCGGTGCAGTCGTAGACCAGCATCCCTCGCGGGTAGACATTGTTGTCCAGCCTCGGGTTGGCACAGGACAGAAACGGAACGACCGCCCCGGTCTCGCCCTGCAGCCGCAGCCATTGGTCGCAGAGGATCGTGTCCTGCACGGTCATGTACTCGAACGCGGGATGATGGTGGTTGGCGGTGGACAGGCAGCGGCGGCGCCGGAGAACGTCCGCACATTCCCCGGCGGTCTCCGCGCCGAAAAAGGGCGTGAAGTAGTCCCGTACCTCGTCCAGCAGCTCCTCTGAGGGAAGAATGTCCGGTAGCGGCCGGTGGTGGAGCTGCCCGAGATAGGTAAGCAGCGTTTCACCGCCATGCCGCCGCAGCAGCTCCGCGGCTGCCGGGTAGTTTTCAGCAAGTGCCGTCATTTGCTCCGTCATTTTGTGCCGCCTCCAGTTTGATTGAAAGCACCGTGTTGTTCATGTTCATGATGCGCGTATAGGTCTTTTGGTCGGTGAGCCGCTCGAGTAGGCTGATGTTGTTCATCTGAAGGATGTCCTCGTCGTCCACGAACGCCAGCGGGTCGAAGGGCGCACCGTCGTCGCGGATACGGACGATCAGGTTGCCCTCCTCCAAAAGAAGGCAAATGTCGATCATGCTCACATGCTCGTTGTGGTTGATGATGTTGAGGGCGGCCTCCTCAAAGGCGATGGCCAGCAGGACGCCTTTGTTGCGGGGGATGCCGTTCTGTTGGCAGAACAAGTCAATCTCCCGGTGGATGTCCGCGACGTTTTCCGCCTTTCCTGTGATGGAAAAGCTGTGGCAGCTCCGGTCCGCCTGATCCTCCAGCCCGAGGAGGGCGACGTTCCCACAGGTCCGCTTTTCCCGGAGCAGCGTGACCGCGGGGGACAGCAGCTCCACCAGCAGGCACCAGACGGCCACGGTGGGGACGCTGCGCCAATGGAGCCGCGAAATGGCCGCCACGCAGAGCAGCAGAAGCAGTATTTTGAGCACCACGTTCTGCAGCGTCAGCAAGAGTACGGACAGGCGCTGCCGTTGAACGCTGGGATAGAGCCTGGCGAGCAGGTCGTTGAGCCAGAGGAGGGGCAGGCTGAGCAGCATGATGCGGAGCGAGAGCACGGTGTCCGGCTCTGCGTCGATGCCGTAGGAGCGGAGAAACGGCGCGGAGAAGCAGAACAGTCCCGCCATGAGCGCCGCGACGAGCGCATAGGTGTACTTGGACAAAAGGGAGAGCATCTTCCGCAGCCCGTAAAAGTCGCGCTCTCCGTAGAGCATACTGCCCAGCGTGGAGATCGTCTGCAGCGCGCCGCCCGCCAGAATACGCAGGATGAAGCGAAGCTGGCTGTACACCGCGTAGAGCGCCACGCCGATGTTGCCCACGAAGTACATCAGAAGCAGGTTCACCGTCAGGCCGGAGAAGATGCGTGAGGCCTTGTCTGTGGCAAAGGAGGAGCAGGACGAGGCCAGCTCCCGCCCGGTCTCGCGCAGGTCGTCGGCGCGCAGAACAAAGTGGAAGGTGCGCTTTTTGGACAGCAGGTAGGGAAGCACCACCAGAATGCCCGCCGCGTTGCCGAGCAGAGAGGCCGCGGCCGCGCCGGCGACGCCCATGCGCAGATACTTCATAAAGACGATGTCCAGCACGATGTTCACTCCGTTGGCGGCGACGACCGAGCCCATGGCCAGCTTGGAGCAATCGTCCAGAATGGCGAAGCTGGAAAGGACGAGATTGATCCCCACAAAGGGCGACGAGAGCAGGATGAAGAAGGCATACCGCGCCACATCGTTCGCGATTGCGCCGTTGTTGGACAGGATGCCGCTGAAAAAGCCGCAGAACGGCAGCAGGCACCAGCAGAGAAGTCCGCCCGCGAGCGTCAGAAGAAGGGACAGGGTGAAGACCCCGTTGGCCTGACGGAGCCTTCGCTTGCCCAGCAGGATGCCCGCGGCGACCGGCCCGCCGGAGGAGAGGACGAAGCCGAATAGCTCCGCCACATCCACAAAGCTGTCACAAAGGCCCGCGGCAGCGACGGCATCAGCGCCCAAAAGGGCGCCGATGAGCATAAAGTCCACAACGGAGACCAGATAGGCGGAGGCGGTCACCACCGTGCCGACGCCGAAAAACTCCCGCGTCTTGCTGCGTATGATGGCCTCGTTCCGCAAGTATTCATATCCCATTTTGCTTTCCGCCTTTCGCGCTTCGGGACGGTCACACGCCGGTGCGCGGGCCTATCCCGGGTTTTTGAGACGTTCCGTATCCAGCATTCCCAGCTGGCCTGCGACGGTCGTGACCTCGACCTGCAGGCAGGTCAGGTTGGATGCCGTCGCGATAAAGTCGATCATGGAATTGATCGCGACAGCCAGAGCGAGGGCCTCGCCGGGGATGCCGAGCTGGGTGAACATGACCGTGTAGCAGGTCAGCGCGCCGCCGGGGATGGGCGGCATCGCCAGCGACAAAAGCCCGGTCACAACGATCATCGTGAGGAGCCACGCGGGCGTGATGGCCGTGCCGAAATTTTCCGCCATGCACAGGCAGGTCGCCACAAAAGCGACCGCAACGCTGGGCATATAGAGGACCTGTTCCAGGGGCACGGCGAAATGCGCGAGCATCGGCGGGATACCCAGCTTCTTCTCGCAGGTCTCTAAATTGGTGGCGAACGCCGCGGAGGACGACGCCGTGGTGAGACCGATGAGGAAGGTCGGCAGCAGCTTTTGCACAAGCAGCCGGAAACTCACCCGGCGCCGCGCGGCAAGGATGCCGATGAATACGAGACACATCAGCGGGCAAAGTGCATAGGTGATGACGATGGCCTTGAGGATGCCCGAGAGCTCGGAGCCGAAGTCGGAGCCCAGCAGAGCGAACAGACTGAAAAATACGAAAAGCGGGATCAGGTCGCCGATGGCCTCCATGAGGAACTGGACCACCTCGTTCGTCTGCTCAATGAACGTGCGGACGGCGGCGGCACGGTCGCCTAGGATCAGCAGGGCGATGCCGACGGCGGCGCCCAGAAAGATGATCTGCAGCGTGTTACCGTTCAGGAACGGAGAGATGATATCCGAGGGAACGATATCCAGAATGATCTGATAGATGGTCGAGAATCCGCTCAGCGCCGCGCCGCCCGAGGACAGCTCCAGCGGGAAAAGCCATAAAAGGCAGACGGTCGCTCCCGCGCTGACGAGGAAGCTCAGCGCCGCAATGCGGCCGATCACTTTCTTCCCGATCCTTCCCATCATGGTCATATCGCCGATGTTGAAAATGCCCCAGCAGATCGCCAGGAAGATCATCGGCGAGGAGATGGTGCGCAGCAGGTTTAGGATCAGCGTAAAGAGCGGGTCGGTCACGGCCCGGACGCCCGCCTGCGCGCTCGCGGGAAGCAGGCGCTGCAGCAGCCCGAGGACGACCGCCGACACGATGGCGAGCAGGAGCTTCTGCATCTGCCCCAGCTTCCGCTTTCTGGGCGGCTCGACGGTCAGACAGTTTTCACCGTTTTGATAGCTCTGCGTCAGCGTAAGGCCCGCCTGCGCCAGCAGGCGGCTGGAGAGCAAGCAGTTTTTCAGCACGTCGTCGGCCTGAAGCTCCTTCCCCTCGACGCGGATCTCGACCCGCTGCCTGCCCAGACGCTTTTTCGCGCAGAAGGTGACCGGCGCGCCGGGGAGCGCGGAGGACCAGCTCTCCAGGATCTCCTCCAGCGAGAGGCGAAGCCGCAGGATATCCTTTCGGTCCGCCTCCGCCTCCGTCAGAGAATCCGCGAACTCCTGCGAAAGAAGATCCACGGTCTCCGGCGACAGCCGATAGCCTTTCTTTTTCGATGTCAGCATACTCATTTCCTCCCGCTCATCCGTTCTTTTTCCGCTGCGCTCCCGAACGAACGCTCATTCGATGCGAAGGATATCGGAAAAGCCCGTGACCTCAAACACCTCCATCACGGCCTCATTCACGTTCCGGAGCAGCATCACGCCCTGTCGGTTCATGAGCTTCTGCATCGCAAGCAGCACGCGAAGCCCCGCGGAGGAGATATACTCCAGCTTTTCCAGATCAAACACAAGGCGCGAGACGCCATCGACGCTGCCGCGGAGCTCCTCCTCCAGCTTCGGCGCGGTCGTCGTGTCCAATCTTCCCTCCAGAGCGACCGTCAGGGTCGTTCCGCTTACTGTCTTTTGAATGTTCATCGTGCCCCTCCGCATAAAGATCTTCCGTTGCCGCCGGCCGCGGCAGACCGGGCCGGCCGGAGACTATGGCTTGTCCTCCTGCCGCTCCGCCCTCCGCTCGAGCAGCATCTGATCCGTTTTCTGCCGCAGAAGCAGCAGCATATCCAGCTGCTCGGCGTTGAGGTCCAGCCCCCGCTCCCGGAACAGCGACAGGAGCTTTTCACGGTACTCGCCCTCCCGCAGCGTCGGATATTGCTTTGCCAGCTCGTTGAGCTTTTGCCGCAGCTCCTCGTTGGTGTCCGCTTCCCAGTTGAATTTGGCAGTCTCCGCAAAGGAGAGCTTTTTCTTCTTCCAAGGCCAGTTCATAAAGATTGTCCTTTCCGCGTCCCTGCGCTGTCGCCGGCGGACGGCATTCTTCCTTTTCCGGAGACAGCATAGCACAGCTGCGCTCCGCCGGAGCAAAAATACCGAAATTGGTCGTTCTGCCTCCCGAATTGGTCGCGGGCAAAAAAGAAAACCGCCCTCGGGAGGTTTTCCGGATTCCGTATCTATGGATTGAGAATGACGCAGGCGGTGCAGACGCCGGCTTCAACTTTGTAGTGTACCTCACCCTGATAGCGCTCGGCGGCGGAAACGATGCTGTCGATCCCGACGCTCCGCTCCGCGGGCAGGCCGTTTTCCAGCTTCAAGTTGACGCAGGGGTTGCTCACCGCGAGGACTGTCTTTTTCCCGACGTTTCGGATGTGGACGCGGATGGGGCCGGCGCTGTGCGCCGCGGTACAGGCGTTGAGGGCGTTTTCCAGAAGGTTCGCGAGGATGGCGACAAAGTCCACGTCGGCGACGTCGGACTGCGCCGGAGTGTCCGCCTGCGCGGTGAACGCCACGCCCGCCGCCTTCGCCTTTTCGGCGTAGGAGCGCAGCAGCTCGTTGACCATGGGGTGCGGGCACCACGCGGGGAAGTTCTCGGCGACCGCCTGCTCCTGCTCAAGATAGCGCAGGATGCCGTCGGTGTCACCCGCGCGCGCCATGGCGGCGATGCAGGCGTCGTGGTGCCGCTTGTCGTGGCGGATGCGGCGACTCTCCCGCTCCGCCCGGCCGACGGTCTCCACATAGCTCGTCAGGTATTCCAGCTTCTGCTTGACGAGCGCTTCTCTGGCGTCTCTGCGCATATAAAAAATGGTGCCGATGCTCAAAACGCTGACCGAGGCGTAGGTGCATACCGTGGAGCAGAAAGCGAACAGGGTATCCGGCTCCACTCCGTCGTCCAACCGTATCCTTGACATGAGGGCTATGAACAGAAAAAAATAGATCGCGGAAACGGCGCTCAGGAGTTTCCAGCTCTGCTTCCGAAAGCCGCTGACCTCGCGGAGCAGCGGCCTGCCGTATTTCCGGTAGGCGAGCAGGATCGGCAGCGCCGTGACAATATGGAGCGCGGTGCGCACAAGGTATTTGACCGCCATCGGGCGGTCGGGCAAAAGAAAATAGCACAGGTAAAGGCCGCCGGACCAGGAGATGCAGCACACGCAGAAAAACGTGATGAGCAGAAAGACCTTTTTCCAGAAGCCGTCCGCGGACACCGCAATGAAAACGGCGGAATAGCTGAGAAAGCCGACCGTCAGCGACACCGGCAGCCGCAGCGGCGCCGGCAGCAGGCCGAAGCACAGGTACAAATCCAACAGAAGGATAAGTCCCTCCGCGCCCCATAGCAGCGCTGTCCTTGGCACGGACCAGCGTCGCTCCTGCATCAGCAGCCCGGCCGCCAGCAGCGCCGCAAAGATCGCCAGTCCCACATAGAGGATCGTTCCGATGTAGCGGGGATCCGTCATCCGTTTCTGACCTCCTCTAAGTAGAAATCAAAGTATGCCTGCTTAATTTGGGCGCGCAGCCGCCGCGGAACGGGAATGCGCTCGCCGCCGTCCATGATAAGGTCCGTGCCGGAAAAGCAGCGGACGTGTGCAAGGTTCACAACGTAGGAGGCCCCGCACGGGATCATGCCGCGCCGTCCCGCCAGACAGTCCTGCAGCTGGGCGGCGGTCAGCCGCGCCGTCAGCTTCCGGCCGGAGGCCAGAGAGAAGCTGCGCCGCTTGCCGTCGGTCTCGATGTACAGCACGTCCTCCAGCGCGACGCGGTGCAGCTCGCCCTCGCAGGGGAGCAGGAGCCATGTCCGCTCCTGCCGTAGGGCGATCACACGGTCCAGCGAGGCGCTGAGCTTTTCCTGCGTGTACGGCTTTTGAATGTAGTCCGCGGCGTGGAGCGCGAAGGCGTCCACCGCGTAATCCGAGCTGGTCGTCAGGAAAAGGATGTCCGTATTTTCGCTGCACCGGAGGATGTCCCGCGCCAGCTCTGTCCCCAGCATTCCGGGCATACAAATGTCCAGCAGGGCGATATCCGGACAGCCGGCCTTCTCAAAGGCGTCCAGCATCGCAAAGGCGGAGGAATAGACGGTCGTCTCGATGCCGTGCTCCTGATGCGCGGCCGCGTAAACGCGGAGGTCCTCCGCGATCCGCTCGCGGTCTCCGGCGTCGTCGTCGCAAATGGCTATTTTCAGCATCGTCCCGCCTCCTTTGCCGTGCTTTTCTGTATTATATACCGCCGCTTGCCGCTTCGCAAGCGGTCGGCTCCGCCGGATCCAGCCGTTTTGCGGCTTTCCGCGCGGCGCCCCGCGTGAGGTCCATTGTATCAGCCGGAAGAACAATGCGCAAGCGAAACGCTTGCGCATTGTTGGCATTGTCGGTCATCCGTGGGTCGAGCCGCAGAAGGTCCTTGCGGAAATTAAAATCGAATAAGGCTCAACGATAAAGCCGGAGTGATCGGGAGCGACGGAAAGGCCGCGGCATAAGCTGTCGCGGTGTACTGCCGTCCGCGCACCGGCGCCCGGCGCGAGAAAATCACCGCGCCGTCCAATGGTATGCGATCCGGGGTGAGCCGTCCCTGACATGGATGATCCCGCACTTCTTAAAGCCGCTCTTCTCGATCAGCCGCTGCATCGTCGTATTGTTGGCGTGGGTATCGACGCGGACATTGGGGGAAATGCTTTTGCAATGATCAGCGGCGCATTGGAACAGCCCGTGGACCCGCCCGTCACCGGCCAGCCGATGGATCGTGACGTAGGGCTCGTCGTTCAACCATTCGCCCTCCTCGATGTGTGCGTAGGTTGGCTCCGCGCCATCAAACAGGGCAAATACCCCGTGTATGCCGGTCTCATCGTATATCACCTTGCAGACCTTTTTTTGAAGGTCGGACCGGATCAGGTCCGCGCTCGGATAAGAGCGACCCCATTGGGTGGGATTTCCCGACCGGATCATGTAGTCTTGTGCGTATTCGTATATTCTCCGGATCTCTCCGAGATCAGCTTCTGTCGCATTTCGCAGGCTGAGCATATGGTTTCCTCCGCTTTCCTTTGTTTGGCTTTCTCCGCGTCAGCCCAGCTTATCGCCGTTTTGGACCTTCTTGTCCGGTGTGACCAGCACGACGCCGCCCTCGCTGTATGTGCCGAGGACAAGGACCTCCGACATGAAATCGGCGATCTGCCGCGGCGGGAAATTGACGACGGCCAGCACCTGCTTGCCGATCAGCTCCTCCGGCTTATAGCGGTCGGTTATCTGCGCCGATGATCTTTTCGTGCCGATCTCGCCGCCGAAATCAAGCATCAGCTGATAGGCCGGCTTCCGCGCCTTTGCAAAGACCTTTGCGTCCGTGATCGTGCCGACGCGAATATCCAGCTTCATGAAATCATCAAATGCTGCCATGCTGAGCACATCCGTTCCTCGCACGATTTCTTGCGCTCAGCATACCACAGCTCCGGACGGTTGGCAATGGGGCGCGGCAGCCTTTTTGAAAAGAATACGCGCCTGCGCGAAAGACCTAACCTTTGGTTAATGGTTTTCCGTTTTCATCCGCCGTACAATGAAGGTACGGTGGATCTTTTATCCCCCAATACGCTGAAAAAGGAGGACGCACGCTTGAACCGGAGATACCTGTCAGCCGTTGAACCGCTGCCGGACCACATTCTGCAGGTCGATTTCGTATCTGGCAGCCGCCTGCTTCTGGACATGAAACCGTATCTCGACAAGACCCGCTTCCGCTCCCTTTCCGACCTGCGGGTATGGAGCAGCGCCGTGACCAACGGCATCTTCGTCCGCTTCGGAAGCGTGGAGCTGAGCCACGACGAGCTCCTTTCCATGGCGGAGCAGGAGCATTGAAGCAAACGATCTGGATCAAAAAAGGAGAGAAAAACGATGAAGAATCGAAAAAGCTATTATTCCCTGCTGCTGGCGCTGGTGCTGTGCCTGTGCCTGACCGCCTGCGGCGGCAGCGGCGATACCATCGACGACGGCAGCGAGGACTACAGCGGCAATGAGGTCAACACCCCGGATTCCTTTGAGGGGATGGTCAAGGACTCCGAGCTGGCGACGAACTATGCCATGTACTGGGGCACCTGGGTCGACGCGGACAACAACAGCGAGCTGATCGTGGCGATGGCCGATAGCGGAGATGAGGTCCGCTTTGATCTGTATCAGGACGGGAGCATAGAGGCAAGCGGCTTTGTCCAGTTCTCGCAGGAGTACAGCGGCGATTATTTCTACAACGAGTTCGACGGCTGGGCCCACCACTGCTGGCTGGCCGACGACGGCACGCTGCAGATCGAAGGCTTCGGCGGCTTTGAGAAGGACGCCTCCGCCGGCGACATGGACGCGTCGGACACGGGCGCTGCCGACGATGTTTCCGCGCTGGCGGGTATGTGGTATCTGGACGGCGACGTGAATGCCGCGAGCTGGATCGAGTTCGACGGCTCCGGCATCTGGACGCTGTACGAGCGCTCGGCCGAGGGCGATTGGAGCGAGGCCGACTACGGGACGCTCCGCGCGAACGGAGACAGCCAATACGAGGCGGTATCCGACGCGTATGAGGGTGTAAGCTACGACGCCTATCTGGCGGATGATAACGCGATGTACTGGGGCGGCGAGAACGACTATTACCAGAGAACATAAGCAGCGGGGAGGGAAGTGGCGATGAAGACGCGGAAAAAATACCGGTCCCTTCTGCTGACGCTGCTCCTCTGCCTGAGCCTGACCGCCTGCGGCAGCCCGGAGGACGACCTGGCATCACCGGAGGAGACCGCAAAGGGAAACACGCTGGTGACCGATATGGAATTCCTTGACGGAATGTGGAGCGTCGACGGCCTTTCCATGCTCTATTTCGACAGCGGGAACGGCTGGTACATCTACCATTCCGCTTACGGCCCCACCGGATACGGCGAATTTACCGACGAGACCGGCAAGCCCATGATCAATTACGCCGGCTTCCTGTACGACTTCTATCTGCGCGAGGACGGCGTACTGCTGCCAAACCAGAACGGCAGCGGCGGCAGCGATACGCCGAGCATCGACCACCATACCTTCCGCCGCGACGACGCGGCGGAGCTCACGGTGTGGACGCTGGAGGATCTGGACGGGAGCTGGCAGAACGCAGCGGGCGAGACCATTGTGATCGATGCCGCGGCGGGCGAATATACCGCTCAGGCGCCGCGCTATTCCGCGGAGGGCACCGCCAGAGACGAGTGGCAGGGCATGGGGCCTTACCTCTACGACAACGGCAGCCGTGCCTATCTCTGTCCCGCGCCTGACGGCGGCAGCTTTACGATCTCAAGCGGCGTTGCCGGATGCTACAGCGAGGGTGGACATTTCGACGGCGTCTTTTACCGCATAGACGGCGCGGACGTCTCCGCCGGCGTCTCCACCGACGTCTGGAGCGATGAGCTCTATCAGCACGACGCCTGCCAGTTCGAGGGCGTCTGGTATCCCGACGGCGACCTTGCGGCGGAGACCTATATCCGGATCGACGATATCGGACGCTGGAGCTATTACCGGCGCGCTCCCGGCGCCGAGCCCGTGGAGACGGACTATGGGACCTTTTCCTATTCTGTCGACGAGACCAGCATCTACTATGCGGATTCCGCCCTGCACGACGGTGTATCCTACCGCGTGTTCGAGCTGGACGACGATGCTCTGGTGTGGGACGACGAAGGCACATACTATTGGATGGAATGACGGAAGGAGCGTGAAGGAACCGGATGAAACGAATGAAAAAACGCCTTGCACTGCTGCTCGCGGCGCTCCTCTGCCTGAGCCTGACCGCCTGCGGCAATCAGGACGGCGACAAAGCGGGCGGCGACTGGCGCACCACCGGCGTGGTCGATGCCTACGGCACGGTCGCGCGGGACGGGGAGGAGATCGATGTGTGCGCCTGCCTCGGCCCCAAAGCGCTGTATTTCTATTACAACAATGAAAAGCACGAGCTGTTTGACACCGCCGTGCTTCCGACTGACGAGCTTGGCGATGAGGACTGGCAGTTCGGCGAGATGTCCCTCAGCGACTTCAGCGGAGACTACAACAGCGACCTGCGGCTCACGATCTTCCACGAGGACATGAGCGAATCCTACATCGTGTGGGAGTGGGAAAAGAACGCCGGCTATCTCTACCGGCCGTCCGACTCCTATTTCCGCGAGAGCCGCGTGGTCGATGAGCCGCCGGCGGATGACAGCCTGACGGAGCAGACATGATGGAGGGCAGCCATGAAAACAAAAAAAGATAAATTCGAGCCGATCGGCACGGAACGGATGACCGACGCGGAGCTGTCGAAGCAGTTGGGAGGCTATCAGAGAACGGAGAGCATCAGCATATCGCTGGGCGTTTTACTGGTGATCGCCGGGTGTATTTCGATGTTTATACAGCGTGACCCCTTTTTGGTCTGCGCTTTGGCGTTCCCCGGCGTGGCACTGTTTCTGCTGGTGGCCAAGCCCGCTCAAACGAAGAAAAAAGCTCTGATGCAGCAGCAGCTGGGCGGCTTCTTCCGCACGGAGCTGACAAAAGCCTTCGGTCCGGAGCCGGAGCCGGCCACACTGCCCATCGACTGGGCGTACTTGGCGGCGGCAAAGCTGTCGGCGGTCCCCTTTACGGAGTGTACCGTGACGGACTTCCACGAGGGCGAGCACAAGGGGCTGCGGTTCTCCGCGGCCAACGTGGAGCTGCGCCGCACGGTGGAGGAGAAGTCCGGCCCCGACAACGACAACTGGATGACCCGAACCGAGACGCTGTTCCGCGGCATCGTGGTCCGCTGCAAGGACATCTGCGACCCGACGCTGGACATCGCCCTGAACGACCTGTTTCAAGAACGGAAGAAGGACGACATCACCGACCCTGCCGCCTTCCGGAAGCACTTTGCCGCTCACACGGCGGATGGCCGGGAGGCGGACGATCAGGTCACACCGCAGCTGCGTGACCTGGTGCAGAAGCTGGAGGCATCTTCCAACAGTGCCAAGCTGTGCGGTCTTATCCTACGTGACGGCGATCTGACGCTGGCCCTGAACACCCGGTATGTGTTTGCGGGCGTTCCGGAGGAGCTGGATCTGCGGGACATCGACGGCATCCGCAAGTGGTTCACCGCCTCGCTGACCGGTATGGGCAATCTTCTGGATCTGATAACGGAAAGCCCCGCCTTGACGGGCGCGGCGGAATAAGGAGGACGATATGCCTCTTTGGTTAGCCGTTGTGCTGCTTTTGCTGGCGCTGGGCGGCATCGTGCTGTGCCGCAGGTATCTGCGGCATGACCGCTCGGCACAGGCTTTGTGCATCGTGGTGTGCGCGCTGGTCGCGCTGGCCTGCGCGGTTTATATCGGTCTGACCGTCCTGCTTGTGGCGGCGGTGCAGGACCGCCCGCCCACGCTCTGAGGGCGGCATAAGGCATAAGAGGACGCGCCATTCTCGACGGAAAAGCCGCCGGTTCGTTTATCGAACCGGCGGCTTTATCGTATTGCTTTGGGCAGCGCACGGTAGTATTTTTCCATTTCGCTGTACCGGAAGGCGATCAGACAGCCCGGCGGCGCGCCGCGGGAGAGCAGCACGAAGCAGCGGTCCGATCCGGAGCGGATCAGCTCGCACAGGGCGTTCCAGTCGTTCTCGTCCTGCATATTCTGCAGGTCGTCGAGCAGCAGAACGCGCCACCTGCCGTCGGCAGGCGGGAGCGCGAGGCCCTCGTCACCGGCGGACAGGTGCAAAACGTCCTGCCCGCGCAGCAGAGTCTCGGCGAGCGCGGTCTTACCGAAGCCGCAGGGGCGCTGAAAAAGAGAACGCGCCCTCCGACCATGAAGTGTTCAAAGCGTTCCGCGATGGCGGATTTAATGATGATCTCCGGCACGTTTCATCCTCCGTAAAGCATAATGGCATGGTTTTATCTCGGGTATCTCCACTATACACGTTCAAACGGAAATGTAAATCATACCAAAGTATGAGAAAACGGACGAAACGGCGGAGATCCATTCACTTTTTCCTTACGGGATAGCAGACCTCGGTGACGAACTCGCTCGGTGTCGGGATATCGGCCCTTGACGGCCTTCTGCGCTTCGACAATTTTTGCGCAAAAGAAATGAGACAGCCGAGGCTGTCTCATTTCGGGCGTTCGTTACTTTTTGCGGGAGAGCGGCGCGATGTGGCGCTCAACCTTCTCCGCGTGCTCGAGCGGCTTGATGAAGCGCTGGCCGAGCGGATGGCGCGTGTTGCGCAGCTTGATGAACTTCTCCGCCACCTGCGGGAAGAGGGCGAGGGAGAGCACGTCCTCCTCGCTGCGGGCGAGGCCCTTGTACTGCTCGCGGTACTTCGGCAGCTCCGGCTCAATGAGGTCGGCGTGGCGGCAGGTGATGACGTCCTCGGGCTTGATGCCCGCCTTGGCGCGCACCTCCTCGTTGACCGTGCCGGGCAGCTTGCCGTACTCGCCGCGCAGCATGGCACGGGATTCCTTCGGGAAGTTCTTGTAGCGCTCGCCGAAGATAATGTTCATCACGGCCTGCGTGCCGACGATCTGGCTCGACGGCGTGACCAGCGGGGGATAGCCGAAGTCCTCACGCACGCGGGGGATCTCGGCGAGCACGTCGTAATACTTGTCCTCCTTGCCTGCCTGCTTGAGCTGCGAGATGAGGTTGGAGAGCATACCGCCGGGCACCTGATAGAGCAGGGTGTTGGTGTCGACGTTGAGCACCTTGGGATCGAGCGCGCCGCTTGCCTTGAGGCGCTCGGCGACCTTACGGAAGTGGACGGCGGCCTCGCTCATCTTGCCGAGGTCCAGACCCGTGTCGCGCACGGTGCCACGGAGCGTGGCGACGAGGGATTCCGTCGCGGGCTGGGAGGTGCCGTTGGCGAGCGGGGAGAGCGCGGTATCCACGATGTCCACGCCGGCCATCGCCGCCATGAGATAGACCATGTCGCCCGTGCCGCTGGTGTTGTGGGTGTGCAGGTGGATGGGAATGCTGACGGTCTCCTTCAGGCGCTTGACGAGGGAGTAGGCGTCCATCGGCAGCAGGAGGTTCGCCATGTCCTTGATGCACAGGGCGTCCGCGCCCATCTCCTCCAGCTCGCGGCCGAGCTTGACAAAATAGTCCTCGTTGTGGATGGGAGAAATGGTATAGGAAAGAGTCGCCTCGACCTGTCCACCGTATTTCTTGGTGGACTTGATGGCCTGCTCCAGATTGCGCACGTCGTTGAGCGCGTCGAAAATGCGAATGATATCGATGCCGTTTTCAATGCTCTTGGCGCAGAACTCGTCCACCACGTCGTCGGCATAGTGCTTGTAGCCGAGAATGTTCTGACCGCGGAAGAGCATCTGCAGCTTCGTGTGCGGCAGGTGCGCGCGCAACTGGCGCAGGCGCTCCCATGGGTCCTCGTTCAGGAAGCGCAGGCAGCTGTCGAAGGTCGCGCCGCCCCAGCACTCGAGGGAATAGTAGCCGATGGAGTCGAGCACCTCGCAGGCGGGGAGCATATCCTCCAGCGTCATGCGCGTGGCCGCCTGCGACTGATGCGCGTCACGCAGGATGGTATCGGTGATCAGAAGCGGCTTATTCGATAAAAATTCCATAAGAACAGGAGGTCCTTTCCTAAAATTACCTTTAGTTTAGCATACTGCCGCAGATTTAGCAAGAGGGTATTTGACGGATTTCCGTCATTTAACGGCAAGAAAATGACGGAGAAGTTGCGAAAAACGGCAAAGCGGTAAAAGTGCTGTAAAAGAGGCGTGGCCGGCCTTGACTTTTTCCCTTGCCTTGTGCTATACTGTGCAGGCTTTGAGGGAGTAGATGGCGCGAGAGCGTGGCAAGTCAACAGACTGGCCGAAAGGCCTGGCTTGTCTTAAACACCGAGACTCAAGTATGGCTTCGCCGTACCTGTGTCTTGTCTTCGGGTGCGGCGACGTACCTGATTTTTTATGTGCGGAGGACAAACCGTGGGATTTTTTGAACTGTTCCTGATCGGCATCGGCCTTTCGATGGACGCTTTTGCCGTGGCCATCTGCAAGGGCCTCGGCATGGAGAGGATCAACAAGCGCGACGCGCTGCTGCTGGCGTTGTTCTTCGGCGGCTTTCAGGCGCTCATGCCGCTCATGGGCTATCTGCTCGGCAGCCGGTTCGCGAGCTACATCGAGCGCTGGGATCATTGGATCGCCTTTGTGCTGCTCGCCTTCATCGGCAGCAGCATGATCCGCGAGAGCCGTGAGCAAGAGGAAGAGGAGATCGAGCACGGCGGGAGCATCCGCTATCGCGAGCTCTTCACGCTGGCGGTCGCCACGAGCATCGACGCGCTGGCCGTCGGCGTCTCGTTCGCCTTCCTCGGCGTGCGCATCGCGCCCGCCGTCACGCTCATCGGCTGCACGACCTTTGTGCTCACGCTCGTGGGCGTTTGGGTCGGCAATCTCTTCGGCTCGCGCTACAAGAGCCGCGCAGAGCTGACCGGCGGTATCATTCTTATCCTGATCGGCGTGAAGATCTTGCTCGAGCATTTGGGCATTTTAGGATAAGATCACTGTAATATTGATAAAAAAGAGGACTGCGCTCACGCGCAGTCCTCTTTGTGTAGCTTGTGTCGATGCTCAGCAGCCGCAGCCGTTGTTGCAGCCGCAGCCATTGTTGCAGCCACAGCCGTTGCCGCACCCGCCGCCGCAGCCGCAGCAGCAGATCAGGAGCAGAATGATAATGATGATCCAGCAGCACCCGCCGCCGCCAAAACCGTTATTGCACATAAAAGCAACCTCCCATGAAGATAGAGCCGCCGCCGTGGCGGTCTCAATCCATAGTATGCGCCTCGTGCAAAAGAGTGTCAGGCGATCCGCGCGGTTTTGACGAGTGCCTGCGCGGCACGGTAGCCTGCATCGGTGAACACACCCGCGTCGATGAGCTTCCGGCTCAGCGCGGCGCCGCCGCTTGTGCGGACGGAGAGCGCGTAGTAGGAGAGGTAAGCGACGTCCGCGCGTAGGAAGTCGGAGGACCGGAGCGCTGTGCGCTCGCCGGCAGTCAGGACGCCCGCGGCCACGGCGCGGTCGAGCGCATCGGAAATATTGGTGGTGGCGGTGGAGCTGTAGCCGAGCGCGCGGAGCATGAACTCCACATACATGACGGCGGAGGCCGTCTGCTGCGTGCCGAAGTAGGAATAGCCGAGGCTGTCCGTTCCCACGCCGTTGCTGTAGCCCCTTTCATAGGCGTAGGCGACGTAGGGGGCGCACCAATCCGGCACATCGATGAAGGGATGGGAGACCGTACAGGCCAGCGCGGCCTTTTCCTCACCGAGCATACGGATGAGCATGACGAGCGCCTCGGCGCGGGTGGGAGCCTTTTCCAGCTCATAGCCGCTGCCGATGCCGCTGCCCGTGCCGCGGAAGAGGGAGAGCGACTGGAGCGCCTCGGCCATCGCGTTGCGGTCCGGCTTGTCGGAAAGGGCGAAGTGATAGCTGCCGCAGTAGCTGAGCACGGCGGTCTTGGACGTGCAGGTGAACAGCGCCGTGGTGTCCTCGGCGACGAGGCAGCGGTGGTTGATGGGAATGGCGCTGCCGCTCGTAAGCTCTCTGCCGTCGGTCACGTCCACGACCGTGCCGGCGGAAAAGGAAACGGTCAGCTCACCGGCGAGAGGGATGACCTGCAAGCCCGTGACGCCGGAGAGAATGTCGTCCTGCTTGACGCGCGCTTCGGTAAAGACGGCGGCGTAGTCGGAGCCGACAGCGGCCTCCGCCGCCGCGACCGCGGCATTCCAGCGGGACTTGGCGTCGTCGAGCGCGCCGGCATCCGCCTTGGTAACGGCCTCGTCGATCCTTTTCTCCGCCTGTCGGCGGAACGTGCCGTTCAGAAAGTCCAGCGAGATGAGAGGATCGCTCGCGTCGCCGCCCGCGGCGACGGCGTAGCCGACAAACACGAGCGCGGTCAGGACGAGAGCGAGAAGGAAGGTGCGTTTTTTCATTTCGGCTCCTTTACTCCGGGGGAAAAATGCTTGGTGATGCGGTAGCTGAGCGTGAGCAGACTGTCGGCAAAGTGGACGTTTTCAAAGAAAACGTTGCCGCTGAGCTCGACGTTGGTGAAGTTCCAGATGCCCTGTACACCGAGGGCGATGAGGCGGTCAGCGACCTCCTGTGCGACGCATTTGGGCACCGTCAGCACCGCGACGGAGGGGTGATTGGCGGTGCAGTAGGCGTCCAGCTCGTCCATCCCGCGAATGGTGACGCCGTTCACCGTGGTGCCGATGACGGCGGGGGAAACGTCGAAGGCGGTGTCGAAGAGGAAGCCGCCCTGGTCGAAGTCAAAGTTCTGCAGCAGCGCGTGACCGAGGTGGCCCGCGCCGACGACGATGAGGCGGCGCTTGTCATCCACGCCGAGGATGTGGCCGATCTCGGCGCGCAGCTCCATGATGTTGTAGCCGTAGCCCTGCTGACCGAATTCGCCGAAGCAGCTCAGATCCTGCCGGATCTGTGAGGCGGTGATGCCCATACGCTTGCCGAGCGAGCCGGAGGAGATGCGCACGATGCCCTTGGCGTGTAGCTCGTCGAGGTAGCGATAGTAGCGGGGAAGACGCCGGATCACGGCGTCGGAGATCTTCTCTTTTTTCATGCTCTGTCTCTTTTTTCAAATTTATAGATTGTCTCTATTGTAGAGGATGAAAGAAAAGTTGTCAATTTTTTTAACGATCTTTTTTCTACCAAATTTTGCTTTACAGTTTCGTAGAAGTTTGCTATACTATGGAGCGTTGAAGGAAATATGTGCCCGTAGCTCAGTTGGATAGAGCGTTGGACTCCGACTCCAAAGGCCGCTGGTTCGAATCCAGTCGGGCATACCAAAGCCTGCCGTTCTTGCTTGCGGTAGGCTTTTCTTTTTGCTGTTTCCGCAGTAAAAAGGGGACGAACTTCTTTGCCTAGCCCCATTGCATTCTTCTTTAAAAAATTTAAATTGCCCTGCAATAAATTATCCTTTCCGTGCATTACATGGATGACAGGAGACGGAAGCCTATGCTCAGCTTGCTGATGACAACCGAATACGCCCCGGCAGAGGATCGGCACGAGCTGCAGCAGTTGATCCTCCGCGTTGCCGGCGGTGAGCGTGAAGCCCTCGCGGAGCTGTATCAACGCACGCGCTCGGCGGTGTACGGTCTCGCGCTTTCCTACCTCAAAAATGCGCATGACGCGCAGGACCTTACGCAGGACGTCTATGTACAGGTGTGGGACTGCGCGGAGCAGTACCGCCCAACCGGTTCGCCGATGGGCTGGCTGCTGGCGGTCTGCCGCAATCTGTGCCTGATGCGCCTGCGGCGCGAGGAGCGTCATGCCGCGCTCAGCGAGGAGGAATGGGACGCCATTCCCGCGCAGGAGTGTGGACTGGACGCCGATGAGCGCACCCTTTTGCAGCAAGCGCTGGCAAGCCTTGCGGACGAGGAGCGTCGCATCGTGCTGCTTCACGCGGTCACGGGCATGAAGCACCGGGAGATCGCGGCGCTGCTGGAGCTGCCGCTTCCGACCGTCCTGTCGAAATATCACAGAGCATTGAAAAAAATGCGAGCTTATCTGGAAGGAGACAACGCCAAATGACCAACGAAAAAATGGAGCAGCGTCTGGCCGCGGCGGTCGAAAAGACCGCGCCGAACGATGTGAACGGCGTTCTCTCCCGCTGTGAAGAGCGGAAAGGAACGGTCATTCCCATGACGACAAAGAAAACGACGAAGAGAAAATGGACATCGCTCATTGCCGCCTGCCTTGCGGTGATGCTGCTCGGCGGCGGAGGGCTGTTCTACCAGCGGGCGAACGCGGTAGCCTCCGTGGTGTCGCTGGACGTGAACCCGAGCATCGAGCTGAAGGTGAATCGGAGCGAAAAGGTGCTTGTCTGCACGCCGCTCAACGAGGACGCGAAGGCCATCCTTGCGGATATGGGCAACGGCGCGGACCTCAAGGGTGCGAAGCTCGATGTGGCAGTAAATGCCATCGTAGGCAGCCTTGTGCGGAACGGATATCTCAACAGCATTTCCTCCGCCATCATGATCTCGGTGGAGGACAAGGATACCGCCCGTGCGGAAAAGCTCCAGCGTGAATTGACGAGCACCGTAGACGGTGTTTTGCAGACGAGCGAATCGAGGGCGTCCGTCCTGACGCAGACGCTGACGCAGGACGCGGGACTTACGCAGCAGGCGCGGGAAAACAGCATTTCGACCGGAAAGGCGGCGCTGGTGAACCGTGTGCTTGCACTCAACGCAACGCTGAAGTTTGACGCGCTGGCGAAGCTCTCGGTCGAGGAGCTCAAGGACCTCGCCGAGGCGGGCGCGCCCGCCATGCCGATCGGCAAAGCTGCCGCCGCCTATGCTGCGGAGCAGTATGCCGGAACAACGGAGCTGGATTCCGTTACGGCAGAGGTCGATCCCGAGCTTGACGAGTTCCCCGCGCACTATGAGGTGGAGCTGCACACGGCATGGGGCGAGTTCGAGTATTTGGTGGATGCCTACACAGGGAAGGTGCTCAGCGGGCAGAAAGATTTATTGGCCGCCGTTTCCATATCGAGTGAAACGACGAAGCCCTCTGGTCAAAAGCCTACGCCGTCCAAAGCGGTGCAGGATATCGGCTACGCCAAGGCGAAGTCCATCGCCCTGAACCATGCGGGCGTGAGTGAAAATCAGGCGTATGACATGGACATTGAGCTGGATGATGAGGACGGAAAGCTCGTCTACGAAATCGAGTTCAAATCCGGCAATATGGAATATGACTACGAGATCGACGCAGCCTCCGGTGCGATCCTCAAGCATGAGGCGGAGTTGGACGATTGATCTTGTGTATCTGCCGCCGGTCCGTTCATTGGACCGGCGGCAGATGCGCGGGAAAAAGGAAAAAGCATAAACCTGTGACTTATGATGGACAGAGGCCGCACCCGGTACCAGATTACCGAGGAAACCGAACAGAGTGACGGCTCTGTGTTTGTCCGAGTCCGCAAGCAGTATAACGACAAAGCCGATGTGAGCGAATATGTCAACTGGCACCAAACCGGCCTGAATTTAATCAGGCGGGTTTGTGATAGAAACTGCCATAAAAATCACTTTTATTTTTAAGGGCCTCATGTTATACTTTATACTGCAAATAAAGAATTTGCTATGGGGGCGATATAGTGGAAAAGCTAAATGCAATTCGAGAACAAGTCATTCGACTCTGCGCTCCAGAGAAGATTCTACTATTCGGTTCGCAGGCGAAAGGAACTGCGACTGCAAAAAGTGATATTGATTTTTGTGTCATAGCATCGACAAAGGACAAACGGTCATTATTGACGGATTTATATTGTGATACGGAATCTGATACGCCGATTGACTTCCTTCTGTATACGCCGGAAGAATGGGAACACAGTGTAGCGGATAGCCAGAGCTTTGCCAACAAATTGAACCGAAAGGGAGTTGTACTCTACGAACGATGAATTTATTTATTCCAAAAGATATTCTTGATTTGTTGTCTTATCGTTCAACGCTTGGGCGAAGTTTGAAGCAGATATCATTAAGTGCAACACCAATACGATCCTTGATGATATAGCGAAGTACAGAGCAGGGTATATTGATACACTGGTTCAGGAGAATTTAATAGGTTCCCGCTTCAAAAGCGATGACTCCATCATGCGGAAATATGAAAAGACGCTCGCTAACCACGGCGGCTTTAAGCAGTGCTTTAATGATGTGCTTGGATTCCGGCTTCGCTTCGACGAGTATCCTAACGACTTCCCAGACTATTTTAGAGTCGTTGATTTGCGGAACGGAAAACAGGTAGATGATGGTTATCGTGCGATTCACCTTTATTATCAGAGAGATAGTTTAGCATACCCAATAGAAGTGCAGCTGTGGTGTGGAAAGGATTACCACTTTAACCTCTGGAGCCACCAGTATGTCTACAAGTACAAAAGTCCGGAAATCGGGAAAAAGCTTTATCAGGAGTATACTGCCAATATACTCAAAACCGAGCAGGACTTCCAAAAGAGATTGCAGGAACTGGAGGAGTATGACAATGGGCGATAAAAAAATATACATCGTTGCAAAAATCTTTGATCAGCGGGGCTGTCTTGCCTACTGCTGCAAGACGCCCAACGAGGCCCGCTGCCTACCCGGAACACTGGAGGCATTGAGAGCGGATGGAGTTCAAATTGTTATTCTGGACTCTCCCGAGATTTATTCTGAATATGCGCCATACACCTATATCGAAGACATGAAAGAGTTCATCGATAAGGTTGCTCAGTTGAATCGAGCTGCGTGACCTGCGACCCGCTCAGACTACTATTTGACTATTACCGCAAAAAACCTCGGACGCCCTGCGCTGCAAGGCGTCCGAGGTTTTTCTTCAAAATGCCGAAAATTTGTGCAATCTCAACCAAGCCCTTGCGCCGCAGGGCTTTCCGGCTTGACGGCCTGATAACTCCGACTCCAAAGGCCGCTGGTTCGAATCCAGTCGGGCATACTAGAAGGTGGCAACAATTCGGATATTTTAAGCGCAACGCTTAGAATACCAAAGGGCTGCCGCCTTTTTTCTTTCAAATTCCGCACTCAGAAAAAAGATATTTTCGCGTTATTTTGGTAACTGGGGAGATTCGAACTCCCCCTTTCACAGATTCAAAGGTAAAATCCTGAGAAGCGCCCTTTTTGCGGGTGCAGAATAGAGCGATTTTTCCTCAAAATTTCATATGATCTTTCAGGCGTCTGTTTGTTGGTTTCGTCGAAGCCATCAAATAGGCGCCCTTTTTCATTTCACAACTTAATCCGTCAACCGGCCGGAGCATTTTTAGGATGCTCCGGCCTATTTTTGGTGCCTTAAGGCGTGGAAATAACCCCCCAGTTCTACTGGGGGAAGAAAAATAGCTTTAGCATGAGTAAAACCTCCTATTGCGGTATACTGGTAAAGGTTTGGCGACCGCATTACCAGAGCAATAGGAGGTTTTATGCAATTTAAAAAAGACGAAAGAAACGAAATAAAGAGCACATCACATTCAA
>NZ_JAHLPT010000011.1 GCF_018918025.1 Oscillibacter sp. MSJ-31 | reverse complement strand
CGGTCGGACCGACGGCGGCGGGACCGGCAGGCATTGCCGCGGGCTTAGCCGGTGCCGCTTTGGTCGAAGCTGCGGGAGCGGACTTCTCGGCTTCCTTGCCCTTATCCATTGCGGCAGGCGTGGCGGACATTTTTCCTTCCGTCTTGGCTGGTTCACTCTTGGCAGGAGTCGCAGCCGCAGGCTTTTCGGCTTCTTTGCTCTTGTCAGCTTCGGCAGGAGTGGCGGCCGATTTCTCTTCCGCCTTGACCGCCTCGCTCTTGGCAGGAACCACAGACGCAGACTTTTCGGTTTCTTTGTCCTTGTCAGCCACGACGGGTACGACAGGCGGTTTTTCTTCCGCCTTGGTCGGTTCGGACTTGATAGGATCTGTAGGCGTGGGTTTCTCGTTCTGCTTGTCCTTATCATCGGCAGGAACAACGGGCGTTTTCTCCTCCGCTTTGCTCGGCTCGCCCGCAGAGAGCGTCACCAGCTTGCCAGGGATAACTGCCTTGGGGTCGAGCACCTGCGCCTTGTGATAAGACCGCGCCTCTTCCAATGTCATTTCGTATACAAGAGCAGGGATCGTGGTTTTCTTGGCAAGCTCGCTCGCCTTGCGGCGGCGCTGACCTGCCAAAAGCTGATACATTCCGTCCTCGCTGCGGCGGACGATGATCGGCTCACGGACGCCGACCGACTGGATACTGCTGACAAGGCCGCCTAAGTCCTTTGGCGTGTAGGTGCGGATGTTCACGATGCCGGGGAGATCGCGTATCTGCGCGAGAGGGATCTGCTGGGGCGTAGGGGATGCGTTGCCGGGGGATGTGGTTTTGCTGGTTTCATTTGCCATTTCAATACCTCCAAGTTTTTTGATTTATGCTAAAAATGCGTCCCACTGTGGGACACATTTCTAACCAGTGTCATGCCGCACAGCGGCAGAATAATAAGGGCCCATCGTCAGCGGCGCATTGTAAAGCGTCGTGAGCAGATAAGCCCTTATGTTTCGGATTTGCGTGGTCGTCTGGCGCAGGCCGTCGATGACGTACCTGATGTGTTCGGCGTCAAGCTGCCGGTATCGCTCCTTGACAGTGCTCGCTGGAAGAATGTCTCCGCCGATACGCATGGTCGCCGCAGTGCTGCAAAGCGTATCAACAATCAGCTCCAACAGGCAGTCCACATCGTCATACGGATAGCTTTTCTGTAGGTCAACGTAGTTGATCTGCTCCATGACTTCTCTTCTGCACTCGCATCGCTCCATCTCCATTTCGTGGGACCGGATAGATGGATCAGGATAACTAAACTCAGGCTTATTTCTATTAGGATAACTTGCATCGGCTTTTCCGAGGTCTGCACATCGGGTTTGTCGAGGTCTTGACATCGACTTTTCCGAGGTCTGGAAATCGGAAAAATCGAGGTCTGCACCTCTGCCGGTATCAGGGCATGGCGGGGACGACTCAGCCGTGTCCGCTGGAAGCTCCCGCGTCGTAAAGCGCTTGACATATATTTTCGTCGGCTTACCCTGTCCCTGCTTGATCCGTTCGATCAGACCGACGCCTTTCTTCGTGTCCAGCTCGGAGAGCAGCTTGAGCGCTTTGTCGTTGCCGCAGCCCATGTCTGCCCGAATTTCGTCCGCGGTGTAGTAGATGTAGACGCGGCTCTGCTCGTCGTACCAGCCGTTCTTTGCAGACAGGCTCATACGGTCAAGCAGCATACCATAGAGCAGCTTCGCGTCCGTAGATAGTCCCTTGAAGCGCGGACTTGTGATAAGCAGGCGAGGGATTCGGAAGTAGCTGAATTGTTCGGATTCATCGCCGTAAAAGTAATCGGCCAGCAGCATCTCTGTCAAATTTTTCACCTCCTGCGGGCATGAAAAAAGCACGATTTGAAAATCACATCAAATCGTGCCTTTTTCGCCTATTGAATTGTGTCAGTTCGGGTCGTTTTTCTGGTAACTGCCTCTAAATTTAACGTTTGAAGTCATGGTCTTTATAGGTAGAAACCAAATGCCTTGCCTTTTCCGATCGTTTTTTACTTGCACAGTCCGCTCAGCTCCTCGCAGAAGCTCTGCGCCGAGGCTTCGTCCCGCATGACGACGAGCACCGTATCGTCGCCGCAGACGCAGCCGATCATGGCGGGCAGATCGTCCATCGCGTCGAAGGCCGCGCCCGCCGCGCTGGCAAGCCCCGGCATCGTCTTGAGGACCACAAGGTTCTGCGCGTAGTCCACACTCAGGCTGCACTCGCGCAGGATGCGCTGGAGCCGGTCGTTAAAGTCGCAGCCCGTCGAACGCGCCGAGGAGGCGTAACGGTAGCGTCCGCCGCCGCACGGCTCTTTATACAGGTGCAGCTGCTTGATGTCGCGGGAAACGGTCGCCTGCGTGCTGGGGATGCCGCACTCGGAAAGCCGCTCGAGCAGCTCCTCCTGCGTTTCGATCGCGTACTGCGCGATCAGTTCAAGGATCTTCTCCTGTCGCTTGCTCTTCATAGCCTACCCCCACGGTATGTTATTTCATGCGTGGTTCTGCGGCTATTATACTGTAATATCAAAAATTATGCAACGATGTATGCAAAAATAACCGTTCACTGGCACATGCGGCACACGCCGCGCGGAAATCAGTGGAATACGCGGGCGACGCGGTGCATCAGCGCGGAGGTCAGGCCGCAGCCCTCGTCGTCGCCGATGAGGTTCGCCGTTTCCTGCGAGGAGAGGAAGTTGCCGTCGCTGTCGTAGCCGAAGAAGGTGATCTCGTCGCCGACCTTGGCATCCTCTACACCGGTGACGTCCACGAAGCACTGGTCCATGCAGCACGCCAGCAGCGGGCAGCGCTTGCCGCCCACGAGCACCGGCGCGTGACACGCCACGAGCTTTTCGTTCAGGCCGTCGCCGTAGCCGACGCCGACGGTCGCCACGACGGTATCCTTATCCAGAACGTACTTGCCGAAGTAGGCGAGCGAGTCGCCCGCGTGGCGCTGCTTGACGTTGGTGAGGTAACTGCGCCAGGAGACGACCTCCTGAATGTTGCCGAGCGGCTTTTTCGGATGGTCCATATAGAGCCGGCGGCCAATACGCACGGCGTCAAGCGCGTACTGCGGGAAGAGCTCGGAGCTCTCCGAGGCGCTGATGTGGCACATTGGGACCGGAATGCCCGCCGCCTTGAGCTGCTCCGCGCCGGCAAGCAGCTTCTTATACTGCGCCTCGCAGACCTCGGCGTTGCCGGGCCACGCGAAATGAGAGAACGCGCCGGTGACATGGACCCACTCCTGCGCCGCCTTGAGCTCCCCGATCAGCGCGGCGAGCTCCTCGCCCGGCTCCACGCCGATGCGGTGCATACCGGTCTCCAGCTTGATCTGCACGTTCAGCGGCTTGCTCTGCGCCTTGCAGACCTCCGCAAGCTCCGGCACCATGCCAAGGCGCGAGACGGTCACGGTCAGGTCACATTCGACCGCAGGCGCATACTGGAACGGCAGCGTGCTGCCCATGATCAGGATGTCCTGACGGATACCCTCACGGCGCAGCGTCACGCCCTCGGAGACGTTGGCGACGGCAAAGCAGCCGATCTCCGGAAAGGCGCTGAGCGTCCGTGCGACGCCGACCATTCCCATGCCGTAGGCGTCGTCCTTGACGACGGGGATGAGCTTTGTCCCCGCCGGGAGCGAGCGCAGGATCGTGCGCACGTTTTCGCGCAGCTTGTCTGTATCGACGATCAGGCTTGAGTTGTTGAGCACTCCGTAGGTCGTATTCATATCCTATCCTCACTTCCCGCACATCTCGCGAACGAGCCGAGATGCGCCCTTGTACTTTTGAGATTTCATTCGGCGTATACAGCCGTTTTGCGTATTTTCATTCGGTATTTAATCAATTTCTTTGTATTTTATCTCTTTTCTTTTTGGATTGCAAGGCTCTTTTGCATCTGCAACGGATTCTTGTCATTTTGCATAAGAAAATTTAATTATTGTGCGTGAATTTTGAATATCAAACCGATTGACTTTGCATGAATATCCTCTTATACTATGTCATCATTTTGATTCGCGAATATAAATTCATATTACCCGCTACCGAGGAAACTCCGGCCACCCCCATCCCGATCTTCCTTCCCGCCGGAGCTTACTGCGAATGTGCAAGGTCCCTTGAGACTTTGCACATTCGCTGCGTTTTGGGTGAAAAACTGCTAATTTCCGCTTGCTTTTTGTCCGGGACTGTGGTATGATTACATCCTGTGAATACAGCGCATTCTGCGTTTATCAACTGATTGGAGGTCTCCTGTTATGGAACTGTTTATCACCATTCTTCAGCTCATCTGCGGTCTGATCGTCATCGGCATCGTGCTCTTCCAGAGCGGCAAGTCCGCCGGCCTGAGCGGCGCCATCGGCGGCGTGGCCGATTCCTTTATGGCGAAGAACAAGGCCAAGAGCATGGACGCCAAGCTCGCCCGCGCGACCAAGTGGGTCGGCGCTGCGTTCATCGTCCTGACGCTCGTTCTCAACATGCTGTAATTTTTCGCGCATATTCGACAAACTGTAATCAAAAAGAGCTGCCGAAGCCTCGCTTCGGCAGCTCTTTTTCTCTGTCTCACGCGATCCGCTTGAGCTCGTCGGGACGGATGTAGAGCTTTCCCGGCTCCGGCTCGATGCCCTTTTGCCGAAAGAGCTCCTCTAAGGTGACAAAGCGGTAGCCCTGCGGGGTCAGGGCGTCGATGGCGCGCAGCGCCGCCTCGACGCTTGTGGCGTAAGGGTCGTGCAGGAGAATGATGTCGCCGTCGCGGGCATGGTCGATGATGTCCTGCGCCACGGCGTCGGCGTCCAGCCTGCGCCAGTCCTCCGTATCCAGCGACCAGTAGACCATCGGCACCTCGACTGCCGCGGCGGTCTGCGGGGCAAGAAAGCCCCACGGCGGGCGGAGCCAATAGACTCCGTCGCCCAGCAGCGCGCGCAGCGTCTCGTCGGTCGCAGCGATCTCGCGCAGGCGCTCGGCGGGGTCGCCGCGGCTGAGATCCATGTGCGTAAAGGTATGGCTGCCGACCTGATGCCCCTCATCCGCCATACGGCGCACGGTGTCCTCATGCCCGGCGAGCTGCTCGCCGATCAGGAAGAAGGTCGCCTTGGCGCCGCGCTCCGCGAGGCCGTCGAGCAGCTGCTCGGTGGTCTCGGGCCATGGGCCGTCGTCGAAGGTCAGCGCCACATATTTCTCCGGCATAGCCGCCGGCTCCGCGGCAGAGGCCGGCAGACTTTCCTCCGAACGCGGCGCAAGCGCCAGCAGCGGTACGGCGAGCATACACAGCAGCGCCCGCCGCTTTTTCCTTGTCATTCCATCGCCCCCTCGGAGGAGCTTATGCGCCCGGCGGCGCGCTTATCCCTGCGGGACGGGCCGCGGATCATTCTTTTCCCTCCGATGCACTGCAGCGTGCAACAGAGGGCGTTTTGCGCCGCAAGGAAAACGGGCGTTTCCGACCATGCGGCAGAGAAGCATAAAAAGTCCTTTTGTATGGCTTCGCGATCTGCCATACAAAAGGACTTTTTACTTACGCTGTTATGCTTAGACCAGCTCGATGATGGCCGTCTCGGCAGCGTCGCCGCGGCGAACGCCGGTGCGGACGATGCGGGTATAGCCGCCGTTGCGCTCAGCATAGGCGGGGGCCAGCTCCTTGAAGGTCTTCTTGCAGACGTCTTCGCGGGTGATGAAAGCCATCGCCTGACGATAAGCCGCCAGATCGCCCTTCTTGCCGAGGGTGATCATCTTCTCAGCCAGGGGCTTGATCTCCTTGGCGCGGGTGACGGTCGTTTCCATCTTGCCGTTGTCCAGAAGGTCGGTGACCTGCTGACGGAGCATCGCCATACGCTGATCGGTAGTCTTACCGAGCTTACGAGTTCCGGGCATGTTGGTTTTCCTCCTTATCAGGATAAGTTAGCGGGTCTTCGTCCTGCGGCGCTGCCGCAGGCGACAACCCCTGTCAGTTGTTGTCGTCGCTGGCGAGGGACAGGCCCATCATTGCCAGCTTGTTGATGACCTCTTCGAGGCTCTTGCGGCCCAGGTTGCGGACCTTCATCATATCGTCCTCGGTCTTGGAGATCAAGTCCTCGACGGTGTTGATGTTGGCGCGCTTGAGGCAATTGAAGCTGCGCACGGAGAGATCGAGCTCCTCGATGGTCAGCTCCAGAACCTTGTCGCGCTGGGTCTCGGCCTTCTCGACGACGGTGGACTTGCCGCCCATAGCGTCGGACAGGTCGGTGAAGAGAGCGAAGTGATCGCAGAGGATCTTGGCGCCGAGGGATACCGCGTCACGGGACGAGATGGTGCCGTCGGTCCAGACCTCGAGCGTCAGCTTGTCGAAGTCGGTCATGTTGCCCACGCGGGTGTTTTCCACGGTGTAGTTGACCTTGTAAACAGGCGTGTAGATCGAATCGACCGGAATGAGGCCGATCGTGGTCTGCGCCGGCTTGTTGCGGTCAGCGGGGACATAGCCGCGGCCGTGGCTGAGCGTCAGCTCCATGTTGAGCGTCGCTCCGGCGTCGAGCGTTGCGATATGCAGGTCGGGATTGAGGACCTCGACCTCGCTGTCGCACTTGATGTCGCCGGCCTTGACCTCGCAGGGACCGGTGGCCTCGATGAAGACCGTCTTGGTGCCCTCTGCGTTGTGGAGCTTGGTGATCAGGCTCTTGACGTTGAGGACGATCTCCGTCACATCCTCCTTGACGCCGGGGATGGTGGAGAACTCATGCTGCACACCGGCGATCTTGATGGCGGTAGCTGCGGTGCCGGGGAGCGAAGAGAGCATAATGCGGCGCAGGGCGTTGCCCAGCGTAATGCCGTATCCACGCTCCAGAGGCTCGACAACGTACTTGCCGTAAGAGCTGTTTGCGGAGTCTTCGATACACTCGATCTGGGGCTTTTCAATTTCAATCATGCAGTTACCCTCCTTCATCTTCTCATTGCGGTGGCGCATTGCTGCGCCCCGCCGGCAATTCCTATCATTATTGAGGGTATCCTCCGATTACTTGGAGTACAACTCAACGATGAGGTGCTCCTCAACAGGAACGTCGATCTCCTCGCGGGCGGGAAGACGAGTGATGGTGCCCTTGAGAGCATTCTTCTCGCGCTCCATCCACACGGGCTGCAGGAACACGGGCGCGTCCTGACCCAGCAGGCGCTTGAAGCACTCGGCGGAGCGGCTGCTCTCTGCGACCTCGATCACATCGCCGGCCTTGACGAGGTAGGAAGGAATGTTGACCTTCTTGCCGTTGACGGTGAAGTGGGCGTGACTGACGAGCTGACGGGCCTGACGGCGGGTCATCGCAAAGCCCATGCGATAGACGACGTTGTCCAGACGGCGCTCGACGGTGATGAGCAGGTTGTCACCGGTCTTGCCGGGAGCCGCAGCGGCCTTCTCATAGTAATCATGGAACTGCTTTTCCAGGATACCGTAGATGAACTTGACCTTCTGCTTCTCAGCAAGCTGGATGCCATACTCGCTCTTTTTTCTCTTCATCTGGCTGCCGGGGTTGCGGTTCGTGGTCTTCTTCGCATAACCCATAACGGCAGGAGAAATGCCTAAAGCCTTGCAGCGCTTGGCGATCGGCTGCATATTCTTAGCCATATTGCTTGTTACCTCCTCTTTCGATTAAACGCGGCGGCGCTTCGGGGGACGGCAGCCATTGTGAGGAATCGGCGTAACGTCCTTGATCATGGTGACCTCGAGACCCACAGCCTGCAGGGCGCGGATGGCCGCTTCACGACCCTGACCGGGACCCTTGACAAAGACCTCGACGGTCTTGAGACCATGCTCCATAGCGGCGGTAGCCGCCGTCTCAGCAGCGCTCTGCGCGGCGAAGGGAGTGGACTTCTTGCTGCCGCGGAAACCGAGACCACCGGAGGAAGCCCAGGAAAGGGCGTTGCCCTGAGAGTCGGTCACCGTGACCATGGTGTTGTTGAAGGAAGAACGAATGTGGACCTGTCCACGCTCAATGTTCTTCTTTTCGCGACGGCGGCGGATAACCTTCTTGCCGTTAGCCTTAGCAGTAGCCATATTCTATTCTCCCTCCTTACTTCTTCTTGTTCGCAATGGTCTTCTTGGGGCCCTTGCGGGTGCGTGCGTTGGTCTTGCTGCGCTGACCGCGAACGGGCAGGCCGCGGCGATGACGGGTGCCGCGATAGCAGCCGATCTCGCTCAGACGCTTGATGTCGAGCGCGGTCTGGCGGCGCAGGTCGCCCTCGACCATGTAGCCGTGGTCGATGGCTTCACGCAGCTTGGCCTCTTCCGCGTCGGTCAGATCCTTCACGCGGGTGTCGGGGTTAATGCCTGTCTGCGCCAGAATGTCCTGAGCGCTCTTTCTGCCAATGCCGTAGATGTAAGTCAAACCGATTTCGATTCGCTTATCCTTGGGCAGGTCAATACCGGCAATACGTGCCATACTCTTTAACCTCCAATTAAGTCTTAGCCCTGGCGCTGCTTGTGCTTGGGATTCTCGCAAATGACCATGACACGGCCTTTACGACGAATGATCTTGCACTTCTCGCACATGGGCTTCACGGACGGTCTTACTTTCATGTCGATAAACCTCCATTACTTAGTACGCCAGGTAATGCGACCGCGGGTCAGGTCGTAGGGAGACATCTCCACCGTGACCTTGTCACCTGGCAGGATCCTGATGAAATTCATTCTGAGCTTTCCGGAAATATGCGCCAATATCGTGTGTCCATTTCCAATGTCTACTTGGAATGTGGTGTTGGGCATCGCCTCAACGACAGTGCCTTCCACTTCGATCATGTCGGATTTTGCCAAAGTGTTGATCCCTCCTGGTCTTGATTACCGTGCTCGCCGCGATAGACGGCGAGGGCTTTACGAAGCTCACTGTTTGTAATGATCTCGCTGCTTCTGAGCTTTGCGGCGAGCTCCTCCGGCGCGGCTCCCGCGCGCTGAACGTGCCTGCACTTCTTGCGCTTGGGGGCTTCGAGCCGTCTGGACTTGCCGTCTGCGAGCAGAAGATATTCGTTCTGAACATCCACAACGAAGAAGAGCCTGCCCTTCTCCCTGCCCGCCGTCGCTAAAACAAGGTCGCTCTTCGCAATGTCCATCCGCACGTCCTCAGATCTCGGGAAGCGTCAGAAGCTCCGCTTCGCCGTCGGTGATGAGGATCGTGTTTTCGTAGTGTGCGGCAAGCGAACCGTCTTGGGTCCTGACGGTCCAGCCGTCCGGCATGACCCGGACTGCCGCGCCACCCGCGTTCACCATGGGTTCGACTGCGATCGTCATGCCGCGCAGCAGTCTCGGACCGTGGCCCGGCGCGCCGAAGTTCGGCACCTCGGGGCTCTCGTGCATCTTTCTGCCGATGCCGTGACCGACATACTCGCGCACGACGCTGTAGCCATTGTCCTCAACGTATTTCTGCACCGCCGCAGAGATGTCCGAAAGGCGCTGGCCCTCGCGGGCGAATCGGATGCCTTCGAAGAAGCTCTGCTGTGTGACGTCAATGAGCCGCTGGGCCTCGGCGGAAATTTTTCCGCAGGGGTAAGTGGCCGCGCAGTCGCCGTGGAAGCCGCCGATGTAGGCGCCCACATCCACGCTCACGATGTCGCCCTCCTTGAGCACCCGGGGACCCGGGATGCCGTGGATGATCTCATCGTTCACGCTGACGCAGACGCTGGCCGGATAGCCGCTGTAATTGAGGAACGACGGCTCGGCTCCCTGCGATTTGATGAACCTGTACACTGCTTTGTCAATTTCGTGGGTTGTTACGCCGGGCTTTACCATTTCCCCTGCTAACGCACGGGCAGCCGCGGTAATTTTTCCCGCTCGGCGCATCAATTCGATCTCGTGTACCGATTTCAAAGTGATCATTGTACACCTCTCATTTCAGCACGGCGAGGATCGCCTTGGAGGTGGCCTCGACCGAGCCCATATCCTCCACCGGGTACAGAACGCTGCGGGACTTATAGAAGTCCTTGAGCGGTTCCGTCTCCCTATGATAGACCGCAAGACGGTTCTTCACCGTCTCCGGTGCATCATCCTTACGGGTGACGAGCTTGCCGCCGCAGACGTCGCAGACGCCCTCGGTCCTGGGCGGAACTGCCTTGATATGGTAGCTCGCGCCGCAGTGCTCGCACACCCTGCGTCCGCTCATGCGCTCCTCGATGGTCTCGTCGGAGACCTCGAGCGAGACGACATGATCGAACCGGATACCGGCTGCCTCGAGCGCTTCCGCCTGCGCGATCGTGCGGGGCACACCGTCGAGGATGTAGCCCTTCGCACAATCGGATTCGGCAAGACGCTCGGTGATAATGCCGATGATGACCTCATCGGGCACCAGATGGCCTTCATCCATATAGGTCTTGGCCTTCATTCCCGTCGGCGTGCCGTTTTTGATGGCCGCGCGCAGAATGTTTCCGGTGGAGATCGTCGGGATCCCGAGCTCGGCGGCGAGGATCGCGGCCTGTGTGCCCTTTCCCGCGCCGGGAGCGCCCAATAAAATCAGTTTCATGTTTTCGCCTTTCTTACTCGAGGAAGCCCTTGTACTGACGCATCAGCATCTGGGACTCCAAAGCCTGAACGGTCTCCAGCGCAACGCCGACAACGATGATGACCGAGGTGCCGCCGATGGCGAGGCTGTAGTTATCCAGAGCCTTGCCGACGATCAGCGGCGCGATGGCCACGATGCCGAGGTAGATCGCACCGAACAGCGTGACCTTGTTGAGCACCTTCGCGATGAACTGGCTGGTGGGCTGGCCCGGACGGAAGCCGGGGATGAAGCCGCCGTTCTTCTTGAGGTTGTTGGAGATCTCAACGGGGTTGAACTGAATGGTAGCGTAGAAGTAGCTGAAGCCGATGATCATCAGGAAGTACACGATCAGGTAAAGAACGGACTTCGTGTCGATCGCGCTGTAGATGGAGTAAGCGACGGGGCTGGTATCCTTGTCGGGGGTGCCGACAAAGGCCCAGACCGTGGCAGGCAGAGAAGCGATGGACTGCGCGAAGATGATGGGCAGAACGCCGGACATATTGACCTTCATGGGAAGGGTGGATGCCTGGCCGCCGTACATCTTGCGGCCGACCTGACGCTTCGCATACTGCACGGGGATACGGCGCTCGGCGCCGTTGACGTGGACGATGAGGACGATCATCGCAAGGATGCCGAGGAGCACCAGCGCCAGCCACAGGTAGCCGATGCTGCCCTTCTGGGCAACAAAGTAGCGGCCGGTGGTGAACGCGGTGGGGATACGGGCGAGGATACCGGCGAAGAGGATCATGGAGATGCCGTTGCCGATACCGAACTCGTTGACCTGCTCGCCGAGCCACATGACGAAGGACGAACCGGCGACGAGGGTCACGATGATGACCAGAGCCGGCCAGATGCCGGACTGCTCGAGGATGCCGTAGTTCTTGCAGATCATGTAGTAGCCGAAGGCCTGGAGAAGAGCGATGGCAACCGTCGCGTAGCGCGTGATGGAGGCGATCTTCTTCTTGCCCGCCTCACCGCCGTCACGGGCAAGACGCTCGAGGGCGGGGATGGCGATGGTCAGCAGCTGGATGATGATCGAGCTGTTGATGTAGGGCTGCACACCGAGGGCGAAGACCGTAGCCTGCGCAAAGGCGCCGCCGGACATCACATTGTAGAGGTTCAGGAGGCTGCCGCCGGTGGAATCAATGTAGGCACCGAGCAGCTCCGTGTTGATATAAGGGGTGGGGATCGCGTTACCGACGCGGAAGATGAGCAGGATCAGCAGAGTGAATACGATCTTCTTGCGCAGTTCGGGGATGCCCCAAGCTTTACGGATCGTCTGGATCACTTAGATCACCTCTGCCTTTCCGCCTGCTGCCTCGATAGCCTCCTTGGCAGAAGCGGAGAAAGCAGAAGCCTCCACGTTGACCTTCTTCGTGACCTTGCCGTTGCCAAGGACCTTGTAGCCGTACTCGCACTTGTTCAGGATACCCTTGGCAAGCAGAGCCTCGGCGTTGACGGTCTCACCGTCCTCGAACGCGTTGAGCGCGCTGAGGTTGATGATCTCATAGGGCTTTGCAAAAATGTTGTTGAAGCCGCGCTTCGGGGTACGGCGCGCCAGAGGCATCTGGCCGCCTTCAAAACCGATGCGGACACCGCCGCCGCTGCGGGCCTTCTGACCCTTGTGACCGCGGCCGCCGGTCTTGCCGTTGCCGGAACCGGCACCGCGACCCTTGCGGTAAGCCTCTTTGGTGGAGCCGGCGGCAGGAGACAGTTCATGTAACTTCATTAGACAGCTCCTCCTTACTTTTCTTCGGTGACCTGCAGCAGGTAGCCGATCTGGGCGATCTTGCCGCGGGTCTGATCGTTATCGGGCTGCACGGTGGCGTCACCGATCTTGCGCAGGCCGAGGGAGTTGGCAGTGGCGATGTGCTTTTCCAGTCTGCCATTGAGGCTCTTGACGAGCTTGACGTTCAGATTAGCCATGTTTACTGCCTCCTTATCCCACGATTTCTTCCACGCTCTTGCCGCGGATCTTGGCGACCTGCTCGGGGCTACGCATAGCCTTCAGGCCCTCGAAAGCGGCGCCGACAACGTTATTGGCGTTGTTGGAGCGCAGGCACTTGGTACGAATATCCTTGATACCCGCAGCCTCGACGACGGCACGCACAGCGCCGCCGGCGATGACGCCGGTACCGGGGGCGGCGGGCTTCATGAGCACGCGGCCCGCGCCGAACTCACCGATGGTCTCGTGAGGAATGGTGGTGCCGGACAGGGTCACGGTGACCATGTTCTTCTTGGCAGCCTCCAAACCCTTGCGGATCGCTTCGGGAACTTCAGCAGCTTTGCCAAGGCCGTAACCGACCTTGCCTTTTCCGTCGCCGACGACCATCAGCGCGGAGAACTTCATGACACGGCCGCCCTTAACGGTCTTGGAAACACGGTTGAGGGCAACGAGCTTTTCCATGTATTCGCTCGGTTCACGTTCAAATCTGGGCATTTCGTTGTTCCTCCTTCTTAGAATTCCAGACCGCCCTCACGGGCGCCTTCGGCCAGCTCAGCAACACGACCATGGTACAGGTAACCGCCGCGGTCGAACACGACCACGTCGATGCCCTTGGCCTTGGCGCGCTCAGCGACCAGCTTGCCAACGGCGCGGGCAGCAGCCTTGTTGCCGCCGTTGCCTTCGATCTCTTTGTCCAGAGAGGACGCCGCGACGAGAGTGTTGCCCGCGACATCGTCGATGATCTGGGCATAGATGTTCTTCTCGCTGCGGAACACGTTCAGACGGGGACGCTCGGGAGTGCCGGAGATCTTCGCACGCACTCTCTTGTGGCGCTTAATGCGCTGCGCGTTAGTATCGGGTCTTTTAATCATATCGGCACACCTCCTTACTTCTTGGCGCCGGTCTTACCGACCTTGCGGCGAATGACTTCATCCGCATACTTGATGCCCTTGCCCTTGTACGGCTCGGGAGGACGCTTCTCGCGGACCTCCGCGGCGAACTGACCGACCTTCTGCTTGTCGCAGCCGTGAATGACGATCTTGTTCTGCGCGGGGACCTCGATGGTGATGCCCTCGATCTCGGGCACCTCAACGGGGTGGGAGTAGCCGATGGTCAGGATGAGCTTGCTGCCCTCCTTGGCGGCACGGTAACCGACGCCGTTGATCTCGAGCTCCTTCTTGTAGCCCTCGCTGACGCCGACCACCATGTTGTGGAGCAACGCGCGGGTCAGGCCGTGGAGAGCGCGGTTTTCCTTCTCATCGTTGGGACGCGCGACGTGAACGACGCCGGCTTCCTGGGTGAGAGTCATCGTGGGATAAAGCTGCTGGGTCAGGGAACCCTTGGGGCCCTTGACGGTGACAAGGTTGCCCTCGCCGATGGTGACTTCGACACCGGCGGGAATGTGCACGGGCATTCTACCAATTCGACTCATTGTTCAATACCCTCCTTACCACACGAACGCAAGGACTTCGCCGCCGACGTGAGCCGCGCGAGCAGCCTTGTCGGTCATAACGCCCTTAGAGGTGGAGACGATGGCAATGCCGAGGCCGCGGAGAACGCGGGGCAGCTCGTCCGCGCCGACGTAAACACGCAGGCCGGGCTTGCTGACGCGGCGGAGGCCGGTGATGACCTTGTCCTTGCCGTTGTACTTCAGGGTGATGTGAATGACGCCCTGAGTGCCATCGTCAACGATCTGATAGCTCTTGATATAGCCCTCATCCAGCAGGATCTGAGCAATGCTCTTCTTCATGTTGGAGGCGGGAACGTCAACGGTGTCGTGACGGGCACTGTTGGCGTTGCGGATACGGGTGAGCATATCCGCAATGGGATCGGTGATATGCATAGTGTAAATCCTCCTAATTTAGAGTTACGGAGTTTCCTCCGTTTCGGTCACGAGGTATCACTGCCAATTTGGAGCGTGCCCACACGCGTGTGACCACGCGTAATTGACAGTGACCTTTCGCGATCCTTATCGCCAGAGCGTCCATATCACAACGCTCGTGGTTAAGAGTTCATCGGAGAGCAGCCTCTCCAAAATCGATCCTTCTAATGGATTTTGTTCTCAGACGAGGCGGCAAGGTGACGCCATACTTTGTGTATGGCGAGCCGCGCCAACGAAGTATGAGAGCAAAAGACTTAGAAGGAGGCTTTGCGGACGCCGGGGATCTCGCCCTTGTACGCCAGCTCGCGGAAGCAGATACGGCATACGCCGTAGTCACGCAGATAGGCGTGGGGACGGCCGCAGATCTTGCAGCGGTTGTACTTGCGGGTGGAGAACTTAGCAGGAGCCTGCTGCTTGAGAATCATAGATTTCTTAGCCATTTCACATATCCTCCTACTTAGCGTTCAAAGGGAGCGCCGACCAGGGTCAGCAGCTCGCGGGCCTCTTCGTCGGTCTGCGCGGTGGTGCAGATGACGATGTCCATGCCGCGGATCTTGTCGATCTTGTCGTACTCGATCTCGGGGAAGATCAGCTGCTCCTTGATGCCGAGGGCATAGTTGCCGCGGCCGTCGAAGGCGTTCGCGCTGATGCCGCGGAAGTCGCGGACACGGGGAAGCGCCACGTTAAAGAGACGATCGAGGAACTCCCACATCTTATCGCCGCGGAGGGTGACCTTCGCGCCGACGGGCATACCTTCACGCAGCTTGAAGTTCGCAACGGACTTCTTGGCGTTGGTGATGATGGCCTTCTGGCCGGTGATGGTGGAGAGGTCACGGACGACGGCCTCGAGGACCTTCGCGTTCTCGCGAGCCTCGCCGCAGCCGACGTTGACGACGACCTTCTCGATCTTGGGGACCTGCATAGTGGAGGTGTAGCCGAACTTCTTAAAGAGAGCGGGCGCCACTTCCGCAACGTACTTGTCTTTCAGTCTTGCCATAGTGTTACGACTCTCCTTTCTTACAGCTCAGCGCCGCACTTCTTGCAGACGCGGGTCTTCTTGCCGCCCTCGACCTTGTGGGCGACGCGGGTGCCCTTGCCGCACTTGGGGCAGACCACCTGGACCTTGGAGGCATACAGAGCCGCTTCGCGCTCCACGATGCCGCCGGTCTCGCCCTGCTTGCGGGGCTTGATGTGGCAGGTCACCTTGTTGATGCCCTCGACCACGACCTTGGCTTCGCTGGGAACGGTGCCGAGCACCTTGCCCTGCTTGCCCTTGTCCTTGCCGGACAGGACGATAACGGTATCGCCCTTTTTCACATTCATAGCCATTTCTTCAAGCCCTCCTTACACAACTTCGGGAGCGAGGGACAGGATCTTCATGTAATCCTTGTCGCGCAGCTCACGGGCGACGGGCCCAAAGATACGGGTGCCGCGGGGATTCTTGTCGTCCTTGATGAGGACGGCAGCGTTCTCGTCAAAGCGGACATAGGTGCCGTCGTTGCGGCGGACGCCCTTGGCGCTGCGGACGATAACGGCCTTGACGACCTCGCCCTTCTTGACCGTGCCGCCGGGGGTAGCCTTACGGACAGAGGCAACGATCACGTCGCCGATGTTGCCGTACTTACGGCTGGAGCCGCCGAGCACACGGATGCACTTGATTTCCTTGGCACCGGTATTATCGGCAACCTTGAGGAAACTCTCTTGCTGAATCATACTTCCGGTACCTCCTTACTTAGCCTTTTCGACGATCTCGACCACGCGCCAGCGCTTGTCCTTGGACAGGGGGCGGGTCTCCATCACCTTAACGGTATCGCCGATACCGCATTCGTTGTTCTCATCGTGGGCCTTGAGCTTATAGGTGCGGCCAACGATCTTCTTGTACAGGGGGTGAGCGACGCGGTCGGCGATGGCGACGACGACGGTCTTATCCATCTTGTCGGAGACGACCTTGCCCACGCGGACCTTACGGGAGGAAATTCTCTTCTCTTCCATGTTACTTCTCCTCCTTTTCACGGATCATGGTTTTGACTCGGGCAATATCACGCTTGGTCTCAACGAGCTTCTGAGGATTGTCAAGCTGATTGGTCGCGTGCTGCATACGCAGGAAAAACAGATCCTTCTTCAGGGCGTCGAGCTTCTCATTGAGCTGAGCGACGCTCATTGCACGAACTTCACTTGCCTTCATCTTCATTCACCTACTTCCTGGGTCTCGGTGTCCTCGCGCTTGACGACCTTCGTCTTGATGGGCAGCTTGTGGCTGGCCAGACGGAGCGCCTCGCGGGCGACATCTTCGGGGACGCCGGCGATCTCAAACATGACACGGCCGGGCTTAACAACGGCAACCCAATACTCAGGGGAGCCCTTACCGGAACCCATACGGGTCTCAGCCGGCTTCTGAGTGACGGGCTTATCGGGGAAGATCTTGATCCAGACCTGACCGCCACGCTTGGTGTAACGGGTCATGGCGATACGGGCGGCCTCGATCTGATTGCTGGTGATCCAGGCGGGCTCAGTGGCGACAAGACCGAATTCACCGTAGGTGACGGTGTTGCCGCGCATGGCCTTACCGGTCATACGGCCGCGCTGCACGCGACGATACTTTACTCTCTTCGGCAGAAGCATTAGTGAGCCCCTCCTTCCTTATTCTCTGCGGGCTTGCGGAAGCCGCCCTGGGGACGATCGCCCTGGGGACGGCCGCCATTACGGTTGAAGCCGTTCTGGCCGTCGCGGCGCTGGAAGCCCTGGCCGTCACGACGGGGACGACGGTCGCCGTCACGACGGGGACGGCGCTCGCGGCGCTCCTCGTAAGGCTTGGTGGTGTCCAGCGTGCGGGGAGTGGTGCGCAGGGTCTGGGTGAGGACCTCGCCCTTGTAGATCCAGACCTTGACGCCGATGCGGCCGAAGGTGGTGGCAGCCTCAGCGAAGCCGTAGTCGATGTCGGCACGGATGGTCTGCAGGGGAATGGTGCCCTCGTGATAGTGCTCAACGCCCGCGATCTCGCGGCCGCCGAGACGACCGGTGCAGCAGCACTTGATGCCCTTGGCGCCGGCGCGCATGGCGCGGCCCATGGCGTTCTTCATCGCGCGGCGGTGAGAAATACGCTTCTCAAGCTGCTGGGCGATGTTCTCAGCGACGAGCTGAGCGTCCATGTCGGGAGAGCGGACCTCAACGATGTTGAGCTTGACCTTCTTGCCGATCATGGCTTCGACCGCGGCGCGGACCTTCTCGACCTCAGCGCCGTCCTTGCCGATGACCATACCCGGACGCGCGCAGTGCACGAACAGGGTGACGACGTCGTTGGAGCGCTCGATCTCGATCTTGGGCACGCCCGCGCCGTACAGGGTCTTCTTGAGGAACTTGCGGATGTTGTAATCTTCAACGATCAGGTCGCCGACCTTCTCGTCCTTGGCATACCAACGGGAGTCCCAGTCTTTGATGACGCCAACGCGCATGCCGTGGGGATTAACTTTCTGTCCCATAAAACTGTCTCCTCCCTTTATTCTTTCTCCGCCACGGCGAGCGTGACGTGAGAGGTACGCTTGTTGATGCGATAGCCGCGGCCCTTGCTGGCGGGGATCATACGCTTGAGGATCGGGCCGCCGGTGGCGTAGACTTCGCTGACGTAGAGCTTGCCGGTATCCATGCTGAAGTTGTTCTCAGCGTTGGCGACAGCGCTCTTGAGCAGCTTGATGAGGGGTTCGGACGCAGCCTTGGGGGTCTGCATCAGAATCGCCATGGCCGTGCCGACATCCTTGCCGCGGATCAGATCGCAGACGATCTGGACCTTGCGCGGAGAGATGCGGACATATCTCAGATAAGCTTTAGCTTCCATATTCTGCATCCTCCTTCTTACGCTTTCTTGGCATGGCCGCGGAAGGTACGGGTGGGAGCAAACTCGCCGAGCTTGTGACCGACCATATCTTCCTGGACATAAACGGGAACGTGCTTGCGGCCGTCATAGACCGCGATGGTGTGACCGACGAAGGAGGGGAAGATCGTGGAGCTGCGGCTCCAGGTCTTGAGGACCTTCTTCTCGCCGGTCTTGTTCATTTCTTCGACTCGCTTGATGAGCTCAGGGGCAACAAACGGGCCTTTTTTAATGCTTCTGCTCATTGTTCCTTTGCCTCCTTACTTCTCATTACGACGCTTGACGATGAACTTGTTCGTCGGGTTCTTCTTGGAGCGGGTCTTGTAACCCATCGCGGGCTTGCCCCAAGGAGTGACAGGGCCGGGACGGCCAACGGGCGCCTTGCCCTCGCCGCCGCCGTGGGGGTGGTCGCAGGGGTTCATGACGGAGCCGCGGACGGTCGGACGCCAACCCATGTGACGCTTGCGGCCGGCCTTACCGATCTGAACGTTCTCGTGGTCGAGATTGCCGACCTGGCCGATGCAGGCGGTGCAGTTGGTGCGGACGATGCGCACCTCACCGGAGGGCATACGGATCTGAGCGTCGCCGTTCTCCTTCGCCATCAGCTGCGCGGCAGCGCCGGCGGAGCGGACGAGCTGGGCGCCCTTGCCGGGGTGCATCTCGATGTTGTGGATGACCGTACCGACGGGGATGTTGGCGATGGGCAGGCAGTTGCCCGGCTTGATGTCGGCGGAAGCGGAGGAAATGATCTTGTCACCGGCGGCGAGGCCGACGGGAGCGATCACATAGCGGCGCTCGCCGTCCTCGTACTCGACGAGAGCGATGTAGGCGCTGCGGTTGGGGTCGTACTCCAGGCGCAGGACAGTCGCGAACATATCGGTCTTGTCACGCTTGAAGTCGATGATGCGGTACTTCTGCTTATTGCCGCCGCCGTGATGGCGGACGGTGATGCGGCCATAGCTGTTGCGGCCCGCGTTCTTCTTGAGAACCTCGGTCAGCTTGCGCTCGGGCTTGGCCTTCTTGTCGATCCCCTCGAAGGCGGACACGGTCATGTGACGGCGGGAGGGGGTAGTGGGCTTATAAGTCTTGATAGCCATTGTTCATTCTCCTCCTTACACCATGCCCTCGAACATTTCGATGGTCTTGGAATCTGCCGTCAGCTGGACGTAAGCCTTCTTCCAGCTGCGGGTGGTACCGGGACGGCCCGCGCCCATGCGCTTGGCCTTGCCGGAAACGTTGATCGTGTTGACCTTGGCGACCTTGACGCCGAAGATCTGCTCGACCGCGTTCTTGATCTCGATCTTGCCGGCATCCTTGGCGACCTCAAAGACATACTTCTTGTCTGCGACGGAGGCCATGGAGCGTTCGGTAATGATCGGACGAATGACGATATCGTAAACGTTAGCCATTATGCGAACACCTCCTCGATCACTGCGAGGGCATCCTTGTCGATGACCAGGGTCTTGGCGTTGAGCAGGTCATAGACGTTGATGAGCTTTGCAGGGCTGGTGACGACGCCCGGAATGTTGCGGGCGCTCTTGACGACGTTGTCGTTGACCTCGGGAGTCACGACGACGGACTTGCCTTCCGCGTTGACGGCGGTCAGGAAGTTCTTGAAGCTCTTGGTCTTGATCTCGTCCATCGCGATCTTGTCGACAACGACGATCTCGCCATCCTTAGCCTTGGAGGACAGGACGGACTTGAGAGCCAGACGCTTGACCTTCTTGTTGAGCACGTAGCTGTAGGTGCGGGGCTTGGGGGCAAACGCGATGCCGCCGTGCGTCCACTGCGGGGAGCGGGTGCTGCCCTGACGGGCGCGGCCGGTGCCCTTCTGGCGCCACGGCTTGCGGCCGCCGCCGGAAACCTCAGCACGGGTCAGAGCGCTCTGGGTGCCCTGACGGCAGTTGGCCAGGTGATTCTTCACGACTTCGTGGACAACGCTCATGTTCGGCTCAACGCCGAAGATCGCGTCGTTCAGCTCCACGGTACCGACTTCAGCGCCGGTCATGCTGACAACTTTAATCGTAGACATTCTTTAAGCACTCCTTTCCTTATTTCGTTCTGGCGGAAGCCTTCTGCGGGTTGCGGCCGGAAGCCTTCTGCGGGTTGCTGCTGATGCCCGCGCCCGCCTGCTTGACCTTGTGGGTCTTGACGGTGTTCTTCACGGTAACAAGGCTGTACTTGGGGCCGGGGATCGCGCCGCGGACGACGAGCATATTGAGCTCGGGATCGACCTTGACGACCTCAAGGTTCTGGATGGTGACGGTGTCGCCGCCCATCTGACCGGGGCCGCCGGTGCCCTTGAAGATACGGCTGGGATCGGTGCCCGAGCCGCGGGAACCAACGTGACGGTGGACGGGGCCGCCGCCGTGGCTCTTGCGCTGGATGGCATAGCCGCAGCGCTTGACAACACCCTCGTAGCCGTGGCCCTTGCTGGTGCCGGTCACGTCAACGAAATCGCCGACCTGGAACATATCCGCCTTGATGACGGCGCCGAGCTCCAGCTCGCTGCCGTTGTCGAGGGCGAACTCGCGCAGGTACTTCTTGGGGGAAACGCCGGCCTTGTTGAGATGGCCGACTTCGGGCTTGGACAGCTTCTTTTCAGCAACGTCCTCATAGCCCAGCTGGACTGCCTCATAACCATCCTTCTCGGCGGTCTTCTTCTGGGTGACGACACAGGGGCCCGCTTCGATCACGGTGACCGGGATCACGTGGCCGTTTTCGTCGAAGATCTGAGACATGCCAACTTTTTTGCCGATGATTGCTTTCATGTATGATCCTCCTATAGGTTATTGGTCGGCTTAGTTGCGGCGGCGCCGCATTGCTCTGCCGACATGACCCCGTTCATCTCACGCAAGTCGATGAACGATTGGGTAGAGCAACAAAGTATTTTCAAAAAAACAAAATATTTTGTTTTTTGACGGGGTTCACAGTTTGCTTCACGCGCTCATGCGTTCGCAAACATGCGGGTGATCTTTTCGTCGGGCGAGGCGCACCGCCGCAGGCAGTATCGGGTATACGGCAAGGCGGCGGAACGAAGCACGGCGGAAAAATCAGAGCTTGATCTCGATCTCCACACCGGCGGGAAGCTCGAGGCCCATCAGAGCCTCAACGGTCTTGGGGGTGGAGTTGGTGATGTCGATCAGGCGCTTGTGGGTGCGGCGCTCGAACTGCTCACGGGAGTCCTTATACTTATGAACAGCGCGCAGGATGGTGACGATCTCCTTCTTGGTGGGCAGAGGGATGGGGCCGGAGACGGTCGCGCCGGTGCGCTTGGCGGTCTCGACGATCTTCTCTGCGCTCTGGTCGATGACCTGATGGTCATAGGCCTTGAGGCGAATGCGAATCATTTCTTTTGCCATTTTCGGTTTCTCCTTCATTGTTGTACGGTTTTTTCACTGGTTGTCGAAGCCGTACGGTGAGATTTTTTCTTATACGCTTATCCGTGCGTATCATTCCGGCTCATAAGAAAACCGGCACGAATAAACGGCCGGTCCACACATGGCGCAGCGATCTACGCAACGTACAGATACTCATCTCAGCCGCCCGATTCTCGGACATACTCCCCGGAAGTTACCTCAGAAGCCCTGAGCAATCTCCCGGTTCATCGCAGTTTTGCACGCGTTTGGGCAGGATACTCCCACTCGCGGACCTGCCTATCATACAAGATATGAGCGGTAATGTCAAGCATCTTTTTGAATTTTTTTGAGAAAATCGGAAAGAAATTTTGGCTGTTCCGCCCTAAGGGCATACTTCCCTGCCGCACGGGCATAGAATAGGCCGAAACCGGCTTCGGGAGGGGGAATTTTTATGGCGATGGCATGGCTCTGGACCGGAATGGTGGCGGTCTCGCTGGCGTTCGGCATACTGACTGGAAGCGTCGGTGAACTGGGGAACGCCGCGCTGGAGGGCGCGAGCGCCGCGGTGGAGCTGTGCGTAGCGATGGCGGGCATCATGTGCCTTTGGACCGGCGTGATGGAGGTCATGGACCAATGCGGACTCTCCGCCGCGCTCGCGCGGCTGTTCCGTCCGCTGCTGCGGCGGCTGCTGCCGGAAGCCAGCCGCGACGAGGAAACGCTCGCCGCCATCTCCGCCAACCTTTCCGCCAACCTGCTCGGGCTCGGCAACGCGGCGACGCCGCTGGGCATCCGCGCCGCGCGGCGCATGGCGCAGGGCTGCGGCGGTACGGCGTCGCATGAGCTCTGCCTGCTCGTTGTGCTCAACTCCGCGTCCATTCAGCTGCTGCCAACGACCGTGGCCGGCGTGCGCAGCGCGCTCGGCAGCGCCGATCCGTTCGATATCCTGCCCGCCGTCTGGACCGCCTCCCTGCTCTCTGTCCTCGCGGGGCTTGCCGCGGCAAAGCTGCTCGCGCGGATCACGAGGGGGTGAAGGAATGTCGCTTTCCGAGCTGGTCGTGCCGGTTCTGCTGTGCTTCACCGCCTGCTACGCACTGGGGAAACGGGTAGACGTTTACACCGCGCTGACCCGCGGCGCGGAGGAGGGGCTGAACGTACTGGTGCATATCCTCCCCTCGCTCATCGCGCTGCTGACGGCGGTGTATATGTTCCGCGCGTCGGGCGCGATGGAGTATCTGGGCGCGCTGCTCGCGCCGGCGCTCGAAAGGGTCGGCATTCCGCCGGAGGTCGCGCCGCTCCTTTTTATCCGCCCCATCTCCGGCAGCGGCGCGTTGGCGGTCGGCAGCGAGCTGATGGCGACCTACGGCCCCGACAGCTACATCGGGCGCGTGGCGGCGGTCATGCTGGGGTCAAGCGAGACCACCTTCTACACCATCGCCGTCTACTTCGGCTCGGTCGGCATCGTCAAAACACGCTACACCATCCCCGCCTCGCTCTGCGCGGACGCGGTGATGTTTCTCACCTCCGCCGCCGCGGTGCGGGTGCTGATGGGGTAAAGGAAAAGAGGGCAGCCGACCGGCTGTCCTCTTCCTTATTATATATTTGTATATAATGTGTGCTTACATCTTCTCGGGCTTGCTCAGGCCGAGGATCGTCAGGCCGTTGGCGAGCACCTGACGGGTCGCAGCAGCGAGCAGCAGACGGGCGTTCGCCACGTCGTCCGCCTCGCCCTTGATGCGGCAGGCGTTGTAGAAGCGGTGGAACGCGCCGGCGAGCCGCATGAGGTAGCGGTTGATATAGCTCGGGTCGTAGTCGCGGGCGGCCATGCGGATCTCCTCGCTGAAGTTGGCAAGCTCCTTGATGAGCGCGCGCTCCTGCTCGCCGGAGAGCAGGGACAGGTCGGCCTTGTCCGTGGCGGGAACGCTGCGGCCCTCGTCCGCCACCGTCTTGAGCAGGCTGCAGATACGCGCGTAGGCGTACTGGATATAGTAGACGGGGTTCTCGCTGTCCTCGCGCACGGCGAGGCCGAGGTCGAAGTCCATCTGCGTATCGGGCTTGGCGTTGAAGAAGTAGCGGCAGGCGTCGACCGGGATCTCGTCAAGCAGGTCGGAGAGCGAGATGGTCTTGCCGGTGCGCTTGGACATACGCACCACCTCGCCGTCGCGCACGAGCTTGACGAGCTGCATGAGCACGATATCCAGACGATTCGTGCCGTCGAGACCCAGCGCGTCGATCGCGCCCTTGAGGCGGGCGACATGGCCGTGGTGGTCGGCGCCCCAGATGTTGATGACCTTATCGAAGCCGCGGACCTCGAACTTGTTGCGGTGGTAGGCGATGTCGCCGGCGAGGTAGGTGTAGAAGCCGTTGGCGCGGCGCAGCACGTCGTCCTTCAGGCCGAGCTTGTCGATATCCTCGTCCTTCTTGCCCTGCTTGCGGTACTGGTCGCGCATGATCTCCGCGGTCTTGACCCAGAGCGCGCTGTCCTTTTCATAGGTCCAGCCGAGGTCGGTGAGCTTTTTCGCCGTGTCGGCGACAAAGCCGGACTCGTGCAGGGAGGACTCGAAGAACCACTCATCGAACTTGATGCCGTAGCGCTCAAGGTCGCTCTTCATCTTGGGGATGTTGCGGTCGAGGCCGAAGCGCGCCATATCGGCGTGGCGCTCCGCCTCGGTCTTGTCCAGATAGCTCTCGCCGTGCTCGGCGTAGAACGCCTGCGCAAGCTCCTTGATGTCGTCGCCGTGGTAGCCGTCCTCGGGGAACTCGACGGCGTCCTCGCCCTTGATGAGCTGGAAGTAGCGAGCCTCGATGCTCTTGGCGAACTTTTCGATCTGGTTGCCGAAGTCGTTGACATAGAACTCACGCCACACGTTCGCGCCGGACCAGTCGAGCACGCTCGCGAGCGTGTCGCCGAGCACGCCGCCGCGGGCGTTGCCCATGTGCATGGGGCCGGTGGGGTTGGCGGAGACGAACTCGACCATGTACTTCTTGCCCTTGAGGCCCTCGCCGCGGCCGTAGGCGTCCGCCTCGCGCTCCACGTCCTCAACGACGTCGGCGTACCACTTTTCGCCGAGACGGAAGTTCAGGAAGCCGGGGCCGGCGATCTCAACAGAAGTAAAGTAGGTGCCGTCGAGCTTCATGTGCTGGGTGAGGATATTCGCGACCTCGCGCGGGTTCTTGCGCATGGCCTTGGAGGCGGCCAGGCAGAAGGTGGTGGTGTAGTCGCCGTTGGCGGTATCCTTGGGGATCTCGACCGCAGGGACGGTCTCCACGCCATCGGGCAGCAGACCCTCCTGCACGGCGGCGCGGTAAGCGCTGCGCGTCAGGGCGGCGATCTGGTCCTTTGCGCTCTGGATCATATTCATAGCTTTTTCCCTCGCTCTTTCGTAGTTGATGCGGCGGCGCGCTGCCGCGCCGCAAAAAGTGCAGAATCGTAACGTGTATTATACTACAGCTGTGTGTGGAAAACAAGCCGTTTTTGCAATTTCCGCCGCAAAAGCCGGCGCATTTCTGTGCAGGCGGACACGAAATAGCGCTTGCACGGACAGCGCCGCTCTTATATAATTAAGGGTGCATAGAATAAAGACGCCGAAAAGGAGCACGCCATGCTATTCTTTGGAAAACGGAAAAGCGCCCCTCTCGTCCAGTCCTCCACCGAGGACTGGCGGAAGCAATGGCAGGACCTCGTGCCGCCGGAGTGCCGCAACGTCCCCGTCACGGTGGACGGAAAGACGATGACCGCCTATGTGCAGATCAACCACTTCGTGATGATGCTGCAGGACGGGCTTTTGATGCAGCAGGGCTTTTTTGACGTCTGCGCGCATTTTCAGCGCGCGGGCTACCACGTCATCTGGCTGATGCGCTGCACGCAGGACATTGCGGGCGGCTATCTGAAGCTGCGTAAGGAGAGCGGAAACGAATGCCTTTGGAAATGGCGCAAGCCGACGACCAACTTCGGCCGCTGGACCTCCGACAACCGCTATGTGACCATTCTGCTGCAATACAAGCCCACGCCGGACGGCGACCTTTCGCGCTGCACGGAGCACATTCTCCAGCGCGTGCAGTGGGCGGAGAGCAACGACAACTCCAAAATGGTCCCGGGGCGCACGGAGTTCGCCACCGTCGGCGCGCCGGGTACGCCCGCAGAGCTGTCCAACTGGCTGCACGGCGGCTTCATGTCGTCCGAGCTTTGACCCCCCCGCTTACCTATTTATCCAATAGGGAAAACGCAAACGCACAAAATTTTGTCGCTTCAGACGATCTTGCGGCAAACCGATAAAAACCCTCTTGCGCTGTATAAAAATGTGTGCTACACTTCTCCCATCTTCAGGAAAGGAGAAAGCAATGATGGCAGCTATCAATTTTGCTAATGCCTGTATGTCTGCCTCCGCACAGTCCGACTGTGTTGCTTTCGCCTGCCCTGCTACGACCAACATCGCCATTATTCTGGACGTCAGCCTGCTGCTGGCGTCCATTCTTATTTGCCTTTTGGGAACGGAAAACAGCTTCATATCCCGGATCACGGCGCATCCAACGGTTTCTTCTCTTGACCTCCGCAGGAGATAACAAAGAGAACGTTTCCTTCCCAAGAGGCTCCGCCGGTCCGGCGGGGCCTCTTCTTTCTTCCCCCTGTTTTTCACTTTTTCGTTCGGCCGGCGAAGGAGCGGAAATAGAATATCATTTCACAGAAAGCGAGAAAACTCCCATGGACTTCGTAAATTTCGTCATGGCGCTCAGCCCCATTCTTGTTGTCCTCGTCGGCATTTTAGGCTTCAAGCAGTCCGCCAAAAGGGTCTCCCCCATCGCCCTTGTCTGGACGCTGATTCTGGCCTTCACCTACTTCAACGTCACCGGCGCCAGCTTTGCCGACAACGTCAAGGCCCTCGATCCCCTGGTCTGGAAGGGCATCAAAGAGGGTCTCAAGATCGTGCTCATGGTCTTCGGCGCGTTCACCATTCTGAACCTGCTGCGCGAGACCGGCGCCATTGACGACGTCAAGTCCACCATTGCCCGCATCAGCGATGACCGCCGCGTGCAGCTCATCGTCATCGGCATGATGCTCCCCATCTTTCTCGAGGGCGCGGCCGGCGCGGGCGCTCCCGCCGCCATCGCGGCGCCCTTCCTCGTAGCCCTCGGCTTTGATCCCGTCACCTCCATCGCCGTCGCCCTGCTCGGCGACGCGACGCCCGCCTCCTGGGGCGGCGCGGGTCTGACGACCATCAACGGCGGCGCGGCGCTCGTGGACGCGGGACTCTCCACCGTTTCGCTCAACGCGGCGATGGTCGGCCGCTTCCACATGTTCGGCGTGCTCATCATTCCGTTCATCATGGTCGGCATGGTCTTCGGCAAAAAGGGCTTCAAGGGCGCGGTCCCCTATCTCTGCTTCGCCGGCGTCTCCACCTGCGCGGTGATGTTCTTCCTCTCCAACTTCGTCGGCGCGGAGGTCACCTCGATGGGCACGGGCCTCATCTCCATGCTTCTCTCGCTCGCCTACGTCAAGCTCGTCGGCGTCAGGACGCCGGAGGAATTCCGCCACCACGCCGCCGCGCAGCAGCGCAAATACAGCGCGTTCCGCGCCATGTCGCCTTACATCTATATGCTCGTGCTGCTCCCGCTCGTGCGCTACGGCTTCCCGGCGGTCGTGCCCAACGGCTTCGCCGTCATGTGTACGTTCGGCTACATCTTCTGGGTGGACGTCGTCATCCTCGTGTGCGGTATGCTCGGCGCGGCAACGCTCGGCGTGAGCGCGAAGCAGTACCGCGCGGTCTGCTCCAGGACCGTCGGCAACGTTCTCCCCGTGCTCATCACGATGGGCAGCCTTCTCATCGTCTCCTACATCATGCAGTCCCCCACGACTGGCATGATGAACCTCCTCGCCTCCGATATCGCGGCGGTGGTCGGACGCTTCTACCCGGCGGCAGCCGTGCTCATCGGCTCGAGCGGCGCGTTCATCACCGGCACTGGCCTCGGCTCGAACATCATGTTCGCCCAGATGCACATTGACGCCGCCGCCTCGCTCGGCATGAACCCCATCACCATCTTTGCCGGTCAGAACGCGGGCGCTTCCCTCGGCAACCTCATCTGCCCGAACAACACCGTCGCCGCCTGCGCGACCGTGGACGCGATCGGCCGCGAGAACGAGGTCATGAAGCACACGCTCCGCGCGTTCGCCATCGTACTCGCGCTCTACATGGTGCTTGCCATGCTCTATACCTGCGTACTCTTCCCCAACTACGGGATGTAAGAAATGCTGTTTTATTTATAGAAAGGAAGGTTTCTATTATGGTTCAGAAAAGAGTTTTAGGCGTCATCGGTCTCGGTCATGTCGGCGCACACGTTGCCTATGCGCTGGCGGTCCAGGGCATCGCGGACGAGCTGGTGCTCGTCGACCAGAACGAGCAGAAGCTCGCAAGCGAAGTGCAGGACCTGCGCGACGCCGTCGCGTATCTGCCCCACCGCGTCACCGTCCGCGCCGGCGGCTTCGCCGACCTCGGCGCGTGCGACGTCATCGTCAACAGCGTCGGCAAGATCGAGCTGCTGCGCGGCACGCATGACCGCGTGACCGAGATGGACTTTACCATTCCCGCCGTGCGCGGCTACGCCGAGAAGCTCAAGGCGAGCGGCTTTGACGGCGTGCTCATCAACATCACCAATCCCTGCGACATCGTCACCCGCGAGCTCGCGCTGCACGTCGGTCTTCCCAAGGGCCGCGTGTTCGGCACCGGCACGGGGCTCGACACCTCGCGTCTGCTCAGCGCGCTCGCGCGCCAGACCGGCATTGACCACAAATCCATCACCTGCTACATGATGGGCGAGCACGGCAACCAGCAGTTTGCCCCCTGGTCCTGCGTGAGCTTCCGCGGGATGCCGCTCGACACCTGGGCCGCGCGCGACGAGCGCTTCCGCTTCGACCGCGACGCGCTGCAGAAGGAGTCCATCGGCGGCGGCTGGGTCACGTTCTCCGGCAAGTTCTGCACGGAATACGGCATCGCCACCACCGCCGCCCGCATGGCCTACGCCGTGCTGCACGATGAAAAGGTCATTCTGCCCGCGAGCGCGGAGCTGACCGGCGAATACGGCGAAGCGGGCCTCTTTGCCGGCGTGCCGTGCGTCATCGGCGCGAACGGCGTGGAGGAGGTCGTGGAGCTGCCGCTCACGGGCGAGGAAAGGGCGACCTTCCACGCCTGCTGCGAGGGCATTCGCCACAATATGGAGCATCTCAAAGAGATCTGAGACAACGCGAAAGGAGTTAACGTTATGAACCTCGCTTTTACCGAAAATACTCATCCCGGCACGCTGCCGCCGTCCGATCAGCTCGGCTTCGGCTCCGTCTTTACCGACCATATGTTCCTCATGGACTACAGCACCGGCAAGGGCTGGCACGACGCGCGCATCGTGCCCTACGGTCCCATCTCGCTCTCCCCCGCCGCCAGCGTCCTGCACTACGGCACCGAGGTCTTTGAGGGGCTGAAGGCCTACCGCCGTCCCGACGGCGGCGTACAGCTTTTCCGTCCGTGGGAGAACGTCGCCCGCCTGAACCGCTCCTGCGAGCGTCTGGGTCTGCCGCAGCTCGATCCCGACGACGCGCTGCAGGCCATCAAGGAGATCGTCCGCGTCGATCAGCGATGGGTGCCGAACGACCCCGGCACATCGCTCTACATCCGCCCGTTCCTGTATTCCACCGACCCGACGCTGGCCCTGCACGGTGTGCATGAGGCGTCGTTCGTCATCATCCTCTCCCCCTCCGGCAGCTACTTCTCCGACGGGCTCAAGCCTGTGCCCATCATGGTCGAGACCGAGGATGTGCGCGCGGTGCGCGGCGGCACGGGCGAGGCCAAGTGCGGCGGCAACTACGGCGCGGCCAACCGCGCCGGCGAGCGCGCCGAGGCCAAGGGCTACTCGCAGGTGCTGTGGCTCGACGGCGTGGAGCGTAAGTACGTCGAGGAGGGCGGCGGCATGAACGTCATGTTCAAGATCAACGGCGCCGTCGTCACTCCCGCGCTGACCGGCTCCATCCTGCGCGGCGTCACGCGCAAATCCGCCATCGAGCTTTTGAAGAGCTGGGATGTTCCCGTCGAGGAGCGGCTGCTGAGCGTGGACGAGCTGTTCGAGGCCGCCAAGACCGGCGCGCTCGAGGAGGCGTGGTGCATCGGCACCGCCGCCGTCATCTCCCCCATCGGCGCGCTCGGCTGGGGCGACAAATGCTATGAGATCAACCATAACCGGATCGGCGAGCTGTCGCAGAAGCTCTACGACGAGCTGACCGGCATCCAGTGGGGCACGAAGCCCGATCCCTTCGGCTGGACCTGTCCGGTGTGCTGAAGCCATGGAAAAAATATTCCGAATACCGGCAAAAGCCGGTATTCGGAATATTTACTCTTTGCGTGTTTCCTGCTATAATATGGGATACATGATTATAAATGAAGGAGAATCCAGCATGAAAGCCATCGTCACCGTTCTCGGCCGGGACCGCGTCGGCATCATCGCCTCCGTCTGCGCCCTGCTCTCGGAGTACAACATCAACATTCTCGACATCAGCCAGACCATCCTCGAACAGGGCTACTTCACCATGGTCCTGCTGGTGGACATTTCCGCGTGCACGGTATCCTTCCCGGAGATCGCCGACAAGCTGGACGCTTATGGCACCGAGCGCGGCCTTGCCGTGCGCATCCAGCGGGAGGACATCTTCAACGCCATGCACCGCATCTGAGAGGAGGTCCGCGCCATGCTCGATAAAAACGACGTGCTGTCCACCGTGCAGATGATCGACCGCCAGCACCTCGACATCCGCACCATCACCATGGGCATTTCCCTGCTCTCCTGCGCCGACCGCGACGCCAAGGCGGCGTGTGAGAAGATCTACGACAAGATCACGCGCTATGCCGAAGGGCTCGTTAAAACCGGCGAGGACATTGAGCGCGAGTTCGGCATCCCCATCGTCAACAAGCGCATCTCCGTCACGCCCATCGCGCTCGTGGCCGCCGCCTCGGAGACGGAGGACTACGTTCCCTTTGCCGTCGCGCTCGACCGCGCCGCCAAGGCCGTGGGCGTCAATTTCATCGGCGGCTTTTCCGCGCTCGTGCAAAAGGGCATGACCGACGCCGACCGCCGGCTCATCGCCGCCATTCCCGAGGCGCTGGCCGTCACCGACCTTGTGTGCTCGTCCGTCAACGTCGGCTCGACCAAGGCCGGCATCAACATGGATGCGGTGGCGCTCTTGGGCCGCACCGTTAAGGCTGCGGCGGAGCGCACCGCCGACTGCGGAGGCTTCGGCTGCGCGAAGCTCGTGGTGTTCTGCAACGCTGTGGAGGACAACCCCTTTATGGCCGGCGCGTTCCACGGCGTCGGCGAGCCGGAGCGCGTCATCAACGTCGGCGTTTCCGGCCCCGGCGTGGTATACCATGCCCTGCAAAGTGTAAAGGGCCAGCCCTTTGATGTGGTCGCCGAGACGGTGAAAAAGACTGCCTTCCGCATCACGCGCATGGGTCAGCTCGTCGCGCAGGAGGCCAGCCGCCGGCTCAATACGCCGTTCGGCATCGTCGATCTCTCCCTCGCGCCCACGCCCGCCGTCGGCGACAGCGTGGCCCGTATTCTGGAGGAAATGGGCCTCGAGATCTGCGGCACGCACGGCACCACCGCCGCGCTCGCGCTGTTGAACGACGCGGTGAAAAAGGGCGGCGTGATGGCATCCAGCTCCGTCGGAGGACTTTCCGGCGCGTTTATTCCCGTCAGCGAGGATGAAGGCATGATCGCCGCGGCCTCCTCCGGTGCGCTGACGCTCGATAAGCTCGAGGCCATGACCTGCGTGTGCTCGGTCGGGCTCGACATGATCGCCGTCCCCGGCGACACGAGCGCCGAGACCATCGCCGCCATCATCGCGGACGAGGCCGCCATCGGCATGGTCAACACCAAGACCACCGCCGTACGCATCATTCCCGCGCCCGGCTGCAAGGTCGGCGACACGGTGGAGTTCGGCGGGCTGCTCGGCTCCGCGCCGGTGCAGGCCGTACACCCCTATTCCAGCGCGGACTTCATCGCCCGCGGCGGGCGTATCCCCGCGCCGCTGCACAGCCTGAAAAACTGAAGCCCCCATCCCGTCAAAAAACGGACGCTGCTTTTTTCGCAGCGTCCGTTTTCACTTTCATGTATCAGCGCGCAAGGTCCTTCAAATGGCTCAGGCGCTCGAGCGCGGTGTTGAGCGTTTCATCCTTCTTGGCAAAATGCAGACGAATAATGTGGTTCACGTCCTCGTCGAAGAACGAGCTTCCCGGCACGGCGCCCACGCCGATCTTCTGCGCCATTTCCACGCAGAAGTCCACATCGGACTGGCCCTTCTTCAGGAACGGGGAAATGTCCGCCAGCACGAAGTAGGTGCCCTGCGGGTCGGTAAAGGGAATGCCGAGTTCCTTCATGCCGCCGGTAAAGAGCGCCTTCATGTGCGCGTAGTGCGCGCCGAACTCCTCGTAGTAGCTCATGGGCATATCCAGCCCGACGACAGCGGCCTCCATCAGCGGCGAGGGCGCGCCGACGGTGTTGAAGTCGTGATACTGCTTGATGCGGTCCATGATGTTCTGCGGCGCAAGCGCGTAGCCCAGACGCCAGCCGGTGACGGAATAGGTCTTGGACAGGCTCGAGCAGCAGACCGTGCGCTCACGCATCCCAGGGAGCGTGCTCATGTAGGTGTGCTTGTGGCCCTCATAGACGATGTGCTCGTAGACCTCGTCCATGATGGCGTAAACGTCATATCGGATGCAGAGGTCTGCGATGAGCTTGAGCTCGTCATAGGTAAAGACCTTGCCGCTCGGGTTCGAGGGATTGCAGATCAAAATTGCCTTGGGATGCTGACGGAAGGCGTCCTCCAGCACCTCCGGATCGAAGCCGAACGCCGGCGGCACGAGCGGCACGAACACCGGCTCGCAGCCCGCCATGATGGTCTGGGCGCGGTAATTCTCAAAGTAGGGAGAGAACATCACGATCTTGTCGCCCGGATTCGTGAGGGCAAAAATGGTGTCCACCATTGCCTCGGTTGAGCCGATGGTCACGACCATCTCGGTCTCGGGATCGTATTTCATGCCCATGAAGCGCTCACACTTACGCGAGAGCGCCTGACGGAAGTTCGGCGCGCCCATCGTGATGGGATACTGGTGCGGACCGAGCCGGCTGACCTCCTCCAGTCGGTCGGTCATCGCCTTGGGCGGGTCAAAGTCGGGAAAGCCCTGCGCCAGATTGATCGCGCCGCAGTCGATGCTGATGCGCGTCATCCGTCGGATGACGGAGTCGGTAAAATGCTCGTTTCTTCTGCTCAGTTCCTGCATGGTATTACTGCTCCCTTTCTCATTTGTCCGTGTCGGCAGAGCCTGCGTCCTTCCCGCCCGCGCACTTTTTATAATAGCGAAACTTTAACACTTCTACTCGATAAAGTCAATCGCCCTTTTGTACAAAATCAGGACAAACGCGCTGCCGCATCCCATGCACTCCGCGGCAGCCGCTTCCTCAGATGCCGAAAAGCGGCAGCAGAAATACGCCCAGCAGCGCAAGGATCAGCAGCGGGACGGCGAAGGCCGTCAGCCCCGCGATGAACAGCGCAGCCAGGATGACCGGAAGGCCGACGCCGAACAGGATCGTCTTGGTCAGTCCCCATGTGACGCTGAACGTCAATGCCACGAGCTTTACGGTCAGAACGACCATTCCGATGATAAACAATGTGATCATGCCATGATCTCCTTTTTCTCTGTTTCAGGGCGTCATTATAGTCCTCCACCGTCCGGCCGTCAACCATTTTTATCAATTATTCAAAAATTCTTCAAAAAAGGAAACGCAGAGCGGCACCGTTTCGGTACTGCTCTGCGTTTTGGCCTTCGTTGGCTCCCGCCTCAGCGGAGCCGCCCGTCACCGCCCATGAGAGCAGTCATCTCCTCGATGCGGTCGAGCGGGAACGGCGGCTCGCACAGCGGCTTCATGGCAATGCTCATGAGCTTCATCGGGTTGTCGTCCGCCGCCACGCGGTTGGAGCTGAGCGTCCCACAGCGCTTGCAGCGGTGGATGATGGCCCATTCGCCGCCTCTGCGCACCCAAACAGCCACCGGCTCCATGATGCCGCCGCAGTCGGACGCCCGGTCGCCGGGCTCGATGTCGACGTGCAGGCTGGAAAGGCAGTTCGGACAGTGGTTGCGGTGGTCGCTGCCAGCATTCTGCGGCGTGCAGAGCCGGCCGCAGACCTTGCAGGTGAAGGTATCCTTGCAGGCGTGCGTCTTGTAGTAGCCTTTTTCAAAGGTCTTGCATTTGTTTTCGCGGTTCATGGTGTTTCCTCCTGAAGAAAGATCACGCGAAATTTCTCGGGAGGAGCGGCGTGTGTTGGATTTGCCGAACCTCCCGGTCAGGCCACACGCTCCGGTGATAGGATGATGTGTTTCAAAAAGCTCTCCTTCAAATTTTAATTTAGAGAGCGGGCTGCCGCCCGCTGACTAACGTTTATTTGCTATTATAGCCCGATCCTCTGTGTTGTCAACCGTTCTCTGCCTGCTTTGCAGCCTGCGCGGATGGTTCACGCTTCATCCTCTGTCTGTCCGGCAAGGAAGTCGCGGACGGAGGCGATCTGCGCCTCGACCGACGCGACGCAGGTGCCGCCGAGCGAGGTGCGGCCCGTCACGCAGCTGGTGAGCGCGATGGCGGCGTAAACGTCCTCGCCGAACCGCTCGCTGTACTGCCGGAGCAGCGCGAGCGGCAGCTCCTCGAGCACGGCGGTGTGCTCGATGCAGTAGGCCACGAGCTGACCGGCGATCTTATACGCCGCGCAGCTATAAACTGCACTTCCAGTCCGGCGAGCAGGAGCTGACGACGCCCAACCTCTTCGCGCCGTTCACCGAATATCATGTCGATCTCTCCGCGGCAAACAGCACACTGAACATTCCTCTGAAGGATCTGGCGCTGGCCTACCAGCGCTCCTCTGCCAGCGCGCTGCGTATCAGCATCGCGCCGAAGGATGCCGCTGCACCGGTCCTGGTGGACATCCGCCGCACGACCATCTACGACGGCAGCACCATCGAGACGCAGACCATGAACAGCGCCACCGTCTCGGCCAGCGTCGCGCTCGACGGCACCGTCTACACGAACTCGCAGGAGACGCACAATATGCGCATCCGCCAGCAGGACCCCGCGACCAAGCTCTGGTCGATGTGTGAGATCAACTCGTTTCTCTCCGCTGGCGGCGCGCGCTGCTCCATCCGCATCCAATGGAGCGAATACGATGTGACCTACGAGCCGCCCACGGCGTAAGGAAGCCGCCGCCCCGCGCAGCTCACCGAGCGCACCGGAGGCTTCGAAAATTCCGCGGGGCTCCGGTGCGGTGAAAGGTCCGAGCCTTGACAGCCGCCAGTTCTCAGCGCGAAAAAAGGCCGCCGCAGAACATTCCTGCAGCGGCCTTTTTCGGTTCTCTTATAGGGTGCGCACGCGGTCTTCGAACTCCCACACATAATCTCGATACCTGTAATGTCCGGACGCTTGACGCTCGCGCCCGTGATCTGGTCGGTGCAGCTGGCATCTCATGTTTCTGCGCTCCGGCACTGCCGTCCGGTATGGTCGATGTACGTCTCTTCGTTCGTCAGCAGGATCTTGGAGATCGGCACGATCTCATAGCCCTCGCCAAGCAGGTAGTCGAGGATATCCGGCAGCGCCTCTGGCGTGTGCTCGCCCGCGTTGTGGAAGAGCACGATGGAGCCGTTCGTCACCTTCCCCGTCACACGCTTGGTGATCTCACCGGCGGAGATGCCCTTCCAGTCGAGCGAATCCACATCCCATTGGATGGGCTCCATGCCGATGGAGCGGATGGCGGAAATGACATGGTCGTCGTACTCGCCGAACGGACACCGGATGAGCGTCGGGCGGACGCCGGTGAGCGCCTCGATCTTATCGTTGCAGGTGTTTACGTCCGCGATGATCCGGTCGGCGGTCAGGGAATTGTAGTGGTCGTGCGCGTTGGAATGGTTCATCAGCTCGTTGCCGCTCTCGACGATGGCCTTAGCCTGCTCGGGGTACTGGTCCGCCCAGTTGCCGACGACGAAGAAGGTACACTTCACACCGTAGTCCGCGAGCACATCGAGAATCTTCTGCGTGTTGTCCGCACCCCAGGCGGCGTCGAACGAGATGCTGCACACCTTCTGATCGCGCTCGACGCAGTAGATGGGCAGCTGACGCGTCGCGGCCGACGCCCGCACGGCGGCGGGCGCGTTCACCGCGCCGAAGATGGCGAGCGCCGCCAGCAGCGCCGCACCGGCGGTCAGCGTCCTGCGCCGCAGAACAAGAAAGCGCGGCTTCGCCGCCTCCCGCTTCCCACGCTTTTCCCTCAAGGCAAACCGCAAAAACATCCGCATATCCTCCCCATTTTGTTTTGGTAGAGGGTATGCGGCGCTTTTCTTTTTCATACCGGGCGGAGCCCCGTGCGCGTCACGGGACCGTCCCGCCGTCCGCCGTTCGTGCACCGATTTTCGGCAGAATTTACTTTTTTCGTTGAGAAAAAGCCGCGCTTGTGTTACAATGGATACAGCTATCATAGATAAGGAAGAATGCAGCCCTCTGCCGCATCCTGAAAATTCGATCATTTTCGGAGGAGAAAAAGCATGGAGATCAGAAAAGAAAAGAAGGCTTCCGCGCTGTCAATGGCCATTGAGGGCCGTATCGACACCACCACCGCCCCTCAACTGGAAACGGAGCTGAAGGCCGACCTTGACGGCGTCACCGAGCTGCGTCTGGACTTCGGGCAGGTCGAGTACATCTCCTCGGCGGGACTGCGCGTACTGCTGTCCGCGCAGAAGCTGATGAACCGTCAGGGCAAAATGGTGCTCACCCATGTGAGCGAGTCGGTGATGGAGATCTTTGAGGTGACCGGCTTCTCCGACATTCTGACCATTGAATAACACCATGCGGACGATGAGCCCCGCCGCACATCGGACGGCGGACCGCTTTACCGCTCGGATGTTCCGTGGGCTGTGGGTCCCTGCCATGCTCTCGTCGCTCGGCTGGGCGCTGAGCGACATGGCAGACGCCGTGGTGGTGGGGCAGCGGCTGGGCGCCGTGGGACTTGCCGCCATCGGTCTGATCCTGCCGGTCTACATGATCAACTGCATGTTTGCCCACGGCCTCGGACTGGGCGGCTCCGTTCGCTATTCCCGTCTGCTGAGTCAGGGCAAAACGCAGGAGGCCGCGGACAGCTTTCACGGTGTGCTCGCGCTGGCGCTGCTTTTCAGCGTCACGACCGCCGTGCTGGGCAGCGTGTTCATGGACCCGCTGCTGGCGCTGCTGGGCACGCGGAGCACGGACGGCGCGCTGTATGCCGCCACAAGGGACTATCTGCAGGTCCTCGTCGCGGCTACGCCGCTGTTCTACCTGTCCAACGTGTTCAACTACTATCTGCGCAACGACGGGAGTCAGCGCCGCGCCGGCGCCGGCTCGGTCATAGGCAACCTTTGCGACATCGCGCTGAACATCACGCTGGTGCTGGCGCTGGACATGGGCACGCGGGGCGCGGCGCTGTCCACCGCGCTGGGACAGATCATCACCATCGCCATCTATCTGCCGGGCTTTTTCGGTCAGAAGCACACGCTGCGCTTCGCGCTGCCGTGCGGGCGCTGGCTCACCCCCGCCCTTTCCGCGCTGAAGGCGGGTATGGCCACCTCGGTGCAGTACCTGTACCAGATGATCTTCTTCCTCGTGTGCAACAATCTGCTGATCCGTCTGGGCGGCGAAACGGCGGTGGCGGTGTTCGACGTCATTCAGAATACCTCCTACCTGATCCTGTACCTGTTTGAGGGGACGGGGCGCGCCATGCAGCCCATCCTCTCCACCTATCAGGGCGAGCACAACCGGCAGGGAATGCGGAACACGGTGCGTCTCGGCTTCACGGCGGGACTGACGGTGGGCGGTGCGCTGATCGCCCTTGTGGAGCTGTGGCCCGCGGGAATGTGCCTGCTGTTCGGCATCGCCGGTTCGGCGTCGGAGGCGCTGGCGTGTACCGCGCTGCGGCTCTACGGCGCGGGGGCGCTGTTCGCCGGCATCAATATCCTGCTGTGCAATTACTATCAGGCCTGCGAGAATGAGAAGCCGTCGTTCCTGCTGGAGACGCTGCGCGGCGCGGTGCTGCTCATCCCGCTGACGTTCGTGTGCTATGCCTTGGGGTTGCAGCGCTTCTGGCTGCTGTTCCTGCTGACGGAGGCCGGCTCGCTGGCGGTGTTCCTGCTGCTGGGCCTCGGCGGCCGCTATAAGAAAGCGGAGCTGCCGGAGGAGCGCATCTTCCAGCGGACGATCCTCAGCAACGCGGAGGATGTGATGGACGTGTGCCGCGAGCTGGAGGCCTTCTGCGAAGTCTGGGGCGCGGACATGAAGCAGCAGATGTTTTCGACCATGACCGTGGAGGAGCTCGGCATGGCCATCTTGAAGCACGGCTTTCAGGGGCGGACGGACGGCTACCTCCAGCTGACGGCCATCATGGACGAGAGCGGCGTGCTGGAGCTGCACCTGCGGGACGACGCCACGACCTTCAATCCCTTTGCGTTAGATACTTCCCGCGCCAGCCGGGACGAGGATTTCGACATGGACGGCATGGGCGTGCTGGTCATCAAAAAGCGGGCGAAGGAATTTTTCTACCGGCGCTATCAGGGCTTCAACACACTGATCATCAAGATCTGAGGACAAAGAGGGAAAAGCGATGAAGGTCGTTTATTTCGGCAGCGACGTGTTCCTATCGTGCTTTGAATATTTTGTGGAAAAGCATCATGTGCTGGCACTGTATACCTATCACAACGACGAGGACTATTTCACGGAATATGCCATCGTAAAGCGGGCGGGGGAGCTCGGCATCCCCGTCCACTACGAGGCCATCTCGCCGGAGGAGATCCGGCGGTACTTCACGGAGGAGGGCTGCGAGCTGTTTTTCATCGCGGAGTATGACCGCATCCTGACGCTGCCGGAGGACTTCCCCGCGTTCCGCGGCATCAACACCCACAGCTCGCTGCTCCCGCAGGGGCGCAGCTATTACCCCATCGAGGGAGCCATGGAGCGGGAGCTGTTATGCACCGGCGTGACGATGCACAAGGTGGCGCAGCGATTGGACGGCGGCGACGTTCTGGCGCAGCATACCATTGACATAACCGCGGACACGGACAGCATCGACGTCTACCTGCAAAGCGCGGCATGGGCGCGCGCGACGGTCGAGGAGCTCCTCGAGCACCTTGACGACCGCTGGGCGGCCGGCCGGCCGCAGGCGGAAAAGCAGCCCTACTGGAAGCGTCCCGCATCCGAGCTGCTGACGCTGCATTCCGAAATGAGCCGGGCGGAGGCCCTGGCGATCTTCCGAAAATACAATTCCATGACCCAGGTGGAGCTGGGCGGCGCGTGGTTCTATGTGACCGCGGTGGAGACCGGCACAGTCTCCCTGCCCTGCAGGGTGCAGCGTCTGTCCCCCACGCGGGCGCTCTACCGCGTAAGAGACGGTCATTTGCGGCTTCATATCCATCCGATGGAGGTGCGGACATGAAACGAGCAAGGAGCATACGGTTACAGCCCAAGCTGCTGCTGGGACTGGTGGCGATGGCCGCCGTCCTCGCGGCGATCCTGGCCCCCTCGATTGCCCAACTGTACCGGGCGCGGATGGAGGAGCAATACGCCTCTCTCGCGTTCGGTCAGGCCTCCGTGGCGGCGGATCTCATCGACGGAGACCGTGTGGAGCAATACTACCGGACCGGCGAGAAGGACGCCTATTATGAGGAGATCCACCGCTACCTGCAGGACGTCAGGGAGAAGCTGGGGCTGAAATACTTCTATGTGGTCGTGCCGGAGGATGAGGTCATGTACTACATCTGGGACGCGGGCGTTCCCGGCGAGGACGGCGTCTGCGACCTCGGCGACACCGACGCCTACTACGGCGGTGGCAACGAGCTGATGCACGGGGCCTTTGCCGTCGACGCGGAACAGACCATCCTCATCACCAACAACGAGGAGTACGGCTATCTGGCGTCGGCCTACGTCGCCATTCTCAACAAAGCCGGCACACCGGTGGCGCTGGCCAGCGTAGACATCTCGATGGACATGATCGACCAGCAGATCCGGCAGTTTCTCGGCCTGACGCTGTGCGTGGTGCTGGCTGTTCTGCTGCTTTCCATTTTCGCGTACTACTACTATGTGCGGCGCATTCTGATCCGTCCGCTGAGGACTCTGCACCACGCCGCCATCGGGCTGGTGGAGAGCAAGATGGCGGCCTTGTCCGACTTTCGGGTGGAGGTTAACACCGGCGACGAGCTGGAGGAGCTTGCCCATTCGTTCCAGTACATGGTGTCGGAGCTGAATGAATATATTCAAAACCTCAGCCGCGTCACCGCGGAAAAGGAGCGCATCGGCGCGGAGCTGGACGTGGCGCGCCACATTCAGGCGTCCATGCTGCCCTGCATCTTCCCCGCCTTCCCCGAGCGCCACGAGTTCGACATTTACGCCTCCATGACGCCGGCGAAGGAGGTCGGCGGCGACTTCTACGACTTCTTCCTGGTGGACGACGACCATCTGGCGCTGGTCATGGCGGACGTGTCCGGCAAGGGCGTCCCCGCGGCGCTGTTTATGATGATCTCCAAAACGCTGCTGAAATCCGCCGCGCAGAGCGGTCTGTCCCCGAAGGCCGTGCTGGAAAAGGTGAACGATCAGCTCTGCGAAAACAACGAAGCGGAGATGTTCGTCACCGTTTGGCTGGGCATTCTCGAGATCTCCACGGGAAAAATGAAGTGCGCCAACGCGGGCCACGAGTATCCGGCCATCATGCGCCGCGGCGGCTCCTTCGAGCTGTTCAAGGATAAGCACGGCTTCGTGCTGGCCGGCATGGAGGGCGCCCGATACCGGGAATACGAGCTGGAGCTGAACGCGGGAGACCGTCTGGTGGTCTACACGGACGGCGTGCCGGAGGCGACAAATGCTTCCAACACGCTCTACGGGACTGACCGGATGCTCCGTGCGCTGAACGCCGCCGAGGGCGGCTCGTGCCGCCATCTGCTGGAGGCCCTGCACCGCGATGTGGACGAGTTCGCGGGCGGCGCGGACCAGTTCGACGATATCACCATGCTCTGCATCGAGATGAAGTCGTCGGGCATGAAAAAGATCCGTCTCGCGCCGACGCTGGAGCAGCTGCCGCAGGCCACCGACTTTTTTGAGGGCATTCTCGCCGAGGCAGGAGCCTCCATGAAGGTGATCGCTCAGGTCAATGTGGCGGTGGACGAGATCTTCTCCAACATCGCCCGCTACAGCGGCGCGACCGGCGTCGTGCTGGGCTGCTCACTGAAGGACAGCAAGGCGACGCTTCGCTTTTCCGACAACGGACGGCCCTATGACCCCACTGAAAAGCCCGATCCGGATACAACGCAGTCGGCGGAGGAGCGGGAGGTCGGCGGTCTCGGCATCTTCATGGTGAAGAAGCTCATGGACGAGGTGACCTATGAATACGCGGACGGGTCGAACATCCTGACGCTCGTGAAGAGCCTTTGAACGATCGTACCGGGTCGCCCCCCGTCCCGCAGCGGAGCATTTCCGGAAGGATTTTGACCGAGGAAACACAATGCGCAAACACGACGCGCTGCGGGAATCCATACGCGAAAGGGGTCAACCGCGGCTGGCCCTGTCTTTTGATGCGGTGGAAGAACTTGCCGGCGTGCCGCTCGACCGCTCCTTTCTGAGCTGTAAAAAGGAGCTGACAGCATACGGCTATGCGGTCGGCAGGATCTCCATGGAAAACAGGACCGTGCTTTTCATCAAGTCGGAAGAAGTCCCATGAAGGCGCGCCCACGAATTCGCCGCGCAGCTCAGCAGAAGCTGAGCCGGCACGATATACGAAAGAGGCCCATCTGCTTTGGCAGATGGGCCTCTTCTCTTTGTTTTGTCTGAGGGAGCGTGTTCCCGTTACTTGTTGTATGCTCTGTAAAGGAACGTGACGATCTGGCCGCGGGTGCAGTCGTTGTCGGAGCCGAACAGGCCGCCGCCGATGCCCTCGGTCACGCCGTTGGCCGCCGCCCAGGCGACCGCGTCCGCAAAGTAGCTGTCGGTCGGGACGTCGGAGAACTCCGCCGCGCTCGCCGCCTTCGCGTTCAGGGCGCGGGCGAGGAAGGTCACCGCCTGCGCACGGGTGCAGGTCGCGTCGGGAGAGAACGTGCTGGTCGTCGTGCCGGTGGTGATGCCGTTTTCGATGGCCCACGCCACGGCCTTCTCATAGTAGCTGCCGGAGACCACGTCGGTCATACCAGCCGCGGTGCCCTTCGGCTCGGGAGAGCCGGCGGCGCGCCACAGGAAGGTCACGATCTGCGCGCGGGTGCAGGGCTGCTCGGGAGCGAACAGATTATCGCCCACGCCGGTGGTGATGCCGTTCTTGACCGCCCACTTGACAGCCTCATAGAAGTACGCGTCGTTGGGCACGTCGTAGAAGAAGTTCAGCATGGAGTTGTCCTCCATGAAGGTCGCCTTGACCTCGACCTTGCCGGAGGGCATGGTGAAGGTGTACTTGCCGTTGCCCTTGTCCTTGAGCGTCAGCTCGTTGCCGTTCTTGTCGGTGACGGTCAGGGTCTCGAGGACGTAGCCGCTGTCGGGCTTGACGGTCACGGTCACGGTGTCGCCCTTGCTGGCGCTCTTCGGGCTGACGGTCACGCTGCCGTTCTCGGTCTTGCTCGGCGTGGAGACGGAGTAGGTCGGGTCAGAGCTGCTGCCGGAGTAACTGGGGGCTGCGGTGTCTTTGAGCTGGTCATTGGCGACCTTGGTGCCGCTGCCCCAGTTGTTTCCACGGACGGTATAGGTGATCCCATCGGCAAGGGAGTTCGCCTTGATGACCTCACCCGCTCTATCGCCGCTGTTGGTCGCAGTATTGTTGGTGATGGTGATTTGCGTATCTGCGCCGACCGTGTTGAAGCGGATGATGCGGTCGCCGATGTTGGCGAATGTATTTCTGGTGATCACAACATTGCCGTGGTTGCACGTGCCTTTATCAGAATTATTCTGAATTGCAATCGCATTGTGGCCGGTGTTCGTAAAGCTGCTGTCCGTCACCGTGACATTTTTGATATGCCCTGTGTAAACGCCCTGATAGCAGTTGTTGAACGTGCAGTTGATGACCTTCAGGTCGCTGACCTTGCCGTTGTTGTTCTCGTTGTAGTAGCGAAGGGCCTGACCCTTGTCGCTTTCCGTTCCGTTGGTAGTGAAAGAGCAATTATCAAAGGTGACACCATCAATCAAAGCGTCTGCCAAGGACGAGGCGATATTCACATTGCCCGTGAAATTCAGGCCTTCAAACTTGATGTCATTCACATGATGGACGAGCCAGAATGATTTGTTGGTATCCACAATATCATTGTTCAGGACATAGTCGTGAACAGTTTTGCTTTCAGTCCCGTATATATGAGCCGATTTCATAGAAACGCCAGCGATATTCACATTTGCACCTGTAGCCGCCTTGAGCGTAATATTGTTCAGGCTGCGGATATACATAAGGTTTCCATGATATGTATTCGTATCTGCCAGCGTTGTCTTGAGTTCTTCCACCGTAGTATATTTCTTGGTTTCCGTCGGGGCAGCATAATCGCCCTTGAAGGTATGATACTCCGTGTTGCTGCCCGGATATTTTGTGGCGCGGCCAAGCTCAAGCTGACCGTAGTTGCCGGTGGGCAGCTCGATGGTCAGGCCGTCGATGGAACCGTACTGACCGTCCAGGATCGCCTGAACCAGCACATCGTCCGCAGTCAGCAGCGTAACGACCTTGCCGCCGTTTTGCGCCGCGGTGATGGCCCGTGTGACGTCGGAATACTTGGTACCGGCGACCTCGACCAGCTTGAAGTCGTCGCTGCTCTTAAGCTCGATCGTTTTTTGCTCAGTCTCTGCCACCTTGGTCTTACTGACCTTGTCCTGTGCGGTGCTGCCGCTGTTGTCATAGTACCCCGGCTTCTGGGCCTGAACGTTGGCGGCGGTGTCCTTGACCGTCAGGGTAACGTCGTTAGAGGTTTCACCTGTGCGGCCGTCGCCCAGCAGAATGTCGCCGTTATTGCCGACGGTGCCGGTGATGCTGGTGCCCGTGACTTCAGTGCTCATCGTGCCGCTGCCGCTGTTGACAAAGCGGATGGGCGCGGCGAACTGCTTCCACTCGCCGGCATCGCCGCAATTTGTGAAGGTACTGTTCTTTACCGTGACCGTTTGCTCACCGTTCGCCTTATGATTGAAATTGGCCGGAGCCGCGGAGCCGGTGAAGGAACAGCCATCGATCACCACTGCGCCGTCTGCGTTGGAATAGACGGAGGTGTTGTTCGTAATAAAGTCACAGTCCTTCAGGGTGATGTTGTTTACACCGCTTGTGCCGCTGATATAGACGCGCTGGACATTGGTCTTGCCTGTGATCGCCTTGCCGTCGCAATCGGTCAGATTGATTGTAACCTTTTTGTCGGTGTGGCGTGTACCCCAAACGCCGAGGTTGTCCAGTTCGTAGGCGGTGATGGTGATGTCCTTGGTAAGATATTCACCATTCGTTTCATCCTTCTCACCAGTGGTACGGCTGAATTTGTACTCATCCACCTCGAGGTCGCACTCGCCGTCGGAGAGGTAGGCGTTGTTGCCGTAGATGGTCAGGTTATCCGCAACATGACCGTGAGTCATTTCGCCGACGTCCGCGCCGGGACGGCAGACAATGGTGATGTCGCCCGCGTTGGCCTTATACGCCGCAGTAAGAGCATCGGTCAGTTTGGCAACATAGCCGCTCTGCGTACCGGCAGCCCAGTAGACGGGGGTGGCGGCATCCCACGCGCTGCCGTCAATGAGCGTCAGAGTGTGGTTGGTTTCATTCAGCGCCGCAAAAGCCTCGGTGAGGGTTTCATAGTATTCCGTGCCGACCTGCGCGGCCTGACCGGAATTATACTTGCCCTGTGCCACAGCCGCAACATAGCCGGTCAGGGCAGTCTCCTTGCTGCCCTTCACGCCCTTGGTGGTATCAACGGTGCTGGGAACCGTATTAGAGCTATAGGTGAGTTTCAGCTTATCGGAGGTAAAGCTCTTGTTGTTGGCCGCCGCATCGTCGTAGATGAGGTAGCCGGTGCCAGTGATGGTGTTGTTCTCAATGCTGACCTCGGGGGCGGTAGACATAGTCAGCAGCTTTTCGTGCAGCGTGATCGCGTTGCCGCCGGTGAGGTTCAGCGTGTTGCCCTTGATATCAGCGGTGGTCAAGCTGCTGAGCTGGATACAGGCGCGTCCAGCATCCGTAATGGAAATGGTGTTGTCATCAATCGTCGCCTTGATATTGGCATGGTCAATGTTGATGCCGCGGGCAAAGCCGCTGATGTTGTTGTTCTTGATAATTAGCTCATTGCCGCCCCTGCACTGCGCGAAGATGGGATAGGCGTTGCTGTCGCCGGAGTAGTTGCTGCCGTCGAACACATTGTCGTGGATGTTGTAAGTCATCCCAGTGTTCTCAAAATTGTCGTAGACATACAGACGGCCATTGAACTTGCAGTTCTTGATCTCCATTTCGCCGGTAGCCATCTTGGTACTGCCGCTTGTTGCGTTTGCAGCGGAAGCGGCAACGGTAGTGCTATTTGTGGTCCTAAATTCAATATTGTCGATGGTCAGCTTGCCAGAGTTAGTGTACATATTGTCATAACCGCCGGCCACATAAGCCTGCACATTGCCGTCCGTCAGCTTAGCCTTGCTGCCGGAGCCATCCACGCCGATAATACTGATGCTGGTGCGGGCAATTTGATGGTTGCCGCCAACAGTGCAATCAATTTGATTGCCGGCAGACAGAAGAGAGGTAAAGCCCGCCAGAGTACCGTGGATATAAAATTTAACCTCAGTCACGGGTGCCGTGTTGTTTACATAGCTACGTAGCGGAGCATTGTTATTCACGACGTCCAAAACGCCATCGCTATTCTTACCTACGCCGTACAGTGCCATGTAAGCCTCGTTCGCGGCCTTGCAGGTCTCATACTTCTTGCCCTCGTACATTGCCTTAGCTGCGGCGACTTGCTCTGCGGTAACATTAGAGCCGTAGGTCAGTTCGAGGGTGACGAAGTCCGCTGTCGCCCCTGTCCCCTCCGCCAGGGCTGCCGTCGGTAAGAGCGACAGCGCCATCGCGAGGCACAGTAAAACGGATAGCAATTTACGTTTCATAAAAGGTCCTCCTACAATGTATATTTTCCGCGGCTTCCCGCGGGCGAGCACAGCACATCTGTTCCCGGTCGGGAACAGAAAAGGGGCCATGGCCCCTTTTTGCACTTTACGGCGATATCATAGCACGCCCGTGTAAAAAAATCAACATTTTTCCTGTAAGGAAATGACAAATTTCGCGCGACACTTTTTGCAATTCCATGCATTTCGTCAAACCCGCCTTGCCGCTTCGCGTCGCCGCCGTATTTACTTGGCAAAGCGTCCGCTTTGCGCTATGTTAAAGCGTCCTAAAACGGAGGGCGCAGAGCGGCAGAGAGCATAAATATTCCGTTAAACGGTCGTCTCGTGCCTTTCCGTGCGCTTTTGCCGCGCATAAATAACCGTGCGAATGGTAAAATTCTACAAGGTCGAGAGGATTTTCGGTGCAAGATTGTCAAGAATTTGAGAACTGTTCCGCGGGGGCTTGACATTCGCGCGCCGCCGTAGTATCTTCACGTCAACAATTGAATAGGCTCAATTCAGTTGAGCGAGATAGAGGCGCGGCCGACAAGAGTACCGAGTCCGTACGGAGCAGAGATCCGGGACAAAGGGAAAGGGGAAGCCGCCGAAGTGAGGAACGGTTCCTGTGCCGTTTTCTGCTGGCTCGTCGGAGAAGATCCGCCGGACTGTCACAATTTGTGGAGCGCTATCGAAGAGTCGGCAGGCCGGTTTCGGTTTTGCCGGTATTGCAGATCATTTGCCGTAAATGCTCCACATGAGCATTTACGGCTTTTTCTGTTTCCGAACTCGTTGGCGCGGACAACGAAGGGCCGACTCCCCCCACGGAGCCAATTTCCATTCAGAAAGGAAGCAACACCATGAACCTCAGAAGAACCATCGCTACCCTGCTCGCAGCCCTCATGCTGCTCGCCCTCACCGCCTGCGGCGCGGGCACGACGCCCCCCGCGCAGGACACGAACACCCCCGCCGAAGAAGCCGATCCACCCGCGACTGAAAGCAGCCAGCTCCGTGTCGGCATGGAATGTGCCTACGCGCCGAGCAACTGGCAGGAGAGCGCCGCGACCGACACCAACGTTCCCGTGGAAAACGTCGCCGGCGCTTACGCCGAGGGCTACGACGTGCAGATCGCGCGCATTCTCGCCGATCAGCTCGGCAAGGAGCTGGTCATCGTCAAGCTCAGCTGGGACGGCTTGATCGACGCGCTCAATCAGGGCCAGATCGACGCCATCATCGCCGGCATGATGGACACCGCCGAGCGCCGCGAGTCCATCAACTTCTCCGACCCGTACAAGGAGACGATCTACAGCATGATGGTGCTCGCCGGCTCGCCGTATGAGAACGCGACCTCCATTCAGGACTTCTCCGGCGCCGCCGTGCTCGGCCAGCAGGGCACCGCGCTCGACGACGTCATCGACCAGATCGAGGGCGTCGAGCACCTCAGCCCCGTCGGCAGCGTGCCCGACATGATCTCCCGCCTGCAGCAGGGCACCTGCGACGCCATCGTCATCAACGAGGAGAGCGCCCCGGGCTACCTCGCCTCGAATCCCGATTTCCGTCTCATCACCTTCAGCGAGGGCAACGGCTTCACGCTGCCCGCCAAGGGCTCCTGCGTAGGCCTGCGCAAGTCCGACACCGAGCTGCTCGCGCAGATCAACGAGATCCTTGCCACCATCGACAGCGACGCGCGCACCGAGATGTGGAACACCGCCGTCGCCAACCAGCCGAAGTAACCGGCGGCTCCACGCCGCATAAGGAGGAAGCACCATGAGAGGAACCCCCACGTCCCGTGGTCAGAGCTTCATCGCACGGGACCACCGTTATGTTTATCTGGGCGGCAGCGTCATCGCCCTCGTCGGCCTGAGCCTGTGGTATTCCGCGCCCAGTCCGTACAGCTTTCTGCCCGCCGGCTCCGTGCCCGGTACGGCGCTCGCCGCGGTCTGCTATTTCTTTTTGGTCGTCAGCACGCTGGCGCTGCTCGTGAAATGGACGCACTGGAGCAGCTACGGCGAGACCATTCTCAAGCGCCCGGCCCTCGTGCGGCTGAGCCGCTATCTCTCCTATCTGGACGCCGCGGCTGCCGCGCTGCTCGCGCTTGACCGCTTCGTGCTCAAGCTCGCCTACGTCGTCCACGCCGCCGTCCACGCCGAGAGCAACCCCACCGGCACGCTCTCCTCCATGGTCTACATGGCCTACAACCAGCGCTCGCTCTTCGTCACCGGCGTGTGGACGACCGTTCAGCTCGCGCTGGCCGGCACGGCGATCGCGTTCGTGCTGGCGCTTCTCATGGTCTTTCTCCGCATTCAGGAACCCGACAAGCGCAACAACGACTTTGTGAAGCTTATCAAAATCGTCGCGAACAAATTCGCCCGCTTCTACATCTTCGTCATCCGCGGCACGCCGATGATGGTGCAGTCCCTCATCTTCTACTACGCGATCTTCAATCTCTTCAAGCGCACCGGCATGAGCGTCACGGAGATCAACCGCGTCTGGTCGCTCTTCATCTCCGGTCTTGTCACGGTCTCGCTCAACTCGACCGCGTACCTTGCCGAGGTGCTGCGCGGCGGCATCCTCGCCGTCGACGCGGGGCAGATGGAGGCCGCGCGTTCGCTCGGCATGACGCACTGGCAGGCCATGCGCAGAGTCGTTTTCCCGCAGGCCATCAAAAATTCGCTGCCCGCCATCGGCAATGAGTTCATCATCAACATCAAGGATTCCTCCGTGCTGTGCGTGCTGGGCGTATCCGACCTGATGTTCATGACCCGCTCGGTCGCCGGCATTTATTATAAGGGCACCGAGTGCTACCTCATCGCCGCCACCGTTTACCTGTTCCTGACGTATCTTTCCTCGCTCCTGCTCAAGGCCATCACGGGAAGGATGACCGCGCCGGACAACACGAAGCGGCGTCAGGGCAATCAAACCGTCGATCTGGGACTTCCCAGCTCAAACTGACAGGAGGACGCTATGACGAACGATCCCATCATCAAAATCGAACAGCTCGAAAAGTCCTTCGGCGACCTCCACGTGCTCAAGGGCATCAACTTGGAGATCGACCGCGGCGAGGTCGTGTGCATCATCGGCGCGTCCGGCTCCGGCAAGTCCACGCTGTTGCGCTGCATCAATCTGCTGGAGGAAGCCGACTCCGGTCACATTTGGTTCGACGGACAGGATCTCATGGACCTCAAGGTCGACCTCAACGCCCTGCGGCAGAAGATCGGCATGGTGTTTCAGGGCTTCAACCTTTTCAACAACAAGTCCGTGCTGGACAACTGCACGCTCGCGCCCATGACGGTGCGGCACATTCCCAGGGCGCAGGCCGAGGAGACGGCCATCCGCCACCTCAAGGCCGTCGGGCTGGAGGATTTCATCCACGCCGACTCCCGCCGCCTCTCCGGCGGGCAGAAGCAGCGCGTTGCCATCGCGCGGGCGCTGTGCATGGAGCCTGAGATCATGCTCTTCGACGAGCCGACGAGCGCCCTCGACCCCGAGATCGTGGGCGAGGTGCTCGATGTGATGAAGCGCCTTGCGCAGGAGGGCATGACCATGGTCGTCGTGACGCACGAGATGGCCTTTGCCAAGGAGGTCAGCGACCGCGTGGTATTCATGGACCGGGGCGTCATTTTAGAGCAGGGCTCGCCGCGTGAGGTCTTCGGAAACCCGAAGGAGAGCCGTACCCGCGAATTTCTCAGCCGCTATCTGGAGGACAAAATGGCATGACGAAGAAGATCACCGATTTCTTTGCCCTCGAGGGCAATTATCCCGACTTAGACGCCGAGGGTGCGGTCGCGCGTCTTTCGCAGGCAATCCAATGCAGAACCATCAACTATGCCGACCACAGCCTGACCGATTACAGTACGTTCGACGCGCTCCACGCGCACATGAAGGCGAGCTATCCCCACATCATGCGCGCGGGCGTCTTTGAGCGGCTCGGCCACCACGCCGTGCTCATCACCATCCCCGGCAGCGACGAAACGCTGCGTCCCTGCCTGTATATGTCCCATCAGGACGTGGTGCCGGTGGTCGAGGGCACGGAGCAGGACTGGACCTATCCCGCCTTCTCCGGCGCAGTGGCGGACGGCTTCATTTGGGGCCGCGGCACGCTCGACATCAAAAATCAGGTTTTCGGCGTGCTGGAGGCCGCGGAGTATCTGCTGGCCCACGGCAGTTCCTTTCGGCGCACCGCCTACCTCGCCTTCGGCGACGATGAGGAGACGCTCAACACCGGCGCGCTGGCGATCTCCGACCACCTCAAGGCGCAGGGCGTAACGCTGGAATTCGTTTTAGATGAGGGCGGCGGCAAGATCGAATCCGGCGCGGCCTTCGGCGCGCCCGACCTTTCCATCGCGCAGGTCGATCTGATGGAGAAGGGCTACGCCGATCTGGAGCTGACGGTCCGCTCCATCGGCGGACACTCGAGCCGCCCCTACGGCGGCACCTCGCTCGCCCATCTCGCCTGTGCCATCGCGGACATCGTCCGCAGCCCGTTCCCCGTGCGGCTCAATCCCGCCATGATGGGCGCGTTTGAAACGCTCGCGCCCTACATCACCGCCGAGCCGCTCAGAACGCTGACGCGGGACGTCCGCGCGAACGCGGACGCCATTGCGGCCTACTGCTATCAGTCCTCCGCGCTCTTTCCCTTTGTCACCACGACCATCGCTCCCACCGTTATTCAGGGCAGCAGCAGGGCCTGCAACGTGATGCCGCAGGATATGCAGGCGGTCATCAATTTCCGTCTTGCCGACGGCGACACGGTCGAGAGCGTGATGGCGCACTGCCGTGCGGCGGTGCAGGACCCGACTGTGGAGCTGCGCTACCAGCAGGCCAACGATCCCTCTGCCACGGCCCGGCGCAATGGCTACGGCTACCGCACGGTGGTGGACAGTATGCAGCGCTACTACCCCGACGTGGTGTTCGTTCCGTCCATGACCGTCGGCGCGACCGACGCGCACCAATACGAGCAGATCTGCGACACCTGCCTGCGCTGCTCGCCCTTCATGGCGGAGCCCGAGGAGGCCGCCTCCGGCGTCCACGGGACGAACGAGCGCATTCTGGTCCGCGCCTACCTGCAGGGCATCCGCGTGCTCATCGACCTGATGGAGCACGCCAATCTCTGAGACACGACCGCAGCCCGCACGCTAAGCCGCAAGCACGCAAAAAGAGCCGCGTTCCCTGCACCGGGAACGCGGCTCTTTCCTTTTCAGCAGCTTTCTTTACCACGCGGCGACCGCGCCGTCGCAGCGCGGCTCGGTGCCCGCCGTGTAAACGCCGTCCTCTCCGCGCCAGATGATCTGACCGCGGCCCATCGAAATGCGGTCGTCCACGACCGTGATCTCGTGGCCCATCGCGCGCAGTTCGTCGGCAATGGCCTCGCCCGCCTCACACTCCAGTTCGAGCCTCCTGCCGCCGATCCATTGAATGCGCGGCGCATCAAGCGCCTCCTGCGGGTTCATGTGATAATCGAGCGTGTTGACGAGGACCTCGGCCTGACCCTGCGGCTGCATGAACGCGCCCATCACGCCGAACGGACCGACGGCGGCGCCGTCCTTGAGCAGGAAGCCGGGAATGATGGTGTGGTAGGACCTCTTGCCTCCGGCAAGGCAGTTGTCGCTTGCGGGGTCGAGCGAGAAGTTCACGCCGCGGTTTTGGAGCGAGATGCCCGTCCCCGGCACGGCGACACCCGCGCCGAAGGTGGTATAATTGCTCTGGATGAACGAGACCATGTTGCCCTCGCGGTCAGCGGTGCAGAGATAGATGGTGCCGCCGCAGTGCGGGTCGCCCGCCCTCGGCTCCAGCGCGCGGTCGGTGATGAGCGCGCGGCGGGCGGCGAGATAGGCGGGATCCAGCAGCTCGCTGACCTTAGTTTTCATATAGCGCGGGTCGGCGACGTAGGTCCTCGTGTCGGCAAAGGCAAGCTTGATGGCCTCCATCACCTTGTGATAGTACTCGGCGCTCTCGCGATTTTCCGGCATGGTCATGCCGTTCAGGATGCCAAGCGCCATGAGCACCGTAATGCCGTGGCCGTTCGGCGGGATCTCGCAGACCGTATAGCCGCGGTAGTCCTGCGTGATGGGCTCGACCCATTCGGGGTGGTAATTGCGGAAGTCGTCCTCGCAGAAGTACCCGCCGGTCGCGCGGGAGAACGCGACGATCCGCTCCATCAGCGCGCCGCGGTAATAGCTCTCGCAGTCCGTCGCGGCGAGAGAGCGCAGCGTCGCGGCATAGTCCGGAAAGCGGAACAGCTCGCCCGCGCGGTAGGGCGTACCGTCCGGCTTCATAAAGCTCTGCCACCAGTATTCGTGCGGTGCGGCGTTCTCCGCCATCGCCTTGGCAATGCGGCGGCTGTCGCGCTCCCACTGCCGCGCGACGTTCACCGGCACGGGATAGCCCTCCTCGGCATAGGAAATGGCGGGCGCGAACAGCTCAGCGAGCGGCTTCGTGCCGAAGCGGCGGTTCAGCTCCGCCCAGCCCGCGGGCGCTCCGGGCACCATCGTCGGCAGCCATCCGGCCTTCGGCATCTTTGTATAGCCCATCGCGCGAACCTTCTCCGCGCTCAGCGCCATCGGCGCGACACCGCTGGCGTTGAGGCCGTAGAGCCGTTTGTCCCGCTCGATCCACACGAGCGCAAAGCAGTCCGAGCCGAGGCCGTTGCCGGTCGGCTCCAAAAGCGGCATGGCGGCAGCCATCGCCACGGCGGCGTCCACGGCGCTGCCGCCGGATTTCATCACGTCCAGTCCGATCTGCGCGCCGAGCGGCACAGACGTGCAGGCGACGGCATTTTTGGCGTAGACGACATTGCGCCGCGAGGCGTAACGGTAGGTCAGCGGATCAAAGGCAGGCATGGGAAGCATTCTCCTTCTCTCTTTTATATCAGGTCCAGTATAGCACACCGACACGGGAAGAGCAAGGCGGCGGTTAGGCTCCCGCGCGGACGGTTATAATATTTTTCGCATCATTACCCGGTTTTTAGGCACTATTGAAAAAATGAATCATTTAATTTTTTTACGATTTCTTGATTTCTTCGGCATTGTGCGCTATATTTTAGTTTGATTACGAAATTTTACTCACATAAACACAGAAAGGCAGATTTTATGGAGCTTCAAATTCAGGATCTGGTATCCTCCATCAAAAAGGACGGCATCGAGAGCGCGAACCGCGAGGCCGCGCAGATCCTTGCCGACGCCAAGGCGCAGGCGGAAAAGATCGTCGCCGACGCGAGGAGCGAGGCGGACAAGCTGCGTGCGGACGCGCAGGCGGAGATCGGCGTGTTCAAGGCCAGCGCTCAGCTCAGCGCGGAGCAGGCGAAGCGCGACGCGGTGCTCGCCTTCCGGCAGGAGATCGGCGCGGAGCTGACGAAGCTGCTCGCGCAGGACACGCGCAAGGCGCTTGACGATAAGATGCTCGCGTCGCTCATCACCGCCGCGCTGCAGGGCGAGGACGCCTCCGCCTACGCCGCGGAGGTCGCCTCCGTCACGGACGCGCTCAAAAGCGAGCTCGCCGGCGAGCTCAAGGCGGGGCTGGAGCTGCGGCTCTCCAAAAAGGTCCACACGGGCTTCCGCCTGTGCGCCAAGGACGGCTCGGGCTACATCGACTGCTCCGACGAGGAGCTGGCGGAGCAGCTCGCCCCCTTCTTCCGCGAGCTGCGCATTTAAGGAGGGACGCTCTTGGCTTCCTATTACTACTTGATCTCGAGCCTGCCGATGCTCCGCGCGGGCGACGCCCCGCCGCTGGATTACGCCGCGTTTCTCGACCAATGCCGGGGCGCGGTGAGCGACAGGGTCTACCGCTCGCTCGAGGAGCTGACGGTGCGCTCGGAGGACGGCGGCTTCGTGAGCCGGTGGGCGGCCTTCTACCGCGTGCTGCAGGGTGAGCTGACCTATCAGCGGCGTGTGAAGCGCGGCGAGAGCTGTGCCGCGCCGAACGAGCGCGACGCCACCGTGACGCAGACCGTCACCGCGGCGGTGAACGCAAAGGACCCGCTCGAGGGCGAGCGGCTGCTGCTCGCGCTGGAATTTGACCGGCTGGATGAGCTGGTGGGACTGCACAGCTTCGACGACTGCGCGCTCTACGGCTACGCGCTGAAGCTGCAGCTGCTCGAACGGCAGCGCGTCTTCCGCCATGACGAGGGCAAGGCCGCCTTCGACACCCTGCTCGGACAGGTCCGTCAGCAGATATTCAGCCTATAAGAAAACGGGAGAAACGAAATGGAGAAAGTGACAGGCTATGTGACCGGAGTCAACGGCAACCTTGTCTCGGCAAGATTCTCGGGCTCCGTTCGGAAAAACGAAGTCGGCTTCGTCAAGATCGGCAATGACCGCCTCAAGGGCGAGGTCATCCGCATCAGCGGCGACGCCGTGAGTATGCAGATCTATGAAATGACCAATGGCATTCAGGTCGGCGACGAGGTCGAGCTGACCGGCGAGCTGCTGAGCGTCGAGCTCGGCCCCGGCCTTCTGACGCAGGTGTACGACGGCTTGCAGAACCCTCTGCCGAAGCTTGCCGAGCAATGCGGCTTCTTCCTCGAGCGCGGCGTATACCTTGACCCCATCCCCGATAAGGAATGGGAGTTCACCCCCTGCGTCAAGCCCGGCGACGCCGTGCTCGCGGGCGACGCGGTCGGCAGCGTACCGGAGGGGCAGTTCACGCACCTCATCATGACGCCCTTCGACCTCAAGGACGAGGGCTGGCGCGTAAAGAGCGTGAAGGAAAAGGGCGTCTATCACGTCCGCTCCACCGTTGCGGTGCTGGAAAATGGTGCGGGCGAGGAGAAGGCGCTGAGCATGGTCTTTTCCTGGCCGGTCAAGCAGCCCATCCGCTGCTATGAGGAGCGTCTGCGTCCCGACGAGACGCTGGTGACCAAGATCCGCTGCATCGACACCTTCCTGCCGGTCGCCAAGGGCGGCACCTTCTGCGTGCCCGGTCCCTTCGGCGCGGGCAAGACCGTGCTGCAGCACATGGAGGCGAAGAACGCTGACGTCGACATCGTCATCGTCGCCGCCTGCGGCGAGCGCGCCGGCGAGGTCGTGGAGGTGCTCAAGGAGTTCCCCGAGCTGACCGACCCGCGCACGGGCCGCTCGCTGATGGAGCGTACCATCATCATCTGCAACACCTCGTCCATGCCGGTCGCGGCGCGTGAAGCGTCCGTGTACACGGCAGTGACGATGGCCGAATATTACCGCCAGATGGGACTCAACGTCCTGCTGCTGGCGGACTCCACGAGCCGCTGGGCGCAGGCCATGCGCGAGATGAGCGGCCGTCTGGAGGAGATCCCCGGCGAGGAAGCCTTCCCTGCCTACCTCGAATCCGTCATCGCCGCATTCTATGAGCGTGCGGGCAAGGTCCGGCTAAGAAACGGCAAAATCGCCTCCGTCACCATCGGCGGCACGGTCTCCCCTGCGGGCGGCAACTTTGAAGAGCCGGTCACGCAGGCGACGCTCAAGGTCGTCGGCGCGTTCCACGGCCTCTCCCGCGAGCGCTCCGACGCGCGCAAGTATCCCTCCATCCACCCCATCGACTCGTGGTCAAAGTATCAGGGCGTGGTGGACATGGCGCGCGTGGAGGAGGCCCGCGGCATCCTCCGCCGCAGCAGCGAGATCAATCAGATGATGAAGGTCATCGGCGAAGAGGGCACCTCGGCCGAGGATTACATTCTCTACCAGAAGGGCGAGCTGCTCGATGCCGTGTATCTGCAGCAGAACTCCTTCGATCCCATCGACGCGGCCTGCGAGCCGGAGCGTCAGGCGCATGAGTTCAATGTGCTCTACGATGTGCTCACGCGCGATTACGCGCTCAGCGACAAAAAGGAGATCCGCGCCTTCTTCAATCAGGTGCGTCAGGAATTCCTCGACTGGCACGGCACGGTCTACGGTACGCCGGAATTTGCGGCGCAGGAAACGAAGCTCACGGACCTCTACCGGAGCAAGGTAACGGGTTAAGGAGGGTTTCAGAATGCAGAAGGTTTATACCAAGATCGAATCCATCGTCGGCAACGTCGTGACCGTGCGCGCCTCGGGCGTGCGCAGCGGCGACCTTGCCCTCGTCGGCGAGAGCTACGCGAGCGTCATCAAGCTCAGCGGCGACCTCGTCTCCCTGCAGGTCTTTGCCGGCACGCAGGGCGTCAGCACGACCGACACCGTGCGCTTCCTCGGGCGGCCCATGATGGTCTCGTTTTCCGACGACCTGCTCGGGCGCGTGTTCGACGGCGCGGGCGTGCCGCGCGACAACGGCCCCGCGCTGACCGAAAATATGATCCCCATCGGCGGGCCCTCCGTCAACCCCGCCAAGCGCATCGTGCCCAAGCGCATGATCCGCACCGGCATCCCGATGATCGACGTGTTCAACACCCTCGTCGAGAGCCAGAAGCTGCCCATCTTCTCCGTCTCCGGCGAGCCCTACAACCAGCTGCTCGCCCGCATCGCCATGCAGGCGGAGGTCGACGTCATCGTCCTCGGCGGCATGGGCCTGAAATACGACGACTATCTTTTCTTCCGCGACACGCTCGAAAAGAGCGGCGCGATGGGCCGCACGGTCATGTTCGTCCACACGGCGTCCGACCCGACGGTGGAATGTACGCTCGTGCCCGACCTGTCGCTCGCCGTGGCGGAGCAGTTCGCCCTTGCCGGCAAGCGCGTGCTCGTGCTGCTGACCGACATGACCAACTTCGCCGACGCGCAGAAGGAAATGGCGATCACGATGGAGCAGGTGCCGTCCAACCGCGGCTACCCAGGCGACCTCTACAGCTGCCTTGCCTCGCGCTATGAGAAGGCGGTCGACTTTGAGGGCGCGGGCTCCATCACCATCCTCGGCGTCACCACGATGCCCGGCGATGACGTCACCCACCCCGTGCCGGACAACACGGGCTATATCACCGAGGGCCAGTATTACCTCAAGAACGGCCACATCGAGCCGTTCGGCTCGCTCTCGCGTCTTAAGCAGAACGTCAACGGCACGACGCGCAGCGACCACCGCGCCCTGATGGACGGCATGATCCGTCTCTACAGCGCCTACAAGGAAAGCCTTGAGAAGAAGTCCATGGGCTTCATGATGTCCGAATGGGACGAGAAGCTGCTCAAGTACGGCCACCTCTTTGAAACGAAGCTGATGGACCTGAGCGTGAACATCCCTCTGGAGGAGGCGCTGGACCTTGGCTGGGAGATCCTCGCCGAGTGCTTCGAGCCGAACGAAACGGGTCTGAAGACGAGCCTCCTGCAGGAAAGATGGCCGAAAAAGGACGCCTTGAACTGAGGGAGCGCGTATGGCTGTCAAACTAACAAAAAATGAACTGAAGGTCCAGAAGGATCGGCTCAAGCAGTTTCAACGCTATCTGCCGACGCTGCAGCTGAAAAAGCAGCAGCTCCAATCGGTCGTGATGCAGGTGACGGCGCAGCTTGAGAAGGTCGAAGCCGAGCGGCTGAAGATCGTCGACGGTCTGGACGGCTGGATCGCGGTATTCGCCGAAAACGGCAGCTTCCCCGAGGGGATGCGGCTCGATTCGCTCATCCGTCCGAAGGACGTCGTCTGCCGCGACCACAACATCGCCGGCGTGATCGTGCCGGTCTTTGAGGAGCTGACCTTCGAGGAGATCTCCTACGACGTCGCGGACTATCCGCTCTGGGTGGACACCGCCGTGGTCACGCTGCGCGAGATCGCGCGGCTGGACGCGCTGGTCAAGACGCTGCGCACGCAGGTCGAGCTGCTCGAGCGGGAGCTGCGCTCCACCGCGCAGCGCGTGAACCTGTTTGAAAAGGTCAAGATCCCCGAGGCGAGGGAAAACATCCGCGTCATCGGCATCTACCTCGGCGACCAGCAGACCTCCGCGGTCGTGCGCGGCAAGATCGCCAAGAAAAAGCTACAGGAGGCGGCGCGATGATCGAGAAAATGAAGGTCGTTCACATCGTCGCCGCGCAGACGCAGAAAACGGAGCTGCTCGACGCGCTGCGCGCGCTCGGCATCGTCCATTTCGCGGAAAAGGCGGATGCCGACCAGACCTATCTGGAGCGCTTCGCCGCGCTCTCGCGGCTCATCACCGTGCTCGAGGAGCAGGGGGGGAGCGAGGTCGAAGCGGAAACGCTCGACGACGATCAATTTAAAGTGCTCTTCGACAAGCTCAACGCATGTCTGGAGCGCAAAAAGGCATTGGAAGCCGAGCGCGCCGCCGCGGTCAGCGCGTGCGACACGCTCGCCGGCTGGGGCAGCTTCTCCCCCGCCGAGATCAAGGAATTAAAGGCGCAGGGCTTCGAGCTGCACTTCTGCCGCGTGGACAAAAAGCTCCTCGCCTCGCTCGAGGCGGACAAGGAAGTGCGCTTCCTGCGGCTCGCGCCGGTCGGGAAGCAGCAGACCGTCGCCATCCTCGGTGCGCTGCCCGCCTCCTGTGCCGCCGGCGAGTTCATCCCGCCGGAAAAGAGCCTTGACGAATACCGGCAGGAGATCGCCGACTGTGAGCGCGGTCTTTCTGAGTGCGGCGCGCAGCTCAAGGCCGCGGCAAAGCACCTGCCCAGCTTCCGTGAGCAGCTGCTCAAAACGCAGAACGACGCGGACTACTCCTCCGTGCGCAATACCTCGGAGAGCGGGGACGGACTCGTGTGGCTGACCGGCTACCTCCCCGTCAACGAGGCGGAGCGCTTCAAGGCCGCCGCCGCGAAGGAGCGTTGGGCGTGGGCGATGGACGATCCGGCGGCAGACGACGACAAGGTGCCGACCAAGATCAAGTACACCAGGGTCACGCGGCTCATCGCGCCGGTGTTCGACATTCTCGGCACCGTGCCGGGCTACCGCGAGTACGATATTTCGTTCTGGTTCCTCGGCTTCTTCACGCTCTTTTTCGCCATGATCATCGGCGACGCGGGCTACGGCTGCCTGTTCCTGCTGACCGCCGCAGCCCTGACGGTGAAGAGCAAGAAGCCCTCCGATGCCGTGCAGCTTTTGTGGGTGCTCTCCATCGCCACCATCGTCTGGGGCGCGATGACCGGCACCTGGTTCGGGCTTGAGGGCGCGATGGACGTGCCGCTGCTCCGCTCGCTGGTCGTTCCGACCTTTGCGAACTACCCCGAGTATTTCAACGTCACCACCACCCAGCAGCAGAACAGCGTCATGAAATTCTGCTTCATCCTCGGCACCGTCCAGCTCTCGCTGGCGTGTGTGATGAACATCCGCCGCAAGACGCGGGAGAAGGACCTCAGCTGGGTCGCCGACCTCGGCTGGCTGTGCGCGATCTGCGCGCTGTACTTCGTGGTGCTCTACCTCGTCATCGGCGAGCAGGTGAACCTCACGCCCATTGCCGCGGTGGTCCTTCTCGGCTTCGTGCTGGTCGTGTGCTTCGGCGGTATGTCGCCGGACAAGACCTTCGCGCAGGGTCTCAAGGCGGGCCTTGGCAACGCCTTCACAGTGTTCCTCAACACCATCAGCGCCTTCGGCAACATTATGAGCTACATCCGACTGTTTGCCGTCGGCATGGCGTCGCTCGCTATCGCGCAGAGCTTTAACAACATGGCGCTCGGCTTCAAGGGGCCGCTGGTCGTCGTCGGCATCCTCATCATGCTCGTCGGTCACGGGCTGAACATCGTGATGGGCCTGCTGTCCGTGGTGGTCCATGGCGTGCGATTGAATCTGCTGGAATTCTCCGGTCAGCTTGGCATGGAGTGGACCGGCACCGCCTACGCACCGTTCAAAAAACTGGATAAGATCAGAAAATAATCAAAAAGAGGAGAAACGTATTATGAGCATTGAATTTATTGGTATGGCGTGTGCGCTGGGCCTGTCCGCCATGGGCAGCGCGTTCGGCGCGGGCTTCGCGGCGCAGGCAAGCGTCGGCGCGTGGAAGAAGTGCTACGCGAACGGCAAGCCCGCTCCCTTCATCATGGTCGCCTTCTCCGGCGCGCCCCTGACGCAGACCATCTACGGCTTCCTGCTGATGAACTTCATCCGCAGCGCCGTGGCCTCCGGCGCCGATCCCGCGCTCGCCATGTTTACGGGCATCTTCGCGGGTCTCGCCATCGGCCTGTCCGCGTTCTTCCAGGGCAAGGTCGCCGCGGCGAGCGCCGACGCGCTCGGCGAGACCGGCAAGGGCACGGCGAACTTCTTCATCGTCATCGGCATCATCGAAACGGTCGCGCTCTTCACGCTCGTCTTCAGCCTCCTGCTGTTACAGTAAGCGCAAGGAGAAATTTCATAGCGGCACAGCAAGGGAGCCGGAGGATGTCCAGCTCCCTTCTTGCAGCATTTTCTTCACGATACCCTCATTTTCCGCCAAAGGCGCAGGCTTTTTTGTCGAGATCTGCAATGTCCTCCTCCCTTCATTTCATCATTAGCTGAGCGAATGATAAGTATATTAAATTGATTCTTTTCTTATGCCGTTGTATCCCGTATAATGCTGAGGCTGGCGTTTTGACGCAAACCGTATCTCTCATAGTACGGAGGAAATATTCAGGAGGCTATTATCATGGCGAATTGTGCGATCGTAGGCATCAACTGGGGCGACGAGGGCAAGGGCCGCATGGTCGACTACCTCACCGACCATTTCAACGTGGTCGTGCGCTATCAGGGCGGCGGCAACGCGGGCCACACCGTCGTGAACGATAAGGGCAAGTTCGCCCTGCACCTGCTGCCCAGCGGCATCTTCCGCGAGGGCGTGGTGAACATTCTCGGCAACGGCGTGGCGCTCGACTGCGAGAACCTGTATAACGAGATCGAGACCCTGCGCGCCGCAGGCGTGACGATCACGCCGGAGAACCTGAAGGTCAGCGAGCGCGCCTCCCTGCTGCTGCCGTGGCACCGCGAGCTCGACGCGCTGGAGGAAGCGCGCCTCAAGGACAAGAAGTACGGCTCCACCAAGCAGGGCATCGCGCCGTTCTATTCCGACAAGTATCAAAAAAAGACCGTGCTCGCCGGCGAGCTGCTCCACCCCGAGCACCTCAAGGCGCATCTGGCCGACCTGCTCGAGTGGAAGAACCTCACGCTCACCCATGTCTACGGTGCAAAGGGCTATACCATGGACGAGCTGGCGGCGTGGATCGACGACTTCGGCGCGAAGATCAGGCCCTTTGTCGCCAACACCACGGCACTTCTGCGCGAGGCGCAGGCAAACGGCAAGCGCATCCTCTTCGAGGCCCAGCTCGGCGCGCTGCGCGATCTGGACTACGGCATCTATCCCTACACCACCTCCTCCAACGCCATCGCCGCCTATGCGCCGGTCGGCTCAGGTCTGCCCACCGCAAAGCTCGACGAGGTCGTGGGCGTGGTCAAGGCTTACTCCTCCTGCGTGGGCGAGGGGCCCTTCACCTGCGAGTGGTTCGGCGATGAAGCGGCAAAGCTGCGCGAGGCCGGTGCGGAGTTCGGCGCAAAGACCGGCCGTCCCCGCCGCGTCGGCCCCATCGACCTCGTGGCGACGCGCTACGGCGTGGAGATGCAGGGTGCGACGAGCATCGCCCTCACGAAGCTCGACGTGCTCAGCTACATGGACAAGATCCCTCTGTGCGCCCACTATGAGATCGACGGCGTGCAGACCGACGATTTCCCCTTCCCCGTCCTTCTTGACCGCGCCAAGCCCGTCATGGAGTATATGCCCGGCTGGCAGTGCGACATCTCCGGCGCCCGCCGCTGGGAGGATCTGCCCGAGGCCGCGCGCAGCTACGTCGAATATGTGGAAAAGGCCATCGGCTGTCCCATCGGCTATGTCTCCGTCGGCGCGGAAAGAGAAAGCCTCATTCTCCGATAAGAAAAATGGAACGGCAGCGCCGTTCCATTTTCTTTCGGGTGGACAAGCTGCGGATTTTTCGGTACAATAAAGCAAATCAGAAAAGAGGAACGAGCCATGAGCAAAGACGTTTACGAATCTCCCCTGTCGTCGCGCTATGCGTCGCCGTATATGCTGCACCTGTTCTCCGCCGATATGCGCTTTCAGACATGGCGGCGGCTGTGGACCGCGCTTGCCCGCGCGGAGCACGAGCTGGGGCTGCCCATCACCGCCGGGCAGGTCGCGGAGCTGGAAGCGCACATCACCGACATTGACTACGCCGTGGCCGAGCAGCGCGAGCGCGAGGTGCGCCACGATGTGATGGCGCACGTCTACGCCTATGGCAAGGCCGCACCGTCCGCCGCCGGCATCATCCACCTCGGCGCGACGAGCTGCTACGTCACCGACAACGCCGATCTCATTCTCTACCGCGACGGCCTGCGCTATCTGCGCGGCGAGCTGCTCGGCGTGCTGGCAAATCTCGCCGCGTTTGCTCGCGAATACGCCGCCGTGCCCACCCTCGGCTACACGCACTATCAGCCCGCACAGCCTGTGACCGTCGGCAAGCGCGCAGCGCTCTGGATGCAGGATTTTCTCAGCGATCTTGAGGAGCTCGACCACATTCTCGCCACGCTGAAATTCCTCGGCTGCCGCGGCACGACCGGCACCGAAGCCAGCTTCATGGACCTCTTTGACGGCGACGGCGCGAAGATCGACGAGATGAACCGCCGCATCGCCGCAGAGTTCGGCTTCGACCGCTGCTTCTCCGTCTGCGGCCAGACCTACCCGCGCAAGACCGACAGCCGCATCTTGAACGTCCTCTCCTCCCTCGCGCAGAGCGCCTACCGCATGGCGAACGACATCCGTCTGCTTCAGCACGACCGGCAGATCGAGGAGCCGTTCGAGAAAAACCAGATCGGCTCGTCCGCCATGGCCTACAAGCGCAACCCCATGCGCTGTGAGCGCATCTGCTCGCTCAGCCGCTATCTGATGGCCGACGCCGCCAACGCCCCCATGACCGCGAGCGTCCAGTGGCTCGAGCGCACGCTCGACGACTCCGCCAACCGCCGCATCGCCCTGCCCGAGGGCTTCCTCTGCGCGGACGCCGTGCTGCGCCTGTGCCAGAATGTCACCAACGGTCTGCACGTCAACGAGAAGATCGTCGACCGCACCATCCGCGAATACCTACCTTTCCTCGCCACCGAGAACATCATGATGGAAGCCGTCAAGCGCGGCGGCGACCGGCAGGAGCTGCATGAGCGCATCCGGCAGCATTCCATGGCCGCGACCGCGCGCATGAAGGAGGGCGAACGCTGCGACCTGCTCGATCGTCTCGCCGCCGATCCCGCCTTCGGCATGACCCGTGCGGAGCTCGACACCGTCATGGACCCCGCACTCTACACCGGCCGCTGCGCGCAGCAGGTCGAGCGCTTTCTATCCGAGTGCGCGTCCCTGCTCGCGGACGCGCAAAGCGCCGACGGCGCGATCAGCCTGTAAACGCAGCAAGCCCTCCCGGTCGGGAGGGCTTGACTTTTTTGCGCGGTATGGTACAATCGTCTCAAGGACGCTGTTGTATTGCGGCGGTTAGCCACTCCCTTGCGAAAGGGGGTGATGCAGATGGGAAACGGGCGCCGGGCGCGAGCCCTGCGTTTCGCGATATGCTTCATCGTGATTCTTGCGGTCATGATCTACATAGCCCCAAAAGCGTGTTGACCGCCTGGCTGCAACCCAAGCGGTCAACATAGTTCTACTATTTGACGTGTGAGGGCTAACTGCCGATACAGCAGCGTCCCTTTCTATCTTCATTATAATCCGGCGGGCGAAAATGTCAAGCCGGAAATTTTTTGCCCTCGTTGCACATAAGTGGACACCAAACCGGCGAATCACTCCTACAGGTGATTCGAGATATTTTCGCCGTAAGAAAAGATCATAAAACCGGCGGAAACCTCGGAATTTTACACGAAAAACTGAATCATACACCATCGGCCGCCCCCGGCAGGGCGGCTTGAAACAAAAGGCCGAGAGGAGAATGATATGGACTCTCTTCCGAATTATAAATCTGCACCCAATGCAAATCAGTATCACCAGCCAAGCAATTAGAAAGAGCTTGAAGCGAGCAAGTACCAGAAGTGAAAGCCATCGTGCAATAGTCCATTTTTACTACGTATTTCATAGCGCATACTCCTATCTCAGTTTTTTCCTCGCTGATAGAGTATCAATATCGTACCCCCATACATTTTGGGAAATTTCAAAAATTTTCGCAGCAATGGAAGGCGTTTCAAGAATCGGTGTGAAAAAATGGGTAGACGGAAGGGTAGACGGCGACCCTCTCGGAAAACCCGCAAGCCCTTGCACCCCAGGCGTTTCGGCGGGTAGACATCGGGTAGACATGGGCGGTTTTGAACAAAACGGATCGTCAAAGTGTACAAAAAAAGCGCCCTTCGGCGCTTTTTTCAAAAGGACTCATTTTCAGGTTTTCACGATCCGCTTTTTTCCGCACTTCGGACAGGTCAATTCGACCGTTCCGACGCTGCGCGGCACACGGCAATAGGTGCCGCAGGAGCACTTCACATACTTGTGTTCCTTGTCGGCGCGGCGGGCCTTCGCTCCGCGCAGGGCGCTCTGCTTCGGCCCCCACCACTGCATGAATTTTGCGTTTTCCGCACGGCGCTTTTCGAGGTTGCGCGAGAACATACGGAACAGCAGATATACGCACAAAAAGAGCGTGGTATAGTGGATGAAGGCGGCAAATGCCTGCCCCGGCACCAAGGCGGGCAGCAGGCTGAGCACCAACTCAGCGATAAACAAGGCCCAGCAGAGCTGGTCGACGCCGTTTCGACCGTACATGAAGCGCGCCATCGCGCAGCGAAGCTTATAAATGAAATTCTGCAAGGTCCATCACACTTTCTATCAAAATTGCTTTTATTCTATATGATTTCGCCTAAATAGTAAAGAGGGTGCAAAAAAGTTTACGAAACGGCAATAATTGGTTTGACACAGGACGCTTCGTATGCTATGATACCGAAAGGAATAAGGGAGTAGCCAACGCCGCTGCGGCGTCGGGCGGGTCGTCATCACGGGGCTGCGCCCCCGGTCCGCTCATGAAATGGCGAGACTTTTACCGAAGACGTCTTTGCAGCCGTCCGACGGTAAGAGTCTTTTTCTTTTCCCAAAACAATTCTATGATACAGGAGTGTGTTGCATTTATGAGCTTTCTGCTTGACGGCTTTCGAGCCGTGACGTGGCAGCAGGGCGTGATGTACCTCGTGGGCTTCGCGCTCATCTACCTCGCCATCCAAAAGGACTATGAGCCGGCGCTGCTGCTGCCGATGGGCTTCGGCGCCATCCTCGTCAACCTGCCGAGCTCCGGCGTCCTCAACCAGATGGTCGAGGGCATCGGCGAGAGCCAGGGCATTATCCAATGGCTCTTCGAGACCACCATCGAGGCCAGCGAAGCGCTGCCGCTGCTGCTGTTCATCGGCATCGGCGCGATGATCGACTTCGGCCCGCTGCTCTCAAATCCCAAGATGCTGCTCTTCGGCGCGGCGGCGCAGTTTGGCATCTTCTTCACCATGGTCGCTGCCGTCCTGCTCGGCTTCGACCTCGCGGACGCCGCTTCCATCGGCATCATCGGCGCGGCGGACGGCCCGACCTCCATCCTCGTCTCGCAGGTGCTGCACTCGAGCTACGTCGGCCCCATCGCCGTCGCGGCGTACTCTTACATGGCGCTCGTGCCGATCATCCAGCCCTTCGCCATCAAGCTCGTGACGACGAAAAAAGAGCGCCGCATCCGGATGCCCTACAACCCCAAGAACGTTTCGCGCACGCTGCGCATCTGCTTCCCGATCCTTGTGACCATCATCGCGGGCTTCATTGCGCCGATGTCCGTCTCGCTCGTCGGCTTCCTGATGTTCGGCAACCTGCTGCGCGAGTGCGGCTGCCTTGACCGTCTCTCCGAAACGGCGCAGAACACGCTGGCGAACCTCATCACGCTGCTGCTCGGCATCACGATCTCGTTCTCCATGCGCGCCGAGCAGTTTGTCAATCCCGACACGCTGAAAATCATGCTGCTCGGTCTTGTCGCCTTTGTGTTCGACTCCATCGCGGGCGTGATGTTCGCGAAGCTCCTCAACCTGTTCAGCAGGAAGAAGGTCAACCCGATGGTCGGCGCGGCAGGCATTTCGGCGTTCCCGATGTCCGCGCGCGTCATCCAGAAGATGGGGCTTGAGGCCGATCCGCAGAACCATCTTCTGATGCACGCGGTGGGTGCGAACGTCGCCGGGCAGATCGCAAGTGTCCTCGCGGGCGGCATGATCCTCAACCTCGTGCCGCAGCTCTTGAAGTAAGGAGGAAGAGAATATGACTGCTCTCGAAGCCGCCCTCACGATCCTGTGGCAGGGGATGCTCGGCATCTTCGCCGTCATGGCGCTCATCACGCTGATCGTCATGCTCTTCACCAAGTTCAGCAAGTAACTGCGTAAACGCAGCAAGCCCTCCCGGTCGGGAGGGCTTGACTTTTTTGTGCGGTATGGTACAATCGTTTTGAGGGACGCTGCACAGACGGCAGGCGGTCGGCCACACCACCCGAAAGGGGGTGAGACCATGCGGATCACTTTACATATCGGATCCTTTACGGTAACGATTATGATAAAGAAACGCGAAAACCGCCACTCTGCCAAGTGACGGTTTTCTAAAGATTCTTTAGCAAAAACCTGAACTGGGTCGACCGCTTGTCGCAGCGTCCCTTTCTATCTTCATTATAATCCGGCGGGCGAAAATGTCAAGCCGGAAATTTTTTCGCTTTCGTTGCACGCGGACGGACACCAAACCGGCGAATCACTCCTACAGGTGATTCGAGATATTTTCGCCGTAAGAAAAAATCATAAAACCGGCGGAAACCTCGGAATTTTACACGAAAAACTGAATCATACACCATCGGCCGCCCCCGGCAGGGCGGCTTGAAAACAAACCTCGCCCTGATCGCAGGGCGTAAAAAACAGGAGGAAGCATGACAAAAACCACCAACTATCAGCTCCCCAAGTGGGAGAAAACCGACCGCATCCAAATGTCCGATTTCAACGACATGACCGCGGCCCTCGACGCCGCGCTCAAGGCCAACGCCGACGCCATCGCGGCGGTCGGCTATGTCACGGGAAGGTACACCGGCACCGGCTCTTATCCGCGCACGATCGACCTCGGCTTTCAGCCGAAGGCAGTGGTCCTCACCACCTACACCGGCTACACCAACAACAGCGGCTCACCCTTCGGCGGCGTGTTCGGCGTCGGGATGCCGCTGAGCGGCTGCGCCGAGGTCGCGTCAAACGGCTTTACACTCAAGGCGGAATACGTCAACCAAAAAAACACCGTTTACAACTACATCGCATTCAAGTGATCGGATGCGGACACAAAAAGGGGAAGGCTTCGAAAGGAGCCTTCCCCTTTTGTCCTGCGGCGATCACTTCGATTTGCATTCGTTGCACTGTTCCTTGCCCGTCGGAACACTGCTGGTCTTTACCCAGTTCGGGTCGCTCGCGCTGTAGTCGTTTTTCGAGCAGGAGGTCTCCCAATGGTAGGTGTCGCTGTTTTTGTTGTAGTAGTAGGGGGCTTTCGGTTCAGACATGGTGCGGTCTCCTTTCTGAAAAATATAGGGGGAAATGCGCGCCCCGAAGGGCGCGCATTTCTTGTGGGATTAGGCGATGCTAACAGCGCCGGTCACAACACCGGTGAAGGTGTAGGTGCCGGTGGTGGCAGCAGCGGTGGGAGTGATGGTAACAGTGTTCGTGCCGGAAATCACAACACTGGTCACACCCGCAACGCCGGTACCGGTCAGAGTAGCGTTGGTCAGGGTAGCGCCGGTCACGGTGAATGCCTTGGTGGTGGCGGCATTGGAGGTACCGCCCAGAGTCAGCGTGAAGGTGACGGTCTCGCCGGCAACAGCCTTGATCTTATCAACGGCGATCACGGCAGTAGCACCGGTGTTGTAGGTAGTGGAAGCCAAACCGGCAACGGCGTAGCCGGTGGCAGTCTGGGCACCGTTGAGCTCGTTGCTCGTGTCAACGACGAGAAGCTTCAGCTCGCTATCATAGATCGCCATGCTGTTCAGATAGTAACCGCCGTTGGGAGTGGCCTGAGCCAGCTCGATCGCGCCGCCCTCGGAACCGGTGTGGTTCTTGGTGTCGACATAGAGGATCTCGGTCTTATCCTTGATAGCGGTCAGACCGCTGGTGTAATCAGCGCCCTCGTCGCTCGCCAGAGCGATGAGCTTGTCGCCCTCGCTGTAAGCGGTAACAGCGGTGAACTGATAGTCGGTATCCTCGGCCAGCTTGGTGCTGGTGACAGTGCCATCGGTGTTCTGAACGTAAGTGATCAGGTCGCCCTTGGTCAGAGCATGGACACCGGAAACTGTGTTCTTGGTATCCTGAACGCTGAGCTTGCCGTTGGTGGTCCAGATGTCATAAGCGTAAACGGTGACATCGTCGCTGTCCTTGGTGGCATAAGGAGCGGTAAGGACATAGCCGTAGCTGCTGGAAGTACCAAAGTTGGTAGCGGCGGTGGACATGAACGCGACCTTGATCGTGTCAACGCCGTTGGTGGTGCTGCTCAGGCTCTCAACGTTGACCGTAGTGGTGTCGGTGTAGGTCTTGAGCGCGGCACCGGTAATGACGGTGTACTTTGCGTTGGCGTAAGTTCCATGGTTGTACTGGACGAAGATGATAGCGTCATCGGCGATCAGCTTGCTGTCCAGATAGGCGGGGGTGTTGGAAGAAGAGACAGCCTTGGTGTAGTTGCCGTCGGTGTTGTTCACATAGACATCATAGCCGGCCTTGTTGGAACCGGAAGCCTTCGTGACATCATAGGTGCCGTCGGCCAGCTTCTTGTAGGTGATCAGACGGTCGCTGTCAGCGGAGTTGTCCAGGTCAGTCAGACTTGCGGTGGTAGCAAGGGTATCGCTATTAGCAACATCGGTGCCGTTGATCTTGCTGATGGTGATGATCTCGGTCTTGCCATCGGGGAACATGACCTTGGCCTTGATGCCGCTCAGAGCGGTGGCAGCCTCTTCGGCGATGACCATAGCAACATCCTTGGAGGAAGCGCTGACGACCTTAGAGCCAACAGCATAGCCGTTGACGACGGCGATCTGGTAGGTATCGCCAAGGCTCAGAGTCTGAGCGAGCTTGGTGTACCAAGTACCGCCGATCTGCGCGGAGGTGGACTTCTCCGCAGTGACCTTGCCCTCAACGATCTCGATCTTGCTCATCTCGCGGGTAGCACCGGAAACACCGTAACCCGGGATCAGGACGTAGTCGTTCTTGGCAATGCCGGCGGGGAAGACATAGTTGGTCGTGCCGCTGTCGGCGGAGTAGGTCTTCTCGTCCTTGTCATAAGCATAGTTGCTGCCGGCAGTGATGCTGGAGGTACCAACGTAGGTGACCTTGGCAGCGGTAGCGGGATAGTAAACGATCAGGTCAGCCTTGCCGTCGTCATTGTTGTCGATGGCAGCAAGCTCGCTGAACTTGTTCGCATTGGTAGCGCCAGCGATCAGGTCGTCCAGCTCGGCAGCGGAAGAGGTCGCATTGAAAGTGAAGTAGTCGATGACATTGGCAGCGCTGTTCAGCTTGACCTTGGTATCGCCGAACTTCACAGTCGTGTCGGTATCGCCGGCAGCAATAGCGGTGCCGTCGGTATCGGTGACCTTGCCGATGGTGCCGGTGGCGAGAACCTTAGCATCGGAGTAGATGCCGTAAACGGTCTTGCTGTCCTTGTAGACAACAGCGACCTTCTGGCCATACAGGGAGGAGTAGTCCTTGCTGGTGGTCAGGACGGTATTGTCGGTAATGCCGTCGTCATTAGTAGTGTTGATGAGGCTGCCGAAAGTGGAGCCGTCGTTGTTGACATGATAGGTGTAGTTCTTCTTGACGGAATCATAGGAGATGCCGCCATCGAGGTAACCGTACTTCTTCGCAGCGCCGAAGGTCTCACGCAGCAGGTTGTGGCCCGCATCGCCATAAGGAGCATAGCTGTCGCGGATGCTGCCGTCGTTACGGCCGACGGAGGAGGTCTTCTCGATCATCTGAGCCTGAACAGCGTTCCAGATCATCTGAGCAGCCTCGTCACGGGTGAGGACCTTGTTAGAGGTGACAGAGAGCTTGTCGAAGAACTTGCTCAGCTGAGCATCGCGGATGATGTTGATGGACCACTGAGAGCCAACGTAGCCCTGAACGTCGGCATTGTAGCCGATGGCGACGAGCAGCATCTTGGCAGCCTCAACGGCGGTGACGTTCGCGTTGGGAGCGAAGGTGCCGTCGCCACGACCGGCGATGACGCCCTGGCTGTAGCAATACTTGATGAAGCCTTCCGCCCAGTGACCGTTGATGTCGGTCAGGTCGGTGGCGGTGCCCTTGAAGGCAGCCGCGTCGATGTCGCCGAGCATGATGATGGTGATCATCTTCGCCATCTCCGCACGGGTGACGTTGCCGGCGGGAGCGAAGCTGCCGTCGGGCATACCATTGATGACGCCGAGGGCGCTCATCACTTCAACAGCCTCGGTGTGCTCGATCTTGTCGGCATCCTTGAAAGCTGCGTTGCTGATGGTGACGAGGGACATGGTCATGACCAGCGCCAGCACCAGAGCGAGTAACTTTTTCATATAGTGTTACTCTCCTTTCTGAAATTTCCGTTTCCGGTTCTGCGGCATCGTATATTTTTCCGCGTTTCGGCGCGATTTTCTTTTGTTTATGCACGTCGGCTCGTTGAGGAGGGCGTCCGTCAAAATCCTGCCTTTGTGCAAAACGGAGAAAATGTTGCAAAAACGATTAAAATAGGCGATATCGTACCCCCATACATTTTCGGAAATTTCAAAAATTTTCGCAGAAATAGCAGGCGTTTCAGGGAGCGGCGTGAAAAAATGGGTAGACGGAAGGGTAGACGGCGACCCTCTCGGAAAACCCGCAAGCCCTTGCGCCCCAGGCGTTTCGGCGGGTAGACATCGGGTAGACATCCTTGTTTTGTTCAAAAACCGTTTGTGCAAAACGGAGAAAAATGCAGTTTTTGAAGAAGCCATGAAACTTTTCAGATTTCTATAGCCTTTTTGTCGCGGGCGTGGTATACTGCAATTTACAGTATCTCTCGAGGAGGAAACGCCATGAAACGAATGCTTGCGTTGCTGCTTACGGCAATGCTGATCTTGACGCTGCTGCCCGGCTGCGGCAAAAAGGACCCGGGCGGCGACGCTCCGGAGGTCCCCGAAAATCCATCGGAGCAGGGCGGCGAAACGCCCGATGTGACGCCCGAGCCGGAGCCCTACGTTGATCCCTACGAGGCGGTCAGGACCTATTGGAGCGAGGACCAGCTCACACAGTCCTGGGGCCCCGACCAGATCGTGGAGCACCTTTTCTTCCATCCCGTCATCGCCTATCCCCAGTGGGCATTTCACGACTGTGGCGCGAGCCAGAGCGAACGCTACGGTCTCGATGACTGGATGGTGACCGCGGACGAGTACGCGAAGATCTTACAGTCCGTGTATGAAAAGGGCTACATTCTTGTCGCCATCGAGGACGTGTGGAGCGAGGTCACGGACGAGAGCGGCACGCACATGGTGCGCAACACACTCAAGCTGCCCGAGGGCAAAAAGCCGCTCATCATCAGCTTTGACGATGTGAACTACTACCCCTATATGCTCGAGCAGGGCTTCACGAGCAAGCTCGTGGTCGGCGAGGACGGTGAGATCTGGGCCGAGTGCACCGATCCCTACACGAAGGAGACCTTCCTGACCAAGGAGGGCGACGCCACCACGATGCTCGACGAGTTCGTTTACGAGCACCCCGACTTCTCGCTCAACGGCGCGAAAGCCATTTTCTCACTGACCGGCTACTATGGCATCCTCGGCTACCGCACGCAGGATGACCGCGACATCGCCAAGGACAGCCCCGAGCGCGCAGCGTTCGAGGCCAACCGCGCGGCGGAGATCGAAGCGGTCAAGCCCGTGATCGCGCGGCTCAAGGAGACCGGCTGGACCTTCGGCAGTCACACCTGGGGTCACATCCGTCTGGCGGACAAGCCGCTGCAGACCGTCATCAACGACACCGAGCGCTGGGCGGACGAGGTCGGCAGTCTGGTCGGACCTACCAATGTGCTCTTCTACCCGCACGGCGGGCGTCCCGACGGCGACGACTGGCACAAGACCGGTGAACGCTTCCACTATCTCCAGAGTCAGGGCTTCCGCATCTTCGCGAGCGTCGGCGTCAATTCGTTCAGCTACATCAAGCCGGACATCTCCGCCGTCATCTGCGACCGTCTGCATCCGGACGGCACGACGCTGCGCCACTCCCGCAGCCGCTATCTGCAATTCTACAATGCCGAGGACATCATCGATCTTTCGGTCCGTCCCGACCTCGGCGTGGACTGGTAAGGAGGAACGAATGAGCGAACATGAGCTGATGCGAAAGGCGATCGAAATGCTCGACCGCGCGTATATCCCCTATTCTCACTTCCCCGTCGGCGCGGCGCTGGAATGCGAGGACGGCACGGTATATACCGGCTGCAACATCGAAAATTCGAGCTTTGGCCTCACCATCTGCGCCGAGCGCACCGCCGCCGTCAAGGCGATCAGCGAGGGGCATTCCAAATTCCGCCGCATCGTCATCGCCGGCAACAGCAAGGATTTCTGCTATCCCTGCGGCGCGTGCCGCCAGTTCCTTTATGAGTTTTCCCCCGATATGGAGGTCATCTGTCTCAACCGCGCACGCGAGGCAAAGCGGATGACGCTCCGCGAGCTGATGCCCTGCGGCTTTGACAGCACGTTTCTCTAAGAAAAAATCTTTGATATAACAGGTGATCAACATGGTAGACATTACGAAAATCGCAGCGATCTACGCTGACGCCGAGCGCTACGGCGGCATGACCGTGACCGTCGGCGGCTGGGCCAAGACCATCCGCGACCTCAAGACCTTCGGCTTCATCGAGCTCAACGACGGCTCCTGCTTTCGCAACCTGCAGGTCGTCATGGACGCGAACATTCTCGCCAACTATAAGGAGATCGCCGCCCAGAACGTCGGCGCGGCGCTCATCGTCATCGGCGAGGTCGTGCTCACGCCCGAGGCCAAGCAGCCGCTTGAGCTTAAGGCGACTGAGATCGCGGTCGAGGGCCCGTCCACGCCGGACTATCCCCTGCAGAAGAAGCGCCACAGCGTCGAGTTCCTGCGCACCATCCAGCATCTCCGCCCGCGCACGAACCTTTTCAACGCGACCTTCCGCGTGCGCTCCGCTGCGGCTTTCGCGGTGCATGAGTTCTTCCAGAGCCGCGGCTTCACCTACGTCAACACCCCCATCATCACCGGCTCCGACTGCGAGGGCGCGGGCGAGATGTTCCAGGTCACGACGCTCGATCTTGAAAACGTCCCCAAGACCGAGGACGGCAAGGTCGATTATTCTCAGGATTTCTTCGGCAAGAAGACCAGCCTGACCGTCTCCGGCCAGCTCAACGCCGAGAACTTCGCCATGGCCTTCGGCAACGTCTACACCTTCGGCCCCACCTTCCGCGCCGAGAATTCCAACACCGCGCGCCACGCCGCCGAATTCTGGATGATCGAGCCGGAGATGGCGTTCTGCGACCTCGACGGCGACCTTGAGGTCATGGAGGCGATGGTGAAATATATCATCACCGCTGTCATGGAGCGCTGCCCCGACGACCTTGCGTTCTTCAACAGCTTTGTCGATAAGGGCCTCATCGAGAGATTGCAGCACGTCGCCGCCAGCGACTTCGGCCGCATCACCTACACCGACGCCGTCGAGCTGCTCAAACAGCACAACGACCGGTTCGACTACAAGGTCGACTGGGGCACCGACCTCCAGACCGAGCACGAGCGCTTCCTCACCGAGCAGATCTTCAAGCGTCCCGTGTTCGTCACCGATTATCCCAAGGAGATCAAGGCGTTCTATATGCGCCTGAACGACGACGGCAAAACCGTCGCCGCTGCGGACTGCCTTGTGCCCGGCATCGGTGAGATCATCGGCGGCAGCCAGCGCGAGGAGCGTCTCGACGTGCTCGAGAGCCGCATCAAGGAGCTTGGCATGAATCCCGCCGACTACTGGTGGTACTGCGACCTGCGCCGCTACGGCTCCTGCCGCCACGCGGGCTTCGGACTCGGCTTCGAGCGCATGGTGATGTACCTCACGGGCGTGGGCAACATCCGCGACGTGGAGCTGCATCCCCGTACCGTCGGCAACGCGGAGTTCTAAGAACCGGAATATGAATAAGCATCCACCCGCCAAGCGGGTGGTTTTGCTTATGCGGGCAAAGCCCTATGTTCCTCGCGCACGCGTCAAACGCGTAAGTACGGTCTGCCAGCTGCGCAGGATTGTTACTTGCCGC
>NZ_JAHLPT010000010.1 GCF_018918025.1 Oscillibacter sp. MSJ-31 | reverse complement strand
ATGAACATGAAGACCGTCCGGCGCGGCGCGGCGGCGGATGAATACGTCACCGGCGAGGGGCTGGCGCTGACGGAAAGCAGCGACCGCTTTATGTACACGACCGAAACACGAACGAAGATAGAAAGCTGTTCATAAAAATACTGATAATATCGGGTAAATTCGTCAGTCTCATCGACTTCCTTTCCACAAAAACCGGAAGGAAAGAAAGGATCAGTATCACTAAAATCAATATAATTAGTATCAGTATTATTACCTTGTGCTTTTGACAGTTCTTGAATTGTGTTTTTGACAACTCCAGAATTGTCCTTTTGACAATTCAAGAATTGTCTTTCCACAGAACCGGAAATGAAGTTCTTTACATAGATCAGGTTCGGTTTCCCAAGTCCCTGTCGCTTGCGTTCTATCAGACCGCATTTCTTTTCCAGCTCATCCAGCAGCTTCACCGCTTTCTTTTCAGCACAGCCTAACGCACCTTTGATTTCTTCAATCGTGAAGATGATATAGACACGGCCTTCCTCGTCCAGCCAACCGTTCCGGGCTGAGAGGTTCATGCGGTCAAGCAGAATACCGTAAAGCAGCTTGGCATCGGTTGATACATTCCAGAAGCAATCCTCGGTGAATAGCACCTTCGGAACACGGTAGAATGCGAACATCTCCGCTTGCTGCCCATAGAAATAATCATACGTCACTCATCCTCACCACCTCTTTCTGCGGGAAATACTCTTTTTTCAGAGGGGTTCTGCGGAAAGTCGTATCCTTCAGTTTATACGGACATCTGACAAAATAGCAGAAGCGGTACTTCCATCGGGGTTGATAATACTCGCAGTCTTTGCAACATTTCGGCTTGTCACGGCGATTGCGTTCATACTCATACATATCAACGCACCCCCACTTCCTTCATAATCTTCCTGGTACACCAGCCGATGCAGGGATGATCCCGCCCATAAGGACAACCTTCACATTCCGACTTCGGCTTTGGGGATACGGAGATTAAGTAGTAACAATTTTCTTCGCCCAGACAGCAGCCCGTTTTATTGTTTTTCCAAAAATGACAGTAGCGGCAGTCGTTTGGCTTGTCTGGGGAATAGACGATTTTACTCAAAAATCAAACCTCCAATCTTTCAGATTTACCCATGAATTTTGGGCATAAAAAAAGAGCGTCTATCCATCCCCGATACAGGGGCAAATAGACGCTCTATGTACATGGTAGTATTCAATTTTATTTCTTATAACGGCTTAGCACTCGGAACATCCGCCTTTTGAATTAGCAAGGTTTTTAGCACGTTTTTTCGCCTAATTAGCTGGAAGCGCATTTTCATTAGCAAAAACGGCCCTTTTTCTGCTAATGATTAGCAGAAATTTTTGTCTTATCACAGCAGTTCGATTTTTTAGGGCTTGTCAAAAATCAGAATTTGAAGTAAAATTTGAAAACATTATTTCGTCTCAGCAATCACACTGGAATTTGTTAAAAAAAGCCGAAAACCCTTGAAAACAAAGGCTTTCGGCGTTGTTAGCTGGCGTCCCAAAGAGGACTTGAACCTCCGACCCCACGCTTAGGAGTACGGCGTATCACTTTTTAATACTTTTCCCTGCTCATTGCAAATTCCCCGGAATCCCTGCTGTTTCAATGGATTCCGGGGAATTGCTTGTTAGATGGTGTTAGCTGCTTGTGGGCAGGGTTAACGCTTGTTGGGGCGTTTGTAAGCAGAAATGTTGGCAAGATGCACTTTTGTAAGTAACGCGCGCTGCTCCCAATTTACATGATTTAACGGGTATACATGAGCTTGATGTCTTTCACATACGGATATTTATTTTTTAACTGAGCCATTGCGTCAGCTTGCGTTTCCGCTTTAACAGAGGAACTACCGGAGGTCCAAGAGCTTCCATTGCGGGAAAAACGGTAAGAAAAAACATAAGTTTTCATAGATGAGTTCTCCTTTGTTTACAATTTACATACATACTGAGGGCAGCTGGCAAAAGCACGCATATTCAAATTACGCTTTAAGCACCGATTCATTTGGTTTATATCATGGATATTCCACATCCCCTGCCGTGGAGCGTTGGGAGAAATGCAGCTGTTTGTCGGGTCGTACCAAAACTTGCAGAACGCGCACTTGTGAATACGAGTTATATTAACTATTTGCTTCAAGATTATCCTCCTACCCTATAGCAGAGAGTATCGCAGCACTAAAAGTCATCGTCCAAGGATATTTCCGTTGTGGTTGCTTTACTACCTTCCAAACTGCCTTTCATCTTATAAAGCTGCTCATCTCCTACTTTTACAGCTTTCTCCATTTCCCCTTTTGAAACCAGCAATTCCAAAAAGGACGATGGAAGCCATGCCGCAGCACGAAGGATAGGCTCGCTGCTTAATGCGACCGTTTTGAAGTCACCTTGCGTTACCATCCCTTCTTTTCTGGCCAACTCAGTTAATGCATGGGATAAATCGCGCTGAATACAGCAATATTCCGGTACGTCAGCTGTGGTTGGCGCGGTGGGGTCGAACAGGACAAGAGAGTTCTTTTTTGCCAGATATTCCATCATAGCTACAATTCCTTCTGTTGGAATACAGATTCTGGATTTTGTCTGAACTACAGCGGTGAAATCGCTTATTGTAAACATCTGCTTTTGCAGAATTTCGCTCTCCGCTTCCTGATAAAAGCGAAATGAAGCGGTATACTTTGAATCCAAACGAAGGGCATCGCCCTTGAAAACGGCGCGCTCCTGCACTTCGGAATCAAAAGGCGCACTGCGGTTTTCACTGATTCCAACAGTATCTAACCATTGAATGTACTTTTTCGTGTTGAGAGCCAGCTTGATTTTCGTATATATCCCATAGACGACTGCCGCAACGATAAGAACGCCGAAAATGATAATCGCCGCCCACAAAATGACACCCGCTGCGTTCAGCAGCACACCGCCATATTCTCGAAGAATGGCAAGTATCATACAAATCAAGAAGAATGCTCCGACAACCCCAAAAACTACTTTTGCAGCTTTTGTAATGACTCCAAACAGGATGCAAAGGATGGCGATTACTATGATAAGAGCAAGCACACAAACACCTCTAATCTCTCGTTATTTTCATGGATTTACTGAGCTTCGGGCGGTTCAAGCGGATATTCCAGATATCCCTCTCCACGCAATTCAGAGAGATCTGGGTTATCCTCCCAATCTATGAGGGCATCCACCTTTAGGGAGCCTTCCTTATGCTGGACGCTCCACGTTTCCTCAGGAGTGTAAAAATAGAAATCTGCCGTCAGATTCAGTACTTCCTCAGAAGCCAAGTCAATACGCAGCTTTCCCCCAATAAAACGGACAGTTTCCTGCTCACAGTAGGCTTGAATATAGGCATCAAAAAACTCTTCGGTGCGGCGTAAGAAGTCATAAAAATGAGTTGGATGAAGTTCAGCCATGTGAAAAAAAGTGTCAACTCCTACTTTCACAAGGTCAATGACGCCTTTCCCAAATGTAATTACATCATCTACTCCGGCTTCATACAGCATCTGATAGGGTTCGTTTCCATTTTCACGACTCTCTGGAATTAGAGCGTCATTACTCAGGGAAATATCATCCACAGGCAGAAGAGAATTGGAATATTTGCCTTGCTCCTGAAACCGCGTCAAGTGATCACGCGTCCGATCTGCCGCTTCGTTCATTGTGTTTTTGAAGATGGAGGCAACGGTTGCTTTTTGCTTTCTGCGCCATGTTTCAAAACTCATAGTCTACCCTCCACGTTTTTATGCAGAGAGCTGCATTTGCATTTCCTCGGTCATATCCAGTTCCTCCATATCTTTCAAGTGCTGAACTCTCTGCCTGTATTCTTCCGGTATTTCGTTCTCGGCCACATTTTTACGTGCAATAGTTTCATGCCAGATACCGGCTTGATCCCGGTGATATGTTTTGAGTACCTTTGTCACCTGTCCTTGACGCTGCGTCAGGGATATTCGACCACCTTCCACCTCGCAACTGAACATCTGCTTTACCTTTTCAAACATCCGCAAAAAGTTGGATTGAATATCGCGCCAGAAGATAGCCAACAGGCCGGTGGCAACAATAACGCCGGCAATCAGACTTGCAGCTAAGAAAACCATATCAAACTTCCTCCTGTATCTCTGTATTGGGGATATTCGGCGCGTGGTTAAGAACACGATCTGTAATTTGCCAGCTATCTTCCCGATTAGCATTTTTCACAGCAATAATCCGTTCTATTGCTTTTTCAAAATAGAACTGTTCTACAACTGCTGCGTGTTCACGGGCCGCACCGATAGCGGCTGTGAAAACGGCGTTGGAAATATCGCTGCCGCTGATTCCGTCATATCTTTCTGCAAGCATTTTGCAATCTACCCGGCAGGGCATCCTTGCGGGAATATAGCTGCGCCAAAGGCACTCTCGCACCTCTCGGTCGGGCAGATAGAATTCAATATGATATGCAATCCGGCGCAAAAAGGCTGCATCATAATTCTTAATGAAGTTAGTGGCAAATAAGATGACACCGTGATAGTCATTCAGCAGGGTTAATAGAACGGAACGAGTTTGATTAACACTGACATCAGTAGCAGAGGTCATGTTGGTCACGCGTTTGCTTAAAAGTGCATCGGCTTCATCAAAAAAGATAACTGCATTACGTTCCGATGCCTCTTGAAAAAGAGCGGTCAAATTTTTGGAAGTTTCGCCAACATATTTTGATTCAATTTCTGCATAGTTCACGCAAATCATGGGAAGATTCAGTTCGCTTGCAATGGCATTGGCAGCCATCGTTTTGCCAGTGCCAGGAGGACCATAGAGGTTTACAGCTAACCCGTCATGATTTTGATACCTGGCCGAAAGCCCCCATGTGTAGAACAGCAACTCTCGATTTCGAAAAAAAGCAATAACATCAGCGATTTGATCTTCTGTGATTTTCGGTAGAATCAAATCTTTCAGAACATATCGAGGTTGTTCTATGGCCCAGCGAAATTGCGTTTCCTTTTTTTTCGGATTCTTTTCCGGAATATTTATATTCGGCGGAGGAACAGCTTCCGATCTTCGTTGTCCAATAGGCACCTTCATCAATCCCTTCACAATGGCGAACCCGCCTTACTCGGTTTCTACGATATAAAATACTTTATTTCGATATCTTGTAACATATTTTATCACCTCTTTCCACAGATTACAATAAAAAGTAACAAAAAAGAGGTGGTAAGGCGTAATGGAGAAGCAGCAGTTGATTGAGATTGGGCAGCGCCTGCGGCAGCGGCGGCAAGAACTTGGGCTGACCCGCGAGAAAATGTCCGAGCTTGCCGACATCGGCACCGGCTACTATGGGCAACTGGAGGTCGGCACCTCCCAGATGTCCATCGACACCCTCATCAAGCTGTCGCAGTCCATGCACCTTCCAATGGACTATATCATCAACGGTTCCAGCCAAGAGATAGGGGATTCCTCCGGCGTACAGGCGCTGCTTTCCCGCTGCACAGACAGGGAATTAAAGCTGGCCGAGGAGGTTCTCAAGCTGTTTTTGATGAAAGTGCCATCTTCTGACTGAAATCATACCGCGAAAAATGAAAGAAAAGGTTAGCTGACAGCTAACCTTTTCGTGTTATAATGGGCGTAATATGATGGTCGGAGGTGGGCATTCCATGAAGACAACAGACGAATTGGCTCACGAAATCAGCCGCTCCGACAATATTCTGGACTACTTTGCCGAAAACTGCGGCGAAATGCAGTTGGACAGCCTGCCGGAATATCTGGAGAGCTGGCTGAAACAGAAGAACTGCTCCAAAGCCGATGTAGTACGCCGTTCCAACCTGAATAAAGCCTATGTGTATCAGATTTTTCTCGGCAGGAAATACCCCTCGCGGGACAAAGTGATCGCGCTGGCGTTCGGTCTGGAACTGGATGACAAAGAAGTACAGGTGCTTTTGAAGCAGGCCGGCTACCGGGAACTGTACCCCAGAGATCCGCGGGATGCGTTGCTGCTCTACGCCATCGGGCATCATCAGGGCATAATCGGTGCCAATGAGCTGCTATATGACCACAATATTGAAGTGCTGGAATAGGAAAGGGTGCTGACCGCACATAGGTCAGCACCCTCTTTTTATTCGTTCAACGCTTCGTATCGTTCCCGCAGCGTCATTTGACCGCTGATTGCGTAGCGGTATTTTGCATAGTCCACTTCGCCCTCCCAGTCCGGCTGAACGCCATTGCTGAGGTATTGATAGCCGTTCTGCGCCTGATACGGATTATACAGGAGTTCGCTTGCCATATTAAAATTGGCATCCACCTTGAAATTTGCGCCGCCCCACATCCGGCCCATATAGTCTGCCGGGTCTGGACCGTCCACATCCTCATAAGCTGCTCCGGTATAGCGGTACACGCCGCAGACCGTTTCTGTTTCCATATCACCAATGGAAACCACGATTTCCATGCCATCCTTTTCCGTTGGATTCAAGTCCAGACAGGTGATCTGCACATAGTATGCATCCGGCAGATTCGTCACGGAATACGGTTCACAGCTGAGGCGCTCCCATGCAGAGGTATCTGAAATTGCCCAGCCAACCAGATCCATCCAGTTTCCGTCCTCGGTGCCAACCGTCAGATCTCCGTGAATGTCATCCCCCAATCCGTAGAGTTCGATGGTTTCCTTTTGACCGTCCCCATCCAAATCAAGTGTCATGGTTTGGGTTTGACCGCTGTGCCGCAGATCTCCAATATTGGCAATCAGATAGTCCCCGGTAGAGGCATAGAACAGCAGCGGCTCATCCGGGTAACGGCCCTCTGTAATCTCCGCCTGATGGCTGTGATACCACCACGCAAAGCCGCCTGCGCCCAGCAGCACAGCAATGGCAATCAGCCACGGCAGACACAACTGCAAGGTTCTGGTTTTCAATGCTCGCAGGAGAGCCTTTGCCGTGGCATAGCGGCGTTTCGGGGCGAACTCCGTACACTTGTGCAGAATATGGCGGTAGGGGCGCTTCTCTGCCTGCTTGCCCAAAAGCTGCTTCATGGTAACGCCCACGGCGTAAATATCCGCCCGCGCATCGGTCTGGGCAAAGCCATATTGCTCCGGTGGGGCATAGCCTTTCGTTCCCAGCAGGCGGGTGTCGTTGTCTGCACTGGGCTTTTCCTCACGGGCTGCGTCAAAGTCAATCAGCCGGATATGCCCATCCGGGGCCAGCAGCAAATTGGAGGGCTTGATGTCCCTGTGAAGAATCCCGTGTCCATGCAGGAATACCAGCACCTCGCACAGTTCTTCCATCAATGCAACGACCTGTTTTTCCGGAAGAGTGATCTCCGCCAGACTTGCACCGTCAATGTATTCCTCCAGCAGTACAACATGATCTGGGTGCTGCTCCGCATGAATGATTTTCGGCAGATAGGGGTGGGAAATGGCCTGAAGCTGTGCATAGACAGGATGGGAGCCTTGCAGCTGTTTCCGCACATAGCGAATGCCGGTATCCGGGTCGATCACCAGTGTGACCACGCTCTTTTCCGAGCGGTGCAGTTCCTTGACATCCATCAGCATGATTTTCTCACCTCGCAGGGCCATTGTAACACATTTCGTGACTGCGTGGAGTAATTTTTCTCTTCAAATCATCTTGGCTTTCCGATAGAACGTCGTTTTCGTCATATGCAGCGTCCGCATGGCTTCCGCAGCGGTGATGGCACCGCTCTTCCATTTTGCTATCGTCTGCTCAAACTCCGGCGCTTCGATGGGCTTGCGTCCCTTGTACTTGCCCTGCTCCTTGGCGATGGCGATGCCCTCCCGCTGGCGCTGCAAGATATATTCCCGCTCCAGCTCTGCCACGGCCCCGAATACGGTAAGCATGAATTTTCCTGTCGGCGTGGTGGTGTCGATAGCTTCCTTTTTGCTGACGAACTCCACGCCCTTTGCAGTCAGCCTCTCAACCAGCTCCAGCAGATCGCGGGTGTTGCGGGCAAAGCGGCTGATGGATTCCACGATGACGGTATCGCCCTTGCGGACATACTCCATCATTTTTTGCAGCTCTGGACGGTTGGCATTCTTGCCGCTCATTCGGTCAATATAGACCTCATCCACACCGAGAGAAGCCATCAACACCTCTTGCCGGATGGTGTTCTGTTCTTGTGTGCTGACGCGGATATAGCCGATTTTCAAAATGCGTCACTCCTTTCGCTTGTAAATTGGTGTTTTCCTTGGTATACTACAGTCAGAAAATCTCTTCGATTGGGGGTGTCCTCTGTGAAAACCTATACTCTGGATGAGATCCGAGCGATTGTTTCCAAGCTGGCGGCGCAGTATGGCGCAAAGCGCGTCTATCTGTTTGGCTCCTACGCCCGCGGCGATATGACTGATTCCAGCGACATTGACCTGCGCATTGATAAGGGCAGCATCAAGGGCTTTCAGCTGGCGGGACTGCTCCTTGACTTGGAGGATTCCCTTGGGTGCTCCGTGGACTTGGTGCCGACCACCAGTCTTGACCAACGCTTTTTGGATTCCATCCGGGATGACGAGGTGCTGCTGTATGAAGCCTCTTGACCGAAATATCAGCGTGCTGGAGCATATCGTTTCCTACTGTCAGCAGATTGAGCAGACGGTGGAGCGATTCGGCAACAGCGCCGAGACTTTTCAGAATGACCCCATCTACCGCAACGCTGCCGCCCTCTGCATCCTGCAAATCGGTGAACTGGTGGGCAAGCTGACGGACGAGTTCCGGGCGCAGCACCCTGCCGTTCCTTGGCGGCAGATCAAGGCCATGCGGAACATTGTGGCGCACAGCTACGGCACCGTTGACCCCGAAACCACTTGGGAGATCATCACGGATGACATTCCCGCATTGAAAAAATATTGCGAAACGATCATCGCTTCGCAGCAATAAGTAAAAGTCCCATTAGGGTTCTCTCCGCAGATGGTGCGTACCAAAAGTCGGAAAGTAACTCTAATGGGACTCTTTTTTGTTGTGCTATTAGGGTACACCCTATCGGGACGGATTATCCCGCCTCAGAAAGTTCCGTATTCATCTCGGCTGCATCCATAATCTCCATAAACTGCTGTCCGTATGCTCTCGCTTTGGCAGCGTCTTCGCGGCTGAGTGTATGCACTGCTTCGAAATGGAACTGTGCATAAGGCTTTCCCGCCTTGCTGGTTGCTTTTTCCAAGGTGATTTTTGTAACCACGCTGCTGATTGGTGTCAGTGTGCTGATTAACCGTGTGGTATATTTCAGAAATGTGAGTTTACTTGTCACCGGCACACGCACCAACAAGGGGACAATACTGTTCGGACGCAGCAGAAAGATTATGACCGATTCCTTACAGGCTTTCGCATTGGAATCACCATCCTTAGAGCCATAATCATTAAACGGGCAATGGGCGCAGGACTTACCATCCTGTGAAACGATACTGTCCGGGCTAAAGCATACGGGCGGTGTTCCCTCCACAGGGTCAGGGGTATCCCAATATGCCCTGGGAGTGGTATAGTTCAGGATAATACCAGTCAACTCTTTTTCAGCCTCATCTCCTGAAAGCCCCGGCACAGAGAATACCGTTGAACCACCGGAGGGAGATTTCACAAGGTCAAAGAGCTGAAAAGACAACGGCTGGTTTCTCAGATTTTCCCGGATGATGTCCAGTGCGTCATTGGAAAACGCAAGGTAAGGATTGCTTTCCGATACAGCTGGTGTATTGTGTGCTGTTTCCAATGTTGATTGCAGCGCCTGTGTCTTGCTGTCGAGGCGGCTTCTCAAGCTTGTAGTATCCATATTGTATTTGTGTCCTTTCTTACGCTGATTTACGGACGGAAAATCGTCTGTATGATGTCCTGTTTGTATATTTCCTGTAGAGAGCTGGATGCTCCGCTTTCAGTGTTTTGCTGTCAAGGCGCTCCTGAGCAATGCTCTTCCATGTAACGATATGGTTTTCCAACTTACCAATTTCATTCTCGCCCATCATCTGCTTGAGTAGATTTTCGGCTTGCTGTTTCTGCTGAGTAATATCTTCCAGTCGTTCACACGCATCTTCATACTGGCGGAGTAGTTCAGCCGCCGTATCAGGCAAAACAATCTGAGACTGCGGAGTGCTGTTGGGAAATTGCTCCGAAAGAAATCGCGCCGCAGCATTCGAGCCATCCAAGGGCGGTGGTGTACCATCTTTTACATGATTCCAAAAATCTGCTTCCAATTCAATCAGACTTGCAATCAGGCCCTCATCCCGCGCAACAAAACGCCATCGAAAAGTATTCCCGCCAATTAAAACGGCAATATATGCTCCCTGATACCCTGTGACAGCCATATAATGCTGAATTTGGAGCATATACTCGTCGGGAATTGTATCGTCCCATTCTCCGGCTTTATAGGCAGAAGCGGTTTTCGCTTCAAAGACACAGGTTCCAAAGTCGGGATGTTCGCAGACACCATCAAGATTTGCCAACATGAATGGATGCTCTGCACTTTGAAGGAGCTGCAAGACGCGCTTGACCTCGACTCTCGTTCGCTTAGAGAACTCAGTTCTGACCATTGCTTCAAGCTGTGTCCCCCAATAAGCGGCCTCGCCAGCCTCCTGACAGGGAATCTGATTGGTTTTTTCCATCCACAGTTCTACAGGCGATTTGTATCGGCTGATACCGCATACCACTGAGGCATCCGACCCGCCGATGCCCTGCTTACGGTATTCCAGCCAGTCCGCATAGGGCATATTTTCAGTTGATGTCAGAACAGTTGCTGACATAGTAACCCCATCCTTTCACAAAATAGTAAAAGCGGTGAATACACGGCAATTCGTGTATTCACCGCTTTTGTGATACCAGTTCATTTACGCCGCTGCCAGTACCATTTTATAAGCTTTATCAATCAGAGGATTCCCCTCAACGGTACGCAGGAACAGGTTTTCACGGTAGTTCTCTGTTCTGCGGATGGGGGCTGCGTGTGTGGCAAAATCGCTGACCGCATTGACGAAGCGGTATCCATTCTTCCCTACATGAGCAAGATCGGGAGCGTCCCAATAGCGGGATTTCAGATCTTCCAATAGGCGCATATTATTTTTGCGCTGAGCATCGGTCATATCAGTAGTGACGGGAAAGAACTCCTGCATGAACTCCAAGACCTTTCGATCCGGCAGTTTGATCTGTGACAGCTCATCAATTCCGCGTCCGAGTTCTCCCATATATTGACCTGCAAGGGACAGCGTTTCTTTTGCCTCATAAACACGACTCATAACATTTTCCGTATGCTTGGTTGTCCAGATTCGCTTTGCGGTATTCAAGGCCAGATTTAAGGTATTCTGGCAAACCACCCGAATCGGCGTCATAGCAACCTTGATTCCGGAGCTGCCATCATGGGAGTTCATTACCACCATGTAAGGGGTAATTTCATCGCCCGCGATGATATACTTCTCAGGCATTCTTGCCAACATCCAAGCTTTACGCCCGCCCTGTAAGGCTCCGGCAGTTTCATAAACAACACCCTCGCCCAACAGGTCGTCAGTAAACCGAAAAGCATCCTCATTCTGCACGACCTTGTAACGGTCAGAAACAATACCGAGGGCCGTTTCATCCGTGCTGCGGGTGTTCACCTTGTAACCGAAGATTTTTCTGCCATTCTCCGTATATACATCCTCCTGAGTTACCTGCCAGTTAAGTCCGGCATAAATCAACGCCTCAGAAGAGGTTGGAGCTTCCTTGACCTGTGTACCAAGTCCGTGCCATGGTTTTTCTCTTACATAGAACATCGTTTCAACATTTGCTGACATTTTATAAGCCTCACTTTCATTCTACTTCATCGTCTTTCCAGATTGCATCAATAGCCGCGCATACAGCGGCGGCGATGGCGGCCAGAATAATTCCCAACCAGCCTGTGTTCCGTCCGGGATTGTTTTGTACCATCGTGTCCCTCCTCAAAATTGCTCTGTGACTTCTTTACACAGAATTACGCCAATGATCCTCGACAGAAACCAACAAATCATGCTCATGAAGTAACGAAGCATTCTGTTCACCATCCTTCCGAAAACTATACTTTTTGTGGTCATGATCTTGTTTTTCCATTGATTTGCACCGTGTAAATGCTGTTTTCATGGCAAAACTGAAAAAGAGCCGGAACCCGTAATCACCGAAGATCAATGGGTTCTGGCTCTTTCTCTTACTAATAATACACGTTTGAAAGGTACGAAATAACGCTAAATGGTACAAAAAGGACAACAAGAAGATAAGGCTGACGCCTAATTTCATTCAGGAGGTTTTTACCATGACAAGATACGATGACCGCTACGATGCTTTTGGCTATGAATGCGAGGACTATGACGGTACGATAGAACTCAACGACTACCTGACGCCCAAAGAAGTGATGGAACTTCTGGCGATTGGAAAGAACACCTTTTACAAGATGGTGCAGACAAGGCAACTGCCAGCCTTCCGGGTTGGTAAGCAGTGGAGGGTGAAGCGGGCAGATATAGAACCATGGGCAGATGGGCGGATGGACAGATAAAACTTGAAAAATCAGGGGAAATCATGCTGATACAGCTGATTCCCCCCTGATTTCCCGCTATTTTTTTATTTGTTTCCGCCCATTTGCCCATCTGCCCACAGGCTTAGCTTTTTTGATTTGAAGCAGTATTTTTTCTCCTTGTTCTACTGTGCATTACCATAAAAGGCAGATGAAAACCGTTTTTATCATATTTCACCAAATCCTGTGCGATACAAGGGTAATCGCAATCATATACATGAAAAGGACTGCTACTGAAACGGAGAGCATATACAAGAGCTTTAAAAGTATCAATATTGGGCGGAATATCCCCCTCTATCTGATATTGTGAAGGAATATCAAGGCTGCACTCATATATTGGGCTCGTATATAATGACTTCTTATTTGGAGTTCTTATATTTAATGGTTTTTGTTTCGACTCGTCTTTTTGCTGCAACGCTTTGCATGATATGGTTGCACGATTAATCAATGAGTTAAATGTTCTTGTCATAAGGTCAATAGAATCCTCACGATTTGTTAAGTCAATTAATGCCGCTATGATTGGAGGATCAACATAAGTACCCTTTTCAAAGGCGTTCGCATCATTTTCAAATCTAGCATAAATGGATAATGCTGTCGCAGATGCGCAAGTATGAGCATCAAAAAGTTTCCACGACAATTTAAAGTCTATATTTTTCGAATCCTCTTCTGAAGCTTCGAGGCAAGCGGTTGCTATGATTGAGTAAATAAAGATTTTGTATATTTGTATGAGATGAAGTCGAGGAGATAGCTCTGAGGATATTGACGAGAAAAGATAGCGAATAAATGTACAGCGATCTGCTATATCTTTGGCGGCAATCTTCCCTACCCTGTCACATTTGTATAATTCAGGAAGAAAATCTTCGTATGAAAACATTTTGAGAGAACTACTGACATCACGACTATAAGTAGCTGGTGTTTTTTGTTTGCTGTCTGCTGGCTTCGATAGAATGTCTGAGACATCCGCCCGAATACGCTGTGTACCAAATAAATTAAAATAGTAAGCTGTTAAAAGATATGGCAAAATCCTTAAAATGTAAGCATTTTTGCCTGATTCAGTTAAAGTCGATAGTATTTTACTGACTGGTGCATGAGTGTCCCTACTGTTAAATTTAGGAAAAATATAACTATTTTTTTCACAAGTCAATTCATATTGATTTTTGCCAAAGTCTGAATTTATTCCTGCTAAGAGAACAGCATCGTCTATTTTATACTTCTTAGAGGTGCGTGCTACTTTCCTATATGTTTTTTCGGAAAATGGCTCTGATAATTTTTGTTGAAGCTTTTCAAAAACAGCGTCACAGTCAGTAATTATTTTTTCAATATACGGGTCGGATGGCGGAACTTTCTTTTCCCTACCGCAACCCCGGAGATTCATATTTTGCCTAATTTCATTCAATGCATTTTGCAAAGCATTATCTATTTCGAAATTGCACATTCTAAATTGCTTCCTCCTTGTTTTAATCACTTCTTAGCGTAGCGTAAATACAGTTGCGTTAACGGCTGGTGTGACCTTTGTACGGACTTATGATATGGTAATTACAGGTCAAATCTTTGATCCGTAGTGCGGAACCACTTGCATAGTGGTTTGCGCATTGCATTCTATTGCCGAAATGGCAGGAGGTAATTGCTATGTCTATAATGACAACGAGAGAAGCTTTTGAGCGCACTTATAGGAGCCTTGAAAAAGGCAAGAAGGGCGTCGTAGCCGTGTGTCGCTTGGAAGATGGTACGCTGTATTTTTGCGCCCCTAATCTTCATCGAAAGATTGAGCTTCTCGAAATCCATTGGGATGACCAAGTGTTCACTGAGAATAGTTTTCAGGGCCTTCTGGCAATGAAAAGCAACTCCGAGAAGGCAGACCATTGGGCGAGCTTTTTGACGTTATCTGCTGAGAATTCAACAGATGATAGACCGCGATTGGAAAAATCGACGCTCATTGATCCTTGTGAATTCACATGTGTTATCGTGATGAAAAACGAGGAACAGTTGGATCGTGGCGATGAGGATACTTCGAAGTGGCTGACATATCGGATGTACCTTCATGGCACAGAAGGTGTGGCCACTTTGGTTCAAGATGATGGAACCGCTCGGCTGGCATTTCTTGAGATGTCCGTTGCACGAAGAAAAGTTAACTCTGTTACACAACAGGAAAATGCGGAAGTGGAGGAAAGTCTATGTTAATGGAAGATCATATCACGTGTGTATCAACACCGGCTAAGCAACCAATTTATAACTTTGAGGCTGCTTTGAAGCAACTAAGACTTGGACAATTTAAAGCGAGTAACACGCCCAGTGTTGGCCGTGGGGTCAAGCTCTCTAAAGGGCCTTGCCCTGTGGACAAATCAGTCATGAAGCTGTATTTCAGTAGAAGAAATAGGGTCAACAATGATTTGAAAGTTCCAGATATCTCTGCTGGCCTTGGCAATCGTGAGGAATCTAAGAACATTGCTGCCTTAGAGAAGTATGTTGTGTCAGCAGAGCATTGGCTGAACGACCATGGCACACTTTGCCTATACTCCACTCCATATTGGCGCAGGTTAGAGGGTGAAGATAACGCAGTTCGAGAGATTCGAACGATACTTTCCCCTCACGCTGACATCAGTAATAGTTTGACAGCATACGATTATGCCAAGATTTATCGCGGATTGAAGTCTAATCCAGAAGTCCCCGTATTGGGAGATTGGGCACCAAACCCCCATATGATTAACTGCATGGACGGTACGCTAAACCTCTTGACCGGTGAGGTCCATCCTCCTTGCCCAGAGGATTACTTTTTCTATGCGTTTGACCTGTCTTGTAGTCAGGTTCTGAATCCGCCAATGTGTGGTGACTACTTTGAGACATTTGTACATCAAATCAGCGGCGGCAACCCAAATGTAAGACGCCAACTGTTGGAGATGCTTGCAATTGCAATGACAGGCATACAGCTAAAGTACTTTTATGTGATGCTGGGGCCAAGCAATTCGGGCAAGAGTCAATGGGGGCGTTTTGTGCAGGAACTTCTAGGACATGAAAATGTACAATCCGTCCAGTCTGTGGCTGATTTCGGTTCGAGATTTACTACCGCTGATCTATATAAAAAATTATTGGCTAGTTGTCTTGACTTGCCGAATAGTGTGCTACCTGAAGGGGCTATCGGCGTTCTGAAGACATTTTGTGGATGTGATTCGGTAAAGGGTGAGCCGAAGAATAAGAAGAGTTTTACCTATTACCAAAAGCCGCTGGTCATGTTAGCTGGGAACCATCCCGTTAAAGTGCCGCACGCGGATCGTGAAGATGCGCTGTTAACCCGCATGATTGTGGTTCCCTTTGCTGATCCTGAACTTGACGAAAGTGAAAGGGTTCTTGATCTGTACCAAATTTTTTTGGGCGAGGCCCCCTACATCGTTCACGAAGCAATGCAGGCTTTTCAGGACTTAGCGAATCGAAACTGGGCGCCCACAAGGGTTCCTGTTCCTGAAGCATACGCAACGCAGGAGGGTAACCAGACACTTCTGGCGGTCAAGTCGTTTGCTAAAGACTGCATTTCGTATGCTGCGAATGCACAGGTGTCTACCGAAGAACTGTATGATGCGTACAGAGAATACGCTTTTGATGAAGGGTTTCGCGAATTGAATAAGACGGCCTTTGGCAGAGTCTTATCCTCGGTTTTGAATCAAGCAGTGCCGGAAGCTGCTCCCGTCAAGCGGGTTCGTGGGAGTGAATCGCGAGGATACGCCAATATTGCACTCGCTTGAACACGGAATAGCCTCTCTTGTACTGCCGAATCTTCCGAAGTTGAAGACGTGCCTTATTAGTATGTATATCAGAAATTAGCAGAATCCCTTTTATCCACGATTACAATACAGGAGGTACATTTTATGACTTATGCTCGTTTTGAAGATATGCCGCTGGTTCTCAGTGTAGAGGACATTGCCGACACACTGATGATTGGCCGGAATAAAGCCTATGACTTGGTTAAGTCAGGGCAAGTAAAAGCACTGCGGCTGGGGAATCACTACCGTATTCCGCGCGATGCGTTCCTCAAGTTTCTGAAGGGCGAATCCGTATCCGCTTGAATTATCGGGTGGGCAGCCATCTATCTGAATGGCGGCCCACCCTTATTATATACGAAGCATGATAGGAAAGGAAGAAAAAATATGTCAGTCCGAAAACGCGGGAACCGCTATCAAGTGGTCTATCGCTGCTCTGGGGAATCTTCTCCCCGCACAGAAACCTTCAAATCCGAAGATGAAGCCATGATACGTGATATGCAAATCAAGCTGGCAAAGAAGAATGGCTCCTTTGAACCGCCTGTCAAGCTCGCAAAGGGCGTTGTACAGCACAAGAAGGATATTACTGTTGATGAGTTTCTCGATGAGTACATACAGGTCTATGGCCTCAAGAAGTGGGGAAATTCCTACTACTCAGCCTGTATTGGACTCCTGAAAAATTATGTCAGGCCCTACCTTGGTGCTCGTTATGTCCGCTCAATCACGACAAAGGACATAGACGCATACTACACAATGCTGCTGAATGAGCCTGCTGTTGTAGTGTCCGGGCATCTGGATACTGGAGCCAAGGTGAGCGCTTACACGGTGTCAAGAATCCACAAGGTACTGAAATCCGCGTTCGGAAAGGCTGTGGTCTGGGAGTACACAGCGGTCAACCCGACACTTGGCGCAACGCTGCCGGATCAAAAGTCCGTAAAGCGTGATGCGTGGTCGGACGAGGAAGCAATACAGGCGCTTAACGCCTGCGAGAACCCTGTGCTTCAGACGGCTATGTACTTGGCACTTGGATGCTCCATGCGGTTAGGAGAAATCCTTGGTCTGCAATGGGGGCAGGTTCACATGGAAGATGATCTTGTCAGCTCTGGTGAAGCCTACTTGAAAATTGACCGTGAACTGCGTAGATGCAGCAACGATAGCATCGAAGCGTTGGAACAGGTTCAGCGCAGCACAGTGATGTTTAAGTTTCCGGTGGTCATGCCGAAAAAATGCACCACAACACTCGTGCTGAAAGCCCCTAAGACGGAAAGCAGTAATCGTACAGTATATCTGCCTATGGCCGTTGTCCATGAACTGCAACGGGTTCAGAAGCGTCAGGAAGAGTATAAAGCGCTTCTGGGCGATGAGTACAGGGACTATGGATTGGTCATTGCGCAGCTTAATGGACGCCCGTATGAGCAGAGAGTGATCGACAAGATGTTTCATAAGCTGATTCAGAAGACTGGGCTTCGTCCTGTTGTCTTTCACAGCCTGCGCCACAGCAGTACTTCCCTGAAGCTGAAACTGAGCAGGGGCAACATCAAGGCAGTTCAAGGCGATACAGGACACGCTGAGGCCAAAATGGTAACAGATACTTATGCCCACGGTTTTGATGCAGACCGGAAGCTGATTGCCCAAGAGATGGACACAGGATTCTTTTCCAAAGTCGGTGAACATTCTCAGGCAGAGATCAGCAGTGATATGCTTGAGCAGCTGCGGGAGATGCTTCAACAGCATCCGGAATTGCTTTCTGAATTACTCAAAGGGCAAGAAGATACCGCAGCAAAGAGCGATTATAGAGAATAATTGTTGCCATTTGTAGGCATACCGTTCTTCCAAGCCTCAAATACGCTTGCATTTTGTTGGCAAAACATACATCGTCGTGTAAATATATTCGTTTTGAGATGAACGGCAGCACAGCCTAACGCAGCCCGCAAAGCGCAAAAAAAGAAAGCCTTGGAACGTAGTATTTCCAAGGCTTTTGGCACCCACGAGAGGATTCGAACCTCCGACCTATCGCTTAGGAGGCGATCGCTACTATCCAGCTGAGCTACGTGGGCTTATACGCAATATTCAATTTTCATACGCTCCTAAGCGGAGGAACAATCTTCCGCTTAGGAGGCGGACGCTCTATCCAGCTGAGCTACAGGCGCGGGTACAGATTGCATTGTACCGCATCCGGGCGGCTCTGTCAACGGCAGGAGCGTGCAAAAAAAGTGAAAAATTCCGCGAAATACCTTGCAATCGGAAAAACAACAGCATATACTATTTAGGTTATTGCGGTACTTCCATTTCAGATACACCTGCCGCCGGCAGGAAGGAGAGACAGACTATGCAGAACAACAAGCTACGCAACGTCGCCATTATCGCGCACGTCGACCACGGCAAGACCACGCTCGTCGACGAGATGCTCAAGCAGGGCGGCGTCTACCGTGAAAATCAGGAGGTCGTGGACCGCGTGATGGACTCCAACGACCTTGAGCGTGAGCGCGGCATTACCATCCTTGCGAAGAACACCGCCATCCACTATGGCGATACCAAGATCAACATCGTCGACACGCCGGGCCACGCCGACTTCGGCGGCGAGGTGGAGCGTATCCTCAAGATGGTCAACGGCGTCATCCTGCTCGTGGACGCCGCTGAGGGCCCCATGCCGCAGACGCGCTTCGTGCTTTCCCGCGCGCTGGAGCTGGGCCACCGCGTGATCGTGGTCGTCAACAAGATCGACCGGCCCGACCAGCGCATCCACGAGGTCGTGGACGAGGTGCTCGAGCTGCTGCTCGACCTTGACGCCACGCCCGAGCAGCTTGACAGCCCCATGCTCTTCTGCTCCGGTCGAAACGGTACGGCGAGCTATTCGCCCGATGAGCCCGGCACCGATCTCAAGCCGCTCTTCGATACCATCCTCAACTACATTCCCGCGCCCGAGGCGGACGTTGACCAGCCCTTCCAGATGCTCGTCTCCGCTATCGACTACAACGAGTTCGTCGGCCGCATGGCCATCGGACGCATCGAGCGCGGCACGCTCAAGCAGAATCAGGAGATCATGGTCTGCAACTACCACAATCCCGACGCCGCGCCGAAGAAGGCGAAGGCCGTCTCCCTCTATGAGTTCGACGGTCTGGGCAAGAAGCCCGTTACCGAGTCCACCGCGGGCAACATCATCTGCCTGTCCGGCATCGGCGACATCACCATCGGCGACACCATCTGCGCGCCCGAGTGCGTGGAGGCGCTGCCCTTTGTGAAGATCTCCGCGCCGACGATGGAGATGACCTTCTCCATCAATGATTCCCCCTTCGCGGGCCGCGACGGCAAGTTCGTCACCTCCCGCCAGCTGCGCGAGCGCCTGTTCCGCGAAACGCTCAAGGATGTTTCTCTGCGCGTGACCGAGATCGAGGGCGCGATGGACGCCTTCAACGTCGCGGGCCGCGGCGAAATGTCGCTGTCCATCCTCATCGAGACCATGCGCCGCGAGGGCTATGAGTTCCAGGTCTCGCCCCCGCGCGTGCTGTACCAGACCATCGACGGCAAGAAGTGCGAGCCCATCGAGCGGCTGGTCGTGGACGTGCCCGCCGAGAGCGTCGGCGCAGTCATCGAGAAGATCGGCTCCCGCAAGGGCGACATGGTCGAGATGACGCCGGTCGGCGCCCGCATGAAGGTCGAATTCCTCGTCCCCGCGCGCGGCCTGTTCGGCTACCGCAACGAGTTCCTTACCGACACCAAGGGCGAGGGCATTATGGCGAGCGTGTTCGACTCCTACGCGCCCTACAAGGGCGATCTGGCGCGCCGAAACACCGGCTCCCTCGTCGCCTTTGAGACCGGCGAGAGCATCACCTACGGCCTCTTCAACGCGCAGGAGCGCGGCCAGCTGTTCATCGGCGCGGGCGTGCCGGTGTACGAGGGCATGGTCGTGGGCGTCAGCCCCAAGCAGGAGGACATCACCGTCAACGTCTGCAAGAAAAAGCAGCTGACCAATATGCGCGCCTCCGGCTCGGACGACGCGCTGCGTCTGGTCCCGCCCAAGCAGATGAGCCTGGAGCAGTGCCTCGAATTCCTCGCCGACGACGAGCTGCTGGAGGTCACGCCGCACGCGCTGCGCATCCGCAAGACCATCCTCAACCACGAAAAGCGCATGAAGGCCACCCACGGCGGCAAGAAGTAAATGGAAAAGAACAGGGAACGGCTTGCGCCGTTCCCTGTTTGCAAAAGGATGACTTCAGGCAGAAAATCGGGGCTTGCTACTACCGGTAGCGGAAGTTCCAGCCATAGTTGATAGTGTGCAACGCCCAAATCCCGTAGAATTTCCCCATAAGGAGGAACGAGAAATGCTGTCAGAAACGATCTATCGGCTCAGACGAAGGGCGGGACTTTCCCAAGAGCAGCTTGCGGAAACCATCGGCGTTTCCAGACAGGCGATCTCTAAGTGGGAAAGCGGAACATCCACGCCGGAGCTGGATAAGCTGTTGACGCTCAGCGAATGCTTCCACGTTACGCTGGATGAGCTGACCGGCGGAACACCGTGCGAAGCGGATACCGGATCGGTGCGGCGGACAAAGACGGACGGTTTCCGGCAGACAACGCAGAAGGTCGGCATTGGCTTATGTGTGCTTGGCGCGGTCCTTCTGCTGGCGGTGGGTGCGGTCATGCTGGCTGTACCGGATGCCGCGGATCGGCTGAACGAGTCCTCTGCGGTCACGCTCAACGGCTCGGGGCTGTTGCTGGTGCTTTGCGTCCTTTTCATGGCGGCAGGTCTGGTGCTGATCCTCCGGAAAAAGTAAAAGGAGAAACTGCTATGAAAACATGGAGCATCGTATTTGCCGCGCTTGCCGTGCTGCTCTCCGACGTGATGTGCGCCGTGGTGGCGTACCTTTATCGGGATATGCTCTGCGGCATTGCGCACGACTGCTACAGCGCACCGGCCGGCGTTGCCTTTTTGTACGCGATCCCGTTCGCGGCGGGGATCATTATATGCGCGGCGCTGGCCTGTGTGCTCAAGAAAAAAGCATAAAAGAAAGACTCCGCCCGCCGGACGGAGTCTTTCTTTCCGTTATCTGATCCCGAACAGCCGCCTGCCGTTTTCGGCGGTCAGGCGGATCAGCTCGTCTGTGTCCAGACCCCGCAGCGCCGCGAGCTTTTCCGCGATATAGCGGACGCTGCGCGAGTCGTTGCGCGTGCCGCGCACGGGGACGGGGGCCATATAGGGGCTGTCCGTTTCCAGCAGCATCCGGTCGAGCGGGCACTCGAGCGCGACCTCGACCGTTTTGCGGGCGTTTTTGTAGGTCACGGGGCCGTCAAAGCCGAGATACCAGCCGCGCTTTAAGAGCTCGCGCGCCATCTCGACGCTGCCGGAAAAGCAGTGGAACACACCGCGCACAGCGGGAAATTCCTGCACGATGGCAAGACTGTCGGCGTGCGCCTCGCGGTCGTGCACGATGACGGGGAGGTCCAGCTCCTGCGCCAGCGCAAGCTGATCGCGCAGCACCCTCTGCTGAAGCTCTCGCGGCGGGTTCTGCTCCCAGTAGTAGTCCAGCCCGATCTCGCCGATGGCAACGACCTTCGGCTCCCGCGCCCACGCGCGGAGCGTGTCCAGACTGCCCTCCGTGTAGGGCGCGCAGTTCTCGGGATGACAGCCGACGGCGGCGTAGACGTGCGGATAGGTCCGCGCCAGCTCCACCGCGCGGCGGGAGGACTCCAAATCACAGCCGGGGTCGAGGATCAGTCCCACGCCGTGTTCGGGCATGGAGGCGAGCAGCGTCTCGCGGTCGGCATCAAACGCCTCGTCGTCGTAGTGCGCGTGGGTGTCAAAAATCAAGCTCATAGGATGTCCTTTCTTTTTGTTAGAGGGGATGATCCTCAGCAAAAGGGCAGTTTTAAAAACGGTGTACAGCCTTGCTGCGGAAAAGCCTTTTGCCGGCTCCGTGACCGCATGGCAGCAGCGGCTGAGCGGAACAAGAAGTACATCAAATCGACTGAGGGAAAATAGCTTCATACGGCTGCTGAAATAAAGCTTCGTATTGGCAGTTCGTGGGGTCGAGGGGAAAGCGCCGAAGCGCCGCCGGTGGCGGAAAAAGCGAGGCGGTTTCGAGGAAGCGGCGCAATTGGCGCGCCCAAAGAGGCGCGGGAATTGCTTTGCCGCGACGGTGAAGAAGCCCCTCGTTGTCTCTGGGGTTCTAAAGGGGCTATCTCTTCAACTAAGAGATAGCCCCTTTGCTTCTATTTCAGCACAGCTTTGCGCCGGCGGGGATCTTATCGTCCACCATAATGAGGTTCAGGACCTCCTGCCCCTTCTCGGTGTGGGTGGCGGAGAGCAGCATACCGCAGCTCTCGAGCCCCATCATCTTGCGCGGCGGCAGGTTGACGATGGCGACCAGCGTCTTGCCGACGAGCTGCTCCGGCTCGTACCACTTGTGGATGCCGGAGAGGATCTGGCGGTCGGTGCCGGTGCCGTCGTCGAGCGTGAAGCGCAGCAGCTTATCGCTCTTCTTCACAGCTTCGCAGGCCTTGACCTTGACGGCGCGGAAGTCGGATCTGCAGAAGGTGTCGAAATCGACCTTCTCCTCCGTCAGAGGCTCGATCTCCAGCGCGGGGAGCGCGGCCTTCTTCTGCGCCTCCTGAATGGCCTCCAGCTCGGCGAGCGCCTTTTCCATGTCGATGCGCGGGAAGATGGCCTCGCCCTTGTGGACGGTGACGCTCGCGCTCAGGCGGCCCCATTCGGCGGCGCTGTCCCAATCGCGGCAGTCTGTCGCCGCGCCGATCTGCGCGAAGATCTTCTCGCAGGAGGCGGGAATGAACGGCGTGAGCAGGATGGTGCAGATGCGGATGGTCTCGAGGAGGTTGTACATCACGCTGGCAAGGCGCGCGCGGTTGGCCTCGTCCTTGGCGAGCACCCACGGCGCGGTCTCGTCGATATACTTGTTCGCGCGCTGAATGACCTTGAAGATGGTCTCCAGACCGTTCTGGAACTGGAATTTCTCCATCTCGGCCTCGTACTTGCCGCGCAGGGCGGAGACCGCCGCGATGAGATCGGCGTCGAACTCGCCCTCGGCGCGCTCGACGGGCAGCGTACCGCCGAAATACTTCTCGACCATGGCGGTCGTGCGGGAGACGAGGTTTCCGAGGTCGTTGGCAAGATCGACGTTGATGGTGTTGATGAGCAGCTCGTTGCTGAAATTGCCGTCGGAGCCGAACGGGAAGGTACGCAGCAGGAAGAAGCGCAGCGCGTCGACGCCGAAGCGCTCGGCAAGCACATAGGGATCGACGACATTGCCCTTGGATTTGCTCATCTTGCCGCCGTCCATGACGAGCCAGCCGTGGCCGTAGACGTGCTTGGGCAGCGGCATACCCATGCTCATGAGCATCGCGGGCCAGATGATGGAGTGGAAGCGGACGATCTCCTTGCCGACAAAGTGGACGTCGGCGGGCCAGAACTTATCGTAATCGTCGTACTTTTCGTTCATGAAGCCGAGAGCGGTGCAGTAGTTGAACAGCGCATCGACCCAGACATAGACGACGTGACCGGGGTCGAAGTCCACCGGCACGCCCCAGGTGAAGCTCGTGCGGGAAACGCACAGATCCTCAAGGCCGGGCTTGATGAAGTTGTTCACCATCTCGTTCACGCGGCTGGCGGGCTGGAGGAAATCCGTGTCCTCGAGCAGGTGCTGCACGCGGTCGGCGTACTTGCTCAGCTTGAAGAAGTAGGCCTCCTCCTCGGCGTCCTCCACCTCACGCCCGCAGTCGGGGCACTTGCCGTCCACGAGCTGGCTCTCGGTCCAGAAGCTCTCGCAGGGCTTGCAGTATTTGCCGACGTACTTGCCCTTGTAGATGTCGCCGTTGTCGTGCATCTTCCTGAAGATCTTCTGGATGGCCTCGACGTGGTAATCGTCGGTGGTGCGGATGAAGCGGTCGTTGGAGATGTTCATCAGCTTCCACAGATCGAGGATGCCCTTCTCGCCGCAGACGATGTTGTCCACGAACTGCTGCGGGGTCACGCCCGCGGCCTTGGCCTTGTCCTCGATCTTCTGACCGTGCTCGTCCGTTCCGGTCAGGAACATCACGTCGTAGCCGGTCAGGCGCTTGTAGCGCGCCATCGCGTCGGTCGCCACCGTGCAGTAGGTGTGGCCGATGTGCAGCTTGTCCGACGGGTAGTAAATGGGCGTGGTGATATAGAATCGTTTCTGTTCCATGGGTATCTTCCTCTTTTCCTGCCCGCGCCGAATGAAAGCGGGGCATAAATTCTCTTTAGTTTAGCACATTTGAGGACATTTTTGCAAGAGGTACGGCGTTATTTGCGCGGGCTCCGCGCAAATAACGCCGTTTTTTTGAGGTATTCTTACGCGATGGCGCGCTTTTCCAGCGCGCGCAGCAGCGGTACGCCGAGCAGGAAGCACACGGCGGCCTCGCCGATGCCGACCGTCAGCGCGTTGTAGGCGAACAGCCCCGCGAACGCGGCGGAGAAGCCCGTGCTTTCCCACGCGAGCATCGCGCCGACGATTACGGCGTTGCAGACGACCGGCGGCACGGCGGCGGTCCATGCGCTGCGGCAGCGGCCCGACCACACGGCGGCGAGCAGCGTGGCGAGCGTGCCGACGACCAGATCGAGCAGGCCGTAGGGACTGAGCAGGTTGGTGATCAGGCAGCCCACGGCAAGACCGGGGATCGCCGCCTTGCGGTCGCGGCAGGGCAGCACGCACAGAGCCTCGCTCAGGCGGAACTGGATCGCGGGAAAGGCGAGGCCGAAGAAATTGGAGATCCACGCGAGCGCCGCGTAGGCGGCGGCAATGACGGCGGCGCGGGCGAGATCGCGGGTAGAGTATTGCAGCTCCATAGGGGTATCCTTTCTTGGAAATGTAAACAGACGCAGGGGAAAGACGGTCAGGCGGCCCCGCAGGACCGCCTGACGCTGCCTTAAAATTCGGGGGAGGTCCTGCCGGAGGTCAGGTACTCGTAGTATTGCGCTTCGGTCGCCGCCATGTAGGTCATGACCCACAGCGTGCCGACGCCAAGGCACAGCGAGCCGACAATGCCCCAGCCGATAAAGCTCAGATCGAGCACGAACTTCTCCCACTTGTGACCGGTCATCAGGCGCTGGCTCTCGTCCAGACATTCCCTCCAGCCGTATTCGGGGTGGTCGGCCTTGACGTAGTAGACCATGGAGTAGGCGTAGGCCTTGACGATGCCGGGGATGAAAAGCAGCAGGCTCCACAGGAAGATAAAGAGCCCGGAGAGCAGACTGATGAGCAGCATGCCGCCGAAATCGTCCCGAAAGCCGCGGAACAGATCGTTGAGGTCAATGCCTCGGCCCTCGCGCGCCTGCGCGAGGAAGGCATATTTCTGCGCGTAGAGCATCGGGCCGGTGACGACGAGCGCGCCGACGCCGGGGAGAATGCTGCCGGCGGCGCCGACGATGGCGGAGACCACCAGACAGAACACCACGCCCATGAGCCATTGATCCTTGAAGATGCCGCCGCCGAGCCGGGCGCGGGCGGCTGCCTTCCATTCGCTTCTTGTCATGCGAATCTTCTCCTTATCACACAATATTTCGCTTACAGCAGGTCGGGCAGATGGCGCACGACCTCGGCGCAGCGCGGGCACAGCCCCTCGGCGTTGGGCGTGAGGGAGTGCTTCCAGCAGCGCGGGCACTTCGTGCCGGCGGCGTTTTCGACCTTGACGGCAAGCTCGCCGCCGACGGTCAGCTCGACCTTGGAGACAATGAACAGGTCGGCGAGCGCCGCGGGGTTCTCGTCCGCGAGGAACACATCGCCCTCCGGCACGGTCAGATGCACGTCGGCCTCCAGGCTCTTGCCGATGACCTTCGCCGCGCGGGCCTCCTCGAGCGCGCCGTTGACGGCGGTGCGGACCTCGATGATGTGCTCCCAGCGCGCCATGGTCTCGGCGTCGAGCGCGTAGGCGGTGAAGGGCTTGTTCATGTCGTTGAGCACCACGTTGCGCGCGTCGTCCTCGGCGGTGTGCGGCATGGCGAGCCAGATCTCATCGCAGGTGAAGGCGAGGATGGGCGCGAAGAGCTTGGCAAGGGTCGAGAGCGTGAGGTAGAGCGCGGTCTGGGCACTGCGGCGCTCGGCGGAGTCCGCCGCCTCGCAGTACAGGCGGTCCTTCACAATATCGAGGTAGAAGCTCGAAAGCGTGGTGACGCAGAAATCGTTGACCGCGTGGGTGATGATGTGGAACTCGTAGTCGTTGTAGGACTGCTCGACCTTTTCGATCAGCTCGTTGAGCTTGGTGATGAGCCAGCGGTCGAGCACCGGCATATCCTCGGCCTTGGTGAGGTGCGCGGGGTCAAAGTCCACCAGGTTATCGAGCATGAACTTGCAGGTGTTGCGGAACTTGAGATAGTTCTGGCTGAGCTGCTGGAAGATGGCCTTGGAGCAGCGCACATCCGCGTGATAGTCGGCGCTCGCCGCCCACAGACGCAGAATGTCCGCACCGTTCTCGTTGAAAATGTCGGCGGGATCGACGCCGTTGCCGAGGCTCTTGTGCATCGCGCGGCCCTCGCCGTCCACGGTCCAGCCGTGGGTGACGCACTCCTTGAAGGGAGCGCCCTCGCCGAACGCGCCCACGGCAGTCAGCAGGGAGGACTGGAACCAGCCGCGGTACTGGTCGAGGCCCTCGAGGTACATCGTGGCGGGCCAGAAGCCCTGATCCTTCTTCATCGCGGCGAAGTGCGTGGAGCCGGAGTCGAACCAGCCGTCGAGCGTGTCCTCCTCCTTGGTGAAGCCGGTGCTCTTGCCGCAGTGCGGGCAGGCGAAGCCCTTGGGCAGAATGTCGGCGGCGTCCATCTCGAACCAGGCGTTGGAGCCTTTTTCGGCAAAGAGGGCGGAAACGGCCTCGATGGTCTCGTCGGTGCAGACAGGCTTGCCGCAGTCGGCGCAGTAGAACACGGGAATGGGCAGACCCCAGCGGCGCTGACGGCTGATGCACCAGTCGGCGCGCTCACGGATCATGCTCTTCATGCGGTCGATGCCCCAGCCCGGGACCCAGCGCACGTCGTCGCACGCGGCGCAGGCCTCGTCCTTAAAGGAATCGACGGAGCAGAACCACTGCGGGGTGGCGCGGAAGATGATGGGCTTCTTGCAGCGCCAGCAATGCGGATAGCTATGCACGATCTCCTCGGAAGCGAAGAGGGAGCCGGCCTCCTTCATATCGTTGAGGATGACGGGGTTGGACTCCTCCACGAGCATTCCCTCATACTTGCCGGCATAGTCGGTGTGGCGGCCCTGATCGTTGACGGGCACGACCATATCCATGCCGTAGCGGCGGCAGGTCTGATAGTCGTCCGCGCCGAAGCCGGGGGCGGTGTGGACGCAGCCCGTACCGGAATCCATCGTAACATAATCGGCGAGGACCAGACGGCTGGTCTTGGGCAGGAACGGATGCTGCGCGAGCATATTCTCATAGAAGTTGCCGGGGTGGGTCTCGACGACGGTGTAGTGCTCGACCTTGCCAACGGCCATGACCTTCTCGACGAGCGCCTCGGCGACGATGTACATTTCGCCGTTGTCGTCGTTGCGGACGATGGCGTAGCTCTCGTCGGGATGCAGCGCGATGGCGAGGTTGCCGGGCAGCGTCCAGATCGTGGTCGTCCAAATGACGAAGCTGAGCTTGCTCTTGTCGAGATGGCCGAGCTTGCTGAGGTCGTCGTGCATCGGGAACTTGACGTACACGGTCGTGCAGGGGTCGTCCTGATATTCGATCTCCGCCTCGGCCAGCGCCGTCTCATCGTGATAGCACCAGTACACGGGCTTGAGGCCCTTGTAGATGTAGCCCTTCTTGTACATTGCGCCGAAGACCTTGACCTCCTCGGCTTCGAAGCCGGGATCCATGGTCTTGTAGGGGTGCTCCCAGTCGCCGAGCACGCCGATGCGCTTGAAGCCCTCCATCTGGATGCCGATGTACTTGTCGGCATACTGGTGGCAGGCGGTGCGGAAGTCTGCAACGCTCATGGCCTTGCGGTTGAGCTTCTGCTCCTTGATGATGGCGCTCTCAATGGGCATACCGTGGTTGTCCCAGCCGGGGATATAGGGCGTGTAGTAGCCGCGCATCGCGTAGGAGCGGGTGATGAAGTCCTTGAGGGACTTGTTGAGCGCGTGGCCCATGTGCAGTCCGCCGTTGGAGAACGGAGGGCCGTCGTGCAGAGCGAAGCGGGGCTTGCCCTCGTTCTTCTTGAGCATCACGTTGTAGAGGTCCATTTCCTCCCAATGCTTGAGCATCTCAGGCTCGCGCTTGGGAAGCCCCGCGCGCATCGGGAAGCCGGACTTCGGCATATTCAGCGTCGCTTTGTAATCCATGTCGTGTCTCCTTTATGTGAATTTTTCTGTTTGCTGCAAAATAAAAATGCTCTGTCTCCCGGACGAAAGAGACAAAGCATAACCATACTCTGCGGTACCACTCTTCTTGCCGCCGTTCCGGCAGCCGCTCAAATGCCGCGATGTAACGGTCGCACCCGGGCTGTCCTACTGCGGCTTCAGACGCCTGCTCCGAGGTGATATTCGCTCTCCGCGCCCCGCTGCCTCGCACCGACCGGCAGCTCTCTTTGCGGGCGGACGGGGAGCTACTTGTCCTCATCTGCACAATTCCACATATTACGGTCATTCTACCCGCATTCTTTCGCTTTGTCAAGGCTGAAAATGCTTGCGGAAGCGGCAAAAATAGGCTATACTATCGGCAAAAAATACGCGAAAGCGACAAATTCCGGAGGTTGCGCCATGATCCACGATATCGAGCCGAAGCATTTATACAACGAATGGAAGCCGAACGCCGTGCCGAAAAGGTCGAGCGCCGTCGTGCAGTTCTGCGGGAGAAACCTCCTCTGCCGCATCGACGACAACGGACTCAAGCTCCCGAGCCGCGCCATGTTTCCCGACGGCGACGAGAGGTTCACCTATCTTTTTGAGCTGGACGGCAGGGAATACTACCTCCTGCGCGACGAAACGCCGCGCGAGCCGGACGGCTGGACCTACCGCGACATCAATATTTTCCGCACCGAGCAGCCGAAGGAGATCGCCTTCGCCGCGGTCAGCGCGTGGCACCTGTGCTGCTGGTACCGCGACACGAGGTTCTGCGGCCGCTGCGGCACGCCGCTCGAGCACGATGTCAACGAGCGCATGATGCACTGCCCCAGGTGCGGCAATATGATCTTCCCGCGCATCAACCCCTCGGTCATCGTGGCGGTGACGCACGGCGACTACCTGCTGCTCACGCAGTACGCGAACCGCCCCGGCGCGACGCGCACGGCGCTCATCGCGGGCTTTACCGAGTTCGGCGAGACCGCCGAGCAGACCGTCCGCCGTGAGGTGATGGAGGAGGTCGGCCTCAAGGTCAAAAACCTGCGCTACTATAAGTCTCAGCCGTGGGGCATCTCCGGCGGCGGGCTGCTGCTCGGCTACTGGTGCGAGCTGGACGGCGACGAGACCATCCATCTCGACAACTTCGAGCTGGCGGACGGCGCGTGGGTCAGCCGCGAGGAGCTGCGCCGCGACTACCGTGACAACGGCGTCGCCCTCACGAGCGAGATGATCGCCCGCTTTGCCGCGGGGCGAGAGTACGAGCCGGTGTCGGAATAAGATGAAAAAGCGCGGAGCAGAAGGCTCCGCGCTTTCCTTATGCAAGGGCTGTAGCGATCCATTTCCCGAGCAGCTGCAAAAGGAGAAAGTGCGCGGGATAGAAAATGTAAAAGAAATATTTTCCGCCGCGCCGCCCGCGTTCGCCGCTGTAGAGCAGCAGGAGCGGTGCGCACAGCAGCACCCACGGCGAGGCGATGAGCAGCGGGAGCAGTCCCGCGAGCCGCCATACGCCCGCCGAGCGCAGCAGATAGAAAAGCGCGGCGGAGAGCGTGCCGAGAAAGACGTATTCGCTGCGGACGGCAAACGCCGCCGCGCCGAAGACGAGACAGGTCAGGACGTACAGCGCTATCCGCTTCCCGCGCTCTGCCGCGTCGGACTCAATGCGTGCGAGCACGAATAGCTCCAGACAGGAGAGCGAGAGCGTAAAGAGTACGTTTTGAAGCGCGGGACCGGTCCACTGCTCATAGTGCGCGAGGTTGAAGACCGGCTCGCTGACAAGGGCAAAGGCCAGCAGCGTGAGGAAATACCGCTTCCGGTCCCGTGTGTGCGTGAAGCCCTCGGCGAGCAGGAAGACATAGAGCGGAAAAGCGAGGTGGCCCAGTACATCAAACACGCGGTAGACGCCCTGCACGGCGCCGAGCCATGCGGGCGCGTTCTGCGGGATGAGCGTGCTTCCGTCCTCACCGCGGAACGGCGCGAAAAAGCCGCGCCGGATCACGAGCATATTCGCATGGTCGCAGAGCATGGAGACCATGGCGATGTATTTGAGCGCGAAGCCGCTCAGCTTTTTGGGGATCTGTTTCATGAAGGGTTCTCCTGTGTGCGCGCCGCGCGGAGAGCGGAGCGGAAGTCCTCCCACGCCTCGGGGTGGTCGACGTAGTATTTCGGACAAATTTTGCCGGTCACGTCGTAGTGGCGGATGACGTCGGCGGGAGCGAGATCGAATTCCTCGCACAGCCACGCGGTCAGGCGCAGAAGGCTCGCCATCGTCTCGGCGGAGAACTCGCCCGCCTCATCCGCGTGGCAGACCTCGATGGAAACGGTGTGGCTGTTCGCCTGCGAGGAGCAGTAGGCGATCTCAGTGAGCGGGACGCATTGGAGCACCTCGCCCTCCAGCCCCACGACGAAGTGGGCGCTGGCATAGGTCTCGTGCGTGAGGGCAAGGTTGGCGAAGAAGCTGCGGTTTGCCGCCGCCGAGGTGCCGGGGTTTCCGACGTAGTGGACGACCACGCCGTCGATCGTCTCGAGCGGCGTGCCGGGGCGGGAATACGGGTTGAGCGGCAGGATATCCTGCTCCACCCATTCCGGCGCGGACACATCCGCGCCGGGGACGCCGCGGTGGCGGAACCAGTAGACCAGCTCCGCGCCGATGCAGAGAACGAGCACGGCGATGACCGCCCGCTCCAGCCGGACGCGTCTGCGCTTTTTTCGTGCAGCCATGCGTCAGAAGCCGCGCGCGGTCGCGGGCGTTTCGATGCCCATGCCGGCAAGCGCTTCGAGCGTGCAGGTCATGCCCGGCGTGACGATCGCACAGACGCTGCCGCTCGAGGCCGTGTCGATCGACCGGTCGGTCGGTTTCTCGTCCATCCGGACGCTGTACCACAGCTCCAGCTCAACGTAGAAGCTGCCGCTGTAGAGCGTGTCCTCAAAGAGCGAGGCGTTGGAGGCGTGACCCGCCTCGTAGTCGCGGCGCAGCGCGGAGACGAGCGTGTTGGCCTGCGCGGAGGTCAGCTCGCCGTCGTCCTCGCCGTAGGCGCCGTCGCTGACGACGTCGTAGTAGCCGCCGGTGAGATAGGCGTTGCTCTTGTCGTCCGCCAGCTCGCCGAGCACGCGGTCGAGTGCGGCCTCGGGACAGTTGAGCAGCGCCGTCATCGTCTGCGCGACGGAGCCGGGCTCGTTCAGCTCCCGGGAGAAGGCGCGGCAGTCGACGTAGCTGCGGCGCACGACGCGCCCGTCCGTGAGCGTGTAGGTGACGGTGAAATAGAGATAGCTGTCGACCGGAGCGTCCGCGGGCGTTTCATAGGTGGTCCGCGCGTAGCTGAGCTGGCGCGCCTTGTCGGCGATCATCGCGCGGTGCGCGGCGAGGGTGCGCTCAATGCTCTCCGGCTCGTCGAGCTTGCAGGAGAGGTAGTCGCCGTTCGAGGAGAGATAAACGGAGACGAACTCCACCTCCTCCGCGTCGGGCGTATAGCCCTCGTAGCCGGTGAGGTCGAGCGACATGGCGACGCCGAAGCACACCAGCACGGCGGAGAACACCAGCGCGCCGACGCGGCCTGTGCGCCAGACGCGGAAGCTCTTGTGCAGCAGCATTTCCGCGGCGAAGTAGCCGAGCAGGCCGGTGAAGAGCATACAGGCGATGGTGCCGGGGAGCGAGTATTGGCCGTTATGGAGGTTGAGACCGAAGACGAGGAAGTAGATAAGCTGCCCGAGCGAGAACGCGGCGCAGACCGCTACGCCGTATTTGAAGACCGGGCACATCCACGGCACGGTGACGATGGAGCCGGTCGCCTCGCTCGCGCGGCGGCGGTAGACGAGCAGGCCGAGCACGGCGAGCACGATGCCGACGGCAGCATAGATGCCGAGCACGCCAAGGCCGCTGAGCATATACTCGTCGCCCCGAATGACCTGATGCGTCCCGTCGCTGAGGATGCGGTCCACGCGGGCGACATTGCTCACGTCCAGCACGCAGACAAGCTCCCAGGCAGGCGAGAGGAAGGCGAAGGTCTCCGGAGCGGAATAACCGCTGTAGCCGTAGAGGAAGTTGCCGGCAAAGGTGCGCACGAGCCACTCCATACCCGCAGCGAGAACATTCAGGATCCCGTAGAAGACGGGCGCCGCTAAGATCTGGCCGGTGAACATCATGCAGAACACGCCGAAGGAGTAGAAGAACAGCACCGAGAGCACGGCGGCGAGCAGCGCGGTACCGAGCGCGGTAAGGTCCAGCGCGCCGAAGCAGGCGGCGGTGATGCCCGCGAGGGCAAAGGCGAGCACGAGCGCGGAGACCATGCACACAAGGCCGGTGAGGTAGTTGGTCGCGTACAGCGTCTCACGCCGCACAGGCATGGAATGGAAGCCCTGCGTGGCGCGGGGGTTGGTAAGGTAGGCGAACATCGCCATGGCGAAGAAGATGCCGAACACGGCGCCCATCACAAGCCCGCCGTAGGCGCCGATCTGCAGCAGGTAATACGAGGCGTCGGCCACGGTCGAGACACCGTGATAGTCGGCCAGCTCGTTGAGCAGCGGCAGCGGCAGGAGCAGCAGCCAGATCAGGACGTAGCCCAGCCACAGCGGCCAGAAGCGCTGCAGGTTCTTGCGGAAAAGCGCGCGGTTAAAGAACGATGTCGCGGACTGCATAGTCGGCACCTCCCAGCTCATAGATGAAAATTTCCTCCAGCGTCAGCGGCACGGCCTCCATGTACACGGGGTCCAGCGCGGCGAGCCGCTCGGTGATCTGCTGCGTATTGCCGCGGAAGATGATGGTGAACACGCGCCCGAGATGGCTCTCGTGCAGCAGGTTCAGCCCCGCGGGGAGCTCCGGCGCGCCCTCGCCCCGGAAGACGATCTGCATTTTGACCGTGTTCTCCTGCAGCTCGGAAAGGCTGCGCTCGAGCAGGACCTTTCCCTTATTCATGATGCCGACGTGGTCGCACACGTCCTCCAGCTCGCGCAGGTTGTGGCTGGAGACGAGCACCGTCGTGCCGCGCTCGGCGACGTCCTGCATGATAAGGCTCCATACCTGACGGCGCATCACGGGGTCGAGGCCGTCCACCGGCTCATCCAGAATGAGATAGTCCGGCATACAGCACATGGCGATCCAGAACGCCGCCTGCTTCTGCATTCCCTTGGAAAGACGGCGGATGAGCTGCTTTTCGTCCAGCGAAAAGACGCTGCGCAGCTTTTCATAGCGCTCCATGTTGAACTGCGGATAGAAGCCGCGGTAAAATTTCATCATGTCGCGGATGCTCGACTGCATAAAATAGTGCCAGTCGTCTGGAATGGAGGCGATGCGGCGCTTGACCGCCACATTCTCCCACACCTGCTCGCCGTCCACGGCGATGCTGCCGCTGTCCTGCCGGTACACGCCGGTCAGGTGGCGCAGCAGCGTGGATTTGCCCGCGCCGTTCGGCCCCACGAGACCGTAGATCGCGCCCTGCGGCACGGTCAGGCTCGCGCCGTCGAGCGCGGCAAAGCCGTCAAAGGTCTTCACCAGCTCACGAATTTCGATCATTTCTCTTCCTCCTCCCGGTAGATGGCGTCCAGCTCGGCGGTCGTCATGCCGAGCGCGCGCAGCTCGCGCAGCGTTTCACGCAGGGTGTCGATCAGCGCGAGGCGGCGGGCGTCGTCCTCCGCGCGCTCGCGGCGCACGGCAAAGCTGCCCTTTCCCGGGACAGACGCGGCGTAGCCCTCCGATTCCAGCTCGCTGTACGCGCGCTGGATGGTGTTCGGGTTGATGGCGAGCTGACTGGCCAGCGCGCGCACCGAGGGGAGCTTTTCCCCGTCGGCGATCGCGCCGGAGACGATCAGCCGCCGCAGCCCGTCGCGCACCTGCTCGTAGATCGGGCGCGCGTCGCGGTAATTCAAGGTGATCATAGCGGTGCCTCCTGTTTGCTTATCGACTGAGAAGTACGACGACGGCGACGAGCAGGACCACAAGGATCGCGCCTACGCCGACCGTCAGAACGCTGAAGGAAACCATGCTGCCATCCCTCCTGACTGTATTAAGCGTATTAGTACAGTTAGGATAGCATGAGAGCGCCGCTCTGTCAAGTATTTTTCGGAAATTGGCGAAATCTCACAGAAGAACGATAAGGCCCTGTTAAGAATTTATCTATTGTACCAAATCGTCATATTGACGAAATTTAATAATTTTAAAGTACCAATTTAACAAAAATGGAGAAAGTGCCGTCGGACGGTTGCTTTTGCGCGTGGAATCTGCTATCTTAATACCGTAGAGAAAGGGCGGGAAGACCCAATATGCCCTTTTGAAAGCAATGCAATTTAATAGGAGAGGGGAAATCACATGGATAAGATCATAGAAATCAACAGTGCGGTAAACGGCTTTGTATGGGGACCCATCATGCTGGCACTGCTGGTCGGCACGGGCATTTACCTGAGCTTCCGCGTCGGCTTCATTCAGTTCTCCAAGATCGGCTACTGGTGGAAGAACACCATCGGCAAGATCTTCCAGAAGTCCGAAGCGGGCGAGGGCGAGATCACGCCGCTGCAGGCGGTCTCCACGGCACTGGCGTCCACGGTCGGCACGGGCAACATCGCCGGCGTCACCGGCGCGATCATCCTCGGCGGCCCGGGCGCGGTGTTCTGGATGTGGATCTCCGCTCTCTTCGGCATGGTCACCAAGTTCTCCGAGGTCACCCTCGCGGTCAAGTACCGTGAGCGCAACGAAAAGGGCGACTGGTGCGGCGGCCCGATGTACTACATCAAGAACGGTCTCGGCCCCAAGTGGAAGTGGCTGGGCGTCATCTTCTCCGTGTTCGGCGCGCTCGCCGCGTTCGGCATCGGCAACATCTCCCAGATCAACTCCATCGCTTCCTCCGTCAACTCCGTCGCGGTCGCGTTCCATGAGAACGCCAAGGAGTTTGACACGGTCATTGGCCTCATCACCGGCGTTGTGATCGCCATTTTCGTGGCGCTCGTGCTCCTCGGCGGCGTCAAGCGCATCGGTCAGGTCACCGAAAAGCTCGTCCCCGGCATGGCGGCCATCTACATCGTCTGCGCGCTCGTGGTCGTTATCGCCAACGCGGGCACGATCCCCGACGTGTTTGCCAGCATCTTCCAGGGCGCGTTCAACCCCTCCGCCGTCGTCGGCGGCGCGGTGGGCGTGACCATGAAGCTCGCCATCACCAAGGGCGTCGGCCGCGGCGTCTTCTCCAATGAGGCCGGTCTCGGCTCCGCGCCCATCGCGCACGCCGCCACCTCCGAGAAGAACCCCGTCCGGCAGGGCCTCTACGGCATCTTCGAGGTCTTTATGGACACCATCGTCATCTGCACCCTGACCTCCCTCGTTGTCCTCTGCTCCGGCGCGGCCACCGGCAACTACGGCAACAACGATCTCGCGGGCGTGCCCACCGCGGTCGCGGGCTTCGCCAGCGTCTTCGGCGACAAGCTCGGCTCCCTGATCCTTGCCGTCGGCCTGCTGCTCTTCGCCACCTCCACCATCCTCGGCTGGGCGCTCTACGGCACCCGCTGCGCGGAGTTCCTCTTCGGCAGCAAGATCATCCGCCCCTATCAGGCCCTCTTCTGCCTCGTCGTCATCGCCGGCTCCGTGGCCGACCTCAAGCTGGTGTGGGATATCTCCGATACCCTCAACGGCCTCATGGCGATCCCGAACCTGATCGCGGTGCTGCTCCTCAGCCCCGTGGTCATCAAGCTGACGAAGGAGCACTTCAACGGCGTGAATGCAGGCAAGCTCGAATAAGCGAATATCCAGTCTCCTGCGGCGGGACGGACCATGCGGTCCGTCCCGCTTTTTGCTCCCACGGCGAAAAAAAGGAAGAAAACGCGGAATATTTTCGCAGATTTCCCTTTACAATAGAAAAAAGCCGTGGTATGATATCAAAGCGCGTGAAGGCGCGCGAGGAGCATACCCGAACTTAGGACGCGGATCGTCACCTGTCCCGCCGCTCAGTTCAGGGTGAATATTTTTGAAAGGTGGAAACACAACTATGATGCTCAAAGACCAGAAGACTGCCATTATCGAAGCCAACCGCACCCATGAGAGCGACACCGGTTCTCCCGAGGTCCAGATCGCCATTCTCACCGAGCGCATCAACCAGCTCACCGAGCACCTCAAGGTCCACGCGCAGGATAACCACTCCCGCCGCGGCCTGTACAAGATGATCGGTAAGCGCCGCAGCCTGCTCGACTACCTCATGAAGAAGGACATCGAGCGCTATCGTGCCATCATCGCCAAGCTCGGCATCCGTAAGTAAGAGACAATATGCGCGGGGGAAGGATATTCTTTCCCCGCGTGTTTTGCTATCTTGCACCCCCGATTTTCCCGCAAAAGCCCGCAAAACAGGGAGCCGACGCCCGCATTTTAGCAGTTGATCTTGTCCGCGACGCGTTCGCGGCTGAGCTCAAGTGCTAAAGGGTCGGACAAGGCTCCCGACAAAAATCTGAAAAGGAGTATGATCATGTCCACCATCATCACCCACCGTCAATTCCCCGGCTACCACAAGTATGAAATGGAGCTCGCCGGCCGTCCGCTGACCCTCGAGGTCGGCAAGCTCGCCGAGCTCGCCAACGCCGCCGTCATGGTCGGCTACGGCGACACCCGCGTGCTGGTCTGCGCCACTGCGTCCGCCCGTCCCCGCGACGGCATCGACTTCTTCCCCCTCTCCGTCGACTTTGAGGAGAAGATGTACTCCGTCGGCCGCATCCCCGGCAGCTTCAACCGCCGCGAGGGCCGCCCCGGCGAGAAGGGCATCCTGACCAGCCGCGTCATCGACCGTCCCATCCGCCCGCTCTTCCCCTATGATTTCCGCAACGACGTGTCCATCATGGCGACCGTCATGGCGGTCGACCACGACTGTTCTCCCGAGATCGCCGCGCTCATCGGCACCTCCGCCGCCCTCGCCATCTCGGACATTCCCTGGAACGGCCCCGTCGGCGCGCTGAAGGTCGGTCTCGTCAATGGCGAGCTGGTCCTCAACCCCACGAGCGAGCAGCGCAAGGTCTCCGACCTTGACGTGACCGTCGTCTCCACCGGCAAGAAGGTCGTTATGATCGAGGCGGGCGCGAACGAGGTCGATAACGACACGATGTACCGTGCCATCGAGCTGGCGCACAACGAGAATCAGAAGCAGATCGAGCTGATCAACCGCATGGTCGCCGAGATCGGCAAGCCCAAGTTCGACTATCCCCACGCGAACTTCAATCAGGAGCTCTTTGACAAGATCGTTGCCGACTTCATGGACGAGGCCAAGGCCGCCATGGATACCGACGACAAGAACGTCCGCGAGGCCCGCTGGAACGAGATGATCGAGCACTGGCACGAGAAGTACCTCGAGGAGTATCCCGACATGGATCAGTACCTCGACGAGTTCACCTATAAGTTCCAGAAGAAGATCGTCAAGGCGTGGCTGCTCGAGGGTCACCGCGTTGACGGCCGTCAGAAGAACGAGATCCGTCCTCTCGCCGCCGAGGTCGGCGTGCTGCCCCGCGTCCATGGCTCGGGCCTGTTCACCCGCGGCCAGACGCAGGTGCTCTCCGTCTGCACTCTCGATACCCTCAGCGCCAACCAGAAGCTCGACACCATCTGGGAAGAGACTGAGAAGCGCTATATGCACCACTACAACTTCCCCGGCTACTCCGTCGGCGAGGCCAAGCCCGCCCGCAGCCCCGGCCGCCGCGAGATCGGTCACGGCGCTCTCGCCGAGCGCGCGCTGCTGCCCGTCATTCCGCCCGTTGAGGAGTTCCCCTACGCCATCCGCGTGGTGAGCGAGGTCGTCTCCTCCAACGGCTCCACCTCTCAGGGCTCCATCTGCGGCTCCACGCTCGCGCTGATGGACGCCGGCGTGCCCATCAAGGCGCCTGTCGCCGGCATCTCCTGCGGCCTCATTCAGGACGGCGACGATTTCACCACCTTCATCGACATTCAGGGCGTTGAGGACTTCCACGGCGAAATGGACTTCAAGGTCGCCGGTACGAAGAAGGGCATCACCGCCATCCAGATGGATCTCAAGAACGACGGCCTGACCATGGCGATCATCAAGAACGCGCTGGACATCACCTACGACGCGCGCGTGCAGATCCTCGACCAGATCATGCTGCCCTGCATCGCCGAGCCGCGTCCCGAGGTCAGCCCCTACGCGCCCAAGATGATCACCATGAAGATCGATCCCGACCGCATCCGCGAGGTCATCGGTAAGGGCGGCTCCGTCATTCAGAAGATCGTCGCCGACACCGGCGCGAAGATCGACATCGACGACGACGGCACCATCCACATCGCCTCTGCCGACGCCGCCGCCTGCGACGCCGCGAAGAAGTGCATCGACGACATCGTGTTTGTCCCCGAGGTCGGCAAGCTGTACTACGGCCGCGTCGTGCGCCTGATGCAGTTCGGCGCCTTCGTGGAGATCGCCCCGGGCAAGGACGGTCTGGTGCACATCTCCAAGCTCGACAAGAAGCGCGTCGAGAAGGTCGAGGACGTGGTCACCGTCGGCGACATGATCTGGGTCAAGTTCATGGAGATCGACGAAAAGGGCCGCTGGAATCTCTCCCGCAAGGACGCTCTCCTCGAGATCGAGGCCCAGCAGGCCGAGGCCGCCAAGGAGCAGTAAGCGACAAACAAGAATTTAAATGTAAAATAAGGCGCCGCCTGCCGATGGCAGGCGGCGCCTTGCTGCGCTTGTATTGCGTCTGGGTATCATTCTGAAGGGGATGATACAAAAATTGGGAAAGAGCAATAGAAGCCGCCTCGCTTATTGCGTCAAAAAGAGGGACACGGCTGCGCCGTGCCCCTTTTCAATTTTTCCGTTTTGTGGTATCATATCGACAAATATCGGCTATCATCAAGGAGGTCGTCTTATGCCCAACACCATTGCTGCCATCGCCACCGCGCCCGCGGCCGCCGCGGTCGGCATCGTGCGCCTGAGCGGCGCGGAGACCCGGCGCGTGCTCGCAGCGCTGTTCACGCCGGTGAACGGTCGCTCGGCTGCGGAGCTTCTGCCGCGGCGCATGACCTACGGCACGGTGCGCGACGCCGAGGGCCGCACGCTCGACCACGCGCTGGCGGTGGTGTTCTCCGCCGGAGACAGCTACACGGGCGAGGAGAGCGCGGAGCTGCACTGCCACGGCTCGCCGGTCGTTTTGCAGGAGGTCCTGCGTGCCGCGTTTGCCGCAGGCGCACGGCAGGCGCGGGCGGGAGAGTTTACCGAGCGCGCGTTTCTGAACGGCAAAATGGACCTCACCGAGGCAGAGGCGGTCATCGACCTCATTGACGCCGAGACCGCCGAGGCGGCGCGGAACGCCGCCGCCCAGGTGGACGGCGCGCTGCGCCGCCCGCTCGAACAGGTCTACGACGCGCTGCTGAGCCTCACCAGCCGCTTCTACGCCGTGGTGGACTACCCAGACGAGGACATCGAGGACCTGACGCTTGCCGAGACGGAGCGGACGCTCACGGAGAGCAAACAAACGCTCGCGGCGCTGCTCGGCACCTTTGCGCGCGGACGCGTGCTCAAAAGCGGCGCAGCGACCGCCATCGTCGGCGCGCCGAACGCGGGCAAAAGCTCGCTGCTCAACGCGCTCGTGGGCTACGACCGCGCCATCGTCACCGACCTTCCCGGCACGACGCGCGACACCGTGGAGGAGAAGGCGGTGGTCGGCGGCGCGCTGCTGCGGCTCATCGACACGGCGGGCATCCGCGAGACAGACGACGCCGTGGAGCGGCTCGGCGTGGAGCGCTCGCGCCGCGCGGTCGAGAGCGCCGATCTGGTGATCGTGGTAGCGGACGGCAGCCATACGCCGCTCACTGTGGAGCCAGACATTCTCGCGCTTGCCGCCCGAGCGCCGCATTGGATTCTGGCCATCAGCAAGGACGATCGAAACCCCGCCGTAAAGACCGCCGTTTGGAGACTGCCGGACGGCGCGCCTGCGCCGGAGCATCTGGTCTCCTTTAATTCCGTAATGCCCGGCGGGCTGGATGCGTTGATCGCCACGATCGGAGACTGCTTTCCTGCCGGCGTTCCCGCGGGCGGCACGCTGCTCACCAACGCCCGACAGGCCGAAGCCATCCGCCGTGCGCTCGAGAGCGTCCGTGCGGCGCACGAGGCGCTCACCGCCGGGCTGACGCCCGACGTGGTGCTCACCGAGGCCGAGGGCGCGCTTGACGCGCTCGGCGAGCTGACCGGCCGCACGGCGCGCGAGGACATGGTGACGCGCATTTTTGAACGCTTCTGCGTCGGAAAGTGAACGGAAAGCATTGTTTACAGAAAATTATTGATATTATCTTAACGTTCTGCTACAATACTGCCATTCTAAGGAAGAATCGACTCTATTCCCCAAAAGGGGCCGTTTGTCTGCGGCCCGGAAAGGAACGCCATGCGTGACTATATTATCATGACCGACAGCTGCTGCGACCTGAACCAGCAGGAGGTCGACGAGCTCGGGCTTACCGTTCTGCCGCTTTCCTTTACGATCAACGGCAAAACCTATCTCAACACGCCTGACCATGCCGAGATGTCCCCCGAGGAATTTTTCGCGAAGATCGCTGCGGGCGAGAACAGCACCACCGCCGCCGCCAATGTCGGCCAGTTCGACGAGGCGATGCGCAGGGCGCTCGACGCGGGCAAGGATATCCTGTGCATCTGCTTCTCCGGCGCGCTGTCCACCACCTACCAGTCCGCCTGCATCGCGGCGGAGGACCTGAAAAGCGAGTACCCCGACGCGAAGATCGTTGTCATCGACTCCCTCTCCGCCTCGCGCGGACAGGGAATGCTGCTCTACCGCACGGTGCAGGAGCGCCGGAGGAGCAGCCCCGACATCGAGACGCTGGCGGCATATGTGAGGAGCATCCTCCAGACCCAATGCCACTGGTTCATCGTGGACGATCTCAACCACCTCAAGCGCGGCGGCCGCGTGAGCGCCACGGCGGCTTTCGTCGGCACGATGCTGGGCATTAAGCCCGTCATGCACACCGACAGCGAGGGCAGGCTCATTCCCATGAGCAAGGCGCGCGGCACGAGGGCTGCGCTCAAGGCGCTGGTCGACAAGGTGGAGGAGCTGGGCGTCGAGCCGGACAAGAACCAGCCCTTGTTCATCTGCCACGCCAACTGCCCCGACTCCGTGGCATACGTCAAGGAGCTGCTGGAGGAGCGCTTCGGCGTGACGGACGTCCGCGCGGACTTCATCGGCCCCGTGATCGGCGCGCACACCGGCTGCGGCACGCTGGGGCTGTTCTTCGTGGGGACGCAGCGATGAAGTGGCTGGAGCTGCATATCGACACCGCCCGTGCCGGTCTGGAGCCGGTCAGCGAGCTGCTGCGCGAGCAGGGCGTCGAGGGCCTTGTCATCGACGACGAGGCGGACTTCAAGGATTTTCTCGAAAACAACCACCAGTATTGGGACTATGTGGACGATGAGCTGCTGGCGGAGAAGCACGGCAAATGCCGCGTGACCTTCTACCTCGAAGAAAGCGAGAGCGGTTTTTCCACGCTGGCGCAGGTGCGCATCGCGCTCTCGGCGCTCAAGAAGCAGCATCCCGAATACGCGCCGCTGCTCCTCACGATGGAAAACGTGGAGGACGCCGACTGGGAGAACAACTGGAAGCAGTTCTATAAGCCCATGGAGATCGGCGAGCGCCTGCTGGTCATTCCCGAGTGGGAGCAGGCGAAGCCGACGGAGCGCGTGAAGCTCATCCTGAATCCCGGGCTGACCTTCGGCACGGGCAGCCACGCGACCACACGCCTGTGCCTTCAGGCACTCGAAAAGCACATTCGCGGCGGCGAAAAGGTGCTCGACCTCGGCTGCGGCAGCGGCATCCTCTCCATTGCGGCGCTGCTGCTGGGCGCGGAGGACGCCTTCGCCTGCGACATCGATGACAAGTGCGTGGGCGTTGCCTACGAGAATGCCGCGCTCAACGGCATCGGGCGGGAGCACTACACCGTCCGCGCGGGCGATGTGCTCAGCGACAAAAGGCTCGCGCGCGAGTTCAGCGGAGACTATGATATCGTCGTGGCGAACATCGTGGCGGACGTCATCATCGCGCTCGCGCCGCAGGTGCGGCCGCTGCTGAAAAAGGGTGGGCTGTTCCTCTGCTCGGGCATCATCGACGACCGCGCGGTCGAGGTCGCGGACGCGCTGCGTCTTGCGGGCTGGGCGATCATGGAGGCCCGCGAGAGCGAGGGCTGGTTCTCATATTTGTGCAAATAACAGCACAGCAAAAGAGGAGCGTTCTCTGTCATAGAGAACGCTCCCCGTGTTTGGTGCCGTATCGCGTGCAATTTATTTCCTGATTTTTTGCAGCATCCTTGTAAATTCATCCGGCAGGGGACAGGAAAGCTCCACGACCTCGTGCGTGCGCGGATGGAGAAAGCGCAGGCCGACCGCGTGCAGGCATTGCCCCGTCAGGCCGGGGACCTCCTTCTTTGCACCGTATACCGTGTCGCCGAGAATGGGATGCCCGATGTAGGCCATGTGGACGCGGATCTGGTGCGTGCGTCCCGTTTCGAGCCGGCAGCGGACGTGGGTATAGCCCGGATAGCGGGCGATGACCTCCCAATGCGTGACCGCCTCGCGCCCGCCGGCGACCACCGCCATGCGCTTGCGGTCGGTCGGATGGCGCGCGATGGGCGCGTCCACCGTGCCGCGGTCCTCGCGCAGAGCGCCCACAACGATGCACTCGTAGGTGCGCGCGAGCGTGTGGTCGGCGAGCTGCACGGAGAGGTACTGGTGCGCCGCGTCGTTCTTCGCCGCGATGATGAGACCGCTCGTGTCGCGGTCGATGCGGTGGACGATGCCCGGGCGCAGCGCGCCGCCGATGCCCGAGAGCGTTCCCGCGCAATGGTACAGCAGCGCGTTGACGAGCGTGCCGTCCGGGTGCCCCGGCGCGGGGTGGACGACCATGCCGCTGGGCTTGTTGACCACGATCACGTCCGCATCCTCGTACACCACATCGAGCGGAATGTCCTGCGGCACGGCCTCGACCGGCTCCGGCTCGGGCAGCGTCACGGCGATGTCCTCGCCGCCCGCGAGCTTATAGCTTTTGCTGACGGACTTCCCATCCACCGCGACCTCGCCGCTCTCGATGAGCCGCGTCGCCTGCGAGCGGGTCAAGCCGTCAAGGCTCGACGCAAGAAATGCGTCGAGCCTTTGATTTTTGCTTTCTTCACTTGCCCTGAGCCGGATCGGTTCCATGGTCCTTCTCCCAATTCTTCGCGTCGGTGTTCGGGTAGATCCAAATGTAGTAAACGAGTGCCGCGATGGTGCCGCAGACCACAAAGCAGTCCGCAACGTTGAAAACCGGAAACTCGATGAACGTGCAGTCGAGCATATCCACCACATAGCCGAGGCGAACGCGGTCAATAAGATTTCCCACGCCGCCGCCGATCACGGCGGTCAGCGACCACACGCCGAGCGGGTGCCGCACGATCCGCGCGAGCAGCCATGCGAGCGCGAGCATCCCCACGCCCGTCACGCCGATGAGCAGCCAGCGCTCGCCGGAAAAGCTCGACCATGCCGCGCCGAAATTGCGCACATAGTGCAGCCGCAGCAGCCGCGGGAGAAACTCCGCGCTCTCGCCCACGGCGAAATGGGTCACGATATAGGCCTTCACCCACTGGTCCAGTGCGACGATGGCCGCGATAGCCAAAGGGCAGAGCCACAGCGAATGCTTCTTCACGGCTGCGGCACCTCGCTGAAGTCATTGGGATAGACGAGCACCCACTCCGCGTCCGCGGGGGCAAGTGCGAGCGTTTCCACCTGCGCCTGCCTCATGCCGAGGCCCTCCGGCAGGTCGCGCAGCGCGGCGATGGGGGCGTAGTAAAAGCCCGCGTCGCCGTCCTTCACGCCGCCGCTTGAGAGCACATAGTCCGTCGCGCCCGCGCCGTACAGCTCAAGCACCACGGGATCGTACCACGCGGTGAGCAGGCTGCCCTCCTCGCCGCTCTCGCCGATGGGAACGGTCTCGCAGTAGTATTCCTGCTCGGGGCTGCCGTTTTCCGTGCCGTCGGATGCGCCCGCGATCTTGGCTCTGTCCGCTGCCGCGCCGCCAAGCTGGTGGTCATAATACGGGCTGGACTGCACCGTTTCACAGCGCTGCTCGGGATATTCCACCTCGGCATCCGTATCGGGCAGCGGATCGCTGGGCGGCGCCGCCATCGAAAACATCGCCTGATCCTCCTGTGCGGCGGGCGTATCCGGCGCAGCGCTGGTTGTTTCCTGCTTCATTTCCGTTCGCGGGATCGTTACCGCCGCCGCGAGCGCGACGATCGCCGCGCAGGCCGCCATCGGCATCCAGCGGCGCCATGCGCTCGGCTTTTTCATCCGCGGCATTGCCGCCTTCTCCGCGCGCACCGCGTCCATCACGCGCGCCGTAAAGCCCTCCGGCACGTCCTCATCGCCGAGAGCGAGCATCGCGCCGGATAACTGCGCGTATTCGTCCAGCCGTGCGCGGCAGTCCTCACATTCGCCGAGATGCGCGCGCACTGCCGCGTTCTCCTCCTCCGTCAGCTCTCCGTCAAAATAGGCCGAGAGCAGCGGCGCAAATTCTTCACATTTTTTCATCTTGCGTTCCTCTCCCCTCCGACAGTTCGATTACATTCTGTAACCTTTGACGCTGACTTTTCAAAAAAGTTCCCGTCTGCCGCCAAATAATTTCGCAGCAGCAGCCGCGCGCGGTTGATGCGGCTCTTCACCGTGCCGAGCTCCAGCTCCGTGACCTCGCAGATCTCCGCATAGCTGAGCTGGTGCAGCTCGCGCAGCACGAGCACGCGCCGGTAATCCTCCGGCAGCGCGGCAAGCCCCTCGCGCACCAGCCGCTGCGTCTCCCGACCCTCGACGTGCTCCTCCGGCGTGGGCGCACGGTCGCGCACCTCAAGGTGTACGTCCTCGTCGTCGAGCGATATGCCGTCCACCGTGCGTTTGTTACGCCGCAGCAGGTCGATGCAGGCGTTGCTCGCCAGACGGTAGAGCCAGGTGGACAGCGCCGCGTCCTCGCGGAAGCCCTCCAGTCCGCGCCAGAGGGCGAGGAAGGTATCCTGCGCGGCCTCCGCCGCGTCCTCGCTGCTGCCGCACATACGCAGGCAGAGGTTGTATATTTTCTTCTCATGCAGCCGGACGAGCTGTTCAAAGGCTGCCTCGTCGCCGCCGCGCGCGGCTTGGATCAGTTCACTTTCGTTCATGTCCGCTCCGTGTGTTCAGTCGCTCAGATCGCGCTTGATGCCCGCCGTGACGCGGTAAAGATCCTCAAGCGTCTCCATATGGTTGATCTGGTCTTTATAGTAGTTGGCGTATTTCACGCCCTTGAGATACCAGCAGTAGTGCCGCCGCGCTTCGAGCAGCGCGACCTTTTCATTGCGGAACTCCGCGCTGCGTTCGATCTGGCGCACCAGCGCGTCGCAGCGCTCGGCAAGCGGCGGCAGCGGCGGGATCGGCTCGCCCGCGAGCGCGGCTCTGCACTGCTGAAAGAGCCACGGATTGCCGAAGCAGCCGCGCCCGATCATCACCGCGTCCGCACCGGTGAGCTTCAAGGCTTTTATCGCATTTTCCGGGGTAAAAACATCGCCGTTGGCGATAACGGGGATCTTCACCGCTTCCTTGACCGCGCGGATGGTCGACCAGTCTGCCTGGCCGCCGTACATCTGCACGCGGGTGCGCCCGTGGACGGTGATGCCCGCCACGCCGACGCTCTCGAGCAGCACGGCCAGCTCCGGCGCGTTGATGCTGCCCTTGTCCCAGCCGCGGCGCATCTTCACCGTGACCGGAACCTTTACCGCCTTGACCACCGCCTCGACGATGCGCGCTGCCTTTTCGGGGTCGCGCATCAGCGCCGAGCCGTCGCCGTTGTTGACGATCTTGCCGACCGGGCAGCCCATGTTGATGTCCAGAATGTCCGCACCGCTCGCCTCAATGGCGATCTCGGCGGCCTCCGCCATGCAGACCGGGTCGCTGCCGAAGATCTGCGCCTGCATCGGATGCTCGCCCGGAAAGGGCACGAGCAGCGTGCGGCTCTTTTTATCCTGATAGCACAGCGCCTTCGAGCTCACGAGCTCCGTGCACGTCAGCCCCGCGCCGAGGGACGCGCACAGCTCGCGGAACGCCGCGTCGGTCACGCCTGCCATCGGCGCGAGCGCGAGCTGCGAGTTGATCTCTACTGTACCGATGCGCATGGGCGTTCCCTCCTTCTCCATGTTTCATAGAAGAAAATTATACCACAGCTTTCCCAAAAGCGGAAGTCCTTATTTTTGCGCGGCAAAACGCGGCAAAAAAGGGCGGCTCCGAAGAGCCGCCCCGGTATGGCGGATGCTGTTTTGCTCAGGCTGCGTCGCGGCTCTCGCCGGAATAGCTGCTGCCGTAGTAGCCGTTGCCGAAGAAGCTATTGAAGAAATCCCAGGGATTGTAGTAATAGCCGCCGTTGCTGCCGTTATTGCCGCCCTGTTGCTGCTGGCTGTTGTCCTGCGCCGTCTCCTGCGTCTGCGGGGCGGCGTCGAAGGTCAGCTCGACGGTCTGCGTCTTACCCTCGCGGTAGATGGTGAAGGTCGCGGTGTCTCCCGCACTATAGCCCTTCTTGACTGCGACCAGATCCTCATAGCTCGTGATGGCCTTGTCGTCGATCTTGGTGATGACGTCGCCCATCCTGAGGCCCGCCTTCTCGGCGGCACTGCCCTCCTCCACCGAGCAGACGAACACGCCCTGCGTGACATCGTAGCGGAACTGCTGCGCTATCTGTGCGTTCATGGTCTGGGGCGTGATGCCGATGTATGCCTTGTTGGTCACATAGCCGTTGGTCATAATGTCCTTGACCATGGCGAGCACATCGTCGATGGGGATGGCGAAGCCGATGCCCTCAACGGTGGTGTTGGAGTAGCTCGAATACTTCGCGGACACGATGCCGATGACCTCGCCGTAGCTGTTGAAGAGCGGGCCGCCGGAGTTGCCGGGGTTGATGGAGCAATCGACCTGGATCATGTTGAAGGGCTTGCCGTCCACATTGATCGCGCGGTTCACGCAGGAGACGATGCCCTGCGACATCGAGAAGGTCAGCTCGCCGAGCGGGTTGCCGACCGCGGCGACCGTCTCGCCGATCTGCACGCTGCCGGACTTTCCGATCACGACCGGCTGGAAATTCGTGCCCTCGACCTTGATGACGGCGATGTCGTAATCCTCGTCGCCGCCGATGACGGCGGCATCATAGGTCGTGCCGTCGTAGGCCGTGACCTTGACGGTGCTCGCACCCTCGATGACGTGATAGTTGGTGAGGATGTAGCCGTCCTTGGTGATGAAAAAGCCGCTGCCGCTGGCGGCGGACTCTGTCGTGCGGCCGAAGACATTCGTCGTGGTGGACACGTTGATGCTCACGACGCTGTTGACGTTGGCGGCGTAGACCTCGGGCATGGTGAGCTGCTGCTTGCCGTCCACCTTGACCTGGCGGACCTCGGCGACCTGACGGTCGGAGACCTCGATCTGCGTCGAGCCGTGCGCGGAGGTAATGGCGTGTTGCGTGATGCCCGCGCCCGCCGCGCCGCCGATGAGCGCGCAGGCAAGCGCCAGCGCGGCGATCTTCAGCCCCAGCCGATTCTTCTTCGGCTTCTTTTCCTCCCAGGGGTCTGCCGTTGCCGCGGTGTTCGGCACCTCGGTGCAGTCCACGTCGCGGACATTCTCCACCTTGTCGCCCTTGCGGTAGCTGTAATGGTACAGGTTGTTTTCGTCTTCGTAATACATAGATAAGCCTCCTTGCCGTGAAGCGTTTATTTTTCTTTTGATGCTACCGATGATACCCCCTGTTTATGTCCATTTCGTGAAGCCGGAACGAATTTTTTTGAACTTTTTTTGAATAGGCCATAAAGAAATCCTGAAGAATGGCCGAATTGGAAAAAATAGCTTGCGCGGGACATTCGGATATACTACAATAAAGCCGATTTCCCGATGCGAAAGGAGCGCTGCCATGCTGAAGATCGAAGGGCTGAAGCTCGCCCCGGGCGAGAGCGAGGCGTTATTATACGAACGCGCCGCGGCGGCGCTGCGTGTCAAAGCGCCCCTCCATACGCTGCACATTCTCCGCCGCAGCATCGACGCGCGCGACGGCGTGACGTTTATTTATACCGTTTCCGCCGCGCTCGAGAACGAGGAAAGAGTGCTGCGCCGCGCGAGGAACAAAAGCGTCAGCGTCTACGCGCCCGCCTTTTACGAGCTGCCGCCGATGATCGCCCCTCCCGCCGTGCGTCCCGTGGTGATTGGCGCGGGCCCGGCAGGACTGTTCGCGGCGCTGGTGCTCGCCCGCTGCGGCGCGCGGCCCATCCTGCTCGAGCGCGGCGAATGCGTCGAGCGGAGACGGCGCGATGTCGAGCGCTTCTGGGCAACGGGCGAGCTGAACGAGCACTCGAACGTCCAGTTCGGCGAGGGCGGCGCGGGCACGTTTTCCGACGGCAAGCTCAACACCGGCACGAAGGACGTCCGCCACCGCTATATTTTAGAGGAGTTCGCCGCGTTCGGCGCGAGCGAGGATATTCTTATTGACGCCAGGCCGCACATCGGCACCGACCGGCTGTATATCGTGCTGCAAAATCTGCGGCAGGAGCTGCTTTCCCTCGGCGCAGAGGTGCGCTTCAACCATCAGGTCACCGGACTGGAGCAGAGGGGCGGACGGCTCGCCGCGCTGCGGGTCACGTCTCCCGACGGAACGTATACGCTCCCCGCAGAGCACGCGGTGCTCGCGGTCGGTCACAGCGCGCGCGACACCTTCGCCATGCTGCGTGATGCGGGCATCCCGATGGAGCCGAAGCCCTTTGCCGTGGGCGTGCGTATCGAGCACCGCCAGAGCGATATGGACGTGCAGCAGTATAAGCAGTACGCGGGCCACCCCTCGCTGCCGCCGACCTCGTATAAGCTCTCGGCCCACACGGCGGCGGGGCGCGGCGTGTTCTCGTTCTGCGTCTGCCCCGGCGGACAGGTCGTCGCCGCGGCAAGCGAAGCGGGCCGCGTGGTCACGAATGGCATGAGCGAGCTGGCGCGCGACGGCGAAAACATCAACGGCGGGCTGCTCGTCTCCGTCACGCCGGAGGACTTCGGCGGCACGGACGTGCTCGCGGGCGTCGCCTTTCAGCGACGGCTGGAGGAGGCCGCCTACGCCCTCGGCGGCGGAGGCTATGCCGCTCCCGCACAGACGGTCGGCGATTTCCTCGCGCACCGTCCGTCGATCGGGCCGGGGAGGGTCACACCGACCTACCGCCCCGCCGTGCGCTGGTGCGACCTGCACGATTGCCTGCCGCCGTTCGTCTGCGCGGCGCTGGAGGAGGCGCTGCCGCTGTTGGAGAAAAAGCTGCACGGCTTTGCCGCGCCCGACGCGGTGCTCACCGCGGTCGAGACGCGCTCCAGCTCCCCCGTGCGCATCGTGCGCGACGATACCTATCAAACCGCTCTGCGCGGGCTCTATCCCTGTGGCGAGGGCGCCGGCTATGCCGGCGGCATTCTCTCCGCCGCGGCGGATGGGATGCGCTGCGCGGAACAAATTATAAAGGAGATCACTCAGCATGGCTAAAAAGATCGGCGTCATCATCGACTTTCTCAACGACAAATACGAGCGTCAGCTCAACGCGGCGGCAGCCAAATATGGCTACGAGATCGAGTATTTCCCCTCGTCCGCCGAAGCGGTCGGCAGGGTGGACGACTGTGAGATCCTCTACGGGCACTGCTCGCAGAAGGTCATCCGCAGCGCGAAAAGCCTCAAGTGGTATTGCTGCTGCTGGGCGGGTGTGGACCGCTTCTGCGACGAGAGCCTGTACCAGAATCCCGACTGTCGGCTCACCAACTCCTCCGGCGCCTACGGCACCACCATCTCCGAGCATCTCATCATGGTCTGCCTGATGCTGCTGCGCCGCCAGATGGAGTATACCGAGATCATCCGCGCGGGCGGCTGGGAAACGCTCTCCGGCGGTATCCGCTCGCTGCATGGCGCGCGCATCACTGTGCTCGGCACGGGCGACATCGGCACGGAGTTTGCCCGCCGCGCGCAGGCCTTCCATCCCGCGTGCATCACCGGCGTGCGCCGCACGGTCAGATCCTCCGACCCGGCGTTCACCTCCATCCATGCCATCGCGGAGCTGGACAGCGTCTTGCCCGAAACGGATCTTCTCGTGATGGCGCTGCCCTCCACGGCGGAGACCGTGGGCATCCTCTCGCGCGAGCGCATCGCGCTGCTGCCCAACAGCGCCTTCGTCGTGAACGTCGGCCGCGGCACTGCCATCGACCAGGAGGCGCTCTGCGACGCGCTCAACGCCGGGCGGCTCGCCGGCGCGGCGCTCGACGTGGTCGTGCCTGAGCCGCTGCCCGCCGACCACCCGCTGCGCCGCGCGAAAAATCTGCTGCTCACGCCGCACGTCGCGGGCAACATGACGCTCGGCTACACCTGCGACAAGAGCGTGCAGATGTTCTGCGACGATCTGGAAAACTATGCCGCGGGCCGTCCGCTTGCGCATCTGGTCGACCGGAAGAGAGGCTATTAAAAATGGGCTTCCCCCTCAAGACGGTCCTGCTGCGGCTGGTGCAGGGCTTCATCATCGGCGCAGGCGGCATCCTGCCGGGCATCTCCGGCGGCGTGCTGTCGGTCATCTTCGGCATCTACCGGCCGGTGATGGAGGTGCTCGCCCACCCGTTCAACGGGCTGCGCCGCCATCTTTCCCTCCTGCTGCCGGTCGGCGCCGGCGCGATCCTCGGCTTCCTGTGCGGCGGCGGGCTGATCCTTGTGCTGTTCGACCGCTCGGAAAAGCTCGCGACCTGCCTGTTCATCGGCCTGATCCTCGGCACGCTCCCGAGCCTGTGGGCCGAGGCGGGCGCGCAGGGGCGCGGACGCGGCGCGTACCTTTCCTGCGCGGCCAGCTTTCTTGCCCTCTCCGCCGTTTTGCTCTACGCGCAGTACGGTGCGTTCTACACGATGCGCCCGGGCTTCCTCGGCTTTCTCTTCTGCGGCCTGCTTTGGGGCCTGAGCCTGATCGTACCGGGCATGACGTCCTCCTCCATCCTGATGGCGGTCGGGCTGTTTACGCCGATGGCCGAGGGCTTTGCAAGGCTCGACATGGCTGTGATCCTGCCGTGGCTGCTCGGCATGGCGCTCATCGTGCTGACGCTCGCACGCGTGGTGAACTGGTGCTTCCGGGCGCATTACCCGCTTTTCTACCACGCCGTGTTCGGCATCGTGCTGGCCTCGACGGTCGTTATCATCCCGCTGCATTACGACGGCGCGCGCGACGCGCTTTTGTGCCTGCTTGCCGCCGCCCTCGGCGCGCTCGCAGCCTATCTCAGCGCGAAGCTACAGCCGAAGGAGGATGCATAAGAACATAAAAAGTCGGCAGGAACCGTATGGCTCCTGCCGACTTCCTTGTTATCCTCTCTTCCTCCTTCGGTACAGCCGCGCGAAGCGGCGCAGCAGCTCGTCATAGAGAAAGAGCAGCACCGCGCCGAGCGCAAAGGTCGCCGCGATGAGCCACGGGGCGGTTGCCGCCAGCTCTGCCGTTACCGCGTCGAGCCGGAACACAAAGACGAGCAGCGCGTACATCGCGCCGACGGCGAGAACGTATAGCCCGAGCTTCGTGAGAAAGCGCAGCGCGCGGCTGCCGATCGCGTCGAGACTCGGCTGCACGAGCGGGTAATAGCCCAGAAAGCAGAAGAGCAGCGCGGATTCCTTGTCCGGCCCAAGCAGCAATCCCAAAATGGCGGCGGCGAAAAAGCAGCACCATTGATAGCTCGCGCGGCATTCCTCACGCACGGGCAGCAGGCAGGCGGACGCGAGCAGGGGACAGGCGTAGAGCGCCAGCGGCAGCACGCCGCCGAGGAACAGGAACAGCACCGCCAGCGCACCAAGCACGCTTGCGAGCGCCAGCTCCCTCGTCTGTTGTCTCATGGGAACTCCTCCTTACGGAAAAGCGCCGCCTGCGGGCGGCGCTTTCGGTTTATTCGTGGTCGGGCGTTTCCGCGCCGTTACCGGCGGGAGCGTCCTGCGCAGGGGTCTCCTCCGCGGGCGTTTCCGCGTTCTTGCCGTTCTCCGCGTCGGATGCGGCGGACTCGTCCGGTGCTTCGCCGCCCAGCGGCGGCATTTCGATCTTCTCGCTCGTCATGGAAATGTGACGCGCGGGCGCTTCGATGGTGCTCGGCACGGAGGGACGGAAGTCGCTGTCGCTCCTGCGCGTGGAGGCGTAGGCGTCCTCCACCGCCGCGGGATCGCGGCCCTCGAGGATGGCGACCATCTCGCCGCCGGTGATCGTCTCCTTCTCCAAAAGATAGGCGACGACCTTGTGCATATCGTCGATATTCTCCTCGATGACCTTCACCGCATCGGCGTAGCACTTCTCCAGAATTTCCTTGACGGCCTTATCCATCACGGCGGCGGTCTCCTGCGCGCAGTCGAGACCGTAGCCGCCGTCGAGATACTGGCTGCGCACGGAGCCGAGCGCCATCATGCCGAACTCGTCGCTCATGCCGTACATGGCGACCATGTTGCGCGCGATGTTCGTGGCCTCCTGAATGTCCTGAGAGGCGCCGTTGGTCATCGTGTGCATGATGACCTCCTCGGCGGCACGGCCGCCCATGGAGACGGCGATCTTCGCCATCAGCTCGTCGCGGGTGCGCAGATTCGTCTTGTCCTCCTCGGGCATGAGGAGCGTGTAGCCGAGGCTGCCCTCGGTGTGGGGCACAATGGTGATCTTCTGCACGGGCTCGGCGTTCTTCTGCCTGTAGGCGACCATCGCGTGGCCGACCTCGTGGTAGGCGACGAGCTTCTTTTCAAACTCGGTGAGCACGCTGTTCTTCTTCTCGCTGCCCGCGATGACGAACTCGAACGCGGCGAGCATATCCTCCTGCGTGACGAGCTTGCGGCCCTTGCGCACGGCGCGCAGCGCCGCCTCGTTGACGATGTTGGCAAGGTCCGCGCCGACGCAGCCGGCGGTCGCGAGCGCGACCTTCTTGAGGTCGACGTCCTCGCCGAGCTTGATGTTGCGGGTGTGGACCTCGAGCGTGGCGATGCGGCCCGCGAGGTTCGGGCGGTCGATGGTAATGCGGCGGTCGAAGCGGCCCGGGCGCAGCAGCGCCTGATCGAGCACCTCGGGGCGGTTGGTGGCGGCGAGAACAATGATGCCCTTGCCGGGGTCGAAGCCGTCCATCTCAGCAAGCAGCTGGTTGAGCGTCTGCTCACGCTCGTCGTTGCCGCCGAAGCGCGTGTCGCGCGTCTTGCCGATGGCGTCGATCTCGTCGATGAAGATGATGCAGGGCGCTACCTTCGAGGCCTCGGCAAAGAGGTCGCGCACGCGGCTCGCGCCGACGCCTACGAACATCTCCACAAAGCCGGAGCCGGAGATGGAGAAGAAAGGCACGTTCGCTTCACCCGCGACCGCCTTGGCGAGCAGCGTTTTGCCCGTGCCCGGAGGACCGACGAGCAGCGCACCGCGCGGCAGCTTCGCGCCGATGTCGGTATACTTCTGGGGATTGTGCAGGAAGTCGATGATCTCGACGAGGGATTCCTTCGCCTCGTCCTGACCGGCGACGTCGGCAAAGGTAACGCCGGTGGATTTTTCCATGTAGACCTTCGCGTTGGACTTGCCGACGCTGCCGAGGCCGCCGAAGCCGCCGCCCCCGGTCTTTTTGCTGATGAAGCGCATCATCAGGATAAACGCGCCGACCATCAGCGCCGTGGGCAGGACGTAGTTGAGCATGATGATCTCGAGATACGAGGTCTCCGCCTTGTAGGGCTTGCCGAACTCCACGCCGTTTTCATCCAGGAACGACCGCAGCTCAGGGTCGTTGATCTGCGTGGTGAAGAGCTGGAAGTCCCCTGAGTAGGTCTTGCCGTCCGCGTCGGTGTAGGTGAAGCCGTCCACGGGCGTGATGTTGAGCGTACGGTCCGCGATCTCGACCTCCTTGACCTTGCCGTCGCGGACAAGGTCGAGAAATTCGTCGTAGCGGATCTCGCAGGTGCTCTCCGCCAGCTTCTTCGTGTCCATCGCCGAGAGGAGATAGTTGAAGCCGATGGTCAGCACCAGCGCCCAGATGAGCAGCGACAGCACGCCCCTGCGGCGGTCGTTGTTCTTGTTGCTTTTGTTTTTGTCGTTCTGATCCATGTATCTGCGTTCCTTTCCGCCTGCGGCCCTGCGCGGGCACAGGCGACAGCTTGCCAAGTTAATTATATGGTATTTTAGCATACCCCTCCTCGTTTCACAAGCGCCGCGGTATGAATTTTCGGTGAATTTTTGTCCGCTTCCCTCTTTATCTTATCCGCGTGTTGTGTTATAGTGTATTATGTATACGAATTTTGACCGGGAGGATCGGTTTATGTCGAAGGAATACGAAGAAAAGCGCGGGCCGCGCGGCGCGGACGACCACACGGAAAAGCGATTTCCGCGCGAGCGCAGAGCGGAGGAAAGGGTCCCCGTGCGCGAGCGCGATGCCGGGGCGGACGGCCTCATCGAGGGACGCAACGCCGTGACCGAGGCGCTGCGCGCCGGCACGCCCATTGATAAGATCTTCATCGCCCGCGGCGAGACGGACAAAACGCTCGGGCACATCGCCTCCACCGCCCGCGCGGCGGGCGTGGTGGTGGTCGAGGCCGACCGCCGCAAGCTCGACTACATGAGCGCGACGAAGGCGCACCAGGGCGTCATCGCCCTCGCCGCCGTGCGCGAGTACGCGAGCGTGGAGGACATCCTCTCCGCCGCCCGTGAGCGTGGGGAGGCTCCTCTGCTCGTGGTGTGCGATGAGATCAGCGACCCGCACAACCTCGGCGCCATCATCCGCACGGCGGAGTGCGCGGGCGCGCACGGCGTCATCATCCCCAAGCGCCGCAGCGCGGGCTTGACGAGCATCGTCGGCAAGACGAGCGCGGGCGCGGTGAGCTATCTGCCCGTCGCGCGCGTGCCGAACATTCCGGCGCTTTTGAAGGAGCTGCAGCAGCAGGGCGTGTGGATCTTCGGCACCGCCGCCGAGGGGACCACGAGCCTGTACGAGGCCGACCTCAAGGGCCCTGCCGCCATCGTCATCGGCAGCGAGGGCGACGGCATGGGCCGGCTTGTGCGCGAGGGCTGCGACTTCCTCGTCAGCATCCCGATGAAGGGCCGCATCTCCTCGCTCAACGCTTCCGCCGCCGCCGCCATTCTGCTCTACGAGGCCGTGCGTCAGCGCCTTGGCTGACGCGCGCCGCCATTCACGAGGTCTTCCATGGATCACAAAAAGGATCAAGAATTTGAACAAACGCTCGCCGAGTCCGAGCTTTTGCTGCGCGGCGCGGCCCGCAGCGCGTCGGACGACGCGGACCTGACGCTCGAGAGCATTCTGGCGGAGTTCGGCTCCCGGGAGGACGGCGCCGAAGCCGCCGCAGAGCCGGAGGACGTCGGGCTGCCCGAGCCGCGGCCCGCCGTGCGGATCGGAAAAACCGCCGCGCCCGCCGCAGAGCCGCCGGAGCCGCAGCCGTCCGCGCCGCCGGACGAGGCATCGTCCACCACGCCCGCGCAGGACACCGTGAGCCTGCAGGAGGTGCTCGAGAGCACCGTGCAGTCCGTGCTCGACGAGGGGGAAGCGGGGGAGCCGGTCGAGCTTCTGCCGCCGAAGCGCCGGGGGCTTTTCTCGCGCAGAAGGCTGCGCGACACCGAACGGCTTTATTCCGACGAGTCCGGGGAGGAGCCGCAGCCCGAGGAGCCGGACGAGCCCGAGGACTTCTTCACCGAGGATTTCGGCGAGCGGGACGACACCCCCGAGCCGGACGCGGGCGAGCTGGCTGCCGACTACCGCGACGATGCGCGCATGGGCCTGCGCAGCGCGCAGGCTGCGCTGCTCGTCACCGCGCTCTCGTGGCTCGCGCTGCTGCTCGACCATTTCGGCGTCATGCCTGCGCTGTTCGCCGAGGAAAGGCTGCTCAGCTGCCTGCCGTTTTTCATTGCCGAGCTTCTTGTCTGCGTCCTCGGACGCGATGTGTTCGTTTATGCCTTCGAGCAGCTCCGCGCGAGGACGGTCACCTATGAGCTGCTCTCCTCGCTCGCCTGCGCCGTCACGCTGGCGGACACGGCACTCGACTTTTTCCTGCCCGCGCGCGCCGCGCTCACGGACCCGTTCCACGCCGTCGCCATGCTCGGCATGAGCTGCGCCCTGCTCGGGCGCGCGCTGCTCTTCGGCGCGATGTACGATACCTTCCGCGTCGCCGCGGTCGGCGAGCCGGACTATCTCGTCACCGTCACCACGGGCGGAGCCGCCAAGCGCCGCGGCAGCGCGCAAGGCTTTTCGCGCTGCGCGCAGCGTGAGGACGCCGCCTCGCACTGGCAGAGCGTGCTGCTGCCCGTGCTGCTTGCCGCCTCGCTCGTATTTGCCGTGCTCTCCACGCTGCGGCGTGGGGAGCGGCTGCTGTTCCTCTGGAACTGGGGCGTGCTGCTCACGGCGATCAATATGCTTGCCTTTCCGCTGTGCTATTCTCTGCCGCTGCGTCGGCTGACGAAGCGCTTCGTCAAGTCCGGCAGCGCGCTGGCGGGCTATGTCGGCGCGGACCGCCTGCGCCGCAGCAACTGCGTCATCCTCACCGACACCGACCTGTTCCCGCCGGGAACGGTCAGCCTGAACGGGCTGAAGATCTACGGCGAGGAGAGCGGCAAGGTCATCTCCTACGCCGCCACGATGGCGCACGCCTCGCAAAGCGGTCTGAGCCGCCTGTTCGACACGCTTTTGGAGGGCGAGGGCGGAAGACTCGAGCCGCTCGACGATCTGAGCTTTTATGAGGAGGGCGGCGTCTCCGGCCTTATCCACGGCGAAACGGTGCTCTTCGGCACCGCCGCCTTCTGCCGCAAGATGCACGTCACGATGCCCGGCGGCCTGAGCCTCAAGACCGGCGCGTTCCTCGCCGTGGACGGCACGCTCATCGCCGTTTTCGCCGTCAAGTACACGGCGGCAGAGAATGTGGACTGGGCGCTCCACGCGCTCAAGCGCAGCCGCATCACGCCCGTGCTCGCCGTGCGCGACGGCAGCATCACGCCCGCGCTTTTGAAGCGCAAGTTCGGCACCGATGCCCGCGCGGTCTATCCCACCATCTCCACGCGCCTTGCGCTCTCGGAGAAGGACGGCGAGCATCCCTATGCGCTGCTCTACCGCGAGGGGCTGATGCCCTACGCCGAGATTGCCGTCGGCAGCAAGCGTCTGGTCCACGCCGTGCGCGTGGCCGCCGTGCTCTCGCTCGGGAGCAGCGCCGTGTCCGCGCTGCTGGCGTTTTACCTCACCTTTGTCGGCGCGTACAGTGCGCTCACACCGGTCTCGATGCTGCTCTATCTGCTCCTCTGGGCGCTTGCGGCGCTCATCGAGGGCTTCTGGGCGGACCGTTATTGAGCATTTTTAGCAAAAATGGCTATCAAACTTCTAAAATTACAATAGTTGTATTGACGGAAAGAATATTATATAATTGAGCTGTTGAAGTGACTTCCCGCAAGGGAATTACGATCTGGAAGGAGACATGAACCCCTATGAGTGCAAAAGACATTCGCAACATCGTGCTGCTCGGCCACGGCGGAAGCGGCAAGACCACCCTCGCTGAGAGTATGCTGTTCATGACCGGCGGCACCGACCGCTTCGGCAAGGTCACCGACGGCAACACCACCTGCGACTACGACGCGGAAGAGATCAAGAGAAACATCTCCATCTCCCTCGCCGTCGCCCCTGTGAAGTACAAGAACGTGAAGATCAACGTGCTCGACACTCCGGGCAACTTTGACTTCGCCGGCGAAGTTCTCTCCGGTATCCGCGCGGCCGAGTGCGCCGTGCTGGTCTGCGGCGCGAAGGACGGCCTGAGCGTCGGCGCGGAGCGCGCCTGGAAGATGCTCGGCAATAAGCCCCGCATGATCTTCATCAACCGCACCGACGAGGAGAACAGCGACTACAACGCCTGCTTCGACGCTCTCAAGGGCAAGTTCGGCACCGCTGTCGCGCCCATCGTCGCCCCCATCATCGACGGCAGCAAGAAGGTCACCGGCATCGTCGACCTGCTGCACAACAAGGCCTATGAGGTCAAGGGCGGCAAGGCTGCCGAGTGCGCCATTCCCGCCGACATCGCCGACGAGGTCGAGGCCCTGCGCGCCGAGCTGATGGAAGCCGCCGCCGGCGCCGATGAGGAGCTGATGGAAAAGTTCTTCGAGACCATGGAGCTCTCTGCCGAGGAGATCGCCAAGGGCCTCAAGCTCGGCGTGCGCGACGGCAGCGTCGCTCCCGTGCTCTGCGGCAGCGCCATCTCCGGTCTCGGCGTCGATATGCTGATGCAGACCGTGCTTGATCTCGTTCCCGTCGCCACCGATATGCCCGCCGAGGCCGCGCAGGACGACGACGGCAACGCCGTTGAGGTCGCTCACGATGAAAACGGCGCCACCGCCGCCATCGTCTTCAAGACCGTTTCCGACCAGTACGGCAAGTTCTCTCTGGTCAAGGTCGTCCGCGGCAAGATCACCGGCGATATGTCCCTCTACGACACCACCACCGGCAACACCGAAAAGCTCGGCCGTCTCTACACCCTCAAGGGCAAGAAGAACGAGGAGGTCAAGGAGATCTGCTGCGGCGACATCGGCGCCATCGCCAAGATGGACCGCGTCAAGACCGGCGACACCCTCTGCGACCCGAAGAGCATCGTCAAGCTGGCGGGTATGCCCTACGCCGAGCCCTGCTACTCCCGTGCCATCGCGCCCAAGACCCGCGGTCAGGAGGAAAAGCTCGGCACCGGCCTCAACCGTCTGAACGAGGAAGACCCGACCTTTACCGTCGTCAACAACGCCGAGACCCATCAGATGGTCGTCTCCGGCGCGGGCGACATTCAGATCGACGTGCTCGTGAGCAAGCTCAAGACCCGCTTCGGCGTGGACGCCGAGCTCGACACCCCGCGCGTGCCCTACCGTGAAAAGATCCGCAAGACCGTGCAGAAGCAGGGCCGTCATAAGAAGCAGACCGGCGGCAGCGGCCAGTTCGGCGATGTCTGGGTCCGCTTCGAGCCCAACGAGGAGAGCGAGGAGATGGTCTTCGCCGAGGAAGTGTTCGGCGGCAGCGTGCCCAAGAACTTCTTCCCCGCCGTGGAAAAGGGTCTGCGCGAAGCCGTGCTCCACGGCCCGCTCGCCGGCTATCCGGTCGTCAATCTCAAGTGCGTGCTCTACGATGGCTCCTATCACCCGGTCGACTCCTCCGAAATCGCGTTCAAGACCGCCGCGAACCTTGCCTACAAGGCCGCGATGCCCGAGGCGTCCCCCGTTCTGCTCGAGCCCGTCTGCGAGCTGAAGGTCACCGTGCCCGATCAGTACATGGGCGATATCCTCGGCGACCTCAACAAGCGCCGCGGCCGCGTCATGGGCATGACCCCGACCGGCGACGGTGAGCAGATCATCGAGGCCGAGTGCCCCGAGGCCGAGCTGATGAGCTACGCCATCGACCTGCGCTCCATGACCCAGTCCCGCGGCTCCTTCACCATGCACTTCGTGCGCTATGAGCAGTGCTCTGCCGACGCGCAGGAGAAGGCCGTCGCCGCCGCGAAGGCCATGCAGGAAGCGGAATAATTCACCCGAAGTAAAAAGAAAGCCGTCCGATTCCAGACGGCTTTCTTTTTTCTCAAATGGGGGATTGCATTTTACCGAAAATCGTGGTATAAGATTAGTTCAACCATTGATTTATCTGCACAGGAGAGAAACAGAGCCATGAGAAAACTGTGGAAGAAAATGAAGAACAAACAGGGCTTTACCCTGATGGAGATGCTGATCGTCGTCGCCATTATCGCCGTACTGGTGGCTATTGCCATTCCGGTTTACCAGGGTCAGGTGCACAAGGCCAAGGTCGCCGCAGATATGGCAAACGTGAGAGCGTACTATGCAGAGTTACAGGCGGATTATCTGACGACAGGAACGCTCCGTCCAAATACAGAGGTTCCATATTGGGGTTTTACACAGGGAATTCCCGTTGAAGGATCGGGCCAGAAATTTTTATTCGATGTAAAGACGATCCATTTCTTAAATGACCAAGAGGTGACACTCCAAGCAGGAAGTTACTTCTGTATAAGAGTAGAGGATCAAAATAACAAACCGGTCGCTTATCAAATCACCTATTGTTGCACCCAAAACCATCCCGAGCATGATTTGACGCTCGGCTAATTCGGAACGACTGTTTTGCATCGCCGCAGCAGCGGCTGAGCGGACATAGACGAAGACCAGATCGAAAGCCGATAAAAAAGCTGCACACACTCCTTTGCGCAGCGCGTGCAGCTTCAAAATGAATAAGACCCGCAATGGCAGGTCAAGGGCGCAGCCCTTGCGCTTCTTGGGGGCTCAAAAGGGGGCTATTCTTACGGTAAGAATAGCCCCCTTTGAAAATCGGTCAATAGATCTTATCCAGATACTCCACCACGTCGGCCACCGCGCCGTCGCTGCAATGCGAGACGATGTGCGCGCCGAACTCGTGTACGGCGGGAATGGCGTTCGCGGGCGCGAAGGGCACGGCGGAGACCTCCAGCATCGGAATATCATTTTTGTGGTCGCCGATGCAGTAAATGTCCTTGCGCGCCACGCCGAGGAGCGACGCGAGCCGCAGGATCATGCCGCCCTTGGTCGCGCCGGCGGCGGTCAGCTCGAGCAGATGCTCGTTGGAGTAGATGAGCTCGTACTCCTGCCCCCACGGGCGCGAGAGGATGAAGGTCCGCACGGCATCAAGCACCGGAAAGTCCTCTTCAAAAAGGATCTTGATGATGGGCAGATCAATGTCGGCGAAGCGCTCCACCACCTGCACGGGCGAGCGGGTCAGATGCTCGTGGTTGCGGATGTAGCGGTTGGGATTCATCGCGTGGATGCGGCAGTCGTCATGGTAGACCTCGAAAGCGAGCGTCGGGAACCGCGCGAGCACCTCAGCCATGTGGTCGTAGATGGCCTTGCCGAGGAAGGCGGTGTAGAGGTATTCGTTCGTGCGGAAATCATAGATCGCCGCGCCGTTGGCGATGACGCACGGCGCGCTCATCGGCACGTCCTTGGCGTAGTCCATGAACGCGGGCAGCGCGCGGCCGGTGGAGATGGCGAACAGGCCGCCGTTTTGGATGAAGTAGTCCAGCGCCTCGCGGTTGCGCGGACACATGGGCGGGATGTCGGTGCCGTTGTCGAGCGCGGACTGGGTGTAGACGAGCGTGTTGTCAAAGTCGCTGGCGAGCAACACATGGTCGAATTTCTGCATGGGAGGCCCTTCCTTACCGGTTTCTTTTTCGCTCCCCAGTATACCACAGCTGCGGGAAAAAGCAACGCCTTTCGCGCAGCACACGATTTGCCTGCCCATAGAGGAAAAGCGGCTTGCATCGCTGCAAGCCGCTTTTCTTATGGCTCATAGTTCCACAGGTCGATGCTGCCGTCGTCCAGTATGGAGAACTGCAGGGCGCTCTGCGCGCGGCGGAAGACGGGGCCGTGTCCCCAGCCGCTATAATCCTTCGCGGTCCGGACGGGGTACTGGAGGCGGCTCTCCTGATGCGTGTAGTTGCTCCGCGAGGCGAGGAAGGTCGTCTCACCGTCTGTCTCCTCGGTGCTATAGGCGACATAGCCGCGCCGATTTTTCCCGCGCGAGGGCAGGGAGAATTCGGCGGAAATATCCTCCAGGTGATAGGTCCATCCTAACCAGTTGGTCACCGTGTAGCGTTCGACGGTAAGGGAGGCACAGGGCGCGGCGTAGGCATTCCCCTCCGCGTCATCGTAGAGCACGCGGCCTGTCGGCACACCGCCGTCGGGACGCCAACTGTCGTCCTCATAGTAGGCGGGCCAGAGGCGGACGAGCTCCGTTCCGCGGAATTTCACCTCCTCCGTCCAGCGGAAGTGGTGGAGGACGCGCCAGCGCTCCGCTTCGCCGGGCAGCCGCACGGCGACGTCGGTGAAGTGCAGCTCCCTGACATCGTAGACGGTCGAGATGTGCGTCGAGCTGCCGAAGTCCTCGCGCACCTCGCGGCCACCGTTCATCGGCTTATCCGCCTCGTGCACTACGACGAGCGTCGCGCCCCGGCAGGCAAGCAGATCGTCCTCGCTGAGGTCGTTCAGCGCGTCCTTGGGATAGCCGAGGGCAAGCAGCTCCGCGCGAATTTCAACAGCCTCGGCGCTGAGACTGCCGCTCTTTGGCTGCCAGTCCATGCGATAGCTGCCGAAGAAGAGATAGCCGCAGGCGATGCCGGCGGCGAGCAGCGCCGCGATGACCCTGACCAGCGTCTCGTCCGAGAGACGCACCGGCGCGGGCGTGAGCGCGTAGCCGCTCTCCTCCATCTCACGGGAGAGACGGAAGAGGCTGCGCAGAATGAGAATATAGCAGCCGAGCATCGCAAGGCCGAGCAGCAGACCGCTGTACTGGCCATAGGCCAGCGCGAGGACCGCCGCATACCAAATGAGCAGCGCGGCTGCAGGGGCGGCGCCCCCTCCTGTCCCCGCCTTTTTCTGCATTGTGCGCAATGCCTGCCAGAAGCAGAAGAAGAGTAGCATCTGCACCGCGAGCATGGCATAGGTCAGCGCCGTCCCCACGGAGGAGGCGTATACGGCGTTGGAATAGATCGTCGCGTTGAGAACGATGCAGGGCAGGAACAGCGCCGCGCGCAGCACGGCGAGCAGCCAGCACGCGCGGAACCAGCGGTTCTCCCGCCGCAGCGGACGGAAGCCAAGCAGCTGCAGGATCACGCCGATGGTCGGCAGCAGATAGTTCAGGCAGAAAAAGTTGAGCGTGATGGAGCACAGAGCGCTGCCGCCGAGAATATTTCCGATCGCGCGGCGCCACGGCGTGACGTCCCGTGCGACGTCGTCGGGCGGAAGCTCGGGCGCGGCGGACTCGAGCAGAGCGTCAAATTCGCGGTCGTTCATGCGTCGTCACCTCCCAGCGCCTTGCGCAATGCCTTTTTGATGCGGTAGAGCCGCCCCTCCACGGCGCGCTCCGTCGTTCCCAGCTCCGCAGCGATCTGCGCGGTGGACTGGCGGTAGTAATACTTGCGGTAAAAGAGCAGCCGGTCCCGCTGCGGCAGCGCGGTCAGCGCGCGCTCGAGCGCCTGTCGGCGCTCCTGCTGCAAGAGCCGCTCCTCGGGCGTCGGCTCGGCGGAGGGCAGGTCGCCCGAAAGCTCCTCGCTGCCGCCGGACTTTTTCCGCGCGCGGTTGAGCGCGGTGTTGCGCGTGAGCGCCGTGAGCCACGCCGTCCACGAGCCGCGCGCGGGATCGTAGGTTCCGAATTTTTCCCACACGCGCAGCGCGGCGTCGGAAAGGCACTCCTCGCGGTCCTGCGCGTCCGGCACGATGGGTGCGATGATGTAGCGCATCAGCGGCGCATAGTGGCGCAGCAGCGCCTCCGCGCCGCGCTCGTCTCCGGCGCGGAGAAGCGCCAGGACCTCCTGCTCGTGCATCTGCCCACCTCCCTGTGAAAGCCGTTTGCTCTATCATACACGCTCCGCGCGAAAAACCCACGAAAAAACGGAAACCGCAGGGAAAAGCGGCTCCCGTTTCTTGACTTTATTCCGCGCTCGGCGCTGCGCCCGGTGCTCCGCCGCCGCTTCCGCCGCGGCCGCCCCGGCGTCCGCGCCCGCCGCGATGATGCCGGCGGCGCGCGCTCTTTTCGCCCTCGCCGCCCTCGGCGGGCTTCCTTTCGGCAGAGGGGACAGGAGACTTCTTCTCACCCTCCCGGCGCTCGGTCGGCCTGCGGCACTCGCCGACCTTGTCGGCGGGCCTTTCCGCGTTCCTTTCGGGACGCTTTTCCTTGCCGCCGCCCTCGGCGGCCTCCGGCTTTGCTTCGGTGCGGCCCTCTCCACCGCGTCCGCGGCCGCCCCGGCGTCCGCGTCCCCCGCGGCGACGGCGCTCACGCTTCTCACCGCTCTCCTCGGCGGCAGGCGTTTCCGGCACAGCGGGAACATCGGGCTCGGAGAGCTCCAGCGCGCGGAACACGGGCGAGGGAACGGCATCCAGCTCGCTCTCCGCGTCCTGCTTTACGAAGCGGGCGGGGCGCTCGGCGGGGATCTCGATGCCCTCGCGCGAGCCCTTGCCGTTGCGCAGCACGCGGATCTCGCAGCCGTGGTAGCTCTTCTGCCCCTCGGACGAGTCGTCCAGCCGGACGCTGACCGTCTCGCGCACGAGGTTCACGGCGCTGACGTTGCCGGGGCCGTCGGGCGTGAGAACGAAGGAATCGTTCTTGGGCATCCGCTTCACGGCGTCCTCGTAGGCCGCCTGCTCGTACTTCAGGCAGCACATGAGGCGGCCGCACGCGCCGGAAATTTTCGTAGGATTCAGGCTGAGATTCTGTGTCTTGGCCATCTTGATGGACACGGGCACAAAATCGTCCAGAAACTGCGCGCAGCAGAACGGACGGCCGCAGATGCCGAGGCCGCCGAGCATTTTGGCCTCGTCGCGCACGCCGATCTGACGCAGCTCGATGCGGGCGCGGAACACGCCCGCGAGGTCGCGCACGAGCTCACGGAAGTCCACACGCCCCTCGGAGGTGAAGAAGAACACGATCTTGCTGCCGTCAAAGCTGCACTCCACGCGCACGAGCTTCATGTCCAGCCCGCGCTCGGCGATCTTCCGCTGGCAGATGCCGAAGGCATCCTTCTCGCGCTGACGGTTGTACTCCATCGTGCGGCGGTCGTTTTCCGTCGCGATGCGCACGAGAGCGCGCAGAGGACGGACGACCGCGCCGTCGTCCACCTCGTGGTTGCCGGTCAGGCACTGGGCGTATTCGGTGCCCTGCGCCGTCTCGACGATGACGAACTGACCCGCCTCCACGGCGATGCCGTGCGGGTCGAAATAATACTCCTTGCAGCCGCCGCGAAAGCGGACGCCAATCACTTCAGTCAAAGGATCTCCTCCAATTCAACGGCGAGGCCGCCGAGCAGCGGGCCGACGCCGACATTATATTCACAATGGTTTCGATAAGTCTCCAGCAGCTCTATTGTGCCGAGGATCTGTGCTTTTGTCAAGCGGGAGCCGAGCACGGCGCGCAGCGCCTGCTCGTCGCGCGGCTCGGCGGGGGGCGCGCCGCAGAGCGTGCAGAGCGCGTCGGCGAGGATCACGCGCGCGCCCTCAAAGAGCGCGGCAAGCTCCTCACGGGTCGCCTTGGCGGTTTCCAGCTTCAGCAGAAAGGCGGCGCGCGCGGCGGCGCGGCCCTCGGCGATCAGGCGGAGCAACTCGCGCGTGCGCTCGTCGTCCTCGCCGACGGTCCCCGCCGGCGGGAGCTTGACCTCCACGCAGCGCGAGCGGATGGTGGGCAGCAGAACGCTTGCGTTCTCCGCGCAGAAAAGAAAGGCGGCGTAGGGCGGCCCCTCCTCCACGGTCTTGAGCAGCACATTCTGATCCTTTTCGTTCAGCCGCGTGCAGTCGGGGAAGATGTAGACCTTGCACGCGCCCTCGTTCGGGCGGATGAAGGCGTCCGTCCGCACGCCGCGGATGACGTCCACGCTCAGCTCGGCGTGCTCGTCGTCGCGCACGGTGAGGACGTCGGGGTGGATGTCCGCGAGCACTTTGCGGCAGTGCGCGCAGGCCAGACAGGGCTTGTCCGTACCGGTACACTCCAGCGCGGCAGCGGCGTAATGCGCCGCGGCGTTCCGGTCGCCCGCTCCCGAGAGGATGAGCGCGTGGCTCAGCGCGCCGCGGCTCGCGGCGGCGCGGAGACGCGCAGCGGTATTCGTTTTTGCAAAGGCCGACAGCTCCATGCGCTCCTCCGGACAATATAACTACACCATACAGTATAACGCAAAAAAACACGGAGTGCAAGAAAAGTTACGGGGAAATGCACAGCTCAAAGAGAAAATCTATAAAACATTTTGAATTTTTTCGATGGAATTTCTTGCAAGTTTGGAAAAACCTGTCTATAATATAAAAGCTTATGAACGATTGGGATCAAAAACCATAGATACTTTGTAAATTGGAGGAACATTATGAGCAAAAAGTATTGTTACCTGTTTACCGAGGGCAACGCCAATATGCGCGAGCTGCTCGGCGGTAAGGGCGCGAACCTGGCCGAGATGACCAACATCGGCCTGCCGGTCCCGCAGGGCTTCACTATCACCACCGAGGCCTGCACCCAGTATTATGAGGACGGCCGCCAGATCAACGACGAGATCTTCGCCGAGATCATGGAGTATGTGGAAAAGATGGAGAAGATCACCGGCAAGAAGTTCGGCGACCTCCACAATCCTCTGCTCGTTTCCGTCCGTTCCGGCGCGCGTGCGTCCATGCCCGGCATGATGGATACCATCCTGAACCTCGGCCTCAATGAGGACGTTGTGAACGTCATCGCCGAGAAGTCCAACAATCCCCGCTGGGCGTGGGACTGCTACCGCCGCTTCATCCAGATGTATTCCGACGTCGTTATGGAGGTCGGCAAGAAGTATTTCGAGCAGCTCATCGACCAGATGAAGGAAAAGAAGGGCGTTACCCTCGACGTCGAGCTGACCGCTGACGACCTCAAGGAGCTGGCCGGCCAGTTCAAGGCCGAGTACAAGGCCAAGATCGGCGAGGAATTCCCCACCGACCCGAAGGAGCAGCTCATGGGCGCGATCAAGGCGGTCTTCCGCAGCTGGGACAACCCCCGCGCGAACGTCTATCGCCGCGACAATGATATCCCCTATTCCTGGGGCACCGCCGTCAACGTCCAGTCCATGGCGTTCGGCAACATGGGCGACGACTGCGGCACCGGCGTTGCCTTCACCCGCAACCCCGCCACCGGCGAGAAGAAGCTCATGGGCGAGTTCCTGACCAACGCCCAGGGCGAGGACGTCGTCGCCGGCGTCCGTACCCCGATGCCCATTGCCGAGATGGCCGAGAAGTTCCCCGAGGCGTTCAAGCAGTTCGAGGACGTCTGCAAGATCCTTGAGGATCATTACCGCGATATGCAGGATATGGAGTTCACCGTCGAGCACGGCAAGCTCTATATGCTCCAGACCCGTAACGGCAAGCGCACCCCCGCCGCCGCTCTCAAGATCGCCTGCGACCTCGTGGACGAGGGCATGATCGACGAGAAGAAGGCCGTCGCCATGATCGAGCCCCGCTCTCTCGACACGCTGCTCCATCCCCAGTTCGATACCGAGGTGCTCAAGAAGACCCCCGTTATCGGCAAGGCGCTGCCCGCCTCTCCCGGCGCGGCCTGCGGCAAGATCGTCTTCTCCGCCGAGGACGCCAAGGCGTGGAAGGAGCGCGGCGAGAAGGTCGTGCTCGTCCGTCTCGAGACCTCTCCCGAGGACATTGAGGGCATGAAGGCCTCTCAGGGCATCCTGACCGTCCGCGGCGGCATGACCTCCCACGCGGCCGTCGTGGCGCGCGGCATGGGCAAGTGCTGTGTCTCCGGCTGCGGCGACATCAAGATGGATGAGGAGAACAAGCGGTTCGAGCTCGCCGGCAAGGTCTACCACGAGGGCGACTGGCTCTCCATCGACGGCTCCACCGGCAACATCTACGACGGCGCTGTCCCCACGGTCGACGCCTCCATCGGCGGCGAGTTCGGCCGCGTCATGGGCTGGGCGGACAAGTATCGCCGTCTGGGCGTCCGCACCAACGCCGATAACCCGCACGATACCGCGCAGGCGGTCAAGTTCGGCGCCGAGGGCATCGGCCTCTGCCGCACCGAGCATATGTTCTTCGAGGCTGACCGTATCCCCGCCATCCGCGAGATGATCTGCGCCGACACCGTTGAGCAGCGTGAGAAGGCGCTCGCCAAGCTCGAGCCGATGCAGCAGGGCGACTTCGAGGCCATGTATATCGCGCTCGAGGGCCGTCCGATGACCGTCCGCTTCCTCGATCCCCCGCTGCACGAGTTCGTCCCCACCGAGGAGGCCGACATTGAGCTGCTCGCCAAGGATATGGGCAAGAGCGTTGCCGAGATCAAGAACATCATCGCCTCCCTGCATGAGTTCAACCCGATGATGGGTCACCGCGGCTGCCGTCTGGCCGTCACCTTCCCGGAGATCGCCGCGATGCAGACCCGTGCGGTCATCAAGGCTGCGCTGAACGTCAACGCCGCGCATCCCGAATGGCACATCGTGCCCGAGATCATGATCCCGCTCGTCGGCGAGGTCAAGGAGCTCAAATACGTCAAGGACGTCGTCGTCAAGACCGCGGACGAGATCATCTCCTCCGTCAAGTCCGACATGAAGTATAAGGTCGGTACCATGATCGAGATCCCGCGCGCCGCTCTGACCGCGGACGAGATCGCCAAGGAAGCGGACTTCTTCTCCTTCGGCACCAACGACCTGACCCAGATGACCTTCGGCTTCAGCCGCGACGACGCCGGCAAGTTCCTCGGCGCGTACTACGACAAGAAGATCTACGAGAACGACCCGTTCGCCAAGCTCGATCAGGTCGGCGTGGGCAAGCTCGTGAGGATGGCCGCTACCATGGGCCGTGAGTCCAATCCCGACATCCACCTCGGCATCTGCGGCGAGCACGGCGGCGATCCCGCTTCTGTTGAGTTCTGCCACAAGGTCGGTCTGGACTATGTGTCCTGCTCCCCGTTCCGTGTGCCCATCGCCCGTCTCGCCGCCGCGCAGGCTGCGATCAAACAAGGGTGAGCTATCTCTGAGCAGGTGAAACAGCAAGTATTCACTGACTAAGTGATATACATTGCTCCGTTTATCTGGCTTTTTGACCTGAAATAAAGAAAAATACGGTGTTACTCCAAATGGGGTGGCACCGTATTTTTTATTGCTTTTATAGGGCAAGTTGGAAAAATTGGAGAGCAGATTAGATATTCAGTGTGCCAATGGCACTCTGAACGGCACTCTGAATGGCACATTGAAGGGGGCACTCTGAAGGGTTGGGGCATTAACAAAAATGATGCATTGTCTTTGGTACTGCTGTAAGGTACAGTCTGTCCAGAGGTGATGCATTATGGATTTTTGCTACAGGCGCAATCGTAAGATTGAGGACACAAAGAAAGCGGACAAGGCATTTGATAGGGTCTATGCTGAAAAGGGTGATGATGGTGCAGCCTTGCAGGAACTGCTTGGATATGTGAGAGCTGGTGACACTGTGACTATTGAGGATGACAGAGAGCTTGGTGAGTCAGCTACTGAGTTTATTGAGCTGGCGCTGGCATTGTACAGGAAGCGGGCTGTATTGATATGTAAGACACCTAAAATTGACACAGCAGCAGGTTATTGGCAAATGGTGCTTGCTGAAATCACAAAGTTGACAGCAAGGAGCAATGGCAATGATGATGGACGGCCATCAAGGTTTGTGGAGGATCTATATAAGTGTTTTGATCTTGTAGAGTGCCGTAAGATGACAGTAGACGAAGCCTGTGACAAGATGGGTATTGGCAGGACAACCTACTACCGTTATTGGCATAAGGTCAAGAGTGCCCCGCAGAGGGAGCGTCACACAGAGCTTTTTGAGGAATTGCAGGCCAAAATAGAAGCAAATGAGTTGAGTATTTCCGCAGCTTGCAGGCAGATGAATATCGGTGCCGGAACTTATTACAAGATGAGAGATCAATATGAGAGGGAGAAACTGGGTGACTAGGTTACTAGGTCACTTGATTTGAAATGATAGAGCAAAAAAAGTAGCCACAGCATGGAACTAGGTCACTGGGTCATGTGGGTCACACTATATGGCATAATATTTGCAATCAATGTGAGCGAAATTAAAGTTGAATAATGAGTGTCATTGCGTGATAATGCCCCTACCAATTTTCAGCAAAATCAGTTTAGAAAGATGCATTGATAATGAAAGCAGACAATGGTAAAGAAAAACGCAAGCACTTAAAGAAAATTACCTACACTCAAATACCGGAGGATACTCTATGAAAAATACGAATATGCGTGAAAACATACATACAAATAATAAGGATATACACACTCTTCTCAGTAGGTTAGGTAAAAATAATGAAAATTTAATGCTCAAGAAAGTAATTCAAAATTCATTCTCTACATTCACAAAAATCTTGAGACAGTTAAATGAGGAATGTTTACCCTACTATCTTTGTGGTGGTACAGGTAGCCTTGAGGAACTGTACACAATGGGGCTGAGTAAGACTATACTTGGTGGGCCTTATGCAGTGTGCCCCAAGTGCAGAGAGGTGACCTCAGACCACATTATGAAGGTTGTTAATGGAGAAAGAGTTACTTGTGATAAATGTGGTAGACGCATTACACTTGATGGAGCTGATACAGATAGTGTCTACTTTTGGAACCCTGTTAATAGCGATGTACATTTTGAAGTGTGCGTTAATGCTGAGGGGTTTAAGTTGGCGCATGACTACATTGAGAGTTTAATCCAGTCATTACAGTTATCCTCTGATGAACTAGTGATAACAGAGTCACCAACAGAACGTGTACTTGTTTACAGGCTGGTCACAGTGAAATGTGATGGAACTGTGCCCAATAGGCATTACCGTGTACCTCAGTTCGCAGTTCTACATGATGAACTGTCTGACTTCATAAATGCTGATCTTCGTTCTGGAAAGTCAATCCTTGCTCCTGACTATGCAGGACTACTAGACCTCAACAGAATTGACGCATTATCAATCATAGCATTACAGCGTGGAACCTTTGACACTGGTGCAGATGGCATGACACCCTATGAATTTTTTGAGCGTTACCCAGAAATGGAAGATATTATGATGCTCCCACTGACACCAGAAGATGTACATTGCACAGTGACTTTGAATGGTATATTTGGCATTGATGAGGTAAGAGATTTCTATATATGGTTTATTGATAAGCATCACAGCAGAGGCATTACGACAATAAAAAATCAATTAGAAAAAACAGGGGAAAGTGTCAGTACCCCTGTAATCAGATGGATGGCTCATATCATCAGCATGAAATCATTCTATGAGAATAAGGACTTTGCGGCGATGCATTACCTGCTATCCCTTTAACTTAGTTTATCAAGTTCACAAGCATAACAGGCTGGATCAGGCACTTACAAATCCTCACCGTTACAGGTGGGGATTTTTTCATACATAGAACAGGTTCAACAGGTACTCATGGCACCAAGGCTCCTACCTATGGAGTTTACCCTGTACTCATGGCACCCAGGCTCCTACCTATGGAGTTTACCCTGTACTCATGGCACCCAAGTTCCTGCATAGAGCAAACCCAGCAGGTACCTTTGTTCCCAAGTTTCCTACCTTGATAGTTCCCACAGATACCTTGATACCAAGTTCCCTACCTTGGGGGTTTACCACCATACAAGATTAAACCCGTTCTCTACATTGTGTATTTTTAAGTGGTATTTTTATGATGCATTGAGATGAGAGAATATAGTTTATATGAATTGACCGAGGTACATGGAACCAGTACATAACCCTACTAGGTGTCTATATATGAATTGACCGTGGTCTATATATGAACTGACCATATTACTAAAGGAGGAAAATAAGCAATGTACGGTATCTATGGCTTGATTAGAAAATGCAGCACAAACGAACTTGGAAAAATGGGCTTTTTCGTCAAAGGCATTATGAAGGAGAGTGGGCTATTAGGTAGCGCAATGGATGAAGGGTGCGAATGTGAGATACGCACGCTTATGGGTTTAGGCCGGGGTTTTGATTACCGCAACGGGTTTTATGCCTTGGTTTGCTACCTTATGAGTGAGAAAATAGAAAGTGTTATGCAGAGCTTGCCGCAGCAGCCACCTCAGCCCGTTTCTAAAATAGAGAAGCGTTACCAGCAGATGCGGCAGGGCACTGTGAAGCCGAGGTTTCGTTCTGATGTGCCGACTGAGCTATTAAGGAAAATGCGTGAGCGTGGTTACTCCTATGAACGCATTTCAAGAGAAACTGGTTTATCAAAGTCGGCAGTGATTTACCGCCTCAAGTAAACCAAAGATACAGTAAGCAACAAAGGGAACTGTGAGAAATTGCAGTTCCCTTTTTTATATGCACTAAGGCATAGTCACACCTACATTGGAAAATGAGAGATACATTAAAACCACTAATTTTACTATTCAATATACTTTAAGAACAAGTAACACAGACATCTAAATATTAGACCATACGTGTAAAGAAAAACGGTAACGACTAAATTATTTTGGTATCGTCTAAATTTTATACATTGCAAGTAAAGAGATATATAAATTAAAAGTTCAAAAGGGATTTTGAGGAAAACGCAAGCATTACTGCATTATGGAGGTTATTATGAAGAATTTAAGCGTTTATACTGGTACGACAAAGGCTTGGAACTGGGCTATCAATGGAGGTAGCGTGGTCCAGCTGTCAGAGGATCTTTTGAATAACGCCACTGTCCTTAAAGAGGGCAATGGCAACGCATATCTGGAGCACCCGGTTATTGATGATATTGTGGTGTTGGTGCCTGGGCGTTATCACTCAGGGTCTACCGACATTACCTGTGGAGTTATTCTTGATAAGTTTATCACCTGCACCAAGACAGGTGAGACATTCAACACGGTTGATATACTCTCCCAGTTTAAGTGGGGCATCTCCACTACAAATGGTGGGCGTGGATATGTCGTGGCTGTTGGCTGTGAGGGCACAGCTTTCCAGCGTAGAAAGCTTGGCATTGAAGATGTTATTTTGGCCTATGCGGTAAACGGTAGGCTTGAACCCGTTGTTTCCCCGGCAGTACGGGGAAATTACAATATTCACCACAAGTCCTTTGTTTGGGATCTCAGAGTCAAGCACTTGGCTCTGATTTCTAAGAAGGAGCATCAGGAGTACCACCACACATATTCTCACAAGTCGCATCAGCGCATGTATACGCTGACAAGTGCGGCAGGGTTTATCCCTGTCCTCGCAATGAGGGCAAAGAAAACTGCCAAGAAGCAGCCAGCAGCCGTTGCCGCCGCAGTTTGCTAAAATCGCATAGCCCAGGTGACCGAATGATACAAGGTCACCTGGGCTACGGGGTCACCCGAAATAAATGTTTCAATAGGGTGGTCCCAGCTTGGTAGTCATTTTGAAATAAAAAAGTGAAGCCGTGATTATCAAGAAGGGTTTGACACCTGTTGATATGAGTACTTCAAATTTCAAAATGAACCAATTTCATTGAACTATAGTTCAATGAAATAAAAAGAAATACAGAATGGAGGATTAAGATATGTATTTCAGTGATTTTGAAGACCTCAATGATTTGGGGAAGCAGCTTAGCAGAGCCGGTATGGGCAATGCCAAGGTCACAGCACGTATGATATCAAGGAAGGTGACTTTTGATAATTGGGATGGCTCGGCAGATGGGTACTTGGACATGATGACTGGTAAGCGTCATCGTGTCATGGTTTACTCCCTCAAGATTAAAGGCCATGAGACTGGCTGGATGACTAAGCAGGAGCTTATTATGATGCTGAATAGGCTGATTGGTAGAGTGTAATACATTTCAAAAACACAACAAAACACTAAAAACAAGGAGGATCATTTTTATGGGTGCAACAATTATTACTGGGTCATTCTCTTCGGGTGATCGTATGCAGACAATTGAGAATTTAAGAAAGGCGAGCACAAGGTACATTATCAACGAGAATGGCGAGCGCGAGGTTGATGAGGATCATTTCTACGGCGGTACAATCTACCCGATTGCTGATTGGGAGGACTTTGGAGATGTGGATGACATCAATATGTCCGCCAATGAGATTCGGGACAAGCTCGATGAGATCGGGATGCGGCTTGGATATGGAAACGGTGCTATTCTTAGGGGCCATAGAGTGGGCTATGACTTGTGTAGACCTAACATTGAGTGTATTGATGGACATCTAGCTGGATACCAAGAGTACTTTAGAGGTAACAGAGATAAATATGTGCTGTTATCAGAGGAATATAGTGCAAGCCGGGGAGTTTATGTCAGCTGCATTTACAGCGGTGACTACGATAAGGTTGTTAATAAGGCAAAAGAAAAGTTATGGTTTTACCCCTACAAGAGATTTGTTATTTGTGACAGAGCAGGAAAGTTGAGGAGGGCATCTAGTAAAATTCGTAGGGTAGCAAGCACTAATCAACGGGATGAAAGGGGAAAGCTTAGAGTTAAAAGAGTGTTCAACTTTTACTGGGTAGCCGTATCACCAACATAAACAAGCAGAACAGATTGTTAAATATGGAGGGCATTTGTATGGGAATGATTTTTGGAGAGTTTAGCTCTTCGGACTGGCAGAGCACGATTACAAAGCTGAGGAAGGATGCCACAACCTACCAGCTGAATGAAAACTACGAGCTGGAGATTGATAGTAGTCATTTCCATGATGGCACTATCTATCCGGTGGCACAGTGGGATTTGCGTGGTAGCATGGATGATGAGCTGTCTCACTCAGATATTTATAGATACCTGTGCTGTGATAGTATTGGTCTTGAGTATTGTCATGGAGTCATTTTTCAGGGGCGTCAGGTCGGCTATGATCTGTTTAGACCTCAGATCGAAAAGCTGAAATGCAAAATCACGAACTATCAGAAGTTCTTCAAGTTCGTGCCATGCAAGTACATACTGCTGACTGAGAAATATAGTACTCAGTGTGGGGCGTTCATCGACATGATAGCATGTGGCAGTATTCGCGTCGGGCGTAACTAACCGCCAGATGTCGGGAGTTCACAGCCGAAAATAGTCGGAAAAGGAAAAGCCACTACCACAGCTCTTTCAAACCTTGTAAACTGGAAAGTACCAACA
>NZ_JAHLPT010000009.1 GCF_018918025.1 Oscillibacter sp. MSJ-31 | reverse complement strand
ACATTGATCTGCTCAGCGGCATAAAGGCCGATGCCGTGGTCACAGGCCGTATAGAACTGTGTTACATCCTGCTGCCGCAGCTCCATGATTTTCTGCAAAAGCTCCTGTTTCATGGCAATCCCTATTAATTGGTGGAGGATCGGAGAAGATTGCGAGCATCGCTGCTGCGATTCCTGGAACTGGATTTTCAGGCAAGGGGAAGATTGTATTAAAAACCAAGACAAAACCATTAAAGATATGATTTGTCTAGAGTAGCCAGTGGTAGAAACTAGGTATGTGAGTAGCCCCGGTGAGTTTCAGATTTTCTCTGTACTCACCGGGCTTTTTTCGTTTTCTGCGCTTGTAGGGATTTTTATTGGACAGCAACTATGCTAAAATTATTTTTGAAAAGCAGGAACAATCGACGCTTGCTTATGCCGTTAAAAAATAAAGGGGATAATGTACAATAAGTTGCGCAAATTGAAAACCGCATAAAAGAAGACATAGCTTGCAGGCTCTGGTAGAATGAAGTCACGACACACCATTCTGAAAGGAGACAGCAAACTATGTCCGAGAAAATTGTACAGCTGAATGAGGAAATTATCAAGGGGCAGCTCAAAGAATTAGTTCGAGGAAGTGTAGAAGAAACCCTGAACGAGCTGCTGGAGAAGGAGGCGGAGTCGCTGACGCAGGCGGCGCGCTACGAGCGCAGCGAGGCCCGTCAGGGCTACCGCAGCGGTCACTACGACCGCAGCCTCACCACGACCTCCGGCGACGTCACGCTCCATGTACCCCGACTCAAGGGCGTGTCCTTCGAGACAGCCATCATTGAGCGGTATCGCCGCCGGGAGAGCAGCGTGGAGGAGGCCCTCATCGAGATGTACCTGGCAGGCGTTTCCGTGCGCCGTGTGGAGGACATCACGGAGATACTGTGGGGCAGCAAGGTCTCGCCCGCCACCATCAGCGAGCTGAACAAGAAAGCCTGCGTTCACATCGAGGATTGGCGCAACCGCCCGTTACAGGGCGGACGGTATCCATACGTCTACGTGGACGGCATCTACCTGTGCCGCAACTGGGGTGGAGAGTACGAAAATGTTGCTGTTTTGGTGGCAATCGCCGTGAATGAGGACGGTTTTCGCGAGGTTTTGGGGGCCGCTGAAGGAATGAAAGAGGACAAGGCCAGTTGGGTCAGCTTCTTCCAGTGGCTCTGTGGACGCGGACTGGATGGTGTGAAGCTCATCGTCGGCGACAAGTGCATGGGGATGCTGGAGGCCGTGGGCGAAGTGTTCCCCGAGGCCAAATACCAACGCTGCACGGTACATTTCTACCGCAACGTTTTCTCTGTTGTGCCTAAATCCAAGGTCAAAATTGTGGCAAAAATGCTCAAGGCGATCCACGCCCAGGAGAGCAAAAAGGCGTCCCGCGAGAAGGCGAAAGCCGTGGTCGCCGAGCTGCGCGCCATGAAGCTGAAGGAGGCTGCCAAGAAGGTCGAGGACGGCATTGAGGAGACGCTGACCTACTGTGATTTTCCTGGCGAACATTGGACCCGTATCCGCACCAACAACGTGATCGAGCGGCTGAACCGTGAGATCCGCCGACGGACGCGGGTGGTAGGGACGTTCCCTGACGGCAACTCCGCCCTGATGCTGGTCTGCGCGAGGCTGCGCCACGTGGCGGGCACCCAGTGGGGCTGCAAGAAATACATGAACATGAAGCACCTGGAGGCGGCTCTGAATGACGCCTCTATTGCCGGCTGACTTCATTCAGCCGGAGCCTGCAAATAATTTTGCGCATAAATCTTGACGGCACCTGACCGTTTTCAAGGATAGCCTACTGTTCTTCAAAAGCGCTTTGCCCATAGAGCTGCGCTCCTTCCCCCGCGGGGCGCAAAAAAGGGGAAGCCGATCTCTCAGCTTCCCCTTAAAAATCTCTTGATTTTTCAGTGCCTTCGGCTTACTTGAAGTAGCGCTCCAGCAGGCCCTTGAGCGCCTTGCCGTGGCGGGCCTCGTCGCGGGCCATCTCATGGACGGTGTCGTGAATGGCGTCAAGGCCGTTCTTCTTCGCGCAGGCAGCCAGCTCGAACTTGCCGTTGGTCGCGCCGAACTCACAGTCCACACGCCAGGCGAGGTTCTTCTTGGTGGAATCGGTCATGTTGCTCTCGAGGTCGCTGCCGAGGAGCTCCGCGAACTTGGCGGCGTGCTCGGCTTCCTCGTAGGCGGCCTTCTCCCAGTACAGGCCGATCTCGGGATAGCCCTCGCGGTGCGCGATGCGCGCCATGCACAGGTACATACCGACCTCGCTGCACTCGCCGTTGAAGTTGGCCATGAGCTGATCGAAGATATACTTCTTGTCCTCTTCGCTGATTTGGTCGTTGTTCTTCACGGTCTTGGCATAGACGCCGAACTCATGCTCGGCGGCGAGCTTCATCTCGCCCTTGACTTCCTCGAACATATTGCTCTTGGCGTGGCACACGGGGCACTCCGCGGGCGCCTCGGGACCTTCATAGATATAACCGCAAACCTTGCAGACCCACTTTTTCATATTCGTATCCTCCATTTGATTTTGTTGGAATTTTTAGGTTGCTTGCCTTTGTGAGCTTAGTGTAGCATAGTATTTGCAGTTTTGCAAAGTTGCATTTGCAACTTTGCGGTAAAATTTTTATGAATTTCTTGCCATTGCCCTGAGAATACGCGGGGCAAGGAGCACACTGACGACGATCTTCAGGCAGTCGCCGGGGAGATAGGGCAGCATATAGGCCGTGGCGAGCTTCGCCGCGCTGACGGCTCCGCCGTTGTAGACGTTTACGATGAGCGCGATGTAGGGCAGGCCGATGGCGTAAAGCACAGCGAAGCCGGCGGCGCAGGCGAGCGCGAGACGCAGCGGCGTGCGGTTTTTCTCCGCGAGCCTGCCGATGACCCACGCGGCGGGGATCAGACCGAGCAGAAAGCCGAAGGTGGGATTGAACACATAGCTGAAGCCGCCGCCGGCAGCGAAGATGGGAAGCCCCACCAGACCGAGACCGACGTAGAGCGCCTGCGAGAGCGCGCCGAGCCTGGCACCGAGCAACAGTCCGGCCATGGCGGTGAAGAAGCACTGCAGCGTGATGGTCGCGTGCATGAATTGGAAGTGGAGGAACGCGCCGATGGCGGTCAGGGCGGCGAACAGGGCGCAGTAGATGAGGTCTCTTGTTTTCATGGGGCTGCCTTTCTTTTTCTCAATAGGATGGGGCCAGTGTAGCACAGCACGGAGTCTCTGTCAACCTAAAATTTTATATAGGTTTACAGGAAGGGTAACCGAAACGGGGAGAATGGCATCTCCCCGTTTTGTAAGCTCAGACGTTGAAGCGAAAATAGATCATGTCGCCGTCCTTGACGACGTAGTCCTTGCCCTCGCTGCGCAGCAGCCCCTTCTCCTTGGCGGCGGCCACGGAGCCGCAGGCGATCATCTCGGAGAAGTTGATGGTCTCGGCACGGATGAAGCCGCGCTCGATGTCGGAGTGGATCTTGCCGGCGGCCTGTGGAGCCTTCGTACCCTTGACGATGGTCCACGCGCGGCACTCGTCCTCGCCGTAGGTGAGGAAGGAGATAAGACCCAGCAGCGTATAGGAGCACTGGATTAGACGGTCCAGGCCGGACTTTTCGATGCCCAGCTCCTCAAGGAACATGGCGCGGTCGTCGCCGTCCAGCTCAGCAATGTCCTGCTCGAGCTTGGCGCAGATGGGCAGCACCTCCGCGCCCTCCTTTGCCGCCAAATCGGCGACGAGCTTATAATATTTGTTGGAGTCCTTGTCGGCAAAGCCGTCCTCGTCCATGTTTGCGGCGTAGATGATGGGCTTGAGGCTGAGCAGGTCGGCGGTGGCGATCAGCTCGGCGTCCTCCTTGCTGTCGGCTTCAAAGGTGCGCGCGCTCTTACCGGCGTCGAGGTGCGCGGCGAGTGCCTTGAATACGTCCGCCTCGTGCAGGAACTTCTTGTCGCCCTTGGCCATCTTCGCGGCCTTTTCCACGCGGCGGTTCACCATTTCGAGGTCGGCCATGATGAGTTCGAGGTCGATCGTTTCAATGTCGCCGATGGGATCGACGGGCACGTTCGTGCTGGCGTCGGCGACGACGTGCATGATGTTCTCGTCATCGAAGCAGCGCACGACGTGAACGATGGCGTCCGTGCGGCGGATGTTCTCCAGAAACTTGTTGCCCAAGCCCGCGCCCTGGCTGGCGCCCTTGACAAGGCCTGCGATGTCCACGAATTCGATGACCGCGGGGGTCTTCTTCTTGGGGTGGTACATCTCGGCGAGCTTGTCCAGCCGCTCGTCGGGCACAGCCACCATGCCGACGTTCGGCTCGATGGTGCAGAACGGATAGTTGGCGCTCTCCGCGCCGGCGTTGGTGATGGCGTTGAACAGGGTGGACTTGCCGACGTTCGGCAGCCCGACGATACCTAATTTCATAAAGGAAAGCCTCCTTTTATTTTTCAGCAAAACATTCTATCACGCCGGGGCGCAAAACGCAAGACATTCCGCCGCCTTTTGAAAAAGGCTGAATATTTAGAATAAATGCGAGAGAACTCGAAAAGAGTTTTCCCGCATTTATTTTTTTATCTATTTGCATGGAAAAGGAGGAGGCGAGCGGCTTGGGCAAGAGACATTTGACGTTGAAAGACCGCGTAGAGCTGGAGGAACTTTACAACAAGGGGCGCTGTGTCGAGGAGATCGCCGCGAAGCTGAAAGTGCATCGGTCTACCGTATATAACGAACTGAAACGGGGAGACACCGGGGAAATGGACAGCAACGGGCGCATCGGTTACAGCGCGGAGCTGGCACAGCAGGAGATCATCAACAACTACAGGCGGCGTAGGACGGCCCGCGCTGCCTCTGAGTAAGCGGAGGGACAAGCTATGAGGACGGCATACTGTGAAATGAAGCGCGGCGGCCTGACAATCGAGCGCCGTTCCCGGCGGAGCCGGACGGAAGCACAGCGGCGGAAGATGGTGCGTGTGCGGGAGAACATCGGCGCGGCCATGATGCTGTTGGGCTTTCTGCTCCTGATGGCAATAGGCGGCGCGGAGGATTTGACGGTGATCTTCCTCGGAGGGCTTGCGGGTCTCGGCATGATGCTGTTGGGCGGCTGGCTGGGCCATGCGTTCTACGGACAGGAAAAGAACGCGGAATGGCTGCGGCGGGAGCGGGCCGAAGATGAACTTTGATCGGAGCAGCTACCAAAACAGCGTCCGGCGGGCGCGTGAGGAACGCTGGCGGGTCAGAGGCCGGGCGCGGGTAGTGCATCCAAAGTACGGGGCCGTGGTGGTGCCGCACCGGTCGAACTACGCCGCACTACTGAACGCGGCGGAATACTGGGGCTGCGAATGGACAGACATACGGGACGCGGAGGTATGGGCCGTGCCGGGCGGCACGGCGGTGGTTATACCAAAAGAATTTTGCGGGAGGAATTGAATATGAAAGTGAAAATCAACACCCATGGAAACGCCTTGCCGGAGGTTCACGGCGAATGGATAGACCTTTGCACCGCAGAGGATGTCACGCTGGACTTTCTGGAGTACAAGATCATTTCCTTGGGTGTTTCCATTGAGATACCGGCGGGCTACTACGCGCACGTCGTTCCCCGTTCCTCGACCTTTGGCAAGTGGGGCATCCTGCTGGCGAACAGCATGGGCGTGATCGAGAATGACTATTGCGGTGACGGCGATGTGTGGGGCTATCCGGCGCTGTGCCTGCGGAAAGAGGGAACGCACATTCCGAAAGGAACGCGCATCTGCCAGTTCCGCCTTGTGGAGAAAGCGCCGGACATGGAGTTTGTGCAGGTGGAGAGCTTGGGCAACCGTGATCGCGGCGGCTTTGGCAGCACCGGCGAGCAGGTACATACCGGCGGCACGGCGGAACGGAACAAGCCGGAGCGGAACAGCCGCGTGGAGCGAATGTTCGGCGAGCGGGAGAGCTGGGCCACGGCGGAGGACGACAGGACGCAGGGGCCATACAAGGGCTTTCTGCTGGTGGTGTGCGAGGAGTGCGGCGCGGTCAAGGCGTTCTGCGCGAAGCGGGAAACGTACAGCTTCCGGTGTCAGGAGTGCGGACACGAAACGACGCTGGAGGGTCTGCGGCCCATGTTCATGCACTGTAAGTGCGGTAAGTCGTTCCGCTACAAGACCAATGCGGAGACGAAGACCATCACCCATAGCTGCTTGGACTGCAAGGCACCCGTGGATATGGAGCTGAACGGGAAAGGCACCGCCTATGTGACCATAGGCGTGAGAGGTGGAAAGCGATGAAAGATATTCTGTATGGCTTGGGCGCGGTGCTGCTGCTTGCGCTGATGGTGATTTGGGGGCTGGCGCTGGCGCTGGCCGGGCCTGCCCTGCTGAAATTCTGCATTCTGTATCTGTTTGGGTAAAGGAGGCGGCGGGAATGAAGCTATCGAAATTTGCAAACTTGGTCAAGAACGGAGGCCGGTGCGCCGTACTCCATGTGGCGGGCAGCGGGATTTGGCTATCTACCGGCACGGCAATCTACCGGGCGACGGAGCTGCCGGACATGGAGGGCAGCGAGCAGGTGCGAACGGTGTTGGACATGACGGCGGGCGCATGGAAAAAAGTGTATCTGACCGAGGACTGGCCGGGGAGTATCAACAATGTGCTGGGACTGAACCTTGCACCGTATGCGCAGGGCGAGCAGGACACGGAAAAACTGAAAGTGGCGGCGGCTCCCAACGGGCTATGGTGTTCCGCCTGCCGCTGCAAGGTGGATGGCGAGCTGATCTTCTACAACGAGGCGTATCTTGCGCCGCTGGCGGAGGAGATCAAGAAAAGCGAATACATCTATTACACGGCGCGGCAGACCGAAGCGGGACAGCGGTATCTTGTGGTGCATGACGGCATGGATGTACTGGCAGCCATCATGCCCATGAACATTCTGAAAGAGGAATACATCAACGATCTTGCGGAATTTCAGGCGCTCTGCATGGAGCAGTTCTACAAGGATAAGGAGCGCCGGGAGGCGGTTATCGAGGAGGCCGAGGACGACGCGGAGGACGCGGGGCAGATCGGAATGGAGGGTGTGGAAGATGGAGAATGAACGGGCCATTGAGATTTTAGACCCGGAACACCGGGAGGCGTATGAGAGCCTTGAGCCGGTGAACGAGGCTTGCCGGATGGGTGTGGAGGCGCTGCGGCGGCGTGTGCCGGAAAGCCCATACCCTGACGGGGACGCGGGTGTACTGGCCTGCCGTCCTGCGGGAGCGGTGAATACCTGCACAACGAGGACGGAAACCGCTGCCGCTTCTGCGGGCAATGCGGACAGGCGATTGACTGGGACGCGGAGGCAGAGTGATGAACTGCACTATTCTGCAAGGTGACGCGCTGGAGCTGCTGCGGACGCTGCCACCAGAAAGCGTACATACCTGCGTGACCTCCCCACCCTACTATAATTTGCGAGATTACGGAGTGGAGGGGCAGATCGGGAACGAGGCCAGCGTGGAGGAATATCTGCAGAAGCTGGTCGCAGTTTTTCGTGAGGTTCGACGGGTACTGCGGCAAGACGGAACTCTGTGGGTGAATGTGGGCGATAGCTATGCCACCAAATCAGGGAACCAGCCGCCGACGAACACCCGCAATTCCTGCGGACACACCGCAAAGCGCGTACCGCAGGGGTACAAGAAAAAAGACCTGATCGGCATACCTTGGCAGTTGGCCTTTGCCCTCCGTGCAGACGGTTGGTATTTGCGGCAAGACATCATTTGGCAGAAGCCGAACTGTATGCCGGAGAGCGTAAATGACCGATGCACGAGGTCACATGAGTACATCTTCCTGCTGTCAAAGTCAGCGCACTATTATTTCAACGCGGCGGCAATCAGCGAACCAGTCACATCGGCCAAAGGAAACGCAAGGACGTTTCGCGGCGGCGGAGCCTATACCGGCGGTCGATCTCACGACAACAGCGCACAGGTGGAGCGTGAGAGCCACGGGAACAGTAAAAACAAGACGGGACGCAGGAACAAGCGGAGCGTCTGGAGCGTAAGCACAAACGGATTTCGCGGCGCACACTTCGCCACATTCCCGGAAAAGCTGATCGAGCCGTGTATTTTAGCGGGTTGCCCAGAGGGCGGCGTTGTACTTGACCCATTTGCGGGCAGCGGCACAGCAGGCGTGGTGGCAAAACGCATGGGGCGCGGTTTCGTGGGATGTGAGATCAATCCCTCGTATGTAGAAATGGCCGCCAGAAGAATAGCGGAGGTGGAGTGATGGATTGCTACAACTGCAAAGCGAAAAGTGTTTGCGCGGCGGTGGTGCAGCCCGGCTCCGTGATATGTCTGATGAACCGCATGAGATACTGCGGGACACACGCAGAGGAAGAACCACGGCGACAGCAGGGCGACTATTGCCAGTATTGTGGGCATCGCCTGCGGGAGATCGGACGCGAGCGCTTCTGCAACAATGTGAACTGCCAAAACCGATATGTGAACGTATGAGGGTATGCCATGGATATTAAGTATTTTAAGCCGAGGCAGACCGTGTACATCGTTGGAGACGCACGGCGGCCAAGAGATAAATTCTCCGTAGTAAAAGCGGAGGTCGCAAAGGTGGGCCGAAAGTATGTAACCATCAGCGGAAGATGGGGAGAACGGTTTCGGGAAGCGCACAACAGGGATATGCCGTATCTCATTGAGGAAACAGAGTATGGCTCACCGCGCCTCTTGTTTCCGTCGGAGGATGCTGTACGCGAGTACCAAGAACGTGAGGAACTGAAAGAGTGGGTGCGGGTTGCCGCTGGCTGGGACAAAATAGGCCGCTATACCCTCGAACAGCTCCGCGCCGTAAAGAGAATTCTGGAGGGATAAACCATGAGCGAGAAAAGCGCGGTATATGAGTGCGTAGACCGGGAGCATGACGCTTGGCGGTGCCGGGCGTGTGGGTACATCGAGAATTTCGAGGCAGACGGGCCGACGGAAAACGGCTGGCACTTCTGCCCCGGCTGCGGGCGGGAGATCATCGTGGAAGCGGTCAATCCGTGTCCGTTCGACAATGAAAACTGTATGTGCCAATTCTGCGAAACGCCGTGCAACAACGGATTGAACTGCTCTGACTGCGCCCACGAGGGAAAAACGGTGCATGATGTGCTTCTCTGCACGGGCTTTAACGGGAGCATGGAGCAGTACACAGAAAACTGGAAGCGGAAGCAGATGGCGAAGTTGGGAGGCGAGCGGGAATGAAAGTGTATCTGGCCGGAAAGATCACGGGAGACCCGAACTACAGGGAGAAATTCGCGGCGGCGGCGAAGAAGCTGGAGGAGCGGGCCGGTGTAACGGTGATTTCTCCGGCGGTCACGCCGGAGGGGCTGAAAAAGGCGGACTATATGCGCATCTGCTTTGCCATGCTGGAGAGCGCCGACACGGCGGTGTTCCTGCCGGATTGGGAGGACAGCCCCGGCGCACAGCTTGAAAAGCACTGGTGCGAGTACGTTGGGAAAAAGATGGTGTTTCTGATGGAGGAGTGACGATGCTGGAGGAAAAGCATGGGAGAGGTTAATTGCCTGCGGTGCGAATACAGGCACAAAGACAACGGAAACTGCACGGCGACCGGAGGGTTCTGCACGGCTGTACCTGCGGCGCACTGCCCGCTGTTGCAAAAATACTTGGATACGGGGATAGCACCGGAAAATGCAACTTCCGTATACGCTACGGATGTTGTGCCGGTGGTGCGGTGCAAGGACTGCAAGAAAAGCGATGTAACAGAGTTTGGAAAACGGTATTGCAAGGAGCCGATGGGGAGCTTTTATGGGTGTATCCCGGTGGAGGATGATTATTTCTGTTCCGGCGGACGGAGAAAGGAGGGCGCGGAATGAGCGGGAGAACAACAGAGCGTATTCTGAACGCGGCGGCAAAGGGGCTGCTGTTTCTGTTCCTGTATGTGATGCTCGGCCTGTGCTGGATTGGCGCAGAATGCGTCTTTGAGGGCATCGTGCATGAAAGCAGGGTTGACGGTGTTGTGCTGGCGTGGCTATGCTGGCTGATCGTGGGAGAAATCGAGCAGTTCGAGCGGAAAATCAGAGGTGACAGGAGATGAAGCCGCTGCTTTGCCGCTTGGGGCTGCACAGCCCGTGCAAGGCGGAATACATAGAGGTCACACGCCGCCGGAGCGACCGGCACGGCGGGAAGTATCACACGAATTACATCTGCTGCCGCAGGTGCGGGAAGCTGTGCTACCGGATGCGGCGGCGCAGGGAGAAAACGATATGAAATGCGAGCTATACCACGATAATTTTCAGAATTTCAAGCGGTACAATGTGCCGAAAGCCCAGCTTGTGATCGCGGACATCCCGTACAACATCGGCGCGGATGCCTATGCCAGCAATCCCATGTGGTATCAGGGCGGCGACAACAAGAACGGGGAAAGTAAGCTGGCAAAGCAGAGCTTTTTCCACACGGACGGTACGTTCAAGATCGCGGAGTATATGCACTTCTGCAACAGGCTGTTGAAAAAAGAGCCAAAGGAAAAGGGACAGGCTCCGGCAATGATCGTGTTCTGTGCCTTTGAGCAGATGCAGACCGTGATCGAGTACGGAAAGCGGTACGGATTTGCAAAAAGCTATCCGCTATTTTTCTGCAAGAACTATTCCGCGCAGGTATTAAAAGCCAACATGAAGATCGTGGGCGCGACGGAATTTGCGGTCGTCCTCTACCGGGACAAGCTGCCGAAGTTCCGCAACGTCGGCGAGGACGGCGAAAAGCACATGGTTTTTGACTGGTTCCGCTGGGAGCGGGACAGCCGAAAGGAGTACCCGAAGATACACCCCACGCAAAAGCCGGTGGGCGTGTTGAAACGCCTGATCGAAGTGTTCACAGACCCCGGCGACGTGGTGATCGACCCGGTGGCCGGGAGCGGCACCACATTACGCGCAGCCTACGAGCTGGGGCGCAGCGCCTACGGGTTCGAGGTGGACAAGAGTTTCTACGAGGCGGCGAGAGAAAAGATGCTCGCGCCGATCTTGATGGAGAAAACGACAATCTGACGACCGGAGGCGGTCGCGCCGTGAGAGCGGCGCGGCCTTGCCGGTTGAAGCGAGACCTGTTTCCGGCGGTGCCGGAGAGAATTTCTGTTGCGGCCGAGGGGCCGCAATGGGCTGGTATACCAGCAGTAAGTTAAGGGACAAGCCATGAAACAGGGGTGTGCCTGACGGCATACGACTGTTGAAATGGCCCGTATGCAAGCCGGTGACGGCGCATACACGCAAAAACGAGGGAGGCGTGGCCGCATGAGCCTGTATTATCGGGAACAAAAGCATATCTGCGGCAAGGACTACGCCACGGCGGGGTACATGGAGGTTGATCTGTACCCCGTGACACCGAAGCAGCACAAGGCGAGCCGGAGAGCAAAGAAGAAAGAAGCCTGTACCCTCGCCCAGCAGACCTACAACGACAACCGCTCCAAGAGATACCATGTGCAGCTTGTAAACGCCAACTTCGGAAAGGGCGACTTCTCGTGGACGGGAACCTATGACGACGATCATCTGCCAGCGCCGGGAGACACCAAGCGGGCGGATATGGACTGGACGAATTACATCAAGCGGGTGTATCGCTGGTGCGATAAGAACGGCGTGGAGCGCCCGAAGTGGGTAGCCGCCACGGAGTACACAACGGTGATGGCAGACGGGACGATCTGTGGCCGCCATCATCACCACGCGATCATCCAGCACACAGAGGGACTGACCCGTGACGTGCTGGAGGAGCTGTGGAGCGATAAGAACGGAAACAGCATTGGCCTAACACGAGGGGAATATCTCACCGTTGACCACGGAAGCGTGGAGGGCCTTGTAAAATATATCAACAAGAACAAACGGTGCGCCCGAAGCTGGCGGCAGAGCCGTGGACTGGAAAAGCCCAAGACACCGCCGCCCAACGATACCAAGTGGAGCCGCAAAAAGCTGGAGGAGGCCAGCACCGTGTACATAGACGACGCTGCGTTCTGGGAGCAGAAATACCCCGGCTACACGCTCAACCGCGTGGAAACCAAGGTGAGCAACGCCGGGCAGCGGCATACCGTTGTGATCTTGCGCCGCGCCGAGTGTTGGCACGGGCGAGGAAATATATATCGGCCAAGGAGGAAATGAGAATGAACGATGCCGAACGTTTCGAGCAAATTTTTCTGTCACAGGTGACGAGACCGGGTGCGGACAAGCTGCTGGAGTGGCTGAAAAGCACAGACTTCTTCACGGCTCCGGCCAGCACACGGTTTCACGGGGCCTATCCGGGCGGGCTGGTGAAGCACAGCCTGAATGTGTATTATGCCCTACTGGGGAATTTCAATCTGCGCGGTCTGTATTCGCCGCAGACGCAGGCCATCGTGGCGCTGCTGCATGACGTGTGCAAGGCGAACTACTATGCCGGGGAATATCCCGACTACACCGTGAAAGATCAGATGCCCATGGGACACGGGGAGAAGTCTGTCTATCTCGTGATGAAGCACATGGAGCTGACGGACGACGAGGCACTTGCCATCCGCTGGCACATGGGCGCGTATGACGATGCTTTCCGTGGAGGGAGCCGTGCGCTGAATGCCGCCATGGAAAGAACGCCGCTTGTGCTGGAGCTACATTACGCGGACATGATAGCGACACAGAGAGAAAAGCACGAAGAGGTGCTGTGAATGGCGTACCGGCTGGAGCTATCCGATCTGCCGCCGCGTTACCGGGCGCAGGCAGAGGCACAGCTTGCCGGGCGCGGGAAAAAGCGGGGCGACACCATGACGGCGGCGGCCCGTGCCGCTGCCATGTCCGGGCTGAAATTTGACAGCCGGGGCGAGTATGAATACTACGTCGGCACCGTCGCGCCAAAGGTCGGACGCGGGGAGATCGTGAAGTGGGAAGCGCACCCGTGCTTTCTGTTGTTCCCGGCGGGGGAATACAACGGCGTGAAGCTGCGGAGCGTTCAGTACACGGCGGATTTCCGGCTGACCTATGCCGACGGCACCGTGGAGATCGTGGAGATCAAGAGCAAGTTTGTCCGGCGGATGCAGCGGGATTATCCTGTACGGCGGCGGGTGTTTCTGGAGCTGATCGCCCGTCCGGCGGGCTGGAAATTCACGGAGATCATCACGGCGGAGGACAAGGAAGAAATCAAACGCTGGCGGGAGCTGGCGGAGGAGGTATCATCATGTGGGAAAAACGGCTGACGCACTACGACAAAGACGGGCGCGTGTATTCCAGCAGGGGCTACGAGGTGGCCCTTGCAAAGCTGGCGTGGTTCGAGGACAGGGAGCAGAAACGGAAGGAAATGCCCGTGTGCGGCCTGTGCCAGCGGCACCAAAAGCTGGAGACCGTGGACGGCACGGCGTTTTGGTTGGAATACGGCGAGGATGGCAGGCCCCGCCTTGTGATGGACAGCACGGCGCGGGGCGGCGGGCTGAATGTGCTGTGCGCGGAGTTCTGCCCCATGTGCGGGCGGTTCTGCGGGAAACTGGAGGCGGAGCATGAGGAGAAATAAGCATATCCCGGCGCATTTTGGCACCAACGCGGCCCGTCAGGCGCAGACGCGCTATCTGCGTGGGAAAACGCCGGAGAGCGAGCGGGTGGAGAAAAACCGGGAGGCGGCGGGCCATGTGATCTCTTTGTGCTTCATGGTTGCGCTGCATGACCGCTACGGCATCGGGAAAGACAGGCTTGACCGCGTGATCAACTCCGCAAACGGCGCGTTGGAGCGGTTTGCCGTCAACAAGCGCGGCGTGGGCATGGAGCGGGCGAAAAAGAAGCTGAACGAGGAGCTGGAGGGCCTGCTGACAGAGCATTTTGTGCTGCCAGCGTCAAAAGCGCCGAAAAGCAACCGGGATTGGGCCTTGCTGGGCGAACGGCGGGAAGCGGCGGAGATCGTGGTGAAATGCTATGCGCTGGGGGCGCGTCAGGCCCTCGGCTTTGGCGTGGAGCGGCTGAATGAGACCGTCCGCGCCACGGAGGATGTATTCCGGCAGTTCAACGAGTGGGCCGAGGGTGGGGACTGGTTCGGCTACAATATGCTGGCCCGGCGTATGACGGATATTCTCGGCGAGCCGGTGGATGTGGACGAGAGCGACGCGAAAGAGCCGATCTTCGGGAAAACGCTGGATTGACACCACAGGCAAGAAGATTTGGCGCGGAGCCAAGAACAGGAGGCGACGGATGCGGTATGGTAGCGTGAAGCACATAGCCCTGTACTACAAGGCAATTCCGGGGATGCTGCGCCTGCTGCGGCAGGAGCGGGCGGAATTGGAGGGCAATTATTACGGACTGCGGGGGCTGGCGTGTGACGGGATGCCGCGCGGTTCGTCGCCGGGAAAGCCGACGGAGGAAAGCGGGCTGCGGGCGCTGGAAAACGGCGTGAGCGAGCGGCTGGCGGAGATCGCGGAGACGGAGCGGGTTTTGTCCGGGGATGAAGCCTGTATTCGCGCCTGTCTGGACGCGCTGAACGGTAAGTACAAAGAGGTCATTGTGATGCGCTATGTGCGTGGGTACAGTTGGGCGAAGATCAGCGCGAGACTTGGGACGGCGGACAGTACGGCCCGCGACTGGCACACAAGGGCCATGGAGCGGCTGGGCGAGGTACTGGAGGAGCTGCCGGAAGCGGAGGCGCTGGCCCGTCGCGCGTCGCGCGCGCGTACATAATAAGCGGCAAAAATTTTTGGGCCGTCCGGCGGGGCTGAGCAAGGGCTGCTTTGCCGACTGATCTTGCACCGGAACACAGCGGCGGCGGAACAGGAAAACCGGCCTTATAGGAACAAGTTTTTCAAGACTTCGCGCGTGGCGCGAAAGGGTTTCCGTGATCGTCGGGGCGGCGCTGGAAAAACAATTTGCGAATGGGAGGAAAAGACCGTGGATTTTGTGGATAAGCTGGTGGAGGGCATGAGGCGGCTTTTTGTGCGGAGAGCGAGGCGAAAAGCGCTCCGGCGGCGGTGCAGATACCTGTACAGCAGCAAGAGAAGATAAAAATGCCCCGGCGGGCCGTTTTGGTACGGTCTGCCGGGGTTTTGTTCTGCACGATAGCAAGTCGGATTTGTGTTATTCGTCGGCGGGGCTGTCAAGCTCCAGCGGGCGTCCCTCGCGCTTCATGCGTTCTTCGCAGGCTTGCAGCACATACGCCTGTACGCTCTGCCCGGCGGCCTTGGCAGCGGCGCGGATGGCGTTGCCGATGGGCTTAATGGGGCGGGCGCTGATGCGGTCGCATTTGGCGTTGTAAATGTCGTTGTTGCGGCGCTTGCTTTCGGGTATGGGCATGGTCAATCCTCCTTTTCTGGCTCGTCCGGGCAGTCTGTCAGGTCGATCAAGATGATCTCCGGCGGCTGCGGGGCGAGCTTATAATATTTTCCGTTTTCGTAGTGCTGGTCGGTCACGCCGTCATACCAGCATATATCGCCGTGTTGTGCCTGCGCCGCCTCCATGCGGTCTTGTGCTTGCTGCTCGGTGAGGCCGTCAAAGGTGAGGCGCTGGCCGTCGGCAAATTCGGCCACAAGGCGGTACGCGGGGAACACTTCGGGGACTTCGTTCATGGTCTGCCTCCCTGTTCGGTTTTGTTTTGTCGCATTATAACACGCGGGCGTGTAAAAGTCTACGGGGCAATTTTGGCGGAGGCGCGGGCTTTAAGCGCCGCACGGGCGGTTTTGTAGTCGGGGAATACTTCGGCGGCGGGAAACTCTTTCATGCAGCAGTTCCACTTGGGGCGCGAGGTCTTGCGGAGATAGACGATTTCGCCGCAGTCGTGTTCCAAGTACCATTTTTCCAGCGTTCCGTCGTGGTTGAGCGTGTATCTTGTGGGGGCTGTGGTCGTGGCCATGTTGCGTCCTTTCTCCCCGTCGTGCCGGTAGGTCAGCTCGTGGTTATTTTCTGGCGTGGAGCGCGAGAATATAGCAACCGGGACTTTCCTGCATCTGTGCGTCGGTGCGCTTGGTAAACTCGGCTTCGTTCAGAAGAACGGCGGGGGCATAAATGTCAGCCTTTACGACATCGCCGGTTTTGGGGTCGTAATGCTTCACGGCGTAGACGGCGTGATCTGCGCCGCTTTTTGTCATATCCAGATAGGCGGCCCGTCGCACTTCGTCCAGCATAGTGGCGAGGCCGGAGGCGTTTGTATAGCGCGGGACGAGGTAGGTGCTGCCGTCATGGAAGAAATACATGATGTTGGGATAGCTGTTCATGCCGTGTCCTTTCTGCCCTCGTGACCTCCGGGGCGGGTGTTTAACTTGCTGGCAACTTGCTGGTAACTTGCTGGGCGGTTTTGTTACTCCGTCAGGCCGAGGGCGCGGCGGGCGGCGATCTCGGCGTTTTGGGTCAACTGGCGTTGCCACGCGCTGTAGCGGGGAGACCAGCGGAAACCGTTTTGTTTCAGGGCATCGCGCTGCTCGTCGTCGGGCTTTTCGTCAAAGATGATCTGGAGACGGTCGGCCTCGGTGTTGCGGACGATCTCACCGCCGGGGAACTTTGTGTTGTCGGCGGGCTGCTGGGCCTGCTCCGTGCGCTTGTCCAGCTCGTCGAGGCGGGCTTGTGTGCGCTTGATCTTGCCGCGCAGGCTGGTTAATTCATAGTCGGGGATGGGGTGCTTTACCCACGGGCAGCGCTGGCAGGTGTCGGCAAAGTCGGCGGTGAGCTTGGCGGCGGCCTCGGCGGTCAGACCGGGAAAGCCGACAAAGGATTTGTGCTTGCGATAATAGGCATTCATGGCCTTGTTGCGGTCAAGCTGGGCTTGCAGCTTTTGGAGCTGGTCAGTGAGCATTTCGCGGGCGTGGGGGTCGGCGAGGTCTACCGCGCCGGTGCCGACGGCCTCGATCTTGTTCAAGATGGCCTTGATCTCGTCGTACTCTTTCCAGAGGGTACCCTCGCGGGACATCTGCTTTTCGTGCTTTTTCATGTTGTAATTGCCCGCGCCGGAAATGAACTGGCTGGGATAGCTGGCCTGATTGCGGTTGTAGTCGTTCGTCCATTGAGCAAGGCGGCGGGCGTAGCGGTCAAGCAGCGCGTCGAGCTTGTCGTGGTAGTAGGGGCTGACCTTGGCTTTCCGTGCCTCCACCAGCGCGGCGGCCTCGTCCACGGCGGCGCGGTAGCCGTTGGTGGCGCTGCCGGGCTGGTAGTCGCTCATGTGGACGCAGTAGTGAGCGTTGCGGGCCGTGTCCTCGTTGATCTCGTAGTAGCGGGCGGCGGGCTTTGCTTCGGCCTGCGGTGTGGAGATCATGCTTGTCTGTTCGTACATGGTGTGTACCTCCTGATTTTGTTTTGGGTCTTGCTTATGGGGCGCCGTCGCTTTGTCCGGTGCGGCGGCTCCAAGGTATCCGGTTTTGTGGTCAGTCGAGACAGGTTTCGTAGCGGATGCGGTATTGCTCTTTGAGCTTGTCATAGGCGCGGGTGGTGACGGTGTAGGTGTTGCGCTCCTCGTCGTAGCTGATACCGCGCCCGTGGAGCTGGGGCAGATCGTCACGGAGCGGGCGGAGAAAATAATGCTTGCCGTAGTAGGAAAGATCGGCGGCAAAGTCACAGCCCGTGGGGGCCTGCTGCATTTCGTAGCAGTAGACATATTCGCCGGGCTTGTCGGCCTGAACGGCGGGGGCCTTTTCTGCCTCTAATGCGGCGTAGTCCGGGGCGTAGCCGAACAGCTCGCCGGTTTTGGGGTCGTAGCGGGCGGCGGAGAAGTCCGGGACAAAAAGCGTTGTCTGCTCGTTGATCTGCTGGGCGTAGCCGCCGGGGACGGGGGCAAAGGTGCCGTTGATCTTGCGTTCGATGGATGCCATGTTGTTTACCTCCTGTTTTCGTTGTCGAGGGCGGACAGAGCGGCGGCCATGCCCTGCTCAAAAATGCGGGTGTTCTCCGCGCTGGATTTTGTGAGATCGTTCGAGTAGCTGCAGGCGGGCCAGAGCGGGCAGTCACACGCGCCGCGTCCGGGGTTGTAGTGCTGATTGCAGATGGTTTCGATGCGTTCGCCTGTCTCGGCGGGGATGTAAAGCCATGCCATTTTGTGTACCTCCTGATTTGTGATTTGGTTTTGTGCGTGGGGTCGGGTCGCTTTGTTCGGTGCGGCCCGTCCAAGGTGTCCGGCGGCGGGGGGTCAGACGCTATCGCCCAGCGGGACGACACGCCACTCCTCCGGCCTTTTCTTCGTGGCTTTGATCTGCTCCAGCGGCTCCCGTTCCTCGCATACGGCGTACTGCTTCCAGCGGTAGCCCTGAAAACAGCGGTTTTTGGTCAGCGCCTCGCGGGGGATGTAAAGCTGCTTGTATTCCAGCGCGTACATGGTCAAGCCTCCTCGCTAATCTCGACGGCGGCGGGGCGGTGCTTGTGCATCGCGGTCTCGGCCTCGTCGAGACTGTGAAAATATCCGGCGGTGCTGCTGGGGTGGCGCAGGCAGCAGCTATCCTCCAGCACGGAATACCAGTTTTCAAACAGCGTTTCACCTGCAAGGCAAACGATGTCATGACGCTCGTCCCCGTCGCGGTATTGCTTGATGATCTCCATTTTGTTGCCTCCTCGTTTTTGTGTTCGGCCTGCCATCATCAGCACCGGGCGGCCATTCCCGGCGGACGGCCCCGGCGGGCCGTTTCGGCTTGGGTTTTGTTATGCGACGCGGAAATAATAGGCGTTCTTCTTGCCGCTCCACTTGCCCCCGGCGGCTTCGATCTCTTTTTCGTGGGGCTTTGTGTCTCCGGCCAGCCAGACAACCGGCGCGGCGGTGGTTGCGCCCTTGATGGTGGCCGTCAGGCCGTCCACCTCTGCCCAGCGGGCCGCGATGATCTCGGCGGCGGTCTTGGGTTCGACGGCCTCGGCGGCGGGCTGCTCCGTCTTGGTTTCGTGCAGCTCGGCCAGCTTGTTTTTCAGCTCGTCGATCTCGTTGGCGGCGCGGTACAGATCGCCGCGCAGGGTGGCGGCTTCTTCCTGAGACTGGGCCAGCTCGGTGCGGAGCTTGTCGGCCTCGCCGGTTTTGGTGTTGTCCTCGGCGGCCTCGGTGAAAAAGGCCCGGACGGCGCGAACGGTTTCGGGTTCGGCCTTAATGGGCATGACCACGGCAAACGGTTCATCGTCGCAATAGGCGACGGCGGCGGAGATCGCGGACGTGGTGCGGAGCTGGGCGGCGGGGTGCAGCGCGGCGATGAATTTTGTGTCGTAGATCGCGGCAAAATCGGCGGCGGCGTTGTAGTAGCAGACGGCGGCGGCCTTGGGGGTCTGCACGGTCAGCGGGGAGCGCTGGAGGGGCTGCGCGTCGGCGTTGGTTTTCAGCGTGTCGGCGTACAGTCTGACGAGATCGAGCTTGTGCGCGTCGTCCTCGTGCTTGCCGTCCTTGTCAAGCGTCCAGTTGCCCGGCTCGCAGCAGGTGAAGCCCTGCACGGTGGCGGCGTACTCCGGCGGGTTCATGGTGCAGAGAAGAAAGCCGTTGCATACGTAGATCGTGCCGTCCTCGGTGACTTGGCAGACGAGGCGCGGGGAGCCTTTCAGGGCCTTGGCGGTGGCGGCGGTGTAGCGTCCTGTGAATTTCATCTTGTGTTCCTCCTGATTTTGTTTTGGGTTTTGCTTCTGGGGCTGGGTTGCTTTGTGCGGTGCAGCCCTGCTAAAGTATCCGCTTGCGCCGGGTCAATGCTTGGACTTCTCCACCTGCAAGGCGTGGAACAAATGGGCCTTTGCCATGTAGAAATGCGGGTCGGTCTCCGGCGCGTCTTTTCCGGCGGCCTCGGCGGCCTCGCGGGCGGCCTTGCCGGGCTTGTCGGTGTACTTCCAGAGCTGGCAGGTGATGGCGGACTTTGCACCCTTTTTCACGCTGTAGCCCATGCGCTTCCACTCGGCGAACGTGTGGAACTGATCGGCGGCCAGCATGGCGGTGAAGATGTCCTCGGCGGTGGCGGCGCTGCCCTCGTCAACGGTGATCGTGACGTTGGCACGGCGGGCGGCGATCTGCTCGGCGGTGTAGGTGGCTTGCACCAGCTCGGCGAGCTGGGCGGGGGTGAAGCTGGCGCGGACGTTCTCAAAAATGATCTCGTTGTTAGTCATGGCGTTTTTCCTTTCCGGCCTTGGCGGCCTGTACACGGTGTCGTGTTGTTTGCTGTGGCTCGAATGTAACACGGCACCGTGTATTTTGTCAAGCGTTTTTTTGAAATTTTTTTCGGGGCTGGGGTGTTCCCCCGTAGGGGGAAATTTTTTCGGCCTGCCCTGCTGGGCTTGCGTTCTGCGGGCGGGTGTGCTATGCTTTAGCCGTGGCCGGGCGGCGGCGAACTCGCCGCCCGTGCCGGGGGAAGAACGCCGGGCCGTGCCTTGCTGGGGTGGCCCGGCGTTTTACTTGTTCAGCCGCTCGCGGAGCTTTTCGCGGAACTCCTCGATGGTCTTGCACTCGTCAGCGAGTATCAAGAGCCGGAGCCGTTCGGCCTCCTGCGCTTGCTGTACAAGCAATTCGCCTGTGTTCGGCGTGGTCATGTTCACCTCCCCTTTCTGGTCGCCGTGGTCGGCGGTTCGCTGGGCGGCGGTCGCTGTGGCCGTCCGCTTGCCCTGCATGATAGCGGCGGATTTTTGCGCCGTCAATAGGGCTGTTTTCGTTCCCCAGTCCCCCTTTAGGGGGGACGTGGGGAAGCTTTTTTGCACAAAAATCTGCGGCGTTTTCTGTGCAAATCGCTGTGGTTGGGGGACTATAGGGGGCATATTAGCTTAGCTTATCCGGGGACGATACCGGGCGCGGTAAATACCCTCGGCGGCGGCTCCGGCCTGCCCGGCGGCAGATCGGCAGACGGTCACGGCGGCAGATCATCCACCGGCGGCAGGCGGTCAGGGTGGGCGGCTCCGATGGGGGCGGCGGTCGGTGTGTCGGTACGCTGGGCAGACGGTCGGCAGGACGGCGGCCAGCTCCAGCAGTCAGCAGGACGGCCAGCCATCCGCCAGCGCCGCCAGACGGGCAGGCGCAGGAGATACCAAACGCGCAGGCCCGCGCAGGAGATACCAAACGCGCAGGCCCGCAGGCGCAGCATACGAGCCATCCGCCGCCAGAGCGGCCAGCCATCCACCAGCCCCACAGGCCAGCAGGCCGCAGGAGATACCAAACGCCCGCGCCCGCGAAGATACCACGACGCGCAGGCCCGCGCGAAATTCTAAACGCGCCCGCGCGAGGTACTGGCGGCGCGGCGGTCGTCCTTTGCGGGTTCGGAAGCCCAAAATTTTTTTAGGTAAGGGGTCGAAAAATCGCTTCCGGGGAGCCGGGGCGGGAAAAGTTGGCGGGGTCAAAAATGCGACAGAGGAAGAAAACGGGGCGGTTTTGGGCAAAAAAGAAGCCGCCTATGCGGCGGCTGATGGCGAGAACGGCGGGCGGCTGTAATATGGAACGGGCGGGCGCTCGCGTATGCGCGAGAAGCTACGGGCTGCGGCGAGGTCGGCGGCGATGAAGCGTCTGGCGGCGGGTATCATTTTCGTGGCATCACGAAAATGGTCAGAGGGAGAGCGGGACGGCGCTGCCGCGACGGGAAATAGAAAAGCGAAACTGCCTACAGTCTGTTGGCAGCTCCGCTATTATTCTTTCTGTTCCAGATCGCCGGTGAGCCATACGAGGGAAACACCGAGAACGCGGGCGAAGATGGCAAGCTCATAATCGGTAACGAAACGGTCGCCGGTCTCAATGCGGCTGATTGCCTCTCGCCCCAGACCGACACCATAGACCTGCATCTTGGCGGCAAGGACATCTTGGGATAGGCGTTGGGCAGTTCGCGCCTGATGTATTCGGTCGCCGGAGATATTGGCCCGCCCGGAGTAATCATATATTTTCATAAGCCGTCCCTCCTGTTCTGCTTGACAATACCATTTTTTACGGATAATCTTGTAATAAAGATTTACAAAATATGAGAAAGCAGAGAAAAAAGTAGAAAAGATTTACAATGTGCCGAAACACGGACACGGGCGCGACACACAAATGTGAGGCGGCAGACTGTATCGCAGCAGAGTTGTTTTTTTGAATAGGCGTAAGCTGGCCGGGACGAGCGACCGGCTCAAACCAGCTTAAACAAGCTCAAACCATAAAAAACGGAGAAAGGATGAAAGAAAATGACAAGGGAAAAAGACAGGCGGAGGTGGAGCCTGCGGCGACTGGCGGCGACGGCGGCGGTCGTTGCGCTGTGCTTGTTGCTGGCCGGATGCGGCGGCGGGGACACAGGCGACAAGATCAGCGCACCATTTGAAAGCGGAAAGTGCAAGGGGATGGAGTTGGAGGTCGTCAAAAGCCAACTGGCAGAAGCGGGCTTCACCAACATTCAGGAAAAGCCGCAGGAAACGGCAACGGAATTTCTTGCTGACAGCGTTATCTCGGTGAAGATCGGCTCGAACACAAGCTGGAACAGCGCCAACACATGGAAGCCGGATACAAAGATCGCCATTGAGTATTACGCCTATACGGGTATCCGGCATATTGATGTGACTATGGATATTGCCGTGGGCGGTGAGGATGGGAAACCAGTATTTACCGTGCAGACCAGCTTACCGGACGGAACGAAATTGAGCGCAGAACTTTCCTACAATGACGAACTGGCGGGCGGGCGCGAGGACTATGTGGAGACGCAGACCATCACGGTACAGGACGGCAAAGCGCAGACCGCGCCATTCACAAAGGACGGAGAGATGCTGACGGGGCAATACCGCTTTGGCGTGGCCATGTTCCCGGCGGAGCAGAGCCAGCAGGTGCAGGAGATCGTGGGTGCGTCCGGCGAGGCCATGCGTGGTGCGCTGGTGGAAAAGGACGGAGACTACAGCTATATCGCCGCGTCGATGGAATACACATCCCATGTTGCGGAGATCGTTGAGAAGATCAGCGAGGAGGAGCTGCGAGAGAAACTAAAGACTGCGCTTTCCGGCTTTGGCGACGACTGCACCATCAGCAAAGATGGGTATGTTTACACCGTGAACGTGTGGCAGGAGGGCTTGGCACAGACGGCTATGCTCGCGCAGACCGGTGACAAGGACGCGAAAGAGGCATGGGATAAAATCGTATACACAACCATGCAAGCCTCGGATAGCCTGCAAGAGCTGCTGACGGCCAGCGGGTACGGGGACTACATGGTACAGATACAGGTTTTGAACGACAAAAACCACGATAACACATTGTTGACGGTGACCATGGGAATGGCATCGTATAACTGCGTTTCCTAACCATCGAAAAATTTTTCGGGATTAGCAACTTCCGCAGGTTTTTCGTGATAATATCATACCGTGGAATAAAGCCCGTGGCGGAAACGCTGCGGGCTTTGCCATTGGTGCGTCCTGCGCCGGTCGAAGCCCTGCGTTCCTACGCGGGGTATTTCCGTAGGCCGAGCGGGGCGCACAGCTATTTGGAGGTGTGAAATGCCGAAGCGGAGCAAGTCGCGCGACACCGCCAAGGCTGCATACATCGCCCGCAAGGCGGCGGGCGAGGAAGTAAGCCTGCGGGAGCTGGCGCAGGAGCAGGGGGTGAGCTATCAAACCCTGCGGAATTGGAAAGCAGCGGACAAGTGGGATGAAGCTCTGCCAAAGAAGCGGCGGGGCGGTCAACCGGGAAACCGCAACAGCGTGGGAAAGAAAAACGCTGCCGGAAGCCATGCGGGCGCACCGGCGGGAAATAAGAACGCAGAAAAGGACGGAGCGTACAGCGCCGTCTTTTTTGATATGCTCTCGGACGCAGAGCGGGAGATCGTACAGCGAACACCGCTGGGAAGCCGCGCCGCGTTGGAGCATGAAATGCAAATCCTGAAATTCCGGGAGCATAAGATACTCGCCAAAATCGCGGAGTATGAGGCAGCCCCGGAGGACAGCCTGTACATCAACAGCCTGATGGACATGAGAGTGCCGGGCGGACGCGGCAAGGACAAGCAGGACGGTGCCTTACAGAGCATGGGAATGTACAGCAAGGACAGCGCGTTCAGCCGTGTGCTGAAATTGCAGGAGGCGCTATACAAGGTGCAGGGCCGCATCGCCAAGATTGCGGACAGTCTGCGGGCGCTGGAGGAGAGCGAAAAGCGCATGACGCTGGAGCGGGAAAAGCTGGAGCTGCTGCGTATGAGAGCCACCGGCGCGGTGGATGTACCAGACCCGGAAACGGATGGAGAGGACGCAGAGGAGATGGCATAATGGAAAGCATTTTAACAATCCTGCTGGGCGGTGTGTTGCTGGCTGCGGCTTTGCTGGGTGGGGCGCTGGCGGTTCCACATCCGTGGGGGATTGTGCCGACGGCGGTGGTCATAGCTGGATGGACAGCGGTGTGCTGCTTTCTGGCAGTCACGCAGTTGGAAATGCTGGGTATGCTGGTCACGGCGATTGTGGCAATCTTCACAGCAGTTCGTCTGGGGGAAGGGCGGTAGATGAAATGACACTCTACACAAGCAAAGTAGTGGCCCAGTGGTTATGCCTGACGGAGCGGCGGGTGCGCCAGCTTCGGGACGAGGGCGTGATTGTGGAGGCCCGACCGGGGCTTTACGAGTTACAGCCGACAGTGGCACGGTACATCACCTACATCGGCGGCGCGGGCAAGGAAACGCTGACAAACGAGCGCATGATGCTGACGCGGGCAAAGCGTGAGGCGGCGGAAATGGAAAACGACCTGCGGCGGGGCGAGGTACACCGCACGGCGGACATCGAGCGGGGCATCCAGTCCATGTTCCTGAACATCCGCAGCCGCTTTCTGGCGCTGCCCGCCAAGCTCTCTCCCACCCTGTCCACCATGGGCGGAGATCAGACGGGTATCTTCGACGAGCTGAAAGGGGCCATCGAGGAAATTCTGGAGGAAATGAGCGATTACCGGGTGGCCTTTGCGGCGGAGGACGGTGAGGACGATGGAGAAGCAGAAAAAGAAACACCCATGTAGCGGGTGCGTGTGGCGGGTGCAGACCAGTGAGGACAAGGTGCTGTGTATGTTCCCTCGCTGCGTGAGAAAAGAATATGAGCGCTACTGGCCGCAGGGGAAGCAGAGCGATGAAAAAGCGAAAGATCATTGATCTGCCAAAGCCGACGCTGGAGCTGTTGGCACGGTGCGCGGCGGTGCTGAAACCGCCCCCGGCTTTGACGCTTTCGGAGTGGGCAGACCGATACCGGGTGCTGTCGGCGGAGAGCAGCGCGGAGCCGGGGCGCTGGCACACGGACAAGGCACCATACCAGCGGGAGATCATGGACGCAATCGGCGACCCGCACATCCGCAAGGTGGTGATCATGAGCGCGGCGCAGATCGGCAAGACCGACGCTTTCATCCTCAATCCGCTGGGCTACTACATGGACTACGCCCCGGCTCCCATCCTCGTGATGCAACCGACGCTGGACATGGGACAGACCTTTTCCAAAGACAGGCTCGCGCCCATGATACGGGACACGCCGGAGCTGCGGGACAAGATCGACGTGAAAAGCCGCTATTCCGGCAACACCATCATGAAGAAGAATTTCCCCGGTGGCCACATCACCATCGTGGGCGCGAACAGCGCAACGGGCCTTGCCAGCCGTCCCATCAAGGTGTTGCTGGCGGACGAGGTTGACCGCTATCCGGCCAGCGCCGGAACGGAGGGCGACCCGCTATCCTTGGCCCAGAAGCGACAGACGACCTTTTGGGACAAAAAGACGGTGATCGTCTCCACGCCGGTCATTAAGGGCCAGAGCCGCATCGAAACGGAGTTCAACCAGTCCACGCGGGAGGAATGGAACGTGCCATGCCCGGAGTGCGGGGAGTATCAACCCCTCGTGTGGGCCAACGTGGTATTTGACAAGGACGACCCGCAGGGCGAGGTGCTGTATAAGTGCGAGCGCTGCGGTGTAGTGAACGGAGAATACCAGTGGAAGCAGGCAAGCAAGCGCGGTCGCTTTGTGCCGGAGAACCCCGGCGCGGAGGCGCGGGGCTTTCACCTGAATACGCTGGCCTCAACGTTCTGCTCATGGAAAGAGATCGTGCAGAAATTCCTTGTGGCAAAGGAACAGCTTGATCAGGGAAACCCGGAGGGCATGAAAGTCTGGGTGAACACGGAGCTGGGCGAAACGTGGGAGGAGCAGGGCGAGCAGGTGGAGGATGCCGCGCTGCTGAACCGGCGGGAGCTGTACGATGCGGACGTGCCGGAGGGAGTGCTGGTTCTGACAGCCGGTGTGGACGTGCAGGACGACCGCTTCGAGGTGGAGGTGGTCGGCTGGGGCATCGGCAAGGAGAGCTGGGGCATCCGCTACCAGAAGATATACGGCGATATGCTGAAAGAGCAGGTATGGCAAGACCTCGACAATTTTCTGCTGGGCGGCTTCAAGAAAAAAGACGGGACGGTGCTGCACATCATGAGCGCCTGCATCGACACCGGCGGCCACCACACAGATCAGGTATACCGCTTCACGGCGGAACGGTGGGAGCGAAAGATATGGTCGATCAAGGGCAAGGGCGGCGCGGATGTGCCGTATATCCGAAACCCAACCACTAACAACCGCGTGAAAACGCCGCTGTTCATCATCGGCGTGGACGCGGGAAAGGCCCTGCTGTATCAACGACTGCGGCATGAGACCAAGGGGCCGAACTACTGCCACTTTCCGCTCAATGAGGAAGCGGGCTATGACGAGCAGTATTTTATCGGCCTGACAGCCGAGAAAATGGTGGTGCGCTGGCGCAAGGGCAGAAGTGTTGTGGCGTGGGAGCTGAAAGACAGCAAGCACAAGCGCAACGAGCCGCTTGACCTGCGCAACTACGCTACGGCGGCGCTGGAGATCGCTAACCCCATTTTGCAGGAGGGCGAGATCGCAAAACCTATCAGAAAACGTCCGGCGGGCCGCCGGAGGCGGGGAGGGATTTAATTGGCAATCTTTACGAAAGAAATGTGTCAAAAGAAACTGAACACATGGCTGGCGGCGGAGGAGGCCATCGCCACCGGCCAGAGCTATCAGATCGGCAGCCGTATGCTGACGCGAGCTGACTTGAAGCGGGTGCGCGAGGAAATGGAATACTGGGCCGGAAAGCTGGCCGAGGCAGAGGCAGAGGATAAGCACGGCGGACGAAACCGCGCCTATCGTGCCGTGGCCCGCGACGTATGAGGAGGGAGCGCATGATGAAACCGAACATCCTTGACCGGGCAATCATGACCGTGGCTCCCGTCCACGCGGCGAAGCGGGCGGCGGCGAGAGCCGCGCTGAGCGTGATCAACAGCGGGTACGGCAACTACGGAGCCAACCTGACGAAAAAGAGCATGAGGGGATGGATGTACCACGGCGGCAGCGCCAAGGAGGACATCGAGGACAACATCGACATTCTGCGGCAGCGGAGCCGAGACGCTTACATGGGCATCCCAACGGCCACGGCGGCGCTGAAAACCATGCGGACGAATGTTGTAGCAGGCGGGTTGATGCCAGCACCGCAGCTCGACAGCGACTATCTGGGGCTGGACGAGGCGGCGGCGGAGAAGCTGCAAGCGCAGATCGTGCGGGAGTTCGCCCTGTGGGCGGACACGCCGGTATGCGACGCGGAGCGGATGGACAACTTCTATCAGCTCCAGCAGCTCGCCTTTTTGAGTTACCTGATGAACGGCGACACCATCGCCCTGCTGCCAATGAAGCATCAGGCGGGAGTGCCGTATGACCTGCGTGTGCGGCTGATCGAGGCAGACCGGGTATGCAGCCCAGACGGTTTTGACCGGCTGATGCCATGTACCGTGCAGGGCTGCGAGGTGCAGAGCATCGTACAGGGCGTGGAGACAGACGCGGACGGTATGGTGACAGCCTACTGGATATGCAACCGGCATCCGCTGGGCAGCAACAGCGCCGTGGACGCGGCGGGGCTGACGTGGCAAAGAGTGGAAGCCTACGGCGATACAACCGGGCGGCGGAACGTGCTGCACATCATGAGCCGCGAGCGCATCGGCCAGCGGCGGGGCGTTCCCCTGCTGGCCCCTGTGCTGGAGAGCCTGAAACAGCTTGGCCGCTATACGGACGCGGAGATCACGGCGGCGGTGATCAGCGCCATGTTCACGGTATTTGTGAAGTCACAAAACCCGTCGGACGGCAGGCCGTTCGGAGAAATGATACCGGCGGAGGAGCTGATCGACAGCGCCGACCAGAGCAGTATCGAGCTGGGGCCGGGGGCCATCATTGACCTGAACCCCGGCGAGGAGGTGCAGTTTGCAGACCCGAAGCACCCGAACACCGGGTACGACGAGTTTACCAACGCAACCATCCGCCTGATCGGCGCGGGACTGGAGATACCGCCGGAGGTGATGATGAAGCAGTTCACCACCAGCTATTCGGCAGCTCGCGGCGCACTCAACGAGTTCTGGCGCACCTGCAGTATGCAGCGGGACTGGTTCACGGACGATTTCTGCCAGCCGGTCTATGAGGAGTGGTTTGCAGAGGCGGTCGCCCGTGGGCGCATCCACGCGCCGGGCTTTTTCACCGATCCGGCGCGGCGCAAGGCGTACACGGCATGCGCGTGGAACGGCCCGGCACGGACAAACCTGAACCCCGTACAGGAGGTGGATGCCGCCATCAAGCGGGTGGATGCCGGTTTCAGCACGGCGCAGGAGGAGACGGCGCAAATGACCGGCGGGGACTACAACCGCAACATCAAACTGCGCGTGACGGAGGCCAAGCGAAAGCGCGAGGTGGACGAGATCGGAAAAGCGCAGACGGCGGGAGAATAGGAGGAAAACAGAAATGCCCGAAAACAAGAAATTCTGGAAATTCTGCAATCAGGCAGGAAACAAGGTGGAGTTGCTGCTTTACGGCGACATTTCGCAGACGAGCTGGTGGGGCGACGAGGTGACCCCGAAGCAGTTTGCGGAGGAGCTGGCCGGTCTGGGAGCGCTGGACGAGATCACGGTGCGCATCAATAGCGGCGGCGGCGACGTGTTCGCGGCGCAGGCCATCGGCAACCAGCTTGAACAGCATCCGGCGACGGTGACGGCGAAGATCGACGGCCTGTGCGCCAGCGCGGCAACCATCGTCGCCTGCCACTGTGGCAAGGTGATCGCCGCCAACGACAGCACCTACATGGTGCATCCGGTGCGCATGGGCGCTTACGGCTACTACAACGCCGAGGAATTGCAGAAGTACATCGAGGCGATGAACGCCATCCGGGAAAGCATCGTGGGCCTGTATGTGAAAAAGACAGGCAGAGATAAGGACGAGGTGGCCGGATGGATGGACGAGACAAGCTGGTGGACGGCGGCACAGGCAAAGGAAAACGGCTTTATCGACGAGTTGACGGACGAGGCGGACGGAACGGTGATCGAAAACCGGGACGGGCTGCTGTTCGTCAACAGCGTCAACACACACCTGCCTTTCGACAAGGCACCCAACTTTGTACAAAGCAGCAAGGCAGCTCCCGCCTCCTGCTCTGTAAATAACAAATGCCATAAGGAGGTAACGAACATGGCAAACGAGATCAAGACCGTGGACGACCTGCGCGGGGCCTATCCCGCACTGGTCAATGAAATCGAGGAGGCGGCGGCGAACAAAGCGACGAGCGACGAGCGCCAGCGTATCCACGACATCGAGGACATGGCCCTGTCCGGCAGCGAGGCGCTGACGAATGAGGCCAAGTTCACAAAGCCGGTGAGCGCCAGCGAGTACGCTGTGGCCATGATGAAAGCTGCCAAGGAGAGCGGCGGCGCGTGGCTCAATGCCGCAAAGAGCGACGCTGACAAGAGCGGCATGGGCGGCGTGAAGAACAGCGGCACCGGCGGCGGTACGGGCAAGCAGGACGAGTTCATGGACGCGATCAAGTCCATGGGCAAGAAGCAGTAAAGGAGGAGAAAGAACATGAGTATGGATTTGGCAAAAAAGACCTTTTCCACCCAGCCGGATTACCTGATCGCGGGTAATGCGGAGATCGTTACGGCGGTCAAGAAGGCATCCGCCGCCTTGAAGCGCGGTGCTCCCGTGGTTCTCAGCGACGGCAAGCTGGCCGCCATCAGCGTGAGCGGCAGCAGCGCCCCCTACACCGTGACCACCACGGGCCTGTACGGCATTCTGGCAGAGGATGTCGCATCGGGCGAGGACGGCATTGTGTACCTCTCCGGCGAGTTCTTCGCCGATGCGCTGGTGCTGCCCGCCAACGCCACCGCTGCGGACGTGGAGGTTCCTCTGCGTAACCTCGGCATCTACTTGAAGTAAGGAGGAAGAAAGAATATGGCTAACGAAGTGAACATTTACTCCCCCCGCTATCTGGCGGAGGTGGTGAGACAGACCCCTGCCGTACACACCTATTTCCGCGACACCTTTTTCACCAACGTCAAGACGTTCGCTACCGAGCGCGTGGACATCGACCTTGTGAAAGGCGACCGCCGCATGGCGGCCTTTGTCCATCCCCGCGTGGGCGGAAAGGTGCTGAAAGCCAACGGCTACCAGACCGAGAGCTACAAGCCCCCGCTGATCAACCCCTACGACGTGACCACCGCTGACCAGCTCATGACCCGCCTGCCGGGCGAAGATCTGTACAGCGGCATGACCCCTGCGCAGAGGGCCGCGCAGAAGCTCATGGAGGAGTACGCCACGCTGAACGACGCGACCACGCGCCGCGAGGAGTGGATGGCGGTGCAGGCCATCGTGACCGGCACCATTCCCATTGTGGGAGAGGGCGTGAACGAGACCATCGACTTCGGCCTGACCAACAAGAAAACCCTGACCGGCGACAACAAGTGGGGCGGCACCAAGGCCGACATCCTCGGCAACCTCGGTGACTGGACGGATGCGGTGCTGCACGGCGGCTTTGCCAACGTGGACACCCTCATCTTGGGCAAAACGGCCAAGGCAAAGTTCTTTGCCGATGCCAATGTGCAGAAGATGATGGACAACCGCCGCATGAACCTCGGCGAGATCGCCCCCCGCGACCTGCCCAACGGCGTGAAGTACATCGGCCATCTGGATGACCCCAGCCTTGACGTGTACGTTTACGGCGAGGTCTACTACGACGACTGGACTAACCCCGACGCGCCGGAGACCAAGCCCCTCATCCCCGACAACATGATCATCCTGATCAGCTCCAGACCCAACTACATGATGGCCTACGGTGCCTGCACCTACATCGAGGACGCATCCGGCCTGTGGGTGACCTCCCAGACCAGCCGCGTCCTGCGCAGCTATGTGGAGCATCATCCCGACCGCCGCATGGTGGAGCTGCAGGCGCACCCGCTGCCCATCCCCGACAAGGTGGACAGCTGGCTGGTGGCGACCGTGTGCTGACATGGCGCTGTTCGAGCTGAAGCAGGAATACAGCGGAGCGGAGGGGACTGCCCCTCCGCTCACCTTTAAGGACTGTGCCGCAGCGGACATCGACGCGGCTTTCTTTGAGCAGGACGAACACGCAGACTGGCATACGGTTGACGGCAAGGATGCACTGGTGATCGTGGACGATCAGCGGCTCAAAGAGCATAGCGCCCACTGGGAAGCGGGAGCCAAGCAGAACTTCGATACGGGACTGTATACGGCCTACACGGTGCTGTATATCCGCGTGAGCGACTACGGGCCGAAGCCGAAAGTGGGAAAGCACCTTGTTCTGGACAAAGGGACGAACCGGCAGCGGTCGTACACCATCCTCAACTGCGAGGAGGAGGCGGGCGTGTACCGCATTTCCATGGAAAGGACGCGGCAATGAGCAGAGTAACCTATGACGCAGGGAACCTGACCATCGAAGTGGACGGGCTGGACACCGTGGCGGCGGCGCTGGGCGATTTGAAGAAAAAGACCCCGGCGGCGGCCAAGGTAGCCATCAACGCCACGGCACGGCAGGCCCGCAAGCTGATGATCGCAAAGGCAAAGGCGCGGTACGCCGTGAACGCGGCGGGCAGGCGGCACCTAAAAGACCTTGTGCAACGGAAAAAGGCCAGCAACACCAGTTTGAGCGCAGAGCTGCACATCGCAAAGATGCGCAACGATCTCGGTTATTTCCAGCACAGGCCGACGGAGCGCTTTACCGGGCGCGAGGTTTTGCACCACGCGCCAAAGTATGTGAAAGCCCGTGTTCTGAAAGCCTCGTCCATGGCGGCGCTGACAGGCAATGCCAACATGAGCAAGGGCTTTCTTGTGCAGTTCAAGAGCGGCCACATCGGCATGGTGCAGCGACAGATCGGCTCCAGTTCCAGCCACACGGTCACGGAGCGGGGCCACCCAAGGTGGCGAAACAAGGATGGTAAGGTGGAAAAGCTGGTGACGATGGGAAGCCCGTCAGCCTCGGCGATGCACTCTACCGTCTGGCCGATGGTGGAGCCGGAGGTGTCCGAGTATCTGCAAGACCGACTGATGGAGCAGACCGAACGGGTGCTGGCGCGAGCGGCGAGGAGGAAGTAGGCCATGAAGAACTATATGGATGCGGTGAGGGCCGCAGGCATCGGGCGAACTCCCCAGCTCTGCCAAGACGCGCTGATCGAAACGCTGGAGGAGCTTTTCGCCGGGAAGAAGTACAACGGCCAGCAGAGCCGCAAGGAGCTGAAAATCTTCAAGCAGGATTTGCCGGTGCCGGAGGACTATGACGCGGATGTGGACACGGACGCGGCGGCGGCCCCGTACATCGTTGTGCGCATGACCGGAGGCGAGATCAAGAACGACGACGGGCCGCAGGCGGTTGAGTTCAGCCTGATCGTGTGCGCCTACGACGAGGGCAAGGAGCGAGAGGGTTATCAGGATGTTGCCAACATCAAGGAGGACATCGTACAGCGGTTATGCACCAAGCCGTATTTCGGCGGGGCATTCACCGTGCTGAAACCCATCGCGTGGGCCATGCAGCAGGACGACACCTACCCGTACTACTTCGGGGCGTGTTCGCTGACCTGCACCGCACCGGCCATGACACAGGACACAGAAATGGAGGAGCTGGTATGAGCAAGAAAAACGATAAGCTGGCGGCGGATGCCGCTGTGAATGAGACGGCCATCCCGGCGGCGGAGACCGCTACCGAGGCCACGCCAACGGAGCGGGAGAATACGAGCGTGACGCAGGTTTACTGCGGCCCCACGGTGCGCGGCGTTGCCAAGCAGTACACGGTGTTTCGCGGCGGCATCCCGGAGGCGCTGGAGGCGTTCATCGCCATTCACCCGGAGGCTGGGGAGCTGGTGGTGGACGTGGAGCGCTTTGCCGAGACGAGAAAGCGGCTGGAGACCGCAGGAACGGCGGAGGCCATTCTGTACGGCAAGATCAAATCCGAACTGTAAGGAGGAAGAAAGACTATGGCATACAAACACGGCGTATACACGAGCGAGGTTGCGACCAGCATGGTCGCGCCCATCACCGGCATGGCGGGCTTGCAGGTGATCGTAGGCACCGCCCCGGTGAATATGCTCAAAGACCCGGCTGCGGCGGTCAACGTGCCGCTGCTGGTGAGCAGCTACAAGGAGGCCGTGGAGGCGGTGGGCTATCTGCCTGACTTCGCCAACTACACCCTCTGCGAGTGCATCAGCGCAAATTTCAGCGTTGTGGGTATCGCGCCCATGGTGCTGATCAATGTGCTTGACCCTGCCAAGCACAAGATCGCCATCACCGGCGGAACCGTTCAGGTGAACGACGGCGTGGCGGTGCTGGAGGAGACAGGCGTTCTGCTGGAGGGGCTGACCGTCAAGAGCGGTTCCAACACGCTGACCGCAGGCACGGACTACACCACCACATGGAACGACGACGGTACGCTGAACATCGTGGTGCTTTCCACCGGCGCGGGTAAGGAAGCAACGAGCCTGACCGTGACCGGCAACAAGATCGACCCCAGCAAGGTGACGGCGGCGGACATCGTGGGCGGTGTGGACAGCTCCACCGGCAAGGAGACCGGCCTTGAGGTGGTGCGTCAGGTCTATCCGAAGCTGTCCATGACACCCGGCATCCTGCTGGCACCACGTTTCAGCAAGGACGCGACGGTGGCGGCGGCATTGCAGGCCAAGACCAAGAGCATCAACAGCGTGTTCGGCGCGGTGTGCGTTGTGGACATCGACAGCAGCAACACCGGCGCGACCAAGTACACCGCCGTCAAGACCACCAAGGAGGCGCAGGCGGTGAGCGACCCCAACGCCTACGCAGTCTGGCCCTTTGCCAAGGTGGGCAACACGGTCTACAGCGGCAGCGCACTTGCGGCGGCGCTGACGGCCTACACCGACGCACAGAACGACGACACGCCCAACGTCAGCCCCAGCAACAAGACCATCGCCGTTTCTGCCGCCTGCCTCGAAGATGGCACGGAGGTGGTGCTTGATCAGGAGCAGGCCAACACCGTGAACAGCTTCGGTGTAGCAACGTGGCTGAACATGAACGGCTTCCGCCTGTGGGGCAACAACACGGCGGCCTACCCAGGCATCAGCGACCCGAAAGACCGCTGGTTCAGCGTCCGCCGCTTCCTGACGTGGGCGGCTAACACGTTTATCCTGACCTACTTCCAGAAAGTGGACAGCCCCGCCAACAAACGACTGATCGAGGCCATTGTGGACAGCGAGAACGTGCGCGGCAACGGCTTTGTGGCCCGTGGCGTGTGCGCCCGCTATGAGATCACATTCAACGAGGACGAGAACACCACCGCCGATCTGCTGGACGGCAAGATCACGTTCCACCAGTACATCACCCCGTTCACCCCTGCGGAGGACATCGAGGACATCATCGAGTTTGACCCCGACGCTCTTTCCGCCGCGCTGAACTGATAAGGGAGGGAAAAGAAGATGATTTCCAACAACTATATCCCGGAGAAGATCAACGAATATAACGCCTATCTGGACGGCACGAAGATGATCGGCGTGGCCGCGTCGGTGACGCTGCCGGAGGTCAACATGAAAACCAGCACCGTTTCCGGCGTGGGCGTGAACGGCGAGCTGGACAGCCCCACCATCGGCCAGTTTGAGAGCATGGAGCAGGAAATCCAGTTCAACACGCTCTACAGCTCCGCCATGGATATGCTCTCTCCCCTGTCCACGGTGAACCTGACGCTGCGAGCCTCGCAGCAGGTCTACGACAAGCAGGGCGGCTACAATTTCAAGGGCCTGCGCGTGGTGGAGATCGGGCGCGTGAAGAAGTTCAACCCCGGCAAGGTGGAAAAGGGCGAGGCCATGGAGGCCACCGTGACGCTGGAGCTGACCTACCTGATGATCGAGGTGGACGGCCAGCAGCTCTTGGAGGTTGACAAGCTCAACGGCATCTACAAGGTCAACGGCACGGATATGCTGGCGGGCGTGAACAGCTTGATCTAACGGGCGCAAAACAATACGGCCTGTCCCTGCGCAAACGGGGGCGGGCCGTGTTTTCACACAACGAAACGACGCTGAAAGGAGCGAACACCAATGGCAGAGGACAAGATCACGGCGGCGGAGACCGCAAACGAGGGGACAAAAAAGAGCGAGAACATCGTGGAGCTGGCAAGGCCCTACGGGTTCGAGGGCAAGGAGTACGGAGAGATCGACCTGACGGGGCTGGAGAAGCTGACTGTGCAGGACGCTATCGACGTGCAACGGCAGCTTTTTGGTGAGGGCGAGGCGGCGGCCTCGGTGTTGTGCGAGACCACGACGGCATTTGCCCGCGCCATGGCGGTCAAGGCCACCGGAATGCCCATTGAGTTTTTCAAGCTGATGCCTCGCGGCGCTTTCAAGCGCGTGGCAGGTGCGGTGCGCAGACACCTGAACGTGGAGAGCGGAACGGAAAACCATGTGATGCATCTGGAGAAGCCGCGCCATTACAAGGGCAAGGAGTACCGGGACATCGACCTGAACGGCGTGGCAGACCTGAACACGCTGAATGAGAGCGAGGCGGAGAACCGCATGGCCCGCGAGGGCTTTGTGGTGACGGAGAACAGCACCAACTATCTGTACTCCTGCGTGATCGCCGCCATGGCAACGGGCATCCCGGAGGAGTTCTTTACCACGCTGCCCCTGTATGAGCTGCTGAAACTGAAAAACGCGGTGAACGACGCGGATTTTTTCGGATAAAGGGCGGAGCCAAGGCCCTGCGGAAAGCGGCTATCCGGCTGTCCTCGGTGACACGGACGGGCGTGGACTTCTATCTGAAAATGCCTGTCCGGGACTTTATTGAGCTGAATAGCGAGGTGGCGAAGGAATGGCGAACAATAAAACATTAGAGTTAAGCATCAAGATCGCCGGTAAGATGGACAAAAGCCTGATGGCGGCGCTGAACGGGAGCCAGAGCCAGATCAGCAGCTTTGCCCGCAGCATCAGCTCCATCGGAACGGCGGGACTTGCGGCCATGGGGACGCTGGCGACGGCGACTGTGGCGACCATCGCAAGCTGCACCAAGGAAGCGGCGAAGTTTGAAAACTACATGGCGGATGTGGTCAAGTACGTAGACGGTCTGGCAGATGCTACCGGAAAGATCAGCGACAAGGTGGCGGATAACGGCAAGACCTACGCGCAGAACTACGAGGCCATGAAGGACGCAATCAAGGATTTAAGCACACAAATCCCCTATACGCAGGAGGATTTGACACGCCTCGCCGCTGCGGCGGGCCAATCCGGCAAGGCTATGGAGGACTTGATCAAGATCGACAGCTCCGGCAATGTTACCGGTTTCCTGCGGGACATCGCCATGACCGGCGCGGCCATGGACATCAGCGCCGATCAGGCGGGCAACTGGGCCGCCAAGTGGGAGCAATCGCTGAAAATGACCCACGAGGAGGTCATGGTGCTCTTTGACCAGATCAACTATCTGGGCGCAAACAGCGCGACCACGGCGGCGGAAATCGCGGAGGCGGTCAATTCTGCGGCGAGCCTCGGCCAAGTGGGCGGCGTAAGCGCGGCCACAACGGCGGCGTTGGCGGATGCCATGCTGGCGACAGGCGTATCGACTGATCGCGTCGGCACCAGCATCAAGCGCATGATCGTGAATTTGAGCAAGGGCGCAAGTGCGACGAAAGCCCAGAAAGAACAGTTCGAGGAGATGGGCATGAGCGCGGAGTGGGTCGCCAAGGCCATGCAGGAGGACAGCGTGGGAACGCTGGATACCATCTTCAAGGCCATCAACGATCTGCCGCAGGAGCGACAGGTAGCGGCGCTATCCACCCTGTTCGGCCAATGGGCCATTGAGGGCGGCGCGAAGATCGTCAACAATCTCGATGTGTACCGAAAGGCGCTGGAAATGGTGAGCGACCCAAGCCTGTACACGGGAAGCATGGAGCGGGAGTTCAACATCAAATCGCAGACCCCGGAGGCCATCGAGACCATGCTGAAAAGCACCAAGACGGCGCTGAAAATCGAGATCGGCGATGCGTTCCTCCCGGCGAAAAAACAGTTCAATCTCTCCATGATCGACTTTCTAAACAGCATCCGAAAGAATATGCCGGAGCTGACGCAGCTTGCGGAGAGCTTGGGAACGCTGGCAAGCCGGGGCGTGGAGAAGCTGGGGAGCGCTATGGACACGGCGCTGCCGTACATCCAAAAGGGGCTTGACTACCTGATCAACAACGGCGAGCAGGTGGTGCGTGTGCTGGGCGGCATGGCGGCGGCGTTTGTTGGCATGAAGTTCGCCCCGGCGGCGGAGGCTATTTTCTCCGGTGGAAAGGGCGGACTTGCGGGCCTATTCAAGAGCGGCAAGAGTGCGGGCGCGGCGGGCGCGGGGCTTTTCTCTGCGTTCCGGGGCGCATCGGGAAGCAACGGCTTCCGCACGACGCTGGGGGCGGCAATCTCCAGTCTGATCAGCGGAAACGGCATCAAGGGAACCACAGGACTTTTGAGCGCGGCGGCGGGAACGCCGGGGCTGTTGTCCGGCTACCAAAGCGCGGGGAGCGTCCTGCGGGGGGCAATCGGAAACAGCAAGACCGCGCAATGGCTGGGCGGCATCGGCTCGTCCATCGGAAATCTCGGCGGGATGTTCGCCAACAGCCGGGCCGGACAATTTGCGGGCGGCCTTATGGGAAAGGCGGGCGGTGCGCTGGGTAAGTTGACCATGCCGCTACGACAGGGCATCGCGGGCATTGGAGCGGCGGCTACCATTCAGGGCAGCATCTTCCAGCAGGGTCTTTCCGGCTTGCTGGGGAAAGCGGGAGGCGTGGTAAGCGGTATCGCAAACTCCGGTGCCGGGAAAGCTGTCGGGAGCATATTCAGCGGCGGGGCCAGTCTGCTGGGGAGTATCTATGGCCCCATTGCTGGCGGCCTCGGTAGTCTGCTGTCCGGGGCGCTGCCTATTGTGGGCGTGATCTCCGGCATCATCGCCGTGGTGAGCATCCTGACGGACAAGTTCGGCGGGCTGGACAAAATCGTGCAGCGTGTGTTCGGCGACACGGGACTGGAAAAGTTTACGGCATTCAAGGACGCGCTGCTGGGATTGTTCGAGGACGGCGGTGTGGCAAAGGCGCTGCAACCGCTGCAGGAGAGCATCACCAATCTGTTCGGCGAGGACGCGGGCGCAGCCTTTGGAGGCATTACCACCATCCTGCAATCGGTGATGGGCGTGATCGGCCAGCTCGTGACCTTTTCACAGACGACGGTGCGGCCCATCATCGAAAGCATATTCGGCTTTATCACACAGACGGTGGTGCCGGTCATTCTGCAAACCATCACAGCGGCGGCTCCATCCATCGCATCCATCATCAGCGGCGTGGGTTCCGTGGTCATGACGGTGGCGCAGATCATCGGTGAGGCAATTCAGTTCCTTATGCCGATCATTCAGACGGTGATCACGGTGCTGCTGCACATTGGTCAGGTAGTGGTTCCGGCGGTGCTGGCCGCCATCGGTGCCTTTGCCGAGGGCATCAGCAGCGCGATCAACGGGGTCAAGACCATCTTTGAGGGCGTGATCAACTTCATCACCGGCGTGTTCTCCGGCAACTGGCGTATGGCGTGGGAGGGTGTGAAATCCATCTTCGTGGGCATCTTCAATACGCTGGGCGCTCTGTTCAAGACCCCCATTAACGCGGTGATCGCCCTGATCAACAAGGCAATCGCAGGCATCAACAGTCTCGGCATTACCATCCCGGACTGGGTGCCGCTGCTGGGCGGCAAGTCGTTCTCCATCAATATCCCGGAAATCCCCATGCTTGCGCAAGGCGGCTTTACAAACGGCGCAAGCATCGCGGGCGAGGCCGGAACGGAGGCGGTGATCAGCTTCCAGCGGGCGGCCCGGCGGGACAATCTGGACATCTGGGCAAAGGCCGGGCAAATGCTGGGCGTGAAGCCGGTGGAGCTGGCGGAAATCGACGGCGGCGGCTCCGGCGGCGGAGGCGGCATAGCCTTTGCGCCGGTGATCAACATTCAGGGCAACGCCGACCGCAGCATGGTGGAGGAAGCTCTGGCCGAGGCGCAGGCACGGTTTGAAGCGTGGTATCTCCAGATGCAGCGCAGACAGGCCCGCACGGCATACTGACGGGAGGAAACGCGATGTACACGACCAAGAGCGGCGACACATGGGATGTGATCGCCAAGGAGGTATACGGCAGCGAGTACCACGCTGATGTGCTGATGGCGGCAAATCCGCAGGAGATCGACACGTTTATCTTCAACGCCGGGGTGGAGCTGAACACCCCGGCGCTGGAGGAGGAGCGGGACGGACTGCTGCCGCCGTGGAAATACGAGGCGAGCTATGATTGAGACAAGACGGCTGGCGCTGGATGTGCGCTACAACAGCTACCCTTTTGCCGGGCAGGTGGGCGGAGACATCGAGAGCCTGACCTACACCGACAGCGCGGCGGACAACAGCGACAGCATCGACATCACCATCAACGCGCAGGACAGGAAATGGCTGCTGGGCTGGATGCCGGAAAAGGGCGCGACGCTGCGGGCGCGTGTTCTCGGCTACAACTGGGAACGGCAGGGCCAGCGGAGCATCATGGAGTGCGGGTTGTTCGTGCTGGACGATGTGAGCTTTTCGGACGCGCCGACGACCTTGCAGGTGGGCGGCGTGAGCAAGCCCAGCGACAGCGACTTTTCGGAGCTGGAGCGGGACGTGATCTGGAAGAACACCAGCATCAAGCGTATCGGCGCAAAGATCGCCGCGCGGTACGGCCTTGCGTTCACCTACGATGCCGACGACTACGACATCGAGTGCGACGAGCAGGACGGCACGGACAGCAGCTACTACAACAGCCTGTGCAAAAACTACGGACTTATCCTGAAAGTGTATGCCCGGCGGCTGTGGGTGTATGACCGGGAGAAGTACAAGGCAAAGCGGGCCGTGCGCACCTTTGACCGCTCGCAGATCAGGCCGGGGAGCTTCGGCTACACCACCACCCTGTCCGGCACCTATACCGGCGGGTACTTCAATTACACGGACGCGGACAAGGACATTGACATCGAGTGTAGCGTGGGCGGCGGCTCGCACACCAAGAGCGTGAACCGGCGGGCTACCAGCGTATACGATGCCAGCGTCCAGCTCTGCGCGGAGCTGAACAGCGCCAACCACGGGACGGTGAAACTACGCTTCGGCGTGGACGGAGACTGGAGGGTAAGCGCGGGAAACTGCATCGCGCTGACAGGCTTTGGCAACCTGAACGGGAAATACTTTGTGGACAGGGTGACGCACAAGATTTCCAGCAACGGACTGACCACCGACTTTGAGTGCAGCGGTATCGGCCCGGCGTTCCATTCGTGGGACGTGGGCGGCAAGATCGTGTATCACGAAAAGACGGCGGACAGCGGCGTGAGCTATGACAGCACCTACGCTACCACCAGTCCGGCGGCGGGCGCAGCCAGCGCGGCGGCAGGCGGCGAGGCGGGGCAGGCGATCACGCTGAACAAGGCTCCGCTGTATGTTTCCAGCACGGCAAAGAACAAGGCAGGAACCAAGACCGGCACATACTGGCTGTACGACGGTATCCTGATCAACGGGCGCTACCGCGTGACCAACAGCTCGGCGCGGTGCGGAAAGCTGCCAGTGGGCCAGAACGTGACGGGCTGGGTGCCTGTGAGCTACTGCATCGCCAGCGAGGAGGCAAAGAAGTAATGGCGGGGACAAACCGAACCGGGCGCGTGAGCGCCATCGACTATAAGGCGGGAACCTATGAGGTGACCTACTTTGACCGGGGAAAAAGTGTGACCCGCCAGATCAACGCTATCAGCAACGGCGAGTACAAGATGCCAAGCATCGGGCAGGTGGTGAGCGTGAGCCACAACAGCAACGGAACTGCGGCGGGAACCACCACCGGAACGGTGTGGAACAAGACCAACACCCCGGCGGAGGGCTACAAGGGCCTGTTCCGAAAGGAGTACGCCGCGCGAAAGGGACTGGCTTATGAGCGCTACGACGAGAACACCGGCGTTTACACCCAGTATGTGAACCGGCGGACAGGGCGCAACTGCAACGGCGAGATATACGACGAGGCGAAAGGCGCGATCAGCCTTGTGGCGGGCGGACAGTTTCAGGCCAAGAGCAGCGCCGCCAGCATGAGCCTGAACGCCAAAACCGGCGTTGGCATCGTGGCGGGGACAACGGTGAGCATCGAGGCAGGCACCTTTGTGAGCATCGAGGCCGCAGGCGCGTTGAGCGTAACGGCGGGCGGCAAGTATACATTCGCCGCGAAAAAAGGCGCAGAGATCGAAGTGGAGGGCGGCGACGCAGAGATCACCATAAACGGCGCGACGGTCAAGGTGACAGAGGCCGGGGATGTGGAGATCGAAAGCCCCACCAAGATCAGCCTGACAGCCCCGGAGATCAACGCCACGGCGGCGAGCGGGGACATCACCATCAACGGCGTGAGCCTTGTAAACCACACGCACATGAACGGCGCGGTGGGAAAGCCGGATAAGTAAGGAGGGACGAAAAGTGGCATTGGGAAGCTACATGGGCATGACGTTCACGGTGAGCGACCGGCGTATCCTGACACCGAGCGGGCTGAAAGGCCAAGGGGGCAGCGATTGGGCGACCCACAACCGGACAGGCGCACGGGCGCGGAGCCAATGGATTGCCCCGAAGCTGCGGAAATACCAGTTCGATCTTTTGCTGCGGGCGCAGGACGGGGTAAACCCGCGAAGCGTTCTGCGGCATTTTCAGCGCATGGCGGAGACCAACGCGGCGGACTGGTTCATCGTGGGCGGCTCGCCGGTATCACCGTATCCGTTCAAGATCACGGACATCAGCGACGAGTGGGGCGCGGTGCTGCACGGCGGCGCGATGGTGGAGTGCAAGGTGAGCCTGACCATCGAGGAATATCTGTGAGGAGGCAGCCATGTTATCAACGGAAAACGCGGTGATCGAGATACTGCCGGGCAGCGCGAACGACACCCCGGCGGCGGAGGTGTACCGAAACCTGCAGGTGCTTTACGCCACGAGGGCCGGAGAGCAGGCGCTTGACCGGGAGTTCGGCATCGACGGGACGATCATCGACTGCCCGCAGGAAAATGCGCAAGTCCTGCTGGCGGCGGAGTATGTGCGCAAGACAGAACAATATGAGCCACGGGCGCGTGTCGTCCGTGTGGAATGGACTGCGGGAAAATCGCAGGACGGAAATATGACACCAAAGGTGGTGATCGAGCTTGTCTAATATCGCTGAATTGGCAAACTGCCCGGAGCTGAGCTTCATCGAAAGCATGACCTTGCAGGAGACGGAAGAACAGCTACGCGAGCTATACACCAAGTATTACCGGGAGGCCACAGGAAAGGAGCCGGAGATCGGCGAGGCCGACCCGCTGAACCTGCTGATGAAAGCCTTTTGCGCGATGGAGTATCAGACGATGCAGTACGCCGACGCAAAGGGCCGGATGGAAATGCTGAAAACCAGTACCGGAGACGCGCTGGATGCGCTGGCCGCTCTTGTGGGGTTGACGCGCAAGGAGGCAAACCGGGCCACGGCGACGGTGCGATTTACGCTTTCGGAAGCGCAAAGCGGCGCGACGGCTATTCCGGCGGGAACGCGGGTCAAGACCGAGGACGGAAAATACTTCAACACCGTGGAATACGGCGAGATAGCGGCGGGAGAGACCTACACCGACGTGGTGGTGCAGGCGGAGGAGGCCGGAGCGGACAGCAACGGCATTCTGACCGGCGGCATCAAGATACTGGTTGACCCCATCGCCTATGTTGCCAGCGTGAGCAACACCACACCAAGCACCGGCGGACTGGACGCAGAGGACGACGACAGCCTGACACGGCGCATCTACCTCGCCCCCAGCGTATATAGCTGCGCCGGGCCGCGCGATGCCTATGAATACTACGCGCGGGAGTGGCGGGGCGATGTAGCCGATGTGCGCATCGTCAGCCCGTTGCCGGACGAGGTAAATATCTACTTCGTGATCGAGGACGAGAACGGGCTGCGCGTCCCCAACAGCACGGAGCTGACGGCCATGGCGGCCTATCTGGACGACGAGACCATCCGTCCGCTGTGTGACAAGGTGACGGCGCTGGCCCCGGACGAGGTGGAATACGCCATCACTGTGAAATACTGGATCGCGGAAAGCGACCAGCGAAGCGTGAGTGAGATACAAAGCCGCATCGCGGCGGCAGTGGCGGACTTCCAGACATGGCAAAGAAAGCTGGGGAGGGACATCAACCCGACGGAGCTGATCGCCCGGCTGCGGGAAGCGGGAGCCAAGCGGGTAACGCTGACCGCCCCCGTAGACACCGTGATCGACACCACGGAGCTGCCGAAATGCACGGGGGCAACCGCCACCTATGGAGGGCTGGAGGATGATTAAGAGCCTAAAAAATGCCCAAATCGCCGACGGCTTGCCGCGCATTCTGGGAGAACAGCCGTGGGTAAAGGCCCTATCCATGGCGATGCTGGAGCTGCACCAAAAGACGATGGGCTATATCGCGGGAAGTCAGATATACACCGCCATCGACACCGTGGCCGAGGAGGTGCTGGACGCGCTGGCTGTGAACTGGAAGATCGACTGGTACGACACCGGGTACGACATCGAGCAGAAGCGGCGCATCGTCAAGACGGCGCTGAACATCCGACGAACAATGGGAACTGCGGGAGCTGCAAGAACGCAGGCCGACGCAATCTATCCGGGAACAAAGCTGGAGGAATGGTTTGAGTACGGCGGCACCCACGGGAAATTCAGACTGCGGGTCAACATCACCACCGTGGAGGAGCGGCAGAAGTTCGCCGCCATGACCATCGCGGAGATCGAACGCAGGCTCGCCGCTGCCAAGCGGTTCAGCGCACATCTGGAGGAAGTGGAATATTACGATGCGGGCGGCACTGCGACGGTTTACGGCATGGCGGGCATCGCTGGCGTGGCTATCGTGGACTTCGGCACCGCGAGCAAATTCTAAGGAGGCGAAAAACTGTGTCTTGGAAAGGCGTTATCACAAACAGCGGAAACGAGTTGCTGGCGCAATGGACAACGGGAAAGACGCTGACCATCACCCGCGCGGCGGCGGGAACGGGCCGCGTGAGCGAGGCGGCTATGCTGGCGCAGACCGCGCTTGTGAGCGAAAAACAGACGGTCAGCATCCTGTCCAGCAAGGCAACGACGCAGGGACAAAAGCTGCAACTGCAGGTGACGGCACAGACAACGGACTATCCGCTCAACCAGCTCGGTATCTGGGCGAAGCTGGACAGCGGTGCGGCAAGGCTGATCGCCCTGTTTCAGACGGACACCGACGCGGGCGTGGAGATACCCAGCAAGACGGAGGTGCCGGACTATGCGTATACTTTCTACGGCCTGCTGGAGTTTTCCAACACCGGCGGGACGCTGCAGGTGACTATCGACGCATCGGCGCTGGCAACCACGGCGGCGGTGTCGGCGGCGATCAAGGCGCACAACGAGAGCACGTCGGCGCACACGGACTTGTTCGGGGCAAAGGTGGACAAGGACGGCGACAGCACCGTGGCGTTCACGCTGGGCTATGACGCGGGCGGCGTGTACATCGTGACTGATTAAGGAGGGGCGGAAGAATGATGAAAACCTACATTGCAGACAAGGCGACGCTGGACAGCGTGAAAGCCACCACGGAGGACACGAATACCAAGGTGGGAAGCGTCAAGACGACCGTGGAGGACACGGGCGCAAAAGTCGGAAGTGTGAAAACGACCGTGGAGGGCATCGACACCAAGGCTGGAAGCATCAAGACCACAGGCGAGGACACGAATACCAAGGTCGGGAGTGTCAAGACGACCGTGGAGAACACCAGCGGAAAGGTCGATACCGTGCAGACAACGGCAAACACGATCAGCACAAAGGCTGACACCATCCTTTCCGAACTGCGCGGGCAGAGGCCGAAGAGATATGGCTACCGCGTGAAAGAGAGCGAGGCAAACCCAAGCTCGCGCGTGGAGTACCTGTTCGACGCTGTGGGCATGACACCGGCGGCGATGAACTACGCGGCGGGTACATTCGGCTACGGCTCGTGGGCGGACGTGTGGTTCGTGCGGGACAACGCGCCGTACATGGTCAACAACGACGGCAGCGTGGCGTATCAGCTTGACCCGAACGATTACACGAAAAAGGGGGTCACGGGGGCGGCAAGTGACGTTGCCAACACCGCGTTCGGCGGCAACGCCATGAGCGCAATCCCGCTGGTGTGGGTGAAGCGCTACCACGAAAACGGCTACCGCTACGTCATTTTCTGCGAAACGCAGTATGACGAGGGCTATCACGCCTACGCACATACCCGACCGGACGGAACAATCTCTCCGTTTGCCTACGGCCCGATGTTCGAGGGCAGCAAGATCGACACGAAACTGCGCTCCCTTTCCAGTCAAGCCCCCGTGAGCAGTTTGAACGCCACGCAGGAGCTGGCGGCTGCACAGGCGAACGGCGACAAGTGGACGCTCACCACATGGGCGTTCTGGAACCTTATCCACGATATGTTGGTGCTTATCGGCAAAAGCACCGACATTCAGGCGGTGTTCGGGCAGGGACACACCACCGGCGGCACGTCTGCTGCTGACCTGTTGACCACGGGTGCGCTGAACACCAAGGGGCAGTTCTTCGGCTACAGCGACACGACCCACAGCGTAAAGGTGTTCCACATGGAAAATTTCTGGGGCGACCGCTGGGACAGACTGGTGGGGCTTATCTACGACAACGGCACCTACAAGGTCAAAATGACGCCGGAGGACGGCGACTACAACCTGACCGGCGCGGGCTATGAGGCCGTGCGCAAGGGCATCAACGCCACGGAGGCGGGCGGCGGATGGGTGAAGAACGCGCAACAGACGGAACAGGGCTTGTTCCCGACCGTCCTCGGCGGCAGCGATGCGACCTATGACTGCGACTACCACTACTATAATCCCGCCATCGTGTCCGTGCCGATTGTCGGCGGCTGCTGCGCCCACGGCTCGTACTGCGGGCGCTGCCTGTACGTCCACAACGTGGCTGGCATTGCGTGGTGGGGCCTCGGCGCGTCGCTTTTCTTACAAAATCCCTCTTGAGGGGGTGCGGGGGAGCTATCCCCCGCGTGAGGGCGGCGCAAGCCGCCTGACAAAAAACTGTCTTTTGGGAGCAGGTTCACGAAACCCGTGCTTTTCCAGTTCCTCCCGCCGTGCCGATTGTCGGCGGCAACTGCGACAACGGCTCGAAATGCGGGCGCTACCTGAACGTCAACAACGTGGCTGGCAATGCGAGGTGGAACATCGGCGCGTCGCTTTTCTTGCCCCTTTCGTTACAACGGAACATCGCCGCAGGCGATTTGAAATATTCCGTCAATGTGAACCTGTTTCCACAGCCCATGCTGAAAATTAACCTGCCAAGAGGCGCGGCCAGTAAGCGGACAACCGCCCACCGTCGCGGAGGGGATAAGAAAGGGAAATCACTCTTGAAAAGCTATAACGGACTGTTCGATGCGATGCTTGACCGCGAGGAGGCGGCGGCATCCATCGTGGAGGCCGCACGGTACAAAACGGATCGGCCGTCCGTGCGGAACATTTTGGAGCATAAGGAGGACGTGGCCGAGCGGATATGCCAAAAGATAGAACGCGGGACATGGTTTCCGCCGCACCATGAGAAACACAAGCTACAGGAGGGCAGCCACAAAAAGGAACGTGAGATCGTGAAGCCGCGCTTCGACGACGAGCAGATCGTACATCATATGCTGGTGCGTCAGCTTCGGCCCATCCTCGTGCCGCGCTTGTACCGCTACGCCTACGGCTCGCTGCCGGGACGCGGTACACACGCGGCGGTGCAGGTCATGACGCGCTGGCGGGACGGGTACGGGAACAAGCGGTTCTATGTGTTCGAGGGTGATGTGAAACAGTTTTACGACAGCATCGACACGGATCGGCTGAAAAGAAAGGCAGAGCGGCGCATCCGGGACAGACGGTACAAGACCGTTTTGTACCGCGTCATTGACGGAGCAGCGCCCGGACTGCCGAAAGGCTTCTACCCGTCCCCGTGGCTGGCGAACCTGTACATGGAGGAGTTCGACAACTTCGTTGTGCAGGTGCTAAAGCCGGATCATTACCTGCGGTACATGGACAACCTGTTTCTGTTCCACGGCAACAAGCGGGAGCTGCACCGCATGGTGCGGCAAATCTCAGCGTTTCTATTCGAGCGGCTGCACCTGCGGTTAAAGGAGGACTGGCAGGTGTACCGCTTCGAGAAGAAGAAAAAGCCGGAGGGCATGACGGCGGAGGAGGAACGGCGGTGGCGGCGCAGGGCAAAGGGCCGCGCGGTAAATGCGCTGGGCTTTGTGATACACCGAGACCGCGTGACCGTGCGGAAATCCATCCTGAAACGGACACGGGCGAAAGCCAACCATATGCACCGGAAGAAGCGCTATACCCGGCACGACGCCGCAAGCATGGTGAGCCGCGTGGGTGCGTTCCGCCACGCGGATGCCTACGGATACTATCTCGCGTACATCAAGCCGAAGGTATCTATCCGAAAATGCAAGCGGCGCATTGCCGCCGCAGAGAAGAAAAAACAGAAAGGAAAGAGCGAACATGACCGACTGGAAAACCGTACATGACGGCGCGGAGGTTCAGCCCGCCGCCATCGACACCACCAGCAGCGAGACGACTGTGTACGAGCGGAAGAATATCCGGCAGGAGACGCGGAGCGTAGGCATCGGCGACACGGACGCAACCGTGACCGAATGGGTGTACGAGCAGAGGGAGTACACGCGGGAGGAATGGAGCCAAGAGCAGGCTGTTAAGAGAGCGCTGTCGGGGCTTGAGCTGTCCGGAGCGGATGCGGCCAAGTACAAGGCGGCGCTGGAGGTTTTGGGTATCAACACGGAGGAGGAGACAGAATGAGAAGCGACATTATGGAACAGGCGGTGGCGCTGAAAGCTAAAATGGACGCGAACCAGCAGATCGTGGACACGGTGGAGGCCGCAGGCGGCATCACCGTGACGGTGGAGCAGAGCGATAAGCTGGGCTTTGACTGGCGCGTATATGCGGTCAACCGTGTGATCGTGCGCAGGGATTACGAGCCGCAGGCCAATCCTGTCGGAACGGCGGACAATCCGATCATGTGGACGCCGGACGCGCGGCTGATACCGAACGGATACTACGCCTACGGCGGAGAGGTCAAGGTGTGGATGGGTGAAAGCGGCGTGTCGGCGGAATGGAACGATGCAGGGTGGGCGGCCATATGAGCAGCCATTTGCAGATCATCGCAGAGCTGGAGGTGCTTGTGGAAATGCAGGCGCGTACCGTCCGGGTGCTGGCGACACGCCTTGCGGAGCTGGGCGACACCGTGACCGGGAGAGACGAGATCGCGGAGGCCGACGAGGCATACCGCAGGGCCATCGGCGGGGACGAATGGCCGGAGTGAAAGCAGGAGGACAGGAAAATGTACATCGACGCGGACACCATCATTAAGGCGGCCAGCCTTTTGGGAGCAATCGGAGCGCTGGTCGCCGCCATTGTTTCCGTGTACAAGGTCATTGAGAGCAACAAAAAGCAGAGCGAGTTCATCAACGCCATTCAGGAGGAGCAGACGCTTATCTGCTATGGCCTGCGTGGTGCGTTGCAGGGGCTTGTGGAGCAGGGGTGCAACGGGCCGTGCAAGGATGCGCTGGACAAACTGGATAAGCACCTGAATAAAAGCGCGCACCCGCACATCAAGGAGGACTGACATGGCGGGAAAGCGAACGCAGGCAAAGGCGAAAGGCCGGAAGAAGCGCATGGGAACCATGGACTTTATTCTGCTGATCGTCTTTTTGTGTCTGACGGTATTCACGATTGCCATGATCGCGCTGTTTACCGTGTACGGCTCCGTGCCGGATACGCTGATCACCTGTGTGTTTGCCACGCTGGGCGGCGAGTGCGGCATCCTTGGCTGGATAAAGACCACCAAGGAGAAGAAGCAGGACAGGCGGTGGCAGCTTGCGGACATGAGACGGGAAAAGGAGGAGGCGGAACGGATTGCACAGCAGACAGAGGAACCGTGAGGAGGGATAGATCATGCTGGCAGGAAAGAACAACGAGGAGAAAATCTGGAATTATCTGAAAAGCGCGGGGCTGAACGACTTCGGCACCGCCGGTCTGATGGGAAACCTGTATGCGGAGAGCGGCCTTATCCCGAACAACGTGGAGAACCTATACGAAAAGAGGCTTGGCGTGACCGACGCAAGCTATACGGCGGCGGTGGACAGCGGCAAGTATCAGTTCTTCGCAACGGATAAGGCGGGCTACGGTCTCGCCCAATGGACGTACTGTTCCCGCAAGGCGGAGCTGCTGGACTATGCCCAGTGCTGCCGAAAAAGCATCGGCAATCTGGAAATGCAGCTTGATTTCCTGATGAAAGAGCTGCGGGAGGACTATAAGGCGGTGCTGGCCGTGCTGAAAACGGCTGGAAGCGTCCGGGCAGCATCGGACGCGGTGCTGCTGAAATTTGAGCGCCCGGCAGATCAGAGTGAGGCGGCGCAGGCCCGGCGAGCTGTGTTCGGCCAGAAGTATTATGACCGATACGCAGCGGTAAAGGAGGGACAAACCGTGAAGCAGACGTTCAAGCCGAGGCTGACGCGCCCGGAAGCGGGAAACAAATATTACATCACCAAGGGGCGCGGCGGCTACTCCGACGCGATCAGAGGAAAGCCGACAGACACGCTTTGCGATGTGCTGTCAAACTGCGTAGGCTACGCCTACGGGCGGTTCAACGAGATCGGCGGCTACGGATGCTGTAAATATCTGCGTCCCGTGAACGCGGAGAATTTCATCCAGTACGCTACTGGCCTGACCGTGGGACAGATACCGAAGCTGGGGGCCTGCATGGTGTGGCGCAAGGGCGCGACGCTGAACGGCTCAGACGGCGCGGGCCATGTGGCTATCGTGGAGAAGATCATCAGCGCAACCGAGATCGTGACGAGCGAAAGCGGCTACGGAAGCACCACGCCATTCTGGACAAAGGACCGAAAAAAAGGAAATGGCAACTGGGGAGCTGGGAGCGCGTATATGTTCCTCGGCTTTATTTATAACCCAGCCGTGGCGGACGGTGCCGTTTCCGACGACGCGCCGCCGTCCGGCGGAGGAGTAACGGAGGGCGGAAGCGGCGGGTGCAAGGTGGGCGACATCGTGACATTCACCGGCGAGCGACACTACACCAGCGCAAACAGTACCGTGAGCAAGCCATGCAAGCCGGGCAAGGCCAAGGTGACGCAGGTATATCAGCCGCTTGTGAGCAGGCATCCGTATCACCTTGTCGCCGTGAGCGGCGGCGGAAGCACCGTGTACGGCTGGGTGGACGCGGCGGACATCAAGACCGAAGCGGCGGTGCTGGCCGTGGGCGATCAGGTGACGATGGACAAGGCTGCCACGGTCTACGGCACCACGCGCAAGTTTTCTTCGTGGGTGTACAGCACAAAGCTGTATGTTCGGGCAATCAGCGGCGACCGCATTTCAGTCTCCACGCTGAAAAGCGGCGCGATCACAGGAAACGTGGACAAGAAATATCTGACGAAAGTGTAAGGAGGTACACACCATGACACAGATCATTCCCGACATCATCAACATTGTCATTGAGGCAATTTTCGCCATCCTCGGCCTGTTCTTCACCGGCGTGGCCATTCCGTGGCTGGTCAAGACCGGCATCCCTTGGCTGAAAGACAAACGCCTGTATGGCATTGTCGCCGTGCTGGTCAAGGCGGCAGAGAAGCAGCGCGAGGCCGGTACGCTGACTATTCCGAAGTACGATTATGTGGAGCAGATGCTTGAAGCCAAGGGCATTAAGGTCACGGCGGAGGTAAAGGCTATGATCGAGGCGGCGGTAAAGGAGCTGGACATCGCGGTGGACAGCGCCATCGGTGCGCTGGACGGCATCTTTGTGGAGGGCAACCCCGGCAAAACGGATGGAGAAAAGGAACTGAATAACTGAAATTATCCCCCGGCTGCTATACTCATAGATATAGCGGTCGGGGGATTTTTTGCGCGTTCACAACGAAAAATCAGTTGCGCGGTAAGGGATTTACAGGTATCATAATAAGACAAAAAGCGACAAAGCAAACCGGCGGAGCGGAACGGGCAAGACCCGACACCGCCCGCGCAAAAGCATGAGAGAGGAGGCTTTACAGTGCAGACAGGAGGGCGAACATTTAAGCATCTGACCAAGAACGACAGGCTGCGCATTGAGAAATGGCAGCGCATGGGGATGAAACCGCGTGAGATCGCGGAGAAGCTGCGCGTCCACGTTTCCACCATCTACCGGGAATTGAAGCGTGGGGAGTATGAACGGCTGGACGGCGGAACATGGGAAATGGTAACGGCATACAGCCCGGACATCGCGGAAGCACGGTATCAGGAACACTTGCGGGAGAAAGGGCCGGACTTGAAAATCGGCAAAGATCACGAGCTTGCAAACTACATCGAGGCGACAATCGTTGAAAAAGAGTGCAGTCCTGCTGCCGTTCTCGGCTACGCGATGATGGAGGGGCGGATATTCGAGACCTCGGTTTCTGTGACGACGATCTACAGCTACATCAAAAAGGGCCTCTTTCTACAAATCACGCAGGTGGATTTGCCGCGCCGGGGCAAGGTGAAGCAGAAATACAAAAAGGTCAAGACCAAGAAAGATCAGGCGCGGGCCTCTGCGGGTGAGAGCATTGAGCAACGCCCGCCGGAGGTGGGGAGCCGCGAGGAGTTCGGGCATTGGGAGGGCGACACCGTGTACAGCGGAAAGGGCAAGTGCAAGACCACCAGCGCCCTGCTGACCCTGAATGAGCGCAAAACGCGGAAAGACATCATCATAGGAATACCGAACAGAAAGGCGGAAACCGTGGTCAAGGCGCTGGATGCGCTGGAGCGGAAATGCGGTGCCAGACGGTTCAGAGCAATCTTCAAAAGCATCACCTTTGACAATGGCTCGGAATTTTCGGCGGCGGAGGAGCTGGAGCGGAGCGCTGTCAACAAGACCATACCGCGCACCAAGGTATATTTCTGCCATCCGTATTCTTCGTGGGAACGGGGGAGCAACGAGAACGCCAACAGCATGATCAGGCGGCGGCATCCGAAAGGCACAGATTTCTCTAAGGTCAGCGCGGCGGAGATCGCGGCCACGGAGGAATGGATTAACAACTATCCACGGAAAATCTTCGGGTACAAGAGCAGCGAGGTCATGTTCCGGGAGTGCCTGCGGGAGATCGGACTGAGCGCATAAAGAAAAGCAACTGACACAAGGAATGTTCTGAGGGAGAGGACGTGAGCGGAGCGGAACACGGGAAACAGAATAGAAAAATGCGCAGGCTGCCGACCATGAGACATGACGGCGGCCATGTTGGCTTGTTAGAATTAGACAAAATAAGAAGTGGAAAATTGTGCGCATTTAATGCTTGACTTTTCACGCCTTTTGAAAAAGCAGAGCGTTCCGCGGAACGCTCTGCTTTTTGCCTGCCGGTTTACAGCTTTGTGATGACGGGAATGACCATCGGGCTGCGCTTGGTCGTTTTGAACAGGTAGTTGCTCACGCCCGATTTGATCGCGCCCTTGAGCTCGCCGATGTCACGGCTGCGGCGGCCCAGCACGCCCTCGGCGGCGGACATGACCACCGTTTTCAGCTCGTTCATCAGCTCCTCGGACTCCTTGACGTAGATGAAGCCGCGGGTGATGATCTCAGGCTCGGCGAGCATATAGCCATCGTGCGCGGAGATGGGCAGCACGACCACCACCATGCCGTCCTCGGCAAGGTGCTTGCGGTCGCGCAGGACGACCGCGCCGACGTCGCCCACACCGCTGCCGTCCACGAAGATCTCGCCGGCGGGCGCCATGCCCGGCACGAGCTTCATTGTGCGGGCGGTGATCTCCACCGCGTCGCCGTTTTCGCAGATGGCGATGTTCTTGCGGTCCATGCCCATGGACATGGCAAGGTTCTTATGGATCTGCAGCATACGCTGCTCGCCGTGTACGGGGATAAAATACTTCGGCTTTGTGAGCGCGTGGATGATCTTCAGCTCCTCCTGGCAGGCGTGGCCGGAGACATGGAGCATATCCGCGCGGTCGTAAATGACCTCGACGCCCTTGCGGAACAGCTCGTTGATGACGCGCGAGACGGTGTTCTCATTGCCGGGAATGGCGGAAGCCGAGATGATGACGCGGTCGCCGGGGCCGACCTCGATCTGCTTGTGCTGGGAAAACGCCATGCGGTAGAGCGCGCTCATCTCCTCGCCCTGCGAGCCGGTGGTCACGATGACCTGCTTATCGAGCGGGAGCGCCTTGATCTTGTTGATGTCTGTCACGGTGTTCTTGGGCAGCTTCATGTAGCCGAGATCGACCGCGACCTTGGTGACATTTTCCATGCTGCGGCCCGTGACGGCGACCTTGCGGCCGACCGCCGCCGCCGCGTCGATGACCTGCTGGATGCGGTGGACGTTGGAGGCGAAGGTCGTGACGATGATGCGCTGCTTGCAGCCGGCAAAGAGCCGGTCGAAGGTCTTGCCGACCATGCGCTCACTCATCGTGTAGCCGGGGCGCTCGACGTTCGTGGAGTCCGCGAGCAGCGCGAGCACGCCCTGCTTGCCCAGCTCACCGAAGCGCGCGAGGTCGATGACCTCGCCGTCGATGGGCGTGGAGTCGATCTTGAAGTCGCCCGTGTGGACGACGGTGCCAAGCCCGGTGTGGATGGCAAACGCCACGCTGTCCGCGATGGAGTGGTTCACATGAATGAACTCCACGCTGAACTTGCCGGCCTTGACCGTCATGCCGCTTTCGACGGTGACGATCTTGGTGGACTTCAAAAGCCCGTGCTCCTCGAGCTTCAGGCGAATGAGGCCCGCGGTCAGGCGGGTACAGTAAATAGGCATATTGACCTGCTTGAGGACGTAGGGGATGGCCCCGATGTGGTCCTCGTGGCCGTGGGTGATGAACAGACCGCGGATGCGGTTCTTGTGCTTGGCGAGGTAGCTCACGTCGGGAATGACAAGGTCGATGCCGTACATATCGTCGCCGGGAAAGGCCATGCCGCAGTCCACGACGATGATCTCGCCGCCGTACTCATACACGGTCATGTTCTTGCCGATCTCGTTCAGCCCGCCGAGCGGGATGATCTTCAAATTTTCTGCCAAAATGCATTCACTCCTTATGGATCTTCAAAAATTGGGTGAGCATTCGGTCCACGCCGCGCGGAAATGACCGCACGGAAACAACGGCGTCCGTGCTGCGCGCTCCACCCTGTTCCGCGGAGCGCATCGCACCATCGGCGCCCTGATCGTTTTTACTATGGACTTGTGCTCTATTCAAACCGCGCGATGGCGGCTCAATACAATTTGTGTTTTTATAGTATACCACGTTTTTTGGAAAAAGTACACACTTTTTTTCATGCGCCCCTTTTCCGGACGAATTTTTTATCGGAAAGCCTATTGCACCCTTGCGCGCCCGTGTGCTACAATATAGTATCTATCCGTATTTGTTCCGCCTTTGTGCCGCCGATGAAGCAGGGAGGATACCTTATGAGTAAGAAAGTCAATAAGCTGACCGAGCCGAATATGCGGCTGTATTTTCTTCTTGCCGCAGTCTTCTGCGCGGTGACGCTGTGGATCGAGCCGATCCTCGGCCTCGTTGAGGCCGGTGTGATGGCGCTCACCTATGTCTATTTCCGCCGCACGGCGCAAAAGCGCCGCGAGGGCATCCAGCGCTATGTCGAGGATATGACCGACGATGTGGCGAGCGCGGGCAAGTCCTCCATGCTCTCGGCCCCCTTTGCCATGATGGTCTTCCGGCCCGATACGCAGGAGGTACTGTGGAGCAACGAGAGCTTCCTCCAGCTCACGGGCATGAGGGAGAATCTGTTCGATAACCGGCTGGAGGATACGCTGCCCGGCTTCCCCGCCCAATGGCTGCTGGAGGGAAAGAGCGAATGTCCCGAAACGGTCGTCGTCAACAACCGGCACTTCCGCGTGTTCGGCAGTCTCACGCATCCGAGCGGCCGCAGCGGCGCGCGCGGGCTTCTCGCGCTGACCTATTGGATGGACGTGACTGAGCAGGACGAGCTCAGGAAAAAGAGCGAGGAGAGCCGCCCCATCGTGGCTGTGCTCATGCTCGATAACTACGAGGAGCTGATGAAGGCCGGCACCGAGGCGGCGCGCTCGTCCGTGCTCGCGCAGATCGACGAAAAGATCAGCGCGTGGGTGTCGGGCACGCAGGGGCTTTTGTGCAAGTACGACCGCAACCGCTATTTGCTGCTGCTGACGGAAAAACATTACAATACGCTGCTCGAGGGCAAGTTCAGCGTGCTCGACGCGGTGCGCTCCGTTGTCACCGAGGACGGCGTCGCCGCGACGCTCTCCATCGGCGTCGGCAAGGACGCGGACGATTACGAGACGCTTTTCAAGAACGCGGGCCTGTCCATCGAGATGGCGCTCTCGCGCGGCGGCGATCAGGTCGTCGTGCGCAACCGCCTCGATTTTGAGTTCTACGGCGGCAAGACAAAGTCCACCGAAAAGCGCACGAAGGTCAAGTCCCGCGTGATGGCCAACGCCCTCGGCGAGCTGATCTCCGATGCCAGTCAGGTTTTTATCATGGGCCATAAGCACGCCGACTTCGACGCCGTCGGCGCGGCGGCGGGCGTGTGCTGCATCGCGCGCAAGCGCGGCAAGAAGGCACAGATCGTCATTGACATGGACGACAATGCCGCCGGCCCGATCCTCAAGCGCCTTGCCGCGCTGCCGGAGTATAAGGACGCCTTCATCAGCGGCAGCGACGCCTTCATCAAGGCACAGCCCGGCGCGCTGCTCGTGGTGGTGGACACCAACCGCCCCGACTTCGTGGAGTCCGAGCAGCTGCTCGACACCTGCAACCGCGTGGCGGTCATTGACCATCACCGCCGGGCGGCGAGCTATATTGAATCCGCTGCGCTCAACTTCCACGAGCCCTACGCCTCGTCGGCGTCGGAGCTGGTGAGCGAGCTGCTGCAATATCTCATTGACCCCGGCGATCTGCTGCGCGCCGAGGCCGAGGCTCTGTTCGCGGGCATCGTGCTCGATACGAAGAACTTCACCATGCGCACCGGCGGACGCACCTTTGAGGCCGCGGCGCTGCTGCGCCGCGCGGGCGTGGACACGGCGGACGTGCAGCGCCTGTTCCAGGGAACGCTTTCCGACATGATCGAGCGCTATGACATCATCCGCCACGCGGAGCTGTATCACAACGACATTGCCATCGCGGCGGTGGAGCAGGACATCGACCGCGTGACCGCGGCCAAGGCCGCCGACGAGCTGCTGACGCTGCGCGGCGTGCGCGCGTCGTTCGTGCTCTTCAAGCACGATACGGGCGTGAATCTGTCGGCGCGCTCGCTCGGCGAGATCAACGTGCAGCTCATTATGGAAAAGCTCGGCGGCGGCGGAAACTCCACCACCGCGGGCGGACAGATCCCGGACGGGACGGTGGACGCGGTGCGCGAGCAGCTCATCGCCGCCATCGACCAGTATTTGGAAGGATAAAAAACCACCATCAGGAGGATAGAACGATGAAAGTTATTTTACAGCAGGACGTCAGAGGTCAGGGCAAGAAGGGCCAGATGATCGACGCGGCGGAGGGCTACGCCCGCAACTATCTGCTGCCGCGCAAGCTGGCCATCCCCGCCACGGCGGACGCCATCAACACGATGAACCTCAAGGAAAAGGCGCGCCGCGCCGAGGAGGCGGCCAATCGTGCGGCCGCCGTGGAGACCGCGGACAAGCTGCGTAACTGCACCGTGAAGATCACCGCCAAGGGCGGCGCGAACGGCAAGCTCTTCGGCGCCATCACCGGCAAGGAGATCTCCGAGGCGCTCATGGCGCAGTTCGGTCTGGACGTCGGCAAGCAGAAGATCGTGCTCGACGAGCCGATCAAGGCGTTCGGCAGCTATGAGATCCGCGCGAAGCTCGGCTACGAGGTCAGCGGGAAGTTCACCGTGACCGTGGCGGAGGAATAAGCCAGACTTTACGCAGAAAAGAGGTGCCCTGCGATGGACGAACTGCTCTACCGCCAGATGCCGCACTCGCTCGAGGCGGAGCAGGCGGTGCTCGGCTCGATGCTCATCGACGCGAACTGCATCAAGGACGTGATGGAAAAGCTGCGCCCCGAGGATTTCTACCTGCGCCAGAACCGGGAGATCTTCGAGACGATCTATTCCATGTTCCTCTACTCCAAGCCCATCGACGGCGTGACCGTCGCGGGCGAGATGGAGCGCAACGGCACCTATGACGAAAACACCACGCGCAATTATCTTGTGCAGCTCATGGAGGTCACGCCAACCTCCGCGAACGTCAACGAATACGCCGACATCGTGCGTGACAAGGCGCTGCTGCGCGCGATCGCGACCGTGGCGAGCGACATCACCGGCATGGTGCAGGACGGCACGGGCGGAGCCTCCGCCGTGCTCGACGCCGCCGAGCAGAAGATCTACGCGGTGCGCCGCGGGCGCAGCGCACAGAATATGGAGCAGATCAGCGTTGTGCTGCAGGGCGTGCTCGACCACCTCGCCGAGCTTTCCGCCGCCGGCGGCAAGACGCTGCCGGGTCTTTCCACGGGCCTGAGCGCCGTGGACGACAAGATCAACGGCCTGAGCAAATCTGACCTTATTCTGTTGGCGGCAAGACCCGGTATGGGCAAGACCAGCTTTGCGCTCAATGTGGCGCTCAACGTGGCAAAGGCGAGCGGCAAGGCGGTCGCGGTCTTTTCCCTGGAAATGTCCAAGGAACAGCTCGTCACCCGTGTGCTGTCCAACGAAGCGCTGGTGGAGAACGGACGGCTCATCTCCGGCAATCTGCGCGAGAGCGACTGGGTGAAGATCGCGGAGGCGGCCTCGACGCTCAGCCGCACGGACATCAAGATCGACGACAACCCGCTCCTCACCGTCGCGGACATGAACGCCAAATGCCGCCGCATCGAAAACCTCGGCCTCGTCGTCATCGACTATCTTCAGCTGATGACCTCTGCCGGCGGAAAGGGCTACAGCGGCGAAAACCGCCAGCAGGCGGTGAGCGACATTTCGCGTATGCTCAAGATCATGGCGAAGGAATTGCAGGTCCCTGTGCTCTGCCTTTCACAGCTCTCGCGCGCGAACGAAAAGCGCGACGACAAGCGCCCCATGCTCTCCGACCTGCGTGAATCCGGCGCGATCGAGCAGGACGCGGACATCGTGCTCTTTCTCTACCGCGACGACTATTACAACGAGGATTCCGAAAAGCACAACATTGCCGAGTGCATCGTCGCCAAGAACCGCCACGGCGAGACCGGCAAGGTCGAGCTGCGCTGGATGCCGGAGTACACGACCTTCGGCACGCTCGAAAGGCGGTACGAGGACGAATGAAAAAGGTACTGGACTTTGTGCAGCGCTTCGACCTGCTGCCGCGCTACGAGCTGCTGCTCGCGGCGGCTTCGGGCGGCATGGACTCGATGTGTCTGCTGGACTTTTTATACGAAAACGGCTACCGCGTGTGCGCGGCGCACTACAACCATCAGCTGCGCGGGCAGGAGGCCGACATGGACGAGGATCTCGTGCGCGCGTGGTGCGCGGCGCGGCGCATCCCGCTGTGCGTCGGCACGGGCGATGTGGCGGCCTACGCCCGGGAGAACGGCCTGACAATCGAGGAGGCGGCGCGCAAGCTGCGCTATGACTTTCTTAACTCCGTCGCCGGTCAGACCGGCGCGGCGCGCATCGTCACCGCCCATCACGCGAACGACAACGCCGAAACGGTGCTCTTTCATCTTGCTCGCGGCACGGGCATGGCGGGCCTTGCGGGCATCGCGCCGAAAAACGGCAGGCTGGTGCGCCCCTTCCTCTGCCTGACGCGGGAGGAGCTTGCCGCCTACGCGAAGGAGCATCATGTGCCCTATCGCACGGACGCGACCAACGCGGACACGGCGCTCACGCGCAACTTTATCCGCGCGGAGGTGCTGCCGAAGCTCTGCCGGGTCAACGCGCAGGCGGTCGAGCACATCGGCGAGACGGCGCTGCGCCTGCGGCAGGAGGATGAATACCTCGACTCCCTTGCCGCCGCTTATCTGACGGAGCTGAAAACGGAGGCCGGCGCGGTGACGCTGCCCTGCGCGGCGGTCACGCAGGTACCCGCGGTCCTGAAGCCGAGGGTGCTGCGCCTTGCGCTCGACGCGCTCGGCGCGGGGAAGAAGGACTTCACCGCCGCGCACTACGACGCGCTTGCCGCGCTTTGTGCGGGAAGCGGGACGGCACAGCTCGACCTGCCCGGCGGCGTGACCGCGCGGCGCGCGGACGGTGTGCTGACGCTCTGCACACACCGGAGGGAAACGCCGGAGCGCGTTTTGCTCCGCGCAGGGGAGACCGTCCGGTGGGGTGGCTTTGCCATCACCTGCCGAAAATGCGAAAAAACGGTTGAAAATTCCGAGAATACCGTTATATTAAGAGGTGCCGCTTTGGACGCGCCGCTCTCGGTCGGCGCGTGGGACGCGCGGGAGAGCATGACGCTGCCCGTCTCGCGCGGCTCGCGGAGCCTCAAGCGGCTCTTCGCCGAGCGCGGCTTTTCGCCGGATGAGCGGGAGCAAACGCCGGTCATCCGCTCGGGCGGCGCGGTCGCTGCGGTGTACGGCATCGGCACGGACGCGCTGTTCCTGCCGGGCGACGGCGAGAGCGTGTGTGTATTGACCTTTGAGAAAACCGCGGAGTAAGTCTCCGGAAAAACAAACATAAAACAATGGGAGAGGGAAAAACTATGGCGAAAAGCATGATGGATCAGGATATGCTGAAGGTGCTCTACAGCGAGGAGCAGATCAGGACGCGCGTGCAGGAGATGGGCGACACGCTCTACGAGCAGTTCAAGGACCGCAACCCGCTGTTCCTCGGCGTGCTCAAGGGCAGCTTCATCTTCATGGCGGACATCGTCCGCGCCTGCCAGATCAAGAGCGACATCGAGTTCATCGCGGTGTCGTCCTACCAGAACGGCACGTCCTCGTCCGGCGTGGTGCAGATCACGCACGACCTGCAGCAGGACATTACGGGCCGCGAGATCGTGGTCATTGAGGACATCCTGGACTCCGGCAATACCCTCTACTTCCTCAAGAACTATTTCCTCACCAAGGGCGCCAAGAGCGTGACGGTCGTTACTCTGCTCGATAAGCCCGCCCGCCGCGTCAAGCCCATCACGGCCGATCTCGCGGGCTTTGAGGTCCCCGACGAGTTCGTCGTGGGCTACGGGCTGGATTACGCCCAGCAGTACCGTAATATGCCGTACATCGGTGTGCTCAAGCCGGAGGTCTACAGCAAGTAAGGCCGTAGCCCACACGCCCTGAAAGGGGCGGCGCGCGTAAGCGCGTACAAGCATTTTGCCGCAGGCAAAATCTTGGAACGGGACGGATTCATTCCGTACCGTTCAGAGTAAGATCAAAGGGCTCCCGCCGCGCCTGCGCGGTGGGAAGGGCTACGGGCTGGATTACGCCCAGCAGTACCGCAATATGCCGTACATCGGTGTGCTCAAGCCGGAGGTCTACAGCAAGTAAGGCCGGCGTATGATGGAAAAAGCGCCGCAGGCTTTGCGCCGCGCACGGCGCAAATGATCTTGACTGTTATTTCTGACGACATGCGCGTCTGAAATAACACATCTCGCGAAGTGAGCGTCGAGCCGCTGCGGCGGAGAGGCGCAGAGCGAAGCGCATCCAAATATCAAAAAAGTCCGGAGGACTTTTTTGAAGAATCGAAAAGAGGCGCTCGTCGCCTCTTTTCTTCAAGGCAGACTCTGCTGCCGCAAAAGGAGGGAAAACCTTTGACCCAGACCAAACGACCCAATTATGTACTGTGGATGCTGTGCGTTTTCATGCTGCTCTCGGCCGCCTCGTATTTCTTCCGCCCCAAGGAGCCGGAGATCTCCTATGCTGAGGTCGTGCAGCTCTTTGAACAGGAGAAGGTGAAGTCCTTCGCCGTGCAGGACACCACGCTCACGCTCAAGCTGCGCGAGGCGGTGGATGGCAAGACGGAGCTCCGGAAGGAGCTCTACGACTTCGACCTTTTCTACGACGACCTCAACGACCTTGTCGTGGAGCAGAAGGCCGCCGGCATTCTGGAGGACTATAACTACTCCGCCAACCACTCGCCTAACTACCTTGCCATTGCCCTGCCCTATGTGATCGCCGTCGCGGGGCTGTTCGCCATCTGGTACTTTTTCTCCATGCGCGCCTCCGGCGGCGGGAACGACCGTATGGCGAAGTTCGGCAACGCCACCTTCCGGCACGGCAGCGAGAGCGCCCGCAAGACCACCTTTGCCGATGTTGCGGGCGCGGACGAGGAGAAGGAGGAGCTTGCGGAGATCGTGGACTTCCTGCGCGACCCGCAAAGGTTTGTCGAGCTCGGCGCGCGTATTCCCAAGGGCGTGCTGCTCGTCGGCCCTCCGGGCACGGGCAAGACGCTGCTCGCCCGCGCGGTCGCGGGTGAGGCGGGCGTGGAGTTCCTCTCCATCTCCGGCTCGGACTTTGTGGAGATGTACGTCGGCGTCGGCGCAAGCCGCGTGCGCGACCTGTTCGAGCAGGCCAAGAAGGCGGCTCCCTGCATCATTTTCATCGACGAGATCGACGCGGTCGGCCGCCAGCGCGGCACCGGCCTCGGCGGCGGTCACGACGAGCGCGAGCAGACGCTCAACCAGCTGCTCGTCGAGATGGACGGCTTCGGCACGAACGACGGCGTGGTCGTTCTCGCGGCGACCAACCGTGCGGACATCCTCGACCCCGCGCTGCTGCGCCCCAGCCGCTTTGACCGCCAGATCTACGTCGGCTATCCCGACATCAAGGGACGCGAGGACGTTTTGAAGATCCACACCGCCAACAAGCCGCTTGCCGAGGACGTGGACCTTGCCAAGGTCGCGCGGGGCACGGCGGGCTTCACCGGCGCGGACCTTGAGAACCTTTCCAACGAGGCGGCGCTGCTGTGCGCGCGCCGCGGCGACCAATTCATCACCATGGCGGACTTCGAGGAGGCGGAGATCAAGGTCCTCGCCGGACCCGAGAAGCGCAGCCGCGTTGTGCCGGAGCACGAGCGGAAGCTGACCGCCTATCACGAGGCGGGCCATGCCGTCGTGATGCACGCGCTGCCGACGCACGAGCCGGTGCATCGCATCACCATCGTGCCGCGCGGACAGGCGGGCGGCATGACCATCGCGCTGCCCGACGAGGACCACTCCTACCAGTCCAAGCGCTACATGGAGGAGCAGATCGTCTCACTCCTCGGCGGGCGCGCGGCGGAGAAGCTGATGCTCGGCGACATTTCCACCGGCGCCTCGAACGACATCGAGCGCGCCTCGCACATCGCGCGCAAGATGGTCACAGCCTACGGCATGAGCGAGAAGCTCGGCTCCATCGCCTTTGAGAGCGGGCACGACGAGGTGTTCATCGGCAAGACGATGGGCCAGACGCGCAGCTACTCGGAAAAGACCGCCGCCGAGATCGACGACGAGGTCAAGGCCATCATCGACCGCGCGTATGCGCGCTGCGAGGAGATCTTGACGGCACGGCGCGAGGCGCTGACCGCCGTGGCGGAATATCTGCTCGCCCACGAGACGATGACCGGCGAGGAATTTGAGCGAATGGTCGGCGAAAAAGCCTGATGGGCAAAAGGACGAATGGAAAAAGTGACGCAGGGACGGGCATTTGCCGTTCCCTGCGTCACTTTTTTCTTTTCTTGCGAAAATCTTTATTGTGCAAAGTGACAAGAGCATTTGTCCTCGTGGGGAAAACAGAAAAGCAATAGATATTCTCAATAAATGGACTTGAGTCCGCGGCGCGTAGACAAATGCACATGAAATTTGGAGGCGACCGTGGGAAAAACGACCGGAAACGACCGAAAATTCTGACAGATTCGACGCTTGAAATCCATTCAACGGTTCGATAAAATAAACTGCAACCAAAAGGGGCGGACGCCCCGCTTGCCGCGGCAGCGCGGCAGAAAGTCAGGAGGATATGTATATGAAAAAGATTCTTGCACTCGTCCTTGCGCTCGTCATGGCGCTTGGCCTGGTCGCCTGCGGCGACAAGGGCGGCGAACAGCAGGAGGGCGGCACGCCCAACACCACCGGCGAAGAGAAGGTCGTGAAGATCGGCGTCTTCGAGCCGCTCACCGGCGACAACGGCGCCGGCGGCAAGCAGGAGGTGCTTGGTATGCAGTATGCCAACTACGTCCAGCCCACCGTCGACATCAACGGCGAGACCTACAAGGTCCAGCTGGAGGTCGTCGATAACCGTACCGCAGCCGAGAACGGCCCGTCCGCGGCCGCTGAGCTGGTCAACAAGGGCGTGAGCATCGTGCTCGGCTCCTACGGCTCCGGCGTGTCCATGGCCGGCGGCACCGTGTTCGCCGAGGCCGGCGTGCCTGCCATCGGCGTCACCTGCACCAACCCGCAGGTCACTTCCGACTGCGATGTCTACTTCCGCATCTGCTTCCTCGATCCCTTCCAGGGCACCGTTCTTGCGAACTATGCCTACAAGGAGCTCGGCGTCGACACCGCTTACCTGCTCGGTATGCTCGGCAGCGACTACGATCAGGGCTTGATCTACTACTTCACGCAGGCCTTTGAGAAGCTCGGCGGCAAGGTCGTTGCCGAGAACTTCCCCGAGGGCAATGCCAACTTCGTTTCCTATATCAACAACGCCAAGGCTGCCAACGCCGGCGTCATTTTCTCCCCCGTCTCCATCAACTATGCGCAGCTGATCGTTGAGGCCGCCGCCGCGCAGAAGTTCGAGGGCACGATCCTCGGCGGCGACACGCTCGACAGCAACATGGTCGTTGAGGCCGCCAAGGGCAAGGATGTCGATGTTAAGATCACGACCTTCTATCAGGAGGGTGGTAATCCCGAGTTCGACGCCGGCATCAAGGAGTGGATCAATGCCAACGCCGACGCCAAGACCAACAACGGCGGCAACGACATGGTCTCCGCCGTCACCGTCATGGGCTACGACGCTTACTTCACCGCGCTTGAGGCCATCAAGGCTGCCGGCAGCACCGCGCCCGCCGACATCCTCGCGGCTCTGCCCGGCGTGACCTACTCCGGCATCTCCGGCGAGATCGCCTTCGACGACATCGGCGACGCCAAGCGCGACGCGGCCTACATCAAGACCGCCAACACCGAGACCGGTGCGTGGGACTTCGTGAAGATCCAGGGCATCGACTGAGAAAAGCCACAAATCTCTCCACAAGCAGCAAACTTGGCGGGGCTTTTGCCCCGCCAAGTTTTCCCCGTTTTTTCGCGTTCCCCCGAATCCTACCAACAGGAGGTTTTCCATGCAGGGAATTTTACCGTATCTGATCAGTGGTATCTCTGTGGGAGGTCAGTACGCGCTCATCGCCATCGGCTACACGCTGGTCTACGGCATTCTGCGCCTCATTAACTTTGCCCACGGCGATGTCTTTATGGTGGCAGGCCTGATCATGGTCTACACCACCGCGTCCATGCCCATGTACATTTCGATCCCGCTGGTGCTCATCTTCACCGTCATTCTCGGCTTTGCCATCGAGCGCGTGGCCTATAAGCCGCTGCGCACGGCGCCGCGTATGTCGCTGATGATCAGTGCCATCGGTGTGAGCTACCTCATCCAGAATCTTGCGTTCTACCTGACCGGCGGCCTGCCGCAGCCGGTCAAGACGTCGATCCCCTGGATCTCCGACACCATCACGCTCTTCGGCGCGTCCACCAAGCGCGTCACGGTCGTGACGCCCGTTCTGACCATCGCGCTCGTCTTTGCGCTCGTCGCGCTCATCAAAAAGACCAAGATCGGCATGGGAATGCGTGCCGCCGCCAAGGACTTTGAGACGGCGCAGCTCATGGGCGTGAAGATCAATTCCGTCATTTCCATGACCTTTGTCATCGGTTCGTTCCTCGCCGCGGTCGGCGCGATGCTCTACTTCACCAACTATCCCACGGTGGCCATCACCTCCGGCGGTATGCCGGGATTGAAGGCCTTCGTCGCGGCGGTGTTCGGCGGCATCGGCTCCATTCCCGGCGCGGTGGTCGGCGCTTTCCTCATCGGCCTTTGCGAGGAGATCATCAAGGGCCTCGGCCAGTCTACCTTCTCCGATGCGTTCACCTTTGCGCTGCTGATCATCGTGCTGTGCGTCAAGCCCACGGGACTGTTCGGCGAAAAGGTCACGGACAAGGTGTAAGGAGGGGTGAAGATGAAAAAGAAAACGATCGGCAAAGAGTATATCTTCACCGCGCTCATCCTGTTCGTCGTGCTGGCGGTCACGATGGTCCTCGACTCCCAGCTCCCGAGCTATCACATTGTGATCAAGGTCATCAAAAAGGCGTCGGTCTATTCCCTCGTCGCCGTTTCGATGAACCTGCTCAACGGCTTTACGGGCCTTTTCTCCCTCGGTCAGGCGGGCTTTATGCTCCTCGGCGCGTATTCCTACGCGGTGCTGTGCATCCCGGTCGCCAAGCGCGCGGGCGTGTACCAGTATTTTGACGGCGGCATCGTGAAGTTCTCCCTGCCGGAGGTCTTTGCGGGCTTCCTTGGCGACAAGGTCGGCGCGGCGGTCGGCATGATCCTCGCGCTGCTTGTCGGCGGTCTGATCGCGGCGTTCTTCGCCTATCTGATCGGTCTGCCCGTGCTGCGTCTGAAGAGCGACTACCTCGCCATTGCGACCCTCGGCTTTGCCGAGATCATGCGCACCATTATCCAATGGAACGCCATCGGTCCGCTGACCAACGCCTCGAACCTTCTCAAGGGCTATCCCGATTTCAGCAGCGCGACCGCGTACCTGCTGCTCATCGGCGTGTTCATCGCGTGCGTTGTGCTGCTGGTGAACTCCACCTACGGCCGCGCGTTCAAGGCCATCCGCGACGACGAGGTCGCCGCCGAGGCGATGGGCATCAATCTCGCCCACCACAAGCGCCTTGCCTTCGTCATTTCCTCGTTCTTCGCGGGCGTCGGCGGCGGTATGCTGGCGATGTACATGGGCGCGGTGCCGGCGATGTCGTTCCGAAGCAGCATGACCTATGAGATCTTGCTGCTGGTCGTCATCGGCGGCATCGGCTCCATCACCGGCAGCGTGCTCACGAGCTTCCTCTACATCGCGGCGCTCGAGTGGCTGCTGCGCGGTCTGGATACCGGCAAGTTCCTCGGCATCACGGCACCGGGCCTCTTCAAGAACGGCTTCCGCATGGCGGTCATCTCCGTCATCATCATGGTCGTCGTGCTCTTCTTCCGCAAGGGCATCATGGGCGATAAGGAGCTGCCCGATCTCCTGCGCCGTCATACAAAGAAGGGAGGCGGCGAGAAATGAGCCAAAACGTTCTGCGTCTTGACAATATTACGATGCAGTTCGGCGGCGTCGTCGCCGTCGACAACCTGAGCCTTGAGGTCAACGAGGGCGAGATCGTCGCGCTCATCGGTCCCAACGGCGCGGGCAAGACCACCGCGTTCAACACCATCACCGGTGTGTATGAGCCGACGAACGGTCAGGTCAGCTTCATGGGCGAGCCGATCGTTCGCAACCATCCGCAGGGCAAGATGAAGCAGAATTACAAGGGCAAGGAGGCCGGGAAATTCGTTCAGCTGCCCGTGCTCGACCCTACGCCCGACCGGATCACCAAGCTCGGCATGGCGCGCACGTTCCAGAACATCCGCCTGTGGAAGTCCCAGACCGTGTTCGACAATGTGCTCATCGCCAAGCATATGCTGCGCACCAGCAACGTCTTTTCCGCCACGTTCCGTCTCAACCGCAAGGAGGAGGCGCAGCATCGCGCGGAGGTCATGGAGCTTCTGCGCATCGTGGGTCTGGAGGATGTGAAGGACGAGCTGGCGACGTCTTTGCCCTACGGCAAGCAGCGCCGGTTGGAGATCGCCCGCGCGCTGGCGACGCATCCGAAGCTCCTGATGCTCGACGAGCCTGCCGCTGGCATGAATCCGCAGGAGACGAACGAGCTGACCGAGTTCATCGGCCGCATCCGTGACGAGTTCCACATGACCATCCTGCTCATCGAGCACCACATGGACCTCGTCATGGACATTTCCGACCGCATCTACGTCATTGACTTCGGTGAACTGATCGCCACCGGTACGCCGGAGGAGATCCAGAATAACCAGCGCGTCATCGACGCCTATCTGGGGGTGGAAGAGGATGCTTAAAATTCAAAACCTTCAGGTCGCCTACGGCGGCATTCAGGCGCTGCGCGGCATTGACATGGAGGTGCCCGACGGCAAGATCGTCACCCTCATCGGCGCGAACGGCGCGGGCAAATCCACCACGCTGCGTACCATTTCCGGCCTTGTCAAGGCCAAGTCCGGCTCCATCACCTACAACGGCGAGGAACTGATCGGCAAGCCCATCAACGCCATCCTCGCCGCGGGCATCGCGCAGGTCCCTGAGGGACGGCGCGTGTTCCCGGACATGACCGTGCTCGAAAACCTCAAGATCGGCGCCTATCTGCGCAAGGATAAGGAGGAGATCGAAAAGGATATCGAGTGGGTGTATGAGCTCTTCCCCCGCCTGAAGGAGCGCAACTGGCAGCTCGCCGGTACGCTCTCCGGCGGCGAACAGCAGATGCTGGCGGTCGGCCGCGGGCTGATGTCCCGTCCGAAGGTGCTGATGATGGACGAGCCCTCCCTCGGCCTTGCGCCGCTGGTCGTGCAGGGGATCTTTGACATCATCCGCGAGATCAACCGGCAGGGCGTGACCATCCTGCTCATCGAGCAGAACGCCAACATGGCGCTCAAGATCGCCGACCTTGCCTATGTGCTCGAGACCGGCACCATCACCATGAGCGGCACAGGCGCGAAGCTGCTGGCCGATGAAAAGGTCAAGGAGGCCTATCTCGGCAAGAAGCGCAGCAAATAAGCCTTGTGAAATCTTGACACGATTCGGGAAAAAGCATACAATGACCGTCGGCAGAAATGCCGGCGGTCATTTTTTCGGAAAAGGAATCAGAGGAAAGCGATCATGGTATACCTTGCAGTCGCGCTGAGCGCAGCGCTCGGCGGCTTTGTTCAATCCATCACGGGCTTCGGCGCGGCGGTCGTGATGATGACCATTCTGCCGTACTTTTTCACCATGGCGGTCGCGCCGTCGGTCTCGACCTCCATCTGCCTCGGGCTGACGGTCACGCTGGCGTGGAAGCTGCGCAAAAGCATCGACCTCAAGCTCACTCTGCCGCCCACGCTGCTTTACGCGGCGGCGAGCGTGACGGCCATCCGCTTCATCGGCTCGATGGACCTGCGCGTGATGACCATGGTGTTCGGCGCGTTCCTGATGCTGCTCGGCGCCTATCTGCTGCTGACGGAAAAGAAGGCCGCCATCCGTGTGACGCCGGCGGTCACCGTCGTCTGCGGCCTGCTCGCGGGCGTCTGCGGTGGGCTGTTTTCCATCGGCGGGCCGATCATGGCGATCTATTACCTTGCCGCCACAGACAGCCGCGAGAGCTATCTCGCCAACGCGCAGGCCAACTTCGCCGTGAATAATGTAACGTCCATTACCACGCGCGTTTTGAGCGGCTACTACACGCTCGACCTCCTGCCGCTGACGCTGCTCGGCGTGGCGGGCGTGGTCTGCGGGCAGCGCTTCGGGCTGAAGCTCGGCGGAAAGCTCAACGCCGTGCAGCTCCGCCGTCTCGTCTACGCCTATGTCATTCTCTCCGGCGCGGTCACCATTGTGCAGCATCTATAAAAGAAAAGAGCGCCGAAGGCTAAGCCTTCGGCGCTCTTTGGCACGCCTGAGCGGATTCGGACCGCTGGCCTTCCGCTTAGGAGTAGACCCGATACGACATCGGGAAGTGGCATCTAATGCTTAAAAATGCTTGGAAATACAAGGCTTTTCAGCATTTCAAATCCCATCTGATACTACGCTGTGATAGCTAATTCAGAGGGATTTTACACCGTCCGATTGGCTCGAAATTAGCAAGTCTTTCGATTTTTGGTGGACGTTGCAAGTGCAAGTAAATGTCACTATGTAACTTCTCGTGATGCGAAATGATAGGAAATCCTATTCATTCTCGTGTGAGGGTGCGGGTGTCCTTAGACACAGATTTCAGTCTGTTTTATATATCATTTCAAAATGAATTTTTCAACCAGAATTATTAAGAATTTCAAAGGTTTTTCAGACTCAATGATTCTATGTAATTTAGACCCGCCGAAGCAGGTCTTTTTTTATTTCAGCATAATCTCTCTATCCTCAGCGCCGAGCATATAAGCACCCTTGGCAAAAGCATCCCTTGCAAGAAGCTCTGCTACATCAACCCTATCGAACAGCATCCATATTTCTTTCTCTTTCGGAGTCAGTTCATGGCTATGGTCAAACAAATGCTCAAGTCCCAATCCTTCAAGCAATGCCGACTTTGCTGCTTTGTATTCCTCAGCTCTGCCAACATATTCGTCGTTCCTTTCCTTGGAAAATGCCTCGATATTGTCAGCTCTCAGATGCTCGTAATACTCGTCCATAAAGATTCTATCCATACTCGTTGACCTCCATAACAAAAAAATAAGGGCAGACCCTTTTACAGCTATTGTAGCTATGTAAAAGGATCTGCCCTTGCAGTTACTATAATGTTTTTGCCAGCGACTTCAGGAGTGCTGCCATTTCCGGATTTTGCAGAAGCTTCAGAAGAAGTTCTTTATCATCAGCGGAGCTTTCCGTTGCGGCTGGTTGAACCGGCTCAGGCGTTGCCTGTCTGCCTGAGTAGAACGCAGCTTCCATTCTTTCAGCGTTCAGTCTGCGGTCATCGTCGATGATATGGGAGTAAACATCCGCTACCATCTTGACCTGTGCATGACCGGAATCGCCTTGAACGGATTTCATATCGCCGCCGTTCAGCTTCAGCTTGTAAGTGATACTGGAATGTCGGAGACTATGGAAAACCACTTTCGGCAGTCCCTTCTCCTCAATCAGCTTATTGAAAGCACGGTTGATAACCTGCCCCTCAATCGGCTTGCCATTGGAAGAACAGAAAACCAGATTGAAGTCTACGAACTCGTCACCGAAAAGGTCTTTCAGTTCTTCGATGTCAGCCTTTCGCTGTACCAACATTTCCGCTACGGTTTTCGGTAAGAACACCTTGCGGACACTTGTTTTGGTCTTAGGAGTTTTGAGAACCAATGCGGTATGCGTACTGGCGAAGGTCGGCGGGAACTTGAACATGATGTCCTTACCGTCCAGATCTGCCATCGCTTCACGATTTACTCTCTGCAACTCCTTTTCAACGAAGATGCTTGCCTGACCAAGTTCAATACTGGTAGGGGAAATGTCAATACAGTCCCAGGTAAGCCCCAGAAGCTCACCCATTCGCAGGGAACAGGAGAAGGCAAGGTTAATAGCCAGACGAAGAATATCATCGTCACAGGCTTCCAGAGCCTTCTGGAGCACTTCCGCTGTCCAAATGTCCCTGGTCTTGTGTTCTTCCTTCGGCAGCGTAGCGTGCTCCACAGGGTTTCTGGTCATCAATTCCCACTTGACCGCCTGATTGAAAGCATTTCGCAATGTCTTGTGAACTTCTCGGATAGTATGCGGAGTCAGATATTCTGTACGGGCTTTTACATACTTAGAAGAAACCGCTTTGACAGAAAGCAAATCTCTGTAATACTTGTCCATGATTCTCGGTGTGACATCCTCCAGCTTCATATCACCGATGAGGGGACGAATATAGTTTGCAATCAGGCTCTTTCTGCTTTCATAGGTAGACATCGCCCAGGTGTTCACACCATAGATTGACATATACTCATCCAAAAGATCGTTGACGGTTTTAGCAGAAGGGGGAATAAAGGTTCCGGACTCCTGCTCATATTCAACCTGCAACTTCCTTTTCTTTGCTTCGGCATTCGTTTCAAAGGTTTCCCACTTCTGACGCTTGTTGCCGTTCTCATCGGTGTATGTATAAACCACAGAATACTTCTTTTTTCTCTTAACGATAGATGCCATGTAATCAGCTCCTTTCCTGTCTATCTTCCACTAACCGGTAGCGGGTCTGATTCTGATACCACTTCATAAAGCTCTCTTTTGTAGCTCGGTTATGCCTGCCCACTCGAATCAGCTCGAAACTTCCCTTGGCGGCAATGCTGTAGATATTCTGGCGATTGGTGTCAAGCATTCTTGCAATCTCCGGCAGACCGTAGGTGGATGCCATAATATCTGCATCCAGTTCCTGATCCTCTACCGTGCGGTAATCGGTTTGAGAAGCATACCATCTTTCAAAACTCTCCTTGGTCACTCTGCGCTTGCCCAGGACATCAACCACATCAAAATGCCCTTTGGCAACCAGCTCGTAAGCAGTCGCTTCTTTCAGCCCAAGGCGCTGTCCAAGCTCCTCCATTGAATATGTAGTTTTCTTCAGTTCCTCTCCGGGAGGGGTTCCATCGACCTTCTGATATTTGAACTGATTGGCATACCATTCTTCAAAGCTGTCGATCATCACCCTCATGGTGTTGCCGACAAGAATGGTTTTGAAGTAATTCTTTTTAATGAGCCAGTATGACTCCGTTTTTCCAAGACCAAGCATCCTGCCCATTTCCGGAACAGACATACTCGTGCGTTTTCTCATTTCCGCCATCGTACAACCTCCTATGTAAAAAATGTAGCCATGTGTTTCTTGTCATGGCTACATTTTATCGAACTCTCAATATGTTTTGAAGTTTGTCGCCGGGTTGTACGACACCCTTGACAAATCTTACATTTGATGATCCAACCACTCATCAAAACTCTTTTTGGAGATTCTGATACTGCCACCAATGCGGACGCTGTGAAAAACTTTCTTTTTTACAAGGTTGTATGAGCAGATGAAAGAAAAGCTGTTATCCTTGCCCGGTGGTGAGCAGTATTCCCTCCATGGTGCCTGTCAGGATAACTGGATCTATGCTCTCAACTTCGGCAAGGAGACCGTGCAGGTCATCGACACCAGCGAGTGGATGGGGCGGTCCTATGAACTGATTGCTGTTCTTTATACGCACAAGCCGACCGAATTCCAGTTTACAAATTACTGTATCCGGCCTGCCGGCATCATTTCATCTTCATCGCGCCACGATCTTCTGCTCTATGACTGGGCGGAACATCAGGCAGGCGCAGATTCTTATTGAGGTGGTTGTTATGTCAAAGATTACGGAAAAGATCGCCAAGCTCCTTGCGTTGGCGGAAAGCCCTTACGAGGAGGAAGCCAAAGCCGCGCTGCTGCAGGCCCGGCGTCTGATGGCGGAGCATAAGCTCATGCCGGAGGATATTGAGCCGCAGGAGAATAAGAAGGTGGTTCAGGAATGCGTGGGCGTCACCTGCACGAAGCTCTCTTCGCCGTGGACGGTTTACCTCTCCACGCTCATTGCCGCACATTACTGCTGCAGGCCCTATCGGAGCTCCGTACACGGCAGCAAGGTTTCGGAGATCGGGTTTATCGGCATGGAGGACGACTTCAAGCTCTGCAAGCTGGCGTTTCTCTACGCCTATGATTGCATCTCAAGCCGATGCAGACAGATCCGTACCCAAAAGGAATATTCCGCAAAGGCTCTTCGGGAGATGTGCAATTCTTATGGCTGGGGCTTCTGCCGCGGGCTGTCTGCCGCTTTCCAAAGGCAGGAGGCCGAACACCAGGAATGGGGCTTGGTCATGGTCGTGCCGCAGGCGGTCGAGGATGCCGTTTCCAAAATGAAGCGGAGCAGTTATAAGATCTCGTCCACAAGCAGCATGAACCGCCAATATGCCGCCATGGGCTATGTGGATGGGCAGGAATTTGATATGCACCGCCGGCTGAAACCCTCGGCGTAATTGTTGCATTTGCATTGACATTGCACATATTGCATATTATAATAGAGCTACGAAAGGAGTGTAAGAGCATGGCCAGTATCAACATGAGCATCCGCACAGATTCGGAATTAAAAGCACAGGCTGAACAGGTTCTCAGCCAGCTTGGTATGAACATGACCGGAACGATCAATATGTTTCTTCAGCAAATTGTTCGGGATCGTGCGGTACCTTTGTCCCTATCATTGAGTTCTGAGCAGTCTCTTTATGCTGATTTGCTCAAAGCAAGGACGGAACGAGAACAGGGTGTTGAATATCTGTCTTCCGATTCTGTTCTCAGATCTATTGATTCCGCAATAGAGAGAGGCTCTGCCAATGGCTAAATATCAAGTGCAGGTTCATCCCCGTGTAGCCTCTCAGCTGATTCAACATGCTGAATTTATCGCACGGGTAAGCAAACCTGCGGCACAACGATTCCGAGCGAGCTTTTCTGAGATTCTTCGCCGCATGCAGGAAAATCCGTATCAATTCCCCTCTTGTGATGATCCAAACTTGCCCTCCAATTTTTATCGAAAAGCTTTGTTTGGAACATGGTACAAAGTGATTTTCTATATTGAAAATCAGAAAGTTTTCGTAGATGCGATTGCAGACTGCCGCTCTGAAAACCAGATATTTTAGTGGTTCATATTTTTAGAGTGATTATTGTTGCTCACTGTGCAACAGCATACTACGAAGGACGCACAGACTTGTAAAAAGTCTGTGCGTCCTTTTTTATTTTAGGAGGATGATATGAAACCCACTTATTCAGATGCCGGGAAACTGGCGTGGTATCCAGACATCGCCTGCCCAGTCTGCGGCGGTGATGTCAACTCATGGGATAAGCGATGCAGCCGTGCGCTGGGCTACCGGCAGATCGTATGCGAGGGCTGTATCTCGGAAGAGTATCAGGTCACGGTGGAAAATCTGCGCTATGTGATGGAAAACCACTTTGGACTGGTTCCGTGTCCGGGGATATGAGCATGGAACAGAATCAACTGACCCGGGATCTCTACGCCGCAGGCTACACGCGGGAGAATCACCCCTCCTTCGTGTATTGGAGCGACTGGCAGAATTTCGGCTATCTCTTTGAGGCTCTATTGAAGTTTACATGGGAAACGCCGTGCGGCCTTTTGGTCGATGGCAAAAGTGATCTCGGCCGGGGCCTTGCCTGCGGCGATGCTTCTTTTCAAGGCATCGATTACTGCCCGGAAAATGACAACCCACTGCTGCGCTGCCCCTATGAACGCAAGGACTGTCCACACAGCATCCGCGGCTTTCCTGTCCCTCTCTGCCCCTGCCACACCACCGGCAAACGGTATTCTTTCGAGCAAAGCGCCGAGAGGGTGGAATCGGAGAGAAGTGAGAGACAGCACCGGCAGTACATGGAGATTACCGGCGGAGCCTACTGCGCCTGCGTGGTTGGCGGTAATGGCTATGATGGCGGTCATGTCGAAGTCCAATACGATGTGGAGCAGTGTATTCGCTGCCGCTGCCAGAATCCTGTCTGCGTCATTCGCAAGCAGAAGCGGGACCTGAGCCGTGCCAATATCTTTTATGATGTGCGCCGCACATGGGTCACCCGCATCGGCTTTCTGGAGGAAAAGAAAGTGCAGGTGACAAAGGGCGAGCGTGTGTTTCCCCATCCTGTGGCTCAAACGGACGCGGAGATCTGGCTGGAAACGAAAAAGGCGCACTTCAACCCGCTTTGGAGCAGCTCTGTGATCGACTCTCCGCACCTGACACCAGAGGATCGGCGACAGACATTTTTCAGCAAAATGCACCGCCGGTACGGGGAGTATGATTACTTTGAATTTCACTATGATGTGGAGAATATCCGCATTGCCAAAAGTGAACAGAGAGATCTGCTGCAAGACCTTCGGGATGTGGCGGACGGCTTGGAGGTCGTCCATGCAGTCGATCTCAAAAAGGAGCAGGCCGCCAAAAAACGGGAATCCCGGCAGCGGCGCAGGGAACAGAAGGAGCGGCAGCTGAATAAGCGGCGCTCTCCGGCTCCACCCAAGGAGGAACAGCTTACACTACTGACAGAGGAGGAACATTTCAGCAATGGCGATCAAACTGGCTGAACAGACGAATGGGCCCCATATTTTCATGCGGCTCCGTCTGGACAGCGGCCGCGTCGAGGAAATCGACGCTTACACCACAGAGAAAGGCTGGCACTATGTTACCAGCGCAGACCGCACCCCGGAGGTGCGGCTGCGGATCATTGCGGCGTTTCATACGCTGTATTGACCTGCTTTCTATACATTTCAAGTGGAAGATGCCGGCTTTCGGCATCCTCTCCCTACTTGCACATAAGGATGTGATTTGAACATGAAATACGAATATTACCCGAAAAGGCGGGCGGAGCAGGAGCGCAGAGAGCTGAATGAACAGATTCTCCGCCTGCTGCAAAGCGGAGCCTGTGAGCAGTCCGGTGTGACCGACGAGGACATTTTCAATCGCTATACCGGCGATGGCGGCCTGCATGGGCTGCGGCGCAGCGACTATGAAAACTACAACGCATTCAGCGCGGCGAAAAAGGAACTGGAAAACGGCCAGTTTTTCACACCGCCGCCCCTCTGCGAAATGATCGTTTCGGCCCTGCGCCTCTCCGACACAGATTTGGTAGCAGATCTCACCTGCGGCATGGGGAATTTCTTCAATTTCCTGCCAAATGAACGCAACGCCTACGGATGTGAGGTCGATCCCAATGCCTGCGCCGTTGCCCGAAAGCTCTACCCGCAGGCACACATCGTACAGGGTGACATTCGGGACTATGAACGCTTCTTCATTCTGACGCTTTTTGCCATCGCGCATGAGATCGAAGCGATGGGGCAGTACAGCGGCAGCCTCATGCGCGTGCAGCTGGCGGTCGGCCTTCCTCCCGCGCATTTTGGCGTGCAGGCAAAGCGGTTTATCAACTATTTCAACGGGCGGGGTGCGGTGACCTTTCAGTTTAAGGGAAAGCCCTATGCCATCTTCATTGAAAATACCGCCTGTTTCCCGCAGTCCTTTTCTGCCGCTGCGGCCACGGTAAAAAACCTCGCCTCATTCCCCAGAGCGCTGGTGGTCGATATCGGCGGCTTTACGGCGGATTATGTGCGTTTGCGGAACGGTGTGCCGGACATGGCAGCCTGTGATTCTCTGGAAAACGGTGTAATCCTGCTCTATAACCGCATCTGCGCAAAAGCAAATGCCGAGCTGGACATTCTACTGGAGGAAAGCGAGATCGATCGGATCCTGCGCGGCGAGGATCAGGATGCGGCGCCGGAGGTCATCGCTCTGGCAGAACGGGAGGCACAGGAATTTATCAACGACCTGCTCAGCGGCCTCCGGGAGCGGATGCTGGAACTCAAGTCCGGCAAAGTGATCTTCCTGGGCGGGGGCGCTACTCTGCTGCGCCGGCAGATCGAAGCGTCCGGAAAAATCGGGCAGGCGATTTTTGTGGAGGACATCAATGCCAATGCCAAGGGGTATGAGTATCTTTACCGGCTTCAGCACAGCGGGCGGTGAGTGCTATGACCGACAAGAAGGACCCCGGGAAATTCACGATCCGCTTCAACATCTGTGACCCACAGCATAAAGCGGTGATCGACCTGCTCAACCGGCAAGGCCGCAGCAAAGCGCAGTTTCTTGTCAGCGCTGTCCTGCACTATATCAACTGCAAGGAGACGCCGGAGGTGTCTGTTCCGGTTCCAAATCAGGCGGCGCTGGAGGAGCTGATCCTTGCCATCCTGGCAAAGAACCAGAGCCATTTGAAAAAGCAGCCCGAGCCGAAGCCGGCCCCCGCACAGCAGGATGCGGCTATCTCCGCTGCGTCTGAACCTATGCCGCCCGCAGACGGAGAGGAATTGGAACAATGGTTTGGCGGGCAGGATGGTGTGACATCGATCCTGAACTCTCTGAAAATGTTCGAGCAGGATTAAAAGCAAAGGTCCGGAACGAAGCCGCCCCCGTCAGGCTCAACGCTTGACGGGGGCGGCTCGTTTCTTGTTCAGTTTTGTGCTTCTCGCTCCTGACGCAGAAGTGCGATGCAGATTTTGAGCTGATAGGCTTTGTGGATACCCAGCTTTCTGTAAATGATTTTACTGGTCTGGAGGGCTTTGTCTCTATCGGGCGAACGCAATACTACGCCGAATCAGGCCGCAGTTGACAGCTTCCGACTCCCTCCGTTATAATGCGGTCATACTACAAATGAGAAGGAGTGAAACACCTATGAACAAAACGGAACTGATTGCCGCCATGGTGGAAACCAGCGGTCTGACGAAGAAGGACTGCGAGGCGGCCCTCGCAGCCTTTACCGGTGCGGTGGAGACTGCCATGAAGGGCGGAGACAAGGTGCAGATGGTGGGCTTTGGCAGCTTCGAGGTCAAGGAGCGCCCTGCCCGCGTGGGCCGCAACCCCCGTACCGGCGAGTCCATGACCTACCCCGCCTGCAAGGTGCCGGTTTTCAAGCCCGGCAAGGCCCTCAAAGACGCCATCAAGTAATCATAATACTACGGAACAGTAACGCCCCCTTGCGCCGTGTCGCTCAGACCGGCGCAAGGGGGACGCTTTTTCTTTACTATGTTTCGTTCTCCTGTTCCTCCTGCGTCTGACGCAGGATCGCGGCATATTGCTGTACCTTTCGGTAGGAATCAAGCCCCGTCTTTCGGAGAATGCTCTTGGTGTGGCTGTAAATGGTGCTCACCTTAACAGAGAATTGAACGCTCATCTCCTGTGGCCCCATGCCGACAACATAGCCCTCATAGATCTTGCGCTCCGTATTCGTCAGCTTATCCAGCCCGGTCACAAAGATCCGGTACACCTCCGGGTCAATGTCATCCTTCTGCGCGTGAGCCATACGGGATGCGTCCGTCTGCACGGTCTCCAACCGGCTTTGTGTTTCCTCCACCTGCGCTTGCAGCACGGCCTTTTCGCCCAACAGGGACTCGCTCTGCCGCAGGGCCGCGTCCTTCTCGCTCTCCAACGCGAAAACAGCCTCCTGATGCGCTTCATCCTGCGCCCGCAGAGATCCGGATACGGCGGCAAATTCGCTATAACTCATCTGCCCGTCGCCCCGGTTTTCCTCCGTAAGCTGCCGGAGGTCCCGCAGCAGCGGAGAGATGTATCTGCGGCTGAGGACAATGCAGGCAAGGCACAGGGCAAAGAGCAGCAGGAACAGCAGCAAAGCGGTCTGCCAGACGCTGCGTACCACAAGCTGCCGGTAATCCTGCGCGGGGATCAGCACCGCCAATGTCCGGCTCTCGCTGTCTCCGCCCGCAGCGGTAAAGTCCATGGTCATGCCCACATAGGAGAGTCCCCCGCATTTCATGGCGATCAGGCCGTGACGCATGGGCTTGAGTGTGAGACGGTCGTTAATGGGAACATAGCAGTAGTCTCCCGCACCGCCGGTCATCAGACACCCGCCGCTGTCCAGCGTGTTGGACACGCCGCCCTCCGAGGCCATGAGGCAGGCAACGCTTTGAAAGCCAGTAGGCTGCTTGTGGTGAGCTGCAAAATAAGTCTGGTTGACCCCAAAGCCGCACAGTCCGTATACCGTGCCGTCCTCCCCGACCATGGGAATGGTCAGCAGAACGGCCCGCTCCGAGGTGCCGGGAAGGGTGATCAGTGCCGAGGTGCGGCAGGAGGCGGAAGATACCGGCACGGCCGCATCCGCAAGGCATTGCCGGTAATCCGGCAGAGTCTCCGTGTTGAACTCCCGGCTCCATTTCCGGTGGGGCATGACCCCGTGGGCCTTCCCAATCTCCGCCATGCCCCGGTAGAGCAGCAGATCCCCGGTCAAATGCTCGGCATTGCTCCGCTGGACATACAGCCCGCTGCGGTCAGCCTCGCCGCTGCTTACGCCGATGGCGGCTTCCAGAATGACAAAGGCTCCGGAGCAGTCCGTCTGACGGGCATACTGACACAGCGGCTCCAGCAGCGCCTCCTCCACCTGAGAGATGGCGTCAAGATTTCCGTCCAGCTCCGAAAAGGTCATGCCCTGTTCGGCCAATGTGTCCTCCAGAATGTCCGTCATATCCTTGGACAGATGGGCGCTCATGCCGGAGACATTCCGCCAGAGGGAGGTCATATCCGAGCGGAACACCTCCATCTGGATGCTCATGCTTTTGGACAACTCCTCGCCGGGGGTATTGATCCGCCCGAAAATTTGCAGGCTCACCAGCAGCACCGCGGCCAGAAGAAGGCCCATCGCCGCCATGTAGAGTACCAGCTTGTGCTTCATGGAACGGTTGGCGTAGTTCAGTTTTTCCAGTACATGGCGCATCGATTTTTACCTACCTGTGGTTTGTTTTTCATCCGCTTCAGCCCATGGAGCAGAGCAGCGTCCATGTCTCGTTGGCCAGCTCATCCATATTCTCGCCATTTGCAAGACGGGCGGGATAGGCCTTCTGCGCCTCCCGCAGCGCATCGTAAAGGGCGTTGACCTTGCCGTAATAGCCGGAAAAGCGCGGCTCGGACACCGGTGTATATTCCTGCCGCATGGTGTTCAGAGCGGCGTAGAGATTTTGGTACGCCTGCTGTGGTTCCGGGAAATCCGTATAGTCCTCAATGGCGTCAAACGCGCCGTTCCGCACGGGCATATAGCCGGTCTCGGCCACAAAATCAAGGTTCCGCTCCGGCTCCGTCAGCCAGTGGACGAACAGGCTCGCGGCCTCCGCCCGCTTTTCATCGGTCTTATAGGCGCAAAGACCCACGCCCGCCTGCGTCATCAGCGCATCGGCACCGTTGGTTTTCGGCATGGGCAGGACTTGCAGGTTCATCGGCTCCACCGTGCCGTCAAGATAGCTCACCTTATCATTATAGTAGAGGATGGCGGCGGACGAGCCGATGCCGGAGATGGTCTCGCCGGTCATGACCTGCGTATTGGAATAGCGGTCGGACATCTGGATATGTCCCTGCACCAGAGCGCGGGCAAATTCCAGCCAGATCTCCTTGAAGACGGCGTTGTCCGTGTCGTACCAGCCGTCCTCGGTATAGAAATCCTCCGCACCCTGCTCCATGGTCCGCAGCTCCACAGCGCGGAGAGGATAGTCCAGAGCGCAGAAGGTCTTGCCGCCGCTGTAGTCGTAGAAAGCACCGGCGGTCTGATAAAAGCCCTCCCATGTGGTAAGGTCGCTGTACTGCGCGCCGGTGGCGGCGGAGAAGCGGTCAAAGGCGGAGCCGTTGAGCATCAGCACATGGGTGGATTTGGACATGGGGAATACCAGCAGCTTGCCGTCCGCCGTGCCGTCCGCCAGAAAGCCGGAGACAAACTCCTCGCGCTCACCCTCGGTGAACAGGCTGTTCCAGTCCAGCAAATTTTCCGCCCCCAGCGCCAGCGCGTCCCCAATGTGGCAGGTGAACACATCCGGCATCTCCGGAAGCTCGGAGCCGCCCGCCTGCGCCTGCAACAGAAACGCGCCGATCTGGGAGGCGCTGCTGGTGCCGGTGACGGTCACCCGCACGCCCTTTTCCGCGCCCACCGTCCGGTTGAACTCGTCCACAAGCTCGTCCATGGGAGAGCCGGACTGTTCGCCGTAGACGTGCCAGAAGGTCAGCGTCACAGGGTCATCCTTGTCCAGCAGCGATTTCTCGCAGCCGGTGAGGGGGAAGATCATCAGCGCCGCCAGCAGCGCGGCAAAAAATCTTGGTTTCATGCGTTAAGCCTCCAGATCGAACAGGCGTTTGACAAATTGCCGTATTTTTGATGGTTTTTGAAAATTTTTATGCCTCCGTCTCCCCAATTTCGGGTTTTTGGAGATGACAGGAGCGAGGAAATATGGTACACAACAGGAGAACGGGTAGCCAAAGCGACGCTTTGGAGCGTCCGGTCAGCAGAGAGAAATTGGAAAGGGGTACCCCTTTCCGTTGGAGCATAGCTCCAACGGAAGGACCGCTCGCCGCCTGATTTGTTTCTCTCACATTATAGCATAGCCCCCTATGCTTCGCAAGAAAAAACGGAAGGGAGGAATGTCTGTGGCCGAATCTCAGAAAACAGCAACGTACAAGGTCATTGCGGACGCCGGAGGCGGGCGGGTGTTTCGCTTCTACTGCGACATCTCCGGTGAGCTGTGCTGCGTGACCAAGCCCATCCGGGCGGACACGGAGGAAGCGGCGCTGGAGATCGCGTGGGACAAGGAGGGCAAGTGGGAGTTCAACCTCTGCCCCAAATGCGGGAAGTATGTATCCTCCGCTATGTTCAATGTCAACGCGGGGCTGTGTCTGGACTGCGCCCCGTGGGAGGACGAATACCCCTCGTTCTGCCATCACTGCGGCGTCCGCCTCCAGGAACCGGACGCCTGCTTCTGCCCCATCTGTGGAGCAAGATTGCAGGTGGGCGGCACAGACGGAAAGGAGGGAGCCGCCGAATGACAAACTATGACCTGAGAACCCGGAAAGCCCTGCGGCAGGTGACGCTGCTGGAGTTCGGCTTCGGACCGGAAACCATGCAGCGATGTAAGCTCTGCCCGGAATGCGGCAGGGCAAACCCCGCGCAGGACACGCACTGCGCTGACTGCGGCGCGGTACTGCCGGAAAAGACCCTCTATGACTTCTACCTCTCCCGCCACCGCTGCTGCCCCGGCTGCGGTGTGGCTGTCACCGACTACGCGGTGTACTGCCCGGAGTGCGGGACGCGCTTGCCGAAGGCAGGCGTGACACGGAGAAAGGAGACCGCGGTATGAGCTTATTCCGAAAGCGGGAGCCGCCGGCCAGCGGTCCCGGAGCAGAACAGGCCCTGCCCAGAGCAGCAGCCTGCTTCATCACTCCCACCATGACCCGCCGCGCGGCGGACTGGCTGGGTAATTTGGGCGGCTGCCGTCCGCTGGGTATTCTATCCGACGACTACGACGATGTGGTCTGGCAGTGTACGGCGGAGAGGGCGGATCTTCTGCTGCTGGAGCTGGACTTTTCAAACGGAGTGGAGGATAAGGACGTTTCCTCTCGCTGCGACATCGCCGTCGAGGTGCGGCGGAAGCTGCCGGATTGCCGGGTCTATCTCGTCTGCGAGGACGGACACCCGGAAAGGCTGCCCGCATTGGATAAGGCGGTGGAGCTGAAGCTCATCGACGGCTACTGCATCGGCGACCTTTCCGCGCAGCAGATGCGCGCATGGCTCGACGAGACAAAGGAAGTAATGAAGGCAGCGGCCCGCCCGCTGCAACTTTGAATACAGGAAGGAGGAAAAAACATGAGAAAACGAATGACCAGTTTACTGCTGACGCTGGTCATGCTGCTGTCCCTCGTGCCCGCCATGGGCGTGACGGCGAGCGCGGCGGATGATACATCCTACGATCCTGGCAGCGTCAGGAACTATGTATCGTTTGCGTCCCAGCTCGAGTCGACCACTTCAAGAGATCTCGTACTGGAAAATGACTTCGAATTGCTCTACCATAGGGGAGTTTCGATTTCTCCTTCGCTGTCAGGAGTGCGGCAGAACATGGCACAGCAGCCCCGTCCACTTTTCCAAGGCCGGCACGAAGCCGGAGACAGAGGGGATG
>NZ_JAHLPT010000008.1 GCF_018918025.1 Oscillibacter sp. MSJ-31 | reverse complement strand
ACAAAAAGATCATAGCGGAGTATATCCGAAATCAACTTGAGGAGGATTACGCTGCGGATCAGATCAGCATCAAAGAATATGCAGACCCGTTTACGGGTGACAAGAATAAGAAGGCATAAAAAGACAGCCGCTTGAAGCGGCTGCCTGAAATGGTAATGCGGTGTCAAACCTTCAACGCCCCTTTCAGGGGCTACGGTCGTAATAGCCCCTTTTAGGGGCAGACCAAACCACCAGTTTACTGGTGGTTATGATTATGCAAACGCAGGACAAAATAAAAAAATGCGCCGTTTCCTCGTCCCCGCAGCCTTCAAAAAGCGGACTGCAATTTTCTGCTTGCTCCCCGCGCGGGGCTGTGGTAGAATAGCATTGCTATGCGGGCATGATGAAATTGGCAGACATGCGAGATTTAGGTTCTCGTGCTTTACGGCGTTGGGGTTCGAGTCCCCATGCCCGCACCAAAAATAAGACCATCTGCCAAAGGCAGATGGTCTTATTTTTGGGTTCCGCTCCCTGTGGCCGCTCAACCCCAAGGGGATCGAACATGCCCGGAGCAAGTGAATTGCCCCTGCGCCAGGATTTTGCTGCGCAAAATACTTGTGACGGCGCACCCGCGCCGCCCCGCCGTGTGGGAGTCCGGTTCGGTCGGCGTCCATACTGCTGCATCATGGCCGACGGAGCGGGACTCACGCTCGCTTTACCGCACTACAGCAACATATTACGGTTTTGTTACAGATGCCCAAAACCCCTTTACTTTGCAAAAAATTGGGGTATACTGGCAAGTGGAAGGAGGGGAGACCGAATGGAAGACTATACCCGCAAATTCAACGCCGCGAAGGAAAAGGACGAGGAGATCCACCACATCCTGACGAGCGTGTACACCGCGCTGGAGGAGAAGGGCTATAACCCCATCAATCAGCTCGTGGGCTACATCCTTTCGGAGGACCCCACCTACATCACCAACCACCGGCAGGCGCGCACGCTGATCCGCAAGCTGGATCGCGACGAGCTGCTGCAGGTCCTTCTGCGCAGCTACCTGAGCCAGTAAAAATTTTTCCGCTGTTTTGAAATACCCCGAGGGTCGAAAAAAGGCTCCCGGGGCATTTTGCACAGTTTTTCGGATTTGAGGAGGGATTGAAATGAAGAAAATTGTATTATGCAATGGACGCACCATGCGATGCCCGACTTTTCTTCTTTGCATTGCAGGCGTTTTGCTGGCAGTCGGTGTTTGGGCTGCTTACACGCAGAGCAAAGACATCGATGTCTATACGGAAAAGGATACGCTTGTCGGTGCGTATATTAACTATCTGTCAAAGGCGAGCAGCGCTCGGACGGCAAGAGAAAATATGAATTTCCTATGCGAATCGCCGGGAATGGGGACCTTGCCGATGGGATCATCCATGATCGATTTGGATGAGGCGGAGCAAAGCGGCTATCTTTTTCCGGTGGCCGGAAATGATATTGCTGCGGAAAAAAAGAAGGCTGAGTACTGTGCATCAATTGCAGTGCAGCAGCATGATTTGGTCGTTGAGCAGTTCGGAGCTAACGCATGGGATAATGTTTCATATACCTTGAAGGAGATCGAGCCTGCAGATGGAGATTTGGGGTATCGGGTGAAGTCGACGGGTGAGTTTGTTGATAAAGAGGAATACGAAAAGATCCTGTATGGGTATTGGGAAGCTGTTGCGGCACAAGAGGGGACTTCCTATGCCGATCTTTTCTTGACGGAAGGCGAGAGCGCTGAAAATATTGCAAGCAAGCGTGTCGATCTTATTGCGAAGTATAGCGATGCTATCCCGGTTGAGCTTGTAACGGTGTCGGATTTCCGGACTTACGAGGTCCTGTTGTCTTTTAACGGTAAAACGATATCGGCCGATGGATACGAAGACTTCCATTTTGTGATCGATAACAAAGATGACAACTGGAAAGTGCTTCAGGGACTTTCTTGGGCTGCGCCTTATCCCGAAGATCCGACCGGAGACTGAAGGAAAGCGAAATGGAAAGGTACTCCGAGTTCATATTCGCTGTCGAATTCGCATCGCCTGTTATCGAACAGAATACACGAAATCTTACATAACCTTTTGTGACGTTTGGTTGACAAGCGGCGCGGGCGATGGTAGAATGAGCAGGAATCGGAATTAAAGTGAGGAGTGTTTCAATATGGCTGAGAATCTCGTTTACCGCGGTCATCCGCTGCGCCGCGTGGACAATCTGGTCTACTACGGCTCGATGGCGGATAAGTATATCATCATGATGCAGGTGCTTGACACCGAGGACGTGAAGGACCTCAAGCTCGCCAAGCGCGTGTCCATCCAGCTCCAGCTCACCGACCCCAACCTCCGCTCGCGCGACCGCGTGGTCCGCTCCACGGAGAAGGGCAGCATGGCCGAGGCCATGGAGTTTGCCACCATCTGGCTCGAGCGCGCCCTGAGCGGCAAGATGTGAGCCTGCTTTGATCGAAACAAAACGCAGCAGTCCGGCTTCCAAAGCCGGACTGCTGCGTTTTTCTTTGCAAAATCTAAGCAAATTATTGATAATTTATGGAATATATAACGATTTTATAGAGATTAAACGGTCAAAAGTTACATTTTTGAATGTTTTTTATCGTTGGAAATGCGGAAAATGAAGGGTTCGACGCGATTCGACATTTCCCGCACCACACTGCACATTAGACTGTGTGCAGAAAGGGTGCGGGGCAGAGTGGTGTGTGGCTGCTCCGTGCCGGATCGGAACAAGAAAAAGGAGAAATCGTTATGCTGACAATCGAGTTAAATATGTACCACGCAGTTGCTTTAGGCGCTTTCCTGTTCTGGATGGGCGGGATCATCACCGACAAGGTGAGACTGCTCAACCGATATTGTATCCCCGCTCCGCTGGTCGGCGGACTGTGCTTTTCCATTCTCAACTGCATTCTCTACTCCGCCGGCATCGCGTCCATGCCTATCAAAAGCTGCTGACCGATGAAGCGCGGGAGCTGCTGGACGACGCCGGGTGCGCGGAGGTGGAGATCACCTGGGGCAGCGAGCCGGTCGAGCCCGTGGAAGCCATCATGCGCTCGGCGGGGCTGCGGGATGCCGACAGCGGCGATGACGCCGCGTGGGACGTAGCCGGGTTTGAAAAGAGCTTGCTGGAAAATTACGGCGTCACGCCGCATCACTATGAGGATCTGGGCGACGGTGTTTATCAGGTCTATGTGGAGATCGATGGCGAGATCGTTCCCTTTGTCACGGTCGATTCCGCGACCGGCGACTATCACGGGTGATCGCCCGGCCCGTTTCCGGCGGAGGGCGGATGGGACGGAAAAGCCCCGCGGTCAGGCCCCGCTGCCCCAAATAGACTGAAGGGACCGTTCTCTGCGGAAGAGAACGGTCCCTTTTGCGGTGTTATTTGTTTACCAGCAGCTTTTTCATGCTGCGCTCGAGCCCATCCACGCTCAGCGGGTACATATCAATGAGCCGCGCGATGTGGCCGTAGCTCTGACCCCAATAGCCGCCGTAGCGCGGCGGCTCTTCGGGATTGAGCCAGATGAGATGGTCGTACTGTTCTTTGAAGCGCTTGAGCCAGTCCATGCCGGAGAGCGAGCCGCTGCCGGCGAAATAGTCGTAACGCTTTTCCGTCAGCTCGTACATATCCATCAGCGCGTCGCCGACAAAAATGACCTTGTACTCGCTGCCGAAATTCTTCAGCAGCCACTCGGTCGAAACGCCGTGCTCGCGGTACATCCGCGGGTCGGTGTAGACGCGCGAGTAGACGCAGTTGTGGAAGTAGTAGACGTGCAGCTCCTTGAAGTGGTTGGACTGCCGCGCCGCCTGGAAGAGCATCGAGCAGAGCTGAGAGTAGTAGCTCATCGAGCCGCCGGAGTCCATCAGCATCAGCACCTTGACGGTGTTGCGCCGCGGGCGCTTGTAGCGCACCTTGAGCGTGCCCGCGTTGTCGCAGGTGTCGCGGATGGTGCCGTCCACGTCGAACTCCGTCTTGTCGCCGAGCGACTGGTCGGAATACTGCCGCAGCAGGCGGAAAGCCATCTGGAACTGGCGGATGTCGAGCGTATTGTCGCGGCGGAAATCGCGGTACTTTCGCTCTCCCGCGACCTGAAAGACGCGGCGGTAGATGCTCTCGCCGCCGACGCGGATGCCCTGCGGGCTGTGGCCGGCGTTGCCGAAGTTGGAGTAGCCGCCCGTGCCGATCCAGTACGAGCCGCCGTTGTGCTCCTCGGTCTGTTCGCGGAGGCGTTCTTCAAACATCTTGAGAATCTCGTCGATGCTCTTTTCCGCATAGCCCTGCTCGCGCAGAAAGGCGCGGAACTCCTCAAGCGCGTTTTTCGGGTGGTTGAGCCAGTCCATCAACTCGTCCGGCAGCAGCTCCTCGGGGAAGGGCACGTCCTTGAAATACTCCAAAAACGCGGCGTCAAACTTGTCGTAGTCCGCCTCGCTCTTGACGAGCACGGCGCGGCAGAGGTCGTAAAAGCCCGTCAGCGTCGAGCGGTGCAGCCCGAGCAGCAGCCCCTCCATGAGCGTCATCCACTCGTTGAGCGAAACGCCGAAGCCGCGCTGACGCAGAAGGTAGAAAAATCCGACAAACATGGGCTTACCGCATCCGGCGCTGCATCGCCGTGATGTCCTTGCCCTTTTTGAGCAGTACGCCGGCAAAGGGAATGTCCTTTGCGATGCGCGCGGGATCGACGCCGCCGAGCTGGAGCGCGCGGAGCCAGTCCACCAGCTCGCTCGTGGAGGGCTTTTTCTCGATGCTGTCGATCGAGCGCAGCCAATAGAAGGCCTGCATCGCCTGCGCGAGCAGCGCTTCGTCGAGCTTGTCAAAGTGGACGCGGATGATCTTCTCCATCTGCTCCTGCGTGGGGAAGGCGATGTAGTGGAAGATGCAGCGGCGCAGGAAGGCGTCGGGCAGCTCCTTTTCCGCGTTGGACGTGATGATGACGATGGGGCGCTGCTTTGCCTTGACCGTTTCCTTTGTTTCGGGAATGTAGAACTCCATCTTGTCCAGCTCCCAAAGGAGGTCGTTGGGGAACTCAAGATCGGCCTTGTCCACCTCGTCGATGAGCAGCACCACCTGCTCGTCGGAGGAGAATGCCTCGCCGAGCTTGCCGAGCTTGATGTATTTTGCGATGTCATCCACGCCGGCGGAGCCGAACTGGCTGTCGTAGAGACGCTGGACGACGTCGTAGACGTACAGACCGTCCTGCGCCTTGGTGGTGGATTTCACGTTCCAGATGATGAGCTTCTTGCCCAGCGCGTCGGCGACGGCCTGCGCCAGCATGGTCTTGCCCGTGCCGGGCTCGCCCTTGATGAGCAGCGGCTTTTGCAGCGCCACGGCGATGTCCACCGCGCCCATCAGCTCGGGCGAGGCGACGTAGTTTTCGGTCCCGCGGAAGGAAACAGACATAGAAATACCTCGTTACATAAAAGTTTGATCCTATTTTACATAGCCGCGCCGCCGGTGTCAATGCGGAGCGGGGGAGAAAAAATGCTAAAAAACACTCAAACGGTCGTTGCATTCCTGAAGCTGCTGTGCTATAATACAGAAAAGAATCCGATAAGGAGGCAGCGGACCATGAAAAAACTGACCAAAATGCAGCAGAAGGTCTACGATTACATCGCCCAATTCATGACCAAGTGGGGCTATCCGCCCTCTGTGCGCGAGATCTGCGCAGAGCTGAATTTCAAGTCCCCGTCCACCGCGCATTTTCATATCCTGAATCTGGAGAAAAAGGGCTATCTGGAGCATGACGCCGGCAAGGGCCGCGCCATCCGGCTCAAGGGCGAGGCGCAGACCGCGCCTGCCGTGCCCGCCGCCCCTGCGGCGCCGTCGAACGCCGTTGACTTCATGGAGGAGCGGGACGCGCGGGAGAACCGCATCCCCATCGTCGGCAACGTCGCCGCCGGCAGCCCCATCCTTGCGCAGGAGTGCGTGGAGGATTACCTGACCTTTGATACCGGCAGCCGCAGCGGCGAGTTCTTTGCCCTGCGCGTGCGCGGCGAGTCCATGCTGGGCGTCGGCATCCTGCCGGACGATCTGGTCGTCGTCCGCCGCCAGCAGACCGCCAACAACGGGGAGATCGTCGTCGCCCTCATCGGGGACGAGGCCACGGTCAAGACCTTCAAGAAGCAGAACGGCGAGATCTGGCTCCTGCCCGCGAACCCCGACTACCAGCCCATTGACGGGCGGGAGTGCGAGGTGCTCGGCAAGGTCGTTGCCGTTGTGCGCCAGTATTGAGCCGGAAACCGACCCTGTATATTGAAAAAGCGTTTCGCGACCGAAAGCAGGCCGCGGAACGCTTTTTTATTGTTGGGAGAAGCGCTCAGCTCTCCGAGCCGGAGAGGTGGAAGCGCCAATCCGCGAAGCCGTAAAACGGATCGGAGGCGGTCGGGGTCATGCCGTCCACGAGACCGGAGGGCGTGAGCACCGTTTTGGACTTGAAGAGCAGCGGCGCAAAGGGCGTTTCCTCGACAAAGCCCTCGGCGTACCGTGCGGCAGAGGCGTTCCCGCCGAGCAGGAGCGCGTCGTTCTGGGCGGAGAGCTGCTCGCTCGCAAAGCCACCGTAGTTCATCGCGCCGTCGGCGTCGAGCAGTGCGCTCACGTCCCAGTCGGCGGTCAGGCGCACCTCGCCGAGGTAGAGGTCGAAGCTGCCGGCCTCCAGCGCGGCGGCGTATTCCCCCCACGGCAATTCGCGCACCGTGACCGTCAGCGCGGCGGTCGTGAGCTGGGCGCAGAGGCTTTCGGCGACTGCGCATCGGAAGGCATTCTCCTTGTTCACCAGCAGCGTCAGGCTGCGCGGGCGCGAGGCGGTCACGCCGGCAGTCTCCAGCGCGGCGGCGTACTCCTCCGCCGTGGTGCGGTACTCGTATGTCTTCGGATAGTCCGCGTCCTGCGGCGCGATGGGAAGCTGCGCCGCCGTGCCGTGCCCGGAGAGCAGGGAGGAGACAAGCGTGCCGCGGTCGATCACGCCGCTCATCGTGCGGCGCACCGCGGCGTCGTTGAGCGGAGTGCGGCTCAGGTTGAAGCCGAGGTACTGCATTGCCGCGGTCGGGACGTCGGTGGACTCCACCGCGCCGCCGACCGTCCGTGCGCCGGTGCCGGTCGGATCGAGGCAGAGGAAGTGGACGCTGCGGGAGGCGAACCGGCTCAGCGCGGTGTCGTTGTCCTTGACCGCGGCAAGCGCGATGCGCTCGAGCGGCAGAGAGCTGCCTTGCCAATGGGGATTTGCGGTCAGCGCCGCGCCGTCGGCTGCCGTTGTGTAGACGTAGGGGCCGGTGCCGAGCGGAACGAGGTCGTTCTCCGTGCCGGCCTTGACGATGGGAATGTCCAGCAGGGCGGGGAAGCTGCCGTTTGCTTGCGTCAGCGTGACGATCAGCGTATGCGCGTCCTGCGCCTTCATCGAGGCGACGTTCGCTAAGCGCGCGCCGTAGCGCGCGGACTCCGCCGCGCGGCGGTAGGCCGCGAGCACGTCGTTCGCGGTGAGGGCCGTGCCGTCGGAAAAGACTGCGCTGCGCAGCGCGAAGGTCCACGTCAGCGCCTGGGCGTCGCAGCTGCTGTGCTCGCACAGCACCGGCTGCGGCGCAAAGGAATTGTCGAGCGTGAAGAGCGGCTCGTAGAGCAGCGCGCCGACGGTCTGCTGCACGCCGTCGATGCAGGTCACGGGGTCAAAGGTCTGGCCCGAGAGATAGGGCAGGGTGAAGTCGGAGATCTGCGCCGGCTCGCGCCGCGGTTCCTCCTCCGACGGGGAGGACAGGTCATCGTTCCAGAAGTCGTCCGGCTCCGGCTCCGCCTCCCAGCAGCCGGTCAGCGAGAGCGCGAGGACCAGCGCGAGCGCGAGCGCCGTCAGCCGCCGCGTCACAGGGCGTCCTCCGTCAGGACGATGACCGCCGCCATGCCGCCGCGCTCGCCGCCCATGCCGCGGTGCGACCAGTAGCGATCGGGGCGGCATTTGGTGCAGTCGGGGTGTACGTCGATGCGCGAGGGGTCCAGTCCGCTGCGCAGCAGCCACAGACGGTTGATGGATTTGAGGTCGATGTGGTACTTGTCGCCGCGGCGCTCGATGCGCTCGTCCACGGCGGGGTCCATGAGCTCATGGAAGGCATCCGCCACGTCGCCGTCGGTCTCAAAGCAGCACTTGCCGATGGCGGGGCCGATGGCCGCGCGCGTCGTGTAGGGGTCCGCGCCGTAAAGGCTCATCATCGTGACGAGCGCCTTGAGCACAATGCCGCTTGCCGTGCCGCGCCAGCCGGCGTGGATGGCGGCGATGGAGCGCGAGGTCGGGTCGTAGACCGTGATCATGCAGCAGTCCGTGCCGTAGGCAAAGAGCGGTAGGTTCGGCACGTTTGTGATGAGCGCGTCGGCGTCGTAGGGCCGCTCGTCCCAGCGGAGCTTGCCGGCGTCCTCCTCCCGCGCGACGCGCACGAGGTCGGAGTGGATCTGGCGGCAGCCGACGGCGCGCGAGGCGTCGAAGCCGACGGCGGCGCCGAGGCGGCGGTAGTTTTCGAGGATGTTCTCCTCACGGTCGCCGCGGTTGCTCGCAAGGTTGAGCGAGTCGAACGGCGCGGGACTCACGCCGCCGTGACGGGTGGTGAAGGCGTGGCGCACGCCGCCGACGGAGAGCGTGCCGGCGGTGTCGAAGATCACGCCGTTGACGTTGTGCTCGGTAAAGGACATAAGGGACCTCCTTTCGCGCCTGCGGCGCGGGGAAATTTGCCGCGCACGGCGCGGCGGAGCTGCGGTGAATGGAAAGCTATTGCTGCTTTTTCAATAAATGAAAAGCGATATGGCAGATCAGATATACAAGGCTTTGTATCCCCCAAAAACAGGCAGTGACCAATGCTGCTCCGAACCATACCGGAAAACTGATAAATCCACCTGTTTGGAGAAATAAATGGGTATGTTTAAGGCCGCACAGCTCATAGGCGGGAAAGTAGAGCAAAAAATAAAGGGGGATGTTCAGCAATGTATACCGCCAAGAAACGAACTTGTAAAATAACAACGGCAAACCGATCAGGCTTACCCAGAAAACATAATGCCCGGTCTGACTCCGTGCGGGAGGGGAATTTAGTCCCAATAAATCATCGGAAACGATCAGGCAGAGCAGAATGGTTAAAATTCCCATTACTCCGGCCCAAAGCCACTTTTTGAAAATCCCTTGCTGATTCATTCATACCCTCCAATGATCCTGACTTGCCCGATCACCTCACAGGGTTTCCTCACCGCCGCATTCCAATGTTTCGCGAACGAAATGTGCCTGCAGATGACTTTCGGTGACCAGAACGGACTCCTGATGGAAGAAAGCGCACAGGTCCTTGGCGATATCCTTCACAACGGTTTTGTTAACGTCGATCAGGGTGAGGACCAGACTGTTCTCCCGGGCGTATTCTCCGCTTTCGTAAATATACCCGCCCTCCTGCACCTGAAAGGAAAAAGGCACTTTGTAGGAATAGCATACATTACGAAGCACCCTGATATACTTTTCGTTTTCAAAGAGCTGTGTGTTCGTCGACAGATCGTTCAGCCCAATGTAGATTTTTGACTCGACCATATTCAGCGCCCCCTGTGTGCATGACCGATGCGGATTTATTTGCGTGACGTCCTCTTGCCCCATCCCACCGCAGGAGCGGCTGAGCGGAAAGAGAAGTAGGTCAGATCGTTTCAAAAAAACATGTGCATACCGTTGCCGACAGGTAATATGACATCGGCAGATCGAGGGTCAAGGGGCGGCGCCCCTTGCGTTCTCTTGGGGTTTCAAAGGGGGTATTCTCTTTCGGAAAGAGAATACCCCCTTTTGTTTTTACCGTCCGCAGCACTGCTTATTTTCCGCGCTGCCGCGCAGCGCAAAAAATGCCGGATGGCAGCTCGCTCGCCGCTGACGCGGCAACCGCTCGTATGCCGCGTATCAGCAGGCTGCGTCCGTTACCGTCCGCAGCACTGCTTATTTTCCGCGCTGCTGTGCAGCGCAAAAAATGCCGGATGGCAGCTCGCTCGCCGCTGGCGCGGCAACCGCTCGTGTGCCATGTATCAGCAGGTTGCGTCCGTTACCGTCCGCAGCACTGCTTATTTTCCGCGCTGCCGCGCAGCGCAAAAAATGCCGGATGGCAGCTCGCTCGCCGCTGACGCGGCAACCGCTCGTATGCCGCGTATCAGCAGGCTGCGTCCGTTACCGTCCGCAGCACTGCTTATACTTTTTTCCGCTGCCGCAGGGGCAGGGGTCGTTGCGGCCGATCTTCTGCACCTTGCGCGGCTGCTTTTTCACGCTGCCGTCGCCCGCGGTGGTGGCGACGATGCCCTCGGCCACGCGCTCGCGCTTGACCTCGGCCTCGCTCTTGATGCGGGCGGAAAAGATGCGGCGCACAGTCTCGTCCTGAATGGCGGAGATCATCTCCTCGAACATTTCGAGGGATTCCTTCTTGTAGGCGTCGATGGGGTTGACCTGCGCGTAGGCGCGCAGGCGGATGCCCTGACGCAGCTCCTGCATGGCGTCGATATGGTCCATCCAGTATTCGTCGACCACGCGCAGCAGCACCACGCGCTCAAGCTCGCGCATGATGGGGGAGGTGACGGCCTCCTCCTTGCGCTCGTAGGTGGTGACGGCGGCGTTGAAGAACAGCTCCGTCAGCTCGTCCTCGCCCATGGCGGCGAGCTCAGCGGGCGTTTCGGCGACCATGCCGCGCGGGAAGTACATACCCTCGAGGCTGCCGAGGATCTCGCGCACGCCGTCCTCGTCGAGCTTACCGTGCTCGCCGGAGTGGAGCGTGACCTGATTGGAAATGCCGCTGCGGATCATGCCGAAGATGGTATCCTTGAGGTTGCGGCCGTCGAGCACCTGCTTGCGCTGCCCGTAGATGATCTCGCGCTGCTTGTTCATCACGTCGTCGTATTCAAGCGTCGCCTTACGGGACTGGAAGTTGCGGGACTCGACGCTGGTCTGCGCGTTCTCGATGGACTTCGAGAGCATCTTGTTCTCGATGGGCGTGTCCTCGTCGAGGTTCATGCGGTCCATGAGGTTTGTGATGCGCTCGCCGCCGAACAGGCGCAGCAGATCGTCCTCGAGCGAGAGGTAGAAGCGCGTCTCGCCCGGGTCGCCCTGACGGCCGGCACGGCCGCGGAGCTGATTGTCGATGCGGCGGGAGTCGTGGCGCTCGGTGCCGATGATGAACAGACCGCCGGCCTCGCGCACGCGGTCGGCCTCGCCCGCGATCTCGGCCTTGTGCCTGGCGAGCGCTTCGGCGAACAGCGCGCGGGCGTCGAGGATCTCCTGATCGTCGGTCTCGGCGTAGCCGGTCGCCTCGGCGATCAGCTCATCGGAGAGCCCGGCCTTGCGCAGGTCGTTCTTGGCCATGTATTCGGCGTTGCCGCCGAGCATGATATCGGTGCCGCGACCCGCCATGTTGGTGGCGACCGTCACCGCGCCGAGCTTACCGGCCTGCGCGACGATCTCGGCTTCCTTCTCGTGGTTCTTCGCGTTGAGCAGGTTATGCTTGATGCCCTCGCGGGAGAGCAGATAGGACAGATGCTCGTTCTTCTCGATGGACACCGTGCCGACCAGCACGGGCTGGCCCTTGGCGTGGCATTCCTTGACCTGCGCGATGACCGCGCGGTACTTTGCCGCCTCGGTCTTGTACACCACGTCGGGATCGTCGATACGCGCGATGGGGCGGTTGGTGGGGATCTCGATGATGTCGAGGTTGTAGATGGTGCCGAATTCCTCCTCCTCGGTCAGCGCCGTACCGGTCATACCGGAGAGCTTCTTGTAAAGGCGGAAGTAATTCTGGAAGGTGATGGTCGCGAGCGTCTTGCTCTCGCGGGCGACGGTGACGTGCTCCTTGGCCTCGATGGCCTGATGCAGACCCTCGCTGTAGCGGCGGCCGAACATCAGTCGGCCCGTGAACTCGTCGACGATGACGACCTCACCGTCCTTGACGACGTAGTCGATGTCGCGCTTCATCGTGCCGTGCGCCTTGATGGCCTGATTGATGTGGTGGGCGATGGTGGAGTTCTCGGGATCGGAGAGGTTCTCGATCTCGAAATACTGCTCGGCCTTGGCGATGCCGCGGGCGGTGAGCGTCGCGGTCTTGGCCTTTTCGTCCACGATGTAGTCGGCGTCAACGTTGACGTCCTCTTCCTCCTTTTCGTCCGTCTCCGCGATGACCTTCTTGCGGAAGCGGGCGACGAGAGCCTCGGTGCGGCTGTACATCTCCGTGGACTTCTGCCCGATGCCGGAGATGATGAGCGGCGTGCGCGCCTCGTCGATGAGGATGGAGTCCACCTCGTCCACGATGGCGAAGGCGTGGCCGCGCTGCACCAGCTCGGAGGAGAAGAGCGCCATGTTGTCGCGTAGGTAGTCGAAGCCCATCTCATTGTTGGTGCCGTAGGTGATGTCGGCGGCGTAGGCCGCGCGGCGCTCGTCGCTCGTGAGGTCATGGACGATCAGGCCCACACTCAGACCGAGGAAGCGGTGCACCTTGCCCATCCACTCGCTGTCGCGCTTGGCAAGGTAGTCGTTCACGGTGACGATGTGCACGCCGTTTCCGGTGAGCGCGTTGAGGTAAGCGGGGAGAGTGGCGACGAGCGTTTTGCCCTCGCCGGTCTTCATCTCGGCGATGCGCCCCTGATGGAGCACGATGCCGCCGATGAGCTGCACGCGGTAGGGATAAAGCCCGAGCACGCGGCCCGCGGCCTCGCGCACGGCGGCGAAGGCTTCGGGCAGAATGTCGTCGAGCGTTTCGCCGTTGGCGAGCCGCGCCTTGAATTCCGGCGTCTTGGCGCGCAGCTCCTCGTCCGTCAGGGCGCGGTACTCGTCCGCCATCGCCTCGATCTTATCGACGATCGGATAAATGCTCTTGAGCTCCCGCTCGGAGTAGGTGCCGAAGAGCTTGGTGATCAGTCCCATATCAAAAACTTCCTTTCACGGAAAATCGAAATACTTTTGCAAAAAAGCATAAAAATACTTCTATAGTATAGCACGCCCTGTCCGGATATGCAAAGGAAAAATGCGCGGGAATGTGAACGGACGGTAAATTTCCGCACAATATGACGCCTGTGCGCCTTGCAAGCGGGGGCGGCGTGTGTTAAGATAGAGAAACCACAAAGCAAGAGACCCACAGCGAAAGACAACGGAGGATCTTACGATGAAACTGTATTTTTACGGCGCGGACCGCTGCGTGACCGGTTCGTGCCACTGCCTGGAGATCAACGGCAAGCGCATCCTGGTGGACTGCGGCTTACAGCAGGGGCGCGACGAGCTGGACAACGCCATGTTCGCCTTCAACCCCGGCGACATCGACATCCTGCTCGTCACCCACGCGCACATCGACCACACGGGCCGCATCCCGCTGCTGGTCAAACGCGGCTTCACGGGCCGCATCCTGACCACCCGCCTGACGGCGGACCTCATGCACATCATGCTGCTCGACTCCGCCCACATTCAGGAGAGCGACGCCGAGTATCAGAACCGCAAGGGTCAGCGCGCGGGCCGCGAGCCGGTCGAGCCGCTCTACACCGCCGAGGACGCGATGAATGTCTTTAAGTTCCTCACCGTCTGCGAGTACGGTCAGACGGTCGAGCTGTGCGAGGGCGTGACGGCGGTGTTCACCGACGCGGGCCACCTGCTCGGCAGCGCGAGCATCACGCTCGAGCTTGACGAGGGCGGCGTGCACAAGACGCTCGTTTTCTCCGGCGATATCGGCAACGTCGACCAGCCCATCATCCGCGACCCGCAGCTTTTGAAGAGGGCGGACTATGTGGTGATGGAGTCCACCTACGGCGACCGCAACCACACCGAGGTGTGGAGCTACACCGACGAGCTGGCGGAGATCATCGACGAGACGCTCGGCAAGGGCGGCAACGTCGTCATCCCGTCCTTCGCCGTGGGCCGCACGCAGGAGCTTTTGTACTTCATCCGTGAGATCAAGGATCAGGGGCTCGTGAAGTCCGTGCCCGATTTCCCGGTCTATATCGATTCGCCGCTCGCCAAGGCGGCGACCACGGTGTTCTGCGGCGACCTGCACGGTTATCTGGACGAGGCCGCGCTCGAGCTGGTGAAGGACGGCACGCATATGTTCTCGTTCCCGAACCTGCATTTGGTCGAGACGACCGAGGAATCCAGAATGCTCAACCTCGACAAAACACCCAAGATCATCATTTCTGCCTCCGGTATGTGCGACGCGGGGCGCATCCGCCACCATCTCAAGCACAACCTCTGGCGCGCGAACAGCGCGGTGGTGTTCGTCGGCTTCCAGTCGCCCGGCACGCTGGGCCGCAAGCTGCTCGACGGCGCGGAGAGCGTGAAGCTCTTCGGCGAGGAGATCGCCGTCAAGGCGAAGGTCGTGAACTTCCAGGGCCTTTCCTCCCACGCCGACCACGACCATCTGATCGAGTGGATCAAGGCGTTCGATCCGAAGCCCGCGCACGTCTTTGTCGTCCACGGCGACGCGGACGTGGCGCCCTTGTTCGCGGACGAGCTGTGCTCCCTCGGCTTCTCCGCTCACGCGGCGAAGTTCACCGAGAGCTACGACCTCGCCGCCGGCGTGATGCTCAGCGAGGGCTACATTTCCGAGCGCAAGCGCACGATGCAGGCCAGCCGCGCGGACAACCTCTACGGCAAGCTCCTTGCCGCGGGCGAGTCGCTGCTTGCGCTCATCCGCCGCTTCAAGGGCCGCTCGAACAAGGAGATCGCCGCCTTTACCGGCCAGATCACTGCGCTCATCGACCGCTTCCAATAAAATAGAAGGAAAGGGCGCGGGGCTCCGCGCCCTTTTTCGGGGAAAACACTATGGCTGTCACGAAAAATCAGGAATACACCGTTATCGTCGAGGGCTATTCGGGCGAGGGCGCGGGCGTCGCGCGCATCGACGGCTTTGTCGTCTTTGTGTCCGGCGCGCTGCGCGGCGAGGTCTGCCGTATTCTTATTCTGAAGGTGCTGAAGTCCGCGGCCTTTGCCAAGGTGCTCGAGGTGCTTGCGCCGTCGCCGCACCGCATCGCGCCGGACTGCCCGTACTTTCCGCGCTGCGGCGGCTGTACCTACCGCCACATGGACTATGCCGAGGAACTTGCCCTCAAGCGCCGGCGCGTGCAGGATAATCTTGCGCGCATCGGTGGGAGCGAGGTCGAGGTGGAGGAGATCCTCGGCGCGGCGGAGATGCGGCGCTACCGCAACAAGGCGCAGTATCCCGTCTCGCCGGACGGGAGGATCGGCTTCTACCGCGCCCGCACGCACGAGGTCATCGGCACGCGGGAATGTCTGCTGGTGAAGCCGGAGGCCGACGCCGCGGCGGAGGCCGTGCGGCAGTATATGCGCGATTTCCGTGCGGCGGGCTACGACGAGCGGACGGGGCGCGGCCTTCTGCGCCATGTCTATGTCCGCTCGAACACAAGGGGCGAGTGTCTGATCTGCCTGCTGGTGAACGGCAAGCGACTGCCGCATGAGGCGGAGCTGGTCGAGCGACTGCGCCGCGCCTGCCCGAAGGCGGTGGGCATCGTGCTCGGCGAGAACACGCGGCGGGACAATGTGATCCTCGGCGAGCGCTACCGCACGCTTTGGGGGGCCGACCGGCTGGAGGATGTGCTCTGCGGGAGAGTGTTCCGGCTGAGCGTGCCGTCGTTCTATCAGGTCAACCGCGAACAGGCCGAGCGGCTCTACGCCAAGGCCATCGAGTATGCGCAGCTCACGGGTGAGGAGACGGTGCTCGACCTCTACTGCGGCGCGGGGACCATCACGCTTGCGCTCGCGTCCCACGCGAAGCGCGTCCTCGGCGCGGAGATCGTGCCGGAGGCCATCGACGACGCGCGGGAGAACGCCGCGCGCAGCGGTGTGGAAAACGCCGAATTCTTCTGCGGCGACGCCTCCGACGTGGCAAAAAAACTTGCGCAGGAGAATCTGCGGCCCGACGTCATCACGGTCGATCCGCCGCGCAAGGGGCTGGCGGAGGACGTGGTGGAAAGCATCGCGCGGATGCAGCCGGAGCGCGTGGTGTATGTCTCCTGCGACAGCGCGACGATGGCGCGCGATGTGGGGCGCTTCGCCGCCCTCGGCTATCGCGCCGTGCGCGCCTGCGCGGTCGACCTCTTCCCCCGCGCCGATCATGTGGAGACGGTGGCGCTGCTCAAAAGGCGGGAGGATGACCAAGGACCTGACAATTAAAAAATAAGCAAAATGCATAAGAAAAAGATGGAAAAATTGTAGATTTATGCTTGACAAATGTCGAAATATGAGTTATTATGCCTTTTGCTTGATGGCATTTTCTTAACGGAGCCTTTACATGGCTCCGCAAGTTCATCCTGTTGGCAAACCGGTCGAAAGGCCGGGACGCAAAGCTATAGTGTCTAAATGAACACCCTTGAAAAAGGTTCACATGACAGACTGGCCGCACCATTTGCTGCGGTCAGTCTTTTTTTGCCGCCGGCCCCCTGCGGCGGCCCCATTTATTGATCCTGAGGTGAATCCCTATGGCATATATGCGGCTGGGCGATCTGCTGCTGTCCTCGGGCGTGATCTCGCACGAGCAGCTTGAGCGGGCGCTGGAACTGCAAAAGGAAAGTAAGGAGCGTCTGGGCGACGTGCTGGTGCAGAGCGGCATCATCACCGAGCAGCAGCTCATCGAGGCGCTGAAAATACAGCTCGGTGTGGAGTTCGTCGATCTCACGGCGGTCTCCATTCCGGTGGAGCTGGCGAAATATGTGCCGCGCACGCTGGCGAAGAAATACTGCGTGGTGCCTGTGAAGCTGGTGCGCGACACCCTCTACCTCGCGATGAGCGATCCGCTGGACTTCATCGCGCAGGAGGAGGTCAAGGCCGCCTCGCGCAAGCGCGTGATCCCGATGATCGCCACGCACCGCGCGACCGAGCAGGCCATCAGCCGCCTCTATGGCAGCGAGGGCACCGCCCGCGTCATTGAAGAGATGAAGCGCGAGGCAGGCTCCGCCGGGCCGGATATCGTGCCCGCGCAGCTCGCGAAGGACAGCGACAGCAGCGAGGGCGCGCCCACCATCCGCTTTGTCAACTCCCTCATCGAGCGCGCCTTTACCGAGCGCGCGAGCGATATCCATCTCGAGCCGCAGGAAGGCGAGATGGTGGTGCGTATGCGTATCGACGGCCTGCTCCGCCGCGTTCTGACCGTGCCGGCCGAGCTGCAGAGCGCCGTCATTTCCCGCCTGAAGATCATGGGCGGCATGGACATTGCCGAGCGCAAGGTCCCGCAGGACGGCCACGCCATGCTGCGCGTGAAGGGCAGCGAGATCGACCTGCGCATCTCCTCGATGCCGACGGTGTACGGCGAGAAGATCGTGCTGCGCCTGCTCAACAAGACCTCGCAGCTCCTCTCCCGCGATGCCATCGGCCTGGAGGGGGAAGACCTTGAGTATTATCGGACGCTGCTCAAGAACCCGAGCGGCGTGATCCTGCTGGTCGGCCCCACGGGCTCCGGCAAATCCACGACGATGTGCGTGATGCTCCGCGACCTCGCGCGCGAGGAAGTGAACATCGTCACGCTCGAGGACCCTGTGGAATATTACATCCCCGGCGTCAGCCAGTGCCAGATCAACGAAAAGACCGGCATGACCTTTGCCGGCGGTCTGCGCGCCATTCTGCGCCAGGACCCCGACATCATCTCCGTCGGAGAGATCCGCGACGGCGAGACCGCGAGCATCGCCATGCGCGCGGCGATCACCGGCCATCTGGTGCTCTCGACCCTGCACACCAACGACGCCCCCTCCGCGGTCGACCGTCTGCGCGACATCGGCGTGGAGCCGTGGCTGATCTCCGGCGCGCTGCGCGGCGTGGTGTCGCAGCGGCTTGTGCGCCGCATCTGTCCGCACTGCAAAAGACCCTATCATCCCGCGAGCGACGAGCTGGCCCTGCTGGGGCTGGACGACGCACCGGACCTCGTGTTCTACAAGGGCGCGGGCTGCCCGGACTGCCATCACACCGGCTACACCGGCCGCCGCGCCGTGTTCGAGATCCTGATGCTCGACGCGCCGCTGCGCCGCCTCATCAACGCTGGCGCGAGCGCGGACGAGCTTGCCGACGAGGCTCGCAGGCATGGCTTCACCACCATGCGCGAGCGCTGCCGCGACCTGGTGCTGCGCGGCGAAACGACGGCTGAGGAGGCCGCCCGCACCATCAGCTCCACCATCGAGAGCTGAACGGAATGACCAAAGAAAAAGGCGGGTGAATCGGCTTGACGACCTACAAGTACAAGGGCCAGTCGCTCAGCGGCGCAAGGGTGAGCGGTGTGGTGCGCGCCTACGACGAGTTCGAGGCCGTCGCCAAGCTGCGCGACACCTGTGCCTTCATCACCAAGATCGAGCCGGTGAAGGAGCGCGGGAACGCGCTGGATAAGCCCATCGGCTTCCGGCTCAAGGACAAGGAGCTGGCGCTGCTCTGCTCGCAGTTTTCCATCATTCTCACCTCGGGGCTGAGCGTGATGCGCTGCGTGGAGATGGTCGCCTCTCAGACACGCAATAAGTACACGCGCAGGATGCTGGAAAAGGTGGCGGAGGAGGTCGGCGCGGGCTATTCCCTCGCGCAGAGCTTTGAGAGCAACGCCCCTTATCTGCCCGCCACGTTCATCGAGACCGTGCGCGCGGGCGAGGAGTCCGGCACGCTCGCGCTGTGCTTCGACCGCCTGCACCGATACTACGAACGCGCCGCCAAGACCCGCGCGAAGATCATCAGCGCAATGACCTATCCCGTGATGGTCATTGTGGTCGCCATCATCGTGTTTATCATCATCATCGCCGTCGCCGTGCCGGCCTTTACCGACGCCTTTGCCGACCTCGGCGAGGGCGAGCTGCCGGGCGTGACGAAGGCGCTGATGGCCGTGAGCGGCTTTTTCAACCGCTGGTGGTGGCTGCTGCTGCTCATCGGGGCGGCGCTTGTCATCGCCTATCTCGCCTTCAAGCGCACCGAGCGCGGCAAGCTCGTGCTGGCGTCCTACGCCATCGAGCGCGCGCCGCTGCGGCGGCTGCGCAGCATGAGCGCGGCGGGCCGCTTCGCCAATACCATGTCCACCATGCTCACCGCCGGGCTCGGCGTGCCGCGTGCGCTGGACGTCACCAGCCAGGTCGTGGGCAACTACCTCTTTTCCCTCGGTGTGCGCAAGGTGAAGGAGAACGTGGAGCGCGGCCGCGGCATTGCCGAGAGCATGGCGGGCGTAGAGTGCTTCCCCAAGATGCTCACCGAGATGGTGGGCGTGGGCGAGCGCGCGGGCTCGCTGCCGCAGACGCTCGACGTCATCGGCAATTACTTCGACAGCGAGGTCGAAACGCAGAGCACGCGGCTGCTCAGCGTGCTCGAGCCGGTCATCACCATCGTGCTCGCGGTCATCGTGGTCGTGCTGCTGCTGGCGGTCTACATGCCGATGTTCAGTATGTACGGCAGCATCTGATGCGTTATCATTTCCGCGCGACCACCCCGCGCGGGACGATATAGAAAGAAACGGAAAAGGAGAAATTATTATGCTCAAGAAACTCACCAACAAAAAGGGCTTCACCCTCATGGAAATGCTGATCGTCGTCGCGATCATCGCGATTCTCGTCGCCATCGCCATCCCTACCTTCAACAGCGCTCTGAATAAGTCCAAGGTCGCTGCTGATACGGCAAATATCCGTTCCGGTTATGCCGCAGTTCAGGTCCAGATCCTGACAGAAGATGGTGCTGCTGGCACTTATTACCTTAAAAAAGATGGGTCTGTGGTAACAACGGACCCGACTACTAATGCCTATAAGACTCAGGGTAAGCCTGCTGCGGCCACTGAAATTGCGGGCATTTCTGTTGATGCTTGGGAAGCCAATAAAAGTGTTACTTATACCGTTGCAGATGGCAAGGTTACTAAGATTGAAGTCAAGTAACTTTTTCTAAAAATTTCTGAGCCCGCGCCGGAGCGCACGCTCCGGCGTGGGAACGCCCCCTTCCTTCTTGGATGAGCCGATTCTGCAGAGGGCTCATCTTCGGCGCTATGCTAAGAAATAAGGGGGTGGCCGAGGGTCGGCGGCCATCCCCCACGAAGGAAACCTATTCCAAGGAGGAATTTCGCGATGCTCCATCTCACCCCCTTCCTCACCGTATACTGCTGCGCGCTCGCCGCCGTTTTCGGCGCGTGTATGGCGAGCTTCCTGAACTGCATGGCGTGGCGCGTGGTCCACGGCGAGAGTGTGCTGCGCGGGCGGTCGCACTGCGACGCGTGCGGCCATGTGCTCGGCGCGCGGGACCTCGTTCCGATCGTGAGCTATCTCGCCTCCGGCGGGAGGTGCCGCTACTGCGGCGCGAAGCTCTCGAGCCGCCATGTGTGGGGCGAGGTGATGGGCGCGGCGGTGTTCGTGTCGCTCCTGCTGCATTATGATATTTCGCTCCGGCTTCTCGAAGCGTGGCTTCTGGCAAGCATTCTGCTCGCCTGCTCCTTCGCGGACCTGGAGGGGTACATCATTCCCGACCGCTTTTTAGCGGCCGGTCTTGTGCTTTTTATCGCGTCCCTCTTTTTTGCGCCTGCGCCGCTCGGACGGCTCGCGGACGGGCTGCTCGGCGGCCTCGGCGTGGCGCTCGGCCTGCTGGCGGTCGTCACGGTGCTGGAAAAGCGCATGGGGCGCGAGGCGATGGGCGGCGGTGATTTGAAGCTGCTGTTCGTCACCGGACTGTTTTTCGGCTGGAAGGGCAACCTCCTCTGCCTGATCTTAGCCTGCATCTTCGGCATCGTCTTCGGCCTGCTCGCCGCCCGGCGCGGCGGGGAGCAGGGCGCGCCGATCCCGTGGGGACCGTCCATCGCGCTCGGCGCGTGGGTCACGGCGCTCGCGGGCGAGCCGTTTATCCGTTGGTATCTGAGCCTTTTATAAGGCGCGTTTCGCAGCACTCCGCTGAAAGGAGAATGAGCATGAACAAGATCGTTGGCCTTGACATCGGTGAAAACAGCGTAAAAATGGCCTGTTTTGTGGGCCGCGAGCTGAAAAGGACCGCAAAGCTGGAGCTGCCCGACGCGATGGTGTCCGGCGGGCGCATCCTCTCGATGGACGCGATGGCGGACTTCCTGCACGACGCGGCAAAGGGAAACGGCATCCCGCTGACGAACGCCGCGCTGGTCGTGCCAGCGAGCGAGGTCTACACCCGCGTCATCACCCTGCCCGCCATGACCGAGCAGCAGCTTTTCTACAACCTGCCCTATGAGTTCCGCGACTTTCTGACGGAGGAGAAGAGCAAATATTTCTTCGACTACGCCGTGCGCCGCATCGTGAACGACGAGACGGGGTATCCGAAGGAAATGGAGCTCTTCGCCTGCGCCATTCTCAAGACCACGGTGGAGGGCTACCGCGCGATGCTGCACCGCGCGGGCTTTCGCCTGCGCGTGCTCACCGTCACCGAGTGCGCCTACGGCGCGGTACTGGGCGCATACCTCAGGCGCATGGGCGCGGAGGATGACGATAAGGACCGCTGCATCGTCTCCATCGGACACCGTAGCACGCACCTCTACATCTACCACGGCGCGACGTTCGACAGCCGCCGTGAGATCGACGTCGGCGGCAGGCTGATCGACGAGCAGATCGCCGAGCACTGCGGCGTGGACATCCATTTGGCGCACAGCTATATGCGCAGCGACTACAACGGCGTGCTTGAGGCGGACTATGCCCGCGAGGCGTACAGCCGTCTGGCGGTCGAGATCATGAAGGCGGTCAATTTCTACAACTACAACAACCGCGACCGCGAGCTGCACGACCTCTACATCTGCGGCGGTGGCGGCGGCATCGAGCCGATGCTGCGCACCATCGTCGAAACGACGAGGCTCACACTCCATCCGGTCTCCGAGCTGCTCTCGCAGCAGCTTTCGACCGAGGAGCCGTGGACGTATCTGCGTGCCATCGGCGGTGTGAGCGAGGGCATCAAGGGGGGACTGGCATGATCGCGGAGAAGGAGAAGAAAACGGCCCGCGCGAACACGCCCCGCCGTCCGGTCCGCTGCCCGCAGAAAACGGGCATCAACCTCAATCTGCACGAAAAGCGCACAGGCACGGTGCTCACGCTGCTTATCGGCGCGCTGTGCATCACCGTGCTTGCGCTGGCGGTCGCCAAGTTCGGCGTCCTCGACCTCTACGACCGGCTCGCCGACGCGCAGAGCGCGTATGCGCAGGCGCAGCAGGAGAACCGCGCCGCGCAGGAGAAGCTCTCGCACTTTGACGAGGTGCTCTCGGAGTACCGTACCTATTCGATGGAGTGGATGGAGGACGGCGAGGACTCCGACCTCAACTTTGCCGTGGAGCGCACGGAAATGCTCGACCTGATCGAGCGCACGGTGATGCCCTACGGCACGCTCAGCGCCCTGCAGGCACAGGGCGACCGCGTGGACGTCGAGCTGAACGAAACGGACCTTGACCGCATCGCCGAGGCGCTCAGCGCCGTGAAGGCGTCGAGCATCGTGGAGTCGGTCGGGCTGGAGCTTGCCGAAACGGAGAAGGACCGCCCCGCCGACGTGATGAAGTGTACGCTGCACATCGTGCTGAGAGGGGAGGCGGCGGAATGAACCGTGAATTGACCCTGCGGGAAAAGGTGCTGCTGCTCATCCTGATCGTGCTCGTGATGGTGCTCGGCTACTTCAAGCTCCTCTACGAGCCGGTCAGCGACCGCATCGCGCGCTGCCGCGAGGACACGGCGCAGGAGCAGCTTGCGCTGGAGCAGAACGCGGTCAGGCTGGCGCAGATGGAAAAGATGGAGCAGGCGCTCGCGGATATCCGCGCCGCCGGCGGCAGCAAGGCGATCCCGCGCTTCAACAACAGCGAGGCGCTGCTGCGCGAGCTGCGCGGCCTGCTCGCGGGCACGGGGGAATACTCCCTCGATTTCGGCGACGGCACGACGCAGCAGGGCTATATCGTCCTGCGTCCCGTCTCCATGACCTACCGCACGAGCACCTACGAGCAGTCGCGCGCGATCATTGACCGCCTCAGCGCGAGCGACAACATCAACCGGATATCCGACCTGAGCATCCGCCGCGACGAACGGAGCGGCGGCGGACAGGGCTATCAGACCGTGCTGACGGTGACCTATTTCGAGGTTGCGCCGTAACGCACAGAGGAGCAGAGCACCATGAAAAACAACAGGGCAAACAGACACAATGACCGCGGCTTCACCCTCTCGGAGGTCCTTCTGACGGTGGCGATCCTTGTGGTGCTGTTTGCCCTTGCCGCCGTTCCCGTCTCGAAGATGCGGCGCGAGCTGCGCCAGACGGAGCTGGACAGCAAGGCGGAGATCTTATTCCAGACCGCGCAGAACCGCATGACGCAGCTTCTGGCCGCCGGTATGGAGGAGAAATACAAGAGCGGCGACGATGTGAAGCACTTTACCTATATCCCTCTCGACGCGGAAGAGGACAAGTACGACGAGACCGATATCGGCAGGATTCCGCTCTGGTATGTGACCGATGCGGAAAAGGACAACGCCTCCGCCGCGGCGTATTACATCCTGCCGCGGGAGCAGACCGACGCCGAGCTGCGCGAGGGCCATTGGCTCGTGGAGTACAACGCGGACAGCGGCAGCGTCTACGCGGTGTTTTACAGCGAGGAGGCGCTGGGCGTGCATACCGGGCTCGATGTGCTGCGCTACCGCAGCCAGCGCATGAAAACGGCGAAGGTCGGCTACTATGGCGGCGACGCGGCGGCGGTCAATGACACCGGCGTGCTCGCGCCGCGGGCGGAGATCCTCAACGGGGAGACGCTGGAGGTGCGCATCGCCTGCAAGGCGCCGAATGACCGTCCGCTCCATTTCTTCATCACCATCCGCGACGACAAAGGAAATGAGACGGCGCGCACCGAGCTGAAAAATGATACCAAGACGTTCACCACGATCGAGAAGAGCTTCCGGGACTACGAGGTGACGGTGACGCTCGACGACCTGAGCGGCGACGGCAGCCGCCGCTTTGCGCAGCAGGAATGGCTGAAAATGCTGACGCCCGGGGAGAATCTGACCGTCACCGTTGAGGTCACCAGCGACGACCCGCTGGTGGAGGGCTCGCGATTTGTGCCCGAAAAGACAAATGGCCTGTTCCATACGCTGCGCGGCGGCGATACGGCGGTCGTTACCTGCGCCCGCCACCTGCAGAATCTGGACGAGACCTCCAAGTTGGCGCCGGTCATCACCCGCGCGGTGCAGGAGAAGAACATTGACTTCACCGGCGCGAGCGGCTGGGCGTCGGTCTACGGCGAGAAGAAGTTCCGCCCCATTGTTAACACGGCGCTGCGTGAATACCGGGGCAGCTATACCGTGGACGGCACGACGTACCGTCCGGTGATCGCGCATCTGCCGGTGGATACGAACGGCGACGCGGGCCTGTTTGAGAGCTTTTCCGGCGGCACGCTGGCGGACATCACGCTCACCGGCGCGCAGATCCGCGGCACGGGAAGGGTCGGCGGTCTTGCCGGCACGCTGTCCGGTACGGTGAGCGTTACCGGCTGCCGCGTCTATCTGGACCCGGCGAGCGACGGTCTGAGCACAAAAACGGAGCGGGATATTTGGCTCGTCGGCAATGTGATCGGCGGTCTGGTCGGCTATGTGAGCGGGAACGCGGAGGTCTCCATCGACAGCAGCTTTGCCGCCTCGGTCCTTCGGGGTACGACGGCGGCGGGCGGACTGATCGGACAGACGGACGGCGCTGTGACGGCGGAGCGCTGCTACGCCGACTGCTACCTCTACAACAGCGATAAGACGAACGGACAGACCGGCGGTCTGTTTGGCGGGAGCATCGGGACGAGCACGATCCGTCTGACGAGTTGCTACGCCGCGGGCTTCCAGGAGGCAGCGGTCACAGCGGGCCTGTCCGCCGGACCGGTCAAAGCTATGACGGGATGCTACAGCGTGAGCGTTCCGCTCAATGCGGACATTGATCTGACCTACTCGACGGCGAAGCCGGATGCACAGGTCCAGACCGCGGCGGCGGGGACCTTTTATCTGAAAGAGCGGGCGGCGAAGGCACAGCATATCGCCGAAACGGCCGGTGTCGGCTACGGAGAATGGAGCGGCGCCAGCCGCCCCGCCGCGGCGCAGAGACTTGGCACCGCATTTACCGCCGTGACGGGCGGCGGAAGCACCAACGCCTACAACCTCATGGAGGGCATGGGCCTGACCGACTACTCTTACCCGAAGCTGCAGGGGATCCCTCACTACGGCGACTGGAAGGCGGAGTTTGAGTCCGGCTCGCTGGCGTACTACGAGCATTATCAAAACGGCACGGCGGCAGGCTATGGCTTCCTCGGCGGCAACGTGTCGTCCCTGCGGGACGACGAAACGGTGCTGGGCGACGGCTACGGCATGATTTACGACAGCAAGCCGACCGCGTCGGTCACGGTCACCTATTGGACCTGGACGGCAGCGGGCGACGCGGATCAGAAGACGGAAACGCTTGACCCGAACGCCGCGGTGAAGGTCGCCTACAACGGAAAGGAATGCTATCTCCTGCCGCTGCCGACCGGGGCGGTGAATACGGAATATGTCGATCCGAACAGCTTCTATCAGGAGGTCAGGGTCGACGGCGCGGCGTATCTCTACGCGCCGCACTTTGCCCGCACGGTGACGACGCCCGGCGAGGACGGCACGGTGGAGAGCCCGACGGGCGTTTCCATCCGCACGGCGCGCCAGCTCTACGCGCTGAGCCTTTACTACGACGAATACCGGGAGCGGCTCGATGAGAGCAGCGTTTTTGTGCAGGAGCGCGGCATCGACTATGTCAGCTACGACTGGAAGAACTATGGCAGAAACGGCACCGAGCCCTCGGCGAACCTCCCCCAGCTCCCCATCGGCGACAGCACGACCAAGCCCTTCATCCACACCTACAACGGTCAGCGGCACGAGATCATCAGCGCGCCGATCACCGGAAACGGTCTCGGGCGCGGCGGCACGGAGACTGCGGGCGAGGTCTATGCGGGCCTGTTCGGCTGCAACGCGGGCGAGCTGCGCGACATCGTGCTCATTGCCGGCAGGGAGGACACGATCGTCGGCTTTGACCGCGGCATCCAGCGCAGGAGCGCCTACATCGGCGCGCTTGTCGGCTACAACTTCGGCACGGTGCGCGGCTGCGCGGCCGCGGGCTACCGCGCCAAGGCGCTGGCCAACAGCGGCAGCGCAGTCTATGTCGGCGGCTTCATCGGCTACAATGAGGGCTATGTGGAGCAGTGCAGCGTGAGCAGCCCCTCGGTCTATGCCGAGAACGTGTTCGCGCAGCTCAGCGTGGGCGGCTTCGCCGGACAGAACGACGGGCGCATCGAGGGCTGCTACGGCATCGCGGCGATCAATGTCCCGACCGTCCGCGGCGGCGAGGTAGAGCTCGGCGGCTTTGCCGCGCACAACGGCGGCATCATCCGCGGCGCCTACTGCGCGACGGCCATGTCCTCGGCGGGCGCGCGGGCGGACGGCTTTACCGCCTCCGGCAGCGTGCAGAGCTGCTACTATCTCAACGGCGGCACCTACCGCTTCTGGGAGGAGGACCGGCTGTACAGCGCGGAGACCGCGGGCGGCGCGCAGCCCATGACCGCGGCGGAGTTGGAGGAGCTCAAGCTGCCTGGCTTCGAAACGCAAGCGGAGGTGGACGCGCGGTATAGTCGGAAAAATACGGAGGACAGCTACCCCTATCCCGCCTGTATGCAGGACGCGAGCGGCGTACTCGTCCACTACGGCGACTGGCCGGTGCCGACGAATGTCGGCGAGGTCGGCGTGTTCTACTGGGAAAAGGAGGAGGACGGCGCGAACAGCGGCTATCACCTCTCCTACATCGGCTTTGTCGGCACGGAGCGCAAGGAGGGCAGTACCCTCTGCACCGCGCACGACGACGGCGGCGTGATCACCGCCTACGGCTACGGCTATTATTGGGAGAAGCGTTCTGAGGAACCGAGGCTGACGGCGAGCGGCGGCTTCGTCATGGACGGCGGTGATACGGAGGAGGCCGGGGCGGCGGCGTCGGCGCTGGGAGCGCAGATGCCGGAGTATACCTTCGCCGCCTACGAGACCGGCGAGACCGGTCTGCGCCTGCAGGCAGAGACCAACAGCCGAAACGGCAGCTATACGCTCCAGGCAAATGGCACATGGACGCTGAATGAAAAGTATATCTACACGCTCTGCCCGTTCTTTGCGGACGCCTTCGGCTATGCGGGCGATGCGGAGCCGGGTACGGACCAGGCGGCCTATCAGGTCCGCTCAGTGCAGCAGCTGCAGTTCATCAACTGGAGCTGCGGGGTCACGTCAAATAAGGTAGGAGGCTGGTGGAATCCAAGCTACACGTTTACCTATGAGACCGGCACAGACCGCGAGGTAACGGCAGCGACCTACCTGCAGTTCCCCTATCTGCAATACGCCACGGTCAAAGGCGTGAGCCGTCAGTCACAGAGTGCGGCGGAGCGGGATCGTCCGCGGCGCAGCTGGAAGCAGTCGCATGACCTCAACGGCACAGACCGGGAATTTCCGAAGGTCGGCGCGAAAAATACCTCGTTCCATCCCATCGCCGGTGCGGTTTTTAACAACGCGGCGGAGAATCCAAACAACGAGGGCTATGCGGTAGACCTCTACAGTTGGTTCGGCGGTGTGTACGACGGCGATAACTACTACATCAAGAACATCAACATCGACTCGCCCTGCTACAACGTCGGCGTTTTCGGCACGACGGCGGGCGCGGAGATCCGAAACATCGTGCTCTACAGCGACAACGGCGGAACGATCGAGCGCAGTACACCAGCGGGCACGGACTACCGTAACTACCGCTGCGCCTACGCGCTCGGCGGATTGGTGGGCATCGCGTATGACTACCTTTACGACGCGAACGGAAAATGGGTCAATGTTGAAAACCGCGCTGCGAAGATCGCCAACTGCGCCATTGCGGGCTATACCATCGAGGATAACAGCACCAACCCGCTCCAGCTCGGCGAGGCGGTGGTGGGCGGATTGATCGGCGTATCCAAGGTCAATTTGAACAGCTGCTCGGCGGTGGTCGATATCAAGGTCAACTGCACGCACCGGGAAGCCGGCGACAGCGGCAAACTGACCAGAGCTCAATACGGCAACTTTGTCCGCGTGGGCGGTCTGGTCGGCGGCGTGCAGTACAAGGTGACGAATTGCTACACCGGCGGAACGATCACGATCGGCAGCGATACGCTTAATGAGCGCGTGGATAAGAGCGGAAGCCTTGTCACCGTGAAGACCAGTACAGAGAAGGAGACAGAGGTCGAGAACGCGAAGGGGACCTATGTCTACATCGGCGGCATCGGCGGCAGCGGCTTTTCCTCCAACTTCCGCAATTTTTCCAACAAGAACGGCACGGACGACGGAGAGCCGGAGTATGAGAACTGCTACACCTATACGGGGCTGCCGACCATGCAGGGAACGATCATGTCGATCTCCCGCATCGGCAGTGTTGCCGACCGCTATGAATGGGCGCCGAGCGTGACCATTACCAACTGCTACTATTATGCGGAGTCAGATGTCCAGTACAACCTGCCGAAGTATTACTGCGGCAAAAAGAGTCTTGCGACGATCCTGGAGAGCGATGAGGAGAGGGAAAAGATGCTGCAGGGCGATCTTTCGTATCTCAGTGAATACATCGGCGGAAGAGATCATCGACCGAGCTATTCGATCGACCTGACAAAGCTCAGCTATGAGCAGATGGCAGGCAGGAAGGACGTCACGAAGAACGGGCAGGACAAAAGGATCCTGGAGCTGCTGAATCAAAACGGGGACAGCGTCTTCGGCTGGGTCACCGTCGAGGAGGCGCAGGCCGAGGTCCACGGGAAATACAGCTTTCCGGGCAAAAACATCGCCGTGCTCGACGGGCAGGACTACCCGTTCCCGACCGTGCTCACACAGGCGAGTGAGCACACCGACAGCGGCAGGGCGAACCTGCACTACGGCGACTGGCCGCTCGTCGGTCCGGTCTGGGAGAAGAGCAGCGTGACGATCGACCGCATCACCGACTACGATGCCGGAATCGGCAGCGCGGTTATTACCGCGGTGCTGAAGCTGGAGAACATGGAGGACGGAAAGCTCGGCGGGCTGACGCCCGAATCGTTCCGCTCGACCAATGAGAGCATCGCAAGGGTGACGGGCTTCGAGCCGCTTGACGCAAAGACCTGCCGCGTGACGCTGGAGGGCCTGGCGAACGGTTCGGTGGAGATCACCGCGGCGCTGGACGGTCATGTGGCGCGCTTGATGGTAAGCGTCACCGCGGAGCTGACGATCCGGATGAACGACGAGATCGAGCGCGCGAAGCAGATCACGGTGAACGAGGCCGCGACGGTGCCGCTCGGACTTGCCGCGCTGGACCGCGGCGGTAAGGCTCTGACGAAAGACCTCGGCTGGACGGTCGCCAATGCCGAGACGGGCGCTGCACAGATCGTCTGGAAAAACGGCGTTCCGCAGAGCGTCCGGGGCATCGGCGCGGGCGAGACGACGCTGCTCATCACGGCGAGCTATCGGATCGATGAGACTGAGACGGTCACGGTGAGCCGCATTGTGCCGGTGACGGTGCTGGCGAAGGCAGCCGACGGCACGGCGTAAAAAGGAAAGGAGGGGCATCGGGATGAAAAAACTGAAGAACGAACAGGGCGTGACCATTCTGATGGCCCTCCTGCTGGTCCTGACCGCGGCGGTGGTCAGCGCGGTCATTCTCTCCGCGGCGCTCAGCGCCGCGCGGCGCGTGAACGGCGACCGCACCGCGCAGCAGAACTACCTTGCCGTCAGCTCGGCGGCGGAGCTCGTACGCGACAGCATCGACCAGATGCGGTATACCGTGACTACCACCACGACTTACAAATGGGACGAGAAGAGCGAAGGCTATGTACAAACCGGCAGCTCCTCCACAGAGGAGCTGCCGACCGGCCTGATGGGAGACTGGCTCACGGACGGCGCGCGGAACGGCGGCTGCACCGATACCATCACCATCACGCTGCCGGATGAAGCGCTCCCGCCGGTCAAGGCAAGCTTTTCCATGACAGGACGGGGAACGGGAAGCGGGGGCTATGATATCCGGATCGCCTTTTCTCTGGCCGACGCCGGGAACGCGGACGACTGCCGCATGACGCTCAGGCTGAGCGGAAGCGTCAGCGAAAGTACAGACGTTTATGCGAACACCGCGGGCTGGAGCAGGATCGACGAATTGACCATCACCTGGAGCAACCCAAAGATCACCAAGGGAGCGGAGGGGAACGCATGAAAAAACGCAGAAGCAAGGCCGGTGAGACGCTGGTGGAGACGCTGGTGGAGACGCTGGTCTCCGTGCTCATCGCGGCGCTGGCGTTCGCCCTTCTCTCGACCGCCGCGGTGACCGCGGCGCGGATCAACGCCGCCGCGCGCGAGGACGTTTCCTTCCGCTATACCGCGGAGCAGGGAAAGACGGTGACCGTAACGGCTGAGGGAACCCACTTCGGCACGAGCCAAAAGATCGGCAGAAGGAATGTCACGCTCTATACAACGGACAACGGATATCAATATTATACGGACACGACCTCATCGGGGGTGACGCCATGAAAAAACTGCGCGGCAGCCGCGGCGTGACGCTCACCGAAACGCTGTGTACGGTGCTGATCGTGCTGCTCATCAGCGCGATGCTGGCGGTGGGCGTGCGCTTTGCCGTGCGGACGTACCGCGAGTCGATGGAGCTGTCGGAGACGGAGCTGCTCTGCTCCACGCTGACGGCAGCCATCAGCGACAAGCTGCGCTACAGCGGCGAGGTGGGACAGAATATGTTCATCCAGGGCGTCGGCACGACGGACAGCGGCGGCGGAGGCTCGTTTGCGATCAGCGACGACGGCGAGGTCGTCATTCAGACGACCGACAGCAAGGAGTTCCGGCTCCTCGGCTCGGCCTCCTACCCGCAGGGCCTGCGGGTGCGGACGACCGGCACGGGGGAAACGGACTTCATCAGCTACAGCGCCAAAACAGGGATCTTTACCGTTTCCTTTGCCATCGCGGACGCGCAGGGGAATATCCTGAAGGAGACATGCTTCGACGTCAAGCGCATCAACGCGGGCAAAAAGTGAAAAGGAGCTGCCGGACAAAATGTCCGGCAGCTCCTTTTAATCGCTTCGTGTGATGTCATGCACCCATTTGCCGCCGTGGATGCGCCAAAGGCCGACGGGAGTCTTTGCCAGATGCTCGATGGCGATGCACAGGCAGAACACCTCGTTCGGCACCTTAAGGACAAGGCCGAGCAGGCACATCAGCGGCAGCTCCACGCACCAGAGAGGGAAGTTGTCGATGAGCAGCGAGGCGCGCACGTCGCCGCCGCCGCGCAGCACACCCACGACCATCGTGGACGAAAAGCCGTGGAGGGGCATCACGCCCGCGTAGCAGTACACCATGACCGCGCACATCGCCGCCGCGCCCGCCGAGAGGGAGAAAAGCGGCAGCACATACGGCCGGAGCAGCGTAAAAAAGGCCAGAAGCTCCACGCCGCCGAGGGCGAGCGCGAAGAGAAATGCCGTGAGGCACACGGCCTTGCCGATGCGCACGACGCTCTCGCGGCTGCTGCCGATGCCGATCTCCTTGCCGACGATGACGGCGGCTGCGTTGGCGATGCCGTAGATGCCGGCGGTGGAGAGCTTGTCAATGCTGCCTGCCACGGTGTAGGCGGCGATGAGGTCGCCGCTCGCGGCCATGTGGCCCATGATGACGGTGATGAGCGAGTAGCCCACGCCCCAGAGCGTTTCGTTCGCCAGCACCGGCGCGCTGTAGTGGATGAAGCGGCGCAGCATCTCGCGGCCCGGGCGGAGAAGGGCGCTCCATTGGAGCGGCACGGTGCGGCAGCGCAGGGCGTAGCCGAAGGCGAGCGCAAATTCCACCACGCGCGAGAGCAGCGTGGCGGCCGCCGCGCCTGTGACGCCGAGCGCGGGGAAGCCGAGCTTGCCGAAGATGAGCACATAATTGCCCACGGTATTGCAGAGCATGGACGCGCCGAACACCAGCATACCGAAGCGCGGATTTTCGATGCTGCGCTGCATCCCGATGTAGATGGACGAGAGGGAATTGAGGATATACGAGAAGCCGACGATGCGGATATACGGCGTGCCGATCGCGACGAGACGGAGATTGTCCGTCACCAGCAGCAGAACATCCGCCGGGAAGAACGCCATGATGAGGGCGAAAACGGTCGAGACGCTGCCGGCAATGCACAAGCCAATGCCGATGACGCGGTTGATGCTCTCGCGGTCGCCGCGGCCCCAGTATTGGCTGATGAGCACGCTCGACCCGCTCTGCAATCCAAAGACGATGAGCTGGATGATGAAGATGGGCACATTTGCCACCGTGACGGCGGACATCTGCTCGCTGCCGAGCAGACCAACCATGAAGGTATCGAGGAAGCCGAGCGAGGTGGTGATGAGATTCTGCACGATGATGGGCAGAGCGAGCAGAAAAAGCCGTCGGTAAAAGCCCCCGGGCTGACGAAGATAGGAGAACATGAGCGACCTCGAATGGAAAAATTACAGCATGGGAAAGCGCGTTTCCCTGTGCCTGCGGAGAGCGGAAACGAGCGCGTCGACGTCCGCTTCGGTCGTTTCGGGCGCGAAGCTGACGCGCAGAACACCCGCGGCCGTCTTTTTGTCGAGCTTCATCGCGGCGTAGACGTGGCTGAGCTTGCCGCGGTGGCAGGCCGAGCCGGCGGAGATGCAGATGCCCTGCGCGCCGAGCTCGGTGACAACGTTCGCGCTCGGATAGCCGACGAGCGAGACGGAGAGGATATGCGGGGCGTCGCCGTTCCCGATGCGCACCACGCCGTCGATGGTGAGGAGCTGCTCGAGCGCGTACTGCTTGAGCTGCGCCATGCGGGCGAGCTTTTCCTCATAGCCCTCCAGCCGCAGCTCCACCGCCTTGGCGAAGCCCGCGATCTGCGCCGTGGCCTCGGTGCCCGAGCGCAGGCCGCGCTCCTGTCCGCCGCCCGCGAGCAGCGGACGCACCGCGCGGCAGCGCGGGCCGATGTAAAGCGCGCCGACGCCCTTGGGGGCGTTGAGCTTGTGTCCGCTGACGGAAATGAGGTCCGCGCCCAGCGTATCCGCGCGGAACGGGAGCTTCAAAAACGCCTGCACGGCGTCGGTGTGCAGCAGCGCCTTGGAGCCGCGCTCGCGCAGGAGCCGCGCAATCTCGCCGACGGGGAACACACAGCCGGTCTCGTTGTTCACGAGCATCACGGAGACGAGCGCCGTATCCTCGCGCAGCGCGTCCGCGACCTGCTGCGCGGTGATGCTGCCCTGACGGTCGGGCGCGAGATAGGTGACGGCATAGCCCTCCTGCTCCAGCTGACGGCAAGGCTCAAGCACGGCGCTGTGCTCCACGGCGGTGGTGATGATGTGCTTTCCGACGCGGCGGTTCTGGTGGGCGGCAAGGCGGATGGCCCAGTTGTCGCTCTCCGTGCCGCAGGAGGTAAAATACAGCTCGTCCGGCTTGCAGCCGAGTGCGGCGGCGATGACCGCGCGGTCCGCCTCCAGACGCTTTTTCGCGGCGGCGCCGTAGGGATACTGCGAGCTGGGGTTGCCGCTGCCGTTTAGTAAAACATCGTACATCGTATCCGCCACCTCGCGCGCGACAGGCGTGGTGGCGGCATGGTCGAGATAGATCATAGCAAAGCATTCCTTTCTTTGCACTTGCAATCAAGCGAAAACATGGTATGATTATATGCGGAAAATCCACGAAAAGCAAGGAGAAAGCATGAAGATCGGTATTTACACCCTGGGCTGCAAGGTGAATCAATACGAGACGCAGGCGATGGAGCAGGAGCTGACCGCCCGCGGGCACGAGCTGGTGGATTTTGAGTCTCCCGCCGATGCTTACATCATCAACACCTGCTCGGTCACGGCGGTGAGCGACAAGAAGTCGCGCCAGATGATCCGCCGCGCGAAGAAGAACAGTCCCGACGCGGTGGTCGCCGCCTGCGGCTGCTACGTTCAGACGCACGAGGAGGAGGCGAAGAGCCTCGGCATCGACCTTTTGATGGGCACGAACGACCGCGCGCGATTCCTTGACCGGCTGGAGGAGGCCGTGAAAACGCGCGAGGCGGTCGCGGACATCGACGACGCGCTGCGCCGCCGCACGTTCGAGGTGCTGCCGGCGGGCGGCATGGCGAACCGCACCCGCGCGATGCTCAAGGTCGAGGACGGCTGCGTGAACTTCTGCACCTACTGCATCATTCCCTACGCGCGCGGCCCCGTGCGCTCGCTGCCGATGGACAAGGCGGCGGAGCAGGTGCGCGCCCTGTGCTCACAGGGCTACCGTGAGCTTGTGGTCACGGGCATCGAAATTTCCTCCTACGGCCACGACCTCAAGGACGGCACGACGCTCATCGACCTTTTAGAGCTTATCGCCCGCGAGGGCGGGGAGATGCGCATCCGGCTCGGCTCGCTCGAGCCGCGCACGGTGACGCGGGAATTCTGCGAGCGGGCGAAAAAGCTCCCGACCCTCTGCCCGCACTTCCATCTCTCGATGCAGTCCGGCTGCGACGCGACGCTCAGGCGCATGAACCGCCGGTACGACACCGCGCGGTATTATGAGTCTGTGGAGCTGCTGCGCGAATATTTTGACGACCCCGCCATCACCACCGACCTCATCACCGGCTTCCCGGAGGAGACGGAGGAGGAGTTCGGTGAGACGCTCGCCTTCATTGAAAAGTGCGGCTTCGCCGCCATGCACATCTTCCCCTATTCCGTCCGCCCCGGCACGAAGGCCGCGGCGATGGCGCAGGTGGACATGAGCGTGCGCGAAGAGCGCGCGGCGCGCGCCGCCGCCGTCGCGGAGCGGATGCACCAAGGCTATCTCGCCCGCTGCGTGGGAAAGACCTTCCCCGTGCTCTTTGAGCAGGACAGGGGAGAGGGCAGCGTCGGCCACGCGCCGAACTATATGCCCGTCACGGTGGGGATGAAAGGGTTACATAACACTGTACAAAACGTGCGCATCACCGCCGTCGACGGCGACGGCCTGCGCGGGGAACCGGAGGAGACATGAAAAGCCACTTTTTTGCCTACATCGCGCGGATGCGCTACATCACACGCTGGGCGCTCATGCGCAACACCTTTTCCGAAAACGTGCAGGAGCACAGCCACATGGTCGCGGTGCTCGCGCACGCGCTCGCGGTGATCCGAAACCGCGTGTACGGCGGGCAGATCGACGCGGGACAGGTCGCCGCGGCCGCGCTCTACCATGACGCGAGCGAGATCATCACCGGCGATATGCCCACGCCTATCAAGTATTACGCGCCCGAGATCCGCGATGCCTACAAGAAGGTCGAGGCGGTCGCCTGCGGACGGCTCCTTGCCATGCTGCCCGACGAGCTCAGGCCGGACTACGACGACGTGCTCGACTGCGCGGACGGCGAGGTGCTCGAGTTGGTCAAGGCGGCGGACAAGCTATCCGCCTATATCAAGTGCGTCGAGGAGCTCAAGGCGGGCAACGCGGAATTTCGCCGCGCCGCCGAGCAGACCCGCGCCGCGCTCGACGCGATGCATCTGCCCGAGCTGGATTACTTTATGGAGCACTGCGCGGAGAGCTTTTCCATGACGCTCGACGAGCTGGAATAACAGGGAGGAAGAAACCATGATCAAAATTCGGACGCTGTATATCGTTCTGCCGCTCACCATTCTGATGGCGGTGGGCTGCTACCTCAAGGACTGGACGGCGGGCATCGCCCTGTGGGCGCTCCTTGCGCTCGTGTGCGTGGGGCGCATCCTGCGCGAGCGGAAGGAGAAGAACGGCGCGGAGGACGCACAGAAAAAGGAATAACGCACCGTGTGCGAAAAAAGGGAGAGCTTCCGCCGGAAGCTCTCCCTTTTTGCTGTCGTTTCCTCTGTCTCAATGCCGTGCGGGGTCCACCGTGTCAACGTATTCCAGCGCGGCGGGCCTGCCGTCCTCGTCGGAGACGAGCCGCCAGACCGTGTGCGCGCTGCTCCACGGCGCGCAGGCGTAGAGATAGGCCCCGTCGGTCGTGTAGTCGTAGAGCTCCCGCGTGAGGTCCGTGCGGTCGACGGTGAGGAGCCATTCCTCGCCGGTCGCGATGTCATGGCAACCGACGCCGACGTACCGCTGTTCGGCAAGCTGCCATTCGTACTGGTCGTAGAAAACGAACCCGTCTGCCGCGGCGACGTAGCTGCGTGTGTTCGGGCAGCGCAGCGTTGTGACCGAGCCGTCCGCACCGAGGCAGAGCATATTGTGTGTCAGCTTCTCGCCTCTCACACACTCGACCAGAGCGTATTGGCCGCCGCGGAGCACGAAGAAGCCCTGATCGAACAGCGTCCCCTCGGGTGTCACGTCCTCGCCGTCGCGGAGAAGCCGGTAGAGGGCGACCCCGTCCGCCCGCTGACCGCTCGGCACGAGGGTAAATTCGTACCCGCCGAACGTGAGGTGCGTGTTTTCATAGAACTGCTCGAAGCCCGCGCCGGAGGATGCGTACTCCTGCCGGACCTCCAGCAGCTCGCCGGTCCTGCCGTCGAGCAGGTATTCGCTCCAGACGATGGTGTCATTATAGCTCCGGGGCGGTACATTGGGCTCTGTGTCGGTTGGGACTTTGTCCTGATGAATGGTATAGCTGTTGAAGCGGAGCCGGACGTCGATGCGCCCGTCGCCGAGCAGCGAGAAGAAAAGCCGCGTGCAGTCCTGCGGTGCGGTGTAGAGCTTTATCCGCTCGCCCGTCTCGTGTACCTGCACATAGAGCGTTTCGCCCCGAAGGTAGTAAATGCCGTAGCCGTTCACTGCGTAGCCATCGTACCAGAAGGTGCTGAGCACCCGCTCGCTCGTGCCCATGGCGGGATCGTAGCACCAGACGCCGCTGTGGCGGACGTGGTAATAATAGCGGCCGTCCGCGATCGTGCCGGGGCTGGAGGCGCAGCCCGCGCCGAGCGAGTAGTCGAAGCGTCCGGCGACGTAGATGCCGCTGAAAAGCACCAGTGCGATGCACGCGGCCTTGATCAGCGCCGTCCGCCATGAGCGCTTCGGCCTCTGCCGCCGCGCGCCGCACTCCGCCAGCAACTCGTCGCCAAGATAGCTGAGGGAAGCGCTGAGCTGTTCGTTCGTCATACCGTAAAGCCCTCCTGTTCCAGATGTGCGCGCAGACCCTGCCGCGTACGGTAGAGGAGGCTTTTGACCGCGCCGATGCTCGTGCCGTACTGCCGCGCGACGTCGGCAAGCGGATCGACGTAGAAATAGCGGGCGAGGAAGACGCCGCGCTCGCGCGGCGAGAGCGTGCGCAGGTAGCGCTCGATGCTCTCGGCGAGCAGCCTCGCGTCCAGCGCTTCGTCCGCCTCGCCGCCGACCGCGTCGCCCAGCTCTTCAAGGGAGAGAAGATATTCCCGCGCGCCGCGCTTCTGCGCGCCGTCGCGGCGATAGCGGTCGATGGCGCCCTGCCGCGTCAAACGGCTGAGAAAAGCCGAAAACACCGGCGGGCGCTGCGGAGGAATGGCGTTCCACGTTTTCAGATAGGTGTCCGAGCGCACCTCCTCGCAGGCAAACTGGTCGAGGAGAATGCGCTGCGCGAGCTGCAGGAGCCGCGCTCCGTATTTTTTGTCGGTCTCGCCGATGGCATCCTCATTGCGCGCAAAATACAGCGCGATGATCTGCTCGTCCTTCATTTGGCCCCGCCTCCTTTCACTCTATTTACCGCAAACGCGGCGCGAAGGTCGCGCGGAACACGCAAAAAATTTTTTCTTCCTCTATCTTATCCGATGGCGGGGTGAAAGTAAATGCCGCGATTTGTGCGTTCCGCAGCTTGCATTTTGCGGCGAAGCCTTTATAATGATGACATTCTTTTGCGCAGGGAGGAAGGACTCATGGAACAGCGAAGGGCGCGCGGGATGCTTGCAGCGGCGGCCGTTATCTTCGGTACGCTTGCGCCGTTCGTGCGCGGCATTTCCGTTTCCTCGGGCGAGCTGGCGCTTTACCGCGCGGTGATGGCGGCGCTGCTCGTCGGCGGCTATCTGCTCGTGAGCGGACAGAAGCTCGCGCTGCGCGCGAATCGGCGTGAGGCCGCGCTGCTGCTCCTCTCCGGCATGGCGATGGGCGTGAACTGGATCTTGCTTTTCGAGGCCTACCGCTACACCACCGTGTCCGTCGCGACGCTGAGCTACTATTTTGCGCCCGTGCTCGTCACCGCTGCCTGCCCTCTGCTCTTTCACGAAAGGCTGACGGGAAAGCAGATCGTCTGCTTCGTGATGTCCACGCTGGGACTGGTGCTGGTCATCGGCGTCGGGGGGCTCCGCGGCGGCGCGGATGTGCGGGGCGTGCTCTTCGGCCTCGGCGCGGCGGCGTTCTACGCCGCGGTCATTCTGCTCAATAAGTTCATCCGAAGCGTCGCGGGCATCCAGCGGACCTTTTTGCAGTTTTTAGCCGCCATCGTCATTCTCATTCCCTACGTCGCCGCGACTGGCGGCGTATCGCTGGGGACGCTCGACGCGCGCGGCTGGGTCTGCCTGCTCATCGTGGGCTTCTTCCACACGGGCGTGACTTACTGCCTGTATTTTTCCGCCCTGCGCGAGCTGCCGGGGCAGGAGGTCGCTCTGCTGAGCTACATGGACCCGCTCGTGGCGGTCATCGTCTCGGTGACGGTGCTCGGCGAGCCGGTCACGGCGCCGCAGCTTGTCGGCGGTGCGCTGATCCTCGGCTTCACGCTCTGGAACGAGCTGCCGGAGAAAAAATAAAAAAGGGAGACGGTTTGCAAAACCGTTTCCCTTTTTTCATTCAGCGAAGCGGATGGTGATGGGGCAGATCTCGGCTCTGGTCGCCACGCGCATATTCGGCCCGAAGAGGCCGACGCCCGAGGTCACGATGCTGTGCATCGACCCCACGCGGAGACAGCCGCAGGCATTCTCCCAAAATAGCCGGACGGTGAGGTTGCCGGGGAACATCTGCCCGTCGTGCGTGTGCCCGCAGAGATCGACGTCCACGCCCGCCGCGGCCAGCGCCTCCAGCTCGCGCGGCTGGTGGTCAAGGACCAGAATGGGCTTGTCCGTATCCAGCCCCTCGACGAGCTCCGCGGGCGTTTTGCGCACCTCGATCCCGCGCCCCGGGCGCTGCGCGTCGGGGCGGCCGTAAAGATAAACCTCGCCGCCGAGCAGCACGGCCTCGTCGCGCAGGAGACGGATGTTCGCGGACGCGAGAAAGGCGTCCATCTCGGGGCTGCTCTGCTTTTTCCCGTCGCTTCGGAAGGTGAAGCCCGCTAAGATAGGCTCCTCGATGTCGTGGTTGCCGTAGACGGCGTAGACGCCGTACCTCGACCGGATGCCGCGCAGCACCGCGGCGATCTGCTCCGGCTCCTCCACGGCCTCCCAGGCGTTATCAAAAATGTCGCCCGCAATGACGACCACATCGGCATCCTGCTCGTTTACGCGCGCGACCATGCGCTCCATCTGCGCAAGCCCCACGTTGTAGCCGAGGTGGAGATCGGCGAGCAGCACGACCTTCATGCTCTCCATGCTGCCGGCGGACTTGTTTACGGTGACCTCGTAGGGCGTGACGCGCACGACGCGGGCGTTGATCACGCCGCCGACGGAGGTCACAAGAATGGCCGCCGCACACAGGCAACCCGCGATGCGGTGCATCCGCGCCGAGCGCAGAGAACGGAGCTTCAGACCGTGGACGAGCAGCAGCCGCAGTCCGTCCGCGAGCAGGACTGCCAGCAGCAGATAGAGCAGCACGCCGAGCCAATAATTCCCGATGAGCATGAGCGCGCGCTTCAGCCGTCCGGCAGGCAGCGGAAAGGCCAGAACAAAGGAGAGCGCAAAGAAGGCGTACAGCGCGGCGGGCACGGCCCAATGCTTCCGCTTGCGGAACCATGGGAACCACGCCCGCACCCAGCCCATGATGCGGCGGAACAGATAGAGGTTAAAAAGCAGGTAAAACGGTGCGAGGAGGAAGGCAAGCATGGCGCGTTCTGCGCTCCTTTCCGAAAGGGGAGACACCCTTTGTTTTCGGCGCTATTCTACTCCCTTTGCGCCCTTGGCGCAAGAGAAAAGATGCGGCGCGAAGCACACACTTTTTTTGGACAAAAGTGACATTGACAACCCATTCCTACAAATTTATAATCACAATCTCGTATGAAAGACATCAAAATACACCGTGGTAAAAGGTGAGGCTTATGAATCATCAGTCGTCGTTTTCGCTCCGTTCGTTCTTTCAGCCCGTGGACCTCACGCAGGGAACGTGCTGGAAGACGCTGCTCGTGTTCGCGTTCCCCATTATCGTTTCCTACCTGCTCCAGCAGGTCTATTCCATCAGCGACGCCGCCATCGTCGGTCAGACGCTGACGGCGAGCGAGGTCGCCGGTGTGAACGATACCACCTCGCTCGCGATGATCTTCCTGCAGTTCGCCTTCGGCGCGAGCGCGGGCTTCTGCACCGTGACATCGTGCTTCGTCGGTGCGCGCGACAGCGCGGGCGTCCGCCGCTCCATGGCGACGCAGATCGTCCTCTCCGCGGCGCTGACCGCTGTGCTCACGGCGCTGGCGCTGGCGCTGCTCGACCCCATGCTCGCGTGGATCAACGTCACACCTGCGAGCGGGGAGGTCTACCGCGCGGCCTATACCTACTGCGCCATCCTCTTCGGCGGCATCGGCGCGCAGCTTTTCTATAACTTCATCTGCTCGTTCCTGCGCAGCATGGGCGACAGCGCCACGCCGCTCGCGTTCCTGCTTTTCTCGACGATCCTCAACGTGGGGCTGGATCTGCTCTTCATCCTCTCGTTCCACTGGGGCGTCGCGGGCGCAGCCGTCGCCACCGTTGCGGCGCAGCTCATCAGCACGCTCGGCTGCTTTCTCTACGCCTTTTTGAAGTATCCCGAGCTGCGATTGCACCGCGAGGACTGGCGCATCACAAGGCGCGACGTTACGCGACATCTCATTCAGGGCATCCCGCTCGGCTTGCAGTTCTCTGTCCTTGCCATCGGCATCATCGTGATGCAGAGCGTCATCGTGCAGTTCGATACGCTTGGCGGCGAAATGGTCTCCAACGCGGCGCAGAACGGCTTCGGTGCGGCGAACAAGCTCAACAATCTTCTTATGACGCCGCTCAACGGCCTCGGCGCGGCGATGACCAGCTTCACCGCGCAGAACCTCGGTGCGGGCGACCACGCGCGCATCAGGAAGGGAACGGTGCAGGCGCTGTTCATCGTCTGGACGATGTGCCTCATCTCCATCGCGGCCGGCCTGCTGCTCTCGCGCGGCGGCGGGTATCTCCATATCTTCCTCTCACCCGATAAGGTCACGGCGGAGACGATGCGCTACGGCAACACCTATCTCTATGTCGACCTGTCGCTCTACCTCTTCCTCGGCTTCATCTTCGTCGTGCGCAACTGTGTGCAGGGCATCGGCAAACCGCAGTTCGTGCTCGGTGCGGGCGCGGCCGAGCTGGCCGCGCGCGTGAGCGTGTGCCTGCTGCTGCCGCCGCTGATCGCAGGCGGCGCGGTCAATTCCGATGCGCCGCGCGCGGCGGTCTATGCCCTCTGCTTCGCCGATCCCTTTGCCTGGATGGCGGCGGACGCCGTGCTGCTCGTGCCCTTCCTGCGCAATATCATGAAAATGGACTACCGTTACCTGAAAGGAACAATGTAGGAAGAAACAAAAAGTTTTTGTCGCTTTTTTAAAAAAACTTGAAAATAAGGCTTGCAATTTGCGCCGGGATATGCTATCTTATTTAGGATGAGTTCAGCAAAACAGCATATCCGGGTGTGGCGAAGTTTGGTATCGCGCTTGAATGGGGTTCAAGAGGCCGCTGGTTCGATTCCAGTCACTCGGACCAAGTAATGATAATCCGAACTACATTATCCAAGTGGGTAGTGTGTTCGGATTTATCATTTCTATTGAAAATGTTCTATAGTAAGCAAAGGCAGGGACAATTCTTGTCCTTGCCTTTGTTTATATTTTACACTATGATGATAAAAATGGGAACATTTTAAAAAATTTAGCGTCTATATAGATGTAACTAACAATATCAACAGTTTGGAATATTCTAAAAGGGAAGAAGTAAACGGCGATGGACAGAGGAAAAGGAAGGAGTATACCATGAAAAAAAGAGTCTTTGCCATTGTCCCAACAGTCATCTTGTGTATTCTTTTGTTCTATTTAATTAAAACCTCTCAATCCCCCAAATCCCCTTATCAAAATTTGACCCCGGTAAGCGGATTCTCTATTCAGGCTGTGCAAGCACAATACACTATTGATACTAAGCAGATATCTCTTTGCATAACAAATCATAGCGATAATAGCCCGGAACTCTATCTGCCATATCTCGAACAAAATATTAATGAAACATGGGTTATTGTAAAAAAATCCCCTCATATAAGAGATACAGATAATCTTCTTTACATCCCATCAGGAGAGACAATGAATGTAGATTTTTTTCTGACAGACTATGACCAACTATCTGTCGGTAAATACCGAATTATTTTCGGCTTAGCTCATAGTAATGACTTTTTTTACTTTCCTTTTGACATTGTTGATGGACGGCGAAAAACGGGACGTTTCCGGGCTATAACTGCCGGATCACCGCCATGAACCTGTTTGGGGACTTCCTCTCCGTGAGCGCGGACTCTCAAATCAATGCCGGTGAAGATGTGCTGTTTGTGGACGAGGAAGCGCTGAAAACAGATCCCGATGCGCTGGGCGGAAGCAGCCTTGCAGATTTCCGCGCACTGTATTCCTCCATGAAGGCGGAGGATACCACGGAGATCAAGCGTCATGTACAAACCGTACAAGAGGAATGGGCTTCCCGCGGCATTACCTTTCGGGAGAATGAAAGAATCCGCCTCCTCACGGTATTCTTCCACGATAAGCCGACCGAGGAGGAATCTCTGCTGTTTGTCGGGCATGTTGGCGTACTTTTGACGGCGGAGGACGGGACGCTGTATTTCGTAGAAAAGGTCGCCTTCCAGGAGCCGTACCGGATGCTGCGCTTTGCCGACCGAACGGCGCTGAGCGATTACCTTATGGGGAAATATGACACCTCATGGGGACAGGATACGGCGAGCCCCTTTATCATGGAGAACGACAAGCTTATGGACACAAAGTCCCCTCATTCTAATTAATAGCAGAGGGCGGCAGCATTTTGTGCTGTCGCCCTCTTGATTACCGAACAGCAAAGACGGGCGGGGCTGTCAACGGTGGGCGCAGCCCATTCACTTGCCGTTGACTGGCTTGGCTGGGTTTGCTATTTATTTCCTCACCATTCCTGTGTCTTGGCTTCCTTCCGGATTTTCATTATCTGTATTTGATATATACTGCCAGGAATTATAGAAACCAACGCAAAGATGCCAAAGATTATAGATTGCTTTGTAACTGCGAATAGTGCAAACATGAGCAGTAGAAATAGCCACGGATTGCGTAAGTTGCGATAATATTTTTCTTTATCGTCATAAGAGGTATGGAGTTCAAACGGCTTTCCATCATTTGCTTTTTCCACAATCAATAGTTCTCGGTTAAAGGTTGTTGCGTTTGTCGCAATACGCCCGCCCCGTTCTGCCCATGGACGCCAACGAGCCTTTCCAACAGAATAGTTTAGATTGATATTTTTGAAAAACACCTTATATCCAATATCCTCCAAAAAGTTAGCATAGTCTATTGAACTCTCTTTTGATTTTTCTCCGATAAACTCTACGCAATAGGTTACTTCATCAGGCTTGCATTTTTCAAATTCGTATAGCAGTTTTCCTGTCCGAACAAGTCGATGTCCCTTTTCAGCCATTTTGTTTAGCCATTTTGCCTGCGTATTCAGCAACCCACCAAAATAGCGATAACACTTTTTGCTCATATCGCACCTCCAACAATTTTACTTGCAACGCTTACAAGTTCATTTAGCCTTGCAAGCTCTTTTTCTGCAATTTTTTTTCCCTGTGCTGTAATGTGGTATTCTTTTTTTCTTCCCTCACTATCTCCATAAGGCTCGATCCACTTCTTGTCCTGCAAAGAGTTTAATGCTCCATATAAAGTGCCTGCTCCTAACGAAAGCCGCCCGCCCGTTTTTTCTTCAACAAACTGCATAACGGCGTATCCGTGTTTTGGTGCATAAAGAGAGAGTAAAATATAAAAGGTCACTTCTGTAAGCGCGCCACCTTTTGCATTGTCTCTCATAGTTCCTCCTCCTTATTACGGTTACTGTAATAAATATATCACTAACCGTAATATAAGTCAAGCAGATTCAAGGAAATTATTTTAAGGGGCATGAAAATGGAGCAGCAACATTTTCGTGTTACTGCTCCACTTTGATATAGAATAGTTGGGTACGCTGTTCTTGTTTTGTGTTGTTGCTTCTCTATCGTACATGAACACTGCCCTTGGGATAGAACGATAGACGACCGTCTTGCTGGCGCGATCATGCAGACTGACGGCATTGCCGTTCGCGTCATGTAAAGTAAAGTCAGGGACTTTCATTCCGGGTTCGAGCATATGCATCCTCTTTGTTTTTGTACACTGCCTATACGCAGATTGGAATGGGGTTATTTCTCTCTAAAGAGCGAAACAGAGTTTAATAAAATCGATATTCCTACACATACCCACAGAGCCTTGCTCATGGTTGGCATGATATCCATCAAGCCTCCCCAATCTTCATTTAGCACACGCATCGCTCCGTCTGAATAAAACGAACATACGGTCAATGCAGTGAAAGATAAGGCTGCGAATCTAAACCACTTTTCATTCTTATTTTTAAAAGAGTAAATCAAATTGGATCCTGTAAAAATGATTGCAGAAATTCCTAAAAACAGACACATATGTTGTCTCCTTAAATTCTCTTACCCTGCACTCCTATGAGGCATGGTTCGCAATCGTGTTGCCTGCGGACAGGAACTGCCGATGAGAGGATCGTTCGCAGCTCCTTTACCGGTTCTCCGCCAGATATTCCTCCGCGTAGTGGACGGCCACCGCGCCGTCCGACACGGCGGTGACCACCTGCCGCAGCGCCTTGGTGCGCACATCGCCCACGGCGAACACGCCGGGAAGATTCGTGCGGGTGGATTCGTCCGCCATAATGTAGCCGGATTTGTCCAGTGCCAGCTCATTTCGGAACAGCTCCGTCGCCGGGGCACGTCCCACGCTGATGAACACGCCGTCGCAGGCAAGATCACGCTCTGCGCTGGTGTTGACGTCTTTTAACCGAAGCCCCGTCAGGCGGTTGTCGTGCAGCAGCACGGAGACCGTGCTGTTCCAGCAGAATTCCACATTGGGCGCGTTCATCAGCGGCTCATGATAGACCTTCGTTGCCCGCAGGCTGTCGCGGCGGTGGATGAGGTAGACCTTTTGGGCAATACGGGACAGGGTCAGGGCGTCCGCCGCGGCGGAATTGCCGCCGCCCACCACCGCCACGGTCTTGCCCCGATAGGGCGCGCCGTCGCAGGCGGCACAGTAGTGGACACCCTTGCCCGCCAGCGCCTCCTCATCGGGAACGCCGAGGATGCGGGGCGAGGCGCCGGTGGCGATGACCACCGTGCGGCCCTGAAAGACGCCCTCGCTGGTGTCCAGCGTCTTGATCCTCCCGGAAAGGCTAACCTTGTAGACCTCCGCCAGCTCCGTCACCGCGCCGAAGCGCTCGGCACTCTGCTGCATTTTCTCGCCCAGTGTAAAGCCGTCGATGCCGTCCTCAAAGCCGGGATAGTTGTCGATCTGCTCTGTCAGCGCCATCTGCCCGCCGGCGGAGAGCTTTTCCAGTATCACTACAGAAAGCCCGCTTCTGGCGGCGTACAGGGCGGCGGTGCATCCGGCGGGGCCGCCGCCGATGACGATCATATCATAAATCTGCTCCATAATCGTGTCTTCACTGTGCCAGCGTTTCCTGGATAAATGTCTCAATGGCTGCCTTGGAGGCGGGCGCGACAACGGCGCCGAGCACCTCGCCGTTTTTAAAGAGCATCAGCGTGGGGATGGTGTCGATGCCGAAGCGCTCGATGAGCTGCGGTTCCTCGTCGTAGTTGATCTTGCCGGCGATGAGGGTGTCTGCGTACTGCTCGCCCACCTTGTCGAAGGCCGGGGCAATGCGGCGGCAGTAGGGGCACCACTGCGCCCAGAAATCCACCAGCACGGGCTTGTCCGCGCGGAGAACATCGTTTTCAAAGCTGTTGGTCGTAATGGTAAGCATAATCAAATCCTCCTATTCCTGTGTAAAAAGTTGTGTTTCAATATCCGTGATGGTAATTTGTTCCAGATAGGCGGCGCACTGCTCGTCCATCTGCCGGTAAAGCGCGTCCATCACGCCCGCCATGCCGGAGCAGATGGCGCAGTCCCGGTCGATGTCCCCGCTGTGCCACACGCAGTCCACAAAGCGGGTATTCACTGCCTCCGCCACCTGCCGGAGAGAAAGGCTCGCCGGGTCTGCCGTCAGGCGGTAGCCGCCATCCAAGCCCTCGCGGGTCTCCACCATGCATGCCTTTTTCAGCCCCGCCAGCACCCGGCGGACGCGGGTGGGGTTGGTGCAGATGTTCTCCGCCAGCGCCTCGCTGCTGAGGGAGCGTCCGCTGTGGCTCAGGCAGACCAGCGCGTGGATGGCCAAATTAAAAGAACTGTCCACAATTATCCCTCCCTCACAAGCTCGTAGGGCCAGTCGATGACGCCGCCAAAGTCGTAGACGCTCTGATACCCAAGCGCCAGCAGCTTTTGGGCGGCATCCCTGCTGCGGCGGCCGCTGCGGCAATAGATCAGCAGCGTGGCTTCCTTGTCGGGCAGCGCCTCGGGCATTTCGCTCCCGATGCTCTCGTTGGGCACAAGGACGGCGTTTTCAATATGCCCGCCATCGTACTCCTCCCGGGTGCGGACATCCACCACCACGACCTCCTGCGAGGCCATCATCTCATAGGCTTCCTCGGCGCTGATCTTCTGATACGTCGCCTTGCCTGTCATGTCCTCCGCCTTGTCTTCTTTTGCCTTGGACAGCGCGCAGCCGCTCAGCAGCGCAAGCGAGACGGCAAGTGCCGCAAAAAGTAATATCTGACGCATAATTAACCTCCAATGCAACTGTGTTTGCTACTGATACAGTTTATACTGTGATTATAACAGATACAGTTGAGGTTGTCAAGGCTTTTTGGAGCAATTTGGGGGCGTAAGACCCTTGTGGCTGTTGACAAAGAGAGAAATATGGGTATAATAAAGACGAAAGAATAAGACTTATTCTTGTATTTAGGAGGTTGGCAGTATGCCGAAATACGCGGAGGAGATATTGGCCGCCGTCACGGAGCTTCAGCGGCACCCCACGGCGGAGCAGGTGTTCATGGAGATGAAAAAGGAGCATCCCAGTATCGCCATTGGCACTGTGTATAAGCATCTGAACGCCTTGGCGGAGGAGGGTCTGCTGCACCGCATCACGGAGTCGGGTTCGCCGGACCGGTACGACCGAACGGAGCGGCACGATCACTTGATTTGCAGCCGGTGCGGGAAAATCGAGGATATCCGCCTGCCGGATATGCAGAGCCGGATCGAACGGGCGCTGGGACGGGAGATCCTCTCGTATGACCTTAAGATCCGGTATATCTGCCCCGCTTGCCGGGAGCAGGAAAAAGACAATCTTATGGAGGAGAAATATCATGAACGCTAACGTATCGAAGCTGCTCAACGAGCAGATCAACAAGGAGTTCTACTCCGCCTATCTGTATCTGGATTTTGCCAACTACTACGCCGCCGTCGGGCTGGACGGCTTTGAGAACTGGTACCGGGTACAGGCGCAGGAGGAGAGGGATCACGCCATGCTGTTTTATCAGTATTTGCAGAACAATGGCGAGGGTGTCACCTTTGAGGCTATCGCAAAGCCGGAGTGGGAACGAGGCGACCACATGACCCCGCTGAAAAAGGCGCTGGAGCATGAGAAACTCGTTACCGCCAGCATCGACGCCATCTACGCCGCCGCATACGAGGCCAGGGACTTCCGTGCCATGCAGATGCTGGACTGGTTCATCAAGGAGCAGGGTGAGGAGGAGAAGAACGCCGCCGATCTTATCACCAAGATGGAGCTGTTCGGCGGTGACAGCAAGGGGCTGTATATGCTCAACAGCGAGCTGAAGGCACGGGTCTACACCGCGCCCTCACTGGTGTTGTAAGCCCTGCGCGGCTGCGGGCTTTCGCATCAGGCAAAAGGCGGACTGCATACAGGTGGCCTGCCTTTTCTTCCGTCAGACGGTTAGAGTGGACTAACTGCGTATAAAACAGAAAGGACTTCAGAACTTGAACAAGGAAAAGGAGATCGAAACCGTTACCCTCATGGTGCGCCGGTATTGTTGGGGTGTGCATGGGACAAGGGGCGAGGCGCTTTGTCCGGCGTGCAATGCACTGCTGGAATACGCCAGAGAGCGGCGGGACAGATGCCTGCACGGGAAATTTTTAGCGGCACTTTGAAGCCTTTCCGAGAGGCACAATGCGGCAAAAAATAAAGAAGAGATAAGGGCAACGGCTATGAAAGAACGAAAGACCTTCTGGGACAAAAATGCCGGTCGTTACGACCGCTTTATGCGAAGGGATCGGGCGGCATACGAAGAGATGTATAAGCTGATCCGGCCGGTGGTGAAAGCCAAAACGGTGCTGGAGCTGGCAACCGGCACGGGGCTGATCGCAAAGCAAATCGTGAATGCGGCGGCGCATATTGAGGCGACGGACGCCTCTGCGGAGATGATTGCAGAGGCCAAGCGGGACAACCGCTCGGCGAAGCTGCACTTTTCCATGCAGGATATGTTCCGCCTGCCCTATGCGGACAAGTCCTTCGATGTGGTGATCGTATCCAACGCACTGCACATCGTGCCGCAGCCGGAGAAAGCCCTGCAAGAGATAAAACGGGTACTGAAAGATGATGGCGTGTTGATTGCGCCGACCTTCACCCACGCGGGGAACTCGTTTTCCGGCAAGGTCAAGGCATTTTTCATGAAGCTGGCGGGATTCTCCCTCCACAGCAGGTGGACGAGCGAGGAATACCTGTGCTTCCTGCGGCAGAACGGCTGGACGGTGCGGAAAAGCGCTGTGCTGAAAGCCTCGTTCCCGCTGACCTATGCGGAATGTGTGAAATCGGAGGTGTGATAAGATGTCGTTTTTTGAGAACACCAGAAAGCCTGTGGGGTTTGGCGGGAAAATCATGGTCGCTATGATGAACCTGGGGCACAGTCCCGTGGCACGGTGGGGGCTTCAATTTTTGGAGCTTGCGCCGGACGCCAGGGTGCTGGACTGCGGCTGCGGCGGCGGGGCGAACATGAAGAGACTGCTGAAAAAATGCCCGCAGGGCGTCGTCAAGGGCATCGACTATTCGCCCGTCAGCGTGGAGAAGTCAAAAAAAGTCAACGAGGCTGCCATCGCGGAGGGACGCTGTGCCGTTCTGCAAGGCAGCGTGGCGGATATGGTGTTTGCGGATAACTGGTTCGATGCGGTCACGGCCTTTGAAACCGTCTATTTCTGGCCCGATCTGCCGCAGTGCTTCCGGGAGGTTTACCGGGTGCTGAAGCCCGGCGGGACATTACTCATCTGCAACGAAAGCAACGGCGATACGGACAAGGACAAGAAGTGGACGGAGATCATCGGAGGCATGACCATCTACAAGGACGCCGAGCTGAAGGCGTATCTGGAGCAGGCGGGCTTTCACGAGGTGCAGATTCAGAATTTCCCCGAGGGAGCGATCATCTCCATGCCGCTGCGGGCAGAGGGCGAGAGCAAGGGGCGGGCGTTTTGGCTCGGCGTGCTCTCCGGCGCGGTCGAGCCAATCGGCGCGGTGCTGACGCTCCTCGCCGCGCAGCTCGTGATCCCGGCGCTTCCGTATCTTCTGAGCTTTGCGGCGGGCGCCATGCTCTATGTAGTGGTGGAGGAGCTGATCCCCGAAATGTCACAGGGAAAGCACTCCAACATCGGCACGATTTTCTTTGCCGTGGGCTTTAGCGTCATGATGACGCTGGATGTGGCGCTGGGATAAGGAGGTAGATTATGATTTTACCTATGAAATATAAAATCGAGAAAAACACCGTACAGGAGACGCTGATCATTCCGCTGTATGCGCGGAAGGTCTGCTCAGAGCTGTATCCGAATCTCTACCAAGATGAAACGGCGGTGCGGCTGATTAACGAAATCGACTACGATTTTTCGGAGACGGAAAAGAAATCCCACAGCCTGATGCAGCGCTTCGGCTCGCTGGAGGTCGCTATGCGGCAGAACGATCTGGCATGGGAGGTGCTGGACTACCTGAAGACCCACCCCAATGCGGCGGTGGTCAATCTGGGCTGCGGATTGGACAGCACCGGAAGAAGCTGCGACAACGGAAGCTGCAAAATCTACAATCTGGACTTTCCCGATGTGATTGCTGTGCGCAACGAGCTACTGCCCGCCGGAGAGCGGGAGAAAAATATCCCTTGCGACCTGAACGATACGGCATGGTTTTCTCAAATTGATGCTTCAAACGGTGCGGTATTCTTTGCCTCCGGCGTGTTCTATTACTTCCTGACCGAGCAGGTCAAAGCTCTTGTGCAGGGTATGGCAGACGCCTTCCCCGGCGGTGTGCTGGTGTTTGACGCTGCGAATCGGGCGGCGGTGAAGATGATCGCCAAGACATGGCTCAAGAGTGCGAAGATCAGGGATGTGGACGCGTATTTCGCGGTTTCCGACGCTCCCAAAGAGATTGGCGCGTGGGACAGCCGCTTGCAGGTCACCAGTCGGGGCTATATGTTGGGCTACAACGATTTGAAAGACCCGTCCGTCAGCGGATTTTTCCGTTTCCTCGCCAGAGTCGGCGACGGAGTGATGAAAATGCAGATCGTGAGGATCAAATTCGTCGGCAGATAAATGAAATACATCGGGATGCCTTAGGACATAGAGACGTTGATTACACCGTTGTTTCAAGAGCAGCTTCGGGGAAAAACACGAAACTCATTCCGATGCCGCCATCGCGGCCATCGGTTTGACATATATTATATAGGAGGACAATCATTATGAAAAAACTCGGTTTATTTGCAGCAGGCGTGCTGTTCGGCACGGCAGGCATCAAGCTGCTGGGCAGCAAGGATGCCAAGAAGGTCTACGCCCACACCACTGCTGCCGCACTGCGTGCCAAGGAGGGCGTGATGAAAACGGTCACGGCGGTGCGTGAGGGTGCGGAGGATGTTTATGCCGATGCGAAGGCAATCAACGAATGCCGCGCAGAGGCGGAGGCTGCCGCTGTGGTGGAGGACGCTTCTGCGGAGGAAAGCAAGGCGGAGTAAGCCATGAAATGCAAGATCCTACATGAAACGACCGGACGGCTGCGGGTACACCTGTGCTGCGGGCGGATGAGCTTATCCCAAGCGGATGTGCTGGAATACTATCTGCGCGCCCAGGACGGCGTGCAGGCGGTCAAGGTCTACGACCGGACGCAGGACGCGGTGGTGCTCTATGAGGCGGAGCGCGGAAACATACTCCGTGCGCTGGCACAATTCTCCTTCGCCAAGGCGGAGGCCATGGAGCTGGTGCCGGAGCACACCTCCCGGGCACTGAACCGGGAATTTGAGGACAAGCTGGCGGTCACCGTTATACGACGGTGTATCTCCAAGCTGTTCCTGCCTGCGCCCATCACCACGGCACTGGCACTGCTCCGCTCCGTAAAGTACATCCGGGAGGGGCTTTCGGCACTGTGGCACGGCAAACTGTCCGTCTCCGTGCTGGATGCCACCGCCGTCACGGTGTCCATGGCACGGGGCGATTTTGCCACCGCCGGCTCTGTCATGTTCATGCTGCATTTGGGCGAAATTCTGGAGGAGTGGACCCACAAAAAGTCCGTGGCCGACCTTGCCTCCGCCATGAGCCTGCGGGTGGACAGCGTCTGGTTGCAGGCAAACGGCACCGAGGTGCTGACGAAGATCACCGATGTAATGCCGGGAGACCGTATCGTGATCCGCACCGGCGGCATGATCCCGCTGGACGGCCGTGTGGTGGAGGGCGAGGCCATGGTGAACCAGTCCTCCCTCACCGGCGAGTCCATGCCCGTGGCCAAGCATCCCGGCAGTCCCGTCTATGCCGGGACGGTGGCGGAGGAGGGCGAGTGCGTCATCTCCGTGGAGAAATCCTCCGGCAGCGGGCGGTATGACCGGGTGGTTCACATGATCGAGGAGTCGGAGAAGCTGAAATCCACCGCCGAGGACAAAGCCTCCCGGATGGCAGACAGGCTGGTGCCCTATACGCTGGGCGGCACGGCGCTGACGTATCTGCTGACCCGGAACGTGACGAAAATGCTCTCGGTGCTGATGGTGGACTTCTCCTGTGCCCTGAAGCTGGCCATCCCCATTGCGGTGCTGTCCGCCATGCGGGAGAGCAGCGGCTATCACATCTCCGTCAAGGGCGGACGCTTTTTGGAGGCGGTGGCCAAGGCGGACACCATCGTGTTCGACAAGACCGGCACGCTGACCTATGCGACGCCCACCGTGGCGACGGTCATCCCCTTCGGCGGACACGACGAGGCGGAAATGCTCCGGCTTGCCGCCTGTCTGGAGGAGCATTACCCACATTCCATGGCAAACGCCGTGGTGGCGGAGGCAAAGCGGCACGGGCTCACCCACGAGGAGTACCATTCGCAGGTGCAGTATGTGGTGGCCCACGGCATCTCCAGTATGGTGGAGGGCAAGAAGGTCATCATCGGCAGCGCCCACTTCGTCTTTGAGGACGAGGGCTGCCGCATCCCGGCGGGAGAGCAGCCGAAATTTGACGCGCTGCCCGCCGCGTATTCCCACCTGTATCTCTGCATGAACGGGGAGCTGGCGGCGGTCATCTGCATCCACGATCCCCTGCGCCGGGAGGCACGGGAGGCGGTAAGAGCACTGCACGAGAGCGGCTTTACCAATGTGGTGATGATGACCGGCGACAACCGCCGCACGGCGGAGACCGTGGCCGCCGAGGTGGGCGTGGACGCTGTGTACGCCGAGGTGCTGCCGGAGGACAAGGCCGCGTTTATCCGGCAGGAAAAGGCGAAGGGCCACACCGTTATCATGGTGGGCGACGGCGTCAACGATTCTCCCGCCCTCTCCGAAGCGGACGCGGGCATCGCCATCTCCACCGGCGCGGCCATCGCTCGGGAGATTGCCGACATCACCGTTGCCTCGGAGGATCTGTTTGCGCTGGTAACACTGCGCAGGCTCAGTGAGGCACTGATGGAGCGTATCCACGGCAGCTACCGCTTCATCGTGGGCTTCAACCTGACGCTGATCGCGCTGGGCGTGGCGGGTGTACTGCCACCTGCCACCTCGGCACTGCTGCACAACGGGTCTACGCTGGGCATCGGTCTCAAAAATATGACCGACCTGCTGGACAAAAACAAATCATAAAGAATCGGGGCAGGGAAACTGCAAGCTGCATCCCTGCCCCATTCCAAAGTATAGCGGTTAGAGGACACTAACTGCGAAACAGGCAAGGGGAACGAAACAAGATAGATGCACAAGACTACCACAGGAGGAGAGAGCGAATGTCTGAAGAAATTCTGATCCGTCAGGGCGCGCCGACGCTCGCGGGCATCAAGACGGGAAGCCTGTTTCCCTGTCCCTGTGAGGACCGCGGGGACCTGCTGGCCGACATCCGGCGCCTGAACCGGCGGCTTTCGCCGAAGGGGCTTTGCCTGCTGCCGATCCGCTTTTTAGCGGGGCAGGCGCTCCTCTACCTCTACCGCCCCGCCGAGCTGCGGCGAGACCTGCGGGACGCGCGGGTGTCCGAGCTGCTGCGGCAGGCGGGCTACGAGGACGAGAGCTGCGCGCGCTGTGTGGCGCGGCTTGCCTGCCGCTTCCGCGAGAGCGGAGAGTTTCCGCACGAGGTGGGGCTGTTTCTCAGCTACCCGCCGGAGGACGTAAAGGGCTTCATCGACCACCGCGCGAACGGCTTCAAGTGCGCGGGGCTGTGGAAGGTCTACGGCGACGAGGGAAAAGCGCGCTCGCTATTCGAGAAATACAGAAAATGCACGGAGATCTACTGCACACTTTGGCAAAGCGGCTCGAAGCTCGAGCAGCTTGCCGTCGCAGTTTGATACTATATCATCATCGAAAGGAACATACGAATATGAAAACTGCTGTTGTTTACTGGAGCGGTACGGGCAATACGGAGGCCATGGCGAAGGCTGTGGCCGAGGGCATGACCGCCGCAGGCGCGGAGGCTGTGCTGCTCACACCCGACAAGGTACAGCCCGGCGATCTGAACGCCTACGACGCCATCGCCTTCGGCTGTCCCGCCATGGGCAGCGAGGTGCTGGAGGAAATGGAATTCCAGCCCATGTTCGATGCCTGCAAGCGAAGCCTCGGCGGTAAGCGCGCGGCACTGTTCGGCTCCTACGGCTGGGGCGATGGCGAGTGGATGCGTACCTGGGAGAGTGACTGCGACAGCGCAGGGGGTGAACCTCGTTTGCGAGAGCGTGATCTGCACGGAGACGCCCGACGACGCGGCGCTTGAAGCCTGCCGCGCCCTGGGCAAGGCATTGGCGGAGTGAGAAATGATGCCCGCCGCTGACGGTAACTTTAGCGGCAGCTTGCGCGGTTTGCGTTTGCCAAACAGCCTATCCGAAAAGGCAGGGACACCACTTGCGGTGTTCCTGCCTTGCGCTGTATAGCGATGCTTGGAATATTGAAAAAGAATATGCGCAAGCATCCAAGACATGTGAACAGAGAGGCTCTGTGTTGAACTGGGCAAACAGAAAAATCACAAGCCTCATTGACAAACTCAATATGCTCGGTTATAATATACCAGCAGTATATACTATCGGTATATCAGGAGGCGTAGGAGATGGAACGAACGGAAACCCAAAGGAAGATCCTTGAGATTGGGAAAAGAGAGTTCTTGGAGAAAGGTTTTAAGGACGCATCTCTAAATAAAATTGTCGCGGAGGCAGGCTTCACGAAGGGTGCATTCTACGGCTACTACCCGGATAAGACCGCTCTGTTTGAAGACCTTGTGGGTGAGACCGCAAAGGAGCTGCTCACCCGCTTCAAGGCGGCACAGGATGATTATTTTGACCTCATCCCGGAAGGGAGAGCAAAAGACAGTCTGGAGCTTTCCACCCAACACCTGCACGAGCTTGTCGCGTTCATGTACGACCATTTCGACGAATTCAAGCTGATCCTCTGCCGAGCGGAGGGAACGGGCTATGCGGATTTCATCGAGGTGCTGGTAGAGCTGGAGGTCGATCGATCCGAAGAATACTACGCCCTCCTCAGAAAAAACGGTATGCTCTCCGGGAGCATGACCCGTCAGCTTCATCACATGATCACAAGGGCCTACTTTACGGCGGTGTGTGAAACCATCGTCCACGACATGCCGAGAGAGGAAGCCATGAAATATGTCGATGAACTGGCTATCTTTTTCCACTCCGGCTGGAGCGGACTTTTAAGGCTCGAATGAGCCTTAAAAAATAACTGCCGGTTAGCCATCTCTAACTGGCGCGGCGCATCCTCCAACAAACCTATATATTTTAAGAAAGGAACACGGAATATGAGCAAACAGAAAAAAGAGAAGCAGCCGCCGGTGCTGGGCAGGCTGCTGGAATACGCCGGAGGGCATAAGTGGCTGTCCGTATTGGGCTGCGGGCTGTCCGGCGTTTCGGCGGCGGTCGGCATTTTCCCGTTCGTCTTTGTCTGGTACGCGGCCCGGGGCATTTTAACGCCGGGAGGCGGCGTTCCGGCAGGGCTTGCCCGCTACGGCTGGTATGCGCTGGCGACGGCGCTTCTGAGTGCGGCTGTGTATTTCGCCGGGCTCATGTGTACCCACCTTGCGGCCTTCCGGGTGGCGACAAATATGCGAAAGGCGGCGGCCGCCCATCTCATTGACCTGCCGCTGGGGTACTTTAACGCCAACCTCACCGGGCGGCTGCGCAAGCAGATCGACGACAACGCGGCGCTGACAGAAACGCTCCTTGCCCACACCATCCCCGACGCGGTGGGCGGGATCGTAACGCCGATACTGGCGGTGGTACTGCTCTTCGTCTTTGACTGGCGCATGGGGCTTGCCTGCATGATCCCCATGATTATCGGGCTTGTCTGCCTGATGAGCATGATGACCGGGACGGGCATGAAGTTCTTTGAGGAATACCAGCGGGCAGGAGAGCGCATTTCCGCCGAGGCCACGGAGTATGTCCGGGGCATCCCGGTGGTAAAGGTGTTCCAGCAGACGGTTTACTCCTTCAAGAGCTTTCATGCCGCCATCCTCAGCTACCGCGACCTTGCCAGCGGCTACGCCATGATGTGCCGTATGCCCTACACCCTGCTTACGGTGGTGCTGAACGCCATGTTCCTGCTTCTCATGCCCTTGGGAATGGTTCTCATCGGCGGCGCGGCAGACGGCTGGGCAGTGCTGGCCGATCTGGTGTTTTACATCTTCTTCGCGCCCCAGCTTGCCTTTATGATGGAGCGGCTGATGTACGCGGTCAACGCACAGATGGAGGCCGCCGAGGCAGTGAACAAGCTGGAGGCGATATTGAAGGAGTCGCCCCTTCCCGAGCCTGCGGCGGACAGCGGAAGCAAGCCCGCGGACAGCGGCATTTCCTTTGAGAATGTCACCTTTTCCTATGACGGCGCAGAGAGACCCGCGCTGACGAATGTGAGCTTCCATCTGCCGCAGGGGGAGGCGTGGGCGCTGGTGGGCCCCTCCGGCGGCGGTAAAACCACCATCGCCCGGCTGATCCCGCGCTTTTTCGATGTGCAGGCAGGGGCGGTGCTCCTGGGCGGACGGGATGTGCGCAGCATCCCCACCGCGGAGCTGATGGAGCAGATCTCCTTCGTCTTTCAGGAGGTGCGCCTGTTTAAGAAAAGCATCCGCGACAACATCCGCGCCGCCCGGCCGGACGCCACCGAGGCAGAGATACTACACGCGGCGCAGCTTGCTCAGTGCAGCGATATTCTGGAAAAGACGCCGGGCGGGCTGGACGCCGTGATCGGCGCCAAAGGCGTCTACCTCTCCGGCGGCGAGATGCAGCGCATCGCGCTGGCGAGGGCAATCTTAAAGGACGCACCCATCGTAGTGCTGGATGAGGCCAGCTCCTTTGCAGACCCCGAGAACGAGGCGAAGATACAAAAGGCCTTCGAGGCGCTGATGAAGGGCAAGACCGTGCTGATGATCGCCCACCGCCTGTCCACGGTGCGGAACATGGATCGCATCCTCGTCATCCGAGACGGTGAGATCGCCGAGGAAGGAAAGCACGACGAGCTTCTTGAAAAGGGCGGCGTATACGCCGCCATGTGGGAGGAATACCAAAAGGGCGCGCAGTGGAAGGTAGGAGGTGCCGCATGATCGAACGCATCCGAAAAAAATACGCCATGACGGAGAAGGGCGCAAAAGACTATGTGGCCGCCGTGTTCTGGTCCGTACTGGTCAACATCAGCAAAATGCTGCCGGTGGGCGTGCTGGCCACGGCGCTCTCCGGCATCGTAGAGGCACTGACAAACGGCACCGACCCAAGGGCGGGTCTTACGCGCTTTCTGGTCGCGGGCACACTTGCCCTCGCCGCGCTCTTTGTGACCTTCCTGATCCAGTACAAGGCCCTATACGAAGCCACCTACCGGGAGAGTGCCAACCGCCGCATCCGGCTGGCGGAGGTGCTGCGCCAGCTTCCGCTGTCCTTCTTCGGAAAACGTGACCTGACCGACCTGACCACCACCATCATGGGGGATACGGAGACGCTGGAAAAGGCCTTCTCCCACTTTTACCCCGCCATGCACGGCGCGCTTATCTCCACGGCGCTGATTTCCGCAGGCATGCTGCTTTACGACTGGCGGATGGCGCTGGCTCTTTTGTGGGTGGTGCCTGCGTCGCTGCTGATGGTCTATCTCTCCCGGCGCATGGAAAAGCGGCACATAAAGAAGGGCCTCGTCACCCGGCGTGCGGCCACCGACGCCATGCAGGAGGTGCTGGAGTGTGCGCCGGAGATTAAGGCGTGCAACCAGAAAGCGCGGTATATCGCCGACCTGAACCGCAGGCTGGACGAGGCGGAGCGGGACACCATCCGGGGTGAGCTGTTCACAGGCTCCGTAGTCACGGCGGCGCAATCCTTCCTAAAGCTGGGCATCGCTACCACCGTCCTCACGGGGGTAACGCTGATGAGCCGCGGCGACCTGTCGCTGATCCCGTTTCTGATGTTCCTTATCGCCGCCACCCGGGTATATGACCCCATCGGCTCCATGTTTGCCAACATGGCCGCGGTTTTCGCTTGCGAGGTGCGCATCGAGCGCATGCAGGAGATCGAGAACGAAAAGCGCATGACCGGGCTGACCGAATATGATCCCGACGGCTACGACATCCGCTTTGAGCACGTGACCTTTGCCTACCGGGAAAAAGAGGACGTGCTAAGAGACGTTTCCTTTACGGCGAAGCAGGGACAGGTGACGGCGCTGGTGGGCCCCTCCGGCGGCGGCAAGTCCACGGCAGCCAAGCTGGCGGCCCGCTTCTGGGACATAGCGGAGGGAACGGTGCGGCTGGGCGGCGTGGACGTGTCCACGGTGGACGGCGAGGTGCTGCTGGAAAACTACGCCATCGTATTTCAGGATGTGGTGCTGTTTGCCGATACCGTGATGGAAAACATTCGCCTCGGCAAGCGGGACGCCACCGACGAGGAGGTGCTGGCGGCGGCGAAGGCGGCGCAGTGCGACGCCTTTGTATCCAAGCTGCCGGAGAGCTACCATACCCTGATCGGGGAAAACGGCTCCCGGCTCTCCGGCGGTGAGCGGCAGCGCATCTCCATTGCCCGCGCCATCTTGAAGGACGCGCCGGTGATCCTGCTGGACGAGGCCACGGCCTCGCTGGACGTGGAAAACGAAACGGCGGTGCAGGCGGCGCTGTCCGGGCTTATCAAGGATAAGACGGTGCTCGTCATCGCGCACCGTATGCGTACCGTCATGAACGCCGATCAGATCGTCCTGCTCTCCGGCGGCCGCGTGGTTGAGATGGGTTCTCCGGCCGAGCTGCTGAAAAAGAACGGCCTGTTCCGACACATGGCGCAGCTCCAGAGCGAGAGCATGGAGTGGACGGCGTAGAAAGTTGCGAGATAAACAGAATTCCGAGTGCAATATCGGAAAACGAAGTGTCAAAAACAAGGAGGAGTTTATGAAAGAAACAAATAAATGGTCTGTCAGGGATGTGATCACCACGGTGCTGCTCTCCGCGGTGCTGATCGTGATCCAGCTCGTTATCAACATGGTCTGCATGGCCAATGACTTTGTCAGCATGGTGCTGTCGGTGGGGATCACCATGTTCCTCTGCGCGCCGGTCTATATGCTCATGGTCAGCCGAATCGGAAAGCGTTTTGTGACGCTGATCTATATGACGATCCTCGGCGTGATTTTCCTGCTGATGGGCAACTGGTTTTTGCTCCCCTACTTTATCGTCACGGGCGTCATCTGCGAGGCGATTTTGTGGAAGCGCGGAGCCTGCGGCAATCCCAAGCGTATGACCGCCGCCTGGACGGCGGCGAGCCTGCTGTACAACGGGGTCAATCTGCTGCCCATCTGGTTCTTCTGGGACACCTACTACGATTTTGCGCTGGCAAGCGGCATGGAGCAGAGCTATATCGATTCCTATGTGCGTTACTACACCTCTCCCGGCTGGCTGGCCTTTATTCTGCTGTTTACGACGCTGATGGGCTTTTTAGGCTGCATGGTGGGCAGCCGGCTGATCCGCAGGCATTTTAAGAAGGCCGGCGTTCTATGAGAGCGGACGCATCCTTTGCGGTGCCGGTCAAGCTGTGGGCGCTGCTGTGCGTCTTTGCCGGAGTGACGATCGGCGGGAATGTGCTGCTCACCTGCATCCTGACCAGCGGGGCGCTTCTTTATCTCGTCCTGCAGCGGAACTTCCGGCTTGCCGCGTCCTATGGCTGCTTTTATCTGCTGCTGGCGCTGCTGCTCTACGGCATCCGCTTCCACGGGCTGCGCATGCCGGTCTTTTCGGAGTTTTATGTTCTGGTGTTCTGGAACCTGTCACCGATATTTCTGGTGTCATGGGATCTGATCACCACGCCGCCGGGGATGCTCTCCGCATTTTTATCCCGCCTCCGTATGCCCACCCCGTTCATTCTCGGGCTTCTTGTGGTCTTTCGCTTCTTCCCCACCATGCGGACGGAGCTAAAGGGCGTAGGAAGGTCCATGAAAAACCGAGGGCTGACCGCGGTGGGGCAGCTGCTCGCACATCCCGTGCAGAGCATGGAGTATGTGCTGGTTCCGTTTCTTCTTCGGGTGTTGCAGCTTGCCGATCAGCTTTCTGTTTCCGCCGTTGCAAGGGGCGCGGAGCGCCCGGGCGTGCGCGGCAGCTATTATGAGAAAAAGGCCGGGGCGCGGGATTATATCGCGGCAGCCGTATGTGCGATAGTCACGGCTTCCTATTTGGTTTTGGAAAGGAGCATGGCATGATCGAGCTTACACACGCCTCTTTTCAATACGAAAACTCAGACAGAGGCGTGCGGGACATTTCCCTTTCGGTAAAAAGCGGCGAATGCGTCGTGCTGACGGGGCTTTCCGGCTGCGGCAAGACCACCGTGACAAGGCTTGTCAACGGGCTTGCGCCGTCCTACTATCCCGGAGTTTTCAGTGGGAGCGTGAGGATAGACGGCAAGGACATATCAAGGCTTTCCACATGGGAGATCGGGCGTTTGGTGGGAAGCGTTTTTCAGGACCCCAAAAGCCAGTTCTTTTCCTCCGAGCTTGCCGGAGAGGTCGCCTTTCCCTGCGAGAATTACGGCCTGTCCGCCCGGGAGATACGGGAGAGGACGGACGCCGCCATAGAGGCGTTGAAGCTGTCCCATTTGAAAGACAGGGCAGTTGACATCCTCTCAAGCGGAGAAAAGCAGCGGGCGGCCATTGCGTCCGTATATGCCATGAAGCCAAAGGCTTTTGTGTGCGACGAGCCGACGGCCAACCTCGACGCCGCCGGGACGAGGCAGCTTGCGCAGACCCTCCGGCAGCTCAAGGAGCAGGGCTTTACCCTGCTCCTCGCGGAGCATCGGATCGACTGGCTGATGGGGATCGCAGACCGGTTTTTATATCTGCGGGACGGCAGGATAGCGGCCGAGTATACACCGGAGGATTTGCTTCTTCTGCCGGAGAAGGACATTTTGCACATGGGCCTGCGCTCTCCGCACGAGGGAAAGTGCCTTCCCGCTCCCTCCGTATTGGACGAAAGCCCTGCCGTCTTGAAGACAGCAGGGCTCTCGAAAAGAATAAGCAAAGAAGTTATTTTTGAGGATATTTCGATGTCCGTTCCAAAGGGCAAAGTGACCGCCATAACGGGGCAAAACGGCGCGGGGAAAACCACCCTTGCGCAGATCCTCTGCGGGCTGGCAAGGCAGACAAGGGGACATATCCTGATAGATGGGGAAAAAGCAAGAGCGGCAGTCCGGCGCAGGGAGATCTATTACTGCGGCAACGACACGTCAACGCAGTTTTTTACGGCAGGCGTGGCGGAGGAGCTGCTGCTGAATACCGAATTGACAGAAGAAAGCAAGAGCCATGCAAGGAACCTGCTCAACGAGCTTGGGCTTTATGAGTACAGGGACGCGCACCCGTCCATCCTGTCCGGCGGACAGAAGCAGCGCCTTGCCATTGCCTGCGCCATCTTTTCCGGCCGTGGGATACTGATCCTTGACGAGCCCACCAGCGGCCTTGACGGGCAGAATATGCGCCTGATCGCAGAAAGGTTGAAAAGCGAAGCGCGGAACGGCAGGACCATCCTCGTGATCACCCACGACAGGGAGCTGATCGAGAGCTGTTGCGATAACATTGTGGAGGTTGAAAAACGATCATTATGAAACCGCCAAGGGGCGCTATGGGATATCCGCGCCGGGGGAATCGTTTTCTGCCCCTGCCGGCAGCTCCACCGCGATGGTCGTGCCCTTGTCCGAGCTTTCCTCCACCCAAACGGAGCCGCCGTGGAGATTGGCGATCTCCCACACCAGAGAAAGCCCCAGTCCCGCACCGCCGTACTCGCGGCTGCGGGACTTGTCCACGCGGAAGAATGGCTGGAAGATGCTCTGCTGATACACCTCCGGGATGCCGCAGCCGGTGTCGGAAACGCGAATGATGCACTTTTCCTGCCCCTGCGCAAGCTCGACCCGCACCGAGCCGCCGAGGCGGTTGTATTTGACGGCGTTCTCTGTCAGGTTGAAGAGCATGCGGTAGATCAGCGCGTCGCTGCCGGTCAGGGCGGCGTCGCCCTCCGCTTCCAGCGTGATGCTTCGCTTCTCCGCCAGCGGCGCGAGATCCGTAAAGATCTCCTCGACCATGGGGGCGAGCTGGAGCTGCTCGTTCCGCGCCACCTGCTGCAAATTGCTCATCTCCAGCAGCGTCTTGGTCATCTGCGTCAACCGCTCCGTCTGCTCGCGCAAAAGCGTGAGGAACTCCGCCGTCTCCGGGCGCACATCGGGATGCTCCGAGGAAAACAGCTCCAGCTGCGCCTGCATCAGCGCCAGCGGCGTGCGCAGCTCGTGGGCGGCGTTGCCGGTGAACTGCCGCTGGGCGGCAAAGGCGTTGTTCAGCCGCTCCAGCATCCGGTTGAACGAGCGGCTCAGCTGCCGGAACTCCGAAATGGCGTCTTCATCGATCCTCATATCGGCAAGATTGTTCAACTGCACCTGCTCCACCTGCGAGGCAAAGCTGCGAAGGGGCTTGAGGGCGCGTCCGCTGACAAAATAGGCGAGGATGCCGCTGAGCAGCGTTACCGCCGCCGTGATATACCAGTTGGTGGTGCGGAAGCTCCCCTGCACCCCATCGACGACGATGGTCAACTCCTCGTTGGGCGCTATGAGCTGCGGGTCAAAGCTCGCCGCTCCGCCATCATTCAGGATCACCGTGCCGCCGCCCTGTAAGCTGTCCGCAATGGTGTCCATATAGTACACACCGGAGGAGCACAGCAGCAAATTCATGGCCACGCAGGTGATGCCGATGAGCAGGACGGACATCAGCGTGATGCGCCACTGCAGGGAAAGACGCTTCATACTTCCTCGCCTCCCATCAGATAGCCCTCGCCGATGCGGTTGCGGATGGGGTCATAGCCCAGCGCGACGCGGAGCTTTTTGCGCAGGGCGGAGATGTGGACGCGAATGGAATTGCTGAAGCTGTCCACGCTGTTGTCCCAAACGTGATCCATCAGCTCCTCCTGACTCACGGGCCGCCCCTGATGCACCATCAGGTATTCGAGTATCCCCGTTTCCTTACGGGTGAGCGTCAGCGTCTGCCCGTTGACGGCGGCGGTGCGGGAGCGGGTGTCGAAGCTCAGGGCTCCGCAGCTTAGCAGCACGTCCTGCTGGGTGAACTGCCGCAAGGTCAGGCTGCGGATGCGGGCCTCCAGCTCGGCAAGATGAAAGGGCTTTGCCAGATAGTCGTTTGCCCCGGCGTCCAGCCCCTGCACCTTGTCCTCCACCTCGCTGCGGGCGGAGAGGATCAGCACCCGCGTCTCCCGGTCGGTCTGCCGCAGGGTGCGCAGCACCGTCATGCCGTCCTTTTTCGGCAGATTCAGATCAAGAAGTACCAGATCGTAGCGCTCCACACCCAGCAACTCCAGAGCCTTCTCCCCGTCGTAGCAGTAGTCCACGCTGTAGGCCAGCCGCCGCAGGCTGCGGACGATGGTTTCACACAGAGCGCGTTCGTCTTCAATTACTAAAAGGTGCATGAGAGCCCTCCTTTTTATTTCTCCGTTTTTATGTTGCTTTCATTATAGCAAAAACAGATAAGATTTGCGTTAAGTTTTCGTTCTTAACAGAGACTTTAACTCTCCCGCGCTATGATGGGGACACAAAATCGGAAAGGGTGATGAAAAATGAGCTGCGGGAAAAAGGCCGCGGCGCAGATCGTGCTGCTGATGGCCGGAGCCGCCATGCTGTGCTTTGGTGTCTGGCGGGGCGAGGCGGCGACGGTGCTGAGCAAAGCCATCAAACTATGTCTGGAGTGTGTGGGCATTGGATAAAAAGTTTTCAGGCGTTTCGCAGACCATGTCCCGCTTCCGGGGCTGGATACAGGCGGGGGCAACGCTGCTGACCAACCTGCACCTGCCGAACTTCCTCAAGGGAGGACTGTATCAGGGCGCTGGGAAAACCGTCTGCGTGCCGGGGCTGAACTGCTACTCCTGTCCGGCGGCCTCCGGAGCCTGCCCCATCGGGGCGTTTCAGGCAGTGGTGGGCTCGTCCAAGTTCAGCTTCTCCTATTATATCACAGGCTTTCTCATTCTGCTGGGCGTGCTGCTGGGGCGCTTTATCTGCGGCTTCCTCTGTCCCTTCGGCTGGTTTCAGGAGCTGCTGCATAAGATCCCGACAAAGAAGCTCTCCACAAAGAAGCTCAAGCCCCTGACATACCTCAAGTACGCCGTCCTGCTGGTGATGGTCCTCCTGCTGCCGGCGTTCCTTGTGAACGACGTGGGCATGGGCGACCCTTTCTTCTGCAAATACCTCTGTCCTCAGGGCGTGCTGGAGGGAGCCATCCCGCTGTCCCTCGCCAATTCCGGCATCCGGGCGGCGCTGGGCAAGCTGTTTACATGGAAGTTCAGCATCCTGCTGTCGGTGATCGTGCTGAGCGTACTGTTCTACCGGCCGTTTTGCAAGTGGCTCTGCCCGCTGGGCGCATTCTATGCGCTGTTCAACCGGGTGTCCCTCTTCCAGATGAAGGTGGACAAGAGTAAGTGCGTCTCCTGTGGGAAATGCGCCAGAGCCTGCAAGATGGACGTGGATGTGACGAAAACGCCCAACCATACCGAGTGCATCCGCTGCGGGATGTGTATCCGCGCCTGTCCGACGAACGCCGTGTGCTTCCGCTACGGCTTCGGCGATGGAAAAGAGAAAGAAAACGCAGCGACGCTGCGAGAAAACAACAACAAATCTTAAGGAGAAACGAATATGAATGCAAAAAAGATTCTGGCTCTGCTGCTGGGCGCGATGATGCTGCTCTCCCTTGCAGCCTGCGGCGCAAAGGACAACGACAAGCAGGCGGATATGAGCGGAGACGGCTCCGCCATGACCGGCGAGCCGAAAACCACCGAGGAGGCGCTCGCCCTGCACAAGGAGCTGCTGGAGCGGGAAAACGCGCTCCTGTCGGAAAATGCCGAGCTGTGGGAAAAGGTCTTTATGGAGGCTGACAAGGGCATGGCCATGATCGAGGATGGGAAAAACTACGGCGACTTCCTGCTGGATACCGTCGAGGGCGCCAAAGAGCAGTTCACCGACAAGGAGTATGAGTGGCTGAAGGAGTCGGCCACGGAGATCAGTAATATTGAAAACAAGCTGACCGAGTTGGAAGAGAAGTATCCCGAGATCATGCAGGAATCCGTCGACGGCGATATGAGTATGCCCGCGGGCAGCGACACGAGCACCCCTCCCGACGACGGCAGTATGCAGAAGTTCCCCGGCTTTGAGGGGAAAGACCTGGATGGCAACACGGTGAAGAGCGACGAACTGTTCTCTGCCAACGCCGTCACCGTGGTGAATTTCTGGTTCACCACCTGCAATCCCTGCGTGGGAGAGCTTGCCGAGCTGGACGCGCTGAATAAGGAACTCGCGGAGAAGGGCGGCTCCCTCATCGGCATCAACACCTTCACGCTGGACGGCGACGAGGCAGCGATCTCGGAGGCGAAGGACGTGCTGGCCAAGAAGGGTGCCACCTATCAGAATGTGTATTTTGACTCCGATGGTGAGGCGGGAAAGTTTACCACCAACATCTTTGCCTATCCCACCACCTATGTGGTCGACCGCAGCGGCAACATCGTGGGTGAACCCATCGTCGGCGCCATCACGGAAAAGAAGCAGGCGGAGACGCTGCAAAAGCTCATCGAGCAGACGCTCGCCGCCGATGTGGGCTGACCCGAGATTTAAAAAAGCGCCTGCTGTGCGCCATTGCATTGCCCCCGGCGGGCAAGGGGCGGAGTGAGCCCTGATTCCCCTGAAAGGAGGAAACGCGATGCATCGAAGCGTATTGGCACTGCTTTTCGCCTCGGTGCTGCTGCTCAGCGGCTGCGCCGCCGGGCGGCAGACTGTGCCGAAGGAAAAGGGCGGACAGGAAACAAACATGGACGGAGCGGCTTTTGACCGGTCCGATGAGGAGATCACCTATATGGATAAAACAGAGAATGTCATCTATCTGGCGGGCGGCTGCTTCTGGGGCATGGAACAACTGATGCAGTCCATCCCCGGCGTCATCGACGCCGAGAGCGGCTACGCCAACGGCACCTGCGAGGCGGATGCCGATTACAAGACCGTCTGCAAGGGAGAGACCGGCTTTCGGGAGACCGTGCGGGTGGAATACGACCCCGGGCAGGTGAGCCTCGACGCGCTGCTGCTGGCTTACTTCTATGTGATCGACCCCACGGTACAAAACCGGCAGGGCAACGACCGGGGCAGTCAGTACCAGACCGGCGTCTACTACACCAACGAAAGCGCGAGAGAAACGGTGAAGCGCATCGCGGAGATCGAGCGCGGTCGCAGCGAGAAATTCTTCGTGGAGATCGGCCCGCTCAAAAACTACTATCCCGCCGAGGAATATCACCAAAACTACTTAGAAAAGAACCCCAACGGCTACTGCCACATCCCGCGCGCGGAGATGGAGCTCTTCTCCAAACTGCGCATCGACCCGGGCGACTATCAGAAGCCCGCGGCGGAGTCCATCCGGGACAAGCTGACGGCGGAGCAGTACCGCGTCACGCAGGAGAGCGGCACGGAGCGCGCCTTCACGGGCGAGCTCTGGGACAAGTTTGAAAAGGGCATCTATGTGGATGTCGTCACCGGTGAGCCGCTCTTTTCCTCCACGGATAAGTACGAGAGCGGCTGCGGCTGGCCCGCCTTTACAAAGCCCATCGAGGGTCCCGCTGTGGTGGAAAAAGAGGATTTGAGCCACGGGATGCGCCGCACGGAGGTCAGAAGCCGCGCCGGAGACTCCCACCTCGGCCACGTGTTCACCGGCGATCCGGAGTCGCCCAACGGCGTGCGCTACTGCATCAACAGCGCAGCCCTGCGCTTCGTCCCCTATGAAAAAATGGAGACCGAAGGCTACGGATACCTGCTATACCTGTTTGAAAAATAGGACGCAAGCGGTCAGCAATTCTCATGCAAGGCACTATCAGCACATCACAGCATATCGGACTGCCCGGGGGCAGTCCGATATGCTGTGAACGAATTTTTTGACACGCTCAAGAGGCCGGTTTCAAAAACGAAGAAGCACATGTATCTTTTTCAAATAAGCAACTACGATGACCCCACCGTGGACAGAGAAACCACAGAACTGCTGCACCGGCATTTGGAAGCTGAGAGCCGGCGGCGCTGCCCCGCTATATGGAATGCGATAGACCGCATCAGAACTCACGCCGCGAAAGGCCCGGCGCGCGAAAAGCGGACAGTGCGCTGCCGCATTTATGGCGTGTTCCTGCTGGCTTTGGGCCTTTTGACATTGATTCTTGGCTTGATGCCGCCAAGAACCACCGATGTGATCATTGTGGGCGGAGCCGTGATTATTGCAGGCCTGCTGGAGTTTGCCCTTGCTCGCGGAAGAACGCCGCCGCGCATACCGGCATCCTGCAAAAAGGAGGCGCGGAAAGCGCTGGAGCTGCGGCGCACCGTTGATTGGGAAAAACATATTTTTAGTCAGTCCGAACTGTCGGAGCTGTTACATGGAAGCATCAAGTCAGATACCATCGTACCATTGGGTTCATTGGGTAAAGAGATAATCGGACTTTTTCATACATAGATATAACGATATGGGCAATTGACTTGATATTTACGGTGTTCGATGATAAAATCAAGGTATCTTGAAACGGAATCCTTGCGCAAGGTTATCTGCTTTTAGTAGTGCTGCTTCGGAAGGGAGAGTATCGCAATATGGGAATGTTTGTAAATCCGGACAATTCCGCATTTCAAGTTGCTTTGAATTCGGAAATTTATGTTGATAAAACCGGGCTTATTAAGTATACAAATAATTATTGTAGGAGTCAGAAACCGTATGTCCAAACGAGGCTCACTATATTTGCGGCACGCTATTTGGCTGGCGGCTTCATCGGCGGTGCTTCACAATCCGGCGCTGAGAGGAAACTCCTATATGGCGTCTGTGAGCCACACCTGCAGGAAGACGGTCTCCATCATTTACGCCGTTATGAAAGACAACAAGGCCTATACGCCCCGTATCCCAAATGAGATTTCAGCTTGACAAATTATAGCCAGTCTGTACTAAAATCGAACGGCCTCCGCCACTCGAAAAAACTTCCTGTAAAGTTCGGCTTTTCGCCCAAAACCGTTCCCGCAAATATCGCCAAAAAGTTACTGTCACAAACCCTACCTTAACTGTTTCCCATTGCGTTTTTCAACTTCTCTCACAAATGGCTCACATTTGATTTCACGGGCGAAAGCGAGCACACCCGCCTTCGCTCGAAGAGTTGCACACAGCAGCTCACACGGCGAAACGGGGAGCGTCCCTCCCTCGGCCACAGTACGGCTTTGTGCTGCCAGCGAAATTGCCACTGAAAGAATAAGGGGAATGATCGTTGGATAGAGGACTGCGAGGACAAAGGCTCATTTCATGCAGCGCCACAGGAGGGTCACGAGCTGCGCTCTTGTGCAGTCATTGTCAGAGCCGAACGATCCGCTGCCAACGCCGCTGCTGATGCTGTTTTCTGCCGCCCACATGACCGCGCTTGCATAGTAAGCGTCGGCTGCCACATCGCTGAACGCGGTGCTGCCGCTGACCGTAGGACTGCCGTTCGCACGATAGAGGAGAGTCACCGCCTGCGCACGAGTGCAGGCTGCGTCGGGACGGAAGAGGCCGTTGCCCGTGCCGACGGTGATGCCGCTTTCAACAGCCCAGGCGACTGCCTCGGCATAGTAGCTGTCTGCGGAAATGTCGGTGAAGTCACCCGCCCGTGCTCCACCCGGAGAACCGGCGGCGCGCCAGAGGAAGGTGACGAGCTGTGCGCGGGTGCAGGGCAGGTCGGGAGCGAAGAGTTCGCCGCCGACGCCACGGACGATGCTTTTTTCCATCGCCCATCGGACGGCCTCGCAGTAATAGGCGTCTGTCGGCACATCGCCTGCGGGGGAGAGCGCCTCGCCGCCAGCCTCCGTGCCGCTTGGCTGCGCCGTTACAATGCCCCATCCGCTGTCCGCGTCGAAACCGGGGTCACCGATGTCCCGGGCGGATGCGTAAAGCCGGTCGCGCACCACGTCCGCGCTCAGCTCCGGCTCCGATGCCCAAATCGCGGCGCAAAGTCCGCTGACATAGGCGCAGGAGAAAGAGGTGCCGCTGCGCAGCTGCGGCTTGGCGCTGTTGCGATTGGTGGCGGTGGGTAGGTTGACGCCCTGCGCCAGAATGTCCACGCCGTGCCGTTGGGAAAAGCCGGCAGGAGCTGTGCCGTCCGCCGCGCCCACGCCGATCACACCATCGTAGGCCGCGGGATAATACACACGCTCCGGTGCGTTTTGGTTGTCGTTTCCCACTGCGGAAACGAGAATCGCACCCTGTGCAAGGGCATAATCCACTGCTGCGCGCAGGTCCGGATCGTCCTGGGTCATGCCCATGCTGATATTGATGATGCGGCAGTGATAGAGATCGACCGCCGAGCGGATCGCCTGCGCCATCACATGTCCGTCTCCCCGTGCGCTGACGCCTGATGGGTAGGCGTCGTAGCACACCAGAGGGACGACGACCGCCTGCGGGCAAAGGGCAGGCAGACCAAGGGACGTTGAGCCGAGCACCATACCGGCGGTTGCCGTGCCGTGGCCGATCCGGTCATCCGTGTCGCGGTCGGGAAAGACAAAGTTTTCTCCCGGTTCCACCTGCGCGGCGTCCAGATGCTTGAGGGAAACGCCGCTGTCTAAAAACGCGATGCGGATCGGCTCCGATTCTGCTGCGTGTGCGGGAAAGGGGAGAATCCACAGGGCGAGGCAGAGCAGCGCTGCAATCAGTTGTTTGCTGTTTTTCATATCTTATACCGTTCTTTCACCGCGCCGGAGGGATGTATCCTCCGGCGCGGCTGTTTCTTATGGGGTTTCGGCAGAGGCGAGAATGGCAAGGATCATGCGCTGGAGCACGGTGCTGTTTTCTGCGCGTGTCGCGTTGGCCTTCGGTGCAAAGCGGTTATTCGGCTGCCCGTTGATGAGACCTCTTGTTTGGCAGAAAGCCACATTATCTGCCGCCCATTTGGAAATTTGTGCCTTGTCGCCAAACTGCTTGGCGGCGGTTACTGCCGGGAGCTCATACCCTGCCCATTGCAGATAGCGCGACAGCATTACGCACATCTGCTCGCGCGTCACCAGATCATTTGTGCCGAACAAGCCGTTGCCGTAGCCGCTGATGATGCCTGTGCTCTGCCCCCAGAGAATGGCATCCGTGTACCACTGGCCGGCCGCAACGTCGTAGAAGCTATTCGCGCCGCTCACGGCAGGCATACCCGCAATACGGTAGAGCACGGTAGCGAACATGGCACGGGTCATGGGCTCGTTGGGGGCAAAGCGTCCGCCGCCGACGCCCTTGAAGAGCTCACGCGCCGCGCAGAAGGAGATAGCATCTGCGGCCCAATGGTTGGCTGTATCACTGAATGCGGCCGGGTTGGAGGTGAAGCGATATGTTCCGCTCTGGGGGGCAAGGAAGGTGACATAGCCGTCGATGACTGCCGAGACCGGTACAAGGGCGAGTGTTCCGCTGTTATCCGTGTAGCAGGGCAGATATTCTGTCTCGCTCTTGCCCGCGGGCAGCTTTACGCGGACGAGCTCTCCGGCCTTTGCCGAAACGCTTTCACTGCTTATGTCGGTGCCGCCGGAGCTGCTCACAGGGACAAAGCTTGCCAGCGCCGTGACGTTGCCCACCCGCGGCATGGTGAAGGTGATGGTTGCTGCCGTCAGATCGGCAACACTTGCGCCGGTGACAGTCCAGCCGGCAAAGCGGTAGCCGTTATCCGGTATGGCAGTCAGGGTGACGGTTTCGCCACCGTTATACTCGCCGCCGCCGGTGACGCTGCCGCCGATGGTGGAAGAGACCGCTACGATGTGGTTTGCCAGTGCGCCGAAGCACAGGGACGCGGTGCGGTAGGCGCCGTTGGCAACGGCCAGCTTACCGGTGAGGATGCCCTGACTGCCCACGGCGGCGGTTAATGTGCCGTCGGAGAGAGAGGCGGTGCCCTCGACCGTTGTGAGCTCCCAGTTCACGTTGTAGCCGGTGAGGTTGAATTTGGTGCCGTTGGAGGTGACGCCCACCAGTGTCAGCGGGACATTTTTCAGCCCTGCTGCGGGGACGGGGAGGTTGCCGCTGCTGTAGGTTTGGCCGTTCACCATGACCTCCAGCGAGGCCAGGTCGGCAAGTCCGCCGTGGCTGACCGTGACGCTCTGGGGCGCTGTGGCGTTGCCCACGTCGTCGGCGACGGTGATGGTCAGGTCGTGCTGGGAGGCGCTGTTAGGATCGGGGAGAGCAACCGAGAAAGAGAATGTGCCGTCTGCGGGGTTGAACTCACTGCTCTCAAGGATTTTTCCCGTGTAAATCGGTGTGCCGTTACTGACGACCGTAAAACGCGCGTCGGCGTCGGTGACACCGGTAACGGTGAGGGTGCCGTTCTTGTCGAAGAAGCTGCCGTTTACGGGAGAGGAGAGGAGCAGCTGGGGCGGCAGGGTGTCCACCGTGAAGGTGTAGGTGGTGGCGAAGCTGTCGCCGTCTGCCGCCGCGCCCTGAAGCGTGACGGTGTGCTCCCCCTCCGTGAGATCGGTCAGCGGGATGGAGATGCTTGCGGTGCCGTTAAACGGGGTGCTGCTCTTCGCGCTGTCCAGCCGCCAGGTGCCGGTGACGGCCTCGCTGACCGCGGCGGTGATGGTCAGTTCGTTGTCGGTGTAGACATCCTTTTTGGCTGTGTAGGGCTTTCCTGCCTTGTCCTGCTGGGTCTCCGTGCGGCTTTGCGCCGCCTTGTTGGCGGAGAAGGTCACGGTGGGTGTGACCATCTTGGGCAGAGCACAGGTCTGCTTGACCTCCGCGCCATACACGGCGGTCTCGCCCAAAACGCCGCTATTGTTGGTTGCTACCCTCTTATAGGGCGTGACGCCGATGGTGTAGGTCCTGCCGCCGGTCAGGCCGAAGGTCTTGACCTTGCTGCTGTCCTGCGGGTCGGCGGCCTGATAGCTGCCGCCCACGTTGATGACGGTGCTGCCGCTGTCCGCCGCGTCATAGCTGACCTGCTGGAAGTCGGTGGCGGTGCCGTCGGCGTTGTAGATGGTCACCAGATAGCCGTCGGTGTTGGCGTCCTGCGGGATGGTCAATGCGTATTGCAGGTTGCCCGCAGCCTTGGCGGTAAAGCTTGCCGCGCCGGGGGTGTTGCTGTTCGTCCAGCTTACCTTATTCTTGCTGAACGCCACGCCGTTGACCTCGTCAGACTTGGAGTACACCCCACGGATGTAATACTCGCCGGAGGGGACGTCGGCGGGGATAGTAAGGGGGGCGGAGCCGCTGGTCCCCTCGCTATTTCCAAGATCGCGGTCCACCTTTCCGATGCGGTAGCCGGCCTCCTGTGCGTCCTTGTCGCTGCACAGGTAGAAGCTGATCTGATCCAGCTCGGAAAGCTCGCTGCCCTCCCAAGTCAGGTCAAGATTGCCACCGTTCACCGTGCCGTTGACCGCTGTGACCTTCGGTACCTCCGAAACATTGTAGAGGATCACATCGCTGCCCGCGGGGGTGGACATGTACCACTGCTTGTTGTACTGCGTGTCTTTTGTCGCCGTAAAGGCGTAGGTGGCCTTCTTGGTGGTTTCGTCGTAGCTCAGGTTGGCGTTGGCGGTGTCGCGGTTGGAGGACACAAGATTGCCTTTGGCATCTATTGTCTGCTCATAGAGCACAAGACCATAGTCGCTGCCGCCCTCGGTGCTCCCAACTTTGATGGCTGCCGCCTTGGCCTTGGCATCCGCCATGTCGTTCGCGTCGAAGGTGATCTGCACGATGGCATCGCTGCCGGTATGGGTGCCGAGGTTGAACTGATGCTGGTTCTTGTCGCCGTTGGATTTCAGCATTGCGGGGGATGCCATCAGCGTCAGGCTGCCGTCGTCAGGCAGGTTGGTGGCCATGATTTGGGTGTTGGTGCCCACGCGGGCGTAGAGCGTCTGATCGCGCTCCGCGTCATAGTAAACGGGGATATCGTCATAGCCCAGCAGGTCGGGGAAGGTGGGATTGCTCTTGCTGCCCTTGCTGAAATCCACGCTGCCTTCGCCCCAGTAGTAAGTGACGCCGAGAGTGATGAACAGCACCTCCAGCGCGCCCCAGACCTTTTCGGTGCTGATGCCGAGGTCAATGCCCGCGAGCGTCATGCCGCCCACGATGGGGACGGAGCCGGGAACGCGCAATTGGGCGCGTGCAAACATCTCGAAGAAAACGTCCTTGTAGTCCGGACTGATGAGCACGATGTAGCCGCCGCCATAGACGATGCCGTCAAAGAGATTCACCACGATGTTGGCGCGCAGGTCAATGCCGGGATACCACTCAAGACTGAGCCCCATCTTCTTGATGGCCGTCAGGCTCTCGATCTTTTTGATACCGATGTTCTCGGCCTGCAGGCTGATGCCGGTGAGGCCGAGTGCGATCGTCGCTTTCCCGCAGGTAAGCACTTTTACCACATCAAAGCTGACGGACATCAGCAGTTTCAGCGGCGGCACCGCCTGCGTCATAAAGATGGTGTCGTAAAGGTTTTTGATGCCGCCTCCGCCGCCGGTGAGCCAGATGACGCCGCAGCCGTCGATATTCAGGCCCGGCTCAAAGCCGCTGACAAAGACGTAAAGCTCATCGGGGATGGGGATATTGTTCTTGCTCTTGAAGGACACCTTGGCCTCCACCGTGAAGTTGGCCAATTTGATTTTTCCATCCACGCCGAAGGCCCAGTCGTTGATGGTCTTCACCTCGATGGTGCCCTCGATCTCTGGCAGACCCGAGATGTAGTTCTTAATGGCGACGCCCACCTCGAAGTTTACGCCGATGAAGCCCTCGCCGCAGCCGAAGAGAACGTCCCGTACCATGACGGAGCCCTTTATGTTCTTCTCGTTGTCCTCCCCGCCGCTCTCGTCGATCTCCGACCAGTCCAGCGCCCGCTCGAACTTGCCGGAGTTGTATGCGTACTGATAGAGGCTGCCGGACTGCAATTCATCGTAGGAGCTCCACAGCTCCTGCAGCTTCGACCAGTAGGTGGGCGGCTCTATTGCGTTTTCGTCCACCTTGCCGGAGGCAAAGGTGAGGTCCAGCGCGGCGGTGAAGGACACCACGCAGCCGATGGTCTCTTCGATCTTGTTGGTCTGGTTCTCCGTTTCATACATGATGCCAAGCTGGGCATAGGCCAGCTTGAAAATCATGCCGGAGAGGGTCTGCCCGATGCCGGCGGCGCTGGGCCAGATGAGGGTGATGGGCTTATCCGTGAAATTTTGAGCAGCATCGGTGTTCAGCTTCCTCTCACCGCTTCCATAGGGCTCGTAGGAGCCGCGCTCGCCGTTTTCATTGTAGGGGATGAGCGAATAATTCGTTCCCATCTCGATCTTGGTGAGGATGGCCTTTCCCTTCCAGATGGAGGTGCGCTCGGTGTTGGTGTAAAGCTCACCGTCAAACTCCGTGCAGATGGCGTTGGCTGTATCGTAATAGACCTCCAACGAGCCGCCCTCGAAGTCCATGCAGCCGTTGATGACGATGGGGTTATCCACCTCATGCTTGCCGTCCACCAGCTTCTTGGTGCTGGCGGCGATATAGTGATCCTTGCCGTTCACCGCCTTTTTGGTGAACTCACCCTTGAAGGTCAGCAGGATCTCCTCGTAGTTGTCCTTCCCGTTGTCAGCCACCTTGTCCTTTACAAAGGACTGATAGGCGGCCTCATCCTTGAAGGAAACGATCTCGTGGGAGTAATAGGAGTCACTCTTGCGCTCCACCACGGCGAGGACACCGTAGGCGTCGTTCTTGTACTTCTTGTCGGCGGATACGGTGAAGTGCAGCTCCGGCGCGGTCTGGAGCTTTTTATCCGCGGTGACGATGTTCGCAGAGACCGCCGCAGCTGTCCACTCCAGCTGGAGATACCAGCCGCCCTCGGACAGCTTGATGTCCTCCGTCAGCGCCACATCCATGATGCCGTCCTTGATGGTGATGTTCTCATGGGGAACGGGCACGCTGACCTTTTTGTCCTCGCTGTAAACCTTGAGATCCCACTTGCCGGTATCGGCCAGAAGATCCGGATTCGTCACCGTGACAAAGAGGTGCCGTGTGCCCTCGGTGTAGATGATCTTGGGCGTCATGGCGGCGAAGTTCACCTGGGGCACGTCGCCGTCGCTGCCGGGCAGCAGGACATAGGCCATGCGCTCGCCCAGCTTGTTGGTCTCGGAGAGCTGACCGTTGGCATCCGGCTTGTACACGCCGACGGTGATGCGCTCATAGGCGGCGTCCGTGCTTGGGCGGGCCTGAAAGTAGAGCGTTTTGGTCTCGCTCTCGCCCACCTTCAGCTCGGCGTAGGGGATGGTGAAGGGGTCGGTCGTTTCATAGCCCTGACTCGTGGTTACGGCGCCATCGTCCGTGAGGGAGCGGAGATTGCGGCTGCTCCGCACCGCCAGAACAACATTGCTCAGATCCTGCGCGCCCTCTCCGGCGATGTTGGTGAAGTCCACCGTCACAGCGAAGTGGGCGCTGCCCTTGACGCCGCTTTCGGGGACAAAGTTGTTTTTTTCGCCGTTCAGTTTCAGACGGACAGGGGCGGTCAGATTGACCGCCACACTGTCACTGGCGGGGGTTTGATGGTTGGAAAACACGCCGTAGTAGGTGTTGAGGGAGGTGCTGCCGCCCGCAGCCACGCTGCCCAGATCGAAATACAGGGCGTAGGCGCTGTCGGCGGTCATGTATTCGCTGCGGGTGTTGGTGAAGTCCAGCGTCTCGACCGGCGTGAAGTCAAAGAGGGTGCTTGCCAGATGGCTCCAGTGGCCGAAGGCTGCTTGGGTGGGCTGCTTGTCGCTGTTGACGGAGTAGGCGACCACAGAGGGGCTGTAGGGGTCATCCGTGGCGAACAGCTGCTGCGGGATCCCGCTGGTCAGCACCTTTTCCTGACTGACCGTTTCAGTTTGTTGCGTGCTTGTATCGTTGTACTGATAGTAGCCGAAGTCCTGCTCGCCCAGGGCGGTGTCGTAGAGGATGCGCGTCTGGACGGGCACCGCCGTGCCGCTGCTGTTGGTCACGCTGAGGCTCAGGCTGACCATGCCGGACTCGTTGGAGCTGGTGTTGGCGAGGGAAATGCTCTGGGTGAAGGTCAGGCTGTCCACGCTCCAAACCGCCTTGACGGTGCCGTTCTCCTCGGTGACGGTCACGCCGCTGCTGTTGGGGTATTTGCCGCCAAAGAGATAGTCCTTGAAGGCGTTCCCCGTGCCCACGCGGAAGGACAGGAAGGAGGTGTCATACTGCCCGTCGTGATAGAGCAGCTTTTTGTTGTTGTCGGACTTTTTCAGGCGGTCACCCTCCACCGTGCGCACGGTGAAGCCGCCGTTTTTCTTGCTGACGGACACGCTGATGTAGTCGTCGCTGAGGGTGTAGGCCTCTGCCAGCTCGTCAGCCAGCGCGGTGACGGCCATCGTCGGCAGCAGGCCGAGCACCATTGCTGCGCAGAGCAGCCATGAAAGGAGCCGTTTCTTCATTTGCTTTTCCTCCTTTTCTTACTGCTCGACGTAGAGCAGGACGCGGATGGTCTGTCGGTCTTGGGTCGTCACAAGCAGCGTGTAATAGCCTGTGCTGCTTACGGTGAATTTGCCGTCTGCATCGAAGTGCAGGGAGCTGCCGGAGAGATACTTCATCTGTCCCGCGCTGAGGATGCCGCGGCGCGCCTTGATGGAATAGGGCTGATCGCTATTCTGCAGCGTCAGCGTGTGCGCGCCGGGGCGAAGCACTGCGGTGCTGTCCGGCAGGATGAGCTTACCGTCGATGCTTACGCACACGGTATTCGCGCCGATGACGCGCACGAAGCGATTGGCGGTGGTTTTGTTGCCCGCCTTGTCGGTGACGGTATAGGTGACGGCGTACTGCCCGGCGGCGGTCAGGTTAACTGCGCTGCTGTCATAGGTGACCGTCAGATCGTTTTTAGCTGTCACATTGTCCCAGACCGTATAGCCCTTATCCAGCTCTTCCTTCAGCGCATCCGCCGCAGTGCCCTCGGTCACATAGATGGTGCCGTTGTCAAAGCTGATGGACGGCGGGTCATTGTCGATGCTGCCCACGCGGACCGTCTTGAAGCTCTCGTTGCCCGCGGCGTCCGTCGCCGTGATGGCGAAGGTGCCGTTTTTGCTGAAGGTGACTGTCTGCGAGGTGTTTGCGGTCATGGTGTAGTCGGTTCCGTCGGCGGTTACCTTGCAGTTTTCATTTGCCGTGATCGTCGCCTTGACCTGATTGCTTTCCTCGACCGTTGTGACAGTCAACTCCGGCGCGGTGCGGTCGATGCCTGTGATGGTGACGGGTACGACGGCCGTATTGCCCGCCTGATCGGCAAAGCGGACGTTATAGGTGCCATTGGCGGTGAAGGTAAGGCTCAGGTATGTCATCTTCTCGCTGGGGCCGTACCGGTCGGGGCGTCTCTCCACGGTGCCGTTCGGCAGTTCGTAGTTAGTCCAGCCGCCGTAGTTGGCAGAAGTGACCGATTCACTCGGATAGAGCGCCACAACAGCCTGATAGGCGGCATCCGTGCTGCCCACTTCCTTCCCAGCGCGGTCATAGCGCTTGATCATCTGATTGACCTCTGGCGCGACCTTATCGATGACGGTGACCCCGTTGAGCGTTACCGCTGTGCTCTTGCCGTTGGCGGACGAGGCGGTGAATTTCAGCTCGCCATAACCCTGCTCGTAGGTCACGGTCACTCGCTCCGGTACGGCGGTGATGGTGGCGATGGTGGTTCCATCCTGCGCGTGTTTGATCACATGCGGGTTATCAGCTGTGGCCTTTCCGGCGGCCAACAGCTGGATGTCTTTGCCCGCAACCGTTACACTCAGGTCATACATGGCCTTGTTGCTGAGGATATGGGCGGTGATATTGGTGTTGACCGTCTGATCGGTGGGGTATTTGTCTATATAGGTATACTTGCCCGTTTCGGCATCCTGCACGCGACGCGACGGCGACCAGCGGACGGTCAACTCCGGCGGCTCGGTGTCGATGCCGGAGATGGTTGCGGACGTACTTCCGGTGTTGCCCGCCTCATCAATGGCGGTGAACTGCACTGTTTTATTGTCCGCTGCCACATACTTATACGCACCTATGTGCTGCTTATCATAGTTGTCCGTCGTAGTATCGGGCACGATATCCAGTCCCGCAGGGGACATGAGGGCCGCTGCGCCGCTGGTGTCTGCTACCCTGACATATAGATTCTTGCTGTACAGGCTGGTGGACACCGGCGTTACCGTCACTGTGGGCGGCGTATTGTCGATCTTGTCCGGCACGGTGAAGGTGAACAGGGTCTGGTTGGGTGCGCTCTTCCCCGTCGCCGGATCCACCGCCTTGTCTGTCACCGTGACGGTGAAGGTTCCCGGCGCGGTGATGGTGATGACATTGCCTGTGATGGCGGCGCCGTCCCCTGCCACAGTGATGCGCTCAATGCCGGACTCGTCGGTGGCTTTGACAGTGAGGCTATACCCCTGCACATAGCCGAGGGCGTCGAATTTGTCGTCGATGACCGCCTTGCTGTCCGTTGCGAGGAAGGCCCCCGCGCGGGTATAGCTGCCGCTGCGCTTGACGTAAATATCCACATCCACGTCGGGCGGAGTGGTGTCCTTCGGGGGCTGCGGGGGCGCTTTCAGGGTCAGACCGGCGGGGAGCGCGGCGGTCACGCTGCCGGTGTTGCCGAAATCGTCGGCATAGGTAAAGGTGTGGGAGGCCGCGCTGTCGGGCGTGAAGAGGAAGTCGCTGCCGGTGCCGTCGGTGGGCGTCACATGGCGGGCGGTGGTGTACCACGCGCGGACATTGCCGGTAACGGTCACGCCGCTGGCGGCGTAAGCGTCCAGCTCGGACTGCGTAAATTCCTGCCCCAGCGCCTGCACATAGTAGTGCACCTGTGCCGTGGGCGCGCCGTTTACGATGTTATCGATGTAAATCTTGATGCTGCTTTTCGCACGCTGCTCGGAGTTGGTTTCGTCATACTCGTAGCAGGCGGCGGTGTAGCGGCCGTTCTCGTCGATGGTCACCTGCCGATCCTGAATGAGGTACTTGCCGTCCTCATAGATCCAGTGAACATTGCTGTCATGGACGCCGATGTAGCCGATCCCGGAGCTGAGGCGGAGGATCACCGGGTCGGCGGTCGGCTCCGTGGCGGAGATATTCAGCTTTATGCTCCAGTCTTTGCCCTCCGCGTCGGTAAAGGCATCGGTGGTGATGGTTTTGGTGATCAGCTTGCCGAAGATGTCCAGGTACTGGATCTCCCACGCCCCGTTGCCGGGAACGGGGAAGGCCTGCGCCCATTTCGTGGCGTAGGGCTGATCCTCGTTGTCCGCGGCTCGCCACGCCCAGGAGTCCGCCGGGTAGACGGGACGGTTGAACTCCACGGCGAAATCGGCAGATGCGTCGAGGGAGCCGACCATGCCGGAAGCGTCCGCTTTGGGTTTCGGGGCGACATATTTGTTTTGGATATCAACGCCCGCCGCGGTCTTGCTGCCCGCGTTGCCCATGGCGTCCGTAGCGGTTGCGGAGACATCCATCGTGTCGTAACCCTCGGGGTATGCAGCAAGGATCTCCACATTCAGGACATCCCGCTTGTACGCCGCATTTCTGGGGTTGTTGCCGTAGCTGAACGGCTCATACGGCGTGAGCTTGACGCAGAGAACGCCGGAGGCCTCCGCGCCGTCGGGGAGCCATTCCTGGAGTGCCCCTGTGAAGTCCTTCGGCACCTCCGACGAATTTCCACTGGAGGTGCGGATGGCCGCCGCTGCGTCTGCGTAGTGGATGTTCAGGCTGTGGGTATTCTCGCTGTCGGCGGTCTTGAAGGTCATGGCAAGGTCGATGTCCAGTCCGTCTTTCAGCGTTTCGCCGTCGTCCCTGACCGCAAATTGCATGGTATAGGTGCCGTCTTTGTTATCTTTGATTTCAATGTCATTCTGATAGCGGAAGTAGTCTTGATCGTCTGCATATACAAAGCAGTTGTCGAACCACGGCGCGCGCTGATAGACCTGTGTGGGCAGCTCCCGCAGGCTGCCCGTGGCGCTTTCGGTGATGACCTGATAGCAGGCGCCGCCGGCCAGCAGCGGGGCTCTCCAGGTGCCGTCGGCCTGCGCTGTCAGGTCGATGCGCACGCCGCCACCGTTGAGATAGTGTTTATCGTCCGGCGTCTCGTCGTTGATGCTGCGCGTGTTCATATTTTCATTCTGCCATGCCCAGGCGTAGACGCTGGCGCCGGCGGTGTTCGCGCCGATCTCCGGCGTGAACACCAGCTCGCGGGTCTGGGCGTCGATGGTTGTCGTGCCGTTGATGTGGTCGTCCACGGGTTTGATCTGCACATACTTTACGCTGCTCGTCAGTCCGTTGGCGTAAACCTTCTGCACGGCCACGGTGTTGACCACGCCCGGTGCCAGATAGAGTTCCTGGTTTTTCCACAGGTCGTTCTCGCTGAAGGCAAAGCCGACCTTGTAATTGTCGACGGCGTTGGTGAATTCCGTCTGCTTTGCCCCGTCGGTGGCGTCAAGGCTGATCCGATTGTCCGGCCGGGCGGTGTTCCACAGCTGGACGGAGAAGCTGCCTGCCGTGTAGCCGGTGTCGAGGAAGGTGGTCTCCGTTTCCTTCTCCGCCGTGACGCGAATCGTGTAGAGATTCCGCACATCGTGGGCACTCTCGGCATAGTTAAACGAGGCGAAGTTGTAGCCAAAGCTTACGGGGAGCGTGTAAACGCCGCCCTCCGCCGTCCACTGGCGCGTACCGTAATTCTCGCTGTCGGCAAGGCCGTAGGGGTTGGAGCCTGTGCGCGACGCAGTCGGGTTATAGGTGACGGATGCCAGTGTGAAATCGTCACTGGGCCGGGTGGCGTCCACATAGACGGGGGTGTAGTTCCCCAAGTCCGTGCCGAGTACTGCCAGATAGTCCTTGCCGGCGGTACACTTCATGTGCAGCTCCGCCCGGTAGCGCCCGGTGGGGTAGTCCCCGGCGGGGACAGTAACGGTCTGGGTGGTGCTGCCGTCTGCGTTGACCTGGAAGGGGCCGAGGGGCAGCAAGTATTCTGCATTCTGTCCCTGTAACATATTGACCAGCCGCACATAGCTCTCCTGCCAGTTGATGTCCTCATATCCCCAGCCGTTCTTGTCCTTGTCGATGGAGACGGTGAAGCGCAGTCCGGCGGGAGTGGGCAGCAGCCGGTTTAGATCGTCCTCGCAGCGGATGGCGATGGCTTCATAATTGTCCACATTTTCGCCCGCCACCCGCAGCTTGAGCGTATCTGCGCTGAAGGAATAGGTGCCGTTGCCCAGCACCCACGCATAACCTTCCTGCTGCGAGTTTACGGTTTCGGACTTGCCGGAGAGGATTGTGACAGTCAGCTCGCCGCTGAAGGTGCCGTCTCTCAGCTTGCTGAGGGTCGCCTTTGCGTCGGAGCTGTCGGCATTGCGCAGAGAATAGGTCCACGTATTTTCCGTGTTCGTGTTCTTTTCATAGGTGACGCAGATGCCGTCCCACGGGTTTTCGTTTCCAAAGATGTTGCCCTTTACGCGACCGGCGTTGGATTCTCCGCCGTAGGCGCGCAGCAGGGCGTAGTCGCTGTCGTCCTCTGCCTGGATGAGGAAGAAGAGCGCGTCTGTGTCGCTAAGGCTCTGAATCTCCAGCGAGGCTGTCTTCATGATCCCCGAGATGTTGCTCAGCTGGTACTGCGCTGAGCGCAGGTCATAGCTGCAGCGCCCCAGGCAGATCGGCTCGGATGTGTTCTGCCCGGTGGAGTTGTCCGTCGCCTTCACCCAGAGATATTTGGAGAACAGCTCGCCCTTGTTCACGGTGACGGAGGTGGAGACATTGACCGGGGTGGCGTTGCTGGTGGCGCTCACCGCACCGTTCTCCCAGGTATCGGCCTCGGGCGCGTTGGTGTCGCTGTCGCTCCACGCGAACTGCCAGCCGGAAATGCCTTGAGAGTCGGAGAGGACAATCTGGGCGGTCAGCGTGCCGCTGGTGCCGCCGCTGTCCAATTTGCGCCCGGTGCCACCGAACTTGACGGTGGGGGCAAGGTTATCGATGTACCATTCCAGCTTGCCGTCGGGCGGCAGGGTGGCAGCGCCGGTGTTGCCTGCGTAGTCCCGGGCGTTCACCGTGACGGTGCAGCCGGACAGGTCGCCGTAGTGCTCACCGCTTAGCGGACGGATGTGGAAATAGATGGGGTCGGTCTGCTTGAACTGCTGCGCCACGCCGGTGACGCCGACGCTCCATTTGCTCGGCACGGTGTCCGCCTTCGCGGTCACCGCCCACTCATATTGATAGGCTTTGCCGTCGCCGCCGTTGTTGAGGGTGAAGCTGCCGTAAATGCCCGCATAGCCGGAGGCGTTGTCGGAGAGCGTCACGCCGTAGCGGAATCCGTTGTCCTCCTGAGCATAGCTGTCCGCGATCTCCTCCGCCGTGGGAGCAACCGTGTCCAGCAGGGGCGGGTTGGCGTTGGCGGTGGGGGCGATGGTTACATGACTTTTGTTCAGTGCGTTGCCCGCAAGGTCGGTGACCGTATCGTCCAGCGAGCCGTAGGAACTGGTTGTGTCCTTGCTGAGTTCAAGCTTTGTGACCACGATTTTGCCGTCGTGTCCATCCACCGTCCAGTCCTCGCCGATGGTGATGGGCTGCATGACGAAGCAGGTGTTGCCGGAATTGCGGTTATCATAGGGCAGGAAGAACTGGGAGCGCAAGGTGACATAGTTGCCGCCCGCGTCCTTCAGGTTGGTGGTGGCCAGTGCATGCCGCCAGTGGATGACCCTGCCTTGCTCGATGTCGGTCATGGCGATGCCCTTCACGCGCTCGTTCATGTGGAGCGTCAGGGAGAGACTGTCGCCCGCGCCCAGGTACAGGTCGCTCGCGTCGGTGTAGTCCCGCTGATACTGCTCGGAGTTGACATCCCACTTGTCCTTGCCCAGAGCCTCCTTCACATCGGCGTTGTTCAGCGCCAGGTCAAAGGTCACCTTCTCCACATAGGGGACGGTGGTGTCCAGCGTCAGGTTGGCGGAGGAGAGGTCCTTGCGCACGATGGCGTTGCCCGCAAGGTCGGTGATGTAGCTGGTGGTGGTGGACAGGCCAAGGGTGCTGCCGTTGACCTTTATATCTCCGGCGATGGAGAAGCTGCCGTTGGGGCCTACCTGCTTGAGCGGCAGGTTTTCGCCGAAAAGTCTGGAGGTGTTGAGGGTGTTGATCTCCAGATTCTGGCCCTGGGGCACAGTATATTGGAAGATCAGGTCGTTGCCGCTGAGCTCAGCGAGGCCGGCGGCGGGACTGGTGTCGGCAGAAGTGCCGTCAGGCTGAAGGATCAGCTTGAGGTCGCCGTGATTGGCCGAATCGTCGGCAAAGCGGATGGGCTCGTTAAAGCTGAGCTTGATGCGCACGCTCTGCCCCGCGCCCACGCGGACGCCCTTTGTGCTCTTGACCCAGCTGCCGCCATCCACGCTGTAGGACGCGCCGGTGCAGACCGGGGCGCGCTCGTCGCGGAACGCCACCACGAAATTCTCGGCATAGGAGCCGCCGCAGGTGCAGGTGCGGTACTCGAAGTCCTTCCACGCAAAGGTGCGGTGGCTGAATTGCAGGCTGCAATAGTCGTTGTCTTTCTTATAGTAAATGGTGTTGAAGCCGTCGGAGTTGTTGCTCTGGACTCCGCCGAGGTCGCCGATACGGGGATAAGTCCGTGACTTGTCGCTCCAGCCGTCGATGACCCTTGTGCTGCCGCTGAAAGTGGAGGTGACCTTTTCCGTCACCGTCATCTCGGCTGTATAGGTCTTGACTTCTTTCCAGCTGTAGTGGCTGTGGCTGTGGGTGCGGTTATAGAAGGTGGCGGAGGTGTTGAGCTGAAGGTTTTCGGACACCTGCACCAGTTCCTTGAGCACCGGGGCAGTTTTGCCGAGGTCAAAGTCCCAAGCCTTACCCTCGTTGTTTCCCGTGGCGCGGTCGCTGTACTTTGCCTGCGCACCGGTGCTCTGGCGCTTGTATAAGCCTATGCCGTTGTAGGCGGAGGCGCCGTCGCCCTTGATGGCGCTGTACAGCTTCTCGCTTCTGCCGGAGTAGGCGTTGAGAATGGACACCTCCGGCGTTTTGCGGTCGTAGATCACTGCGCCGCCGTCTGCCATGGCGGGCAGCGTCCATACCGGGAGCAGGCTCAGCACCATGGCAAGGCTTAAAAAGGTGCTCAGCAGCCTGCGTGAAAGGCTGCGGTTTGGAAAGGTGTGGGGTGATTTCATAGCGGTCCTCCTTTAGACTCTGCTGCGGGCATGGTGCTCCGGTTTGCTGCTCCCATGCATTGTTCGGCTGTTGGGTTGGAAAGCGCCTCGAATCCTGCCTCGGCTTGCTGCACGGTTTTTTGAATAATGCCCGCTGCCATGGCGTGCAGGTCGATTTTTGAAATTGCGGTGATCATTGCCTCGCGTTGGGGCTTCGGAATGTCATAGAGTTTCAGGGAGCATTCCAGAAAACGGTTGACCTTGGCGTCGATCGTGAAGTACAGGTCGCAGGGGACGGACATGAAGCCCCGCATCAGGCTGCCCGAGGCAATCTCCATTTCATAGAAGTCCTTGAGCTGGGCTTGCGGCATGTAGCTGCCGAAGACGAGCTTTAGGCGCGTTGTCATGCTCTTATAAAGGTATGCCGCTGTGGTCGGCAGCGAGTAGGCCGTGACGTACAGCTCCCGCAGCGGCTCCGTCAGCTCCGCGATGTGAAGCTGCAATGCCGTTTCCACCGCATACATGAAAACGGGGTCCTGCGCCGCCGCGTGCTGCTCCGCCAGAGCAAACTGCCCGTCGAACATCCGCTGCACCAGCTCCAGCAGCAGCGCCTCCTTGCTGGGGAACACATGGAAAAACGAGCTTTGTCCGATGCCTGCCGCCCTTGAAATTTCCGTAGTGGTGGTTTGGGTATATCCTTTTTCTAAAAACAGCGCCACAGCCGCGCGCAGCAGTCTTTGCCGCGTCAGCAGTCCGCTGGGCTTTCTTCCTCTTGCCGCCATTGCTCGATCGCCACCTTGCTTTTAATTAGAAGTGCTATTCGTAGTGTACTTCTATTATATAAACAGATGCCGCTGTCGGCAAGAAATACTTGTGCGCCGACAGCAAATTTGGAAAAACCAACCAAAATATCCACCGTCATTTGTGCAGTGTTTCTGCACATCTCACGCAAGATACCGCTGTCGGTATCACATCGTGCTCGCGCTAAAGCAATGCGGCAAAAAGAGGATCATATAAAAAAGACAAATTACCTTTGTGAGCATATCGAGGCGGAGCTAATGGAGATCGTGGAGCTCAGTACAAAAGCAAACAAGCGCCTGCTGACTGACAGCAGTACGCATCGGGTGCAGCAGATCCTCCGCGAGGCCATGACGCAGCCCAACTTCGGCAACATGCGCTTTGCCCGCTCGCTGGTGGAGAAGGCCATGCTGCGGCAAGCTGGCCGCGTGATGGCGCTGCCTGCCGAGCAGGTGACGGACTCACCGCTGATGACTTTGGGGAGGTCCCGCAGCGTGCGGAGTACCATCGTACCATTGGGTTTATTGGGTAAAGAGATAATCGGACTTTTTCATACATAGATATAACGATATGAAAAAGCGATTGTTGATTGTGGCTGGTGTTATTCTGGTAGTAGCCTTGGCTTTTGGAATGGGATTTTGGAAAGAAGCTCAAGCAACAAACCAAAAGATGGAACATATACTTGACCTTTCGCGTATATTGACCCTCGCAGAGAATAGAGGATCGGATTGGGCTGCGGATGAGCTAATGATAAATGAAATCGAAACATTTAGTAAAAAGAATCTGTATAAAAAGTGGGGAAATCCGACCGAAAGTGCGGAAGGTGCAAAGGAAGATATATGGATACTGTCGGAACAATTTCGACTTATTGTTGACTACGATGAACATGAACGGGTCGAGAGTGTGAAAGTAGTTCCAAGCACATAGGCAAATACGCATTTGTCGAGCCAATGATAAAAGGCGGGAGCATCGATTAAGATGTTCCCGCCTCTGTTATACCTTATTCTTTTGTTCGGCCTGTTGCTTCGCTTTCCACTCGGCGTATTCCCGCTGCCCGTCCTCGTTCTCAAAGAACGCTTGTATCTCCAGGAGCAGGACGCGGGCAAGGGCCTCTATGAGCAGAAGGCGGAGAGCATCCTGCTGACGCTTCTGTATAAGGTCAACGCGCTGCACACCCTCGCGCGTAACCTGATGCAGCTCATTGCCCCCGGCGCGCCGGAGACCGGAGCGGGTGCCGCGCAGACGGCTGCCCCCGCGCAGACCGGCGGAGCGCCGAACGCCGTTGAGGAGCTCAAGCAGTATAAGTCGCTGCTCGACGCCGGCGTCATCACCGAGGAGGAGTTCGCGGCGAAGAAGCGCCAGCTGCTCGGCATCTGAAAAAGCATGAGAAAAGCGCCCGAGACGGGCGCTTTTCTCATTTGCGTCTAACAATTTTACGGCTGCGCAAGCATGGACGCGCCGCCGCGCATAGGTCAAAGTAGAAACTAAGACCATTGGAGGCGGACCATGAAGCATACGCATTTCTTCCTCGGCGCGAACAGCGCGTAGGGTTTTTACGGGCTGTATGAACAGCTCCTTGATGCAAAGCTCTACGACCTGATCATTCTCAAGGGCGGCCCCGGCTGCGGCAAATCGACCTTTATGCGCCGCACGACCGCGGCGATGGAGGAGCGCGGGCTGGAGAGCGTATACATCCACTACTCGGGCGACCCGGATTCACTCGACGGGGTAATTTTTCCCGCCATCGGCACCGCTATTGTGGACGGCACCGCGCCCCACGGTATGGATACCTTAGGACACCGGTGTGCTTATTTATCCTGCTCCGCCTGCTCCAGCTGCATGAGCGCATAGCATAGCCGGAGCTGCCGCACCCGATGGATGTTTGTCTTTCCGTAGACCCTTTTGCGGTATGTGTCTATGGTGCTGAGTGCGTTGCCCGTCTGCTCGGCGCACTGGCGGGCGCTGAGCCCCTTGGCCAGGGCGGCGCATATCTCAAGCTCCTTGGAGCTCAGCTTGGCATAGCCCTCAAGGAATTTTTGATAGTCGGCCGGATCGAGCTCCTTTTTGCCGAGATAGGCCAACCGGCGGATCTCTGCCAGAGAATCGTCCAGCTGCTCCTGCGTGTCCACCACTTGGCTCTGCATGTGCTCCACCTGCCCTTGCAGGTCGAGCTTTTCCGTTTCCAGCACGGTGATCGTCTGCTCGTGAGAGCGCAGCCTTGCGGAGACGGGCTGCAGCTCGTCGAAGGTCATCTGCGTGCCGCCGCTCTCGTCCTTGAGCCGCTCAATGTCCCGCAGGATGGGCCGCAGATAGCGGCGGGTGTAAAAGAGACAGCAGCTCACGGCGAAAAACAACAGCAGCATCAGCACGCCGGCGGCCTCCAGCCTGCTTTTGAGCAGGGCGCGGTCATAGTCGCTCTTGGGGATCAGCACCGTCAGATCGTGAGGTGCCTCATCCCCGGCAGCCACCGTGAACGGCTCCGAAATGCCGACAAAGGAAAGCTCCGTCCCTACGAAAGCACTCAGTCCGCCGCGCAGGCTCTTTTCTGCGAGCAGCTCGTCGGGTACGAAGCAGAAGCCGCCCGCGGGATAGGTCAGCAGACCCTTTTGGATATCCAGCCCCTCCGCGGCATCCGACAGGACGCAGGCAAGGCTGCTGACAGCGGAGGGCTGCGCATGGTGCGCCGAGAAGTAGGTCTGGTTGACGGAAAAACCGCACAAACCATACACTCTGCCGTCCGCGCCGACCATGGGGACGCTCAGCAATATCGCCTGCTCCGTGGTGCCGGGCAGGGTCAGAAGCTCTGTGGTGCGGCAGGCGCGCTCTATGGGCGCGGACGCTGCTTCAAGCTGGTCGGCAAGGCCGGGGAAATCGGCCGGACAAAATTCCTGCGCCCACTTCCGATGAGGCATCACCCGATGCTGACGACCGATGTCCGCCATGCCCCGGTAGAGCAGCAGATCGCTGGTGGTATGCTCGGCGTTGCTGCGCTGCACATAAAGTCCGCTGAAGGAATCCGCCGCAGCATCGGGGTTGAGCGAGACGCTCAGCAGCACGAAGCCGCCGGAGCAATCTGCCTGCTGCACGTACTGGCACAGGGGCCCGAGCATGGATGCCTCGAGCTGCTCCAAGGCGTCCGCGCTGCCGGAGAGCGCGTCAAAGTCCTTCACGCGCTCCTCGATCAGGGCCGTCATATCCTCCGAGAGATGCACGCCCATGACCGAGACGTTCCGCCACAGGGAGGTCACGTCCGAGCGGAAGGCCTCCATCTGGAAGGTCAAGGATTTTTTCATCTCCTCCCGCGGGCTCTTGAGCTGCCCGAGCAGAAGCAGAACGGCAAAGAGCGAGAACAGCAGCAGCGCTGCCAGCGCGCCCATATAGAGCAGCAGCCGCCTGCGCATGGAGGGCTTGGCTCGTTTCAATTTTGAGAGCAAAAATTCGGGCACGGACGCTTCCTCCCTCGGCCAAAGCCTCACTCAGTGAATGGAGCAGAGCAGCTCCCAGGTTTCCTCCGCCAGCGCGTCGATGTCCTCGCCGGCTGCGGCACGCTTGGGCAGCTCCTGCTGGAGCCGGCGCAGACCGTCGTAGAGGACGCTGACCCTGCCGTAGTAGCCCTCAAAGCGAGGCTCGGACACGGGGGTGTAGTCCTCACGCATGGCCTTGAGCGCGGCATAGAGCTGCCGATAGCCCTCCGCCGGCGCGGGGAAATTGTCATAATCCGTGATGGCGTCGAAGGCACCGCTGCGCACCGGCATATAGCCGGTCTGCGCCACGAAGTCAAGGTTGCGCTCAGCCTCCGTCAGCCAGCGGACAAAGAGCGCCGCGGCCTCCGCCTTCTGTTCGGTGGTCCTATAGGCGCAAAGACCCACGCCGGCCTGCGTCATTAGGGCGTCAGCCCCCGCCGTTTTCGGCATGGGCAGCACGCGCAGATCCATCGGCTCCTGCGTGCCGTCCCGATAGGTGACGGTGTCGTTATAGTAGAGGATCGCCGCGGAGGAGCCGAGTCCGGAGAGCACGTCGCCGGTCATCACCTGCGTATTGGAATAGAGGTCGGAGACCACCACATGCCCCTGCGCTAAGGAGCGGGCAAACTGCATCCAGCTCTCCTTGAATACCGCGTTGCCGGTATCGTACCAGCCATTTTCTGTGTAGAAATCCCCGCTGCCGCGCTCGAGAGCGTTGAGCTCCACGGCGCGAATGGGATAGTCGAGCGCACAGAAGGGCTTGTCCGACCAGTCGTAGAACCTGCCCGCGGCATCGTAGAAGCCCTCCCATGTGGCGAGGTCCTCATAGCCGACGCCGGTGGCGGCGGAAAAGCGGTCGAAGCCGCTGCCGTTGCACATCAGAAGCTGCGTGGACTTGGAAACGGGGAAGATCAGCAGCCTGCCGTCCTCCGCCGTGCCGTCGGAGAGAAAGCCGGGGATGAAGTCGGAGAGCTCGTCGGGGGTGAACTGCTCGTTCCAGTCCACGAGGTTGTCCTCGCCCAACTCCAGCGCGTCGATGATGTGGCAGGTAAAGAGGTCGGGCATCTCCTGCACGTCCTTGCCGCCGCTCTGCGCATCCTTCAGATAGCCGCCGATCTGGGACGCGCTGCTCATGCCGGTGACCTGCACCTGTACGCCGCGCTCCTGCCCCACGGTGCGGTTGAACTCCTGCACCAGCAGGTCCATCGGCGAGCCTGCCTGCTCGCCGTAAACGTGCCAGAAGGTCAGGGAGACAGGCTTCTTTTTATTCAGCAGCGTTTTTTCCCCGCAGCCGGAGAGAGCAAAAACAAGGGTGCAGAGCAGCAGAAGAGAGAGAAGGCGCTTTTTCATAAGGAGACCTCCAAAACAGAACTTGTGTTTGCAAAAGAGGGGTTATTTTCGAAATTTCTTAAATTTTTTTGCCGTCATGTACCCAATTTGAAGAATTTAGGGGACAGACAAGGGTGGAAAAATATGGTATAAAAAAAGTGATACGGAAGAGTCGGGAGGGTGCGGGAGGCAAACAAATTATTCTGTAATTCTATCATATTCCGACTGTGTTTGCAAGACGCCGCCCGAGAAGAAAAAACAAGGGAGCTTTTTGAAAAGAGGAAAACGGTATGCGGCGGAATAGGGGGGAGTATATGAAGAACTTGAAAAAGCTGACGATCCTGCACTCCAACGATATGCATGGCGACTTCCTCGCCGAGCAGATCGACGAGAGGCTGGTGGGCGGCGTGTCGCTGCTCTCGGGCTATGTCAACAAGGTTCGGCGTGAGGAGAAAAATGTGATCTACGCCATCGCGGGCGATATGTTTCGCGGCAGCGTCATCGACTCGGAGTATAAGGGCACATCTACCATCGGCATCATGAACCTAATGGGTCCCGATGTGGCGACCATCGGCAACCACGAGGTCGACTACGGCCTCGCGCATCTGCTGTTCCTTGAAAAGTGCGCGGACTTTCCCATCATCAATGCCAACCTGCACATCAAGTCCAATGGCAGGCGGATGTTTCGGCCGTTCTGGATCGCGCACATCGACGGCATGAAGATCCTCTTCATCGGCATCATCACGGAGGAGGTGCTGGCGGCGACGAAGAACGACGAGCTGATCGGCTCCTTCGTAGACATCGGCGAGGCGGCGCGCGAGGTGGGCAACATCTGCAACGCCTACAACGCCATCGACATCGACTTCACCGTGCTGCTCACCCACATCGGCTTTGAGGAGGACAAGAAGCTCGCCGCGCTGCTTGACCCCGACTGGGGCGTGGACGTCATCATCGGCGGACACAGCCACACAAAATTAGAGGAGCCCGCCAAGGTCAACGATATTTACATCGTGCAGGCGGGCACAGGCACCGACGAGATCGGCCGCTTCGACATCATGGTGGACACCGACCTCAACGCCATCGACACCTTTACCTGGCGGATGGTTCCCATCGACGATATGCACTGCCCGCGCGACGAGGAGCTGGAGCGCTTTATCCAGCACTACAAGAGCGTGACCTCGGAGAAGTACGACCGCATCATCACCCGCTTTTCCTGCGAGCTGACCCATCCAAAGCGCAATCAGGAAACAGCGCTCGGCGACCTCATCGCCGACATTCTGCGCGACAGCTTCGGCATCGACCTGATGCTGATGGGCTCGGGTGCGATCCGCAGCTATTCCCTCGGGCCCGTGGTCCACTACGCCGACCTTGTGGAGTGCCTGCCCTATGACGACGCGGTGTATATGCTCAAGGTCACCGGCACCCAGCTCGAGCGGATGATCCGCCATATTCTGCGGGACGAGGCATTCCAGGGGGAGCACACGGAGTTCTACCAGTTTTCCCACGGAATGCGCATCGTCTGGTCGAGGAGCGGGCAGGTGTTTCGCGAGCTGACGCTGGACGGCGAGGTGCTGCACGCCGATCGGCTCTATTCCGTGGCGATGCAGAAGTACCATTACAATAACCTCAAGCCGTTTTTGAATATTACGCTCGAGGAGGCGGAGCAAAACGGCAAGATCCGTGTGCTGTCCACCTCGGCGCGCGATGTTGTGGAGGAATATCTGACGGTCAACCAGCACCTCAGCCGCGAGGTCGAGGGACGCTTGGTGGTCGAAGCATAAAAATTATAAGGAGGAAAGCACAATGCAAGTCAAGCTCAACACTCTGCCCGCGACGCTCGCGGAATTTCAGGCGCTCCCCCGCAGCACGCCGGAGGAGGTCTGCGCCGGGTTCCTGTGCGCCTTGAACCTGTATACCAAAAGCCCAAACGACGGCGTGGCCGCGATGGATCTGCTGCGTGGTCCCCGTCCCATGACGCCCTACGACAGCCAGTTCCTGCGCGACCGTCTGCGCGGCAAGGAATATCTGCCGCTTGCGTACTTCGACGGTGCGACGCCGCAGAACGGCTACAGGCCCACGGCCCCCTACACGCTCACCGTCCTGCCCGACCAACGGCCGCAGGATGTTGAGGAAGGCTATCTGCGCGTGTTTTTGCAGACGGCGGGCGCGGACGCGCCGCGCCCGGTGAAGCTGCGGCAGAAGCCGTCGACGGGCGAGTGGTTCCTCTGGGAGTATTCCAGCCCGCTCAGCGGTATCCGGATACCGGCCTCGCAGGACCCGTGGGCGTAAAGCTGCGGTCGATCCTTCTATGACCACCCGGTAGAAAACACCTAAAGCGAGGGAGGTGCGTATGAAGCGGCGATTTTGGATAGGAGGTATGCTGCTGCTCATGATTTTTACGGGAATGACGGGCTGCGGAGGCCCGAAGGAGCCGCCGCCGGAGCACATGCTGGACGGCCCGGACATGATGTACACGCCGGAGGATCAGACTCCCTATGCAGGGACATGGCAGAGCCGCGACGGCACCATCGTCATGAAGGTCGAGCGCGGCGGAGGGGCTGAGAGCGAGTCCGATATGAGCCTGTCGGTCAACGGCGAACCGGAGTTTGAGGCTAAGCTGTGGGTGTATTCCACCGGCCATGTGGAGCTCTTGCGCGGAAAGGAGAAGGTTACGATCTCCGGGACGTTTTGCAATTTGCGCTTCAGCACGAGCGAAAACGCCTTTTACGGTTATCTTACCGGCAACACGGGGACGATCTGGCTGACGAAGGACGGCGCGGAATGCAGCGGGAAGGATGTGATCTACACGGAGAGGTCCGAGCAGCCGGAGCAATCCGCGAGGGTGTGGGTCTGCCCCGACTGCAAAACGGAAAACGAGGGGAATTTCTGCACCGAATGCGGCGGAGTGCGCCCTGCGGCCTGCGGGAAGTGCGGCTGGCAGCCCACGGACGGAAGACCTTCTGTGTACTGTCCGGAATGTGGAAGCCGCCTAAAATAAGGCGTACCGATATTGACCTGAAAATATAGAAATATTTGAAAAAAGGAGAAAAGAACTATGGGACTCATCAAAGCGATCGCGGGCGCGGCAGGCGGCGTGATGGCCGACCAGTGGAAGGAATACTTCTACTGTGAAGCGATGCCCGCAAACATTCTGGCGACCAAGGGCCACAAGAAGGTCACGGGCCGTTCGAGCAACTACAAGGGCGA
>NZ_JAHLPT010000007.1 GCF_018918025.1 Oscillibacter sp. MSJ-31 | reverse complement strand
TAAGTATTACCGTGGGGCAGCAAGGTAGCGGTAGCAAAGAAAGGAGACCATGACATGGCTGCACAAGACCCACAAAGCCGCAGATGGTCGTTGACCATCAACAATCCAAAAGACTGCGGTCTTGACCATGATACGATCATCGAAAGGCTGCATCTGTTTCATCCAAGGTATTTTTGCCTCGCAGACGAGATCGGTGAGAGCGGAACCTATCATACGCATATCTATCTGTTTTCCCATTCCCCGATTCGATTCAGCACCGTAAAGAACCGTTTTCCACCTGCTCACATTGAAAAGAGCATGAAAGGCTCCGTGGCAAATAGGGATTACATTACCAAAAGCGGGAAATGGGCTGACACGAAAAAGGCGGGAACTTCTGTGGAGGGGACTTTCTTTGAGTTTGGTGACATTCCCACAGAAGCCGAGGAGGACTCTCCCTCTATGTATGCCCTCATGGGCTGTGTGGAGCAGGGCATGACCAATGCCGAAATTATCCGGCAAAAGCCGTCCTATGCATTTCGAATCAAAGGCATTGACGAGATGCGGGACACCTTGCAGGCAGAGCGGTATATGCATGAAAACCGTGCTGTTCAGGTTTTTTACCTCTATGGTGACAGCGGAACCGGAAAGACGCGCAGCATTTTCGCATCCCATAAGCCGGAGGACATCTGCCGCATTACCGATTATGGCGGCAAGAACGGCACAAAATTCGATGCCTACCACGGACAGCCCGTGTTGGTGTTTGAAGAATTTCACAGTCAGATCCCAATTGCCGCCATGCTCAATTATTTGGACATTTACCCCTTGCAGCTCCCGGCCCGATACCACGACCGTACAGCCTGCTATACCACCGTCTACATCACTTCCAATATCTCTTTGGACGAACAGTATACGGAAGTTCAGCGCTCTGAGCTGGAGACGTGGCGGGCCTTCCTGAGGCGTATCGGCTGCGTGAAGGAGTTTCGCAAGGGGAAACCACCAAGGGAGGTGCCGCTCCATGACAAGAGAAGATAAAAAGAACATCGAGCGCCGCACCTATTGGCATGACATCTTCCGTCAGCTTCGCGGTATCCCTGATTTTCCGGTCAAGCTTTTCTTCCTTGCGCTTTACCTTGTTGGCGCTGGGTATGTTGCCACAAAGCAGGTTACATTGCGTGAACAGGTGAAGCACATCGAGTTAATTTCTCCCATTCTTAAGGCTGCAATGGAACACGCTGTAACAGCCTATTTGTTTGTTGGAGGTATGGCGTTGCTGGCGCTCCTGCTCTATCCATTTGGCAGACGGGCGGCAAAAGACCAGCTTCAATGTATCGGCCTCATAAACCACGCGGGGATGCCGCCCGATTTGCTCCGCAAGCGCCGCGATAAGGATAATCCTCGCGTCACGGTATGGGAGTTCCGCAATCAGAGCATCCCGCTGCAAGAGTGGGACAAGAAACGCCTTGCCATTGAAACCGCATTGGGAATCATCATTGTCAAGCTAACCTACGCCAAGGGCAAGAGCCGTGTGCTGGTGTATGCTGTTCCTGCCGGTGACGATTTGCCGGAAGTCCTGAAATGGAAAGACAGTTATCTTTCCCCTAAGAGCTTTGTGCTGGTGCTGGGGGAAAGCTATACCGGCCCTGTGACGGTCAACCTCGCGCACATTCCGCATATCCTCTTGGGCGGCTCCACGGGCAGCGGAAAAAGCGTCCTGCTGAAACTACTGCTTATGCAGGCGCTCCATAAGGGCGCAGAGGTCTACATTACCGATTTCAAGGGCGGCGTGGATTTTCCCAAGGTCTGGCACGAGAAATGCCGGATGTGCTTCACGGAGGAAAATTTGCGCTATACCCTCGATCAACTTGTAGCGGTGCTGGAACACCGCAAGAGCGCGTTCAAGGCGCTGGGCTGTCCAAACATCGACGCCTACAACGAAACCGCAGAGCAACCCATTCAGAGGCTTGTATTCGCCTGTGACGAGGTGGCGGAGATGTTGGACAAGACCGGAGCCGACAACGAGCGGAAGAAGCTACTGGCGCAAATTGAAAGCAGGCTGTCCACCATCGCGCGGCAGGGGCGGGCGTTTGGTATCCACCTTATTCTTGCCACGCAGAGACCGGATGCAACGATCATCCCCGGCCAGATACGCAACAACATGGATTTCCGTGTTTGCGGCAGGGCGGACAGCGTACTTTCGCAAATTATTCTCGACAACACCAGCGCCGCCGAACAGATACCCAAGGATGCGCGTGGCCGTTTCATCACCGGAGATGGCACGGTATTTCAAGGCTATCTGTTCGACGAGAATGCTATGTTCGAGGATGAGGGCAAAGGAATTCTATAGCGTTGGAGCGTTATTGAGGTGTTGCACATGGTAAATTCCTCGATAAAGTTGCCTCCCTCATCCGAATATGGCGCATTTCTGACGGTCAGCGATATGGCGGAGCTGCTCAAGGTTTCTCGCTTTGTGATCGACCGTATGCTGAAAACGGGGCGGCTTCCCGCCGCCAAGCTGGGTGGTCAATATCGTGTCCGCACGGAAGATTTTTTCAAATGGTGGGAGAACGAAGTCAAACAGGAGCAAAAAAATATTTTGAGGGACTGCTTGAGGTAACAGGCAGTCCCTTTCCCTTATACATGAATGTCACGCTATCCGCCTCCCATAGCGTGACATTTTCAAACTCGGCAAGCGAACAAAATCTATCAAAAAAGAAAAAATAGTTGCAAAATCAAATGATTTTGCAACTAATCATTGGAGCGGATGACGGGAATCGAACCCGCGTCGCCAGCTTGGGAAGCTGGGGCCCTGCCATTAGACGACATCCGCATATAAAATTCATAGAGTGACATTTAGCGTGACAATTTTGAAAATTCTATTTTCAAAAACTGCAAAACCATTGAAAACAAAGGGTTTCTTTGCAAATGCATCATTTGTTTGGGAAGAATACGAATTATTTTTTGACTACTTCCCAAAACTGCCCTATAACCTTGGAAAAACCCTTATATATCAGGCATTCCAGCCGTTTCCCTATTTATTCTTTGATGCCAAATCAAACCCGTTTTGGTCCTATCATGCCGAATTATAACATATACACACCATATACAACGCTTGACTAAAGATATGGCGTTATGCTATTCTTGTGTCAAAGGAAAGGGTGAAAAAATATGTCAGGAACGAAGCGTGAAAAAGGCACCGGGCAAATCACATTCCTGAAGAGCAGGAATAGTTGGCGTATTACCTGGCTTGGCGATGATTATACCATAAACGGTCATAGAAAGCAATACACAAAGACATTCAGAAAGAAAACCGATGCCGAGAAATACCTGAAGACCCTGAACGGCGAGAACCGAGAAATCGAACGAGAAAAGTTCATCTCGCAGGACTGGTATTTCAACGACTTTATTCCAATCTATCTTGAAGAGAAAAAGGAAGAGAAATTAAAGGTCCGTTCCTATGTCAGTTGCGAAACGAATATCAATAGACTGAAACCCTATATGGCGGGGGTCAGATTGCGGGACATCGACAATGAGTTTGTCAAGTCTGTAATCAGAGACATGGAAAAGAACGGCAGGGACGGTAAAGGGTATTCTACCCAGACCCTGAAGAAGAGCATCGATGCCATAAAGGCATTGCTTAGAGTTGCCGAAGCGAAGAAATTCATATCAAGAGCACCGCTGATTATTTTTAAACACGCAGAGAAAGAAGCATATACGCCAGACAAAGCGATAGACCCAAACAACTATTTGCGACCGGCAGAGATAACCGCCTATACCGCAGAATGTAAAAGAACCAGGGTCATCACAAATAAATATCTGCCTAATTTTGGCTGTGTATTTCCAGAGCATTATATCGGGTATCGCCTGTTGTTTCTTCTTCATACCGGTTTAAGACTCGGTGAGGCCTTGGCCCTCGAAGTCAAGGACTACGATGAGAACTCTAAAACTATCAGAATCGATAAAGACATCGTAGAGCATAAGAAAGAGAAGATAGTTCAGACCCCGAAGACAAAATCAAGCGTCAGAATACTTGTTCTGAATAAACAGGCATTAGACGATATTCGACATCTTTTGGATGAGCACCAGGAACAGACGCGGAAAATAGAAGAGCGAAGAGCGAAAGCACTGAAAGAGGCCGAAGATATTTATTCGGCTGCCGAACTTGGAGCAGCGAAAAAACGCATCAATCGAGAATATGATGCCTACATTGACGGGCATAAATATCTGTGTTCTTCTCAACGCTTCCCCTACGGCATCGCATCTGGAAACGGAACATTACAAGCACATAAGAAGATACTGAAAGCAATCGGTGTAAATAGGTCAGTATCTATCCACGGCCTGAGACATACCTATGCTACACAATACTATCTAAATCACTGTAATGACCCAGATTTCGACCTTGCTGAATTTTCAAGAATGCTGGGCCACGCATCAATACGAACTACAATGGAAATCTACACGCATCTCAATATGGAAGAGAAAAAGAACCAGACGAGAAATGAAAACGACCTAAAAGATTTTTGAATAATGGCAAAAAGAAAGACCAGGTAAAAATTTCCTGGTCTTTTCTCATTTCTCAAGGTCCTTATCATCCCTGGACTGTGTATTCAATTTGCTATTGTGTTCCTGAGAAGCCTTTTCTGCCTTACTAAGCACGGAAGAAAGAGAAGGCTTTTTCTCTTCTATCAGCTTTTTAGCAGAATCTATAAGCTGTTTCGTTTCCTCATCAATGTTAATAAAAGGATAAGTAATGTCTGAGTTAGCCTTATAGGCATCTATGATGAAATCATAATCGTGTTTCAAACGGTCGGAGGCATAACAGATATTATACTTATTACGCCATATCGCATCCAGCATAACATCCCTATTATCTTTCAGCCTGTCAGAAACATCAAAAATAGATGTGGCATCCTGGTTTATTGCTGCCAAGGCTACACCCAAATCGTCTTTCAGACGGTCAGAAGCGTATTTCAGGGCAGGGCCGTAGTCCATGACAGCCGCCAGAACTACATCCTTGTCATCTTTGAATCTGTCAGGAACATACCGAAGAGCCAGCCCATTTTTTTTGACCGCTCTAATTATAAAGTTCTTATCGTTCCTTAATTTGTCAGAGGCATATGCTAAGGCTTTGTCATCTTGCTTAACTGCTGCCATTACAACTTCTTTATCATCGCGGTATTCTTCTGGAATACCAGCAGGCTCAAGGCCATTTTTTATTTCTTCGATTAATTTTTGTTTTTCAGTGTTTTTCATATAAAACCCCCATAATTTATTTTTTTTGATATTACCAAAGACGATATAACTTTTAGATTTATTATATTTTATTCACCTTTCAGATTTATTATAACTTATCAAGTTTTTAAAAATGGTCTGTTTGGTGGATGACGGTTATATTTTTTTGGTTTTACAAGTATATTAAAGTAAAATAATTATCGGAGGTGTTTTATATGCCAGTTGATGTTGGCGGCGAGACAACTAACACATTAAAGCGAATGGCGGGTAAGGTCGGAAGAGGCGTAATGGAAGCGTCGAAGAGTATCATCGACGCACTTATTCAGCAGATGAGAGAGGCCCAGAGGGAAAAGGACGAAAAGAAGTATCGGGAAAAGTCGGGCCTTATGGAATTGGAAGAAATGAAAAAGAGGGACAAGAGACTATCGCAGTTCACTGTTCCTGATGAGGACATTGAGCATCTGAAAGTCCTTATGAAGCAGCAGGGCGTTAGATACTACATTTTCGACATTCAGAATGATGATGGAAAGATAGTATATTTCCCTGAGAGCCAGAGAGAATTAGTAAAACAAGCGATATCCATACAGTCAGCAGAACGCGGACTGATGAATGAGGTAAGCAGTCAGGCATTCCTACAGGCCCATAAAGGTGAAGAGTTCAGTGTTATCGGGAACCTGGACGAAGTAGATTTGGAACTTCTGCGGCATCATGCGAGAAAGACCGATGTTGTCTTTGCGACCGTAGGGCACGATGAGAAATACAAAATATTGACTGATACCAGGAATAGAGAAAAGCTGGAGCGTATTTTGAATGAGTATGTGGGCAAGGAAAGCGTGGTCAGCGAAATACGGGAACAGGTAAGGGCGAGGATAGATGAGCAGAAGAAAATACGGGCATCGATAGATGACCCAGACAGAGAGGTATATATTCTATCCGCATCCAATCCTACGGTATATCTTCATTTAAGCCCCGAAGAGTTTGAGTATTGTAAGGGCGGAAATCAGGTATGTTCGGTAGACAGGACAGAGTTCGAGTTCAGGGATATGGCCCTTACTAAATTGGAAGCCATTACGGAACCAGTCCTGATGACCAAGGAAGAATACGATGTCTTCCTGGAAAAGTTCAACGCAGCAAAAGTCAAGGAACCAATACCAGAGAACGAGACCGTCGAAGAGAAGACAACAAGAATAGAGAAAGACAGAGAGAAAGTCAATGCGTATCAGACCATCATCGACGAAAAGGTTAGATTGTTCCCCAAAGATATAAATATGGATAAGGTCCATTCCCCAGAGGCCCCATCCAAGCAGTATTCTACACGCGAGATGAATACGAGCAGGGTATCTACACTTGAGGGCATCATAAAGAGAGCAGAGAAGAAAGCAGAACAAGAGAACGCCAAATCGGCAGAGAAAAGCAAAAGCAGAGACTTTGAGAAATAATTATATAGCACCTGGAAAACTCCAGGTGCTATTTTTTATGATTTTTTCTAAGAAATCGTTATATTTTGCCCCTTAAATTAATATTTTATATAAATACTAATTATAGGAGGTAAATTTATAATGAAAAAAATGTCCGCAAAACCCGCGATGATTATGGGCTTCATAGCATATCTTTGTGGCCTGTTTTATGCTGGGCATATGTCGAAATTTAAGGATATGCTGCTTTTTGAGGCTATAGAGGCAACAAACAAGCATATCCAGACAAACCCATTGGACTTTGTATACTTTGATTCATTTCCGTTTCTCATTATTACAATAATATACGGATTGTGGATAGTCTATTATCTGACAGAATTCGACAAAAGAAAAATGGAAAGGCCCAGAGTAGAGCACGGTTCAGCAAAGTGGATGACCGACTTCGACGGGTACAGCAAGAAATTCTCTTCACCGTTTGGAAAGACACAAAGCGACGGAAAAGATAATATGATATTATCTCAAAATATCAAATTATCAATGGACACAAGAAAGACATTCCTGAACGATAATGTTATTATTATTGGTGGTTCGGGAACAGGAAAAACGAGATATTTTCTCAAGCCAAATCTCTTACAGGCCAACGCATCATATGTCATCACTGACCCTTCGGGCGAAATCTTGGCTTCTTGCGGGAAGTTCCTGGAGAAAGAGGGGTATGAGGTCAAAGTATTCAATACGGTAGAAATGGAAAACTCAATGTGTTATAACCCGTTCAACTATATAAGAGATGAGACGGGCGTTATCACGATGATAACCACGCTGCTGAAGAATACCACGCCCCCCAAGGCATCGCAAGGGGACCCATTCTGGGAAAAGTCAGAAACCGCATTATTACAGGCAATATGCTATTTTCTCTACTATGAGGTTCCGAAAGAAGACCAGAACTTCGGAAATGTAATGACGCTGTTGAGGGCAGCCGAGGTAAAAGAAGACAACGACGATTACAAGTCCCCGCTTGATATGGTCTTTGAGGAATTGAAAGAGAGAGACCCAGAGCATATAGCCGTAAGGTCTTATGCCATTTTCAAACAGGCAGCGGGAAAAACAGCAAAATCGATTCTTATATCAGCGTCGGTAAGGCTTCAGCACTTCAACCTTAAAGCAGTTCAAAGGCTGACCAATACAGATACTATCGATATGGCAACCATAGGCGATAAGAAAACAGTCCTGTTCTGTATTACCCCTATTGCCGACACATCATTCAACTATCTTGTTGCTATGCTCTATACTCAATTATTCGAGACGCTTTACTTCCACGCAGAGACGGAGTGTAAGGGGAAAAGGTTGCCGTGCCATACACGGTTCTTGCTGGATGAGTTCCCGAACATCGGAACTATACCTGATTTTGACCAGAAACTTGCTACTATGCGTAAGTATGAGATATCCGCGAGCATTATTTGTCAGTCCCCTTCACAGCTAAAGAAGATGTATAAGGACGAATACGAAACTCTGTTAGATAACTGTTCTTCGATGATATTCCTTGGTGGGCAGGGTCAGGAAGTTTTGAAGTTCATATCCGAGAAGTTAGGCAAAGAAACCATCGCAGCCGAGGGCACATCAAGGAGCAGAGGAAAGAACGGAAGCACTTCAAGAAGCAGAAATCTTATAGCGAGAGAGTTAATGGCCCCAAATGAAGTGGGAAAGATGGACAATCGAGATTGTATTGTATTCATTAAAGGTCTTGACCCCATCTTCGATAAGAAGTATGACTATCCGAAGCATCCGAATTACAAATATACCGGAGACGCAGACGACAATCTTCTCTTTGACATCCATTCAATTCATACCCCCGAATTACCCAATACAACATCCATAGCGAAGCAGAATGAGGAAGAGTTCAAGACGCTTGAAGCCGAAGTGGCAAATGCCAACGAAGAGAGATTCCGCAATGCTGAAATCAGAGAAACTACGACACTTGGAAAACATACTTATGAGATAACGGATGCCCAGGAAGCATTTGAAGAAGACCCCGAAACCATTGAAAGTATTGAGTTTGAAGATTGCTTCGACCCCGATTATTCTCATTGACCCTGATACCAGGGTCTTTATTTTTTTTGAAAATTTTTTAAAAAATGGTTATATTTTGCCCGTTAGATTAATAGTATATAGTGTAGTGTAAAGGTAAGAAAAAATCTTTTTATATTTGAGGGGAATATCAAAAATAAATTTATTGGAGGTATTCTCAAATGAAAAAGTTTATCAACAAAGTTAGTTCTTTAGCAACCAAAGCGTGTGTATGTCTTACTACCTTGGTCGCATCGGTCGTTAGTATGGTATGCCCTGCATATGCCGTAACTATCAATTCCAACCCGCCTGATTTTGATACAGCAGCAGGAACATTACTCGATAACATCTTTAGTATTATTAATGTAATCGGCATTGCTGCTATCATTTTTGGTATATTCTCTTTAGCTATGTCTTTTATGCAGGAGCAGCCAGAAAGACGGACCCAAGGAATTAGTTGTATCGCTGCTGGAGCATTGATTGTAGCAACTAAAATCTTTCTAACCAAAATGGGTTATATTTCCTGACACTACAACTTTCGGGGAGGGAGGAAACTCCCTCCCCTATTTTATTAAACCGGAGGTGTTATCCGTATGAAAGAAACAATCGAAAATATGATTGACTACATAGCGGGAGCAGATTTTTTCGGAAGCATAGGACAAATATTACTTCAAGGACCGGCAGATTATCCTGAAGCGTGGGCCTTTGTTAAATCAATATTTCAGAATGTTGCCCTGCCCCTTGGGTTTATTCTCTTTTTGATTTATTTTCTCATCGCACTTGTAGATAAAAACACGACAGATACATTAAACATCGAGCAAATTTTCAAAATGCTTCTTAAATTTCTTGTTGCCCTGTTCCTTGTTCAAAACTCTTTGAATATCGTGGAAACACTGATGAGTTGGGGAACGCTTATGGTCAATAAAGTAAATTCCGCAGGGCTATCCGCAGGAACCATGAGCGGAATAGCCGATGACCTGAAAGCGTTGGCAGCGGAAGAAACTGGAAACTACGGGCTTATGAAAAGCCTGGGCTTCATTATAAAACTCATTCTTCCTTGGGCAATTACCTGGATAATCAACATCATAATAAAGGTCCAATGCTATGTTCGTCTTTTTGAAATGATGATTATGGCTTGCGGTGCCCCGATAGCCACAGCGGACATATTCCTTGAGGGAACATCTGGCGGAGCAATCAGGTATTTAAAGAGAATGCTTGCCGTTGCCTTACAAGGCGGAATTATGCTGATGATAGCGATGCTGTTCTCGAGCATAGCCGGTGCTGGAATTATGAGCGGTGCGGGGTTCTCAGAATATGTTGGTTCCTATCTTGTATTCGGTGTTGCCGCTTGTCTGCTGATAGGAAAATCTAATCAGATAGCAAGAGATTGGGTCGGAGTGTCTTAATTCAGGAGGTGTATTGATTATGTTAGAAATACCTATTCCAAAGGAAGTCAGAAAATATAAAACGAAGCTGATAGGAAATATGACTACCAGGCAGACCGTATGTTTTGTCATAGCGGCGATAATCGCACTTTTGGTATTTAATCTGCTGCCAAGCCCGAAAGTCATAACCCCAGAGCCAGAGGCAAATCAGGAAATCGTAGTTGATATGGAAACTGGCGAGGAAATCATCAACCAGGAAAACAGCGTCGATGAAACACCCGCAGAAGTTGAGACAACACTTGGCGTAAGCACTGATACGAAGATGACCATAACATTCTTTCTTGTGTTGCCTGTCATCCTGGCGGGATGGTTAGAACCCTATGGTATGCCGTTTGAGCAATTTATAAAAGCCGCGTTCTTTTATAACTTCCTTGCCCCAACGAAGAGAAAATACAAAATTAAGAATTATTTTGAAGAGTTAGTAAATTCAGAGCCAGAGAAACCAATCAAATACAAGAAGTCCAAAGAGGGCTTCAAATAATCAGGAGGTATGTCATATGTTTGGAAAAAACAAAAAGACTGAAAAAGATATAATACTTGACCAACGCACAAACGAAGTATATGAGGTTGAAGTATCCGAGAAAGAATTAAAAGAGAGGAAGAAAAGGGAAAAGCAGGAACAAAAGCAGAGGGCCAAAGAGGAAAAAGCAAGACTGAAGAAAATTAAGAAAGCCCCCAAAAAGATGAAAGTTCCCAAGACTGTCCAGGACACCATACCCTATATATCTGTATATCCGCAGGAGGGAATCATAGAGACGAAGCAGGGCGAGTTCACCCGTTCCTATCTCTTACAGGATATGAACTATGCCACGGCAAAGAGAGAAGACCAGGAGGTAATGCTTTCAAGATATGCGGACCTTCTCAATTCGTTCGATTCAAGCATTAAGTATCAAATAACCATAAATAACAGAAACTTGCCTGAAAACTATTTCGACAGCGAACTGAAACTTCAAAAGGCAAATGACGGGCTGGACGATTTAAGGGACGAGTTTAATGAGATGCTTCAAAGCAATCTTGACAAAGGCGTAAACAATATCAAGAGGGACAAGTATCTTACCATTTCTGTAAAAGCGGGTTCCCTACAGGAAGCCAGAAACCAGTTTACCCGTCTGGATACGATGATAAAGGAAAATGTGAAAAAGATAGGCGGTTCCCAGGCAATATCCCAGAGTTCTCACGACCGTCTTTGTACCCTTCACGATATCTTCAACCAGGGAAATGCCGAGTTCGGTTCAAAAGCGGCCTGGTGGGAAGAGGAAAAGGACTTTGATTTCAAGGCTATGCGTAAGGCAGGACTTACGACCAAAGATATGATTGGTCCTATGTCCTTTGAATTTAAAAAGGACTATTTCGTTATGGGCGATACATACGCAAGGGCACTGTTCCTTACGAACTTCCCGTCCTACATCAAAGACAGCATTCTTACTGACATTACAGCGGTTCCTATCAATATGCTTACAAGCGTGAATTATGAGACCATTCCCCAGATAAAAGCAATAAAGATGCTTAAAAACCAGATGGTATCCATCAATTCCAATGTCATAGATAGGCAGAAGAAAGCAAGTCGGGCGGGTTATTCCCCCGAGACGATATCTTACGAACTAAAAGCAGCCCAGGCCGATGCTGAAGAGTTGCTTACAGATATAAGCAGAAGAAACCAGAATATGATACTTGCCACTATCGTAGTAGTCCATATGGCAAACTCTCTGGAGGAACTTAACCAGGGAACGAAGAGGCTGAAGGATGTGGCGGCAAGGCATATGTGCCAGTTCAAAAAACTGAATTGGCAGCAGGAACTTGGTCTTACATCCGCATTGCCCCTGGCAAGAAACGAACTGTATATCAAGAGGACCCTTACGACTGAAAGTGCCGCGATATTCGTTCCGTTCTCGTCCCAGGAACTTTGTCAGAAATATGGAATGTATTATGGCGTAAATGCCGTTAGCGGAAACATTATCAACTACAACAGACAGGACGGAAAGAACGGAAACGGGTTTATACTTGGGACCCCTGGTTCCGGTAAGTCCTTTGCGGGTAAGAGAGAAATGGTAAATGTTCTTCTGTCCAGGCCGAATGATGATGTTATAGTAATTGACCCTGAACGCGAATATGGTCCTATGGCAGAGGCGTTCCACGGCGAAGTAATAAAGATATCTTCCACTTCCCCATATCACATCAACCCAATGGATATGGATATGGACTATGGTATGGATGACAAGGGGACCCAGATAGACCCCATTCCAGCAAAGAGCGAATTCATCCTTTCCATTTGTGAGGTAGTTCTTGGCGGTGGACAATACATATCACCAACACTTAAATCTATCGTAGATAGATGCGTTAGAACGATATATGCCCCCTATGTTCTGGACCCAGAGCATACCAAGGTCCCCACATTGAGAGAGTTTAAAGATTTGCTTGCCGTCCAGCCAGACCCCGAAGCAAAGCAGTTAGCGACCGCCCTGGAACTCTATACGACTGGTTCCCTTGCCGCATTTGCCTATGAAACGAATGTGAATACGGATAACCACTTCATCGTCTATGACATTAACGAAGTAGGAAATTCTATTAAGACGCTTGCTATGCTTATTGTTCTGGATAGTATCTGGAACCGTATCATCGTCAATAGAAAGAAAGGCCGTAGAACCTGGGTCTACATAGACGAGATTTATCTTCTCTTCACTAACGACCTTTCCGCAGAGTTCCTGAAGAACCTGTTCAAGAGAGCGAGAAAATGGGGTGCTATTCCGACCGGTATTACTCAGAATGTTGAAGATATTCTTCGTTCTGAAATAGCCAGAACCATGATATCTAACTGCGAATTCGTCCAAATGCTTAACCAAGCAGAATTGGACAAGGCCCAACTCTCTGCCCTTTTGAATATATCTGATACTCAGCAGGGCTATATTACAAACGCTAACCCTGGCGAAGGGTTGATATATACAGGAAGCAGCATTATTCCATTTAAAGATGAGTTCCCGCAGAACACTAAACTCTATGAAATGATGAACTCTAAACCGAAAGACAAAACGAGAGAAAAACAACTTGAAGGAGGTAATTGATTATGGCAGCACACGCAGAAATGAAGAAACTTACAAGAGCGATGAGGGGCACGATAAGAGAAATCGTATTCAGAAAACTGGAAGACAACGAGCCAGTTAATGAGAACGATATTATGTCCGAAGTCTGTATGGGCCTTGGGAATAAGTTCTCTGGCGGGGCATTGGACTATCAGTTGGAAAGAATGGGAATAAAGACCACCAATGATGTCCGTCTGGCGGTCCAAGCGTATATGTGGTATTACTTCGATAAGGACCTGAATACCTATAACAAAATGAATTGAAATAAAAAGAGTATGGTTTTATGTCATACTCTTTCTTCATTATAGGAAAAGAAGCGGTCCCTATATGAGGGCCGCTTCCTTTCATCTCTCTGGTTCTTCTTTACTTTTAGATTTATCTAATCTGGAGCCATTGGCTTCCAGTTGTTTTTCCTTTGCCCTTTCCAGAGCGTGTTGTAATGAAATTCTATCATTGTCATCTATACAATGATAACCCTGCCACTTATCAACGACGATTCTCTTAAATATTCTTTTTACCATAACTTCATCATCTTTCTTCACCACCACGGGAACTTCATTAAGACGATGATTTCCAAACTGGCTTTCATTATCTATTCTGTATTGAATGTCGTTCGACTTTGCCAGCAAAGAGAAATTCAGAAAATCATTGACTGGAACCGATAGGCACATAACATCGTTATCCTGGGTCAATGTCTGTTCGGCATATGATAGGCGGATGCTGTTCAGCATCTCAGCGATAATAGGCTCATCGCAGCTTCTGAATGTCAGTGTCCTGAACTCAAAGTGGTTGATTTCGTCTGCCCACGGGTCTTTGCCGCCATTTATCTGTCCGTGGTCTATGACATCCTTACCAGAGACATTGTAGATGATATCAGGATAGTCTTTTAATCTCTTTCTCAGTTCTTTGTATTCGTGTTCCTGGATATCTTCGACTATCAGTTTTGTTCTGTCCGAAGCCAGATGCTTCAAGCTGACTTTCTGATTGTTATTAAAGATAAATCTGATGATGTTGCTTAGTTTTGACTTTTCGGTATTGTATCTCTCACTTCTGACAAAATTACGCCATGCGGAAGAAATGGGTCCTGAATGCTTCTCATTCTCAAAATACTTATCCAGGCGTTTTCTGTATATCTGTTTGGCATCTTCATCAAAATCGGGTCTGATGATATAGGCATTTGCTTCAGCGATTGCCCCCACTTCTTCTATTCCAAGTCTTACGGGAACCTTGACATCGTGAGAGCGATACAGCGTATTTATCGCTTCCGCATTCTTACAATACCAGAGCATATTTTCCAACACTTCTAACTGATTAGCACCGTCGATACGGCAGGCCCAGGCATCAGGATAGAAGAGAGATGGGGAACGCTGTTCTCTGTTGATAAGTCCCACGGGGTCTCTGCTGACGATGCTGGGGTCGTTCCCTACCAGAATATACATTCCGCTGTCTTCGTGGTCTTCATTGGCCCTGTATTCTGTTATGTAGCCATACAGGCCATAAGATTCCGCGATATACGCCACTGTTTCGACATATTCTTCTGGGCTTAAATTCTCTTCCAGATTGAAAAGGTCCAGATTGGTCATCGTCAATCACCCCCGAAAGATTAGTTGTTGTTTTCCTGTTCTCTGTATAACTGGCAATCTTCTTCGTCAAATACGAGCCTTATTACCGTTGCTTCCTGCCCTACCTGTTCAGGCTGGAGGGTATGGAAGATAGGGTTGGAGCAGAGAGCATATACCTTACCTTCCGTTTCTACAGGAACAATAGATGTGATGAGCACGGGAACGGCGGTATCATTCTCATCTATACTGTTCGCACTATCACAGAAGCGTTCAAGGAAGTTCCAGGCGGTCGTAAGTTCGGGGTTAAAGCGGGAACCGAAGCATAAATCGACCTGGAGGTATCCAGCGTGTTTGAAGAGTTTTATGGTAGGCGTTTCGGGAACATACTCATCCACCGTTTCAGGGTCCTTACCGTCAGTGTGCCAGTTTTCCCAATTCAGACCCATTACGCTTTTTGCCATCTTCTGTTCATCCGTGCCGGATGCCAGAGTTATAAAGCCCTTAAAGGACAGATTTTCTAAATCATACATAGTGATAACCCCCTATAATTAATAGTTTTTCTATATTACATTATATTAGGTTCCCACTTTTATTATAACATTTTTTTGAAAAAATTTCAAAAAACGGTTATATTTTAGCGATGAAATTAATATCTTATATTAAGGTTGAAAACTTAAAAACAAACTTTTACAGGAGGGTTTCACAAATGAAAATCTTTAAGAAAATTACAAATGTTGTGTCCTGGATACTACTTATCGCCCTTGGGCTTATGACGATATACACTTTTGCGGCAGCATTCCAGGCGAGGCAGAACAAACAGGACTTTTACTTATTCGATTATAGACCTGGCATCATCCTTACTGGTTCAATGGAACCTACCATCCGAGAGGGCGGAATGACGATAAGCAAAAAGGTCTACAATATTGATGAACTACAGAAAAACGATATTATCACATTCCATATCTGGGATGAGGACAACAGAGAATATGTAAAAATCACACACAGAATAGTTCAAATCACAGATGACGGAAAGGTATATACGAAAGGCGATAACAACCAGGTCGTTGATAACTACTATTCCACGATGGACAACATCGAAAGTAAGACCGTGAAGATTTGGAACTGGTTCGCAAGGGTTCATCATCTCTGGTGGTTCGGTGGTATTCCTGGCAAGATTGCTGTTCTTTGTCCCCTGGTATTCCTTATCTGCTGCAGTTTCCTTATTGACTTGAAGAGAAAGGAAGCGGAAGAGAGGAAGCAGCTAAAAGAGATGGAAGAGTTCAAGGACAATGTAATGGAACTGGCAATGAATGAGAAAGACACTGAAAAGACCGAAAACCCGTCTTCGACCGAGGCCAAGCCCAATGATAAAGGCCCTGCCGATGAGTAAGGACTTTGGGAGGACGAAAATCGTCCTCCCTTTTATTTTTTTTTATGTGAGGTGTAAGCATTATGAATGACGATAGATTCGATGATATAGAAGAGTTGGAAAATGATGAGATAGAAAACGAAGACCTGGAAAATGAGGAAATAGAGCAGGAAGAACCTATCTCTGATGAATTACAGGAATTCCTTGACGAACTGGAAGAAGACGAACTGGAGGCAATGGAAGATGTCGAGGAAGAGAAAAAGAAGAAAGCCAAAAAGAAGAAAAAGAAAAAGGCTCAGGAAGAACCCGAACCTTATAAGCGGGAAGATACCAGGGCATCGGAACCCCAGAGACGCGATGAGCCGAAGCAGCAGGAATACAAAGCACCAGCAGAGCAAAGCAGACCCGCAGAAACACCGAAAAACGAATATGATGACTACAATCTACGCAAGACCCAGGAAAGAGTTGAACAGGCAAGGCGTGATGATGAGGCAAGACGCAGGGCGGAACAGTTAGAAAGAGCCGAAAGAGCAAGAGAGCGGATGAATGAGGACTACGCAAGAAGGCGTAGGGATGAGCAGAGGATACACGAGGAATGGACAGCAAAACAAGAGAGAAGAGCAAATGTAAGTGAGAAATTTGCCCAGGACCACAGAACCAGCGAGACCCCCATTCATCCAAGCAGCACATCCAGGTCAAATGAGCCGGTCCGCACATCTTCAAGTAATCAATATGAGGCTACCAGGCCAAGTGATACATCAAGACCAAGCACCTATAGACCGGAAGCATATAAGCCCAGCGATATATCCAACCCCAGCAGATATAAACCAAGTGAAACACCAAAGAGCAGCACCCCAAGGACTGAAACGCCCAGCACGGTAAGGAAGCCATACGAGACAAGCAGACCTACACAGAGCACACCGAGAACGGACAGGCCAGCAACGCCGTATGGGACCAGTAAGCAAGGGCATTCTGACAGGCCAACATACCGGCCCACAGAGAATAGAAGCGGGGCAAAGAACGATTACAGGCCGAATATAAAGGCCATTACAGACAACAGAAAAGAGCAGACATATAGACCGGCGGTAAAGCGGGATGAGCCAGGAACGCAGAGCACATTCAGACAAAGCAGAAAATACCCTGATGTTCCGAACCGTCCAGCCCCCAAAATGATACCCCATTCCAACATACCTACCGCCACACCTGGAAACAGAAATGTGAAAGTGGTCAGTTATGCGGCAGCGGGTTCAACCGTAGCCACCATAACAGCGGTCGGAAAGACCAGGGTAGAGAAATATGACCGAGCAGGACAGCATATTATTCAGCCCACAAGAGCAAAGACATCCGCTTCACCGTCTACCCAGCCAGGAAGCATATCTATAAGGTTCCCTGTAAAAGTAGATGACAGCGGAAAGATAATCGGCAAGTCTGGTGCGGTCAATTCCACAGAAAAGACCAGGGCCAGAGTAAACGATGTTCTTAATCGTGTAGAGAGAAGAAAGAACGGGGACATTCCGAAAGCACCGGAAGCATCTGGAACTACCGTAGTAAATAACACTTTCCACATTGACAGGATGAGCAAAAGGGAAATCAAGAAAGAGATACGAAATGGAAATAAAACCCAATTAAACAAACATTCCATCAAATTACAGTATGCGAAAGAGTTCAATTATTCCATTGGTTCAGGGGCCATAAAGGTATCGGAAGGTATCGGCAAGGGCCTGTATACCGTCATTTCAGCAGAGAGCACAGGCGTATTCAGAAGCATATCATCAGTGAAGTATGCGGGAAAAGAGGCATTGGGGGCCGCAAGAAGTGTAATCGAGTTGAGGCAGAGGGTCCGCATAGCAAGAGGCCATTTACAGAACCTTGGAATTCGCACGATGAATGTAGGCCGGTTTGTTATTGGTAAGGACATCAAGGCCATAAACAAAGTCGGGAAATATAATTTCAGAGGCAGTTTTCTTCACTCAATGGGTTCGTTCGGTTCCTGGGTATCCAACAAAACAGCAAATGACGGAGATACTGGAGGCGAGACACTATCAGCCATAGTCAATAATGCCCAGAACCCATATGCCAGACGGGCTATAAAGATGTCTGGAAGATTTGCCGAAGCAGGGGCCAATAAACTTGGAAGAGGAACGATAAAAGCGGCAAAATGGGTAGGCGACAAAACAGGGGCCACCAAAGCCGCCAAGGCAGGAATAGAGACCATTAAGAATACAGAGACGGTATCCAAATTCATCAATAGGGCCGATACAGCATACAAGTTCGTCAATGGCGGGGCATACAACAAGGTCAAGGGCAAGGTGATAGAGAAAGCCCCGAAGCAGTTAAAAACAGCGGTAAGCGGTTTGAAAACGGCGGGAAAGAAGGTATCTGGTGTAGTCAATAGGGTAAAGAACAGCAGACTGGCACAGGGAATAAAAAAGGTTGGGCATATAATGTCGGCCCCAGTAAGATTTGTGAAGAGGGTATCTGTAATAGTCAGTGCGGCAGCGGCAAAGCTAAAAAGGGTCTTGATTATGGGCCTGGGCGGGTTCATCTCAATTATTCTCATTGTGTCAATGATATCAACGATGTTCTCTTCCGTCCTGTCCGTTCTTCAAATGGACAAAGAGGATGTTCAGAAGTATGTAGAGTATGTCCAGGGCTTACAGGATGATTTGATAGCCGAGGTAGAGGCCGTGGCAGCGGATGAGAAATACGACAATGTGTATTACAAATTCCCACATAAGCAGAGTTATAACAATATCAAGGAACTTCTATGTATGACAGCAGTTCGGTTCGACCAGAACTGGCCCACCTGGATACACTTCTTCCAGTCGGCAGATGTGAAGAATTATATAGAGACCATATTCGAGAAGTCCCACACCATTACATACGATGAGAGCGATTATTACTACTGTGATGATTGGCAGACCTGTAATAGACAAACTACATTCTCTTGCGATGAACCAGGCCACCGTATCGATAACAGCGGACGCGGGGGATGTAAGTATTATTGGGATGAGGACTGTTCCACGGATGCCGAAGGTAAAGAGCATTGCCATTCATATAAGGTCTGGTATTGCGATGGGGACCACCTTGAATGTTCAGGAACCCATATGGATGTAGATATTACAATCGATACTCTTGGATGGGATGACATCTTCGCAATAGACCCGCCTGACCCTGAAAATGGATGGGCTGGATGGACAGATGACAACATTGCCTGGGCCAAAAACCTTTATGACCAGGACTGGTATGAGTTGTATGAGGTTATTCTGTCTGACGGTAATTTCTCTTCCATTCCTATGCTTGAGGAAGAGCAGGAAGCAATAATGGAAAAGATACTGGAGCAGTATCCAGACCTTTCCGTTGAGAGACAGACCCTTATCGCTAATGCCTTACAGCTTGCCGGTAGAGTTCCGTATTTCTGGGGCGGAGGACATCATCAGGGCCTATCCCCCGAGATAGATACCGCGTGGGGAACCGAACTTCGACAGATAACGGCAGACGGTTATGATAAGCAGCCGAAAGGCAGCTATCAGACATACGGGCTTGACTGTTCCGGTTTTGCCAGATGGGTAATGCTTACCACATTCGGAAAAGATTGTTTCTGGGCAGGGTCCGAGGGACAAAGGAAGATGTCTATGGCAATCAGCAAGGACCAACTCTTACCTGGCGATTTTGCCAATACAGGCAATGACGGACACATTGGTATGTATCTATACACGGAGGGCGGAAAGATGTATTTCATCCACTGTTCCCCGTCTGTTAATGGGGTAAATGTAAATGCCCCTGGTTATTTCACAAAATACTTCAGGCCGAAAGAACTGGCCTATTTAGGAGGTAATTGACAATGAAAAAAACAATATCACTTATATTAAGTTTGATTATTGCCTGTCTTCTCTCTTCAGCGGCTTTTGCCGCTGAAGGTGAGGCGTGGCTAAATCTCACGGTGGATACGACCGTAAATACCCCAGAGGGCTATGACAATTACAATTTCTATGTAATCGTTCTGAACCAGGACACTGGTTCCTATGAAGAGGTCAATATCAACTACGACAACAATTTCTATTCGAGAACGAAACTGCCGTATGGGAATTATCTTCTGGCATCTGGCGGGGTCCGCAATGATGCTAAATCTGTATTCAGTCTGGCTTGTGGGCAGGAGTTCACCATAGACGAGACAACGCCGGTAGTTGCCTATACGCTCTACTTTGAGAACTTCGATGTCATCCACGGCAAATACCTGTATGGGGACAACAGTATGGAAGGCAGCTTGATGATTAAGACAGAGAACTACGACAAAAGCAAGGATGTTCAGATTATGCTTACGAGGGACAGAGAGAACTATTCCTACACCCTGGACAGTTCCAACGGCTTTACAATTACGGAACCCTTGGCGAGAGGGGTATATACATATGAGCAGAATTCCGCAGGGCTTACCCCGAATGTAGAAAAGATAGTTATTAATGGCGGCGAGACATCCGTTCTCATCCTCTCTGGGAATAATGAGACCAAGGAAACCATAGATACACCAACCACACCGGACGAACCAGCAGCACCGGATGAGCCGAATATAGATGAACCTGTTATCGACGAGGAACCGAGCGTAGATACGCCGGTAGATGAGACCCAGACCGCACCCGCAGCAGAAAAGAGTCATACTGGAATGATTATCGGGGGCATCGCGGCAGTTGTGTTGATTAGTGCTCTTGGGGCCGCTGTGATTTACAAAAAGAAAATCGAAGAGTAAAACGGACGGGCGTTATAATTTTTATAGACGGTGTGTAGTATATAATGTGGCTGAAAGAATTGTGAAACCCTTTTCGGCTCACCTCCTTCAAGGTCGTCGATTTATAACGGCGACCTGCTTTTTTTTGAAAAAATTTTCAAAAAACAGTTATATTTTTTGGGCCTTGAGCATAGTATATAATATAGCACGACAGCAAAGTAAAAACTTCTTTTTCATAATTTATCCATCCAGCCTTATTAAGAAGACCAGAAATGGTCTTCTTAATATTTTTTGAGAAAATTTCAAAAAACGGTTATATTTTCTGGATGTAATGCGTAGTATATAATATAGGATGAAACATTCCTATCAAGGAAGGAAAGCGAACTGGAACAAGAATATGAACGGGATACAGAAAGCAGAACACCGTTATCCTCTGGTATTCCAAGACCGGCTTATGCCCGTCTTTGCCAAAAATAATAATTGCCTTGAACATAAGGAATTGCGAAATCATATTTACAAACCAGGCGATGACGGTTATATGGACATTGAAAAAGACAGACGGAAATTCCGTCTGTCTTTCTTTTTATAAGCCTATCATTGCCCGTATGTCTTCATCTTTCTTCAATCTTTCAGAGATGAAGCACCACGCTTCTCTATTCTGTTCCAGGGCCTTGAGGGCAACATCCTTGTCATCTTTCATATTATCAGGAAGATTGGCGAGATAAGCCCAGCACAATTCAACACCAGCCAGAGCCACATCTTTATCGCTTTTCAGTTCATCGGAAAGATAGTCGAAAACCCAGAACGCTTCTCTTACGGCTTCCTGGGCAGCAGAGAAGTCATAGCGATGATTGACCAGGGACATTTCGGGTCTTGGACGCCTGGACTGGATGATAGAACCGATAGCCATAAGCACCAGTTCCTTATCACCCCTGAGCCTTTCGGAAGCGTGGATAATAGCATAGCCATTGGATGTGATAGCTGCCCTGACCACCTTATAATCATCTTTCAGGCGGTCTGAAGCGTATTTTAGGGCCTTGCCGTTATTCTTGACCGCTGCCATTACCACATCGTTGTCATCCCGCAGGAACGACGAGAAATGCCTTAAACCATATCCGCCTTTGATGAATTCGCGGTCGCTTGTATCTTCTTCGTGAGCAGGGCCAGGTGATAGAAAAAAATCTATTGCCGCGTGCTTATCATCCCGTATGTCCTTGAAGTATGGCAAGCTGTAATTGGAAAGGTATCTGGCAAAAGTCATAGACAAGTCCCCCTTTTCATCTTCACCCATTATATAGAAACGCAAATCAAAATACAAGCAAAAATAAAACGGGCGGAAATCGCCCGTTATCTTTCAAACCCATCTATTTTCAGTTGTTCGTTTTCTCTCACCTGTTTCCCTGCTTTCTCTACTGCCCTATTCAATATATCTTTCAAATTCTCTTTTTCGGGTTTTCTTTCGTGTAATATCTCTTTCTCTTTCAGCTCTTCAATAAACTTATCAAACAGGCCGTTCAGTCTTTTTCTCTCTTCCCCCTGGGGAATAGCGGCTATACCGTCAAACTTGGCAGCTTCAGCGGACCCATTCAGGTAATCGCACCGAATACCCGCTTCACTACATTTATCGTGTAAATAGCAAGCGAACGCACGGGCAAACATCTCTATATCACTATGCCAATAGCCCTTGTCCTGCTTAGAAAACATTTTGTCGAATTTTGTCGAATTTTCGTAGAAGTCGGACTTGATTGGCATACAGTGAAGTCCGTTCTTATCTGTGATGTAATATGATACATAGGAACCGTATTCTTTCATCTCAAAGTCCTTATATTTCATAGCCCCGATGATTTCATTCTGGATGGTCAGAAGTTTTCTACTTTGAGATAGGTCCGCTTCACCCCTGATTTTATTTACCAGGTCATCTAAGGCGTGTCCATATTCGTGCCCCAGGGAACCAGCCCCTTTCATCTTCGTAAGATTGATGACCTCACGCATCGGTTCGTAGTGAGCAGCAGCAGCACCCTTGCCACGAGCACCGAACGCTATGGATAGTCTACCGCCAAATGATATATCTTCATCAGGGACTTTCAGGACTTCCGCTATCGTCTTAAACGCTTCATAGCCGAAATTCATAGATGCCTGACGGTCAGCATCATTCATCCAATTTCCAAACTCACCGCCATAGAATTTGAACTCATTTAAATAGTCCTGGCCTGTAATGTCTCTGCTGTCATCCCTGTATCCACGGCCTGAAAACTCTATTCTTGCCAACTGCGGAGCAGAGAACGCTTTCTTCCTGTCTTTCTTTTCTGTCGGCACTTCTATAGAATTTGCGGCCCTGTATAATTCGGTAGCCTTTGCCTTTGCTTCATCGTATGTCGCTATGTTTTTAAACATAATATTGTGCCTATCACTATCGGCAAATACCAGGTATGTTCCTTTTTTGAACTCATTCTCTTTTAAATCGTTCGGGTAATAGTATTGCTTCCCGCCTGGGACCTTTACTTCAAGACGCAGTTTAGACGGGTCGGAACGGTCCCACGCTTCATATCTTACATTCTCATCCATACAGACAACGGCATATCGCCTTACCGCTTTTTCTTCATCGCTGAATAGGAACTCTTTCTTGCTGATATTCCATTTCACCCTGGATAAACCGTCCTGGGACGCATACCATAGTTTCTTATAATATGATACATTTGAATTGCTTAACCCCGCTTCAAGTATCGTATTTTTTACGGCCCCATCGAAGAACTTTTTCCCAATCTCATCCACGGACTTAATAGACATAGCAGCATCCCGTATTCCAGATACGAGTTTAATATATTTCTCTATGTCCTTGTCCATTAATGGTTTAGGGGGCAGGGAGTCTCTTAACTCTTTGATGTAATACAGGACTTCCCTGGGCATCCCCGCATCATACATCGCCTGGTAGTCAGGTTTCTTCCAGATGTTGTCTTTCTTGACATACTTCGCCTTTTCCGCATCATTCATTTCTTCCAAGTCAGATAACGACAGTCCTCTTGCCGCCCATTCATCTTTTCTTGCCCCGCCTATTTTCTTGCCGAAATCTTCTAATGTATTGCTGTTTCTCATTCAAAACACCACCTTATATAAAAATAAATAAGACGGTCATTCCGTCTTCTTTTTAACTATAAATCGAATAGCAGGATGGGCATAAGAGAGAAGCGGCGGTCTTTGTTTAACTGCTTCAGTCATCACATCCACATCGCCGTAAAACCGTATATCCGCATAGTGTATAGCATACGGGTCCTGCTTAACGGCTTCCAGAACGATTCTCTTATCGCCTTTTAATCTATCGCTTGCGTATTTCAGGGCACAGCCAAATTGCCTGACCGCTTCCAATACGACATCTTCATTGTCCTGGTATAGTCCAACATTTCTAAGTTCTTTTCCGTTCTCTCTGACCGCCATCCTTGCTTCGCAGACGGTCATATTTAATTCCCCCTTATTTTTGTCGTTTGTTTTCTTCCTGGACCTGTTTAATCAATGCTCTTACTTTCTCATCTTCGGGACAGGAACATTCTCTGTATAAAGTAGCTATCTTACTATTAGCATAATACGCGGACCTGACAAATCTTATATCCTGTTTCAGTTTGTCAGGGACAGATTTAAATACTCTGTAATTCGTGCTTATCGCTTCCAGCAGGGACTTTCTACCTTTCATTTGAAACACCCCCTTCTTTTACTATAACGCATAATTCTGATGAAACCGAAATCGAAAGAGTCTTACCTTTCATAACCCTTATCATCCTTGCCGCTTAACTTCACCGAAAGATTATGGACTTCGGCCCTCTTGGTATATGTATCAAGAAATTCATTTATTGACATTCCTTTCTTAAAGCCAGGGACTCCAGGTTCCTTGCGATGTTCGCCAAAGGGTTTTAGACCGCTTCCAACAGCAATCTTATCATCGTGCGTAGCAACCCTGCCGAGAGTTTCCTTTTGTATTCTCTGGGACGCATAGACTATCGTGTTTGGGTCCTTGCTATACGCCTTATGAGCGAGTTCGGCATCATCCCTTAAATTGAAATCGGCAAGACTGAAATTATATGGGTTCCTGTCTATTGCCATAGAGATGAATTCTTTATTGCCTTTCAGTTCCGATGAAATATTGAACGGGTATATCTTCCCCGCTTCCAGGTCATCAAGCAGCCGATTCCATTCGGCTTTATAGTTAATTATTTTGTTCCAGTCCTGTTCGTTCATATTAAAGACCTCCAGTATTGATTAATTAATCTATATTACATACTACGGTTTTCAGCGTTTGAATATCACATTATTGTGTTTGACGGGCATCCTTTCGCATTTGCCTGAACCGTGCGTCATCTTCGTCGTTCTTAGGAACTGTCCGTTCACTTTCTGCTTGTTTGATAAGTTCGTATTCGTCTGTATTGACCAGTTCATAGAATGGGACAACACCTTCTTCGACCATTCGATTGAAGACATCGCGTTTAAGGAAAGTCCTTTCACGAGAGCGAAGAGTAAAAGCATCCACTATTTCTGGGTTTGTAAGATACGCCTTTTTCATAAACTCATAATCGTGTTTTAGTTCAAAGTCGGCATAGCCAATGGCGTTCGGGTTTGTTTTGATAGCCAGAAGAATTAGCTGCTTGTTGTGCCGATGTTCAGCACAGCAGTCTTCTTCAAGAACTTCTATTGCCGTTCCGTCATTCTTTACCGCTTCCATCATTATAGATGTGTCTGCTTTCAGCCAATCGGAAGCATATTTAATAGCCCGTCCATCCTGCCTGACAGCCATGAGCACCACAAGCCTATTGCTACGCATAGTTTCTGAAGCATATTGAAGAGCAAGCCCCTTATTCTTGACAGCAGTAAGGACTACCGAAAGAGTATCCTTGACTTTCGGACCAGCATACCGAAGAGCGAGGCCGTTTTGTTCGACCGCCGCCATTGCGATATCTACATTATTGGCATAGGACCCAGCACATTCGATACTGTGCCAGTCCTTTTTTACACGCTCGAGGAATTCATCGTATTTATCATTCATACACAAACACCCCCATTTTTAATTTCAAGGTTTTCGAGTTCAGCATATTCGGGAAGAGAGAACCCGAACGGAAGATTGGCTTCTGTCTCTTCGTCATTCCCAAACACTTCATCCCAGCTTTTGCCCAGAGGAATATACTCATCTTTCTTATACCGGTTTTCAAGGATGGTCTTCTTCCACTTACAATAGGATGGAATGTGTCTTATCACAGCAGGGTTTAAACTGACCGCTATTTCTACATCATCTCTGTTTTTAAGGAAGTTATCAGAGGCATATTCCAGGGCATAGGGGAAAGTGATACAAGACATCCATATCATCTGGTCATCGTTAGAATACTGCCCCAGGCAGCGAATGACCGCACCGTTCCTTTTTACCGCTTCCATTACAATTTCCCTATCAGACAATATCTCAGGACCGGCATACTGTATGGCATACGGGTTCTGATAGATAGCAGTAAAGACGATATTTCTGACCCTACGCAATCTATTAGAAGCATATTTAAGGGACATTCCATTATTTTTGACAGCAGCCATTACCACTTCGGCATCATCTCTATATACTTCGTCCATTGTTCCAAGTTTCAGTCCATTTTTACTGACCGCTTTTACAGCATCATTTTTCTGTTTGAGTTCCATTACAGACACCCCCGATTGAGTTATTTATTAATTACTTTATATTATATTTTATTAATGGAAATCAAAAAATATAACTGTTTTTCTGAAAAAAATAGCAAAAAAAAGAGAGGGACAATCGTCCCTCTCTTTTGGTAGTTATTTGGCTATAGAAAATGTTAATATTACTGTTTTAGAACTTCTTTCAGGCGGTCGGAAGCGTATTCCAGAGCGTGTCCATCTCTTTTCATTGCTTCGGTGATAATATCTTCATCATCTTTCAGACGGTCAGAAATTGAATTCAAAAAATAACAATCGCAAAAATTCATTCGTTTAACCGCTTCCATTACCATATCGAAATCATCTCTCAGACGGTCGGAGGCATATTGAATACTGGGTGGGTTTTTCTTAATCAAATCGTAAATAAAATAATCATCGTCTGCGAGTTTTTTCCCGATGCATCGAGCCAATTCTGTATCCTTATCGATAGCTGCCATTACCACTTCTTTATCATTTCTCAATTTGGCAGAAGCATACTGGAAGGCATCAGCTTCTTCTCTAATAGCTGCCAACATGAATTCCTTGTCGTTTTTCAATCTGCTGGAAGCATCCCTTAAAGCGGTAAGGTCAGTCTTCATCGCTTCCAATACGATATCTTCATCATCGTAATATTTTTTTGGCATATCCCAGAGATTTTCGTGATTGGTTTCAACCAGTCCAAAAGCAAAATCTCTATCTTTAAGAAGTTCTTTCACATATTCATTAGAGAAAAATATCTTGCCTGGAAACGATTCGGAAATTTTCAGGAAGAAATCCTTATTGCCCCTAAACTTAGCAGGAATGAGGTCTATCATTCTATCATTAAAACCAGTTGCCTTGACCATAAAATCTTCGTCTTCCAGCAAAGACGCATCTATGCCATCTGGCACAAAATAAGGAACAATATCAAGGACAACATCTTTGTCTTTTAATAATTCGGGAGACATAAAAGATACAATTTTCTTTGCTATTGGGGTCCTGTCAGATATCTTTTCCCAATAACAGTTAGCACCACGGCGAGGAGTATTGAGCAAAAGTTTAACAAATGTGGCATCTCTTTTCAACTCATCGGAAGCGTATTCAAAAGCAGCCCCACCACTACTTTTTACAAGCCTTCTTATTAAGGACTTACTGTTGCGGTATTTTTTATCTACATAGGATAATGCTTCATAATTGTAATAAACTGCTTTTTCAATAAACTTTTTGTCATCCTGAAATTTGGAGTTGATACTGCCAGGTTCGGCAATTCTTTCAGGGTTATATTTTATTACATCAAGAGCCAAGCGTTCATCATCAAAGACTTTTTTTGCGAGGTCGGCATAATTTTCCCCTTCAAAAAATAAACGAAAGCCAAGATAGACGCTATAGGAACCAACATCACCATACTCAATATCGAAATCTTTTTTTGCTTTCCCCAAATAATCTCTCAAAAACCCTTTAAATTCATTTTTGTTCATATTTGCCAACCCTTTCTGTAAAATAGGTGGTATGCGTAGTTATTATAACCGACATTCCAGCGGAATACAAGGCATAAAAAGAAGAGGCCATTTCTGGTCTCTTCTTTCTTTAACTATGTTCCAAATTACTTGGCAGGAACGGCCTGGATGTCATTGCCAGCAAAGGTGTAGGATTCCTGAGCAACGATGTCCCAACCAGCCTGGGTATTACGATGCTGTTTGGCTTCGGCAAGGACATCAACAGTCAGAGTAGCACCCTGGAAGGCATTGCCGGAGGTTCCACGGAAGACGATAACATAATCGCCCTCGCTGGAAGTCTTAGCGGTAGTAGCATCAGTGCCGACATCCAACTCAGCGTCGGTGTAATCACCAAGGACGGACTTACCATCAAGGGTAATACCATCAATCTTATAGGTGATTTTCTTACCGTCAGCGGACAACTCACGATTAGCGGTTCCAGAACCAAGGGGCTTAGCACCAGCGTTGGCAACACAGCCCTTGTTCTCATCACAGGTAATGTCGTTTTTGGCATAAACCTCAAACTCGGCCTGGTCTTCAACTTCGGTCATAGCAACGCTGGAGGTAAGGATGATAGTCTCACGGACATCAACAGACTTGTTGCCTTCGTTGGAAACGGTGAAAGCAGCAGTTCTCTTATCACCAGGGTTCAGGATGTTCTTACCATCCTCATCGACCAAAGCGACATTGGAAGTAAGAGCGATATCTACAGTACCAGCCTTACCTTCTACCTGAGCGGTCTCACGGTCAGTAAAGTAAGCGAAAGAACTGAAGATAGCCGTACAGGCCATTGCGAGAACGAGGACGATAGCCAGTGTTCCCTTCTTGTTAGAATTCTTGGACATACTAAAATCAACTCCTATATAAAAATATTCAGATAGTCCTTTTCGGGACTTCTTAATATATACTACTGTTGAAGACGCAAAAATATAACTATTTTTTGAAAAATTTTTTGAAAAAATGTTTGAGCCTATTTTACATCGATAATACAGAAAGGCGAATTATATTCAATTCCTTCCGTTTCTAATGCCGCCTTCCATATAAGGCCATCAATGGCATCGTGGAATACCTGAAAAGCGATACGGGGGTTGGCCCAATACGCTTTCCTTATGAACCTGTAATCGTATTTCAGACTGTCCGCAACGGACATAAGATTGCTGGCATCGTCCTGTATCATCTTCAATGCCCTTTTCTCATCCTTTATGGGTCTCATCCCTATCACCTCACTTTTTAGGTAATTATTTCCTTGGTCCTATTTAACACTATGCCATAATAATAATTTTTATAACCGAAATCGGAAAAATTTTCTCTTTTTCAGTTATTTTTTATCGAGAAAAACAGTAAAATATATAGAACACTAATAAACAGGAGGTGTGTCAGATGATAGAAAAAGAAGATATCCTTGCCCTGAAGAACAGAGAAGATATGAAAAGATATCTGTCTATCGTTGGGCAGTTCTATAATTTCAGCCCTGAAAACTGCCTGTTAATAAAGAGGCAGAACCCCAGAGCCACACAATTATTGGAAGAAAAAGCGTGGGAAAAGCATTTCAACCGAAGACCCAGAAACGACGAGAAACCAATAACCCTGATAATACCGGCAAAAGAGGATGACGAACTTAAATACAGGGAAATACATTGCTTTGACATCGAACAGACAGACGGACAGCCCCTATACCTGATGAGGTCAGGGGAACGGAATATCCCCACTGTCCTGTTTTCAGCTATTCGGGAAATTTGCGAATACAGCATCATAAGAGCAGGAGCCGACGAAGACGAATTGATTAAATACGGCGAAACAGGGTATTTTAACGAATGGAAAAATGCCATTGTCATCAAGAAAGGCCTTTCGATAGACAGGGAAAACATCATACTGTTAAGGGAACTTATCCGTTCCAGAGATAACTATTCAGAGTTCGAGACCCAGGCCATTACTTACGCAGCAGCGGAAAAATTGGGACTGAACAGCAGCCTTGTATCTCTTACGAGTCTGGTCAGCATTAAAGATGAGAATGAGATGAGGAATACCATAGGTGCTATTCAAGCAGGAATATATACTCTCTTCCTGGACCTGCTGCCAGCCCTGTATTCCAAGGCGGCAAGGCATACTGATGAAGAGGATGCCGAATACGCGGTCCCATTTGGCATAGAGGAAGTGGAATTACTGAACTACTTCTTTAAGAAGCCAGACAAAGAATACTTTTTAAATGTATTGAAAGACCTACAGAATAATACAGAGGAATTGGGCATATCAAAGACTATCGACGGACTGATAGAGAGAATAATGTCTATGGGCCAAGACGAGATAAAGAGACTGTATCAGGAAAGAATAGGCTATAAACTAATGGAAAATATGATTAGGAACAGATGAGGCAGGGCTTTTGGCCCTGCCATTTTAATAAATTTTATTGAAAATTTGCTTTATAATATCCATTTAGTAGTTGATGAAGGTATTATTCAAAATATGGGTAGAAATAAGTAAATCAAGGTTGTATTTAGTGCTTAATAGGTGTATTTGGCTCTTGCAGGGGTTAAATATGCCTATTTTTTATGCTTACCTTCACCTGCAAAGGCTTAGAGTCCGTTTAATGGGACAGGTCATATTCTATAATAAAAGTACAAAAGAAAAGTACAAAGGAGAATAGAATATGGCAAAAAAAATTACTACTTCTGATTTACAGAAGAAACTTAATTCTCTTTCTTTAAGTGAAATATTGACTATGCTGAATGCCTATTCTGTGGCTACTGGCATTGATATAGACTCTGCTAAAAATAAACTCATCACTGATGACCTCCAGAACAGATTGATTGCTAATGGTATCAATTCCTGCTGTCCTGCTTGTGGTAGTATCTCCGTTGTCGGTTATGGCAGTAATGGCAATATCAAACGTTTCAAGTGTAAAGACTGTGGCAAAACCTTTACTCTCTTTACTGGCACTATCTTAGAGAAGACTAAATACCATTGGGATATTTGGGTTAAGGTCGTTGAATTGACTCTTAATAACATCCCTATGGAACATATACAGGAAATTCTAGTTAAAGACTTCGGCTTGACTGGTCTTAACTACAAGACTGTATTCCTGTGGAGACATAAAATCATTCATTCTCTGGCTAAGATTCCTATGCCTAAACTTAGTGGTATCGTTCAGATTGATGAAACCTTCTTCCGTGAAAGTCAAAAGGGCAGTCGAAACCTAACTTCTACCATTAAGAGTGAAGACAGAAAACCTCGTTATGGTAGAAGACCTTCCAAATATGGTGTTATGGGTAATGAATTTGCTAATGTGGTCGTGGCTACTGATTTGAAGGGCTATTGTGTATTTCATGTTGTTGGGCTTGGTAAATTGACCGTAGAAACCTTTACTGACCTGTTTGATAGTTATCTTGATAACCCTTCCTATATTTGTAGTGATGGTAATACCGTCTATAAAGACTACTGCTCCGTTAAAGATATTCCCCTGTATGTGAAGCCGTCTAACTACTTAACCACTATTCAAAAGGCTGGTTATGAAACTCCTGACTGGTCTAATCCTGCTACTGCTAAGATTACCGAAGAAAACAACACCAAAATCCTTACTAAACTGTATAATGAACGTCTTATTGATTATATTGTCAATCGTGAAGACCTTACCTATAAGGAATTCTTTGGTATCAAGAATGCTAATAGTCTGTCTCTGGCAAGGGTCAATCAGTTCCATAGTGAGTTAAAACGTTATATTGAGTATAACAGCAAGAGTGTATCAACTAAGTATCTGGCTGATTATGTTGGATTCTACACTTTCATTAGAAACTGGAAGGTTAATAATGGTCATTATCCTAGTAGCCGTAAAGATGCTGAGGCTATTCTTATTGACATTTTGAAGGGCAAGACTACTTACACCACTACTGACATTAAAGGGGCTGTTATAGCCTTTCCTATGGCTTCTGACAAGTATATGGCTATGCTTAAAGCTAAGACTGCTGAAATGAGAAAGCTGACTGGCAATCCTTATTTCAAGTATGACGAAGAAGACCGTGTTATCAGCTTTGAGAAGAAGGAGTACCTTTTGAACCTTCCTAACTACAAATTGGAAAAGTTGTGTAGCAAGTATAAGATTCCTCATAAGTGGGCTAGGTATAGCAAGGTTAGTGAGTTATTGAAACAACCTACTATTGGTGATGATATTCTTCTTCTGATTAGTGAAGACAGGCACTATAGCATTAGTGAAGAAGACCTACAAGCAATCAACGACAGGGGTTATGCCTGTTAAAACCGAAAGAGAGCCAAGAGTATTCGTTACTCCTGGCTCTCTATATTTTCACTGTCTGTATCTTCTTTGATAAAGTCTTTTGAGATTGTCTTATTAAACTCTTTTGGGTCATACCAATAACAGCCTTTACAGATAAGGTCATCCTCATCACCATATATCCAACCTTCCTTATATCCTAATCTTTTAGCATCGTATCTTTTCTTGTTTTGAATACAATTCTTGCAATGCTGTCGTTTAGCATCATTAACTGATTTATGTAGTGGCTGGAAATCATCTAATCTTTGAGTTTTTGTATCTGCAACTCTTTCATCATCATATCTGCCGTTTTTGTGGTCTACTTCAATTTGTGTGGATGTATCTAAAACGGCACACCTTCGTTTTCTTATAGTATCATAGATGTCCTTATTGATACTTCTTGCTCCTTTAAGACTATTTTCAAAGCCAACTAATTGGATACTGTATGCTTTGTTGCCTTTCCTTTTTCTGTCTATAACATATTTTTTGCCGATTGGCCCTTCGTGTGACCTTGCCCATTGATTTCCGTTAGTTGGTCTAAAATGTACATTGATTTTACACAAATCGTCCATAAGAACAACAGGAGAAATTCCTTCGTCTTCATTCTCCCAGCCAATAGTATCTATATATGCTAAAAACAATAATGCTAATGTTGAATTTTCAAGTTTATCTTTTTGATGTGATGTCTTTATAAATTCAAAAACATCAGAAGCTTTTTCTTTTTGTAGCATTTGCTCAATCTTTTTACTTAATTCTTCACTTGTCATCTCCATCCTTCATCACCCCTATATCTATAAGTCTTTTTATTGATTTGTCGTAGTATTCTTTGGATAATTCACATCCCTTGAAGTTTCTTTCTTGGTTTGAAGCAGCAACAGCAGTTGTTCCACTTCCAGAGAAACAATCAAGAACGACATCATCTTTCTTAGAATGTTTAAGTATCAACTCTTCGATTAGTGCCAAAGGTTTTTGTGTAGGATGAAATCTGCCCTTGTCGTGACAGATAGGGTATCTATAAACCCCATTATCGTATTCTGAGTTAAAAATAGGTTTTCCACCCTTAACACCAACTACTGCTATCTCTCTAGAATTAGTAAGATAGTTAGTTTTGCTATTTAGTGGCACTGGATTTGTCTTAATCCATTCAATAAAACGTATTTGCTTAAATTTTGCCTGTTCAAAATACTCTTTAAGAGTGGTCAATTTCCAAAGGTCATAGAAACAAATCATTGTTCCACCTTTTTTGAGAACTCGATAGCATTCTTTGATTACTATATCTAGTCCAGTAAATCCATTATCCCAATCTCCAAAATCCATGCTCACCCTAAATCTATCCGTATCTTTACCAGTAGCTTCACCCGATTGGAAGTTTGTTTCACGGCTTACCTCGTATGGTGGGTCAATCAACACCAAATCAACAGAGTTGGATTCTAGTAGTTTTAAGTATTCAAAACAGTCCATATGTCTTAAATCAATTTGCATCTGTATAACCTCCTAAACATTCTTCTAAATGTTATAAATAGAAGGTTTGAGTTATAAATTTTGAGTGCTTTAGACACCGAAAAACAGAAAGGGGCAGTCCTCAACAAAAAGGACTGTCCCTGATTACTTGTATATTAGATTAACTCAAATCCCTCACTGATATTATACCGTTCAAGGTGTTGCTTTGATTATGACTTTGGTGGGTGGTCTGCCGTTTGCAGTACTCTATACCTATCTCTATAGAAGAAGTTTTATCAAAAAATACTTAACCCAAATACAAAAGACCTGTCGTGATGACAGGTCTTTGCTTAATTTTAAGGGGAAAAATGGAGATTTTCTCGGTCAAGGTTTTAGCCTATTTTGAAGGTTTGAAAGGATAAAGCCTTAGATACCAAGGTATTCGGGCATCAACTGATTATTGGATATTATAAAATTTGCTGATTTTTGGTTATAATTTTTTAATTATCATCATAGTATATATTATAAATCTACATATAGGAGGTATGATTAACAATGATTAATCGTATGAAAATTGCCCTTTCAGGTGAGCAAGGCGGTCCTTCCGTCGAAACAATTATCGGTATTGCCGTTGCTATCATAATGGGCGTTGCCCTTATCGCTTTCGGGAAAATGGTGGTGAATAAGACGAACCAGGCCAGCAACACAATCAATACCCTTGAGACCGCAGGAAGCCTTTCGAGCAATACTGTCGCACCGGCCACGCCGTAATCTGACAAGAGCATAGAAGAAGAGGACTTCGGTTCTCTTCTTTTTTGTGTCTTTTTTGGGGTAGAACAAGTTTTTTGAAAATTGATGGAATATTTTTTAAAATTTCGCATACATTAATAAATTATTATTTTATATATTAATGATAGCTTAAACCCCTTATATACTAATGTATGTTTAGGGGTATTTCTATTAAGGATAGTGTGAGTGTAGAATATACCTTATAGTCTAAAGGTATGTATAGGGTATATTTTCTATTTAGGGAATTGATTTTTTGAAAAATTTTCAGCATAGAAATTAGCACAAAAAATATGATACTCTCATTTATTTGAGACTGATTTTAATTTTCGACAGGATAAGCCAATTTTCGATAGACGCACAGGAGCACCCTGGCGGGTGCGAGTCGAATGGAATTAAAATATACGAACAAGATAAAATTGAACGCAAAAGATGAATGGAAACATTAATACGCGAAACGAATCATTTACCGAAAACGAAGAAAAAGCACACGCACAGAAGATGAATAGCATTAAGCAGAAAGACGAACAGTAAAAATTGAATGGAAATAGGAAAAATGAATGTCATTGAACGCAAAAAACGAACAGAATGGAATTAGACGCAAAAGAGGATGAATGGAATAGAAATGTTGCGAAACGAGTCAGTCTGGCAAGATGAAGCGAAATGGGATGGATGGATGGACTGGACTGGATGGGATGAGCGGAATGGAAGAGAATGCTGCGAAATGGGTTGGTTCGGTGAGGACCGGTAGAGCAAAAAAATATACAAAAAAGTTATATTTTTTACTGAAAAACAGTTATATTTCAGTGATTAGAAAAGTAAAATATAGTAGAGATACACGAAAGGGGTAATGAGAAAAATACTTTTTATATTTGGGGGATAAAACAAATGAAAAACTTATACAAAATTTATGATGCCTACGACGAAAACAATCTGTGCCTTGATTACCTGGAGGATGAGGAAGCAGCGAAAGTTGATACCGCAAAACTTGTATCCGATGATGAGGTAGATGACATACAACACTACTGCGACTATGCCGCAAAGGAACAGTATAGCGGCTACGGCGACGATGACGAAGATGACGAATACCGCGATTTCTACATCGACGATGGGACCAGGCAGGACAGACAATCATTTATCGAATTACTGACCAGGTTCTACAGGAACCTTGGCTACCCGAGAATAAATGCCTACATAACCGAAGATGCCTTCGATTTTCTTGTTGGCTGCTATGCGTAAAGCAAAGGGGGTGAAAACGAATGCTGAAAAACATTATCCTGATACTTGTAGCAATAGCCCCTATATTTGTTGCTACCGTCTTTGATTTTAAACCAGAACTGTTAGACGGGAAGAGTGATACTTTCTGCCGCTGGCTTATAACAATACTGAGAGCGTGGTTCTTCCCCTGCTATCTGGTCATAGGCATAGCACGGGGGGACTTTATCGGTGCCGCACCAATATTCCTGCTTATATGGATAGCAACAACGGCACTCTGGATATATAGTGCCTGGATAGACGGAAAACGCTTCGTTGAGAAGAGAAATCAAAAAGGGGAAAAATAAATACAAAATAATAAGACCAGGTAGAAATTACCTGGTCTTCTCTTATTTCTCAAGGTCCTTATCATCCCTGGACTGTGTATTTAATTTGCTATTGTGTTCCTGGGAAGCCTTTTCTGCCTTGCCAAGCACGGAAGAAAGAGAGGGCTTCTTCTCTTCTGTTAGTTCTCTATGTATTTTGGTAATGCTTTCCTTTACGAATGTAGAAGAGAAATCGTATTGCCTGTTAAATATATTGGGGTTTGCCATATATGCTTCTTTGATAAAATCATAATCGTTTTTCAGACGGTCTGAAGCAAATTCTAAGTTATAGCAGTTTTGCTTAACTGCTGCCAGAACTATTTCTTTGTCATCTTTTAAACGGTCAGAGGCATATTCAAGCCAGAAATTTCTATCACAATATGCTGCCGCTCTGACCACATCTTCATTATCTTTTAGACGGTCAGAAACATACTCAAAAATACTTTTGCGGTTTTTGAGTAATTCACACACAAAGTCCTTATCGTCCCTTAATTTGTCGCTGGCATACTCAAAAGCCTCTGAACCCTGAAAGTTCGGATTATCGATAGCTGCCATTACCACTTCTTTATCGTCTTTCGGTCTATCGCTTGCCCACTTCAAAGTCTCTGGCATATTAGGATTGTCGCACCCAAACTCTTTACGACCAACCGCTTCCATTACCACATCCTTATCATCTCTCAATGCCTTGCTGGCCCAATGAAGATTTTTGGGGCTATATTCAAGACTTTTCATCACAAGCCCTTTGTCGTTTTTAAGGACAGTATCAAGGTCTCTGACAGAATATAGCCCTGTGCGAAGGCAACTCTCTAATGTCTGCCTATCAAACATTTGAGTTTTTACCCCATTTTTATCTGAATATATGGCCTTATATGAATTTTCATTTTCTTTAATTATTTTCATCATATTAAAACACCTCACATAAAAAAATATTTATTTTGGTTTATATTATATATTACTGCTATAATTTAATTATTATAACAAAAAAGCGTTTGACCAGGGGTATTGAAGTATGACGGTATTCTTTCAGCCAACGAATAGTGTGGCAAATAGAGTCGAACCCAAAAAGGAAGATATGAACCCATTCCGCATTCGATTCATCCACTAAAAAAATATTTTCAAAAATTTTTTGAAAAAACGGTTATATTTTTTGTCCAAGCGGCATAGTATATAATGTGTTTGGCGATAGCAAGCCAGCCACCCCCTCCATAAAATATAAAAAGGCGAAAGGACCACCTGGCAAATTCGGGTGGTCTTTTCGTATATTTTTTTGCCCCATTTATATATTAATTAATTATGAACTTTTTAAAAAATCAGGCCAAAACAAGTTATATTTTTATATTTTAATTAATATATTATATTAGAAGAGATGAGAAACGGAAAACCGTTTATCTTCCAATATTCTATGTGTGAGGTGAAAACCTATGGCAGAGTTGATGATGATGCTTACATATGTTCAGAATGTGCTTTCGCAGAAATGGAATGAGATTTGGTGTTCTATCGCAAGCACACTACCTGGCGATTATACCTATGAAATTTACTTTATGGTCATTCCGCTTATTGTGTGTATAACACTGTTCTATCTTATTTCAAAAGGGCTTTACCGCTTGTTCGGTATAGATGAAAGTCCCCGAAGATACAGGAGGTATTATTAAGATGAAGAAGTTTTTAAAGACTTATACGAAGGCAACACTTTGGTTGGGTGTGTTCCTGTTCGTTGAGTTCCTTTCCCTTATTGGTGTGATTTGGTTCAGTATTTATCACATCCCTGGCTTTGCGTCCTATTTTCTGTCTGTGCTTGAACCCATAATGGACTATGCCAATGCCGGTCAGTATATTGACTACGCTTCCGAATTGGGAAGAGGGTATATGTCTATGATGAGCAGCTTATCACAGTATGCCCTTGTGGTATCTCTTGTGCCTATGCTTCTTATTCTTCTCTGTTCCGCGTTCATAACAAAGAGAAAGAACGGGTCAAAGATGCCCATTCAAAATACATCCTATACCCTGGAAATTATCGCATTCGGGCTGTTCCTGAACATGACGATTTCATTCCTGATGAATATACTGATGCCTATTCTTCCTGAAGCGTGGGTATCGTCCCTGTCAAGTTCCACGGGAATAGCGACCAGCGGAAATCTATGGTTTGCGGTTCTGTCTTGCGGCATAGCGGGTCCTATCATCGAAGAAATTTGCTTCCGTTATGGACTGATGAGGACATTCAAAACCGTGTATCCCAGAGGTGCTATCTACATCCAGGCCATATTGTTCGGTCTGGCCCACGGGAATATCATCCAGGGCGTATATACCTTTATTCTTGGTATGGCCTTTGGTTATGTGTATGAGAAGAGCAATTACAATCTGATGAATTCCATTCTTCTACACTGTGTCATCAATACATCTTCGGTATTAATTGCGGGTCTGGGTATGAGTGAGTATCTGGTTCTCTGTTCTCTGGCATTTAGTTTTATGGCTATTCATTATGTATGGCTGAAGAGGTTCCCTGCCTACAAAAAACAATGTGAAATTATAATTGCCGAACAATAATTTTTTCGTGAAATACGGTTATAATTTGAGTAAAACAACAGTATATTTTAATATAAATCTTTATAAGGAGGAATGATTTTCGTATGAATAAGTCAAAAATCAAAAGACCTATTTCTATCGTCCTTATTCTTGCGATGATTGCGTCTCTGATGTATTCCACCTTTTCTATGTTGGCATTCTTCACCGACAGGGAAGAGATACAGACCAGCGGCGACGCAGGAACCGTGATGATAGGACTAAGCAAAAACGGCATCAAATTAACGGATGCCCAAGGCAAAGACATTATGAACCCAGGCGATAAGAGAGACATTACCTACACGATTTCTTCTCTTGGAAACAAGAGCATCGATGTAAGAGAGACCATTGTTCTTACCGTCTACGACAAAGATGGACAACCCCTTAATCTGTCTGACACACAATCAGAGTTTGAGATTTACGACGCAGCAGATGTGGAAGAGGTAGAGGGCCAGGGCTGGATGCCGAAAGCGGACAAGCAGCCTTTGGACATCAAGAGTCTGAAAGACAATGTTATTACCTATGTTCGTCCTGATTTTGTTCTCTCTGGAGGCGGAGACGGTGAAAGAGAGATAGAAACAGACGAGAGCGGCGAGATACCTACCACGAAGGACAGGGCCTATGCCCTTATCTTCAAGGCAGCATCGGGCAATAAGTTCCAACTTGCGATGTTGAAAATGGATGTTATTGTCGAAGCGAAGCAGCATAGGAATACGGCTGGCGGCTGGGACTTGATGGTTAAGACATCTACTGAATTGAGCAATGGCAATACCATTGACACTGTTCTTTCCAAAAATGAAGGCAGTAAAGGTCCTGACTACACGATATCTAACGGTGAAAAGGAAATGGACAAGGGAACCGCTGACGATATCTTTGAGTGGACCGAGAACGAGGATGGGACCATTACCATTAGCGGTCTGACTGGAACTGGAGTATTACAGGACAAAATAGATATTCCTTCCAAGATAGACGGTAAGGATGTATCTAATGTTGATTTGGACAAAATCAAGGACCAGAACCCCAAAGCTGATATTGACATTCCAAAAGATACCGTTGATAAGATACTTAACAATGGGAAAGCTGACAAAACCTTGAGCAATATCGTCAACGAGAAACTTACAAACGAGGTTTGGGAATATACCCTTACTTCAAACACCGAGTCTGGTGAGCAGTTTATCACTTTGAACGGACTTACCGAGTATGGCAAGAACCTTTCGAGCATCACGACCCCTGCTTCTATCGACGGTGTTCCCGTAAAATTTTATACGGCAACTAATCGCGTGGTCGCCGATAATGTAAGAAAAATAACTATTACCAAAAATATTGAAAAGGTCGGCGAATCGTCATTTGCATCAGCCTTCTTCCCTAATCTTAATGAAGTTGAAATGCGGACCGGAGACGATGTGGTATTTAATGGCTACTACGGTCCGTTCACCGAATATAAAGGCACTACCATTAAATACACGAATTCAAGCCTTACAAAGCTTCCCGCAAAAGCATTTTATGGTGCTACAAAGATGACTACCTATTCCTACCCGGAGACCGTTAAAGAGATTGGAGACTATGCATTCGCAAATTGCGTTTCTCTTACAAGCATTGATTTGACGGGTATTGAAAGTATTGGTGCTTCAGCATTTGAAAGCTGCAGAGGCCTTACAGCAATTACGATTCCTGATACTGTGAAGAGTATTGGTGCTTCAGCATTTGAAAGCTGCACTGGTATAACCGACACAATAATTGTCCCTGAAAGCGTTAAGAGCATCGGACAATATGTATTCTCCGGAATTACAGCACCCGTTGAAATGCGGACCGGAGACGATGTGGTATTTAATGGCTACTACGGTCCGTTCACCGAATATAAAGGCACTACCATTAAATACACGAATTCAAGCCTTACAAAGCTTCCCGCAAAAGCATTTTATGGTGCCACCAAGATGACTACCTATTCTTATCCGAGAACCGTTAAAGAGATTGGAGACTATGCATTCGCTGGCTGCAAATTGACATCGCTTGTAATACTTGAAAATGTCGAAAAGCTGGGTTCGAATATAATAGATAGTTCTACAATAGATACAGTCCAGGTTCAAAGCAAAAATATTACACTTACAAATAATACCTGGCTGAGAGCAAATAAGCTTACAACTCTTGACTATTCCAACCCTGAATTGACGAGTGTTCCCGCATACGCATTTGCCAATCTTACGAACATTGAAAGCATTACCATTGATGACAGATTTACAGAAATCGGCAACTATGCATTCTCTGGTGCAACCAGGTTGAACAAAATTGATGGAGCCGCGAATATTAAAGTAATCGGAGCCAATGCCTTCTATGGCTGCAGCGGCTTCACCGGCGAGTTTGTTATTCCCGAGAAGACGGAGATTATAAAGGAATCCGCATTCTCCAGAATGTCAAATATAACAAAGATAGTGCTTCCCGAGACCGTCAAGGAAATCGGAGACAGAGCATTCAGCTGGATGAATTCTCTGACCGAAATCAACATTCCCAACGGAGTGGAGACCGTCGGCAACACCATACTGCAGGGTTCCAAAGTGGCGACCATACACTATTCCGGTTCTCTTGACCTGACAGTGAAGAACCTTGGTGCTCCTACATCCGCTCAGATAGTCGATTGATAAACAGAAACAGAGGAAGGAAAATCTTCCTCTGTTTTTTCTAAAAAATGGTTATAAGTTGGAAATAAAAACAGTATATTTAAGTATAAAACTTTTTTGGAGGTGATTTATTTAATGAAAATGTTTCAAAGATTTTCATTGATGATTTTGTCTTTGTTTCTGGTATTGACAATGACAATATCTCTTACCAATTCTTTCGGGTATATGGTGGATAGGGATGAGGCGGAAACGGTAGTTCTAATGGTGAATGATGAGTTCCCCGTTGCTGAAGAGGAATTACAACTGCTGGCCCCTGAACAAATCATTGACCCAGACCAGATATATGGCATCGACCAGGATACCAATATTGTAGAGCCGACTGGCGAGGACGCAGCAGAAGACAAGACGAAGCAGGATGAGTCCCTGCCGACCGATGAGGCAGCAGAACCAGAGGAACCGAGCAAGACAGAAGATACGGAACCAGTTGAGAACGAGCAGAGAGAACCAGCAGAGGCCCCAACCAATGATGAGGATGAGGCAGCGGAAGGGGACGAGTCAGAAATAGCAGAAGATGAGACGCAGGATGCCACGGTATCATCAAGCGAGACTGTAGAGGTAGGGCACGAAGAGAATCCCGAAATTTCAGCGACTATCTCAGAGCCAGGAGAATAAGAAAATAGACCGTTCTATTCGGAACGGTCTATTTTTATGGTTATATTTTTGGCAAAAAATCAATATTATATAGTATCCAATAATTACAGCAGGAGGTATGCCAGATGAACACGCTTGGAATTAAAATCGGCTTGCTTTACATTATCGGCATTATCCTGGTAATGTTAGGCATAACCTTGTTATACATAGCGAGGTATGTGGAAGAGAAGGCAAAGAACCGCCTTACAAGGAAGATAGGGTATATATCTATATGCGTAGGACTCGCATTTCTTCTTATTCCCGTTCCAGCATAGAGCATAAAACAGTTATATTGTTATAGTGTAATGTGTAGGATATAATATCCATTCCATTTTTTCTTGCCTTTTAATTCTTGCCATTTTTGGAAATTGGGCCATCGGGTATTTGCCTGGTGGCCCAATTCTTTATATGCCCAGAAAAAGTCTTTGCTTTCCGGTCCTGCGGATAGTATAATAGTTCTGATACAGTATTTTGACGAAAGTGGGCTATGGCGTATGAAAACCTATATTAGTCTTTTCAGTAGTGCCGGTGTTGGATGCTATGGCTTCAAACAGTCGGGCTATGAGTGTATTGCCACTAATGAATTCATAGAAAGACGGCTGAATGTCCAGAAGTTCAACCATAAATGTAAATATGAGAGCGGCTATATTTGCGGGGACATCACCGCTGATGAGGTGAAGAATAAACTATACCGTGAAATAGCGATGTGGGAGAAGCAGGAGCACATCAAAGAGGTCGATGTTGTTATTGCCACGCCGCCCTGCCAGGGGATGAGTGTAGCCAATCATAAGAAGACCACGGATGAGATAATTCGTAATTCTCTTGTTATTCAGTCCATCGAAATAATCAACCGCATCCATCCCAAGTTCTTTATCTTTGAGAATGTTCCTGCCTTTATGAATACCATTTGTTCTGACATCGACGGGGTGGATAAACCGATATCAGAAGCCATTGAAAACAACCTTGGCAGCGACTATATCTATATATCAAAAGTCATTAACTTTAAGAATTTCGGGGCCTGTTCCAGCAGAAGCAGGACGATTGTTATAGGCGTGAGGAACGACCTGGAGGACGAAGTTTCCCCATTTGAACTCTTCCCGTCCCCCGTGAAAGAGCGGACCTTAAGAGAGGTCATAGGCGGTTTGCGACCGCTGAAAACCTTTGGCGAGATATCCCCCGATGACATCTACCATTCTTTCAGGGAATACCCAGAGCATATGCGTTCCTGGATACACGACCTGAAAGAGGGCCAGTCCGCGTTTGAGAACGAGGACGATGAGAAGAAGCCGCATCAGGTCAAGGACGGGAAAATTGTAATCAATCTTCAAAAGAACGGGGACAAATACAGAAGACAGTATTGGGACAAGGTAGGCCCTTGTGTCCATACCCGCAATGACCAGTTAGCATCTCAAAATACGGTCCATCCAGCAGATGACAGAGTATTCAGTATCAGAGAACTAATGCTGATGATGACCTTGCCCTATGATTTTAAGTGGTCCGAATATGACCTTGCTTACCTGAACTCTCTTTCTCTGAAAGAAAAGAAAGCGTATTTGAAGAAAGAAGAGATAAAAATACGGCAATCTCTTGGGGAAGCTGTCCCCACGGCGATTTTCAAGCAGATAGCGGACAATATAGGCAAGGTTCTGGACTGTCGAATCATCAAGACCGGCGACATTGCGAAAATTGTCGAAAAGTTTCGCTTTTCCGATGTGGGCGAGCTGATTTCGTTTATTGATGAGAACCCTCTTAATTTATCTATAAGTGCCTTGAGCCGCATAGCCGAACTGTCCAATTCAAAAAGAACGGACAATGCTGCCTTTTATACTAACAAATCTCTCATCACAAAAATGATGATGGAACTTCCTGATTTCGAGCAGGATGAGATAACGGTTCTCGAGCCTTCAGCAGGAGTCGGAAATTTTATCCCACTTCTCTTGAAGAGGTATGAGGGAAAACGTCTGAAAGTAGACCTTGTGGACATTGACCCTGAAAGCAGGAGGATATTTAAGGCCCTTCAGAAGAAGTATACCTTGCCTGACGAATGCGATATCAACTACATAACCGCTGATTTTCTGTGCTATGATTTAAAGCACAGATACGACCTGGTTATAGGCAACCCCCCATTCTACAAGATGAAGCAGACGGACCCGATGCTTAAAGTCTATCGGTCTATGGTGGTAAATAAAGAGACCACGAATATCTGTTCATACTTCCTGGAAAAAGCCATTGATGTAGGCGATTATGTGAGCATCGTATTCCCCAAGTTCTTGCTGAATACGCCAGAGTTTCAAATCAGCAGACACATTCTAAAAGAGCGGTGTATGCCCTGTATCATCGACTTCGGAGAAAATGGCTTTAAGGGTGTGCTGATTGAGACTATCGCCCTTTTCGTAGATAACAGGAAGAAACCCGAAAAGACCACCGTTATAAGCACGACGGAAAACAAGACCCTGACACAGAAGCAAAGATACATCACGGATGAAAAATACCCTTATTGGCTGATATACAGAGACAAGGAATTCGATGCCGTAGCGAAGAAATTGAATTTCGATGTATTCTCTGTGTTCAGAGACCGGCAGATAACCAATTCAATGCTTTCGGATACCGGCGAGATACGGGTTCTGAAGAGCAGGAATATCAGCAACGACGGGAAGAGCATCATCGACATCCCTGGCTATGACAGCTATATAAGCAGGGACAGGATAAAAAGTTTGGGCGTATATGCCTACCTTGACCGCGATGATGTTTATATGGCCCCCAATATGTCCTATAAGCCGAGAGTGATGAGGAAGCCGCCGAATACCATTGTGAATGGTTCTGTTGCCATTCTCATTCCCAGGAAAGACCTGTCCATAACGGAAAAACAGCTGGAGTATTTTTCGAGCGATGAATATAGGCAGTTCTACAAAACGGCACGGAACTACCAAACACGGTCCTTGAACATAGATGCTTGTTCAGTATTCTTTTTCGGACTACTGAAAGAGGGGGCGGAGATATGACAGAAAACGACATTAGGGCTTTTCTATCTGAAACCAATTATGATATCAGAATAAGCGGGAACGGCAGATGGATAGACCAGAAATGTACCCCTGATGTTCTCTGGTCCGTGTCTGACTTCGTTCTATACTATTCTGAAAATGTAAGCGAGACCTTCACAGTAAAGGATGTTTGGGAAAGCGATTATGCCAAGCAGACTATCAGAGAGACCTTTTCAAAGCCCGATACGGATGATAAGTCCGCAGAAAATGAGTATGACAAAGTGTTTTCGCAGCCGCTATGTCTTTTGTGCTATGCTGGAGTTATAGAGGACAAAAGCCAGACAAAGAAGCATCTTTACAAAGTCAAGAATAAGGATGTCCTGGAGTATATCGCCAGAAATGACATCTATGCTTTAAGGTTCTTACAGGAATATATCGAAAAGGTTTTAAGGGATAGTGATTTGTTCCCCTACTTCCAGGTGTATTTCAATCTTCAGACCAGCAATTCCTTTGCGGACATGAAACAGGCCTTTATCGACTTCTATCATCAGTATACCGCTGTGAGAGGCCAGTTTGAGCCGAAGAGAATCTTTACCAAGGTCCTTAACCCCATTGCTTTCAAATACAGGAAGCACGGAACGATAGCCGGTAGAATGTCCCAGCATCCCATTAACCGTTCCGATATGATGTATAACCGAGATAACTTCAGGGACATTTACAGAGATAAGCCGAAAGGCGTTGCCAGAAAAGATTGGCTGGCAAATCATCCCGAATTCGATGTCCGCGAGGGTTATTTCGAGCAGATGATGAATGCCGCAAAGCGTTTGGTCAAGAATATCAATGATACGAACCGTGGAAGCATTTCCGAACTGACACAATTCGACAGGAACCACACGGATATGGTTCCCGCAAATCAGGCACATCACATCTTCCCGAAGAACGAGTTCCCCGACATTATGTATTATGCCGAGAACCTTATCGTCCTTACCCCGAACCAGCATTATTATTTTGCCCACCCCAACAACAATACCCAGATAGTTGATATTGCCGCCCAAAAGGTCCTATTGGTAGCCAAGACATACAGCATCAAGAAGAACCTGACGGAAGAGCGGGACCAGATTTACACTTTCAGTAATCTTCTTCTGGTCCTTTCTATTGGTTGGGATGATGAAGGAGTTCTGGACATAGAGCAGGATGACTACACAGAAGTTATCCATAGCATCAATTATCATTATGCGTAAAAGAAAGACCAGGTAAAAATTACCTGGTCTTTTCTTATTTCTCAAGGTCCTTATCATCCCTGGACTGTGTATTCAATTTGCTATTGTGTTCCTGGGAAGCCTTTTCTGCCTTACCAAGCACGGAAGAAAGGGAAGGCTTTTTCTCTTCTATCATCTTTTTAGCAGAGTCTATAAGCTGTTTCGTTTCCTCATCAAGGCGTAATTCCGCAATATCACAATATTTAACTAAATCATAATTTGCTATACACGCATCTCTGATGAAATCAGCGTCGTGCTTTAACTCATCTCCGACCAGCCTCATATTGAATGCCGAATATTCTACTGCCGCCAGGGCAACATCCCTGTCGCTTTTCAGCCTATCAGACACATACTCGAACGCATATGCGTTATAGCCATATTTTATGGCGTTTATTGCTATTTCCTTATCATCTCTTAATGCCTTGTTGGCCCAATAAAGATTTTTGCCATCACCTTTGACAGCAGCCATTACCAATTCCTTGTCCGCCCTCAAGGGCTTGTCAAGGTTTTTCAGGTTAAAGCCGTGAGATAGAGTATCTATCAATCTATCCCTGGTCCAGGTTATATAACCATATTTATAACAATTATCATCGATTTTAATTACTTTCTCATTCATTTTATATCACCTCTCAAATTCATCTTTAGATTTTTCCTGGCTGGCCCTGTTATGCTCTTCGGCTTTCTTTTCAGCACGGGCAAGGATGTCCGCCAGGGGTTCCCTTTCCTGCTTTTCTGCTGCTTTATTCTCATATTTTTCGATGAAGCCCCATACATTGTCATCTACACTTACATATTTGTCATCTTGCCCCTCTGGCAGTTCGTATTCATACATTGACCACTCAGCGAGTTCCAGGGGTTCGGCAGCTACATCTTTCTCATCTTTCATCCACTTTTCTATGCTGTCCGGTTCGATACCTTCATCGGCACATCCCTTCACATACTCATCGTATTCGTCTTTGAACTCTTCCCTTTTCTGGTCCAATTCAACATTGAACTCATCCACATAATTCTGGTAAGCGGCTTCCAATGCTTCCTGGCGTTCATCGGAAAGATTCATCCGGTAATTATCCATAGACGGGGACATTTGGTTTGGTTCCACACTGTCCACTATCTCATCCTTGATAGCCTTGAGTTTGGCTTTGTTGCTCATATCTATCGCATCAGCGGACGAATTGATATTGTTGTTGATATCGCTTGCTTCCTGTTCGGTAAGCAGTTGGTATCTGTATTCGTTTGCGAAGTTCCTGGGGAACACTCTATAGAGTTTTTTGTCATCCATATTAAAACACCTCTCATAAAATTAAAATTGTTTTATATTACATATTACTGTTATAGTTTAATTTTTATAATAAAAAAGTGTTCTATGAAACAGTTATGCCCTGCCGATATTGGCAGGGCATTTCATCTTTATGGGGGGGGGAATTACTATAGATTATATAGATTAAGTTATTACTTATTATTCTATTAATGGTAGGTATAGATTGAAAAAAAGTTGAAGAGAAAAGGTGGGTAGGGTCAGCAGCCAGGACCAGTTTAAATCATAAAAAAGTTCATAATTTTTTCATATTTTTTCAGAAAAAACAGTTATATTTTCTGAAGTTTGATTGTAGTATATAATATAAGATGAATAACAAAAGCCGCGAGAAAGTCAAAGAAAACGCGGCAAAACATCAAAATTGAAAACAAATTCTTATTTTATGGAGGTTATTAATTATGTTGAGTGTTAATTATAAATTTATTTCGGGGATTGTGGTGGCGTTGTGTGTTTTTGGACTCGGTATTAATAGATATTTTCTGTGTGAGGACACATTTAATAAGGTCCGTGGGCTACTTGAAGCCCAGGTTATGGTGGCGTATGTTATAATTAGAATTTTGCGTCTGTTTGGGGTGATGTGATTATGAAAAGAAATTATATACGATTATTGCTTCTGACACTTCTTGTCGCTGTGATGCTTGTCGGTGTAGGCTTGGTGTTTTATTCTCTCGGAGGCTACCAAATTTCCTTAGAATTTATCAAAGTGTGGGCAGCAGCGGTTTTCATTCTTCTTATAGGCTTTGATATAGCGGTTTTCATTTTTCTTATAAGCTTTGATATCTTTATTGTATGGGATAGTTGGCTTTAATTATGTGGGGTGATTTGATTATGATTATGGTGTACTTTATGTTATTTGGAGCATTCTTGTTTGGTTTAGGTTTATTGGCTTCTATTTTTGAATTTTATTTCTTTATACATGAAAGTCAAGAACGGTAAGGCCAGCGAGAACGAGAAGTTCTTTTTCGAGTTCTTTGGGATTTATACTTTGGTTGGTGTGGCGGGTATAATTCTATGTCTGTGGGTGGTGATTAATTTATGAATAGTATTATAGCAGTTATAGTATTCTCGCTTGTATTTGGTGGCTTTGGTCTTTGGATAGTTAGTAAAGAAACTGAAAACGATTCTGAGGGGTGTTTAGGGGCAATTCTTATGGTGATTAGAGCAATTATCTTAGAAATTTATATTTTGTATATGAGGTGGTTTTAATTATGAAAAGAATTAAAAGTAAAAAAAATCATGTGATATGTGATGATAATTATAAAAGAGGCTACGAAGAGGGCAAAAGGTATAAGAATCATTCTGACAAGAACCATATTCATTGGGGTTTTGAGGGTACAATTATTACCTCTCTTTGTTGGGCTATGATGATTTCCCTTATTTCATTTGTGATAATGAGTATTCCAGAATTAAGAAGCTGGTCATTATCATTAAACCCAAGATTTTCGATTTTTCTATACGGTGGTATATACATTGGTAGTTTCGTAATCTATCCGCTTTTGCTTCTTAAAATTTTTGAGAGGTGATAAAAATGGATTATACTATTGTTAAACTGCTTGATTATTCCGATGATGAAATATGCGGGGTTCGCTATACTACGATTGATACCAGAACACTACATACTTTCGATGCCCTGAAAATTCCGTATGTTGCGTATTCCGAAAAAGATATGGCAAAACTTATAGCAGAGTTCGATAACCACTGTCTTGAGGTCCTACGCAGCGGGTTAAAGAAGCTGCTTCGGGGCGAGATAGGCGAGATAACAAAAGAAGAGAAATCTTATTTAAGCAGGAACCGCGAACAATGCTTAATGGCATTTCTTCAAGAGAAGTTCAAGCGTGAAAACGAGGGCAAAGAGGTCTATATATCTCTTGATATCCCCGAAATCTTAATAAACATCAATGCGTTCGATTAAATCAAGATGATACCCGCCCTGTGAGGCGGGTTTTTATTTTGTATTCAAGAAAACGGTTATGGACAGCTTCCTATCAATTTGTGGTATAGGGATATATTTGGTTGAACATAAAAGGGCAATCTTTTGGTATGCTCAAACCGTTATTTTTCAAAAATTTTTTGAGAAATGGTTATATTCTTATATTTTAATTAATATAATATATTAAGAAGAGACACAAACGAACTTTCTATTTTATGGGGGAATTTCAAATGAAAAATCTTTTTAGAACGATAGCAATTATTGTCCTTGTTGCGGCGATGATGACAGGGGCAACGACTTATTCCAAGGCCGAGATAACAGGGTTCTCAAGGATACAGATGACAGAGAAAAGAGAGAGGGCCGAAAGAATATGCCTTATGGAAGAGATGAGCACAAAAAATGAAAAAACCGCTTATACGGCGAATACAGCCGTTTTGAGAGGGGGTATAGGGTATGGGTGTAGCAAGACAGCAATCATACCCGAAAACGCACAGATAGCCGTATATGGTGAAAGAAACGGCTTTTCTTATGTAAGTTATGGCGAAACATATGGATGGATGAAGAGCGAGAATATCATCGACTACAGAATGGGAACAAAACAGGAAGAAGAGCCAGAGATGACAAGCGAAAAGAAGATACATTATTCTTCGTCTTTTATGAGCACATACCTGAGACAGATGAGAAAGTATGACGGGAACAATGCGATTATAGAGAGCACAAAGGCCAGGATGAGCGATAAACAGATGATGCCAGGTATAGACGATTATGTTTTCTACAAAGAGATAGCAGGGACCTACACAATGGATGACATCGACTTCCGCAGCAGCAGCGATACAATGACAGCCAATGAATTTGCCCACCTTTATTACCTTGACAGCGGTATAACGATTAATCTGACCCAGGACACGAAAGCATACTGGTTCAAGGCAAGCGAGAAAACATATAGAAATCTGAAAGCCCTGGATGCTTACCTGAACAGAATAGTCAGAAGTATCACAAATAAGAATATGACGGAAATGGAAGCCTTGGGGGCCATATACGACTATACAAAGGACAACCTGGAATACCAGAACGAAGAAGAGAACAAGAGGCTAAAAGGCTTAGATACCGTCCTGACAACAGGCTCGAGCATATGTGAGGACTATGCCCTTCTAATATTTGAGTTAGGGACAAGATGTGGCCTGGACATATCATATGTCAGGGGCAATACCGATTTTGGTCTTCACGCCTGGAACAGTGTAGTCATCGACGGGACTACCTACTACCTGGATGCCACCAACTACGATGACACGAGCACAAGCGACTATTTCCTATTCAGCGACAACACATTCAATGACACAGAGAATATGAGAACGATAGACTTTACAATGGGAAGGTGATTTATATGTTATACGGTTCAGAAAATTTAAGACCGTCATTAAAGAAGAGCGTTATATCTGCCCTGGCATTTCTCTTCATTGGTATGTCCATATTTTCATATGTGATGTTCAATGTTGTGATACCCTACCGAGAGAGCCAGGAAGAGAAGCATATCACAGTAAACACCGAGACAGCCGAGACGATAACCATAGACGGAAAAGAATATTACATTATAGATAAGGACGGTGAGGCGAAATGAGACGAAAAATGACAGCAGCCTTGATAGCCCTGACGATATCTTTGACCGCGTTCATCGGGGTATATTCCTATAACAGAGGGATGAAAAGCATCGAGACCCAAAACGAATACGACGGGTTCTGGGGAACCTACCACTATTACCAGCGAACGAGGACAACAGCCCTTGTATGCTACTCAGTAGCCAACCCTGGCGATGTGGAACCAGAGACCGCATACGCGGCCCATACGACCATTATGAGAGCCGGTATGGGTTATGGGTGTGATAAGATTACCGTCATTCCAAAAGGGGCACAGATAGCCGTTTATGAAGAAAGCAGGGGCTTCAGGTTCGTAGAGTATAACGGGATGAAAGGATATATTCCAGCCGATGATATAGCAGCGACCGCCCCTTTGAACGATAGAGAGATAACGGTAGAGCCGAGCAGCAGCAAGATACATTATACTGATTCCTATTTCTCTTACATCATCAATCATATGTATCCCCTGGATGATGACTTTCCCTATCAGTTCGTCCTTGACGAAGAGAAAGAGCGGTTCAAGATAAACTATGGGGACTACATCTACTACGAGACATACCAGGGAAAGTTTGAAGCGAATACCAGGATGTATTACTACCCCAGAGAAGAACTGACAGACTGGAAACCTATCGTAGAGCATACGCAGCTATATAAGGACGCTGACATATTCTTCTTCGATTACGGCCCGTCAGCATATGTCAATGAGAATACCATTCTTCTTTATGCTACCCTGTCCGAGAGAAGATACGAGCAATTAAAGGCCCTGGATGAAGCCCTGGATGCTATTGTTCGAGAGATAACCAACGAAGATATGACCGAGCGGGAAGCAGTAAAGGCCATATTTGATTATGTTTGTGATAATTTCGATTACCCAGACGATGAGGATGAGTATTTACGGGGCCTGGACTTCAATCTTCGGACAGGCACGGCGGTATGTGAGGGATATTCGATGCTATTCTTTGAACTTGCTACCCGCTGTGGTATCCAGGCCGAGTATATAGAGGGTGAGGCAAATGGCGGTGGACACGCCTGGAATAGTGTAGTCATCGACGGGAATACCTACTACCTGGATGCCACCTGGGCAGACAACAAGGGTATCAAAGACGCATACTTCCTTGTCGATGACCAGGACATATCAGGCAGCCAGAGGACAGTATTAGCCCGTTTGAAATGGTAAGACATCAAAAAGTTATATATTAATTAACCACATAATACTATGTAATATAAAACAATTTTAATTTTATGAGAGGTGTTTTTTATGTTATTTTACGGACCATATACAGATGATAACAATAGAGTAATGTCAGAACAGGAGGTGCTTGCCGATATGATTAGTAAGCCGACCGACCCGACCGAGCCGAGCCGTTGTTCAATGGACGAGGTATGTCAGCAGTTCAGATACGCGATGATTTTAAATCGTGGTAAGGATATCTACAACAACTATCAGCGTTTATTCGGTGAGACACTTTCCCACTGTAATGTTCTCTTGAAGTATTACAAGGAATATTCCTGTAGGTGTGAGTATATCTACGACAAGGAAAAAGAGCACTACAGAGAGCCAAGCATCATAGAAATGATGGAAGCCAGGAAAAACTTCAAGCCATCTCTTCGGCAGCAGGCATTAGAATTGGACCCAGCCAACAAGGAAAGAAGAGAAAAGGCAAAGGTCCTGGACGAAATTGAGAAGTAAAATACAGAGGACCGCCCGAAAGAGCGGTCCTTTTTCTATACCCATATATACATACAAAGGCCGTTTTTCTATCAAGCGGTCTTCTTTTTCGCCCATCCATACCCCCTATTTTCCTGTTTAGGACACCATATATACATATATCTCAGGCCCGTAGGGCCAAAAATGTATTAACATTTATACATACATTTTGCGTTTTTCGTTGTTCTTTTCCGAGAATATACATATAAATGTATTAACATTTATACATATATTTATACATACATTTATACATACATTTTGGAAATTTCGGCATTTCGGGGGCAATGTATTAACAAATGTATATACATTTATACATATATTTGTACATACATTTATACATACATTTTGGTTTTTGCCCCCATTTTTGAGAAAATGTATATACATTTATACATACATTTGTACATACATCGGGAAATTAAGAGAAAAATGGTAATACATTTATACATACATCGGGGACCGTCCATCTATCGACGGTCCTTTTCGATTAACGGTATCTGGTAATACGCGGGGACCAAATAACTTGCTTATCGATACTGATAGGGGGCCGCTTGAGGAGTAGCGTCCCCTTTCTTTTCTCTTCCCAGCCTGACCGACCATACCATTTTGCCAGCCACACCGACCGCATTTTTCCCGCTTTTTATCAGACATCTATCCTGCCATATTTCAGGGAATTATTTCCTTATTTTCTATCTCAAATCATCTATGATATCTGGCCTGTTTTCAGGGAATATTTTCCTAAGATTTCTGACATCTCAAAGATAGATTTTACAGGTAATTTTTCCCTATATATTCCCGCATCTTTCAGGGGCATATTTCATCTTGTCCAGTCCTATACCTGACGGTATAGGGTGATGATATTCTGCCAATGTTCCTGCCATCATCTCATCATATTTCATCCTGTTATCATCACATATGGGTATCATCTATCTATCTATTTCAGCGTGTGGGTATCTCATTATCATCCTGGTTTATCCACCTGATATGGCGGGGTATCATCGGGTATAGTTCGTCGTATTTCTCATTATGGTCCATTGTATTTTAGGGTGGTAATTCTCAATTTTTCAATAAATGGACGGTGGGTATGGCTCAAAAATACCATTTCATTTACACGGTATTTTGGGGTATTTTTTCGGTAGCAAGCATTGGCTATTGCGGAACGCAATACCCGCTTGTGCGGGGGATACCCCCTCAACCCCCATTCCGTCCCATTACCCTGACGGGCAATGGATACGGTCGCTACGCGAGCGGGCTGTCGCCCTGAAAATTTTACTTTTTTGGCAGTTATAGATTTCCCTTTTTCTTAATAATATATAATATACATTTTTACAAAAAAGGGGTGATTTCCAATTATGCGAATCGATATGAGAATCAGCGACGATGAATGGAAAGATTATGAAAAACTGGTAGAACTGTCCGATAAAACACCGTCTGCCTACTTCAAGGAAATAGGCAAATGTGGGGTGATATATTCCCCCGATTACACGGCTATCAGAGAGCACACAGAAGAGATAAAAAAATGTCGTGAATACATCACATCTTTACTCTATACGATACAGGATACAGACGAGGCATACAACACCGATATCGAGAACATTTTACTGGTCCTGAACAAGCTGCTGAACAGCGAGAAAAATCTTCTTACAGCAATGGCAAGAGAGAGGAAACAGACATCAGAAGAGATGAAAAAGATAATAGAGAATAAGATAGATGAGATAGCAGCAAAGAGGCTGGAGGTGGGGGCAGATGATATGTAAGATATGGCCCATCAAGGCGGGTAGGGGTGGAGCAGAGAAGAGTTTAAAGGACAGCATCGACTATATCAAGAACGACGAGAAAACAGAGAGCGGCATTGAAATAGCGAGTCAGGAAGAGATAGCACTTGGCAGGACGGTTGCTTATATGGCGAACGAGTATAAGATAGGAAAGCAATACATATCTGGCTATCTGTGCGACCCTGAACTTGCTATTCAGGAATTCAGAGATACAGCAGAGCAGAACCTATCAAGAGTGGGAAAGACCCTGAATGATGACAGTAATGTTATAGCATTCCATATCATCCAGTCCTTTCCTGACAATCTGGACATCGACAACGATTTGGTCCACCAATGCGGCCTGGAACTATGCGAGAAGTTGGGACTACATCAAGCGGTCGTATGCTCTCACATCCATCCAGCAGTAAACGAGAAGACTGGCGAGATAACCGGAGTCCAGAAACATAATCACATTCTTATCAATGCCCACTGTCTTGACCCAGAGAAGCAGTATGGCAGAAAAACAAAGATGAAATACAACAACTGTAAAGAGTCTTATGCCAAGTTGAGAGAATACAACGACGAGATAGCCCTGAAGCACGGGCTACCCATTATAGAGGACCCTGCCAATGATAAATCTCTATCCTGGTATGAAAAGCACCAGATAGATATGGGCGAGAGTTGGAAGCAGACTATCAGGGATGATATAGACAGCATCAAGAGAATATCGAAGTCATGGGATGAGTTCAAAGAGCATATGGAAGAGGCTGGGTATTCGATAAGAGAGGGAAAATACATAACCTATCATCATCCAGACAAAAAGCAGGGCGTTAGAAATAGAAGCCTGGGTATCGGATATGGGAAAGAGGAATTGGAAAACTACTGGAAAGAAATTGAGAAGATAAGAGACCAGGCACGAGAGGAACACGAAGAGTTAAGAGATGCCGAGGGTATGGGGCAGTATTATTATGACCCGAACTGGACGAGCAGAGATTATAAGGTCCCCGTCGAAGATGAGAGAGGAAAAAAGAGGAATATTGTCGAATTGATATTCCGTTTGGCAGTATCAGCGATGATAGCAAACGAACCAGAACCCGAAAAGCAGCCCCAGGTTTATGCCAAAGTCGATTATGCTATTCAGAATATGATTAATACAATGAAAGAGGCACAGGACAAAGGAATAACAAATCTTCCGACATTAGAGAGCAAATTTCATAACACGGGCATTGAGATGTCTAAGGTAAGAAGTAAGAAAACGAAGATGGAAAAGGTCCTTACTGAAATGGACAAAGTAAGAGAGATGATAGATGCTTACAATGAAAGCCCGTCAGATGCCATGAAAGAACTGTTGGCAAAGAAATATTATACGGATGAGAACAGGAAAAAGACATTCATTCAGACGAAAGAAGATATGGACGGGTTTATTAAGGAACACAAGAGGGTCCAGGAAGAGATAGCAAACCTGGAAAGTAAGTATATGGAACTGAAAACTAATTACAGGGACTTAAAGAGAATACAGCACGGTATCGAGAAAGCCCAGGACGAGAACTACTGCTGCTTTAAGAAAGAGAAGACCAGAGAAATTGAAATGGAACCAGAAATCAAACAAAAGGAGGAGCATATCAAATGATGAAAAAACTTCTATCTTTATTATTGGCAGGAATTACAGTAATGTCCCTTGCTACCCCTGCCTATGCTAATTTTCACCGTTTCGCATTCGATTGTGTGGAATTCAGAACTGAATTGCCTCTTCATAGCATCCAGGATGATTTAAACGAGGAAAAGGCATATAACACGGATGACCCGAGACTATTGAGAGACCCGAGCGGGACAATGGCATATGACGCTGGGTTATTCTTCGACAGGGGCATAGCAGAAGACGGGCAGACGATATTACCGCTATTCAGCCAATCATCATATGAAATGGCACGGTATTTTAACAGCCTTGGAAGATTGGATGCCGAGGGCGAGTATTACAATCTGGGAAGAAAGGTATCCGAGGCAGAGGCCGTAGCAAGCCTGGTAAGGATGTTGGGAGAAGAGGAAAACGCACTGAACGGGAACTATTCGATGCCCTATTCCAATGTTCCAGCCCAATACAGCAAATACATAGAATATGCTTATAACAAGGGCTACATAGATGACACATTCAGCCCTAATAAGATGATGGGTATGAGAAAGTATATCGCTATATGCCTGAAGACCATGGGTTTTGTCGAGGGGCAAGATTTTCCGAAGAGCGACCCAAGGCGGTTGGCGAGTAAGGTGGGAATTATTAACCAGCCAGATTGGAACGATAAAGCAGATATAAATAAGCAATGGATGATAGGTTTGGCTTACAATACCCTGGCAGCGAAAGACTTTAAAGATTTGAGAAACGGACACAAGATACAGGGTTACGTAATGACCAAGGATATCAGGACGAATATGATACTTGGTTCAAATGGAATATGGGACTACCGTATTTATGATACGATACAGAGAGGCATATTCCTGAAAGACCCAAAGTTTAAGCTGACGAGCGAAGATTTGTCCTACGGCAAAGAGAGTGTGATATCTGGGTTCCTGGATGCTTACGGCAGCACAGGTTCCGCCTATCTCTACACTAAGGGCGATTATATGGTATACAGCAGCAGAATGAGAATGGAAAGCGATATATATGAGGGGCATCCCATTAAACTTTCAATGAGCATGGAAAAGGCAGCGAAAAATAATAATGGGGACAATATTGAAACCCTGACCACATTCTTCAATGCCGTATATTACCTTACAGGCGATTTGGAATTCAGCAGGAACCTTTATGGACTGATAATGGAAAGATATCTGCTTCAAGATTTGGGCGGAGTCATTCCAAGTGATATGGCGAATAAATACGGGTTTACCGTTAAGAGTGAGATAGAGGACGAAAGAGATATGATTTATTCCACGATATCTTCCCGTGGGAAGACATACAAGATGAGATATTCCTATCAGCCCGATTACTACCAGATAGAGTTCAATTTCTAAAAAAATAAGACCAGGTAATTTCTTACCTGGTCTTTTATTATTACTTTGTGAGTTCCTGGAGGAATGCCACGCGGCCTTCGGTATTCTCTCTGCTTGTGGTGTGGAACTTTGCGAACTTGGCGTATTCTTCGTTCGTATCCTTTTCGGAAATGAATTTACGGAAGTTCATTTTGAAACGGTCAATAGCTGCTTCATCATCTTTGATGCCGTAGATAGTGTAGAGAAGCGGAGCAACCATAGATTTCTTCACATTCCTGAACTCATCGTTCCCAATGATGCTATCGAGAATGGAAAGAGACTTCGCAACACCGTCAACGATTTCATCCTTACTGACGCTGTTGGCGAACCCTTTCAGGAATTCCTTGACTTCCTTGGCAGAAAGGCCGGTAGATGTGCCAGAGCAGAGCATAAAGGTCTGGCAGATGACCATTTCGTTTTCATCTTTCTTCACCTGTCCAGGCGTGAGGCCCAGACGGGACATAACAGGAAGATTGGCGAGTTCTCTGACTTTCATTGCCAGTTCATAGCCCATAACTGTCTTATTCTTCTGGGCCTTGGAAAGAGCCACGCCGTTGTTGAGGCGGTCGAAAATCTCAACGATATCTTCAGGGGACGCATCTTCGAGAGTGATGACCTGAATTTCAGAGGCCATAATCTTGTCCTGAAGTTCTTCGGGCAGCTTATAATACATAAGGCCGTTATATTCGACTTCAACCTTGCCGTCATAGGCAAAGGTATCCAGCTTTTTCAGCTTGAAGCCGTGGCCCTTGTTTTCGGTAAAATCTCGAAGAGTGGAAAGACGCTGGCAACCATCAATAATGGTCTGGACGCTTTCACCTTCGGGGGTAGTATATGCGACCGCATAGACAGGCGGAATGGGATAACCACGCATAAGGGTATCGATAAACTTGGACTGTTGAGCAGGAAGCCACTGGCCCTCTTTTCTCTGAAGGTAAGAGGTAAAATTGATTTTGCCCTTGGCGATATCTTTGAGTAAAGATTGAACTGTCCTGACTTTGATAGTAGTATCCATAATGACAGGTTCCCCTTTCAGTATTGTATAAAAGCATATTATCATTTCTCTAAAAATATGTCAATTTGTCTTTTTGTTGCTTTTTGGCACATAATATCGTATTATGTTTTTATGAGAGGGGGAGCACAATGGATATTTACTTCGAGCCAATGGACCGCTTCCAAATCGAGAAGAATGTTGACGATTTTATTTGTAGCCGTATAGCAGCCAAAATAGAAAACCATTCTTCCACGCCAGACTATGAACTAATTCCAGAATTAAGCAGCATCTTTACTGTTGATGATGTAGCAGACTATTTGAAGATAAATAAGAAAGCCGTATATGCCCTTATTCATTCTGGAAAACTTCCCTATTTCAAACCAGATGGGAAACAGTTCCGTATCACGAAGCGGGACCTTATCAGTTTTATCGAAAGAGGTATCGAAGAGCAGGAACGGGAACGGCAGCAAGGAAATCTCGACAAGTATAAGACATTATTTAAAGGACGGTGAGCGACATTGTTGATATTAGGAATCAATAAGGTGTTGAATTGGGTCCAGATAACGGCAGGCGGAAGAAGATATACCTGTCCCACCAAAATAATTGACGGAGTTCTTCAATTCAAGTTTAAAGGTCAATGGCATCTGGTATCTGACCATGTTTCGGAATATACCCATGAGTTAGTCCGTGAAGCAGGAAAACTAATTTCAAGAGATTATAAGGGATAAAAACAATAGGACCGTCTCACACAAGATGAGGCGGTCCTAATTACAGGAGGTGATGCCGCGTAGCAAATCACTATATATACTACACGGCAGACACCGAAAATATAACGGTATAATGCTTAATAAAAAAGAACATCCGTAAAGGATGTTCTTTCTGGAGCGGGTAATGGGAGTCGAACCCACCTATCAACCTTGGGAAGGTCGCATTCTACCGATGAATTATACCCGCATATTCTCTTGACAGGGGCTATTATAGCATATGAGAAATGAAATATCAATATGCTACATCATAACATATACAACCCGATTGTTCCCGATTAACGATTATAATACCATATACATACCATAACATTTGGCCTTTTGGCCTGTCCGAAAAACCCGCCAGCCCTTGATATTGCTGGGTTTTTCTAAAATGTTTATGGATACTTGGGAAGCCGATGCACTACCGATGTACTAACCCTGCAAAGTGAGGCTATTATAGCAGACTTCCCCGCGCAATGCAAGGCGAAATTTGCCTGCCGGCACAGTTTTCCGTATATGCCCCCGGCGGGCGGCATAGGATGGGGCAAAGGACATAAAAAGGAGTGCATCCCATGAAACGAACGGTATTTTCTCTGCTGGCAGCCTTCGCCCTGTGCGTCAGCGCCGCGGCAGCGGGGCCGGCGGTGAGCTGTCCGAGCGCACTGCTGATGGAAAAGCAGACCGGCACGGTGCTCTTTGCGCAGGATGAACACACGCCGCGTGAGCCGGCGAGCGTGACGAAGATCATGACGCTGCTGCTGGTGATGGAGGCCATCGACTCCGGCGCGCTCTCCTACGACGATGTGGTGACGGGCTCGGCGCACGCGGCGGGCATGGGCGGCAGCCAGATCTGGCTCAAGGAGAACGAACAGATGACGGTGCGCGACCTGCTCAAGGCTGTGTGCATCGTCTCGGGCAACGACGCGGCGGTGGCGCTCGCCGAGCACCTTGCCGGCAGCGAGGACGCCTTCGTGGAGCGCATGAACGCGCGGGCGCAGGAGCTCGGCATGAATGACACGCACTTCGTCAACTGCACGGGCCTGCCCGCGGCGGGACACCTCACGAGCGCCTATGACATCGCGCTCATGTCGCGCGAGCTGATCCTCAGGCACCCCGACATCCGGCAATTCACGACCGTCTGGATGGATTCGCTGCGCGGCGGAGAGTCCATGCTCGTAAATACAAACAAGCTCATCCGCTTCTACGACGGCGCAACCGGCCTCAAGACCGGCTCGACCGGCTCGGCGGGCTATTGCCTGAGCGCGACGGCGGAGAAAAACGGCATGGAGCTCATCGCGGTCGTGCTCAAGGGCAAGACAAGCGACGAGCGCTTCTCCGACGCCAAGAGCCTGCTCAACTACGGCTTTTCGACCTGGTCGCTCGTGACCGTCACACCCGACGAAGTGCTGCCGCCCGTACCGGTGACGCTCGGCGTGCGCGGCACGGTGCAACCGGTGCTCACGAGCGAGAACGCCCTGCTGGTGGAAAAGGCGCTGGCAAACGGCCTGACGAAGGAGGTCGCGCTGGCGGAAAGCGTCGCCGCGCCGGTATACGCGGGCGACACGCTCGGTCAGCTCACGGTGCGCGACGCGGCGGGGAACACGGTCGCCGAGCTGCCCATCCTCGCGGGCGAGGACGTGGGCCATGTGACCTTCGTGCAGATGCTGGGACGCTGTCTTGCGCGTGGCTTCTGCATGGGACCGCAGAGCTGAACCCCACCGAAAGCGGCAAAATTCGCGAAATGACCAAAAGAAGCCGCAAAAATTTTACATTTTCTCTTGACAAAACGCGGCAATGGTGTATACTATCCTTGTTTTTAATAAGTCTTGATAGAGGCGCGGCCAACATCAGTAGCTCTGCATAACCGGCAGGAACCGGAGAGCGAAAGGGGCGGCCGCCGAGGGGACACACGGATTCCTGTGCGTGTGTTCACCGGGCCGGGGGATAACATCCGTCGGACTGTCGCCGAAAGGCGGAGAGCTGTCATGATCGGAATACGACCGAAAGCGTATTTGCAAAAGGTGTTGTGTTTAAGTCATGATGGAAGCATCATGGCTTAAATTTTTTGTGCAGACGCACGAAAGGAGAATTCCTCATGTTTGTCAACACCTTCTGGTCCCTCGTTCCCCCGATCGTCGCCATCGGCCTTGCCCTGCTGACGAAGGAGACCTACTCCTCCCTCTTCATCGGCATCGTCGTCGGCGCCCTGCTCGCCACGGACTTCAGCCCCATCGGCGCGCTCGACACCATCATCAACGACGGTCTGACCGCCGCCATCGCCGACAACGCCGGCATCTTCCTCTTCCTCGTGATCCTCGGCGTGATGGTCGCGCTCGTCAACGCCACCGGCGGCTCCGCCGCCTTCGGCCGCTGGGCCGCGAGCCACATCCATTCCAAGGCCGGTGCGCTGCTCGCCACCTTCGCCCTCGGCGTGCTGATCTTCATCGACGACTACTTCAACTGCCTCACCGTCGGCTCCGTCATGACGCCCGTGACCGACAGCCAGAAGATCTCCCGCGTGAAGCTCGCCTACCTCATTGACGCCACCGCCGCGCCGATCTGCATGATCGCGCCGATCTCCTCGTGGGCGGCCGCCGTCTCCGGCGTCGCCGCGAAGCTCGACACCGGCGTGTCCGGCATCCAGCTCTTCATTGAGGCCATTCCCTATAACTTCTACTCTCTGCTCACCATCGTGTTCGTCATCACCATGGTCGTTCTCGGTGTGGACTACGGTCCCATGGCCGCGGCAGAGCTCAAGGCTGCCCAGACCGGCGACCTCGGCGCGCTGAGCGACGAGCACGAGGAGGGCTCCTCTCGCGCGAATATGTGGGATATGCTCATTCCCATCTTCCTGCTCATCATCTTCTGCGTCATCGGTCTGATCTACGTCGGCGGCTTTTGGGATCCTGAGACCAACGCGGGCGACTTCATCGCAGCCTTCGGTGATACCGATGCCTTTGTGGGCCTGCCCTGGGGCGCGTTGATCGCGCTGGTCCTGTCCATCATCTACCTCTGCGCGCGCCGTGTCATCACCTTCAAGGGCGCTATGGGCTGCATGACCAAGGGCTTCAACGCCATGGTCCCCGCCATTCTGATCCTCACCTTCGCCGTCTCCCTCAAGAGCATGACGGGTCTCCTCGGCGCCGCCGATTATGTGGAAGGTCTGATGAAGCAGGCGTCCGAAGGTCTCTTCATGCTGCTGCCCGCTATCATCTTCGTGGTCGCCTGCCTGCTGGCCTTCGCCACCGGCACGAGCTGGGGCACCTTCGGCATCCTCATCCCCATCGTGCTTCCTATCTTCAACGCGGCTCCCGACCTGCAGATCATGGGCATTTCCGCCTGTCTCGCCGGTGCGGTCTGCGGCGACCACTGCTCCCCCATCTCCGACACCACCATCATGGCGTCCGCCGGTGCGAACTGCAACCACATCGAGCATGTCTCCACGCAGATCCCCTACGCCGTCACCGTGGCTGCCATCTGCTTTGTGAACTACATCCTTGCGGCGTTTATCCGCAACGTGGTCATCAGCCTCGCCATCGGCGTGGTCATGGTCATCGGCACGCTGCTGGTCATCCGCTCCGTGCAGAGCAGGAAGGCCGCCTGAGCGTAAGGCTCTGCGCACTGCTTCCGCCGATAAAAACGCTCCGACCGATTTTCGGTCGGAGCGTTTTCTTATAGGCTTTGGTATCCCAAGCGGCGCACTTCTATGATAACGAGATTTTAGGGTATCAAGCACAATCTTATCGAGGAAAATCGAGCAAAAAAGAATGGTGGTATGTGGCGGCCAGTAAAAATTGCCCCGACACAGGCAGACGAGGGCCATCTACAATTTCCCTTAAAAACCTTTGTTGAGTAAGTTGCTTGCTATCATTGTTACTATCCCAAATTGAAAAAGGTGCAGAAAAAAGAAGAAAGCGGGTGGAAAGCCCGTAGTCCAGGCGCTCCGTAAGGGGCGCCTTTCTTTTTGCCCAATGGAGGTGAGAACGTGGGCAAGCAAGCATTTGACTATTATTACGGCGACGAAAGCAATCAATTTTCGTTCTACCGTATCCCCCGCCAGCTTATCACCGGCGAACAGTTCAAGAAGCTGTCTACCGACGCCAAGCTGCTCTATGGCCTTCTCCTTGACCGCATGGGGCTGTCCGCTAAAAACGGCTGGTACGACGACCAAGGCCGTGTTTATATCTACTACACACTGGACGAGATACAGGCAGACCTGGGCTGCGGGCATGAGAAGGCCGTCAAGCTGCTGGCCGAGTTGGACACAGGCAAGGGTTTTGGCCTGATCGAGCGCGTCAAGCGGGGCCAGGGCCGTCCTGCAAAAATCTATGTCAAGCGGTTCACCACCGGCGAAAAACCGCCGCAACCCTCCCAGCCGCAGGACATTCCCAGACTTCCGATTTTCGGAAGTCAAGACTTCGGAAAATCGGAAGTCAAGAGTTCCGAAAAGCAGAAGTCAAGACTTCCGGTTTTCGGAAGTGCAGACTTCGGAAAATCGGACGCAATCTATATTGAATCAAATCAAACTGACCCCATTCAGCTTGATCCATCTGTCCATCCATCCCCCTCCCCTCCGGGAACAGGATGGATAGATCGGATTGATTGCGGGAGAGATGTGCGGGAAAGTATTGACTACGCTGCCCTCTGTACCCAGTTCAACCGTGAGGACGTGGATGAGGTGGCGGAGTTGATAACCGATGTTCTATGCAGCACCCGCGCCACCCTCCGCATCGGCGGCGAGGAACTTCCCACCGCCCAGGTGAAGGAACGCTTTTATAAACTGGACTATTCGCACCTGGAATATGTTTTTGACTGTCTGCGGAAGAACACGACCAAAATCCGCAACATCCGCGCCTATCTGCTGACTGCCCTTTACAATGCCCCGGCCACCATCAACAACTACTATCAAGCGGAGGTACAGCACGATTTTGGCCCTTAATATCGGTTGAAAATGCGTCTCAAATCGAGACGCATTTTTCGACAAAATAAGCAAAAGGAGGACTCACCATGCCAGACAAGAAGAACCCGTTGATCGGCGCTTTCCGCGCCCCCGTCCCCGGCGCACCGCCTGATAAGCCCGCCGAGGAAAAGAAACCCGTCGAGCCGCCCAAGGCCGCGCCTGACCCCAAGGCCACCGCCGACGCTCCCGGCAAGCCCACCGAGGAAAAGAAACCCGCCGAGCAGCCCAAGGCCGCGCCTGACCCCAAGGCCACCGTTGCCGCTCCCGGCAAGCCTGCCGAGGAGAAGAAACCCGCCGAGCCGCCCAAGGCCGCACCTGACCCCAAGGCCCCCACCGACGCTCCCGGCAAGCCCGCCGAGGAAAAGAAGCCCGCCGAGCCGCCCAAGGCCACGCCTGACCCCAAGGCCCCCGCCGACGCTCCCGGCAAGCCTGCCGAGGAAAAGAAACCCGCCGAGCCGCCCAAGGCCGCGCCTGACCCCAAGGCCCCCGCTGATGCTCCCGACAAGCCCGCCGAGGGAAAGAAGCCCGCCGAGCCACCCAAGGCCACGCCTGACCCCAAGGCCCCCGCCGACGCTCCCGGTAAGCCTGCCGGGGAAAAGAAGGGTGCCAAAGCGTCCAAGGCGGCGGCTGACCCCAAAGCCCCCGCCGCACCCGACAAGCCTGCCGAGGAAAAGAAGCCTGCCGAACCGCCGAAAGACCCCAGCCTCCGTTTCGTCAAGCTGTCCGAGATCGTTCCCCTCCCCGGCACCTACGTCAAGGACACCCCCAGGAAGGACTACGGCGATATGATTGCCGACATCAAAAAGAACGGCCTGCAAAAGCCGGTCATTCTCCGCCAGGGGGAAAAGGGAGAGCTACAGCTTGTAGACGGTTTCCATCGCTGCAAGGCGCTGGAACAGGCCGGTATGCTGGAAGTCCGGGCGGATGTTTACGAAATGGCCCTTACGGACGCCAGCCGCTACCGCAAGGAACACAGGAAAAACCCCGACCTGCCCATTCCCGGCAAGCTGGTAGACCCCCACCCCGCCGAGCCGGAAAAGACGGGGGCTGAACAAGCGCCCGCCGCCGCGCCCGATAAGCCCACCGAGGACGAAATCCCCAAGGACTTTACGCTCCCCATCACCAGGGAGGGGCAGTCGGAGATCATCACCACGCTGAAGGTGTCGGAGATACACCCCTTTGAGGGCCATCCGTTCAACGTCAAGGACGACCAGGACATGATGGACCTGGTGGACAGCGTAAAGAAATTCGGAGTGTTGGAGCCTGCCGTGGTCATCCCCCGCAAGGCGGGCGGCTATGAGATGGTGTCCGGCCACCGCCGCCGCCGGGCCTGCGAGCTGGCGGGTATCGCCACCATGCCGGTCATCGTCCGCCAGCTTGACCGGGACGAGGCCACGATCTCTATGGTGGACGCCAACCTGAAGCGGGAGAACATCAGCCCGATGGAGAAGGCCCGCGCCTATGCCATGAAGCTGGAAGCCATGAAGCACAAGGCCGGACGGCGCACCAAGGAGGAAACCGCCAAGCTGGCGGCCGAGGGCAAGAAGCCCATGCGGGCTGACGAGGAACTGGCCCAGCAGACCGGCGAGAGCCGTAGCAATATCCAGAAACTTGTCCGTCTGAACAACCTGACCCCGGAATTACAGCAGATGGTGGAGGATAAGAAGCTCCCCGTCCACACCGCCGCAGACCTCTCATATCTGAAAAAAGAGGAACAGGCGGCGGTAGCCGACGCCATCAAGAAGGAGGATAAAGTCCCCTCCGGCACCCAGGCGGTGGAACTGAAAAAGGCCAGCCAGGAAGGGACGCTGACCACGGACAAGATCGAAAAGTCGGTAGCCCCCACCAAGCGGGAGGAGACGCCGCAACTGAAAATCACGCTGACCGAGGAGGATCTGCGTCCGTACTTCCCGGATAAGCGGACTACCATCCCTGACGCAAAGCGCGGGGTGTTCGAGGCCCTTGACCTGCGGAAAAAGGCCATTGAGCGCCAGAAGGCCAAGGCCGAAGCGGAAAAGGCGGGTAAGGGCAAAAAGCCCCCTTCCCCTTCGAGGTAAGCGGCTATGGCGGATGATAGAGTATGCGAGGGCTACCACGTTATCAAAAGCAAGCGCATCAAGGACGTGGAGATCGTGCTGGCCCACAACCCGAAAGCACCATCCCCCTATGTGACCTGGAAATCCTACGCCCACAGGCAGTTTAAGGAATTTGCCTATGGCAACTATTTCGGAGACCGGGAGAGCGCAGAAAAGGATTTTCGCCGGAGAGTTGAGGAACTGCGGCAAGACTACGGCCTGCCGCCCAAGCCCCGCAAGCCGCCCGGCCATGACGATATGGCGAGGTGACACCATGACAGAAATCTTGATCGCGTCCGCCGCCGCCAGCAACTATGAGGGCATGGACGCCCTGGTGGGCGAGGATGGGCGGGTGTATCTCGGCAGGAGCGAAAACTATTGCCCCGGAGACGGCGAGGCCCCCGCGTTTTACGACAATTCGGACAACTCCCTGCAACTGATCTCCGACAACATCAAAATGTTCCATTTCCTTTACGGCGAGGGCTGGCCGGTGTCCCAGCGCCAAATGCGCCGGGAGCGGTGCTTTACCAAGGCGGACTATATCGAGTTTGCCAGCCTGCGGGACGGGGTGCTGTCCCATTACCGTCCCATCCGGGAAGTGACCTTCGCCGGGAGGCCCTTTGTCCCGCCCAAGGCATATTGCCGTATGCACCGGGCGCGGCCCGCCGCCGTCCGCTGAAATTCGTCTCAAATTGAGACGAATTTCGACATTTTATCCGGGGCGGCGAGAGCCGCCCCACCACTTTTTGGAAAGGAGTGATCCCCATAGATACCAACAGCCGTATGAAAGAGATCGCCGGGAACCTGCGCCGGGATGTGAAAGACCTGCTGGGCGAGAGCGCAAGCATCGTGACCGGCTTTTTCAAAAATGGCCTTTGCACCGTCCGGGGCGCGGCCACCCGCTGGAGGAACTTCACCCGTGATATTTCCGGGGCGTTTGTGTCCCTGTTCAAATCCGCCAAGGAGGCCACCCTGCCCGACCTGTCCCCGGAACAGGAACCCATCGTCACCGTCATGGAGAGCGCCGACGAGCATCTTCCCGCTGGCGCCCGCATGACGCTGTCCGAGGCGGAGACCCGGATGGAGGCGATAAACCAGGAATACTGGAACACTGACGAGCCGAGCCGCCCGGTCAAGGTTGCCATCGACTATATGCTGGACGGCGAGGTTGACCGCTACTGGCTGCCCCTCTCTACCGGGCCGGGCTACGGCTCCATGCTGGAACAAATGCAAGACCTTGTTGAAAATAACCTGAACCACCCGGAGAATCTGACCGGGATCTTCGAGGACGCGCCCGTTGGCCTGCGTGAATTGCTCCATGAACAGTTTGGCCTCCAGCTCCATGACGACCTGGAAAAGCTGGCGACCAGAGTGATCGGCTTTTTCCAGCAGCATTACACCATCACCAGATTGGAGCAGCAATTCCAGGCGCAGGCGGCGGTCATGCCGGAGAAGGAAAAGGGGAAATTCCTGGCATATACAAAAGCGGCGGTCACAGATTTGCGGAAGGCCGCGAATACCAGCCAGACCTCCGCCCCGGTGCAGGAACGCGCCGCCCCGGCCCGTAATGATGACCGGCCCCGGCAATCGGTCAAGGTGAAACTGCGCCAGATCAAAGAGGGCCAGACCGCCAAAGCGCCCCAGCGCCAGCGGAACCATCCCCAGCGGCAGAGATAGGGGGCGCGGTATGGTATTCAAGTATTATTCCACCCAGCGCCCCATCGACATTGGCACCTATCCCAAACTGCCAAACGACCCCCAGGTGGAAATGACGTTCTTTAGCGGACGCCAGCCAGTGGAGAGCGGCACCGTCCTGGCCTGGGGCGTTCTGGCCTATAACGCCCCCCTGTCCCCAAAGCAGATCGAGGACTATGAACTGCGCCCCGCCAGGGACAACCCCGACATTAAGGAGCGCATGAGCGTCCAGGCCCAGGCCGTGGGCGCGTGGGAACGGCGCAACCACATCCCGGAGGAAAAGCGTCTGACCCGCTGGGACCCGGACAGCAAGACCTATGAGCCGCTGGACAGCGTGAGGATGGAGGAATTACAACGGCAGTTTGAAATCGCGCTGGAATTTCCGACCGTTCCCTCCCGTGACAGGAAAAAGCCATCCCCCCAGCGCGGCGAGCGATAGGAGGGGCGGTCTATGGCAGAACAAAAACGGAAAGAGCCGACCTTTTACCGCGTATTGCACCGTACAGACAAATTCAATCCCGGTGAACATATCGAACTGGAACGCTCCGTGGAGTTTGACAGGTGGAATGTTGACCGCAGCGATCTGGCAGAGCTGGTCAAGCTGCCCTTGCAGGAGTTGCAAGCCAAGCGTAAGGACGGAGCAACGGCAGAAAAGACCATTTTCGGAAAAGTGCAGGTCGCCGCCGAGGAATGGGTGGAGCAGGCCGCCCAGACCATGCTCCTGGACAGGGCCATCGAGTACGTCAAGACCCCGGAGGTCAAGCACACGTCAAACGAGTGGAAACGGCAAAAGGACGGTGTTTGGGAGATCAGCAACCGCGTCTACATCATGCGCTATAAGATAATGCAGGAGACGACGGGCAATCACCAAGGCCAGTGGCTTGTGACCTGGGGCATCGCCATCAACCGCCCGCCCCGGCCCTCTACGGAAAAATACTACTATTCCGGCGATGTTATGGTAGTGGAGATAAAGAAGAAATACTACAACGCCGAGGCCGACGCACAGAACTATATCCAAGGCCGCTTTGATGTGTACGCCCGGCTTTTTACGGAGTTGTCCCCTCCCGTCCCGGACGAGTTCAAGCGTTCCTTTTATATCAACGGCGTTCTTCTCCCCGGCTATACCATAGCGCCCAAGGAGAGAGCGCCCCAGGAGGTGGCCGACGAGCTGCTGGACTTGCTGGACGATGGAGACCTTGCACCGCCGTCCGACCCGGAGCCGCCCAAGGCCCCGAAGAAATCGCCCCCGCCCCAGGGGAAGGCCAGCCCGGAAAAGCCAGCCGCCGCGCAGAAGCGGAGAGCGACCCCAGCAAAAAAGCCTACCGCCAAGAAAAAGGCCGCCGCTAAAAAGCAGTCGGCCCCGGTACGTTAGGGAGGCGCGAATATGGGATATACACACCTTGACCCCGGCAGGGAACTTGAAATTTCAAGTCACATCTATTTTTCGAGCAGCCAGTCCGACCTCTCCGAGTTGGTCAAACTTTCTCCCGACGCGCTGAAAGAACAGGAGCAGGCCAGTGTTGACCAGGAAAAAGCCATTTATGCAGAAATATTGAAAGTCAGCGAGAAGTGGGTACAGCAGGCGATGAAAACCTGTGAATTGAGGAAGGCACAGCAATATCTGACAATACCGCCCACCCCTCACACGGCTAACGTCTGGATAGATGGTGAGTACGACTGGCATGAGATCAGCAACATGGTCTACAAAATGTCGTGGCGCGTCTATGAGAACACCCGCTATGACAAAGCCAAAAAGGAATCTGTGCCGGTCTCCTGGGAAATTTCGTGGTATCTGACATTCAACACCCCCAGGGAGCCGGACTATTCCGGCCCTGGCCGTCAAATCGCCGGTCAGGACAGGAAACGCTTTACCGACAAGGCGGCGATGGAAAAGTACCTCCAAGGCCGTATCAACGCCTACGCCCACCTGTTCACCGAACTCTCCCCGCCCATCCCCAAGGGGGAGGAACGCCGCTTTTCCGTCAACGGTATCCTTCTCCCCGGCTACACCGTGGAAGTCCCGGAGAAAACGCCCCAGGAGGTTGCCGATGAACTGCTGGGCTTTCTGGAGGACGGGGATACGCCCCCGCCACCGGCAGAGCCGGAAAAGCCCAAACATCAACATCCCAGCCGCCCAACCCATAAGAAGCCCCAGCCCCGCAAGCAAAGGGACTCCGCCCCGACACGGTAGACAGCGGCGCCGTTGGCGCCGCTGTCCGCGCAAGCATGGCATTTTGACTGCAAAATGCCGCTTGTTAGGGGCAAGCCCCTAATACCCCCATTCCCCGGAAATGCGTCTCAATTTGAGACGCATTATTTTTTGTCGAAAGGAGCCAGCTATGCCAAAGCCCTATAAGACTATCACCCTGCGGCTGAACGCCGACGAGTATGCCCACCTCCAGGCGCAGGCCGGGGCCACCGGCTTAAAGATGGAGCCGCTATTACGTCAGCTTATCATGGGCGTTGAACTCCGCCCCCGTCCCCCCGACACCTACGCCGCCCTTCTCCGGGAACTGTCCGCCATCGGAAATAACGTCAATCAGCTTGCCCATCAGGCCAACGCCAGAGGGGAGGCCACCAGGGACGAGATCACCGAGGCCGCCCGCCTTGTGCGGCAAATGGCCCGGCTGGTGAGGGATACGCTCTAATGGCCTACACAAAAATCCTTGTGGTGCATAACCGGCTGGACAAGAGCGTGGACTACGCCCAGAACGAGGAAAAGACCTCGCTGGAAACAGCCATCGACTACGCCCTCAACCGGGACAAGACCGAGCGCACCTGTTTTGAGACCGCCATCAACTGCGACCGGGATACGGTCTATGCCGATATGATGGACACGAAACGTCGCTGGGGCAAGGAGGGCCGCAAGCGGAAGGGCTATCACATCATCCAGTCCTTCGCCCCCGGCGAGGTCACGCCGGAACAGGCCCATGCCGTAGGTGTGGAGCTTGCCCGGAGGCTTTTGGGAGACCGCTACGAGGTCATTGTCGCCACCCACCTGAACAAAGAGCATCTTCACTCCCACATCGTTTTCAACAGCGTTTCCTTTGTGGATGGGATGATGTACCGGGACACCAAGAAGGACTACTACCAAGGCATCCGGGGGACCTCGGACGCCATCTGTCAGGAGTACGGCCTATCCATCATCGACCCGGAAAGCAAAGGCAAACAGTACAGCGAGTGGCAGGCGGAGCGGAAGGGCAAGCCCACCCTGCGGGGCCTTGTGCGGCAGGACATTGACGCCGCCCTTTTCAGGGCCTACACCATGAAAACCTTTTGGCAGGAGCTTAACCGGCTGGGCTACGCCGTCAAGCGCGGCCCCAACGTGAAGCATACCGCCGTCAAGCCCCCCGGCGCTCCACGTTTTATCCGGCTGGACAGTTTGGGGGACGGCTACACCGAGGCGGACATTCTATCCCGCCTGTCCGCCGCCCGTTCCGGGGCGGCCCCGCCGCCACCCGAACCGCCGCCCCCGGCCTTTCAATGGCTGACACCGGGACGGAGATACCGGCCCCGTGGCGGACTTCCCCGCAAGCCCCGGAAGCTGAAAGGGCTTCGCGCCCTCTACTTCAAGTACCTCTATCTGCTGGGAGCCATCCCCAACCGCCGCCCCAGGCGGCAGACCGCCCTCGTTTCGTGGCGGGAGGTCATCAAGTTTGACCGCTACCAGGAGCAATTTATATACCTGATGAAAAACCGCATTGAGACGATGGGCCAGCTTTCCATGCAGTATGACGCTATCCAGGCCGAGATAGACGCCCTCACCGGCCAGCGCCGGGAACTGTACCCCCTGCGGCGGGCCGGGACGGAGGGGGCCGAGGCGGAGATCGACGCCATCAACGACCGCCTGCGGGCGCTGCGCCGGGAATTGAAGCTGTGCGCCCGCATTGAAAACGACGCCCCTACGGTACGCGCCAATGTGGGGGCCGACAGGAGCGAGACCCATGAAAAGACTGATAAAAGCAGACCTGACCGCCATCCTCCGTCTGGCGGGAGAGTGCCAGCCGATAGAGGCCGATAGGCTGGACATGAGCCTTTCCAAGCTATGCCGACAGGAATTTTCCGACTATCTCTTTTTAGCGCGGCGCGGCTGGTGCGGCCTGTTCGACTTCCCGGCCATCTATGAGAAGGACAGCTACGCCAACCTGTGCTGGACGGCCTACCGGGCCGTCCCCGGCGGGCCGGTCATCGCCCTGCTGCTCCATGTGGACAAGAGCGTGGGGGGACTGCCCTGGGGCAGCGTCACCATTTTGAACTACCGGGCCTCCGTGGAGGATGTGGAGATATTCGCCCCTCTGCCCCAGGCCCAGCGGGAACGGCATATCAGGCTGATCCTGCGCCGGTATCTTCACAATCCCCGGTACTGCTGCGTCCGGGAAGTCATTGAATATCTGAAAACGGGAGGTGAAAGTCAATGGATGTAAGCGGTGATGTGGCCGATCTGATGGTCAAAGAGAGCATCCAGCTCACCGAGGCCAGTATCAAGCTGCTGGCAGCGGGGAGCAAAAATCTGGCGGCGTTCCTATGGGCGCTGTCCAAGGACAACAAAAAGCTGGTTGGCAAGACCCACATGGCCCGCCTGCTCCGGGAGGGCAAGGAGTTGAAGGTGTTTCGCATTAAGGAGAGCGACCTTGCGGAGTTCCGGGCCTTTGCCAAGAAAAACGTCCTTTTTGCCGCCGTAAAGGACAGCCGGGCCGAGGACGGTATGGTAGACCTTGTGACCAACGTGGATTTTGTGTCCCAAGTCAACCTGTTCATGGAGCGCCGGGGCTATGGCGCTCCCGCAAGGGGCCAGGAGGCGGAACCGCCAAAAAAAGCCGCCCCCCGCGCTCCGCAAGGGCGCTCCTCACCACAGCGCGGGAGTGGCTCGACACAATCGCAGAGCAAGAGGACGACGACGAGGACGACGAGGACTACTGACACCCCGGAGAAGATCAGCGACATCCCCTCCGTCAAGGGGCGGCTGGCCGCCCTCCAAGCCGCAGCCGAGAGCATGAACCAGGGCAAGGCCCCCAAACAGCATACCCGTACCACTCCACCCAAAACACGATAATTGTAGGAGGTAATTCACAATGGCAGATTTGAAACAGATCGTAAGCCGCAAGGCCGAGAACGATACCAAGTGGCGGGAACAGCAGCAGGCAGAACGGGAGAACACCGTGGCCATGCAGGACGCCGGTATCACCGAGATCACCACCACCCCGGAAGCCTATGCCCGGTATCTGGAAATGCAGGGGGACAACCCGACGTACAGCGCCGGGAACATCGCCCTGGTCATGTTCGGCCAGCCGCAGGCCACCATCTTCGCCACCCGTGACCGCTGGAAAACGCTGAACCGTTCCGTGATGGAAGCGGAGAAGGGCAAGGGGACAAAGATTTTCGCCCGTTCCCCGATGGGCCGGGGCTACACCCTGGCCGATGCCTACGACATTAGCCAGACCCAGGGCCGGGAGATCAAGCAGACCGTCCTGCGGGACGACACCAAGGATATGGAGACCGCCCTCTCCACGGTGCTGAATTACGCCGTTGTCCCGGTGGTCATCGACGAGGAACTGCCCGTGGCCGCGTTCTACGACCAGCGCAACATGGAGCTTGCCGTCAACCCCACCTTCCCGGACAGCGAGGCGTTTGCCGCCATCGCTGCGGAGGTGGCGCACTCCCGGCTCCATGCCAAAGGCGCGTTTCCCGGCTATGACCGGGACGAGTGCGACCTGGACGCCCAGAGCGTGTCCTATATCCTCTGCCGCCGCTTCGGGATCGAGCGTCCCATGCCCGATATGTCCCGCCTGCCGGAACTTTACGAGGGCTGGGACCCCTAGCAGCGGCGGCAAGCCCTGGACAACATTCAGGACATGAGCAAGCAGTTTGGCCGTTCCATCGACAAGAGCCTGGAAGCGGACAAGCAACGGGGCCGCGCCCCTGTCCGCCCTGTTCGCCGCCCTGTCCGTTAAGCCCCTGCGGGGGTGTTTTTCCCCTGCGGGAGTGTAATCCGCCGCCCGTCCCCCGTCAAGGCCGCACGATTGCTGGCGCAATCGTGCGCGAGCCGACCAGTCTGCGGACTGGTCGGGCCTTGACAGGGGCCGTCCGGCGGATTTTAAGGTTATCAAGGGGAAAACACCCCAAAGCCGCCAGTTGGCGGCTTTGCTATACTGGGAGAGCGCGGCGGCCTGACGGGAGCGCCAGCGTGACCCCACGCGCCCCGCCGCAAGCCGTCGGCGGGGCAGCCAGCCCGGAAATGCGTCTCGAATTGAGACGCATTTCGACATTTTACACGAAATGAGGTAATGACTATGAAACGAGCAGCGCCCGTCCTGTTTGCGGCGCTCCTGATCTGTACCCTGACCTGCCCGGCTCTGGCCGCCGAGCCTGCGGAGGGAACGCCGCCCCCCAAGCAGACGGCGGCGTTCTACCCGGCAGAGGTCAGGGAAACCGCCGAGGGAGACGCCCGCAGGCTGGAAAAAATCTATTTGGAGTATCTGCGGAGCATCCTGCAAGTTGACTGGCTACCCAGCGTCCGGCGGGTCACATTCGTTCCGATAGTCGTTCTGTCTGATACCCCGGAGCGTGATTTGCACTCTTTAATACATCATGGTGTGGATATATGTATTTCAAGCAAACAAGCGCCATTCCTGATTGCGGACATAATACTTTCCCAGTTGCGGCGTTACACAGAGTACAATCATTTCAACAATCCAGAAAACGCAGAAGCAGCTTCTTTCCAAGCCGGAGACATTTTTATTGATCCGCCCCGTCGTATGGTAAAAGTCCGGGGGCAGTCCGTAAACCTGCGACCCCGTGAGTTCTCTTTGCTGCTGTACTTCATGCGGAATATCAACATTGTACTAACCTCTGAACAGATATGTGAACACGCTTGGGGAATGGAGGGAAGCTATAAGCGAGGTGTGTCTGGCCCTATTGCTATTCTGCGAAAAATAATCGAAACAGACCCTACCTGCCCCCGTTACATCGAAACCGTCTCCCGAATCGGGTATCGCTTTACGGCGTATCATAGCGAAATTTGCGATAATTATAGCGATGATGAAGTCGCTCTGTAGGGGTTTTGTAGGAATTGAAATGTAAAATGCTGGTATTTACTGGAAAGGAGCATTTTACATGAAAACTCCACGAATGATAGCAAACCATGAGAAGGCCGTCGTCCCAAGGCAAGGGACGGCGGCCTTTTCCATTTCGACACAGTTCCACCAACTTCCAAACAGAATGGCATTTCCGGCCATTTCTCACGGGCGGGGTGAGAAATGCAGCACAATAGATAACCTTTTGCCGAAAGCCCACTACTTTCGCCGCGGTTTGGCAAAACACCCCCTTCCACTTGTAATAAGGATAGAGGGGCAAATAAAGCCCTTCTCCGGCCGGGAGGTATTGCCATGAGTATGGAGCAAAACAAGGAACACGCCTTTGACGCCTTTTGTAAGCGGGTGGTCAAGAACGAGGCAGTAAATATCCAGTTGGAGTATTCCAGGCAGGAGCAACAGGAGGTTGTTTTCTCTGACCTCACCCCGGAGGAACGGCGGCAGCTTCAATACATAGATACCTATGCCCCGGAACGGAGAGTATTCCGTCTTTTCGGAATGGATATGGAAATCTCGGACGGCAACCTGGGGCGGGCGCTGGACGCTGTTTCAAAAGAGCGGCGTGATATTGTTCTGCTGGCCTATCTGCTGGGAATGACAGATGTGGAAATTGCCAAACGGCTCGGTCTTAATCGCTCCACGGTGCAATACCGCCGTACAAGCACGTTGGAACAACTACGGAAGATCATGGAGGAAAACGGATATGAATACCACAAACAGTAAGCAGCAGAAACTCCGCACCCCCCGCTATAAGCTCCTGCCCTATGCTACCATCCAAGCGGCCACCCAAGGCGATCCTGACGCTATCGCCGCTGTCTTGCGGCACTATGAGGGTTATATCGCCAAGCTGTCCACCCGCCGCTTGTTTGACGAGATGGGGAATGTTTATCTCTGCGTGGACGAGACCATGCGGCGGCGTCTGGAAATCAAGCTGATCGCTGGAATCTTGACCTTCAAGGTAGCATGACCTTTTCATTGGCCCGGCTGGCAGCCTGTCCAGCCGGGCCGGAGAAATACGTCTCAAATTGAGACACATTTCGACACCGCCGCCATCCGGCCCAAGCCCACCGCACCCGGCGGGCCTGTGCGGGCTGGCGACAGCCCTTCTATCTGCTACAACATAAGGCAGACCCCCTTGTACCTTGAAAATTGCATGACCGGCCAAACAGGATATGCCTTTCCGGGAAAGTGTGCATTTGCGCGCCAAGGGGAGCAATACGTCGCTGAATGATGTGCAGGGGCAGGAACGGGTTTGGATAGAACGGCATTTATACCAGGGCTGCATCCGCATGAGGGTGCGGCCCTGCCATTTTACAGAAGGGAAGTTATGCTTATGAACAAAGCGGCTCCACTTGCGGCCCTGCCCGATAAAGGCCCGCAGGCCCAGGTGCTTTTTGTCGATGGTCATAAGGTCACGGTCAGATACAGCGGGGATAAAAATCCCCCGGCGCTCCAGGCCATCAAGGACGTGCTTATCAATAGCGTTTCCACTCAAAAAGACTGATTTTTTGCATATTTTGGTGAAATATGAGATAATAATGGTGTAGATGGCACCTTGAAAAATAAATAGAACTGGCCGCCATATAGCACCGCCAGAACAGGAGGTAATCTATATGGCGGAACAAATCATCCAACTTGCGAAAAATGTCTTAAAACGAGTGGTATGTCTTTACCGTGTTTCCACGGTGGGACAGGTAGAAAAAGACGACATTCCCATGCAAAAGCAGTTTTGCCGTGAGTTTGTCCAGCGTCAACCGGGATGGGAGATCGTCAAGGAGTTTTCCGAGAAAGGTGTTTCCGGCTTCAAGGTCTCGGCCAAGAAAAGGGACGCAGTACAGGAGATACAGCGGATGGCCCTGCAAGGCGAGTTTGATATTCTGCTGGTATTCATGTTTGACCGCCTGGGCCGAAAGGACGATGAAACTCCCTTTGTGGTGGAGTGGTTCGTGAAGAACGGCATCGAGGTTTGGAGCGCGATGGAGGGACAACAGCGTTTCGATAATCACGTTGATAAACTGCTGAACTACATACGCTACTGGCAAGCCTCCGGGGAGAGCATTAAAACCTCTGTCCGTGTCAAGACCCGCATTAGCCAGTTGACCGAGGAAGGCTATTATACCGGCGGCATCGTCCCCTACGGCTACCGCCTGGAAAATCGGGGCCGCACAAACAAACGGAATAAAGAGGTCTGCGACCTTGCCATTGACCTCGACGAGGCCGAAGTTGTTAAAGTGATTTTCCAGAAGTATGTCTATGAGGGCTACGGCTCCCAGCGCATTTCCCGGTATCTGGCCGAGCAGGGCTTCCGCAATCGCAAGGGGGGCAATATTCCCACCACCAGCATTAACCGCATTATCAAAAATCCCCTCTATATCGGTATCCTCTGCAACGGTGAGAGTAGGTCAGAAAATGTATTGACCGAGCTTCAAATCATCGACGTTGACCTGTTTGAGAGGGCGCAGAAGATGATAGAGAGCCGGGCAAAGCCCCGCACCGCCCACAAGGAGATCCCACTCAATACCAGAGGGCAATCCCTTTTGGTGGGGAATGTTTATTGCGGCCATTGTGGCAAGCGGCTGACGCTGGCGACCAGCGGACGGAAGTATCAGAAGAAGGACGGCACCGTAGTCAACAAGACCTACGCCCGCTATCAATGCTCTTATAACATTCAGCACCCCGGCGGGTGTGATGGGCCGTCAGGCTACGGCGCGGCCAAGCTGGACGACCTTGTGGATCAAATCATCCGCATCCAGTTTGAACGCATTAAAACGGCCCCGCCCCAAGCGTTGATACGGGAACAGCAGAGCCGGGAGGTAGAAATCGCCAAGGCAAAGCTGAACCTGCTGAACGGCCAGTATCAGCAGAAGCAGAGGGACTATCAGGACTTGAGGGCTGAAACGCTCCGTGTCATTCGAGGCGACAGCCGCTTGAATGTGGACTTTCTAAACAGCATTGTGGACGAGACCATTACGCAACTCAAAGAATTGGGACAGCAGGTGAAAGAAGCAGAAGCGGAGTTGCGTGAATTGGTGTCCGGGGCCGAACAGGTGAAAGAGGAATACGCGCAACTGATGAACTGGGCCGAGTTGTACGACAAATGCACCTTTGAAGCAAAGAAAATGATTGCGGCACAGTTTGTAAAGGCCGTACACGTCAAACGGGACTATGAGATAGATGTTGAGTTTAATGTAGCCTTTGACGAGTTCCAGAGCATTTACCTGGAGCCGGAGAAGGAGGACGAAAAGAAACGTGGAGCGTCAACGCTCCTGGCCCTGGGCGAAAATGTAGGGCAGGCGGTTTGACCGCTTGCCCCGGTTTAATCGGATGGTAGTCAACGGCGCTATAAGTGACAGGAACATTTTTCGACATTCCGTTTTCGTGCAAGTTAAATGCCTGCAAGCAACTAACACCAAAAAATATCTTTTGCTAAAACCGCACCGCTTGCCATTCGGTCCTCATTTTGTCCGAAGCTGCCAGAACGCCACGGCGCTTGCCGCCGCCACGTTGAGCGAATCCACGCCGTGCGCCATGGGAATCTTCACCGTGTAGTCGCACGCGGCAATGGTGCGCGGCGAAAGGCCGTCGCCCTCCGTGCCGAGCACGATCGCCAGCCGCGGCTCGGCAGCGAGCTGCGCGTCGTCAATGCTTACGGAGTCGTCCGTCAGCGCCATCGCCGCAGTCCGGAAGCCGAGCGCGTGCAGACGCTCAACGCCCTTTTGCGGCCAGTCGGCGGCGTCCTCGCCGATGCGTGCCCACGGCACCTGAAAGACCGTGCCCATGCTCACGCGCACCGCGCGGCGGTAAAAGGGGTCGCAGCAGGTCGGCGTCACCAGCACCGCGTCGATACCGAGCGCGGCTGCCGAGCGGAAGATCGCCCCCACATTCGTGTGGTCCACGATGCCCTCGAGCACCGCCACGCGCCGCGCCCTCGCGCAGACCTCCTCCACGCTCGGGAGCCTTGGCCGGCGCATGGCGCACAGTACCCCGCGCGTGAGTTCAAAGCCCGTCAGCCGTGCGAGCATTTCGCGTTCGGCGGTGTAGACGGGAATGCCGCCGCAGCGCGCAAGGATGGGCTGCGCGTCGCCCTCGATGTGCCGCCGCTCCATCAAAAGCGAGAGCGGCTCATAGCCCGCGTCGAGCGCGGTGGCGATGACCTTGGGACTCTCGGCGATGAAAACGCCCTTGTCCGGCTCCAGACGGTTTCGCAGCTGCGCCTCGGTCAGGCGGGCGTAGACGTCCAGCTCCGGCGCGGTCAGGTCGGTCACTTCGATGATGTGCGGCATAGTCTCGGCTCCTCTCCCCTCGCCGGAACAAGCCGGCAAGAGCGGAAATTCTGCTCTCAGTATAGCAAACGCACCGGGGCTTGTCCATCGAAACTTCTCTCCTCGACGCCGTTCGACGGAACATTCGCTATATTTTTTCGTTTCAGGTGTTGACACGGTGACCGAAATATGGTATATTAATCGTTGCCGATATCCGCCGGTGTGGTGGAATAGGTAGACACAGGGGACTTAAAATCCCCCGGTAGCGATACTGTACCGGTTCGAGTCCGGTCACCGGCACCAGTATTTCCACAATTCCATATCGCGGGATAGAGCAGCTGGTAGCTCGTCGGGCTCATAACCCGGAGGTCGGAGGTTCAAGTCCTCCTCCCGCAACCATCTTGAGTGACCAAAATAGATACACTCACCTGAAACCCCTGAGAAATCAGGGGTTTCAGCGTTTTTATGCCCTGTTTTTTCAAAGCGTGTTTTATAGATACACAAGGGCATTTCAGAGCGTTAGGCAGGACTTGAACTAAATTCTCGGCTGATTTGGCCTGCTTTATGGCGGGCTTTACGCTCTCGGTTACTTTTTATTGCTCGTCTTTCCTAAATAATTTGAAACTTTTTATTGAAGAGGCTGGTATCACATTTTGATACCAACCTCTTTTCAGTTTATCAAATCCTTAGGGCGGAGATGAGCATCCAATGAACACAGAAGCTGTAATCTGTCCCCTTTGCGGTGCAATCAACAAAGGCCTCATAAGGCCGGATGCATATCGGCAAGGTAGTCAGCACACAATGAAGTATGGGACAATCGCAGACACGCCCCCTTAATGTCTTTATTTATTGACAATTATAGATGTATCGTCTATAATAACAAGCACAAAGATGATATAGAGGTGGTGTGCAGAATGGGACGAAAGAGTGTTGCTGTGCTGCCGCAGACGCAGGCGATTTTAGAACAGCTCGGAGAACAGATCAAACTTGCCAGATTACGGCGGCATCTGTCTGCCGAATTGGTCGCGGAAAGAGCTGGCGTAAGCCGAGCCACAGTGTGGAATGTTGAAAAGGGAAACCCCTCTGTCGCGATTGGGATCTATGCCGCCGTGCTGCACGCGCTGAACAATATGGATAAAGACCTTCTGCTCGTTGCAAAGGATGATGAGCTGGGGCGTAAACTCCAAGACCTTGAACTTACCACGCGCAAGAGAGCACCACGAAACAGAGGTGATTAACCGTGGCGTCAAACCAAAAAGTAATTTATGTCTATGAGAGCTTCAGATCTACAACGCCAAACTTCCTGGGGACTCTCTTCGTGGAGAATGTCCGTGGCCGGGAGAGCTACTCCTTTGAGTATGATGCTGACTGGTTAAAAAGCAGCGCAAACTACATGTGGCGGTGCTGCTCTTTATGGCAGCCGTTCTCGTCACGCTGGAGAAAAGCGCCAAGGGCGGCATGCAGAAATTCTTCAAGTACGTTCCTGCGGTCGTTCTCTGCTACCTCATCGCCATGTTCCTGTGCACGCTGGGCGTGTGGGATATGGCCGAGACCAAGCCCGCATACTCCGCTTTGAAAAACAACCTCACCTACGCGATGATCTTCGCGATGCTGCTCCGCTGCGACATCCGTAAGCTCCTCAAGCTCGACCTCTTCACCGCGGGCGTGGCCTCTCTCGCCAACATCGGCGGTACGGCCTCCGCGCCGGTCCTCGCCGGCTCCTACTCCGGTTCTCTCGTTCCCGTCGGCATCCGGATGGCCCTCATGGGCTATGTGGTCGGCACGCCGCTGGCGGTCGTCTGCGCGCACATCATGGAGTCTCTGGCCTGAGAACCCTGACGCTGCGGCGTTTCCGCGCCGCGCCATGACTGCTTCGACTGTGTAGGTGAACGCCGTTTCACCTGCACAGTTGCCCTAAGAACCCATTTGAAGGAGCAACGCTATGCCTGTTTTATCCGATCTTGAGCCGCGCGAGGTATTTGCCTGGTTTGAACGCCTGTGCGCCATCCCTCACGGCTCGCACCACACAAAAGCGATCAGCGACTATCTGGTCGCGTTCGCCCGCGAACGCGGTCTTGCCTGCCGGCAGGACGCTGCCAACAATGTCGTCATCCGCAAGGCAGCCTCCGCCGGATACGAAAACGCGCCGGTCGTCATGCTGCAGGGCCATATCGACATGGTCTGCGAAAAGGGCGCGGACTGCGGCAAGGATATGGAAACGGAGGGGCTCGACCTCTTCGTGGACGGCGACGTGATCGGCGCGCGGGGCACGACGCGAGCGACCTGAAGGCAAAGTACCTCATCAACATCGACTCGGAGGAGGAAAAGGTCCTCACGGTCAGCTGCGCCGGCGCCTGCCGCACGCTCTGCACGCTGCCCGTCACGCGCGTGCCCTTTGATGGAGAAACGCTCCGCGTCAAGATCAGCGGTCTTGTCGGCGGGCACTCCGGCGAGGAGATCCACAAGGGCCGCGCCAACGCCAACCTTTTGCTCGGCCGCGCGCTCGACGAAATGAGCCGTGCGGGCGTGCTGCGTCTCATCCGCGTCTCGGGTGGCGCCAAGGACAACGCCATCCCGCGTGAGGCCGAGGCCGTCGTCCGCACCGGCGACGCCGCCGCCCTTCGCCGTGCGGCGGAAGCGCTCGCCGCCGCGCTGCGCGCGGAATATCACGCCGCCGACGGTCATATCACCGTAACGGTCACTGAGACCGACGACGGGCTTACGCCCATGGACGCCGCCAGCACGGAGCGCGCCATCACGCTGCTGCTCTGCGCGCCGAACGGCGTGGTGGAGATGAGCATGGACGTGCCGGGTCTTGTGCAGACCTCGCTCAACCTCGGTCGGCTCACCTCCGATGAAGCGAGCCTCCGCGCCAGCTTTATGATCCGCTCAAGCATCAATTCCCAGAAGAATGCCGTGGCCTCGCGTCTCGCGCGGCTGGCGGAGGCGCTGGGCGGGCAGACAGAGCTGGACTCCGACTACAGCGCCTGGCCGTACCGCCCCGAATCGCCCCTGCGCGACCGCGTCGCGGAGGTCTTTTACGAGCAGTACGGCGAAAAGCCGCGCATCGCCGCGCTTCACGCCGGACTGGAGTGCGGCATCCTCTCCGGCAAGCTGCCGGAGCTGGACTGCATCTCCCTCGGCCCTGACCTGACCGACATCCACACCCCGCGCGAGCGCCTGCACATTGCCTCCACCGAACGGACGTGGCGGCTGCTGCTCGGAACGCTCAAGCGGCTGGATGCGTGAGCCCTCTTATGGCAGAAAATGAAAAAAGGAGTATGACCCCATGAACAGCTATGGATTGATCGACCTGCATTGCGACACGCTGGCAGAATACTGGAAATACGCGCACACCGGCAATCCCGATACGCTGGACGACCCCGGCCGCGTGCTGTCGCTGTCCAATATGCCGAAGGATGTCCACTGGGCGCAGTTCTACGCCGTGTTCATCCCCGACGAGGAGCGCGGGCAGGCCGCCATCGACTACTTTGAAAAGAACCGCGCAAATTTCTACCGCCAGATGGAGAAGTTCGGCGACCGCGTCGCCCCCTGCCGCAACGCCGACGATATGGAGAAGGCCTGGGCGGCGGGCAAGACCGCCGCGTTCCTGACCATTGAGAACGGCAGCGCGCTCGCCGGCGACCTTTCCCGCGTCCACACGCTCGCCGAGCAGGGCGTGCGTGCCATCACTCTGACCTGGAACGGCGAGAACGAGCTCGGCTCGGGCCACACCACGGACCACGGCATGAGCGAGTTCGGCAAGGCCGCCGTGCGCGAGATGGAAAAGGAAAACATTCTGGTGGACGTGTCCCACCTCAACGATCCTGGCTTCGCGGATCTGCTGGAGGTCGCGACGAAGCCCTTCGTTGCCACGCACTCCAACGCCCGCGCGCTGTGCAGCCACAAGCGCAACCTGACGGACGACATGATCCGCGAGATGGTGCGCCGCGACTGCCTGATCGGTCTGAACTACTTTGTGAAGTTCCTGCGCGACGACGGCGACGTAAAGAGCCTTGACGATCTCTACCGCCACGCCATGCACTTCTTCGAGCTGGGCGCGCGGAAGAATCTCGCCCTCGGCTCGGACTTCGACGGCTCCGTGCTGCCCGAATGCCTGAATACGCCCACCAAGGTCGCCTCGTTCTATGAATACCTGCTCTCCCGCGGCATTTCGCAGGAGGACGCGGACGGCGTCTTCTACAAGAACGCACAGGCGTTCTTCCACAAGAATCTTCGGTGACCGCAAGGGCGGATGGCTCATACGACAGAAAGACCGACGTTTTCCCCGTGAAAACGCCGGCCTTTTCTTGGCGCCTTCCGGCGCCAATCACAGCGGGACGGTCCGATGGACCGCCCCGCTGTGTCCTTTATGAAGCTGTATCCGACGGATCGTCGGACGCTGGTCGAAAAGGGACGCTTCCTTTTGTGGAAACGCCCCTCTTGCAAAAGTAAAATATTGTGTTACAATCGCGGCATAAAGCATTGAGGAGGTAACGCCACATGGCTGCAAACACCGATCCGCGCCTGCAAAATCAGGTGATCTATTCCATTTACGTCCGCAACCACACGTCGGAGGGCACCTTCCGCGCCGTCATTCCCGACCTCGACCGCATCCGCGCGCTGGGGACGGATATCATCTGGCTGATGCCCATTCACCCCATCGGCGTCGAGGGCAAGAAAGGCACGCTGGGCTGCCCCTATGCCAACCGCGACTACCGCGCCGTCAACCCCGCCTACGGCACGATGGAGGACTTTGAAGCGCTGGTGCGCGAGATCCACGCACGCGGCATGAAATGCATGATCGATGTGGTCTACAACCACACCTCGCCCGACTCCGTGCTCTACCGTGAACATCCGGAATACTTCTACCGCGGGCCCGACGGCAAGCCGGGCAACAAGCTCGGTGATTGGGCAGACGTCATCGACCTTGATTACTCCAATCGCGGGCTTTGGCAATATCTGACGGACACGCTCGTAATGTGGGCTGGTCTGGTGGACGGCTTCCGCTGCGATGTGGCGTCCTTCGTTCCTGTGGAATTCTGGCTGCAGGCCCGCGCGGCGGTCGCTGATGCAAACCCGGACTGCGTATGGCTCGCCGAAACGGTCCACCGCAGCTATGGCTGTCTCGCGCGGCGGCACGGCGTCTATTCCGCGTCGGACGGCGAGGTGTTTCGTGCCTTCGATCTGGAATACGAGTACGACGTGCGCGAGGTATTCGACCGGTATTTGCGCGGCGAGGTCCCCCTGAGCCGCTATCTGGATGCGCTGAATTTTCAGGAGGCCTGCTACCCCGCGAACTACAACAAGCTCCGCTTTCTGGAAAACCACGACCAGCCGCGCATCGCGTCCTTCGTGCGCGACGAGCGCGCGCTCGTGAACTACACGGCGATGCTCTATTTTCTCAAGGGCACGACACTACTCTACGCGGGGCAGGAATTTGAAAACGACCATCTGCCCAGCCTTTCTGACCTCGACCCCATCGACCGCCGCACCGGCCGCGACCTGAGTGGGCTGCTGCGCCGCCTGTACGCGGTCAAGCAGCAGCTTGGCAGCGCCGACTGGTTCTTCGCCGACGCGGACGATGCGAACGACCTCGCGCTCCTTCAGCGCGGAAGCGCGGGTAAGCGCTTTGTGGGCGTATTCTCCCTCAAGGCGAAAGCCGCCGACGTGCGCGTGGACGCCGCCGACGGCGTGTATGAAAACCTCATCGACCGCAGTGCCGTCACCGTGAAAAACGGTATTCTCTCCTGCACGGGCGAGCCGGTGATCCTCCGCACGGAAGGCTGAGCGCTTACCGCTCCACCCGCGCAAGCAGCGGCTTCATCGTCTCCGCCGCGCGGCGGATGGCCTCCTCCGCCGGCAGGGCGAGCACGTTCGGGTCCATGACCTCGACGGAGCAGGGGCCGTCGTAGCCGATCGCCCGGACGCTCCGCAGCAGCTCCTCCAAAGGAGCGTCACCCTCGCCGGGCCAGTAGCTCTCCGCGCGCTGCGCCGTGAACGGGGCGCGCGCCGGGCAGTCGCTGACATGGACCATAAAGAGCCGGTCGCCGCGCAGAGCCGACAGCTCCTCCGGCCGCGAGCCGCCGGCGCAGAAATGCCAGGTGTCGAGCAGCATTCCCACGTTGGCGCGGTCCACGGTTTCCAGGATCTCCGCGCACTGCGCGAAGGTCCGCACGGAGCTGCCCGGCACGGCCATAAATTCCAGCGCCAGCCGCACGCCGTAATCCGCCGCAGCGTCCGAGAGCCGCAGCAGCGAATCGGCGGTCTCGCGGCAGATCGCCGCCGCGGAGGTCCCCTCCGGCACGTGGAAGGACGCGATGACCTCCATGCAGCCGCAGCCGAGCACGCGGCAGGCCGCAAAGCACCATTCGCTCAGCTCGCGCAGCATCCGCCCGCCGGCCTTGGTCTGAAAGGAAACGCTCTCAAGCGCGTTCAGACTCGCCGCGCGGACGTGCTGCTCTTCCAGCGTCTGCCGCAGCGCCTCCAGCGTCCCGCCGCCGCGCAGATAGCGCAGGAGCGTGCCCTTGCGCAGCTCCACAGCGGAAAAGCCCGCCTGTGCGCAAAGCGTGATATCCTCCGGCAGCGCGCCGTTTTTCATCACGGTTATTTCATTGAAGCAAAGCTCCATTTTCTCGCTCTCCTTTGTTTTCTTGAAAATTTTACACAGAGGGCTCCCGCCCTCACGCGTCCCGCAGCACCGCGCGGTACTGCCGCGCGGTGCTGCGCTTTCTATTTCTTCCGCCATACACGCAGCGCCCGCACGAGCGCCGCCGCGTCGAGCGATTTTTCGATTCATCATACCATATTTTCCCGGCTCTGCCAAGAGTCCGGCAGGCGCGGTATGCATTTCGTGCCGCAAAAACATACATTTCAGGCAGATTGTTCGCACCCGCTCAAATATTGTGGTATGCTCTATTTTGTAAAATTGTCGGGAAACAGGTCGTTTCCCCTCGAATTTTGGAATAAGGACGCGTCACGTTTTTATTTCCTGACCGGGTTTCCCGTTCAGCATGGCAGATCAACCGCAGACTTTTAGGGAGGACAGAGAAAATCATGGACAAGAAGAGCAACATGAAGAAGGCTATGTACGAAATGTTCGGCGTCGGCGGAGACGGCTCCGAGGCGGCAAGTACTGCTCCGGCGCAGGTCAAGAGCGCGTCCGTCGAGGTCAAGAGCGCCCCCGGTGCGGAGAAAAAGAGCGTGGATCACGCTCCGGTCAAGACACCCGAGGCCAGACCCGCCGCCAGCTTTCTTGCCCCCGGCACGGTCTTTGAGGGCTCCTTCCGCGCCAAGGGCGACATTGAGATCGCCGGCGAGCTCAAGGGCGACGTGGCCTCCGAGGGCAGCGTGCTGCTGCGCTCCAACCTGCAGAGCAATATCACGGCGGGCAGCGTGAAGCTCACCGGCTGCACCCTCATCGGCGACATCACCGCGAACGGTCCCGTCACCGTCAGCGAGGATTCCAAGGTCACGGGCAACATCACGGCGCAGTCTCTGCTGTGCGCCGGCGAGATCAACGGCGACATCCGCATCAGCGGCAACACCCAGATGGACGCTAACGCGCGCGTGAGCGGCAGCGTTGTCACCGGCACGATCTCCGTAGCGGCGGGCGCGGTCCTGAACGGCAGCGTTGAGATGAAGGGCACAATGGAGGCGAAGTCTTGAACGCCGCGGCAAAGGAACTGCCCGTCTCCTACGATCTGAGCAAGCCGCAGGAGGACAAGGAGCCCTACATCGGCAGCGTTCTGTTTTTCAAGCACGTTATCTTCACCGTGACGCTGCTGCTGATCCTCATTCCCACCACGCTGTCCATTTACCTCTTCGCGCAGGTCCGCAGCCTGAACCGGCAGCTCGACGCGGCGGGCAGCCAGCTGGCGGCCATGCAGGAGCAGCTTCCGTCGACCGCGCCCGAGGGCGGCGAGCCTACGCCGGCCAAGCCCGAGCCTCCGGCGGCCGAGGTCCCCGCCTACACAGAGCTTTACCCCGAGCTGTACGCCGACGATTCGCTGCGCGGCACCGTGGACGTGGACAACGCCGTCTACCTGACCTTTGACGACGGTCCCTCAGCGCGCACGGATGAAATTCTGGAGATCCTTGACAAGTACGGCGTCAAGGCTACCTTCTTCGTGGTCGGCGCAAATGAGGAGGGCGATCTCGAGCGGATGCAGAAGATCGTCGCGGCGGGCCACACGCTTGCTATCCACAGCTACTCGCACGACTACAAGAAAATTTACGCCTCGGTCGAAGCATATCTGGAGGACTTCAATCAGATGTTCTGCCAGATCTACGAGGCCACCGGCGTCAAGCCGCAGATCTTCCGCTTCCCCGGCGGCAGCGTCAACAGCTATAATGTCGGCATCCATCAGCAGCTCATCGCCGAAATGACGCGGCGCGGCTTCGTCTACTTCGACTGGAACGTCGCCAACGGCGACGCCGTGTTCTCCAAAATTCAGCCCTCGTCGACGCTGACGGCCAACGCGCTCAAGGGTGTCGGCACCGCGCGGCGCGCCATCATCCTCATGCACGACAGCAGCGCCAAGACCACCACCGTCGAGGCCCTGCCTGCCATCATCGAGGGCTATCTTGAGGCGGGCTACTCCTTCGCCGCTCTCACCCCATCGACCCGTTCCGTCACGTTCAGCTATCTGGACTGACCGCAAACGGCAAAAAAAGATCGACCCCGCAGGGCCATTTGACCCTGCGGGGTTTTCTGTTTGCATCCTTCGCCGCGGTCCGTGCCGGACCGTGGCGGGCAGGATGTCAGCCAAGCCTTTCGCACAGGTCCTCGAGCGCGGCGGTCATGGCCTCCTCAAAGGAGGGATGCGGGCGCATCGCGCGGCAGAACTGCTCGGCGGTCAGGTGGTTGGCGAGCGCCTGCGCCACACCGCCGATCATGTCGCTCGCATGCTCGCACATGAGCTGCGCGCCGATCAGCTCGCGCGTTTCGGCGTGGGCGACAAGCTTCATGAAGCAGCGGCCCGGGTCGGCGATGACCGTCTTGGCGTTGCCGAACATGACGTGCTTGCCGACCTTGACGGGGATCCCCTTCTCCTTGGCTTCCGCCTCCGTGAGGCCGACGACCGCGATCTCGGGACGACAGTAGATGCAGCTCGGCACGACCGAGAGATCGGTGTGATCCTGCACGCCGCACAGGCGCTCGACACAGGCAATGCCCTGCGCGGTGGCGACGTGGGCGAGCTGGATTTTTGAGGACACATCGCCGATGGCGTAGACGCGCGGCAGGCTCGTTTCAAAATTTGCGTTCACCGCGATGCTGCGGCCATTCATTTCGACACCGACGCCGTCGGCGAACAGGCCGTCGCAGTAAGCACGGCGGCCGATGGCGCAAAGCACCGCTTCGCTGGAGACGGTCTCCTCCTTTTCCTTGCAGGTGAAGTGTACGGCAAGGTCCTCGCCCGCCTGCTCCACGCGCTGTACCATCGCGTTCGTGAAGACCTTCACGCCCTGCTTTTTCAGAATGAGCGCGAGGTTCTGCCCCAGCTCCTTATCCATGTTCGGCAGCAGGCGGTCCATGCCCTCGATGACCGTGACGGCACAGCCGAGGTCGGCGTAAAACGTGGCAAATTCGATGCCGATGACGCCGCCGCCGATGATGGCGATGGAGCGGTAGAGGTGGTCGCAGCCCTCGAGCAGCTCGTCGGAGGTCATGGCAAGCTCCAGCCCCGGGATCGGCGGGCGGGACGGCACGGAGCCGGTGGCAATGAGAATGTCGTCGCAGGTGTAGTCGTTGGCGCTGCCGTCCGCGTCCGTCACGCGGACGCAGCCGGAGCCGGTGATGAGCGCCGTGCCGCGCAGCAGGTCGATCTTCGCGGTCTTGAAAAGCGACTCGATGCCGGCGGAGAGCTTCTGTGAAACGGCGCGCTTGTAAGCAAAAATTTCAGCCATGTCGGCATGGATATCCTCGGTGTGGATGCCGCAGTGCGCGCCGTTCTTCGCGTCGCGGTAGATGGCGGAGGCGTGGAGCAGCGTTTTGGTCGGGATGCAGCCGCGGTTCAGGCAGGTGCCGCCCGCCTCGCGCCGCTCGACCACGGCGACCCTTTTGCCCAGCTTTGCCGCGCGGAGCGCGGCCTCGTAGCCGCCGGGGCCGGCGCCGATGACGATGAGTTGATAATCAGCCATAGTGTTTCTTTCCTTTTGAGGGCAATGCCGCCGTTTTCGCGGCGGCATTGCGTGTTTTTTATTGCGCGAACGAATAGCGCAGGATCATGTTGCGCGCCGCGCCGACCTCATCGAGACGGCGGACGGGCGTATCATGCGGCGCGGTATGGAGCGCGTCGGGGTCGGAATAGGCAAGGTCGAAGAGCCTGCCGTAGATGTCGCAGACCTCGTCCATCGTCTCCTTGCTCTCGGTCTCGCAGGGCTCGACCATGAGCGCCTCGTGGACGATGAGCGGGAAGTACATCGTGGGCGGATGCAGGCCGTAGTCGAGCATGCCCTTGGCAAGGTCGAGCGCGGAAACGCCCGTCTCCTTGTGCAGATCGACCAGCGACATGACGAACTCGTGCATACAAATTTCGTCGTAGGCCATGGTGAATTTCTCCGCGAGCTTTACGCGCATATAGTTGGCGTTGAGCACGGCGTTCATCGCGGCCTCGGGGATGCCGGCCCTTCCGAGCGTGAGAACGTAGGTCAGCGCCTTGATGCAGACGTCGAAGTTGCCGTAGAACAGCTTCACGCGGCCGATGGACTTCTCGGGATAGTCGAAGGCAAGCCCGCCGTCTTTCTCCACCACCAGCGGGCCGGGCATGAACTTTCGCAGAAAGTCCTTGCAGCCGACCGCGCCCGCACCGGGGCCACCGCCGCCATGCGGCGTGGCGAAGGTCTTGTGCAGGTTCGAGTGGATGCAGTCGAAGCCCATGTCGCCCGGGCGGACGACGCCCATGACGGCGTTGAGGTTCGCGCCGTCGTAGTAGCACAGGCCGCCCGCGTCGTGGACGATCTTCGTGATCTCCAAAATGTTCTTATCGAAGATGCCGACCGTGTTCGGGTTCGTGAGCATCAGTCCCGCCGTGTCGGGGCCGACGGCGGCGCGCAGCGCGTCGAGATCGACGCAGCCGTCCGCGCCGGAGGGGATGTTCACCACCTGATAGCCGCACATGGCGGCGGTGGCGGGGTTCGTTCCGTGGGCGGAGTCGGGCACGATGATCTTCGTGCGCGCGGTGTCGCCGCGGTCGGTGTGGTATGCCTTGATGAGCAGCACACCGGTGAATTCGCCGTGTGCGCCCGCGGCAGGCTGGAATGTGACCGCGTCCATGCCGAAGATCTCGCCCAGCTCGCTGCCCAGAACATGCAGCGCCTCGAGCGCGCCCTGCGCCGTTTCGACCGGCTGGAGCGGGTGGAGCTGCGTGAAGCCAGGCAGCGCCGCCATGTCCTCGTCGATTTTGGGGTTGTACTTCATCGTGCAGGAGCCGAGGGGATAGAAGCCGTCGTTCACGCCGTGGATGCGCTTGCAAAGCGCCGTGTAGTGGCGCGTCAGCTCATTTTCACTCACATGGGGTAGGCGCAGGGGCGCTGTGCGCTCCTCGGGGAGCGTGTATTCCGGCACATCGCACGCAGGCATCAGGCTCAGACCGCGGCCCTCCGTGCCAAGCTCAAAGATCAGCTTCATTTCAGCACCTCCTTCACGATGGAAACGGCTTTATCAAGCTGCGCCTTGCTCACAAGCTCGGTCACGCACCAGAGGATGCCGCCGTCCACCTCCGCGCCGCCGAGGATGTCCGCCGCGTCGAGCGCGTCAAGGATCTTTTTGCGGCAGTTGGGGCACTCAGCCTCGGTCACGAACTCGTGGAAGAATTCGCCCTGATACTTGAGCTTGCAGTCGGCCTTGACAAGCTCGGCGGCAAAGTAGTGCGCCTTTGAAGTGCAGAGCCGTGCGCACTGCTTCATGCCCGCTTCGCCCATCGCCGCCATGTAAACGCCCGCGGTGAAGGCGCACAGCGCCTGATTCGAGCAGATGTTGGAGCTGGCCTTCTCGCGGCGGATGTGCTGCTCGCGCGCGGAGAGCGTGAGGACATAGCCGGTCTTGCCGTCTACGTCCTTCGTCTGACCGACGATGCGGCCGGGAAGCTTGCGCGTCATGGCGGCGGTCGTCGCCATAAAGCCGAGGTAGGGGCCGCCGAAGGCGGTGTCGAGCCCGAGGGGCTGACCGTCGCCCACGGCGATGTCAGCGCCCATCTCACGTGGAGTTGGCAAAAGAGCACAGGCGATGGGGTTCACGCCCATGACGAACTTCGCGCCCGCAGCGTGGACGAGCTCGCCGATGGCTCTTGCGTCTTCGATCTGACCGAAGTAATTCGGCTGCTGGAGGTAGAAGCACGCGGCGTCCTCGCCGAGCGCGGCCTTGAGCGCATCGAGGTCGGTCCTGCCGTCCTTTGCGGGAACGACGGTCAGCTCGGTGTTCGAGGCGAAGCAGTAGGTCCGCATGACCTCGATGACCTGCGGGTTCGCGCAGGCGGAGACATACGCCTTCATGCGCTTGCGGTCGCGGCACATGGGGATGGTCTCGGCGGCGGCGGTCGCGCCGTCGTAGTGGGAGGCGTTGGCAACGTCCATGCCCGTCAGCTCGCAGATCATGGTCTGGAATTCGAACGTACCTTGCAGCACGCCCTGACTGATCTCCGCCTGATAGGGCGTGTAGCAGGTGACCAGCTCCTCGCGGGAGGTGATAGACTTCACAACGGCGGGAATGAAGTGGCGGTAGGCGCCCGCGCCGCGCAGAACGGTCTTGTAGACCTTGTTCTTCTCCGCCATGGCGGTGACGGCCTCGCGTACCTCCAGCTCGCTCATGCCCTCGGGGATGTTGAGCGTCCCGTTCAGCAGCATCTCCTGCGGAACCGCCTGATACAGGTCCTCAAGGCTTTTGACCCCGATGGCAGCAAGCATTCCCCCCCGTTCCGCCGCGGTGGTCGGAACATAAGAGCCCATCAGCCCTCCTCGGCGCAATGCGCCTCATAAGCCGCCGCGTTGAGCAGCTCCTCGGTGCCGCCGATGCCCTCGACCTTGATGATCCACGCGCCGTAGGGATCGGAGTTGAGCGTTTCGGGCGCGTCGGCCAGCGCCTCGTTGACCGCGCAGATGGTGCCGCTGACGGGGGAAATGATGTCGGAGACCGCCTTGACGGATTCAACATCGCCGAAGCTCTCGCCTGCGGTGACGGAATCGCCCTCGGCGGGCAGGTTGATAAACACCACGTCGCCCAGCGCGTCCTGCGCAAAATCGGAGATGCCGACGACGGCGATCTCGCCGTCCATCCTGACCCACTCGTGGGACTTGGAATACTTCAGCTCAGCAGGAAAATTCATTGTGTTGTCCTCCTCAAATTTTTGTTGTAGAAATCGTTGTGGTAGTATGTATGCTTACTTGTCCAGCTTATAGAACGGCATGGGCACGATCTCCAGCTCGACCATGCGCCCGCGCACGTCGGCGTTGAGGTGCCGGCCGATCTCGATATCCTCAACCGGGATGTAGCCCATCGCGACGCCGCAGCCGATAAACGGCGCGAACGTGCCCGAGGACGTCCAGCCGAGCTTCTCGCCCTCCATCGAATAGAGGTCGCAGTGCTCGCGCACGATGCCGCGGCCGACCACTTTCATGCCGATGCGCTTTAACTTCGGCGCGCCAAGCGCGACGAGCGCGTCGCGGCCGATGAAGTCCTTGCCCGTCAGCTTGCAGGGGAGCCCCGCCATCCTCGGCGTGATCTCCTCGTTCATCTCGTGGCCGTAGAGCGGCATGGAGGCCTCGAGCCGCAGCGTGTCGCGCGCGCCGAGTCCGCAGGGGATCAGGCCGTACTCCTCGCCCGCGGCGAGCAGGGCGTGCCAGAGGTCAACGGTGTCCTCAGCCCTGCAGTAAATTTCAAAGCCGTATTCGCCGGTGTAGCCGGTCTGGGAAACGAGAGCGTGAATGGTGCGGCTGCCGAGGTCGAGCGGAACGTTGTCGATAAAGGTGTAATACTTCGCGGGAATGTACTGCTCCGCGCAGAGCTTTTTGAGAATGTCGCCGGACTTTGGCCCTTGCAGCGCGACCTGTCCCCAGTCGTCACCCTCGTCGCGGTAGTCCACGTCGCCGAACAGATGGCTCTCGACCCACGCGGCGTCCTTGTCGCGGTTGCCCGCATTGACGACCAGCCAGTAGTCGTCGGCGGCACAGCGGTAAACGATGAAATCGTCAAGGATGCCGCCCGCGTCGTTGCAGAACATGGCGTACTTGATGTCGCCGTCCTGCATGGCGGAGATGTCCGCGGTGATGAGCTTCTGCACGTTTGCGACCGCGTCGGGGCCCTTGAGCCGCAGCTCGCCCATGTGCGACACGTCAAAGAGTCCCGCCTTCTGCCGCACGGCCATGTGCTCGGCGAGCACGCCGGTGGGGTACTGCACGGGCATCAGAAAGCCGCCGAACTCAACGATCTTTCCGCCCGCGTCCACATGGGTCTGATACAGGGGTGTTTTCCTTTCCATAAGCTGTTTCCTCCTCCATTATCATTCTTGAATGATGTCATAAAAATGATTAAAATATGACATAGAAAAAAGGCACAAAGTCCCCCTTGGAACTTTGTGCCTCCGTTTTATGACCTGAGAGTTTCCCTGACACAGCATATCGCATTTTTGCAGGTTGCACCTTCGGCGTGCGGCAAGCCGCACTTTTCGGAGCGTCGTCCGAGTCCGGTCCTTTTGCCTGAGAGCTTCTGCATTCCCCTTCGGCGCCGCGGCAGATATTCCGCGGTCTCTCCCGTGACCCATCATCCGATCACTTTATCCACTTACCTTTTTAAGGTAACACAGGCGATGTGCTTTTGTCAAGAAAGATATTTTGTCGTTTCGCCGAAAAATATGCAGGTGCGAGAGAAGAGCTGCTTTTCGGATGTTTTGTTACCAAACGCTCACGCGCGTCTCCGGTGCGGTCCACATCCCGTCGCCGGGCCGTATACCATAGGTCGTGTAGAATTCCGGCAGCGTCTGCAGTACGCGGTTGCAGCGCAGCTTATCCGGCGCGTGGACGTCGGTCACGGCCAGATACTCGCGCATCTGCCGCGAGGTCGTGGACGCCCAGGTGTTCGCGACGGCGCGGAAGAGCTTGTCGAGGTCGGGGTGGTCGAGCTTCTTCGCCGCCGCAACGATGCACTTTGCCGCGCCGAGGTCTGCCACGTTCTCCGAGATCGTCAGTGCGCCGCTGCACGCGATGCCGGGATAAGCCTCCTGCCCGTCGTACCATTCGGCCACAGCCTGACATTTCTGCTGGAAGGCGGCGTAGTCCTCCGCCGTCCACCAGTCGGCGGCGCTGCCGTTCTCGTCGAACTTCGCGCCGTTGTTGTCAAAGGCGTGGGTGATCTCGTGGGCAATGATGTAGCCGATGCCGCCGAGATTCTCCTCCCGGCTGGCGTTCACGTCGTAAAGCGGCGACTGCAGAATGGCGGCGGGGAAGGTGATGTCGTTGGCGCTGGGATTGTAGCAGGCGTTGACCGTAAAGGGCGTCATGATCCATTCGCTCTTGTCCGGCGCGTCGTTCTGATGGGCGAGGACATCCTGCTTCATCGCCATCTGAATGGCGATGACGTTGGAAAAGAAGGAGCCGCCCTCGGCGGGGGACTTGATCTCCGCACGGTCAAGACAGCTTTCCCAGCTGTCGGGATAGCCGACCTTGACGCCCATGGTGTCGAGCTTCTTTACGGCCTTGGCCTTGGTTTCGGCGCTCATCCAGTCCTGCGCCAGAATGCGCTCCTTGTAGATGGCGATGAACTCGCCGATCATCTCCTCCACATCGGACTTGGCCTTGGCGGAGAAGTATTCGTCCACATAGGTGCGGCTGAGGTAGTCGGCAAGCAGCGCCTGCACCTGCTGCGCCGCGATCTGCTCGTTGACCGTCAGGCTCAGGCCGTAGAACGGACCGTTGATGGACAGGCCCGCGGGAATGTCGGAGCCGTCCAGCCAGCTTTTGTTGACGGCGGCGTAGTAGTCGTCCCTGAGGTTCGTTCCCTTGGCGGCGTAGGCGCGGCGGAGCAGCGCCGAGAGTGCTTCGGCGCTCATAGCCTCGTTTGCGTCGCCGTCTGCAAGGCCGGCGGCGAGGACGGAGGAAAGCTCCTCCGCCGCCCATGCGGGAACATTCGTCAGGCTGCTTGCGGGCAACGCCATGCGGGCGTTGTCCCCCACAGGGATGGCAAAGCCGCCGAAGGCGCGCGTGAGCATCACCAGCGCCTGTGCGCGTGTCAGCGTGCCGTCGAGCGCAAGGCTGCCGTCGGGATAGCCCTTGAGAATATCGGACCGCTGCACGCCGGGGTTATAGTCCTGCGCGGCAGAGAGCAGCGCCTGCGCGGCCTCGCCGCGCGTGAGCGCCGCCGCCTGCACGGGCAGCGTGCCGAGCGTCAGCACCAGTGCGAGCAGCAGCGGCACAAATCGTTTTTGGAATTTCATCATGTCATCTCTCCTTTGGATGCTTGGATCGTTTAAATGCTCCGCGGCGTTCTTCCCTTCGCCGCAGAGAACGACATTGTAGAGCCCTTTCTCATTTTTGTCAAGTGTTCAAAAATGATTTTGGAGCAAATCAACGCTGTGCGCGCTCTTGCAAAGAGCGGCGGCTTCTGCTACACTGTAAGCAATCTATTGGGATGCGGCAATGCCCGCGAAGGAGAGAAAATGGAACAGACCAATAAAGGGTTGAGCGGCAATCAGCTCAAGCTCATCGCCATGCTTGCCATGACGGTCGACCACTTCACCAGCGTGATCTGGCCGGATTATCCGCGGGACTGGTGGATATTGCTGCTGCACATCATCGGGCGCATGGCCGCGCCGATCTTCTGGTTCATGGTGGCGGAGGGCTACCACTACACCCGCAATCTGAAAAAGTACGCCGGACGGCTTCTGCTCTTTGCCGTCATCGGGCATTTTGCCTACAATTTTGCCTTCGGCATTCCCTTTGTCCCGCTCAAAACCGGCGTATTCAACCAAACCAGCGTGATGTGGCCGCTGTTTCTCGGCGTCGTCGGACTCTATACGGTGGAGCGGCCCGAGCTCACGCAATGGCAAAAGACGCTTGCCGTGGTCGCCCTTACGCTTCTCGCCTTCCCGGGCGACTGGAGCAGTATCGCCGTGCTTGCCATTCTGGAGATTGGGCAGAACCGCGGCGACTTCCGCCGCCAGATGACGCGCATGATGCTCTGGGTCGCGATGTACGCGCTGATCTACGCGCTCTTCATCGACCCCGTCTACGGTATACTTCAGCTCTTCGCCGGGCTGACCATTCCGCTGCTCAAGCGCTACAACGGCACACGCGGCGCGGGCCGGGGCATGAAATATCTTTTCTATCTCTACTATCCCGCGCACCTCTTCCTCTGCGGCCTTGTCCGCATCCTGCTCTACGGCAACGTCGGCGTGATGGTCGGCGGACAGTAAGGCAATACCGGCAAAAGGGGAGCTCCCATACGAAACGTATGGGAGCTCCCCTTCCTTTTCACTTTTCAGAACGCGACGTGCATGAACAGCGCCACGCAGCAGAGGATCACAGCCAGCGGGACATAGACATAGCGTCCCACGCTGTACCAGAGGTTTCCGCGCAGCTTGCCGCTGCCGGTGTTGACGGCGTCGAGCAGCTCGTCCTTCTTCATCACATAGAACCAGGAGATCGCACCGAGCGTCGCGCCGATGGGAATGATGTAAATGGAAACGAGGTCCATCCACGGGCCCCACTTGTCGATGGTCTCCATGCCGATGCCGAAGCCGAGGCACACCACGCACAGGATTACCAGAACCGCCGTGCGGCTGAGTCTGGGGAACTTGTGCATCAGGGATTCCGCGACGGCCTCGAACATATTCTGCAGCGAGCTGACGCCCGCGAAGATCATCGCAACGTAGAGAATGATGGCGAACAGGCGGCCGAGCGGGATATCCTGCAGGATGGTCGGCAGCGTGACGAACAGCAGGCTCGGGCCCGCGCCGACGTCCAGTCCGTAGGAGAAGCAGGCGGGGATAATGACCAGCGCCGCGACCACGGCGGCAATGGTGTCAAAGAGCGCCGTGTGCTGCGCGACGTCCACCACGTCCTCGTCCTTGGAGAGGTATGCGCCGTAGACGATCATACCGCTGCCGGTGACGGACAGCGAGAAGAACGCCTGCCCCATCGCCCAGATCCAGATCATCGGGTCGGTCAGAGCCTCCCAGCGCGGGGTGAACATGAAAAGATATCCCTCCGCCGCGTTCGGCAGCAGCGCCACGCGCACCGCCAGAACGAGGAAGATGAGGAAAAAGAGCGGCATCATGACCTTGTTGGTCTTTTCGATGCTGTGTGCGCCGAGAAAGAGCGTCAGCAGCGTGCCGACGACCACGACGATGTGATAGGGAATGACCGAGTAGGGCGTGCCGGAGAAGGCTCCGAACCACGCGGCGGTGTCTGCGGTCATGAGCGTACCGAGGAGGGAGTCCGCCAGCGCCTTGAGGATGTAGGTCACAATGACGGCGTAGCCGATGGCGATGCACATGGAGCCTGCCAGCGGCAGCCAGCCGAGCAGTCCGCCGGCCTTGCCCGCGCTCCTGCCGCGCGTGGCCCAAGCATTTTCATAGGCACCCAGCGTGCCGGTCGCCGCGCGGCGGCCCATCGCAAACTCCGCCGGCAGGCCGACGTAGCTGAAAATGAACACGAACAGCAGGTAGATCAGCAAAAAGGCCCCGCCGCCGTTGCTGCCCAGCTTGTTGGGAAAACCCCATACGTTTGCCATACCGACCGCCGAGCCGACCGAGGCCAGAATAAAGCCCCAGCGGCTGGCAAAGCTCTTTGTGTTTTTCGTGTGCTTCATGGTGTTCTCCCCTTGGGCCGTCCGCATCCCGGCAAGGCGGCCTGCTTCCTTCCGTAATCATAGCAAAGCCCCGACCCGCAGCGGTCAGGACTTTGTTATTCTAAAGCTTTGATGCGTAAAAGTCAAGCGTTTTCCGGAAAACGCATCCGGATCACGGCGACGGGATCCGATTCACCGCCGGGCTGCGGTAAGCGAAAACGAAATTTGCCGCGGCGTGCGCCAAAAAAGGCTTGCGTGCCGCGCCTTTTTTGCACATAATAGGGACAAGAAATTTTCCCCGACGGAGGTTATTTTATGTCTAAGCCGATTCGCAAGCGCAGCGCGGTCGCTGCCGAGTTTACCTGGGATCTCACCGACATCTTCCCCTCGGACGAGGCGTGGAGGGCCGAGTACGAGGCGCTCAAGCCCTATGCCGAAACAGTCGCTGCCTATCGGGGCCGCCTCGGTGAGAGCGCGGAGATGCTGCTGGCCTATTTCCGGCTCGACGATGAGCTGAATGTCCGCGTCGGCCGGCTCTACGGCTACGCCAACTGCAAGGCGGACGAGGATACCTCGAACGGCTTTTATCAGGACCTGCGCGGCAAGGCGCTGAGCCTGTCCGTCACGCTCTCCGGCGCGGGCGCGTTCGCCGCGAGCGAGCTGCTTGCACTCGGCGATGAAACGCTCACGCGCTTCTACGCCGAGCAGCCGGAGCTGGCGACCTATCGCCGTCCCATCGAGCGGGTCCGCCGCCGCAGGGCGCACATCCTCTCCCCGGAGTGCGAGGCGCTGCTGGCGAATGCCGGCGAGATGGCCGACAGCCCCGACGCCATCTTCGGCGTGTTCCACAACGCCGATCTCCGCTTTCCCGCCGTGACCGACGGCGCGGGCGCGGAGCAGCCGCTGACCGATGCGACCTTTGTTCCCCTGCTCCAAAGCGGCGACCGCACACTGCGGCGCAATGCGTTTGAGACCTACTACGCAACGCTCGGCGGCTATCGCAATACGCTCGCCGCGACGCTTGACGCGCAGTTCAAGCAGCTCCGCTTTTTTGCGAACGCGCGCAGGTACCCCTCCACGCTCGACGCCGCGCTCGACGCGGCCGAGGTGCCGGTGAGCGTTTACGACAGCCTCATCGAGAGCGTCCACGCGAACCTCGACAGGATGTACCGCTATGTCGCCCTGCGCCGCCGTCTGCTCGGTGTGGACGAGCTGCACATGTACGACGTCTATACGCCCATCGTCCCCGACGTGGCGGAGGAGATCCCCTTTGAGCAGGCGAAGGCCACCGTGCTCGACGCGCTCGCCGTGCTCGGCGAGGATTATACCGCCATGCTGCGCGAGGGCTTTGACCATCGCTGGCTCGACGTGTATCCCAACGTCGGCAAGCGCGGCGGCGCGTACTCCTCCGGCATCGCGCGCCCGCACCCCTACGTTCTGCTCAATCAGACCGACGACCTCGACAGCCAGTTCACCATCGCGCACGAGATGGGCCACGCCATGCACAGCTATCTGAGCTGCAAGCATCAGCCCGTCTGCACGAGCGACTACGTCATCTTCGTCGCCGAGGTCGCCTCGACCTGCAACGAGGTGCTGCTCATGCGGCATCTGCTGAACAAAAGCACCGATAAGCGCGAGCGGGCCTATCTCATCAATCATTTCCTCGACCAGTTCAAGGGCACGGTCTACCGCCAGACGATGTTTGCCGAGTTCGAGCGCGAGCTGGGACGCATGGCAGAGCGCGGCGAGACGCTGACCGCCGACGCGCTGGACGAAAAATACCTCGCGCTCAACCGCCTCTACTTCGGCCCCGACATGGTGAGCGACGCGCAGATCGCGCTCGAGTGGGCGCGCATCCCGCACTTCTATTACAATTACTATGTGTTCCAGTACGCCACCGGCTTCTCCGCCGCGGTCGCTCTGGCTGATCGCATCCTGCGCGAGGGCGAGCCTGCCGTTGCGGACTACAAGCGCTTCCTTTCCGGCGGCAGCAGCACCGACCCTATCTCGCTTCTGAAGCTCGCGGGCGTGGATATGAGCACCCCTGCGCCGGTCGACGCCGCGCTCGCCATGTTCGGCGAGCTGGTCGATGAGCTCGACGCCCTCACCCGCTGAACGATACTTCCGGCGCCAAATATTATAGAATAAAACTCTTGTTCTAATTCGAGCGTTGTGGTATACTGTCCGACAGAGGGGAGGGCTGCGCCATGCTGCAAAACGAGCGGACCTATATCGCCATTGATCTCAAGTCGTATTACGCGTCCGTAGAGTGCATGGAGCGCGGCCTGGACCCGATGCAGACGAACCTTGTGGTGGCAGACCCGAGCCGCACGGAAAAGACCATCTGCCTCGCGGTGTCGCCGGCGCTGAAGGCCTACGGCATCCCGGGCCGTGCGCGGCTCTTCGAGGTAGTCGAGCGCGTGCGGCAGGTCAACGCCGAACGGCAGCGCCGCGCGCCGGGCGGGCGGCTGACCGGAAAGAGCGCGGACGCCCTTGCGCTGAAGGCCGACGCGTCCCTCGCGGTCGACTATCTGGTGGCGCCGCCGCGCATGGCGAAATACATCGAGGTCAGTATGCAGATCTACGGCATCTACCTAAAGTATATTTCGCCTGAGGATATCCACACCTACTCCATCGACGAGGTGCTGATGGACGTTACCGGCTATCTGGAGACCTACCGCACGACCGCCCGCGAGCTGGCGAAGACCATGATCCTCGACGTGCTGCACACGACGGGCATCACGGCGACGGCGGGCATCGGCAGCAACCTCTATCTCTGCAAGGTTGCCATGGACATGATGGCCAAGCGTGTTTCGCCGGACGAGAACGGCGTGCGCATCGCGCAGCTTGACGAGCGGAGCTACCGCGCGCTGCTTTGGGAGCACCGTCCGCTGACGGACTTCTGGCGCGTGGGCCGCGGCTACGCGAAAAAGCTGGAGGAGCACGGGCTGTATACAATGGGCGACGTCGCGCGCTGCTCCATCGGGAAGCCGAACGAGTATTATAACGAGGGGCTCCTCTATAAGCTATTCGGCGTCAATGCCGAGCTGCTCATCGACCACGCCTGGGGCTGGGAGCCGTGCCGCATGGCGGACATCAAGGCCTACCGGCCGGAAACGAACAGCATCAGCTCCGGTCAGGTGCTGCAATGCCCCTATCCCTATGACAAGGCGCGGCTCGTCGTGCGGGAGATGGCCGAGGCGGTCGCGCTGGAGCTGCTGGAAAAGCGGATCGTGACCGACCAGCTCACGCTGACGGTCGGATACGACATTGAAAACACGGCAAGCGGCAGCTACCGCGGCGAGACGGTGCTCGACCCTTACGGCCGAAAAATTCCAAAGCACGCGCACGGCACAGCGACGCTGGGGCAGAAAACATCCTCGGTGCGCCGCATCGTGGATGCCGTGCTCGGCGTCTATGACGAAAAGGCCGACCCGAAGCTGACGGTCCGCCGTCTGACCGTCACCGCCAACCGGCTCGTGCGCGAGGAGGATGTCCTGCGTGAGCCGGAGCAGCCGGTGCAGTTCAGCCTCTTTGACGATCCCGCGGCGCAGGAGCGGCAGCTTCGGCAGGAGGAAGTCAGGCAGGAGCGGGAGCGCCGGATCCAGGAGGCCCTGCTGGACATCAAGAAAAAGTACGGCAAAAACGCCATCCTCAGCGGCGGCAGCTACCTTGACGGGGCGACCGCACGCGAGCGGAACCGCCAGATCGGAGGACACAAGGCATGAGCGGAAAATACGACGATATCATCGACCTGCCGCACCCCGAGCCGCAGACGCATCCGCGGATGCCCATGCGCGACCGCGCGGCGCAGTTCGCGCCCTTTGCGGCGCTCACCGGTCACCGTGCCGCCCTTGCGGAGACGGAGCGCCGCGCCGCCGACGCGGCGGAGCCGGAGAACGAGCGGTTCTCGGAGCCGTAGCCTGCGGCGCAGAGCTTGTATTCAGGGACGGGGTATGTTTGGGAGGAGCGGCGGCAATACAGGCGCCATCGCGCCCCGACAAAATGTCAGGAGACGAAGCAGCCATCCGGCCGCCTCGTCTCTTTTTTGTACGAAGCCCCGCTCGTCGGAGCAGCCGCACCGCCAAACGGCAGACGCCGCAATTCGGCAAGCGAAGCGGCGGAAAAGCAGCGTAAGCGGCATGGGTAGAAGCGCTCTCAAAATTCTGCTATAATTTTCGGAAAAGCCTTGAAAATCATGTAGTATTTGCGGTCAAAGCCGTAATATACAGGTGAAGCCGGAAAGGAGGCGGTACAAGTGATGGAAGATGCAGGAATCATCGAATTATTCTTTGAGCGTTCAGAGCAGGGCATACGAGAGCTGGATATAAAATACGGTAAAGCCTGCCGCAAATTATCATACAACATTGTGAACGACCGGCAGGACGCGGAGGAATGCGTCAATGACGCTTACTTAGGCGCATGGAACGCGATCCCGCCGGTGAAGCCCGACCCGCTGCTGACCTACATCTGTAAAATCGTCCGGAACATTTCCTTGAACCTCTATCACAGAAAAGAAGCAGCCAAACGAAGCAGTCGCTATACAATTGCTATGGAGGAGATCGAAGCCTGCATAGCAGCCACCAACGCAGTGGAAGCCGAGATCGAGGCCGTAGAGTTAGCTCATATCATCGAAAGATTTTTGGACACGCTGACCGTCGAAAACCGCGTTCTCTTTATGCGCCGCTATTGGTTTTCCGACAGCTGCAGGGACATCGCCGGGCTTATGGGGCTTACAGAGAAAAATGTCTCCGTCCGGCTGACCCGCATCCGCGAAAAGCTGAGACAATATCTGATCGAACGAGAGGTGTTTATATGAATGCAAGACAGTTTGCCGAGGCCATGAGCGAGCTGGATGACCGATATGTCGCGGAGGCCCTCTCCTACAAACGCCCGTACACATCGAAGGCAAGCCCCAAAAAGCTCGTCCTACTGATCGCCGCCATCGTTGCCGTATTGGCACTTTGCGGTTTTACGGCGCATGAGCTTGGGCTGTTTGACCGGTGGTTTCAAAAGCCCTCCGCCGATCCGACGCAAACCGTCCAAAGTGCGATCGAGGGGCAGGCCAACAAGGTGTATACGATCTGCGTGCGCATCGAGGCGATTAACGTGGACGAAAGCGAAACCGAGCGTGTTGTCCGGATGTACGCCGGCAGCGAGCTCGCCGGATCAAGAGGCTGGACGGACGAATATCTATCCGAGCATTTTGTCGTGGTTTCGGCAAAATACTATGTGGAGTACGACCATACAAAAACCTTTCTGGACGACGGTTACACGGAACAGTATTTCTATTTGGTTCAGGACCCGAAAACCGAAAAATGGGAAATTATTGACAATACCTCGCCAAGCACGAGCAATGAGCCGTAAGATCAACCTTCAGCAGAGCGCGGTCGCCGTATTTTCTGTGCGGGTCAGCTTTCGCTCAATACGATGACACGTATGCTTACACTTGGCGAAGGCTTTGGCTATCTCTTTTCTGCGGTAAAAGAGGCTAAAGTTGTTGATGAATACACGGTTGAATTTGTATTGCAATATAGGTGAAGCTGGCAGAAGATTTCTGCGTTAGCTTATCCGGCTCTGGGACATCTCTACATGGACAAGATCACCGCGCGGCAGCTTCAGAAGTTTATCTCCGGCCTGTCTGAGCCGGGAGCAAATGAGAAAGACGCCACCAAGGGCCTCCACCCTAAATCCATCCGAAATTACCTCTCGTTCGTCTCCAGCGTGTTCGCCTATGCCTTGCGGATGGGCGTGGTCAAAGAGAATCCCTGTTCGCGTATTGTGCTCCCGGAGCGCCAGGAGGGTGAGAAGAAGATCTTCACCATAGAAGAGACACAAGCGTTCCTCGACGCGCTTGACGGTGAGCCGCTGCGCTATGTGGTCTTTTTCGTGCTGGCAATCTTCGGCGGATACCGCCGCGAGGAGCTGCTCGGCTTCGAGTTCCGAGATTTCAACTTCACAACCAACGTCGTCACGGTCGAGCGCGTCTCCCTCTACGATCCAGCGCATGGAATATTCACAGGCCCGCCAAAGACAGCACGCTCTCATCGCTCCCTGAAACTCCCTGTGTGGATCTTCGACATGGTGAAGGCGCTACGGGCAGAGCAATCCATGCGGCGTATGGAGCTGGGTGACCAATGGCACGAGAGTGGCCGACTCTTTACCAAGCTCGACGGATCGCCGGCACGCCCCGGCGATTTCTATGACTGGGGAAAAGAGCTTTGCGAACGTCACGGCCTGCCGTGGTACGGCATCCATCAGTTTCGACATCTCAATGCCTCGCTGCTCATCGCCAATCACACCGATGTGCGCACCGTTTCTGCCGCGCTCGGCCACTCTCAGACATCGACCACGCTGAACATCTATTCCCACGCCTTCGAGACTGCACAGGCTGAAGCAAGTGCCGGTCTTGCAGCAGCGCTCCCGGTCAATTTTGGAAAGAAAAAGGCATAGTGGAACAAACGTGGAACAAAACGCCGTTTTAGGCAAAAGAAAAAGCCTTGAAACCCTTGTGGCTTCAAGACTTTTCTGTGGTGCGCGGTACAGGACTCGAATTCAAGAAAAGTTCCCTTTTGCAACAAATTCCATCAAATTTTGTGATAAACAGTTCTGAAACTATAAAACACAGTACCAGTCAGTCCAGTTGTTTTATAAGAGCTAACGCTATAAAGGGTACAAATAAGGGTAAAATCAAAGCTCAAGAAAGGACTGTCACACAATGGAAATCACATATAGCAAGTACGGAGATTACTACCTGCCGAATTTGGTGCTATCCGAGGAAGAACCAGCAACTTATGGACGCTTTGGCCGTATGCGGCTCAAGTATCTGAAAGAACACCGTAGAGCAACCTATACCAATTTGAAAACGTCCGGTCAACTGACGCATCACCTCAGCGAGACTGATCGTGAAGCAAATAAGATGCTGCGGCTGCTGATCGAGCAGATGGCACAGGCGCAAGGCATCACAGAGCAGCTAAAAGCCGAGGATCAGATGGCGTGGGTAGGTGCGATGAACAACACCTTCAATGCGGCGGAGAAAATCGTGCTACTTTCTTTTAAGCAGTTCAAGGCTGTTGACAAAGTAGTATTTGGTGCTGCAAATCCACCAAAAAGTTAATATACTATGCCTTCATTTCGCGTTATACACCTCGATGGCTTTTTTGAGAATATCCATCGCGCGCTCGAGCTTCTCGCACTCGATGACATACGCCATACGCACCTCGTTGAGACCCTTGCCGGGCGTTGCGTACATCGGCGCGCCGGGGGCGAACATGACGGTCTCGCCGTTGTCGTTGAACTCCTCGAGCAGCCAGCGCTGGAAGGTGTCGGCATTGTCCACCGGCAGAGCCGCCATCAGGTAGAACGCGCCCTTCGGGCAGTCGAA